>JADKCF010000006.1 GCA_016714765.1 Saprospiraceae bacterium | reverse complement strand
CGATACGAAATGATAAATCTTATGGGAGTGACAGTTTCTGTAGGCAAAATAGAAAACGAAATTTCTGTAGACGTTTCTTCTATTGCTAATGGAGTATATATGGTCAAGATAATGAAAGATGACAAGCCTATTGATTTTAAAAAATTAATAATACAAAAATAGAAATTGTATGATTACAGTCAGTCTGCGATGGTTGATGACTATTACGTTCAGCACAATCTTTGTGCTGAACGTTTTTGCTCAACACTATTTAAAACGAATTTTGAATGACGATCTACGTAAAGGCAAAATTAGATCAGTTGACCTTTTGGATGATGATCATATGCTAATACATGCTGGAATTTTTTATCCGAATTCCTATATTGAGTCTGATATCATTTTATTAGAAACAGAAAAGAGTTCAAAGATCCTTAAGGATTTTCATCCTGCTGACCAGTGGCTTTTTATATTGGGCAGGTCTGTGAGAAGGGATAAAAATTACATTTATTACTCATCCAGAGATATTGGGATGATAGCAGACTCCAATAATGTGGGATGGAATTTTGGCATTCTGGATTTTGAAGGAAATCAGGTATTGAAAAAAAAGATACCCATAAAGCCAATAAATGGTGAAGTGATGCAATGTTATGGTCATGAATTGGTAAAGAATGATGAAGTGATACTTTGGGGCGTAGGCCTTCATCCAGACAATGATCCGTCACTTTATGATCTGTATATTGCTTGGATCAGAATAAAAAAAGATGGTACTTTAATAAGTGGTCCTCATTATTACAATCCTCCCAAGGCTAGTGGATTTGGGATTCCTATAGATGCCAAGCTTGATATTGATAGTACTGTCTTGCTAGTATTTGATTTTAGTATAATAAGAATAAAGGATAATGACGAAGTTGAAACTGTTGTAGATTTGGATTTTAATATAGAGGAAGATAGTGATTTTCCAAAAATGGAAGTCACATCAAATGGTGATTATTTAATGTCTAATTATAGCAAAGATAATCTTCAAATTCCGATTCTTAAACGATTTAATAGAAATAATCAATTATTATGGAAATCATCTTTTGATGTGCCTTATGGATATTGGGATGAACGAATAAGGCCAAGCGTTTCGGCCTTTTATGTTTCAAGGATCAAAGAGATAAGTGATGGAGATATCTTATTGTGTGGTGTTAATTGGTATATTGATAGTTTTTATATTAAATCATTAGGGTATAAAACACTTAGTAGCGGGAGGGCTGGCTCATTTATGGCACGATTTGGTGCCAATGGGGTAGTCAAGTGGGTGCACTTTTTGGCAGATCTTGATGATAAAGGTAAGACCAATTTAGTGTCCCTAGCCGATATCGATGAGATGGAAGATGGCAGTATTTTAGTGGGCGGCTCACTAGGTGTTAAAAATGTGTTCAATGAGTCAAGACCCTTTATTATGAAACTAGGGGCAAACGGATGTTTTGATCAAACTTGTAGTCATGTAAATAAGTGGTGGTTTTTTCCTGATTTTGTTTCCTCTCTGACGGAAACGACTGCCCTTGTATCACCATTACTTATTTATCCAAATCCTGGGAATGAAAAAATATATGTACAGTTGCCCGGTCATGAACTGCCAGGATCCTTTAAGTATTCTGTACTAGACACAAAAGGGAGAATGCATATTTCAGGAACAGTAAATAGTGATGACTTATCAATTGACATGTCTTATATTCCATCTGGCATTTATATAAGACATATGATGGATAGCCAGGGCAGGAGATGGACTGGCAAGGGGGTGAAGATCTAGGGTGCGTAGCGTTATTCTAATGGAGTATATATGGTCAAGATAATGAAAGATGACAAGCCTATTGATTTTAAAAAATTAGTAATACAAAAATAGAAATTGTATGATTACAGTCAGTCTGCGATGGTTGATGGCTATATCACTCAGCACCTTTGTGGTGCTGAGTGCCTATGGTCAATATTTCAGCAGGACTTATTTTACAGATTTGCCGTTAGGTTCATTTACTTATCAGGTGTTGCCTATACCGAATAATGAAATATTGCAGACGCACAAATTTCCTTGTGAATCAACAACTTTCTGTGGGGGTGTATCAAAAATTAATGAAAAATTAAATAATATAGTCATTCATAATACAGGGAACAAAGATTTCTTCTATCATACTTGTAAAGTGAAAGATGATACAATTTACTTAGGAAGTTGGGACCTACAATTGCAAAATGGTAAATATAATTGGTACTTTAATAAAATGACATTGGAAGGAGAGAATTTAGTTCTAAGTAATTTTGAATTGAATATCAAAAATAATGCTTTTGCCTACTTATATGGTATAGAGTTAGTCAAAAATGATGAGATCATTCTTTGGGGGTCAGGTAATGATCCTGCACTTGACAATGAAAAAATGATCCGCGTGTCATTTGGCTGAGATTAAGATCTGATGGTACATTGGTGAGTGGCCCACATTACTTCAAACCTTCATCGTTGGAAGATCCGGCACAAGCTACTGATTCTGGTGTGGACACAGATGGTAATATGGTATTTGTGTATGAATATACTGCGTGGGGAGTGCCGGAGAAGTACATATTCAAAATACTGGAGAATGACAGTATACAGGAAATATGCAGATTTCCATTAAATGAGCGGGAAAGCAACCCAAGAGCAAAAATCAAAGTCACCCATGACGGACACTATATAGTTACCAATTATGATACAAGTAAAAAAAATACTCCTCCACTGTTGACCAAATTAGATCGTCAGGGACAAAAGGTGTGGGAATCATCTTTTGATTTGATTTATGGATATTGGTCAGGGTTTAATTTGCCCACAGTTGGTAAATTTACAGTTAACAGATTATCAGAAGCAAAAGATGGAGATATTCTGATGTGTGGTTTTAATGCTCAGGTGGATACTTTTTATGTACCATTTTTAAGGAAGAAGGTAGCTGTTACTGGTTGGACAGGGGCTTATATGGCCCGTTTTGGTCCGGATGGAAGAGTAAAATGGGTGCATTTTCTGGCATCTGTTAAGGATAATGGTACCTTCAGAAAGATAAATATCAATGATATACAGGAAATGGATGACGGCAGCATTGTAGTAGGAGGAAGTCTGGGAGTTCGGGATACCTTATCCACAAAATATCACTCCTGGGTAATGAAAGTAGGCCCTAATGGGTGCTTCGATCCGGAGTGCAGCCATGTGGACAAGTGGTGGTACTTTCCGGAAGAGATAGCCTCGGCCACAGAAGAGCTAATCAGCCATGGCAAACTCACCATCTACCCCAACCCAGGTCATGATGTGATCAATGTGATACTGCCCGATGACGCCTTCCTTCCGGTCCGGTACAGGATCACAGACATGCAGGGCCACACGCACGAATCCGGTGTACAAAATCAACGGGATATCAAACTGGATGCCGGTTTTCTTCCCTCCGGAATATATCACGTTGTAATCATGGACAAGAGCGGCAGGAGATGGACAGGCAAATGGGTGAAGGATTAATCAGGAATGAAGGATACTTTGGTTATAATTTATCAGATTTAGTTATGGGTAAGGATCATTGCTTCAAAGTATTGCACTTCTGTGGTAGATTATAAAAAGTAAAGGATAAAACTATCCATTTGGATTAAAAGTATTTCATCTAGATTTCAGGAAATATTATCGATTAAACGAGTAATTGCAGACCTTCTTTTTTTTATCCACAAAAAATTGCGTAGGTTTGTCTCATGAATCGTGAACTCGCCATTCTTGAAAAACTGGAGAAGGAACTGAGCCTCAAACAGCTTCAGATCAAATCCCTGCTCACCATCACTCAAGCCATCAATGATAATGTGTCAGCTGATGGACTGTTCAACATGTATAAATCCTTCCTGAGCTGGGAGATGGGCATAGAAAAAATGGCTCTGTTTATCATAGATGATGATGGGTGGGATTGTACCACTTCTATCAATTATAAAAGTCAAAGCAGATCAGATATTGTTCCGTTATTACTACATCATAAGAGGTTGCACACTATCAAAGCTGGGGAAGATCAGAGGCTGGACGGATTTGATATCATTATCCCGGTATTCCACAAAGAGTTGCCTATCGCTTACTCCGTCATAGGGGGTATAAAAGAGAAAGATGACCTGTATAACAAAATCCAGTTTATCACCACTATTACCAATATCATAGCTGTAGCTATTGAAAATAAAAGACTCTTTAAAAAGCAAATCGAGCAGGAACGCTACAGACGTGAAATGGAACTGGCATCGCAGGTCCAACAAATGCTGATACCTGAGGTATTGCCCAATGAGGAAAAATTTGAGTTGTCAAAAATTTATAAACCGCATTTCAATATAGGAGGAGATTATCTTGACTTCATTCGATTTGATCAGGACCGTTTTGCTTTTTGTATAGCTGACATTTCCGGTAAGGGCGTATCGGCTGCGTTGTTGATGGCCAATTTTCAGGCTATGATACAGTCACTTATCTTTCAGTACCGGGATTTGGAGACATTCGTCTTTGCTTTGAATCAATCTGTCTATAGAATTACCAAAAGTGACAGATATATTACGTTCTTTGTAGCAGAAATAGATACAAAACTCAAGACCTTGAAGTATGTCAATGCGGGACATTATCCCCCTATATTAAAAATGAATGGCAGTCTCATGAGACTCGATAAGGGATGTTCTTTTATTGGTGCTTTTGAAAAGCTGAACAATATCCACGAGGAAAAAATAGAGCTGACGCCTGATGCGATGATTGTTAGTTTTACCGATGGCCTTCCTGATTTGCGCAATGCTGCTGATGAGTATTTTGGTGATCATTTTCTGGAAGACTTTGTCGAGAGTCACGGCGCGCTAAGTCCTGATCAGTTTAATGAAAAATTATTGACGGAGATTGATATTTTTCGTGGGGGTACGGAGATTTCAGACGATATAGCCGTGTTGACTTGTAAAATTTATTGATAAAAGATTTGTAGATATGCAACCAAAAAACAGAATCACTGCAGCAATGTTGGCATTTTTTACTGGCTTTATGGGTGGACACAAAATCTATCTGGGTCAGACAGGGGGTTTCATTGGATTTATGGTGCTTTTGATGGTTTCTTTCAATATAGGGTTACCTATTTCGTTGATTGCAGGTGTAATGAATGGTATCAAACTGCTCAATATGTCAGACCAGGAGTTTGATAAAAGATACAACAGAGGCATCATACAGGTCAGGAGAGGACCTCTCGAAGCCAGACGTGACGCTCAGATGATGCAATACGAACAAATACCCGACAGTAGTAAAAACGGCACTACCAAAAAACCATCGCCTGTCTCCAATCTCAGGGCAAATCCATATAAAAACAGTGGTATAAAAAAATACAAAGATTTTGATTTGACAGAAGCCATAGCAGACTTTAAGAAAGGACTGGAAATTTCGCCCGGTGATGTGGCATTGCATTTTAATATTGCGTGTGCATATTCGCTTACGGAAAATAAGGCCCTTGCATATCACCACATCAGTAAGGCTGTGAGCCTCGGACTTGGTGACACGCAGCGTATTCTGAGTCATGACGATCTGGCTTTTGTAAGGATTCAGCCAGAATTTGAAGCATTTAAGTCCGGTGGCTTCAGAGTCAACCCATTTCCTACACCTGCACCTGCCAAGGAAACAGTGCAAAATACACCCAATACCGAAAAAAACAATACGGCTGAAGCATCAGAATTGGATGATAGTCTCCTTGCACAGCTCAATAAATTGTCGGAGCTTAGAAAAAGGGGCATCCTGTCTGAGGAGGAATTCGTTTTTGAAAGAAAAAAAATACTTAGACAATAAGCTTCAAATGTTCTTTTTTTAAAGATTTAAGACAATAAGTCGGGACTTCTTGTTACATTTGATGATTATTACAGTCTTCAATGTAAGCAGACATTAATACATTATTATTGGTAGCTAAAGAACTCATATCGCAGACCATCTTTCCGATCCAGACCTCAGATACTGGAGAAGAAGCGCTCAACATGATGCAAGTATATCATGTGAGGCATCTGCCTATTGTCAATCATGAGCAATTGCTGGGTGTTGTATCAGAAGAAGACATACTGATCCACGATACACGTGAAGCCGTCGGTACCTACAGACTTTCTTTTCTGCGTCCTTATTGCTTCGAAAATGAACACCTATTCGAAGTGATGACCAAGATGGGGCGTTTCCAGCTGACTATGATTCCAGTCATAGATGAGCACGAAAACTATCTCGGCGTGATCACTATGGAGGACTTACTGCAGTATTTTGCAATGCACTTCTCATTTGCAGAGCCTGGCAGCATCCTGGTAATAGAGACTTCTCAGGGCAATTATTCACTCGCAGAAATAGCTAGAATTGCAGAGTCGGAGGATGTCAGCATCCTGAGTAGTTTTGTCAATACCATACCTGAAACGAGCAGGATTTTCATCACTCTCAAACTCAACCGCCAGGATATCAATGCTTTTAAATCAAGCCTGGAGCGGTTTGGTTATGACATTTCAGCTACATTTTCGGAGGTAGGTCATCATGATGGTATGCGTGAGCGATTTGATTCACTCATGTCTTACCTCAATATCTGATAAGCTTTGCCAGCCATTTGCAATGATATATCGGCTTCGGTGCTCCTAAGGTCTCTCCTGTTTATTTTTTATTTCTTTTTTATCTGTACTGATAGCAGTAGTCAGGCAAGTTATGTAGTGATAGACAGTGTGCAGATCAAAGGGCTGCTAAAAACCAGCCATAATGTAGTCTTCAAGGAAATCGATTTACACTCCGGAGATACCATCAGCCTGGACCAACTGGCAAAGAGACTCGGATCCAATGAAAAAAGACTGCAGAGTGTAGGCCTGTTTACGCTTGTCAATATCAACATTAAAAACTGGAATACGGACCTCAATATATGTAACGTAGAGATCCAGCTTCAGGAAAACTGGTTTATTTATCCTTATATTATTTTTGAGCTGGCAGATAGAAACTTTAATGTCTGGCGAAAAGAACAAAATTATTCGTTCGATCGGGTCAATTATGGTTTAGCCCTGACACACATCAATTTTTCGGGAAGCAAGGACAAACTGAAAGTTAAAGCACAGTTTGGGTACACCAAAAAATATGAACTAGCGTATGATTTTCCTTATTTAAAGGACAAATGGGGGCTTTCTACCAATGTAGTTTACTCCGAAAACAGGGAAATAGCTTATATATCAGAAAATAATAAACCCAGATTTTACAGGAGTCAGGATGATAAAAAAGTGTTTTTTCAATACAAGGCCAGTATAAGCCTTCACCACAGGACAAATCCACTCACCTTTCAGACTTTGAGGCTGGAGTTTATTTCTGCCAAAACAGACAGTATGATCTCCGGCTCGCTCAATAAGGAATACTTCGGCATGTCAGCCAACAGACTGAGGTACTTTTTGATAGATTATACCATAAGATTTGACAATACATTGTATCCACTATATCCAGTAGGAGGCCACAGGATGGAACTGGCTATCCGTAAAGAGGGCCTTGGTCTGTATCAGCAGGTAGATAACACATGGATATCACTCAAAGCAGAAAAACATACACCACTAAAAAACTGGCTTATCCTGAGTAATAAGGTGAAGGTAAAACTCAATCTGCAAGATAATCCTCTACCGTATTTTCTGAATGCGGGCATAGGTTACAGAGATGATGTTATCACCGGATACCAATTGTATGTACTGGATGGGCGCAACTTTTTTATACTGAATAATGCACTCAAATGCAGGTTGTCAGACAAAGACATCAAGCTCACAAAATATATGCCGAGGCAATTCAGGGTCATGAATTTGAAATTGTTTGTCAGGTCCAATTTTGACATAGGTTATGCCAGCGATCCGGTTTTTGGATACCTTAACCCATATTCCAATAATATACAGTTTGGGTATGGGCCGGCAGTGGACATCATACTTTTTAATAATCTGACACTGTCTTGTGAATATAGCATCACCAGATTTAACCAGAGGGGATTTTATTTCAAAAGTGGTTTCAATTTTTGAGGTATTGCCCCCGGATCTCAGAATTTTCTTTTCTTATTGATATTTGACCGACACTTTGATGAGAAATTGGTAGTATATGAGAATTAGTTTTTATCTTGTGGTGGATTTTAATATGGATTAATTAAGTCTTTGTTGTATGATTACCAGATTTTTTTTATTTATTTTGGTTTTGAGTAGTATATCCATCTCGGCACAGGACAAAGGGACCTTTTCGGGGGCTTTTGAAACAAATGCTAATGTGTTCATCAGGGACTCATCCATCAATGCCATCAATACGCCACAGTACAACCGGCAGATTTTCGGAGGCGAAGCATGGTTTAATCTCAATTATTCCATACAGGGATTCACAATAGGGGCTCGATTTGACATGTTTAATAATTCTAATCTGCGCAATCCGACTGGCTCTTTTTCGGGAACCGGTATCGGAAGATGGTATATAAAAAAAGACATTAAAAACCTCGAAATCAGTGCCGGATACCTTTACGATCAGATTGGTTCAGGCATCATCTTCAGAGCTTTTGAGACAAGGTCCCTCTTTATAGATAATGCCATATATGGAGCTAAAGTTAAGTACAATCTAAGTGACAACTGGAATGTAATGGCATTCGTAGGGAAACAAAAAAATGCTTTTGAGGTCTATACCGGCAATCTGAAAGGGGCAAGGCTGGAAGGTTTTGTCAATCTTGGCTCTGAAGAGAAGCCTGTAACGCTGGCACCTGGTCTGGGATTTGTAAACCGCACTATATCAGATGAAAATATGGCTGGTGTCGCGGATGCTTTAAGGACGTACCAGAATGCTGACAGATTTTCGCCCAACCACAATACCTACTCTACATCTGTATACAACACGCTCAGTTTTGCAGGCATCAACCTCTACACAGAAGTAGCATTAAAATCCAAAGATATTTTTTATAATCCTTTTGCCATAAAAACAGAAATCGTAGGCGCTAGTCTGGGTAAGCTGGAGCAAAAAGCAGGGTCCGTATTATATGGTAGTCTTTCGTATGCAAAAGGCAAACTAGGCGTCACCGCCGAGGCAAAACGGACCGAAAACTTTAGTTTTCGCATAGACCCAAATCAGAGATTGCTGCGTGGTTTGATCAATTATCTCACCCCGCTCAACCGTCAAAATACCTATCGCCTGACCGCCCGATACAGCCCCGCTGCTCAGGATATTTCGGAGTTAGCATACGGTTTGGATGTGAGGTATAAATTCAATAAGAACATAAGTGCCAATGTCAATTATTCGGATATAACCACTCTGGATGGTGACAGGCTTTTTCAGGAGTTGTTTACAGAGGTCATATATAAATATAAGAGAAAGTGGCAGCTTACCACAGGTATTCAGTTTCTCACCTACAATCAGGAGGTCTATGAGATGAAGTCTGAAGTACCTTTGGTCAAAACAATCACGCCATACCTCGACTTCCTTTACAGATTTACCCCATATAAAGCACTTCGTACAGAGTTTCAGTACATGGAAACAAAACAGGATTTCGGTAGTTGGATGTATGGCCTGGCAGAGTTTAGTATGGCTCCCAAATGGAGTTTTGAGATTTCGGGTATGTACAATGTGAAGCCTAAAAAAGCAAACTCAAAAGGTGTCATCGAGAAGACATTATACCCTACATTGGGAGTTGTATTTTTTAATGATGCTCAGCGGTACAGCTTGCGATATGTCAAGCAAGTAGAGGGTATTGTATGTAGTGGAGGTATTTGCAGACTGGAGCCGGCATTCAGCGGATTCAGATTTACTATGAACACTACATTTTAGCATTTCAAATTATCAGGCGCAAATAAAACAAAATACAATGAGACATTTTCCAGCAATACTACTTTATCTGACAGTGCTCACCATCCTATCCTGCAAGGAAATACCCATAGAAATTTCTGACCCTGTCATCCCTGAATCTTCGCGTGTGGTGCTCCTGGAAGAACTTACAGGTGCCAGCTGTTCCAATTGTCCGAAAGGTAGTGCAGCTATAGAGAATATCCTTAATAAATTTGATGGAAAAGTAGCAGTCGTGGGCATCCATGGAGAGTTTTTATCAGAACCTACTAAAAAAAGCAAATACGATTTTAGGAACCAAAAAGCCAAAGACCTGGAAAACTGGTTTCAGCCATGGTTCGGAAAACCTGCAGCTTCTATCAATAGGGTGCCCAATGAGGATAATCTGCTCATGACAGATCTTCCAGACCTATGGCAGGCGGCAGTAGAAAGTGAGTTGCAGAAACCTCACCAGATGAATATCCTGATGGATGTAAAATATAACGCACAAAGCAGAAGGCTGGATTTGGAGCTGGCAGCTATACCATTGGTAGACCTCAATGGCAATTACAATATTACCATTTATCTGACAGAGTCTGACATCGTAGATGCACAATCCAGCGGTTCAGTCATCATAGAAGATTATTCCCACCAGCATGTATTGAGAGATATGTTGACCAGGATAGATGGTGATGGACTGGGCACCGATCTGAAACAAAATGTGATCATCAAAAGGAATTACAATTATACTTTACCTGAAGGTGCAGGTGGCTTATGGAAGCCTGAAAAAATGGAAGTGATTGCTATGATCAGCCACAATGCCCCCACCAACAAAGCAGTAGTGCAGGCAATTCACTCCAAGTTAATAAAGTAAAAAAGATGTGTTTTATTTCTTTTTAATGAGGAGGGCAAGGTTTTTTATTTGTTACTCGCCAGCCATGCCTTTATTTTATCGGCAGATATTTGCAGTTCTTTCAGTGAATTCCATTTTTATAAATTTCTATTTTAACCTGATTTCCACTTTGCTCCATATTGCATCCTTCCAAAACTGTCCAGCCATTGCATTTACTTTTACATAAGAGCTCCTTTGTATTTACATCTCTGAATTCTATCTCAAAAAGCGAATCTTCATCATTTCGTAACTTACTGATTAGGGGATTGGCATCATAACATGGATAAGGAATATTCATTTTTTTTGAACATGTACATACAGGATAAAAGTCCAGATTTTTGTTTTTTAATTCTATTGATGTACCGTTTTTGTCAATACTTATCCTTGCCTTATCCCATATGAAATGGTCATTTCTCTTAATACTTTTGTAGTTATAAAAAACATAGCTTCCATTGGTCAGCTATTATTAATTATAATACGTTTGTAGCTTTCATCAAAAAAGGGAATAAATCAATGATTTATCCCCTTTTTAGTTTGCCAATTTAATTATTTGAAACAGGCTTACCCGAAATAGATTAAGGCAAGTTCTTATCCATTGACTTCTCTGTGTATATCCTTATTCTTCTTCGGAAGAAGATGTTACTTTTCCACCATCTAACTGATCTTGCCACTCCTTCAGCTTATCCCACTCGCCTTTAGCAGCCAGGTCAGCCTGTGCTGGCCATGTACCAGGGTTGTGCGCTGTAAATCTAGGTCCTGCACTTGTCAGGATAGACTGGAGTTTATCTGTGCTTGTGGCAGCAAGGTCCGCAAAAGTGATGATACCCTCTGCATGCAGGAGTTCAGCAATTTTTGGTCCGATACCTTCTACCTTAGTCAGGTTGTCAGGCTTTGCAGCAGCTTTAGGGGCAGACGGAGCTACAGTGGCGGCAGCAGGTTTAGCTTTTGCTACAGGCGCTACGGTCTCTTTCACTTCATTTAAAGCAGGGATAATACTCACCCATGTTCTGTTATCTTTTCCTTTTTTGAAGGATACTGTACCTGCTATCTGAGCATGTATTGTAAAATCTTTACCCAGATAAACGTTTTCTCCTGCATGGAATTTAGTTCCTCTTTGTCTTATGAGGATGTTACCTGCTTTTGGCGACTTGACCTCCAAAGAGTTTTACTCCCAATCTCTTACTGTGACTATCACGTCCGTTGTCCGAACTACCGACACCTTTTTTATGAGCCATTTTTCTATTCTTTTTTTAGGTTAGATAATACCTGCATAAAATTACGCAGTGATCGATTCGATTTTAATTTTTGTAAAACTTTGTCTGTGACCGTTTTTCTTTTGATATCCCTTACGTCTCTTCTTTTTGAAGATGATCACTTTGTCACCTTTCTGGTTGCCGATGACAGTGGCATTTACTTTGGCATTGCTCAATACCGGCGTGCCTACTGCTATGGCTCCGTTGTTATCGACCATCATTACCTGATCGAAAGACACGGATGAACCTGCAGCGGCTTCTAACTGGTGGACAAAAAGTTCCTGACCTTCTGTCACTTTAAATTGCTGACCAGCTATGTTTACGATTGCAATCATTGTGAATTAATTTTTTGTTTTAAAAATGAGCACAAAAGTAATGCTTTTTTTAAGCACAAACTCATTTTGTATTGAAATTTTTATTCGAAAGTTCAAAAATATTGCAAAATAGTCCCATTTTTGTAAATATTAAATACTTCAGCATATGGCACACATCATTTTCACTCCCAGTCCAGTCATGCTTCCGGGTTTAATGCAAGAGTTGGAAAGCTATGCTTCGCAGGAGGGTCAGGTGATAATACATGGCGTGTGCAGGGCAAATGAAATCCCGATCTTTATCAGGATTTGGCCTACGACCTACCTTTTTGACCAGCATTCATCGCATATCAGCGAATTGGTGCACTTTGAGAAAATCAGTGCCTTCCCGGCATGGACTGAAGTAAAGAGCCACCTTGACTTCGGTTTTACACTTGTATTTACTGGGCTTCCCAAATCATGCGTCAGTTTTGATTTGCAGGAGGTAATACCACAAGCCAACGGCTTTTATGTCGCCTCTATACCGAGAAACAAAACTGATGTATATTTTCTTGACTTCAGTGACTGACGCCAAACCAAAGAAAAGTCATGACGGAGGTTTTTTTTATTTCCTTCCCAACCACCAGCCCATTACAGCACCAATCGCCGCATAATAAAACGTATTGATTCCAATATCCATTAGTATTGTGCGCACAGTATGCATATTGGTCATGGAAAATAATCCCAAATCTACAGAACAAGTAAGCAGAAATCCTATGATTGCTCCAGCTGTCAATCCGGACTGCCAGGTTGAGATTCCACTCCATTGTACAAAAATATACGCGAGTAAAAGCCCTAAAAACAGACAGGAAAGCACCATTGCCCACATGACCATATCTGATTCCGACTTCTGTAGTCCGGGCACATTATCAGGCATGGCATCTTTGAAAATAATACCCCATAATAGCCATCCAAGGAAAAATGAGAAGACTCCCCCAATAAGTCCGGTAACTAAAATTTTGAAAATTCATGATGTTTTGATTTGAAGTTGATTAATAAAATTATTTTAAATCTTTAAATACGGGATAAAAAGTTATATTCTAAATGTTAATACTAATTTGATATGCGAAATTAAACAAAAGAAAGAATATTAAGTAAGTAATTTAATATTTTTTTTTTGAAATGAAACCGACATAAAAATCAATCATTGTTTACTTTGTATCCTAGATTCCTCAGGCTTGTAAAAGTAGAGTGATGTAAATGGTATTGACATTTTTGCATAGATTGTCGAAGGAGTTTGATTTTCAGTTTTATTATTTTTACATTTGTGCAATATTATGCTGAGAAAGATTGAAATACAAAATTATGCCATCATCGATAAACTGGAAATAGAATTTCCGGCAGGGCTTACTATTATCACGGGTGAGACTGGAGCTGGAAAATCTATCCTGTTGGGGGCACTTGGACTTATCATGGGTAAGAGAGCAGATACCCGGGTGCTGTATGATCAGGAGAGAAAATGTTTTGTAGAAGCCACTTTTGATGTAAAGGCTTATCGGCTGGAAGATTTTTTTGTCGAAGAAGGTTTGGACTACATGGACGAACTGGTCATCAGGAGAGAGATTGCATCCAATGGTAAAAGCAGGGCTTTTGTCAATGACTCGCCTGTCACCCTAGATATACTGGACAAACTTACAGAAGGGTTGATAGATATTCATCAGCAATTCGATACGCTCGACATACAAAAACCGTCGTTCCAGCTGCAAATGATAGATGCTCTGGCAGGCAATAAAAATCTTTTGGAGACATACTCAAAAGGCATTAAACTGTACAGGCAAGCACTCAGGAAACTCGAAGAATTAAAAGAGAAAAATCGGAATGCACATCAGGAAATGGAGTTTCTCAGTTTTCAGATGAATGAGTTTAATCAGGCAGAATTGAAGGAAGGTGAACAGGAGTCCCTGGAGGCTCAGTTGGAAAAATTGACTTCTGCAGAAGATATCAAAAAATGTACAACCCTACTGGTGCATGGTCTTGAAGAAGACGAAAATGCCATCATAGGACAAATCCAGGGTCTCGTAAATCATATCAGCAGCATCAAACATCTGGATAAATCTTACAACGAAATTTACGACAGATTGATATCCGTGCGCGAAGAGCTGGCAGATGTAGCCAAAGAGGCATCAAGTATGGCCGAGGCTACAGAATATGACGAGGAAGCCATATACCTTGCCAATGCCAGATTGAATCTCATCAACAGGTTACAAAAAAAACATGGTGTCATTACCATGCAAGCCTTACTGGATATCCAGTCAACCATAGAGCAAAAGCTAAACGGATATTCTGATCTGACAGATGAAATAGAAAAAATGGAGGCATCTTGTGTAAAGCAGGAAACTGAACTGCGAAAACAAGCCTTGAGTTTATCCGACTTAAGAAAAAAAATCATACCAACATTCGAAAAAAATGTACATGACCTTCTGGTGGGTCTGTCTATGGAGCACGCTTATATAAAAGTGAAAATAGATACCCTGAAAGAATTGTCTTCGACTGGACTTGATGATTTAAGTATATTGTTTGCACCCAACAAGGGTAGTGGATTTTTACCTCTGAAAGATACTGCTTCTGGTGGAGAGATATCCAGACTGACACTTTGTGTTAAATCGCTCGTGGCAGGCGCAGTGACCTTGCCGACTTTGATATTTGATGAGATAGATGCTGGCGTATCTGGAGACGTTGCACAGAAAATGGGGGCCATCCTGTCGAGAATGTCCGAAAAACATCAGATTATCTGCATAACCCACTCGCCCCAGATAGCTGCCCGTGCAGAAAGCCATTACTGGGTTTACAAATCTGAAACTGCTTCGAGGACGATGACTGCCATGCGGGAATTGACCATGGATGACCGGGTGATTGAAATCGCCAAGATGCTTAGTGGCAATCCTCCGACAGAGACCGCAAAAGCCAATGCCAGGGAACTCATAGGGTTATGATGCCATTATCCCATGATCGGTAGTATCATAAGTATATATAAAGATTCCTTTTCGGGGCTATCACGCAGCGTGTGGCTGCTAAGTGTGATAATGCTTATCAACAGGGCAGGTGCTATGGTGATGCCTTTTATGTCATTGTACCTTACAACCAGTCTTTCATATAGCCTTACGGAAGCAGGTTGGGTAATGGGTGCATATGGAGCTGGAAGTATCACAGGTGCCTTTATCGGCGGACACCTTACCGACAAATACGGGTATTACCACATACAGTTGTATTCCTTACTGCTTAGTTCATTGTTTCTGATTCTGATTGTTTTTCTCCATGACTTTTATTGTATAGTGTTTGCCGTTTTTTGTTTTTCTGCTGTTGCCGATGCCCTGCGTCCGGCCAACAGTGTGGCAATCGCTGTTTATTCAACGGATGAAAACAGAACCCGATCTTTTTCATTGATGCGTTTTGCAATCAATATGGGCTTTTCCATAGGTCCGGCTATGGGTGGAATCGTTGCCGGTGCGTTTGGATTCAGATGGATTTTTGTTATCGATGCTGTCACTTGTCTTGTAGCAGCACTTTTGCTTTATCTATATCTGCCGTACAATCATAATGCAGAAAAGTCAAGTACATCACAGGTATCCGAGGAGGGTCAATCTGCATACAGCGACAAAGAATATTTATTGTTTATTTTACTGGTATCATTATACGCAATTGCTTTTTTTCAGTTATTTACCAGTGTCCCAGTTTATTGGGGTAAAGAGTGGGCCTTTTCGGAGACCAAAATTGGTCTGTTGCTGGCCTTAAATGGTCTGATCATAGTACTGATAGAGATGCCGTTTATCAGGCGTATCGAACATTTGTCAAAAAATATGACGATGATTGCCGTAGGTAGCGGATTTCTTATTTTGGCATTCATTGCCATTAATATAGGTTGGGTGAGCATCTTGCCTGCTATTATTTTTATAGTGCTGATGTCATTGTCGGAGATGTTTGCCATGCCCTTTATGACCAATTATGCAGTTTCACGCCCCTCAGATGCCAGAAGGGGACAGTATATGGCATTGTACTCTATGGCTTATGGAGTAGCACACGTAGTAGCCCCTATGGGCAGTATGTATGTAGCCGAACATTTTGGCTTCAGTACCTTATACACGATGCTGGCATGTCTTGGATTTTTGGTGGCTGCTGCTTTTTTAGGCATGCGTAAGAAGTAGGCTTTGTTATCCATCACCGGAAAATAATTTTTTGATGGCATTAAAATAAGTTTATTATCTTTATTCTTTAAATGATACATTTTAATTTCAGAATAGATATGACAGACACAATATATATCAATGCCCGAGCCACAAAACAACATACCTACGATGCCATCGTAATTGGTAGCGGTATCAGTGGTGGATGGGCTGCAAAAGAGTTGACAGAAAAAGGGCTCAAAGTACTCCTGGTAGAAAGAGGTGCCCGACATGATCATATAAAAGACTATAAAACATCCAATTTAAATCCCTGGGAACAAGAACACAGAGGGATGACAACCCAGAAACAAAAAGAAGACTACCCTGTCATACATAGAGGGTGGGCTGCCAGTGAAGCCATCATGGATGGTTGGACGAATGAAAAAGAATCCCCATACACAGAAATAAAACCCTTCACATGGTGGCGAAGTTATCGTATGGGGGGCAGAAGTGTACTTTGGGGGCGACAAAGCTATCGATGGAGCGAAATGGATTTTGAAGCTAATGCCAAAGATGGTATAGCCATTGACTGGCCTATCAGGTATAAGGATATTGCGCCGTGGTATGACCATGTAGAACGATTCATAGGTGTCAGTGGGACTAAACAAGGTTTGCCGCATTTGCCTGACGGGCAGTTTCAGCCCGGGATGGATCTGAATATCGTGGAAAAATCGGTGTCTAAAAAATTAAATGATCACTTCAAGGGCAAACGTCACTTATTTATTGGTAGAGTAGCAAATCTTACTTCCAATTTGCCCAATCGTGGGAAATGCCAATACAGAAACAGATGCTGGGAAGGTTGTCCGTATGGAGGATATTTCAGCACACAGTCATCCACTCTTCCTGCTGCCATGGCTACCGGAAATTTACATGTAATCACAGGTGCTATCGCCAGTCAGATACTGTATGACAAAGATCGTAAAAGAGCAAAAGGAGTAGAAATACTGGACACTGAAGATAATAAAACATACACTTTTGAAAGTAAAATTATATTCGTTTGCGCATCTTCGCTCAATAGTACCTGGTTACTCATGAACTCTGCAACAGATATTTGGCCCGATGGACTGGGTAGCAGTAGCAGTGAATTAGGTCATAATGTGATGGACCATCATTACAATCTGGGAGCCAGCGGCTCAGTAGATGGTTTTGAAGATTTTTACACTTATGGGCGCAGACCCAATGGTTTTTACATTCCGCGTTTTGTAAACCTTAATGGTGACAAGCGTGACTATATCAGAGGTTTCGGATATCAAGGTTCTGCCAATCGTGAAGGATGGGAAAGAGATGTGGCTGAACTCGGCATAGGCAGTAGTCTGAAAGATGTATTGAGTACACCAGGGTCCTGGACCATTGGCGCTACTGGATTCGGAGAGATATTGCCATACCACGAAAACCAAATCATGCTGGACAAAAGATATTATGACGAAAACGGAAATGTGACTACAGATACTGCCAAAGGAAAACAAAAGACAGACAAGTGGGGATTGCCCATACTTGCCATGGATGCAGAGCTGAAAGAAAATGAGCTGAAAATGAGAAAAGACATTGTGGCTGAGATGAAACAAATGTTTGAAGTTGCCGGAATAAAAAATGTACATACCTGGGACAGCGGTCACTATTTAGGTCATGGGATTCATGAAATGGGTACCGCCAGAATGGGCAGAGACGCCAGAACTTCTGTGCTCAACGGTTGGAATCAGGTATGGGATGCTCCCAATGTATTTGTTACAGATGGGGCATGTATGACCAGCAGCGCATGCCAGAATCCTTCCCTGACATACATGGCCCTGACTGCCAGAGCTGCGGATTATGCTGTGAGTGAGTTGAAAAAACAAAACCTTTAAAAATAAAAAGCCAATCATGGACAGAAGAACCATAATTAAACACATTTCCATCCTTACAGGTGTAGCATTCATAGGCGGTGAAGTATTTATACAATCAGGTTGTAAACCCTCGCCTTCACAGGATGGTACGGCATTTGGTTTGCCAAAGGACGACATTTCCCTTCTGGATGAAATAGGCGAAACCATTATCCCTAAAACAGATACACCCGGTGCTAAGGCTATAGGTATTGGTATGTTTATGCAAAAAATGATATCTGCGTGTTACGATAATGATCAACAAATTGTTTTTACCAAAGGAGTGCAGGACTTTAAAGCCGTATTTGAAAATAAATACAAAGTATCCTTTATAAACGCAACTGACAGTCAGAAACAGGAATTTGTCCAGGAACTCAATACTACCACCTACCAATATCAGAAAAATAAGAAAGACAAGGAGGCTGATCACTATTTTACAATGATAAAACAGCTGACTATCCTGGGGTATTTCACATCTGAGGATGGAGCTACTAAAGCACTCAGGTACATCGCAGTACCCGGAAAATATGATGGAAGTTTTGCCTACAAAGCAGGTGATAAAGCATGGGCTACGTCTTAAGAATTTTTAAAACCAAACTGACATATTGGATATCACCCATAACATATTGGGCGCAGGAGATCCGGAGTCTGTCATAAAAACGGATTTTTCTGAGCCAAAATATCTTCCTTCGAATCTCAATAATGCCTGTTCCCTGACTTTGATATTGACACAAATACCGGTGCTGTAAGCTGAAAATCCATTGATAACAGGGTTTAGGGGTATTATGTGCACCTTATCAGGGTCACTAAAAAACTCTAGCCGACTTGAAATTGACCATTTAGGACTCAGCCTGTACCTGCAGATAAAATTGGTTTGCCACCAATAATGGCTAGAAGAAGAGTTGCCTGTCAATCGCTTTTGATTACCTACATAGGCACATGATGTGATAGAAAATTTTCCATCAGGATTGTGTATCCAATAAATATCCGTAAAATACCTCATCCTGTTTTGAGGTGCGGAGGCTGATCGTTCGTCTCCAATATATACATTCCAGTTGATCAGATTGAGGTGGTCGGGACGAAACTCCACCTGTGTACCTATAGCCTTACCTTGATTAACATCCCTTATTTGCTGCCATCCATTGATGATGTAAGTATAAAAATTTACTTTTTGAGTGACAGGGATTGAAAACTTGATACCTGACAGATAATAAGGGACATATTCAGGAGCATAACTTCTTGTATACATCAGGTGGTCTTTGCTGATGGCACTTTCATTAGTGTAAGGAGAGCCTAAAACGCCTGCATCCACCCAAATATCTTTTTTCTTAAATAGCCTGAATCCTGCCGAAGCTTCCACAATATTTTGTAAAGTACCTGGTTCTGACTGGTAATTGGCATTCATGTATGTACCAACACCTGGTGCAAATCTGGCTCTGAAATCACGATCTGCGTATCTTACATCTATATATGCTAGATTGATACTGAACTCATTGGACTGAGCAGACGATACCATATAAGGCACCTTATTGGATATGGCAGCATTTGTATATCCCATATAAGCATCTATATATCCTCCTATGCTCAACTTATTGATTTTTACACCGCCGACAGTATCCATGATGCCGGTATTGCTGACCTGAGCCTCTACTTTCATCATCAGGATAATACTAATAAAAATCAGAAATAGCTTATTCGCACTCCTGATTTGAAGTTTAACTGATTTATCCTTATTATATGCTAATGAATGTATGTGTTTCACCTTACAGCGTTCCCCTTAGTTCCTGTTCTCGTTCTATGGCTTCAAAAAGCGCTTTAAAATTGCCCTTACCAAAAGATTTGGCGCCATGTCGCTCTATGATTTCAAAAAAAACTGTCGGCCTGTCCTGTATAGGTTTAGTGAAAATCTGTAATAAATACCCTTCTTCATCTCTGTCTACCAGGATGTTCATTCTTTTTAGATCATTCAAGTCCTCATCTATCTTACCCACTCGCTCTAATACCGTATCATAATAATTGTCAGGAACGTAAAGAAATTCTATACCGTTGTTTCTGAGACTTTCTACTGTGTGTACGATATCATCAGTGGCGATAGCAATATGCTGAACGCCTGCTCCTTTATAAAAATCCAGGTATTCTTCGATTTGTGATTTTTTCTTGCCGGCAGCCGGCTCATTGATTGGAAATTTTATAAAACCGTTGCCATTGCTGACTACCTTGCTCATCAGCGCTGTATAATCTGTAGAGATATCTTTGTCGTCAAATGTGACCAGTAACTTGAAGCCCATGACCTCTTCATAAAACTTTACCCACTTATTCATCTGACCAAGTTCGACATTGCCTACGCAGTGATCTACGTATTTGAATCCTAAGGAGTTGACTTTTACCGGACTAGATTTAGGGGCGTAACCGGGCAGAAAGACGCCGGTGTACTTACTCCTTTCTACCAGTGTATGGATGGTTTCGCCATAGGTTTTGATGGATGCCATAGTGACCTCGCCATTTTCATCTTTGGTGGTTATTGGTTCAAAAGCACTTTCAGCTCCTCGACTGATGGCTTTTTGATAAGCATCTGCAGCATTATCTACCCAGAGGGCGAGTACTTTGACACCATCACCATGAAGTGCTACGTGTTTGCTTATTTCGTGGTCAGGACTAAAAGCAGAAGTGATGACAAATCGGATTTTACCTTGCTTGACTACATATGAAACCAGATCTCTGCAACCGGTTTCAGGGCCTTTGTATGCAATAAGCTCAAATCCAAAACAGTGCTGATAAAACAGGCTGGTTTGCTTGGCGTTTCCGACATAAAATTCAATAAAATCTGTTCCGTTGATTGGGAATGTGTCCGTTACAGTTATGGGTTGGCTTAAGGTGGATGTTGACATATGGTGAATTATTTCTGATTTAAAAATGAATAAGTAAAAAATACTGGTTGATCACAGCCAGCTTAATGCGTAGTCTTCGTCTTCTATATTTACTGCATAATTGGTCATTAGAAGTGGTTTGAATGTATCGACCATCACGGCTAGTTCCCTCGTTTCCTTTTGGCCAATACTTTTTTCGGCTGTACCCGGATGTGGACCATGGGGTATACCTCCCGGGTGCAGGGTGATCTGTCCTTTGCTTACATGTTTGCGACTCATGAATTCACCATCTACGTAATATAGTACCTCATCACTGTCTATATTGCTGTGGTTGTATGGTGCCGGAATAGCAAGCGGGTGATAGTCATACATGCGAGGTACAAAGGAGCAAATAACAAAGTGTCTTGTCTCAAATGTTTGATGTATGGGAGGTGGTAAATGAACCCTTCCAGTGATCGGTTCGAAGTTATGAATAGAAAAAGCATATGGATATAAATACCCATCCCAACCGACAACATCGAAGGGATGGGCTTTATAATGGTAAGGGTAGAGGTTGTCTTGTTTTTTGATATACAGGAGGAAATCTCCTTTTTCGTCATAAGTGACCAGCACATTGGGTTTGCGGATGTCTCTCTCACAGAAGGGTGAATGTTCCATCAACTGACCGAAGTCATTTCTGTATCTTTTGGGTGTCAATATTGGGGTGCTGGACTCTACAATAAAAAGCCGATTATCAGGAGTATCAAATTCAAGCTGGTAAATGGTACCTCTCGGTATGACCAGATAATCACCATATTCAAACCTGATATCGCCATACATCGTCTTTAGGATGCCGGACCCTACATGGACAAAAATACACTCGTCTGCATCGGCATTTTTGTAAAAGTAATCAGTCATACTTTTTGTAGGTGCGGCCAGGATGATGCGGCAATCATTGTTTACAAGTACCGGTTTTCGGCTGTCCAGATAATCTTCTTCCGGGCCAATCTGAAATCCCTGAAGGCTTCTGTGTTTTAATTGTTTGTCATGAATGGTTTTTGGGCCTACATGTATAGGTTCGCCTACTTGAGTGATCATGGTAGGAGGGTGGTTGTGGTACAGTAGCGAATACATATCACTAAATCCTTCAGTTGAGAACAGCTGTTCATTATAGAGTGTTCCGTCCGGTTTTCTGAATTGGGTATGTCTTTTTGGTGGGATATTCCCCAATGAATGATAATGCATTAGTTTTGTTTTGAAAGATTCAGAAATATTTTTTGCATGATATTATCCAATAAAATCAACTCCTCATCAGCGATGCCGGCATAGGCTTCGAATCTGAATTCCCTGACAATGGGGTCTACCAGATTGTATAAATGATGTCCCTCTTCAGTAAGAGAGATTAAAAATTTTCTTCGGTCTGAAGGATCCGGATTTCGGTTGACCAGTTTTTTTAGTGCCATCAGATCGATCATCCTCGTGATAGTAGGTGCATCTTTAAATGCAAGATCTGACAGTTCCTGCTGGCTTAGTTCTTTATGTTTGAAGAGTAGCTGTATTATGATCCATTGGTCTACAGTGATGTCAATCTCAGGATGCATCAGCAGTATGCGCGAAAAGCTGAGTTTCATAAGTTTGGCCGTTTTTTCAATGGCAAAACCTGATATTTCATATCGCTTATCGTGTATGGTTTGTGAAAGTGGTGTGGCCATAAAAATTAGTTAGTGTACTAATAATGTGCAAAGCAACAAAATGATTTGCAAATCACCAAACTTTAAACAAAAAACTTCCTGAACACATGGGTGATGAAGCCAGTTGGACCTTCTAATTCATAATTAATAGAAGTCCAACTGAGGTGAATGATGAAAGTAAATGCCTGAAAATAAAAAACCCCTGAAACGACTCATTTCAGGGGTTTTTATTGATTCATCTAAATTTTTTCTGTATTAGTCCAATGATTGGTTGTCAGTACTGGCTCTCTTCACCAAATCCTGGTATTCTCTGGCTGAAAGTCCGTCCAAGCAAAAGTCTATTGGATTGATGGCTATGCCGTTGAGCCATACTTCATAGTGAAGATGAGCACCTGTTGATGAACCTGTGCTACCTACAATGCCTATTTTTTGTCCTTTTTTGACTATTTCACCTTCTTTGATACTTATGGAGTGCATGTGTGCATAGAGTGTTTTGTAACCGTATCCATGGTCTATCATCACATGTTTTCCATAGCCACTACCAGTCTTGTTGATAGATACTACACGGCCATTTCCTGTTGCCTGTATATCGGTACCCTGTGGAGCTGTAAAGTCAAGACCCTTGTGAAACCTTCTCAGTTTATGAATAGGGTGTATCCTCATACCAAATCCTGAAAGGAATTTCACATCTTTTTTAAGAGCTGTTTCTTTGACAGGTTTGATAGATGGTATAGAAGCCAACTTTTTTTCTTTAGTAACAGCAACTCTGTATAGACTGTCAAGTGAATTTTTTTGAATTTCTATTTTATGCTTCAGTTCATCCACTCTTTTCAGATTGGATTTGATCATTTTACCTGTTTCTTTAAAGTTTTCAAGAAAGGCGTACTTATCGTGACCTCCCGTACCACCATTCCAGATATCCTCATCTATTGGATTGGCTCCCAGAATCATACGATTGATCTCTGTATCTTTTTCGTGTAGAGACTCTATTTTTTGAGAGAGTGTATGATACTCATCATTTAGCTGAGTCAGATAAAATTCTAATTGTTCTTTTTCCTTTTGCATTACTTTCTCCTTAGGAGTAGGAAAGTACTGATATGCCATTACAAACATTAAAACAGCAGTAGATACAACGGCAGATGAGAAGTACAAACTTTTACGAAATTTTTCTTTTCGAGTTTGTTTGTGTTCTTCATATTGTAAGGTGTGCTCGTTGTATACGTATTTTACATTCTTCATGCTTTACTTAGGTTTTAGGTATAACAAATCCAGATTGGTCAAAGACTTGTCAGAAAATACGGATACATAGGTATTAAAAACGGTGTAAATATAAAATAACAAATCATTTTAAACAAATTTTTGTATACTAAATTTTTTAGATATAATTCGTTGATGCTGAATTGATAAGTTCTTTTTATTCTGCACTAAAGGATTTAATGACCTAATGTGTAGAGACAAATATATTACGATTAAAGCCTATTTGTGTATATGTTTTTTGTTTAATTTTTTTAAAATTAGATTAAATTTTGTCAATGATGATCAGAATCACGGTATAGGAGAATCTTAAATTTTTATGAAAAAATGAAATATTTGACATAAAAGGATTGCGAATCATGATTAAGAATTTTATTTTCAGATATTTATGCAAAAGCGTATCTTTGCAAAATATTTCACAGTTTAAAGGATTATTTGTATGGATTATCGGAATAATATTTTGGAAACAATAGGTAATACCCCTATGGTCAAACTAAATAAAGTGGTGGATGATATTCCATGTCTCGTACTTGGCAAAATCGAAACATTTAATCCAGGGCATTCAACCAAAGACAGAATGGCCCTTAAAATGGTAGAGGATGCCGAAAAAGCAGGAAGGATAAAACCCGGAGGTACTTTTATAGAATGTACCAGTGGTAATACCGGTATGGGCATTGCTCTCGCTGCAGCTGTCAAAGGGTACAAGTGTATTTTTACAACAAGCGATAAGCAGTCAAAGGAAAAAATCGATATGCTCAAAGCAGTAGGCGCTGAAGTGATCGTTTGTCCTACCAATGTAGAGCCTGATGATCCCCGATCTTACTACTCTGTAGCCGAAAAGCTCAGCAAAGAGATACCTAATTCGGCATGGCTTAACCAATATGACAATCTGTCTAACAGGGAAGCTCATTATGAGTCTACAGGTCCTGAAATCTGGAAACAGACAGATGGCAAGATTACACATTTCATAGTAGGAGTGGGCACAGGAGGTACTGTTTCGGGGGTTGCAAAATACCTTAAAGAGCAGAACCCGAATGTACAGGTTTGGGGTATAGATACATATGGGTCGGTGTTCAAAAAATTTCATGAGACAGGTATTTTCGACAGGAAAGAAATTTATCCTTATATCACAGAGGGAATAGGCGAAGATATCCTTCCAAAGAATGTCGACTTCAGTCTGATAGATCACTTTGAGAAAGTAAGTGACAAAGACGCAGCGCTGGCAGCGAGAAGACTGGCGCGGGAAGAAGGTATTCTTTTAGGGTACAGTGCCGGTTCAGCACTTGCCGGATTGCACCAGATGAAAGATAGGCTTAAACCTTCAGATGTAGTAGTAATACTGTTTCATGACCATGGTAGCAGATATATGGGCAAACTCTACAATGACGACTGGATGCGTGAAAGAGGCTTTTTAGACAGCGAACTAAAAGTCAAAGACCTTATCATTTCCAAAAGAGACCGTAAATTTTTGTCGGTACCCGTGACAGAGACTGTCAAAAATGTGCTGAAGCTGATGAAAGAAACTGACATCTCTCAGTTGCCTGTGATGGATGGTGAAAAAATAGCTGGCTCAGTGACCGAAAGTACAATACTGGAGTTTATTCTTAATAACCCTCTGCAGAATAGCGAAAAACAAGTGGCTGAAATCATGGCAGACCCGTTTCCTGTAGTCGGAGTAGACCTTCCTGTGAGAGATCTCAATAAATACATATCTAAACATACACCGGCTGTTATTGCCAAGGATTTGTCAGGTGAGTTGATCGTACTGACTCAGTACGACATCATCCAAGCACTTTAAAGCTTTTTTTAACTAATACCAGTTAAGTAAAAGGGGAAGGTTTTACCATTGGTGTAAGTATATTTGTTGGTACTGTTCTGTGCTATTTTACTGAAGAAGCCAATCCAAAGACAAGATTACTTAAGAGCAGACGCAAATGCCTCTGAATTATTTTACCTTGATCTTTTTGGTACCTACCAAATGTAATAATCCGTTCTTGATTTCTTTGAGCTCTATGACATATTTGCCAGGTTGTGCATAAGAATAAGACAGGCTGTTTTGAGTTATGATAAGCCTGACGCCATCACCCATTTCCAGAACAAATCTTGACGATTTAACATCTTTCAAAAATTCGAAGTTATATAGTACTCCAGCTTGAGGTGAGCCAGACATTTTTATAAAATCATCAAAGTCGTTGGCAGGGGCCTCTTCGTCATTTCCCAGTAAGAGGCTTGCGATAGATGCGCCATTATTTTGTGGTGCCGAAGCCGTAGATACTGGTTCAGTGCTGACCAACTTCTGACCAAAAAGGTAAATAGAACCTATGATGCCCGTCAAAATCAGCAAGCTAAGGAGAAAGGGTTCGAAGTGAGATGAGAAAAACTGAGACGATTGTAAAGATCTCTTACTAAAATGAAAAGGAGTGTAATGTTCTACATTCATAAGATCGGATTTGGGTTTAAAAAAATCGGTTGCTTCCGGCGACAATTTTACTGTCGCTTAGGAAGTGTAAAGATATCATCAATTATTGAATTAAAAAATATAAAATCAAATTTATATGTCATTTTTATCATGTGTAATGTGTTATTAATGAAGTATTAATAATTTTATTTATGAAAACAGTTGATAACATGAGTGTTATATTAATGAAAAAAATATATAGTAAAAATAAAAATATTTGGAGGCTTTAAAATTTTATTCTTTTCGGAGTTTGATTAGCTTTGTCACACTTTTTAAAATAAGCAAAACTCCACTTTTGTTGAAAAAAAAATTGAAGGGATTTATTCATCGAATCCTGATGCCGAGGGGTAGCCAGTACGTTAGTGACCCAGAGTTGGAGGTCGGTTGGGAAAAACATATTCTTCAGGCTGGAGGCAAATCCATTTGTCTTATGAGTAAAAGTCCGGTTGGGGCAGCACGAGGAATCGTCATTTTGTCCCACCCATATCTGTCACAAGCCAAACAGTTTTTTCTGAAAAACGGACATGCAGACCTTTATCTTGCATTGGGTTTTCGGGTGATTGTATATGACTTTAATGGTTTTGGAGAGAGTCCGTTCGTAAATTTTGCGTACGCTGAGGATTTGCGTTTGGTAGGGCAATATGTGTTGGCATCTTATCCGGGACAAAAAATAATAGGGCATGGAATTTCATTTGGAGCATCACATACCATTAATTACAGTACCTATCAGGACCATGTTTTTTCGCAGATTATTGTGGAAAACTGCCTGGATTCCAATTTGTCATACTATAAAAAAAGAAATATCAGGCTGCACTATTTGATGCTTGGCATTATGAAAATTTTTCCTGGTGTCAATAAAGACCACAGCTATGAAGAAAGTGTCAGCCGGGTGATCAAAATCTCGGACATGTTGCTTATTTACAATGAAGATGACGATCTCACCACAATTGCTATGGGAAAAAAGATAATGCAGAACTCAGCTAGTAAAAGCAGGCTGGAAATATTTAAGGGACAGCATTTAAATGCGCTTAGAGATAATAGAGAGAGGTACAAGCAGATTTTAAATTCATTTTTACTTCCTGCCTGATATATCATAGCTATATTTACTGATGTGTATAATAAATAGCACAAAATAGTAAAAGCCCTTCTTTTTACCCTCAACACCTAAAGGACGAACCACCACCTACTTATACTTATCAAAGAGTACCACTCCCCTATAGTGGTCGGGGGTTAGTAGATCAATATAACCTTTATAATTGGATTAATATGTACTTATAAATCAAATGTATTTTTATTTAAAAAAGTGCAATATGTTATATACAATTATATTAGGTTTTTTTTGCAGAATTTAAATATTTATTTATATTTGTGTCAATCAAAACAAATAATTATTATGATAGAATTAAATTGGCTTATAATTCTGGCAACAGGATTAGTGCCCCTGGCAGTGGGATCATTATGGTATGGTCCACTTTTTGGTAAAACCTGGATGGTAGAAGCTGGTATGACAATGGACAAAATGGAAGGTGCCAATATGGTAAAAATATTCGCATTGACCCTTATATTTGGTATGATGCTAGCAGTTGCATTGACACCTGTAGTCATCCACCAAATGGGTATTTTCAGCGTTCTTCAAAATGCAGGTGTGGATAAAGAAGGAACTGAAGCTTTTAATCTGGCTAAAGATTTTATGGCCAAATATGGAGCTGAGTTTAGAAGCTTTAAACACGGCGCTTTACATGGTTTTATTACTACCCTGTTTCTTTTGTTGCCTGTAATGGGAACCAATGCGTTGTTTGAGCGAAAGTCATGGAAATACATTTTACTTAATGTAGGATACTGGGGCGTTTCAGCTGCCATCATGGGTGGTATTATTTGTGCCTGGGCATAAAAAAGACAGTTACTGGTTTTTACATAATTGCCTGTAAAGGGAGATGTTTTAAAAGATGATCAAATCTTAAAAACATCTCCTTTTTTATATTTACCTTTATGGTTATGAATACATGGGATGTGATCATCATAGGTGGTGGAGCTGCCGGGTTTTTTGCCGCTATCAATGCTAAAATACACAATGCTGATCTCAGGATTGTCATACTGGAGCAATCCAAAGATGTACTGAACAAAGTACGCATATCAGGAGGTGGTAGGTGCAATGTGACCCATAATTGTTTTGACTCTCGCACACTCACAAGCTATTATCCAAGAGGGCAGCGAGAACTTTTAGGGCCTTTTCACATTTTTAACGCTAAAGATACCGTCACATGGTTTGAAGATAATGGGGTCAAACTGTATACTGAGCCCGATGGTTGTATGTTTCCGGTGAGCAACAGTTCAGATACTATTATACAGTGTTTTATGCACCTTGCCAGGAAGTATCATATTGAGGTGATAAAAAACGCCAAAGTAAAAGATTTTACATACAATGAGGAAAAAAAATACAAATTTGAGGTAGTAGCTGATGATCAGCTTTACAGGTCGTCTATACTTATGATAGCAACGGCAGTAGCCCATTTGTCTGGAGTATGCTGGAAAATCATGGATATAAAATAGTACCACCATGTCCTTCCTTATTCACCTTCAATCTACCACAGCATCCCATTAGTACACTTATGGGATTGGTTGTAAAAAATGTACAAGTCTCCATTAAAGATTCAAAAATTGTGACTGATGGCCCACTGCTGATTACCCACTGGGGACTCAGTGGACCTGCTATACTTAAAGCATCTGCATGGGGTGCCACATTGCTTGCTGAGCGAAAGTATGACTTCACAGCATTTGTAGATTGGATACCAGAGGTGGGAAAAGAGGAAATTACTTCCATGCGGGAGTCCATGGCTAAGAAAAAAGTAACAGCCAATGCACTGTTTGGTTTACCAGCCAGATTGTGGCAGTTTCTTATAGAGCAAGTTCTGGTCGACAAAGAAAAAAACTGGGCATCTCTATCAAAAGTGGAAATGTCTGATATAGTCACCCAACTCAAGAAATGCTCTTTTGCGGTCAAAGGAAAAACTACTTTCAAGGAAGAATTTGTTACAGCAGGAGGTGTGTCTCTTGATCAGATCAACTTTAAAACTTTCGGAAGCAAGCTCCATCCCGGATTATATATGGCCGGAGAAGTTATTAATATTGACGCTGTCACCGGTGGATTTAATTTTCAGGCAGCCTGGACAGGTGGATATATTGCTGCTATGGATATGGCCCGGAATGTTGCGTTGACTTCTCATTCGGATTAAACAATCAGCAGTCCTCTTTCACGCCACAAAACAAAGGCATCCGAGACCACAAAAGTACTAAAATCTGCCTCGCAATCTGTTTCGAAATCTGATTTCAACTTCTGGAATGTATATTTTTGTCCTGATTCAGGACTTGCCTTTTCTATGGTAGCAATGACCCATTGGGCTATTTTATGCTCAAAAAAAAGCGAATAATTTGATTTGGTATCTGAGAGTATGATTTCTGCGTATTCCTTCGCATCCGGATTTTTTTTGCTCTTTTTGACGGGAGAGATGATCAGTTCTATGGCTACCCCACCTATCCAGATGATCTGATCGTGCGGCCTGAAAGGTGTACTTTCTTGATCCGATAGGATTTTGTGAATAAAAGTGGGATTAACTTTTGTTTTTGGTACCCTAAAATCAAACCATACATCCAGAGGTTCGTCCAGTCCCAGGCCCTGCATATAGTTAAAAATGGAAGATTTTAAACCCGTGGAAAATTTTTCATGATCTGCACCGGTTGGATCCAGGTGGAAAAGATCATTTTCAGCAAATCCTCCGAATTCAGGGCCTATATTTGTAACCCCATATTCCGCTGGATTGATACCTACAGGACTATGAGCGGTCATAGCAAACTGATGCCAGAACCCGGATTGAATTACACCTTCTGCAAACATCTGTCTGACCATCTCCAAACTGTCTATCGTCTCTGACACTGTCTGAGTAGGAAAACCGTACATAAGATATGCATGTACCATGATGCCTGCATCCGTAAATGCCTGCGCCACACGTGCTACCTGAGCGACAGTAACCCCTTTTTGCATTTTTGAAAGTAATCTGTCAGATGCAACTTCGAGTCCACCTGATATAGCTATGCAACCACTTTTTCTGAGCAAACGGCACAGATCAGGGGTAAAACTCTTTTCGAATCTGATATTGGTCCACCAAACCACCGTCAGGTCTCTCCTTACAATTTCTATCGCCAGATCCCGCATCAATGCAGGTGGAGCAGCTTCATCTACAAAATGAAAACCATTTTGATGGGTTTGTGAGATGATTTGTTCTATTCTGTCGCATAGCAATGCAGCATTGACAGGCTCATATCTTTGGATGTAGTCTAGTGTGACATCACAAAAAGAACATTTCCCCCAGTAGCAACCATGTGCCAGTGTGAGTTTGTTCCACCTGCCATCACTCCATAGCCGATGCATAGGATTGATGATTTCAATGACAGAGAGATACATGTCCAGCCAAAGATCAGAGTAATCAGGTGTACCTACTTCTCTTTGAGGTATGTCCAGATCCGGCGAGTTGTTGTAATATGTTACCGTATTATGATGCAGACAAAAAGTGCGTTTGAGCATTTCTTTTGACCTTTTGCCCTGGATAAATTCGATCAGATGTTGCAGGGGAGCTTCGCCATCATCGAGGAGGATGAAATCCAAAAATTCAAAAACCCGTGTATCAAAAATACTCCTTAATTCGGTATTGGCATATCCGCCACCAAAAGCAACACTAGTAGCAGGAAATAGACTTTTGATGTGTTTGCCGCATTGGAAGGCACTGAATACATTGCCAGGGAAGGGAGCTGTAATACATACCAGATCCGGCATGTGTGTATGCATATGTTGAGTGAGTATCGACTTCATCGTTATCGTCACCCAACTATCGTCCTGATTCAAGGCTTGATACATTTCATCAAAATGAGTGGCTGTTCTGCCCAATCTTTCTGCATATCTGCTAAAACCAAAGTATGGATCGATTACTTCAGTGATAAGGTCTCCCAGGTCTTCGAGATACAAAGTGGCAAGGTGCCTGGCTTTATCATGTGTACCCATGTTTCCGAATGCCCAATCCAGGTCTTCTGCATTTTCAAACCTGCCGGCTTCAGGTAGATAACCACCTGAACAAATGGTCAGGGCCAGGGTTTGATTTTTATTTTGTAAAAAACCGATGACGGCATCGATCGTATGAATGTATTTTTTGTGTTGTGCAAAAATACGATAGGCATTGTCTGTGAGATCCAGCCCATTATCTTCTATATGACTAAATAAACGAGTGAGTCCGTTTTTGTTAAAAATGGCCAGTATCACCTCCAGACTTAGATCTGTCTGAAAAGATTGGATACCCAAAGTATTCATGAATCCCTTGAGATAAGCAGTAGCCGGATAGGGGGTATTCAGTTGTGTAAAAGGTGGCGTAATAAAGAGTACCTTCAAGTATTTACATTTATAGTGCAAAGATAATCACACTAAGTACTCATTGGCCGTTGTTATGATTTAATTTATTGATTGCTTCGGTTTTATTTGTTACCTCCAGTTTATCATAAATTTTATGTATGTGCTGCTTGACTGTCCCTATAGTGATACCCATATGATCGCCGATTTCTTTGTAAAGCAAACCTTTGGATAAAAGTGTCAATAGCTCCATTTCTCTAGCAGTCAGTGGCAGTGGGGCAGGGGTTGTCTTGTATTTCATTTCACTGAACATATCTATGATACGTCTTGCGATACTTGGACTCATAGGCGATCCCCCTTTGTTTAACTCTCTGATGGAGTCCAGCATTTTATCTTTAGATGCTCCTTTCAGGATGTACCCTTTGGCTCCGGCTTGCAGTGACCTGAATATTTTTTCGTCATCCTCGTACACTGTAAACATACAAAACATGAGCTGAGGACACTTATTTTTAAGGAATGAAATGGCTTCAATGCCACTTGCTCTTGGTAAACCAATATCTACAATCACAACATTCGTCAATTGATTGGGTATAAATTGCATGGCATCTTCAGCATTATGAAAAATGTGTTCGCAGTGCATATCATCCTGAGTATTGATGATGGACTGCAGAGAGATAGCCACATCTTTCAGGTCTTCTATGATGGAAATGCGTATAGGCTGCTGTGTCATGGTTTTTTGTTTTTATTTACTGTGGTGTTTACCTGAGGTTGTTATTACTTTTTTAAATATAGTTCATTGGTACATAAATATGCTATTTTAGGATGATCCACGGACCATTTCGTCAGTATATGGCAGAGATACTGTAGCGACCATATCATTTCCCTCCCTTATAAATGTTATTTTTCCGCCAATCTGTTTCATTCTTTTTTGAATATTGTACAGACCATTTCCTTCCTTCATTTTGACAAGAGGGTCATAGCCCAACGCATTTATTTCTTTAATAGTAATGGAAAATGCTTCTTCAGTTTGGACTTCAATGATGATTTTGGACGCATGCGAATATTTTACAGCATTATTGAGTAGCTCCTTGATGACCAGATAAATGTTCCTTCTTTTTTCGCCTGATATTTTGATTTTATCTTCTGATGTGTCAGAAAAAAACTGACTATCCATATGGTGGTCCTCCAGATATTCCACTGCAAATCTCCGGATGTATCCCACAAGTCCTTCAATATTGTCAAAACGGCTGTTCATAGCCCAGATGATTTCTGACATATTGGTCACCAGAAGGGTACTGTGTCCCGCTATTTTTAATGTCAGCACTGATAGTTTCATCTTTGGACCTTGCGCATACACTATCACTGAGGTATTTGATAGAAGTAAGTCCGGACCCAAGTTCGTCATGCATCTCACTGGCTATGCGGTTGCGTTCCATTTGTATTGCATTTTGTTGTTCGATGATGAGTGCCTGCTCGCGTACGAGGGCATCTTTTTTTTCTACTTCATACTCATATTTTTTTTTCTGGTATGACAGGAAAAACCATATCAGCAAGGCTATAAGCAACAGAGGCATCGTAAATGCAGCTACGATTATCCAAATCATCGGGTCATCTATTCCTTCCCACATAATACAGCGCTAAAGTAACCAAGTGATAAAAAAATATTTCCTAACGATATTAAACTGGAGTACAAACTGCTGTTCCTTTTTATATTATTGATGAAGATATCTGCAAAAATCAAAATCGGAAAGTTGGCTGCAAAAAAGAGTAATATCCCCACTGAAAGGTAAAACAAAGGGTCGTTTTTCAAATTTCGGTATGACTGTACATAAATAATGTCATAAAAGTATTTTATAATCAATACTGTCACAAAAGTAAGACCGGAAACATAACTTATTTTGTCAAAATGGATGGTATCCACTGCAAACGAATTGAAATAAAGACATAAAATCAGCCATAAACCGAATATCCATAAGATCCATTTTGACCATTCCGCATGCCTGAAATGGAGGTAATAGATAAATATGTAATACATCACAGTTAGCTTTGATATGATGTTGTAGACAAAGATATTGTAATGAAACCTGATAGACCAGTACACCTGGAGATAAACTTCCAGAAAGATAAGCATAAACAGAAAAACGGACAAATAAGGTAGACTTTTACGACCACGGGACATTAAGATCAGCAACATGATAAATGATATTATGTTGATAACATCATATAAGTCGAGTCTGTCCAGTATAGTGTTTATAGATATCATCCGGTTTTGTAATAATCTATTCTGGATCTTTATTGCATCTGGAAGGACACATGTCGCCAACATTTCTGTCTTCCAGTTTTGAGAAAGTGCTTGGATTTTTATCATTGAGGTGATGCACATATCTGATGATGATCGTGTTATGGCCAGATTTATCACCCCAATCTCCACGGTCAGTGGGATAGCTGGCAAAAGTTGCATAAAAACCAACGTCATTCCAGTCAAAATTATCTTCAGGATGACTGGATTTGTAATTATGTAAGTCAGCGATGATAGAAGGTAGGTCAAATAATATGGCTTTGGTTTTGTCACCGCAAACTAATGTATCATCCATGTTTTTAATATCTTCAGGCGTGATTTTCCTGCTGTTGGATGCTGAATTTGAAGGTTGTTTGATAGTTAGTTTTATAGTGTCATCCTGATCAAACCAATCACTGGCAAAAATGCCCAGTATAAATGCGATGATGGCAGCTAAGATTATGGAGATAAGGTTTTGGTTCATAAGAAATTTATTTTGAAAAATTATAAATGTTTTAGATGTCAGTATGTTTTATTTCATTGCTTAAGCGGATATTTTTGTTTAGTGAATATTCTGCGACTTCGCTGTGGCTGGATGATTTCTGGAAATTTAACGCGGCACCGAGGTAACCCAGAGATAGAAAAATATTTCCGAACTGTAATAATTTCTGTGCAATATTGCCTGCATTGCCTCCCATTATCAGGTAATTTATGAAATTCAGAATGACAAAGCTGGAGAAATAAAACAACATTATGCCCAATGAAAAATAAAAAAGTGGGTCTCTTTTTACTGAATGGTAAAGTCCATCAGAAATAATAGTATAAAAATAGGTCAACACCAGAACTAAAGTCAGAACCATGCCGATGTTATAAGTATAGTTGGTAATAATCATTTTATCCAATAAGTGGTAATTCATGAAAACCTGAATAATAGTATACAATGACAATGATATCAGTGCCCAATAGTAATATGTTATCCATGACTTATTCTTGAAATGAAGCAAGTAAATATAAAAGTAGTAAGCTACACAAAACAAGCCGAAAAAATTATAAATAGCAGCATTGGTTCTGTAAGTAGTAGTCCAGTATTTAACTAAAAATATTTCTACAAAGTTGCCGATCAATAAAAATAAAGGCAGGTAAGAAAGACTGCGTCGTCCCAAAAGCAAATAAACGAAACTTACCACAAGGGCGGCCAGATTGATATAGTCATACACCAGTAGAGATGAAAAATACGTCTTGAAGTCCATATTTCATTTCTTTTATGCTAATCTACATTTGATCTCAGGCTAGGAGGACAGTAGGTAGGACACAACTTACCGAAATTAAACATGATGGGCTCCGTGACTAAAAAAGTGGATTGAAGAGATTGGTTGCCACTGGGTGGTGTAATGTTGTAATACATATCGTCCACAGTATTTTCATCTTGGATTAATGCAAAACTGATGTAACTGGTATTTTTGCCTTTATAGTTATTAAAAGTGGCAGCATCCATATAGGATGGTTTATTGGTCATGGAATATTTTCCAAAAACAGCAAAAAATCCTGTTTTAGTTAAGGTATTGACAGAAGCCGTATTTTTAGTCAGCTCTTCCACTCTGGTAACATTACTGGCTTTCAATAGTGCTGCCAATATTTTTGGAAAATGATATAATGCCCCGCGTGAATTTTTTGCACATTCAGTATCCTCATACTCATCACGGAGGTCATTGGCCTGATCCATGTTGATGGGAACAGTATTGGTTTTTTCGGCATCAGCCATTTTCTGCAATTAGAAATTCAGTTTTAGTGCATCCAGAATAATTTGATTTTTAGTCCTGGGATCATCTTTGGGCAAGAAATTGTTTATTTCTGAAGGGAGACAGCTGCAAAATGTAAAGATAGGTAGCAGCCAAAAGAAGTACGAAACGGGTGGGTAAATTCTCATTGGTTTTTTGTTTTAAAGTAAATAAATAATGAATCTCCCGTCAAAAGTAACTAAACGCAAATGATCTGATATATAACTTTTGTTATACGCTTTGCCCTTTGTTGGAAAATATTCATTTGTCAATTCAAGACAAATATATACTTATATATTTTAAAATATGAAAAAAGCATATTAAAAAAATGCAAAAAACTCCAATTGGAGCTTTTTGCATTGTTGAGGGAGTCAGTTGGCAAAACGGTTTTAATCCATTCCTGCCGGGTAGATTGAAATTCCAAAAGTGAGGTTGTCCATGAATGATTGGATCCTTGTACTTTGCTGGTTGTAGTAAATATGGTTTCCTACTCTGACAAATGATTTTTCATATCGAACCTGAATCAAAGCTCTGTTAAAAAGTTTATAGCCGGCAAAAAGTGTCATTCCTGTGTCCAGTTTGCGTCCCTGATTCACAAAGGGATATGCTTTGGATAAGGCATTGTCATTTTCAATGTGAATATTAAAAATACTTCCTGCGCCGACTTTTATGTTTTTAAAGTTGATTCCTGCTATCACCGGCACGTGAATAAGTTTGTGGCTTTCGCTGATGTAATTTACATTTGGATTGACCTCTTCGAGATAGTCTCTGACCATATATTTGGTACTGATGTCTCTATATGTTACATCTGTCATCAAAAACAACTTGGTAAATGTCTTGTATAAAGATACCCCAATAGCTTTGTTTGTATTTTCAGACATAAACCCAAATTCGTAGCCTAAACTACCATTAGTAGTACCAAATATCCGGCTGTTAGGGATGGCTTTGGAGTGTACATTATTGAAGGTAAGTCCGAAACTGGCTTGTCCGCAAATCGTCAAAGTAATGGAGAATAAAAAAATGAATGTGATGGTGGGTTTAAAAAACGTTTTCATGATTCTAAAATTTGAGGTGGTGATTAAATGGTTTTTTTTAACAATCGGGGGTGTGGGTAATTTGCAAATGGCGAGGTGCTCTTTCTGAAAATTCATAGCAGCCATACTTACTGGATTTACATGACACGGTCATAATGATGATGATGAATAAGGCGGTGAGGAGAATGTGCGATTTCATTTATTATACATTTTAAGTGTTAGAAATAATTAAATTTTACAACACAAAGGTAGGGTGGGCGAGAGGCCTGATATATATAACTTTGGTTAGAAATCAGCAGTTGAGTATCTAACATTTGTTATATAAACAGAGTGATTTAGTATTAATGGAGGATTTTTTCAGATTTTCTTTGGTAGTTGACGGGAAAAGAGTCGTTTCCAATTCTTATCATACTGTGAGTTTCAATATCTTTTTTGAATAGTTTTGAATAGTAAGCGAAAATCAAATTTTGGGTATAAAAGATATATACGAGGTAGACCGCTTATGTTTTTATCATGGGTGTAAAAAAAAAGAGCCGTCTTATTCAGACGGCTCTTCGAGTTGATATTTTTCAGAGTGGTTAAAGAGAAAAAATTATTTCTCAGTAACTCTCAATGCAATTCTTCTGTTTTGCTGACGACCTTCTTCAGTAGCATTATCTGCTACAGGGAATTTGTCACCATAACCTTCAGCTGATAATCTTGCTTTATCTACACCAAGTGCAACTAATTCATTCATTACTGTGAATGCTCTGTCAGTACTCAATTTCTGATTTGCTTTAGGATCTCCTGTATTGTCAGTATAACCACCGATTTTCAATTTTACTATAGGGAAAGCTTTAAGGATTTCAGCAACGTTAGTCAACTGCTCCTTGCTACCTGCCTGAAGTGTAGATTTACCAGTGTCAAATAACAATCTGTCGAAGTTAAACCAAGTATTTTTATCAATCGCTTTAGTATTGTCTTCTACGAAAGAAACCAATTGGCTTTCTACTCCATCTTTAGCTGCACCTACCAGTTCGAAACCAGAAGCCAGTTTGTAAGAGAATAATTTGTCCATTGTTGCACCCATTGAATCTACTGCTGCTCCGGCTGCATCTGCTGCTTTCATAGCTGTAGAGTCTACTGCTGCAACTACATCTGTAGTAGCATCTACTGCAGCTTTTCCACATCCTTTAGTAGACAACCAGTAAAGTACTGCTGCTCCTAAAAGGATAGGTAATAACCACTTTAACCAGCTGTTTCCACCTCCTGAAGGAGTAGTAGATGAAGAAGTTGTAGTTGTTGTTCTGCTTGTTGAAGAAGATGATGAAGAACCACCAAAATCTGCAAATCCTAAAACGCTTCCTAATCCTGCAGGAAGGGCTTTTGCTACGTTGCTTTTTTGACCCATCAGCATATCAGTTAGGAAAGAAACTCCTTTACCTTTTACCTGATTTCCGATTACACTCATAAGAAACGGAGCTGCAAGTTTAAGCAATGATGAAGTAGAACCGCTTTTCAAGCCACTAAGGCCAGAGATAGCATCTATTACGCCACCTGCTTTATTACCAAGTAATGTATCTACAATACCTCCACCAGAGTTAAGAAGTCCGTTGACATTGCTTGCTCCACCGCCAAATAAACCGGCGATATTGCTAAGACTACCTAAATCCAGTTTGCTTACCATATCCATGATACCTTGAGCTCCTGAAGGAGTAGCTGATTTTTGAATCACTGATCCTAATAGGGCTGGCATCATGCCACCAAGCGCAGATGTAACTGATGATTCTGACTCACCAAGGAAGCTACTAGCTTGTTTAGCAAGTTGGCCTGTTACCTGGTCTTTAACTAAGTCTAATAAGTTGATTGACATTTTAAATGAGTTTAAATTTAAAAAAAAAAATGATTTTCAATTCGTCATGCTTTCTTCCGATTGCGACAGTTTTAAGACTATACAATTGTAGAAAGTCACAGAATTGTCATGCAAAATTACTAAAAAAGAGGGTGAGATAAATGTAATGATTTGTTAATGCAAAATTGGTAACACAATGCAATTAAAATCAATACATTATATATAATAAAATAATGTTATTTGTCAATGATTTCTGATACTTTATTTTTGACATTTTTTTCAAAGTCCACCATATTGCCAAATTCTGTTCTGTAAGCTACCCCTAAACCATATTTTTCGCGGAGACTGGTGATAGAAATTGGGTCTATATCATACTTGCCATAAAGACGGACTTTGAGTTTTCTGTCCTCAGTCAGCAAGAATTCCAAAGCAAAATCTGGAAGGACCTGATTAATTGTTATGCCCTGGTTTTGAAAAACATAATTCCCACCTACGTTGAGCGAAAATCTTTCATCCATAAATCTGAATTTGTTTTTCAGCCTTACTTCTATTTCATCAGGAAATATATTGTTGGTAGCGGCATTGCCAAAGGATAGATTGTTGTTCCTGACACCTACCTCAAAATCGATGCCCGATATCAGACCGTCCTCTTCCAAAGCTGAATTGAGCAAATTGGTAATATACACTGACAGCTGGCTGGACAAAAATTCACTGAGGGTATTGATACCTGCAGACTGTAGGCCCGCAGCACCGAATACATCCGCTACTCTGTTGGAAGGTAAAAAAGCATTAAAAACAATAAGGGACATAGCGTTACTGTTCAGTTCGAGCTCATTGCTTTTAAGGAGCCTGAGTTTGGAGTCAGCCAGGGTAGAGACATCAGATACTAGATTCGGAAACGAAAGATCAAATTTTATATCCGGCTTGAATAATGTACCTCCCAGTTTCAGTTTCAGATTTACTTCTGACCTTTGGGAAGCCAGAGCCTGGGTATTTTCGCTGGCTGAGGATAGATACTCCTCTATAAAAGGTTTGATAGAGGTTCGTGTTTGGTAATTAGCTGTAATGTCAAGCGTAGCATTGACAGGGTCGCCTGTCCAGGTGATTCTTCCTCCTCGCTCCACGACAAATGGTTTGGCGACAGGTAGCAGTGCCACTGTAAAGAGGTATTCCCCCTGCTCTATTTCATAATCACCAAATATTTCAAAATCTCCCTGTCTGGTAATATCAATTTTAAGATTTCCACGTCCCTTGCCCTTGATGATATCCCCTTTAGCCTCATTGAATATCAGACTCAGGTCTGCATCAGGTGTGATAGTGATAGCCATTTCGATATTTATACCACCCACAACAAAAGGTTTTTTCAAAACAGGCTGACCTTTTTTATCTTTCGTCACAAACTTTATGAAACTTTCGTTGATCGAGGTCTGACTATTGTCTACAGGGATAAACAAACGGGTGCCAGGTCCGGTGACGGCATTTATTTTCATATCCACTTTCTCGAATAGTCCAATAAATTCTGCCGATAACTGACCAACTCCATAGCCATAATAATCAGGATTGTCGGCTTTGGTAGTATTGAGACCTACTACATTGTTGCCTGAAATACTCGCATTGACCCCGAATGATTTAAATCTGTTGTGTGTCAGTCCACCTTTTATTGTCCCTGCGTTGCCATTTTGATCCGTGATTTGAGCTCCATTCAGGTCTATGGCAGTATTGGTGAGTTTTAACTTCTGTTTGTCAAAATAATAGGTCACTCCTGTGTATACCAATGTGGTTTTACCTTTGTTGACCATACCATCGCCTTTGATATTTAAGTCTTTGACAGGGCCTGAGATACTCAGATCTGCATCTATATAACCATCAGTATCTTTGATACCATCTTTGAGGAGATATTGAAGGATAGTTATAGGGGCGTCCTTAAGTTTTATTTTCGCATCCAGGATTTTTTCTTTATCGTCATATGTGCCTTTGATATCTAAAAATTCACCAATAGAGATGTGTGCATCTACAGGCAAGGTTTTGGATTTTGACAGATCAATATTTAAAATGCCATAAGGGTCACCGTTGATAGTAAATGATGGTATATTGATATTGCAGGATATTTCTTTTTCCTTTTGGAAGACATCATTTATCTTAAAACCTACATTAGTGAGACCACCCAGTTTCATTTTGTCATATTTGATCACACTATTTATGATGTCCATATCAAAATGACCAATGTCAAGGCTGACTCCTTTGTTATTATTGATATCATCCAGCTGAATCCTTCTGGAACCATCAGACAAGATCATATTATCCATACTAAAGTAATTGTTACCGAGCACCACATTATTTTTGGGGTCAATATTCCACCTGGTGCCGAGCATGACAAGCAGGTTGTCAGAGAGGGTCAGATTGTATCCTTTAGAGTGGGGTATGAGTTGTCCTCTGATATCAAAGTTTTCGAGCGAATCTATTAGTTTCTCGGTGGTAAGTTCAAAATTTACAGTATCTCCACTCAGGTGTGTCTGCAAGTCTATGGGATTGAAGCGTTTGCCGGCTGCAAACGTAGAGTCTATGTGTACCAATATATCTCCTGAGCTATTATTGGAAGTCATCAGGAGCTGTAAGTCCTGCAGAGAGTCTTTTTGATTTTGAAAAAAGAATACCTGATGCTAGAGACAACTCATTTTTATATGAGTCGATTCTGCCTTTTATATCCAGTTTTCTAAAATAACTGTCATAAAGTCCCAGTAATGAGAGATAATTTTTACTGTGAGTGAGATTAATGTTGAAATCAAATTTTTGGACAGTATTGCCTGCGACGATATCTTCCTTCCAGTTTTTTGTGATATATGGATAATTTGTACGGATAATTTTTTTGATAGATTTCACAATATTCGGAATATCATATTGGCCTTCTATCATTATTTGTCCGAGATCACTGTCTACTTTCAGCTCCTTCCCTCCTTTGATAGAATTTCTGGAAATGATACTGATTTTTTCATATTGTAGGCCGAGTCTTTTGACACCATATCCAGGTCATTGATATCAAGGGTACCTGTAAAATCATTCAGGTTGCTGCCTGTCAGATTGATATCCATATTCGCCTTAAACGACAGAGGGACTTTCGAAAGGTTCAATGCCTGGAGATCCAGTCTTTTTACTTCGGATTTAAAATTAAGGAAGGCCTGATTATTCAGGTATTCAAATGAGCCGTCAAAAACAAAATCAACATTGTTATCTTCTATCTTAAAGACACCATTGAAAGTGTTTTTGTCGATTTTGCCATCCAGAATAAAATTTTTGTATTCGTACTTTTTAAAGCTCAGTGATTTTACGGTTGCCGCAAGATCTGCTTTCACAGTATTCAGCGTCAGTCCTTTACCATCTTCGACTTTTGAATTAAAATTGACAAGTCCCAGGTCGGGATTGCCACTCCATAATCCCATATTGAAGTTTTGCAGATTTAGGGTCCCGGAGTAGTTGGCTTTATTGGTGCCTTGTGTGATATCCAGCCTCATATCCATCTCTGCTGCCCCTACGTCCGACTTTAATTTGCCATAAGCTACAAAATCTTCTATATAACCGTCAAATCTTCCAGTAAAATGGATGGAGCCCAGTTTATAGAATGTTGGTGGCAAATTGAAGGATGGTAATATCATTTTGATTTTCTTCATACTCGTATCAAATCTGTCCAGTCTGATGTTGAGTACTGTGTTGTCTGGGTCCAGCAGATTTCTTGTATTAAAGGATCCTGCCAGGCTGAGCTTGCTTCCCATCTTGATATCTACATCGCGGCCTGCCAGATTATTGACTTTGCCAAAGTATCGTCCGTTGACTTCGATGATTTCTTTGCCATTGTTGACTACAAAAGGTACTTTACTGAGGCTTTTGATAAAGTGTACCAAATCGTCCATAAAGATACGCGTATCTTTAAATTCTGACTGGATGATGACTTTATCTGTAAATTCAGAAAATGCTCCGAAATCGGCAAAGCTGAATTTAAGTCTGTCTTTTATAGTGGTTTTACCCATTTCTATGGTGTAGCCAAGCAGCTCAGCAGTGGTAGGGCTGATGATGATGGTATCGCTCTTGATATCCCTGATAACAAAGCCAGTATTGTCTACTGCACTGAGGGTCTTCAGTTTTGCGAATACATCACTATTGTTTCTGAGGCTAAAATCTTCGAGGAGCATATTGATGCGTTCAAAACTGAAATTGTTATAATCAAGATATTCTTTAAATCTTTGTTCGGGGATGATCAGGTCATTGGATTTTTCAAAACGACCGTCTTTGATCACTATTTCTCTTAGGGTCAGTGTGAGTGGCTGACTTTCTGTGTCAGGAACCTCAGCTTTTGTACTTTCTATCTGGTCAATGGCCAATTCGTCTGAAGGTGAACAATCAAATTCATAAATATGACTACGGAATACTGGTTCGTCGAAAATAGCTGAGTTTATGTCATATTCATTACATCCCATATCGATGTAATTGATGTCAAGGGTACCTGATTTTAAAAAAATATTTTCAACCTTTCCTTTATTTTGGTTATGAAATTTAATATCCAGATTGGACAAGTCCACATCTTTGACATTGAAATTCATCTTAGGTCCTGCAGATTTTTTTGATGGAGATGTAGACAGATTGTCCAGAAATTTCTGAAGGTTGGATCTGCTTTCGCCTGTTTCAGTAATAATATTTAGCCTGAGATTTTTAATCCCGACATATGACAAATCGATTTCGTTCCTTAAGAGATGAAAGAGGTTTTTTCGTAAAGATATGTTGAGCGCTCCCGCATAAAAAATCGTGTCATTCTGCTGATCTACGACATTGAAATTTTGTAGTATGATCCCATCGAATGGGCTGATTTTTAATCTTTCAGCAGTCACAGTAGTATTGGTAGCTTCAGAGATGTACTTGGTTACTTTTGTAGAAAGCCAGGTTTGTACTGGAGAAAACTGAAGTAACATAATCCCCAGGATGAGTAGTGCCAGGATGATAAACAGCACTCTCCTTATCCATTTGACCAAAGGTGATCTTCCGGAAGTTTCTGATTGGATGGATTCAGTGTCTGACAAATCTAGTATTCGGTGTTATTTAATAAAAACGTATAAAAGTAAGCATTTAAGATGAATTCAAAACCTTTTTAACACTACATTAACCCCTTGATGCTACAAAATAAAGATAAGTAAATCCGTAAGGGCTAAGATATATCTTTGGATGTGCATTTTTTATACAATGTAATACATTCGACTGCTTCTTTTACATCATGAACTCTAAGTATTGAAACACCTTTTTGTAATGCTACCATGTGTAGTGCAGTGGTACCGTTCAGTGCTCCATCAGCATCTGTTTGGAGGGTTTTCCAGATTATAGATTTTCGTGACAAGCCTGCCAGTAGAGGGATGTCAAAAAGCCGGAATGTCTCTAAATGACGAAGAAGTTCAAAATTTTGGTCTATGGTTTTGCCAAAGCCAAACCCAGGGTCTATGACTATTTCTTTGATACCTGCCTGCCTGGACTGATGTACTTTCTTTACAAAATAAGAGAGTATATCTGTTGTTACATCTTTATATTGTGGTTGGTTTTGCATATCAGGTGGCGTTCCCTGCATATGCATCATGATGTAAGGTATATTGCAGGAACCTATTACAGTCATCATCAGGGGGTCGTAGTCACCTGCAGATATGTCATTGATGATGGAAGCTCCTTCTCCTATGACTTTGGCTGCCACACGGCTGTGTAAGGTATCCACAGAGATGATGGCCTGGGGGAAAACCTTACTTACTTGCTGGATGACTGGCGCCAAGATATCGATTTCGGTATCGGCGTCGGATATGACAGCACCAGGCCTGCTGGACATGGCACCAAAGTCTATGATAGCGGCACCTTCACGTAGCATTTTGTCGACCTTCGTGAGAATATCATCCATAGCAGTGTGTCTCGAAGCAGCAAAAAAAGAATCCTGATTGATATTTATAATACCCATGACTACCGGATCTTTCAGAGACAGCAAAGTACCATTACAGTTTAGTGATGAGAGCACGTGCAGATATTTTGAATGATATGCTTGAAAATTATACGTAGCAAAATTAATCCTTTTTTTCTGTTTTAGTGTTTATGTTTCCAATAATTGATAACAATGCTGGACGCACAATACTGGAATGACAGACATAAAGATTCTGACACCCCATGGAACCTAAGGACAATCTCACCACCACTGAAAGCCTACATGGACCAGCTGGAAGATAAGCAAGTACGTATCCTTATACCGGGTGCAGGCCATGCGCACGAAGCACGATATCTGGTGTCTTTGGGTTTTGAGGATGTTACCATTTGTGACATTTCGGAGGTAGCGATAGGTCATATACGATCTGAATTATCGTCCATATCCTGTATACACTACATATGTGGAGATTTTTTTACACTGGAGGGAGAGTATGATGTCATACTTGAGCAGACCTTCTTTTGTGCGCTGGACCCATTGTTGAGAGAGAGCTATGCACAAAAAATGGCTGCATTGCTGTCCCCTAAGGGTACACTGGCAGGATTGCTGTTTGGAGTTGAGTTTCCTTTTGCCGGTCCTCCTTTTGGAGGGCAAATGGATGAGTATAAAATTTTATTTAGCAAATATTTATACATTCATGAAATGAGTATGTGTTATAATTCTATTGCACCAAGGTCCGGCAACGAAATCTTTTTTATTTGTAAAAAAAAGGTGTTTGGAGAAAAATTAACACACTATTTTTTGTTTTTTAGAATGATGACCCTATCTTGCGCTGTCTTTAGAGACATCAAAGAGAGATTTTAAGATTTTTTCAATTCGTAAACCATTTGCACTTTGAAACTTACACCATTCAAAATGAGTAAGCTTAAAAAACGTCATGTCGATATATTCGTTTCTTTATTTATAGCTTCCATTCTTATACTTGGTTATCACTTTGACCAACCAAAATCCAACAGAACCTTTACCAGCAAGACCAATAAGTCAGTAACTTCTCATGATTATCAATTTGGCTTTAATCTGGATTCAGTGTACATAGAAAAGAATGTCATCAAAAAAAATGATCTTTTTGGTAATATTCTTTCTGAAAACGGTCTGACTGCAAACTTGATAATGCTCATCGAGCACGAAGCAAAAAACATCTTCAACATACGCAATATCAGAGTAGGAGCCAAATACCACGTCATCAAAAAAAATGAATGTGATGATAAACCTTTAGCTATCGTATATGAGCCTGACAAATTTAAATATGTAGTTTATGATTTCAGAGATTCTGTAAACGTACAACTCGTAGAGAAAAAAGTAGAAGTGTGTGAACAATCAGCATATGGCAAAATAGAGACTTCTTTATGGGCAGCATTGGAAGACCAGGGTGTAAACCCCAACGTCATTGATTTGATGGAAGACGCCCTATCTAGTTCAGTGGATTTTTATCATACCAGAAAAGGAGATGAATTTAAGCTGATATTTGAGAACCAATATGTGGACGGCGAGCTCATAGGAATGGGTAAACTGATTGCTGCTTGTTATATCAATAATGATGGTGCCAATTATTCGATGTTGTATAAGAGCAAAGATTATGAGGGGTATTTTGATGCGGAAGGCAGACCTGCTAAAAAAGCTTTTTTGAAAGCCCCTGTAAAGTTTTCGAGGATCTCATCCAATTACAATCTTAGAAGATTTCATCCGATAAAAGGAAAAACAATACCTCACCTGGGTACCGACTATGCTGCTCCGTATGGAACAGAAATCAGATCTGTATCCGATGGAGTAGTGACTGCAGCTGCATATACAGGAGGTAATGGTAAGTTTGTCAAGATAAAACATGACAACATTTACGAAACTCAGTATTTGCACATGTCCCGATTCGAAAAAGGAATCAGACCAGGATCTAGAGTAAAACAAGGACAAACGATAGGATATGTAGGTTCTACAGGGTTAGCCACAGGCCCGCATGTTTGCTTCAGATTTTGGAAAAACGGAAGACAGGTCAATCACCTGAATGAAAAACTTCCATCTGCACAGCCGATGAACATGACAGAACTTCCGGTGTTTTTTGAGTACAGAGATAAAATGCTGCTCAAATTAAACCAAATCAATGTACCTGCTCAGGATATGGCTTTAGGTAAGACCGGAAATGATGGCATTATAAAGCCTTAAAAAAAACAAAGGTCCGGCTTTTTTAGAGACTCTAAAGGCCGCAACCAACCCACTTTTGGCATTATAAATTCTAGTTTATCATTAATGCTTCTTAGGGTATATTATGAAATCACAAAGGAGCTTGCATTTGTATCGTTTGTCTTGTATACCTTCAATAAATAGGTTTTCGATATCAAAACATTATCCCTCAAAGGAAAGACCTAAACATACATGAGTAGTCGCCTAAAAGTGCGGCCACAATTTTAATTTAGACAGGGTATTGATTTATACAAATAGATAAGGCAGTGATTACTTTTGTGGAGCATCAGGTTGTGCAGGAGCATTTTGATCACTTCCACCTTTTATACCATCCATTGCCTCTACAGTTTTGTCCCAAAAATCTTTGAATACAGGCTTTAAGTTGGTGAATACAGCTTTTCCCTTTTCAGGTAGTGGTTCCAGCAAAGGATAAGTGATAGATGCAGCCTTAGTTTCCGGATTCAGTACATTCAGATTATTGACAAGCCAGAGGGCAAGACTCATAATGTATGCAAAAAACAATCCCTGTACCGCTCCTCCTGCCAGTTTGTTGATAAAATTAATATTGACAGCTTCCAGTAAGTCTTCGAGTTTTTTTCCTATAAATCTTATCAGTGCCATCACACCTATGAATGTGATCACAACACCCAGCAAGAAGGTAACCGCTGGCGATGTTTTGATAATGTCCTGTAGAATGCCTATGATAATGGGCGAAAGCTTGAGTGCAGCAAGAATACCAATCACCAGAGATAAACTATCAAAAACAGTTTTGATAAGTCCTCTCGTATATCCGAGATAAAACCCAAGAGAGATGACAATGGCTACGATGATATCTAAAAGCATTTGTTTATTTTTTACACAATGATAAGACTAATTACCAGAAATAGAGACGTTTTTTGGACAAAAAGTAACATTTTATAGGCAAACACCACAATTATAATACGGAACCTGAAGCCGAAAAGATACATGTGGTAAGTGCTGTTATACTACTTCAGCCTTGAAGCATCACTGATCATCATCCTGTTTTTTCTGACCTGAATGTAAGTGCCCTTCGGAAAATACGCGGAGAAAACATCCTTGTAATAGGTATCTGAGTGCAGGATATCGGTCTTGAGATGGGCTAGATGATTGAACATGATAAAACCGGTTTCAGAAAGATTTGCGGCAGCAGTACTTAAAAAATCTGTACTCAGGAAGATGTCAGGTATCTTGTCATCAATAAATATGTCGATGCATATGAGATCATATTTAGTTTGATTTTGGCAAACAAAAGCATAGGCATCTGCCTGTACCAATTCTATATCAGACACAAGATCATCAAGTACATATTTCGATGCCAGATAAATCACTGCTTCATCGATTTCCACACCTGTATAGGAATATTTTTTTGCAAATTTTTTTTCAAGCATGTAAGGTATACTTCCCAGGCCGAAGCCCAACAGTAAAACATTCCGTATGACAGGCGTATCGAGATTCAACTGTAAAAAACTATCACCGAAATTAGAATATTTGTCTGCATATGAATATACGGCATTGGGAGTACACAGCTGGTACCGGCCATTATTTAATAGTACTTCCAGTTCTTTATTGTAATCAGAAGTGACAGACTCGATGTGTATTTCTGTAAAATAGCTAAGCCATTTTTGTATATTATTTGGCATCATAAGACATGCACCATGATGATATATGGTGCTTCGGTCATACTGTTCGGGCTACTTTATCCATTGCATCTATGAGTTTGGACGCCCCATCTTTTATCTGGTCTTCTGTAACAATCAGTGGAGGGGCTATCCTGAAGGAATGGTTGTTAAACAGGAAATAGTCAATCAACACACCATTTTGAATAGCGGCATCTATGACCGGAGTGAGCATACCGGCATCATGCAGTTCGATGGCCATCATGAGTCCTGAGGACCTGATACTACGGACCATAGGATGGTGAGTCAGCAATGAACGCAACAAAGCTTCCTTAGCAGTGACCTGTGATATATAAGGCTGCTCCAGCAGTACATGTAAGGTAGCGAGGGCTGCAGACACACATACCGGATGTCCGCCGAAAGTGGTTATGTGACCCAGTGGAGGATTTCTGGCCAGATGCATCATCAGATCTCTTTTGGCTACGAGAGCACCGATGGGCATTCCTCCTCCCATACCTTTGGCAATAAGTAAAATATCAGGAATAATACTATATTTCTGATGTGCAAACATGTATCCGGTTCTGCCAAATCCGGTTTGTATCTCGTCCAGGATAAGCAATGTGCCTGTCTCATCACATCGCTGTCTCACTTTTTTCAAAAAATCATGCTCGGGAGGGATGACGCCTCCTTCTGCCTGTACGGGTTCGAGTATAATACAGGCTGTTTTTTCGGTGATTTTGCTTAGTTCTGCAGGTTGGTTAAAAGTAATATGGCTGACTCCCGGTATTGTTGGGTAAAATTTTCTGGTAAAATGGTAATCACTCCTCAGGCTTTCGGCAGCGATGGTGCTGCCATGATAAGCACCTGTACAGGAGATAATTTCAGCCCTGCCCGTACTTTTTCGGGCGAGTTTCAGTGCTGCTTCTACAGCTTCAGTGCCACAGTTTACATAGTAGACCGAATCCAGACCATTGGCCAATACTGATGATAATAGAGTAGCGTATTGTACTTGCGGGGCCTGAATATGCTCACCATAAACCATTGTATGCATGTAAGTAGCTGCTTGTTTTTGTACGGCTGATACCACTTCAGGATAGCAATGCCCCAGTGAACTAACCGAAATACCTGAATTAAAGTCCAGGTATTGTCTGCCATCAGACCCATAGATATACATACCATTGGCATGGCTGACTTCAAGACACATGGACATCTCGCTTGTTTGAGCTACATGGCTCAGAAAAAGTTTACGAATGGAGGACATGCTTAAATTTTGCGTAAAAGTAGGCAATTAAGGGTGATCAAGTAATAAAGTTTGGAACTGAATATTGGAAAAAGACACAAAAAGCATCACAATCATAAGGTCAAAGGAGCAAATCAAGTAATGAATCATAATTCCTCGTACTTGGGCTATATTTTTAAAGTTGTATAATTGAAAAAGTTGGTTTAAATTTGTTTTGCCGAATAAAGAAAAAGATACCTATAAATACAGAACTATCAAATAAGTAATTGCTGGATTTATTTTTATCAAACTTTGAAATTACGCCACACTTGATAAAAAATAAACTGTTAATTGCTAAAATCCTAAGTTATAGCAAAAAAGCAGCTTAATTTATTAGCTAACCATTGTCATAATTAACAGTGATTTTTATCATTCTAAATTTCTTTTTTTTTATATATAATTTGCATATTGATTTATTTGAAAATTAATTGGCATGAAAAAGAAAATAGAAATAGTAAAAAAAATTTTGGTACTATGCTACCTCGCCCTACTGCCTGTTTTCGCATTTGGTACCACTTACACTTTTAATGGCGGCAATCATTGGGGCAGTGGTTCTTGGTCCCCTGGAATACCCCCTAATCCTTTGCCGGTAGGAGATATTATTCATATCAATGCAAATTGTTGGATGACTGGTGCCATTACCATTAACGGCACACTTAATATAAATGCAGGTCATGTACTAAGCACAAAGAACTATGATGGCAATGCTTGGTATCCACTGACGATAAATTCAGGAGGTGTATGCAATGTCAATGGTGGCCTGGTCAATGAAAACCCAAGTAATACCATCACTAATCATGGTACTATAAGCACTAAATCCGGGGGTTATTGTACAAACCACGCAACCATCGTGAACAATAGTACCTATACCATTGATGCCGGTGGCAGCCTCACGATCTATACTGCGTTCAATAACTATGGAACGCTAACCAACAATGGCACCCTGAACAATCAGGCAAACGTCCACAATTACTCAGGAGCTTATCTGACAAATAATAACTACTTCGTAAATGGTTCCATGTTATACAATCATTCCGGCGGACTTTGTTACAACAACGGCACCATCAACAATGCCTGGAAGATTCAAAATCAATCAGGTAGTACCTTTGATAATAACAGCAGTGGAATCATCAATAATGGTACAGGCATTGAAAACTTATCCGGGGCGTGGTTTAACAATGGTGGTAAGGTAGATAATTATCTTCCAGGCTCATACCTCACGAATGGCGGTAATTACGAAAATACCACAACTTCAAGTTCCTTAATTAATGTAGGTACCATCACCAATACATATAGTTTCTTCAGCCATGGCGTCATTACTAATAGTGGCACTATCACGAACGATTACCACCTCCAAAATGAACCAGGCGGCACCATCACTAATACCGGCACCATTACTTCCACAAATACAACAAACAATATTATCAACCATGGAAGTTTGAACAATACAGGTGCTGGAATTCTCACTGTTAAAGCTAGTGGTTCTTATAAACTTCACAATCTTGGCGCACTCATCAATACAGCTACCATCAACATCATGGGTACCTTAGACAACACCGGCACGCTGACTAATAATAACATTTTAACCAACAATGGTACCCTGACCAACAATGGCACCCTAAAAGGCACGGGTACTCTTACCCAATCCGGTACCTTTACGAACAATAGTACAGGTATCATCGCCCCGGGTGCCAGCCCCGGTAAGTTTACGGTGACTGGTGCAATGGGATTAGGCAGCGGTACTTACCAATGTGACATCAACGGCACAGTACAGGGTACGAATTATGACTGGTTGGCAATCAGTGGTACTGGCACACTCACCAATGCAAAGTTGATAGTGGAATGGGGCGGTTACAGCCCTGCCGATGGCGAAGAATATACCATCCTTACCAGCGGGAGCCTTTCCACCCAGTTCGCTACCGTCACCATACCTCACGTGGCGGGCATGCGGTTCACCTCGAGTTATGCAGACAATAAGGTTAAGATTATTGCTGAGCGCATATCATACACATTTTTAGGCACAACTTCGTCAGACTGGGCTACTTCAGGGAATTGGCAAGCTGGTGCTATTCCGCCAAATCCATTGGCAGCAGGAGACACCATCTTCATTGATGCGAACTGCCAGTTAAGTGCAAATTATACAATTGGAAATACAGGCGTCCTGGTTAATAAAAGCAACAAAACGCTGACCAACAACGGAACGTTGACCATCAACGTCAACGGACAACTCCATAATTATGGTACATTAAACAATGGGACTACTGGCACACTAACCAACAACAATGATTTGAGAAATTATTCAGGCGGCACCTGACCAACAACGGCATATTGAACAATTATTACCTCTACAATTATTCAGGCGGCACCCTGACCAACTACGGCATGTTGAACATCAATTATCAACTACCCAATTACGGCACCCTGAACAATAACGGCATGTTGACCAACAACAATGATTTGAGTAATTATTCAGGGGGTACCCTGACCAACAACGGCACGTTGAACAACAATTATATCCTCTACAATTATTCAGGCGGCACCCTGACCAACTACGGCACGTTGAACATCAATTATCAACTACCCAATTACGGCACCCTGAACAATAACGGCATGTTGACCAACAACAATGTTTGAGTAATTATTCGGGGTACCCTGTCCAACAACGGCACGTTGAACAACAATTATATCCTCTACAATTATTCAGGCGGTACCCTGACCAACTACGGCACGATTACGAACAACTACCACCTCCAAAATGAGGAAACAGGAAATATATTAAATTTTGGAACCATTAATACCATTAGTACAGCAAACTTAATAAACAATGGCTCTTTTTCAAATGAAGATTATGGGAATCTTAATATCAATGGTGATGGCGGGACTTACTATCGACTTGAAAATAATGGCACTTTGATTAATAAGGCTAGTGCCACAATCAATGTAAACGGTGCATTAATTAATTACGGTTTATTAGAGGTAAGTTCTGGATTATTACATATCCAATTGCCCAATGGTCGACTGGAAAACTATTTCAATGCCTCCAACGTATCGGGAGTGGTTACAAACAACCATACCATTAATAATTATTCACCTGGCACCCTGACCAACAATGGCACCCTGAAAGGCACCGGCACACTTAACCAATACGGTACCTTCACGAACAATAGTTCAGGCATCATCGCCCCAGGTGCCAGCCCCGGTAAGTTTACGGTGAACGGAAATATAAACTTGGGCAGCGGCACTTACCAATGCGAAATCAACGGTACTGGCCAAGGCACTGCTTTCGACTGGCTGGCCATCAGCGGTACGGCCACACTCACCAATGCAAAGTTGATAGTGGATTGGGGCGGTTACACCCCTACCGATGGCGAAGAATATAGCATCCTTACCAGCGGGAGTCTTTCCACCCAGTTCGCTACCGTCACCATGCCTCACGTGGCGGGCATGCGGTTCACCTCGAGTTATGCAGACAATAAGGTTAAGATTATTGCTGAGCGCATATCATACACATTTTAGGCACAACTTCGTCGGACTGGGGCTACGCTTCGGGAAGTGGCAAGCTGGTGCTATTCCGCCAAATCCATTGGCGGCAGGCGACACCATCTTCATTGATGCGAACTGCCAGTTAAGTACAAATTATACAATTGGAAATACGGGCGTCCTGGTCAATAAAAGCAACAAAACGCTGACCAACAACGGCACGTTGAACATCAACGACAACGGACGTCTCGATAATTATGGTACATTAAACAATGGGACTACTGGCACGCTAACCAACAATGGTTACCTCTACAATTATTCAGGCAGCACCCTGACCAACAACGGCACGTTGAACAACGATTTTATCCTCTACAATTCTTCAGTGGGCACCCTGACCAACAACGGCACTTTGAACAATTATTACCTCTACAATAATTCAGGGGGTACCCTGACCAATAACGGCACGTTGACCATCAACAACGGCAACGGACGTCTCGATAATTATGGTACATTAAACAATGGGACTGTTGGCACGTTGACCAACAACAAGGATTTGTGTAATTATTCAGGGGGTACCCTGACCAACAACGGAACGTTGAACAACAATGGTCACCTCTACAATAATTCAGGGGGTACCCTGACCAATAACAGCACGTTGAACAACAATTATATCCTCTACAATTATTCAGGCAGCACCCTGACCAACAACGGCACGTTGAACAACAATTATATCCTCTACAATAATTCAGGGGGCACCCTGACCAACAACGGCACCCTAAAAGGCACTGGTACCCTTACTCAATCCGGTACCTTCACGAACAATAGTACAGGCATCATCGCCCCAGGTGTCAGCCCTGGCACTTTTATAGTGACCGGAAGCATGAACTTGGGCAACGGCACTTACCAATGCGAAATCAACGGTACTAGCCAAGGCACTACTTTCGACTGGCTGGACATCAGTGGTACGGCCACACTTACCAATGCAAATCTGGTAGTGGACTGGGGCAGCTACACACCGATAGCTGGAGATGTATTTAACATTTTGACAGCCGGCAGTAGGGTGGGCACATTTAACGCTGTAACAATTCCGGCTGTAACGGGTCTTCAGTTTGCTGTAAATTATTATAGTACGTATATAGAAATAGAAGTTTCGATTGCTCTCCCTATCCATCTGCTTAGCTTTGAGGCAATGGGTTTAGACAAAAGCAATCTCATTGAGTGGACTACTGTTTCAGAGCAAAATACAGCATGGCACATCGTAGAGCGGTCAGCCAATGGCGTAAACGATTGGGCTCCAATCGGAAAGCTTACAGCGGCAGGAACAAGCTCAGAGAGGCATGATTACGTTCTTGAAGATATTTCTCCATACGCCTTGTCTTACTATCGCTTGCGTTCAGTTGATTTTGATGGTACAGAATCCATTTCAAATATCGAAGTTGTTAAACGTACAACCGGCGGTTTTGCTGTGACTTCCGTGTTCCCTTCGCCTGCCACAGGAGTTGTAAATGTACTTTTTGAGTCTATTGAAGAAACAGATATAATGGTTCGTTTAGTAGATTTATCGGGTCGTGTTGTGAAGGAGTGTCGGGTACTGGCATACATAGGAGTTAATCAGACTGACCTTGATTTGACAAACATAAATAAAGGAATTTACCTTATTCAGATTATGAACCGACTGGGAGAATCAGCATCTTACAAAGTTATGAAGGACTAATCCTAAATGGCTTTTCAAATATCATAATTATTAATGCCCTGTGTACCGGAATCCATAAGGGAAGGTACACCGGGCTTTGTTTTTTATTTTCCCATAGGCAAGTTCTCAAATCATATAAGATGGACAGTAACAAAATGTAGAAATTGAAAAGTATATCGATCATAAATATCCAATCATTAACTCTTCACTCTCCTTTGCTCGGATTCAGTGCCTCAAGTCTGCCTTGATCGTACATTTTGCCCTTTGGCAAATCTCCATGAAAAAGATATGGTCGCTACTCGACTATCCTGCATATTTATTCATTTTCAAATGCTTCAAGATTCTTTTACATTAAGTCAAACCCAAAAGTCACTCTTGTATTCTATTGGAATAAAGTCCCATCCTCTTGCTGGTTATGCTCGTGGTCTATATCATCCATTGACTGGCAGATAATATACCCAAATGACTTATTTTGTAACAATCGACTTACATCGAAAAATTAGCTCGAATATAAGCCACTTAAATTTTCAGCCCATTTTCCCATTTCCCAAAATAAAGTCGCTTTGAATACGCCTAAATCATCCTTTTTTACTAATTTTGAAGTGGAAATGGTAGTTTTTAGACGGACTGATGTTAAGTGTCATTTATGAGATTCCGATTTATAACTAAACAACAAAAATAAATGAAGTCAATTTTAATTGGATTGCTGCTAATATGTACAGTTTCATTTATTGGAAATGCTCAAATTGTAAAACTAAAATCCTCTGCAGGATTTGTACAAACTGATGATTATGTAAAACTCCATTACCAATTTCTCGGTGAGGGGAAAGATACTATTGTAGTGGTTCATGGTGGTGGAACTTTTGGTTCAGCTTACTTAGTTCCTGATCTAACTCCTTTGGCTGCTCATCATACTATTTTGTTTTTCGATCAGGCTGGTGCAGGTTATTCTACTGTGGTAAAGGATACAGCAAGGTATTCCATGAATAGTACCTTGAAGGATATTGAAGTGATACGTAAGCATTTCAAATTAAAAAAACTAAACCTATTGGGTCACTCTACTGGTGGTTTAATCTGTGGTTTTTATGCAACTACTTATCCAGACCAGGTGAAATCAATGATGCTCATGGCTCCAATACCTGCATCAGCTGCCATGACAAATGGTTGGGTGAATAAGAATGATAGCCTCACAACACTTCTACTTGAGCAAAATGGAAAAATGTATAACAATAATCCATCTGACACTACCAAAGCCTGTTGGGATTATTATTCCCTTTGGATACGCGGTTATGCATCCTCCTATGTTGAGGGAAGAAATATTTGGGGAAACATCTGCAATTGCAATCAGGCTAATTTGAAAAGCCCATTTAGCTATTACAAGATGAAATCGATTGGCAACTGGGACATTACTTCTCAACTGGCAAATGTCAAAGCACCGGTTCTGCTACTGGTAGGTGACAATGATGCAATACCTTTTGCCTCATTTGAGAACTGGAACAAAAGTTTGTCCAATAGTTCGTTACTCAATTTCAAAGGTGCTGGACATTTGCCAAATGCTGATAATCCTGCTGCCTTTTTCTTATCCGTTGAAACATTTTTACAAGGAAAAACACCTAATGAATCAGTCATGGAGGCATTTGGTGCAGGAGTTGTGTTGCCTAATGATTTGAAAGGGTCTTTTTATTTAAGGGCAAGAGCCTCCGTTATTGAAGTGGAGAATGAGTTAGTTCGATTTGCAAACAATGCAGAATGGGATGAAATGTCCAATCTTTATACAAGTGATGGGGTTATTTATCCACCAGGTGCACCACCCATCATGGGTAGAAATGCGATAGCTACTTTTTGGCGTACTGTATCCACAAGAGGGATGCATTCATTACAACTCCATTTGGTTGACTTAATACTTTCGGGAGACTTGCTTATTGCCAATGGTAAATACACCATGCGAAATAAGCAAAATGAAATTCTTGATCTTGGTAAGTTTATGGCTATTTATAGAAAAGAAAAAAATGAATGGCGATTGCAAACGGATATGTTTAACTCTAATCTGGAGACTCGCTCTCCCCTCGAAATACCAGACTACTTAATGCTGAAAAAGTAATAAAATATAACAAGACTCAAAAGAAAATGTTGAAAGAAAACGGCACACAACAACTAGGCGTTCGTCGTGCCCAGCGGACATGCGATGAACGCCCTGTTGAACCTGCCCACCCGCTTTTGTGGTTCCTTCCCTTGAAGCATTGTCGTACTTCACTCTGCGAGATCGGTCAGTCATGGTAGAGGGGGCAGACTTGAAAATCGAATTTGGTTTATTATGGGGATATAAGGTTTATCCCAATTTCTGTCCTGTTTTGGGTAATTTTGGTATATAGAATATTGTATTGTGTAAACTTATCGATATGGCTTAGTTATACAATAGATTTTAATATATACAGGAAATAAATATGTATGCAGGGCAATTTTATCTTTAATACAGCCTAAAAGCCATAACAAAGGTAGCCGTGTGCAGTTTTTTAGAAAGAATTACCGCCTGAATATAATTGTAAAATTTATTATTTATCTTGCACTTTCATTAAAATCTGTCGCCATGTCAAAAAATCTGAGTCATCTTTCGGGCCGCAAGGGATTAGAAAATAATTTGTTTGAACAATTGGGCATCAGTGCACAAAAGAACGGAACAGTAGATGCAGAAGAGATGGATCGGCTACAGGCTGAGTTTTTGTTTGGAGCAGCCAATATATATGGGGCAGTGTCTTTTTATGACTTTCTGAAAGAAGATAATCTGGGGAAAAAGGTATATGTATGTAATGGATCATCATGTCTGACTGCGGGTACACAGTACCATGTCCGAAATGAGATATCCAAGCGATTTCCTTCTGACGAGATAGGAGAGATGTGTTGTTTGGGCAGGTGTCATGAAAACTCCTCTTTTCATCTGAATGGTCAGAATTATTCCGGACAAGCTATTGGTGATTTGGATGATATTCTATCTGGATGCAAATCTATCTGTGACCACTACCATTTTTCATCCCTGGGCACTCCAGTCATCATGTCAGAAACGCCAGAGATGAGTGAATATTATAGAATTTTTGAAGCCTGCCTCAAAAAAAATCCGGATGTACTCCTGGAAGAAGTAAGGTCATCGGGACTGAGAGGTAGGGAGGAGCAGGATTTCCATTGTCATTTAAGCTCCAGGCCTGCAAAGAAAGTGAGGCGAGAACCAAGTTTATTGTATGCAATGCCGACGAAGGGGAGCCCGGTGCTTATTCAGACAGGTTTATCATGGAGCACAGGCCACATGCATTGCTTATGGGTATGCTTATAGCGGCCTATATCACCGGTGCAGAGTGGGGGGTGCTGTACATAAGGGCAGAATACCCCGTCTCCATTTCAACTATCTCAAATTCTATAGCAGAGCTGAGAGCTTTGGGACTACTAGGTAAAAATATCAAAGGATCTGGTTTCGATTTTGACTTTAAGGTGATCAAAGCCCAGGGTGCCTATATTTGTGGAGAGGAGACAGCTTTGTTATCATCCATAGAGGGGCAAAGACCGGAAGTGAGAGTCCGTCCGCCTTTTCCCACTCAACAAGGATTATTCAATAAACCCACAGTTGTCAATAATGTAGAAACACTTGCCTGTCTTCCCTACATCATAGACAGAGGTGGACAAAATTTTGCAGGTATTGGCAAAGGCAAATCGACAGGTACCAAACTGATTTCTTTGGATAGCTTTTTTAACAAACCAGGTATTTATGAGGTGGAGATGGGGACTCCGTTATCAGAAGTGATTTATAATCTTGGCCAAGGATTCAGAGCGCCCGTAAAAGCCCTGCATATCGGAGGACCTCTGGGTGGACTGGTGCCGGTACACAAAATCTCAGATTTGACAGTAGATTTTGAATCTTTCGCTTCCAATGGTTTTTTGCTGGGACATGCCTCCATGGTGTGTTTGCCGCATGACTTTCCTGTCATTTTGTATATTCAGCATTTGTTTAAGTTTACAGCCCATGAGAGTTGTGGCAAGTGTTTCCCTTGCAGGATAGGCTCTACGCGTGGATTCGAGATGCTTCAAAAAGCATCCACCACAGATTACAAAATAGACAGGTCTCTTATGGCTGATCTGCTGGACACGCTGGAGATGGGTTCACTTTGCGCATTGGGCGGTGGATTGCCATTGCCGGTCAGAAATGCCCTTCATTATTTTAGTGATGAGTTGGCACCATTTTTTAAAAATTAGAGCCAACATCAGCCTTTATAGCGATGATTGCTTATTTAAAAAATGTAGTTTTTAGAATGTAATAGTTTAAATTTGTATTTTTATACTTAGTTTTTAACAAAATCATCAGCCACATGACATATAATAAGCTTACTTCCATAGCATATATCAATGGATTGCCTTTCGAATTAAAGGCTGGTGAGACTATTTTATCGTTTATAAAAAGAAACATATCCAAAGATGCCATTCCTACACTGTGCGATGCACCCAATCTGGAGCCCTTCGGCTCTTGCAGAGTTTGTAGTGTGGAAGTAGGTTTGACAGAAGGAGGACCGCTGAAGACCCAAGCTTCTTGCCATACGCCCGTTACACCTGGCAGTTATATTTTTACCGATTCTGAAAAAATAAAAAACTTAAGGAAAAATATCATCGAACTTGTACTTACAGATCATCCCCTGGATTGTCTGACTTGTGAAGTCAATAACAATTGCGAACTGCAGACCGTAGCCGCAAAAGTGGGTATCAGAAATGTCAGATATCCGGAAGGTAAAAATCATCTGGACAGACAAAAAGACCTTAGCCATCCCTATATGACGATGGACTTATCCAAGTGTATCAACTGTTATCGTTGTGTACGTGCTTGTGATGAAGTGCAAGGGGAGCTAGTATTGAGTATGGCAGGAAGGGGCTTTGATTCGAAAATTATTAAAGGAAAGGATGTTTCATTTTTTGAATCTGATTGTGTCAGTTGTGGTGCCTGTGCACAGGCATGCCCTACTTCTGCAATATCCGATGTGTTCGAATCCAAATCTAAAGTTTCAGATAAAAAAGTGCGTACAGTATGCACGTATTGTGGTGTCGGTTGCAATCTGGAGGTATCTGTGGTCAATGAGAAAGTAAAATCCATACAAGCGCCTTATGATGCCGAAGTCAATCAGGGTCATACCTGTCTGAAAGGGAGATTTGCATTTTCCTTTTATAATCATCCTGACAGGATAAAAACGCCGCTCATCAGGAAAGAAGGTGTACTGACTCCTGCATCCTGGGATGAAGCATATACATTCATAGCAGACAGTCTCATACAAATAAAAAATCAATATGGTCCGGACGCCATAGCGGGCATTTCTTCAGCCAGGTGTACCAATGAAGAAAATTACCTGATGCAGAAGTTCATCCGAGCAGTTATCGGCACAAACAACATCGACTGTTGTGCACGTGTATGTCATTCGCCTACCGCCCTGGGTATGCAGCGGGCATTTGGTACCGGTGCGGCCACCAACTCTATCGAGGATCTTCAACATACTGATTGTATCCTTGTCATAGGTGCCAATCCAACAGATGCACATCCTGTAACCGGAGCAAAACTGAAACAGTTTGCCATGAAGGGAAAAATCACCATTGTCGTGGATCCCAGGCGCACGGAACTGGCCAGATATGCTACCTATCATCTAGCTCTGAAACCCGGTACAAATGTGGCGCTCCTCAATATGATGCTTTATTATATCATCACAGAAAAGCTGGAAGACACTGCCTTCATCGACACTCGGACTGAAGGGTATCAGGAATTCAAAAATCAAATCCTCTCACTGGATATGGATGAACATGCAGGCATCACCGGAGTCGATAAATTGCTGGTGAAGCAGGCGGCAGTAGCATATGCTTCGGCACCCAATGCCATGTCCTTCCACGGACTGGGTGTGACAGAGCATACACAAGGGACTTTTACTGTCATGTTGATATCGGACCTGGCCATGATCACAGGCAATATAGGACGACCTGGAGTAGGGGTCAATCCTCTGAGAGGGCAAAACAATGTGCAGGGAGCTGCAGACATGGGCTGTCAGCCGCATCAGGGGGCGGGCTACCTGAGCTCATACGACCCGGAGATAAACATGAAGTACGAGGCTTTTTATAATGCTAAAATTCCACTAGGGAAAGGACTAAAAATTCCGGAAATGTTTGAAGCCAGTATCAACGGAAACCTGAAAGCACTCTGGCTTATGGGTGAAGATGTCGTGCAGACCGACCCCAATACCCATAAAGTCATCCGCGCCATGGAGCAGCTGGATCTCCTGGTTGTGCAGGAACTTTTCATGACAGAAACGGCAAAATATGCCACGGTGATCTTGCCGGGAGCGTCCTTTTTGGAAAAAAGCGGCACTTATACCAATGGGGAAAGACGTATCCAAAAAGTGCAAAAGGTCGTCGAACCACAGCCTGGTACCAAAGCGGATGGACAGATTATGTGCGATATCATGAATGTCATGGGTTTCAATCAATGTGATTACGATCCTGCTGAAATACTTAAAGAGATTTCTGGCATTGTTCCATTCTTTGCAGGTGTGACTTGGGAAAATCTAGGAAAGTCCGGTAAGCAGTGGCCTGTACTGGTAGATGGCACGGATACAAAAATCCTTCATACAGAAACTTTCAAAAATGGTAAAGGCAAGTTTCATCATTTTGACTGGAAAGAAAGCAATGAGTTAGAAAAAAACGGAAAAGATTATCCATACATCATTACCACGAACAGGGAGTTGGAACACTACAATGCCGGAACGATGACACGTCGTACAAGAAATGTGCAGATACTCACTGAAGATGTTCTGCTGATTCATCCTGATGATGCAGCTGCACACTATATTTCAGAGGGAGATATGGTGTGCGTAGAGTCTCCAAGGGGCAAGGTCGATATCAAAGCCAGAATCACCGATGAAGTAAGGCCAGGCGTACTAAGTAGTACCTTTCATTTTCCGGAAGTGATGCTGAATGTCATCACCTCTGATGAGCATGATAGTGAAGCCATGTGCCCCGAGTACAAAGTCGTCGCAGTGAATATCCGAAAAAGCAAAGGCAAGTATAAAAAAGAAAACATAACTTCGTTGTAAATACTACGCCAAGCAGGGGCATTTTTTTTCTTTAATACTTCCCCGCTAGGCATAGACTGAGCCTAAATTTCCAATTTGAGTGCGAAGTACCAAATCTGCAAAATCGATTTCAAATACACTTTATTATCCACAGAAGTTTGACTGCCATACATCCTGTCTTCTGCTTTTTACACAAAACGCCTTCTCGCCGAAATCATAGTACGCAAAGGTATATATTATCAAGGGCGGGAAGGAAGGGCCGGGCACCAGGCGGCGGGAACCAAGGAGGAAGGGAAAAAGAAAGAAACGGGCAACCCGGAGAAAAAGAGGGGAAGGGGAAAACAGGGGACGGGGACCATGTTCCTTTTTAACAAATGTATTCGCAATTATATTAACCTTGCAATGATTTAAAATTGCTTTGCAGATGATAGTTGTCATAAAATTTTCAGGGGTAGGATTTTTCGGTTGGACTAAACCTGTCCTAAATTTAATGTTGTCGATATTCCGACAGGTGGTCTACAAATTTCGATACTACCACTTGCGCCTTATATTAAGATAATTATTAGGTATTATAATAGGGGGGTCTGGGGGATTTCAAAAAATGTTAATTTTGTGGATATGTAGTACCATATGGCAAGGAAACCGGGCGGTACAAAGGAAAAGACAAGGTATCTCCCATTGCAAATAAGGCATTAAAATCCTGTTACATTTGGGGGCAATAGCTTGTATTGGCGGCAATAATCCATTTGCGGTTTACTTCAAAAGAAAAGTGGCTGAAGATAAGAAAGATATATGTGCAGAGCGATTTTTAGCTTAAATCCTGCCCCAAAAGCCATTCAGACAAAAAACCTGGAAATGACTTTGCAAGCTTTTTGTAGTATCCTGCAAATCCACAAGTATCTATACCAAACTGCTTCCATAACAACACTTTTTCTGTTCATTTTACAATCATGGGCATGCTGGTCATGCACAGTCATGGCATCGCCGAGCGAGGATTATTCATTTACCTACATATCACCATGCTTATACCTTTGTACGCTTTGTTTGTGTTCTTGTAATGATTTTTATAGCCTTATCGTTTTGATTTCAGAATTATTCACTATCATTATCCCTAAATTCAATTAGCCACTATGCTGCACAAGTTAATATATGGAATAGTCCTTGCGCTGACCCTTGGACTCATCCTGTTTTTAAATGGCAATATCCATATCCCCAATAATCCATTGCCACCTATGGGTAAGTTTCTCAATCCTTTTGGTGGGGCATGGACCTCAGATACTCGCAATGAAAAAGGAGGCATTGATTTGGAAAATATGCACGGTCTGAAAGATAAGGTAGAGATCATATATGATGAAAGGAGAGTAGCGCATATTTTTGCTCAGAACTTAGAGGATGCCTTGTTTGCACAGGGATACGCTGAAGCACAAAACCGTTTGTTTCAAATGGAGTTTCTGGCCAAAGCTGCGGCAGGTGAGTTATCTTCATTATTCGGTGATAAGACAATAGAAATAGACCTGGAAAAGCGTCGGAGAGGTATGAAATATGCCGCAGAAAACGCTACCAAAGGATGGGAAAAAACAGAGGATTACAACTCTGCCTACAGGTATATAGATGGTGTAAATGCTTATATAAATAGCCTCAGCCCTAAGGATTATCCGTTGGAATTCAAGCTGTTTAACCTTCAGCCGGAAGCATGGACACCTTTGAAATCGGCCCTGGTATTCAAGCAAATGTCCCTTACGCTGGCTGGACGAAATGACGATATCGAAAACACCAATCTGCTTTATCACCTGGGGAAAGAGGATTTCGGGTACTTGTATCCTGAACGGCAGTCAGTAGAAAATCCCGTTATACCTACTGAAAAACCCTTTGCGCAGGATAGTTTGTACGGAAGCAAACAAGATGACAAAGCTTTTTACAATCAGCCTGTACTAAAAGCTTTTTTTGAAAACCGCAATAAAGGCATCGGGAGTAACTCATGGGGAGTACACGGAAGCAAGACAGCTACCGGCAAACCCATCTTTTGTAATGATCCACATCTGAGTTTGGGTTTGCCTTCGATCTGGTTTGAGGTGCATATCCATACCCCTGAGTTAAATGCTTATGGGGTGTCATTTCCTGGGTTTCCTGGCATCATGATAGGATTTAATGAGCACATAGCCTGGGGCGAGACTAATGTCGGACAGGATGTGGAAGACATGTTTGTCATCCAGTGGGCAAACAAGGAAAAAACAAAGTACTTGCTCGATGGCAAAGAAATGGATGTGACATTCAGAGTCGAAGAGATAAAGGTCAAAGGACAAAAATCCATCATCGATACAGTCAAGTACACCCGATGGGGACCTATATATCATACATCTAATGATGGAAGACATGATATGGCCATGAGATGGATCTGCCACGATATTCCGGATGCAGGAGAGTATAATGTTTTTATTGATGCAATGAAGTGTAAAAATTATGACGACTATCTGGAAGCTACGGGTACTTACAGTTCGCCGGCACAGAATTTTGGATTTGCGTCCGTATCCGGCGACATCGCTCTGAGGGTCAATGGGAGATTTCCTGCCAAATACGGACAGGATGGCAGATTTGTGGAGAATGGTGATGTGTCTGCCAATGACTGGCAAGCCTGGATACCGAGAATACAGAATCCCCAGATCATCAATCCCAAGAGGGGATTTATATCTTCAGCCAACCAGGTGAGTGCAGACAAATCCTATCCTTACTATTTTACAGGAAAATTTGAAAGATACAGAAACAGAAGTGTCAATGCAAAACTGGAAGCAATGGATCATATTTCTGTCGCGGATATGCAAAAAATGCAGAGTGACACTTATTCCCACAAAGCATCAGATTTTATCGCTCATATGAAGACTATGATACAAGCCCCTGCTCTCCATCCAAACGAACAGCAAAAATGGAACTTGCTGACAGACTGGAATTATGAGTATAAAGCTGCCCTGGAAGCACCGGTTCTTTTTGATATATTTTATAAAAAATTGGCTGAGAATACATGGGATGAAATCAAAGCGTTGGGTCAGAATATGGATGTCAATTACCCGGAAGACTGGCGCTTGCTGGAGGTCATTAAGACCGACCCGAACAATAAATACTTTGATATGACAGCCACTCCGGCACAAGAAAAAGCGGGAGATGTTGTCTTATTATCCTTAAAAGAGGCGATTGCTGAATTTGATAGCAGAAAATCACAAGGAAAGGGAAACACATGGGGAGAGTATAAGCCATTACACATTTATCATTTGACCAGAGTGCCGGCTTTTTCGGCTATGAACATTGCAGCTGATGGTTGCCCTGACGCTATCAATGCCACAGGTTATTCCTTTGGTCCGAGTTGGCGTATGGTCATAAGCCTGGAGGATAAGATCAAGGCCTATGCTGTATATCCCGGAGGACAATCCGGTAATCCTGCCAGCAATTTTATAAAAATATGATTGAAAAATGGACAAAAGGAGAGTATTACGCATTGAGATTTGTATCCACTGCTGAAGAAGTGAGGGCCCATAGCACACAAATAATCAGACTTAACCCACAATCATGAAAAATTATTCATTTATTCTGATCATCGTAGTTCTTAGTTGGATAATGCAGTTGTTTTTTCCGTGGTGGATCATAGCAGTTGTCTGTTTTGTAGTATGTTATGTTTTTAAAACATCCGGATTTGCAGGATTTTCAGGTTCGCTGCTTGCTGTATTTGTACTGTGGTTTTTGGGTGCCTATCTGAATGACAGCCATTTTGATCAGCCAATGTCGCATATTTTGGGATCTTTATTTGGAAATGTGTCTTCATCGGCTGTGTTTTTTCTGACGGGTATCACGGGTGGATTGGTAGGTGGATTGAGTGGATGGCTAGGCAGCCGTACCCGCACATTAAGTTCTAATCATTAATAAGTATGAAAAAAGTGGGCATCACAGGAGGAATAGGCTCCGGCAAAACTACCGTTTGTAAGATATTCGAATCAATGGATATTCCGGTTTATTATGCCGATGCAGAAGCAAAAAAAATCCTTGCCTCCAATGTATCAGTAAAGAAGCAGATGAAGGATCTGCTTGGCAACGCGGCATATCACAAAAACGGCAAACCCGACAGGAAGTTTATTGCTTCGAAAATTTTTTCTAACAAAGAACTGCTAGAAAAGGTAAACAGTATAGTACACCCTGCAGTCAGACTGGATGCAGAAAGATGGATAGAAAAGACTAATAAGTCCGGGGAGCACCCTTACATCCTACAGGAAGCAGCGTTGCTGGTGGAGAATGGGAGCTACAAACATATGGACGCACTGATAGTCGTGACTTGCCCTGAAGATATCAGGGTATCCAGAGTCATGAAAAGGGACAGACTTTCTTATGAAGAGGTAAAAGTTAAAATAAATAATCAACTGCCCGAGCAGGACAAAATCAAAGTTGCAGACTTTGTCATTCACAATGATGGTAAAAAGTCATTGATAGTCCAGGTTTGCAATGTTCATAAAAAATTAAATCGCAGCGCACAGGTGAATTAACTTATTCTTTTTTTTTGATGGTGTACAAATTCGAAATATGCAAGTTCTTAAATCTTTACTTTTTTTCATTTTGTGTCTTGGTTTGGTGTACTCGGTAGGACCTAGGGTGCACTATGAAGCTCCCGTTTTACTTAATTCGGATATCGAAGCAGATATCAGTCTGCTGGATCAGTGGGTAGACAAAAGAGAAGCAGCGGTGGCAGACATCAAGCCCGGCAATAAGGCCCGTATTGTGTGGGCAGACTCGAGCCATCGAAAAACTGAATATGCATTGGTATATCTGCATGGTTTTTCTGCAAGCCATGAAGAAGGAGCTCCATTGCACACTGACTTTGCCAGAAGGTACGGCATGAATCTGTATCTCAGCAGATTGGAGGATCATGGCAGACCTGATAGCAACTCATTCGTCAGGCTCACCCCAGAAAACTACTTGCAGTCAGCAGAAGAAGCTATAGATGTAGCCAAAAAAATGGGAGATAAGGTGATAGTAATGTCTTGTTCTACAGGCAGTACTCTTGCCGTCATTCTTGCGTCTGCGGGTGAAAAGATTCACAGCATGATTATGTATTCGCCCAACATAGATATTTATGACCCAAAATCTGAAATGTTGCTGTATCCCTGGGGCAAACAACTGTCCAAGGTGGTGATGGGAGGAGAGTACAACAGAATCCAATATGACACCACTGCACAGAAATACTGGAATAGTATATACCACACCAATGCCTTATTTACTATGAAGACTATGATTCATCAGTATATGAACAAAGAGCACTTTGAAAAATTATCCATGCCGGTCTTTATGGGTTATTATTACAAAGATGAAGAGCATCAGGATAAAGTGGTGTCAGTAAAACGTATGCTGGATTTTTATGACCAGATTTCTACTCCCGCTGATAAAAAAAGAAAGATGGCTTTTCCCAACTCCGGAAGTCATGTCATTTCATCCCACGTAATGTCAAAAGATATCGATGGCATCAGAAATGAAACATTTAAATGGGCAGAAGAAGTGCTCCATCTGGTACCTGTCCAATAGCATAGTCTCTCCTGTAAATGTGACTATTTCAGACCTCGTGCTTTCAGTAATGCAATGATTTTTTCTGCTTTTTGATATCCATTGGTAGCCAGGTATAATTTATTGTCAATTTTTGCTATGAGTGCCGGAAAACCTGATACACCCATCCTGGAAGCCAGCTCAAAATCAGCATAAGCATCCATTTTGGCCTGGCGACTTTCATATTTTTGGTGAAAAAGCTCAGCATCCAAACCCAATGCAGCAGCTATTTTAACATATGTGTCTGCATCATTAGGGAGATTATTGTGAACATAAAAAGAAGTCTGTACTTGCTTAAAATACGCATACATGATACCAGGTTTCATCTTGCCCGCTATGATCACGGCTCTGCATGCAGGTTCAGTATCATACATCACCTGTGATTGTGTCAGAATATGAAAATTGAAGGGTTGTCCACTTGTATGCTGCACTTCTTTCCAGTGATCTGCCAGAAAATCACGCAACTCCATCATGGTTTCAGTGCCTCCGGCACGCAATCCACCCATCACTATCTCAAGTGGTACTTCTGGAAAAGCACTTTTAATCTTGTCGAGCTCGGGGCTGAACCCATAACACCACGAGCACATAGGATCGCCTACGTATATGAGTGTATCATGTTGTGCTTCGATTGCGTTTATGTTTATAGCAAAAAATAAAAAAAATATCCACTTCATCATTATTAAACAATTACATTGTTATTCAGTTTATCGACAGATCATAATCATGTATGATGAAGGCTTATTGACCATCAGAATAAATAAGATATTTTGCCCTTATTTTTTTGAATGCATCTAAGCCAGGTTGCCAGGTGGCCCTGATTTCCTTTTCGGTTTTTCCGGATTCTATTTGTTTTCTCAGAGCATCTGTACCGGCCAACTTATCTATGAAGTGGTTATCAAGGAAAAATTTTTCTCCCTTGGCTTTCATTTTTTCATGAAAATCGATCAGATAATGAATCTGTATTTGTTTTTCTGCCATGATACTCCCTGTAGTCAGCGTGCTCAAGTCTATCCCAAAGCATTTCTGTCCATTCAGGGGAGGTTCTTTTGCGCCTTCATTTGGCATAGGAGTGAAAGAAAATGTTTCATTAAGCTTGGGATGACCTAATACCTGGAATGGTTTGTCTGTCCCTCTTCCCAGACTAATCGTAGTCCCTTCAAAAAAGCAGATGGAAGGATAAAGTAAAACCGATTTGATGTTCGGAAGATTCGGGCTGGGTCTGACCGGCAACTCGTAATAGGAATGGTGATGATAATGTTTGTTTTCGATGATGGTCAGATCACACTTTGCCTTATTCAGAAGCCACCTTTCGCCATTGATCATCCCTGCATACTCTCCGATGGTCATACCATAAACTACCGGTACAGGATGCATACCTACAAAAGATTTGAAAGCAGGGTCCAGGACAGGACCATCTACATAGTGAGAATTGGGGTTGGGTCTGTCCAGAAGGATTAAGGGCAGTTTATTGTCTGCACACGCCTCCATTACATAATGTAAAGTGGAGATATAAGTATAAAACCTAACTCCGGTATCCTGGATGTCAAAGACTACCATTTCTACCCCTTTCATGTCTTCAGGGAGTGGTTTTTTCTTTTTACCATATAATGAGACGATAGGTAGCCCGGTTTTTGTATCCTTCGTATCGCTGACAACTTCGCCTGCATCTGCTTTGCCGCGAAATCCGTGTTCCGGGGCAAAAATTACTTTTATATCGACACCCAGTTTAAGCAAAGTGTCTACGAGGTGTTTATTTTTGACCATGCTGGTTTGATTGACTACAAGTGCTACTTTTTTATTTTTCAGCATAGGCTCGTAGATAGCAACACGTTCAGCACCCGGTATCACCTCCTGTGGCAAATACGAATTATCTTTGACAGGCATCGTGGGCTTTGTATTGGACGGATGGCAGGAAGCTACCATGATAGCCAGTAATGTGGTAATGAGTATATTCATTTTAAAATCAATTTAATGTGGTTGATTTATGTTGATTTATTTTCAAAATAAGTTTAAAGGCTATAAACACCATCAAATATTTAAAGGTGCGATGACATTCAGGTATAAAAAACGACATATTGTGGTTATTTATCATTTATTTTGCAAAATCTTTTTATATTTTACTCCCTTGTAAAACAAAATAAAGACTTTTTTATTACGTTAAGTTCTTATATATTCGAAAAATAATTAAAATTATGTCTGAAAAGGCGCAAGTTACCCCATACTCAGCAACAGAAGTATCCAAAAAAGGACAAGTCACGCACATGTTTGACAAGATTGCTCCTTATTATGACAACCTCAACAGGGTTTTGTCTTTGGGTATTGATGTACTTTGGAGAAAAAAGGCCATAAAAATGCTGAGTAAAGAAGCGCCTAAAACTATCCTGGATATAGCCACCGGAACAGCAGATTTGGCTATAGAAGCTGCCAGAGTGATCAGACCGGAACGAATTGTTGGATTGGACATATCAGCCAACATGCTTAAAATCGGAGACGAGAAAATCATAAAAAAAGGATTGGACAAAATCATCCAACTCGAGTTGGGCGACAGTGAGAATCTGAAGTACCAAACAGGGAGTTTTGATGCAGTAATGGCTGCTTTTGGTGTCAGAAATTTCGAAAATCTCGAAAAGGGTTTGGGCGAAATGTTTAGGGTTTTGAAACCCGGAGGTACACTGATGGTACTTGAATTTTCCAAACCAAGACTTTTTCCATTAAAACAGCTGTTTAATATATACTTTAAATATGTTTTGCCCGTTATAGGAAAGATCAGGTCAAAAGATGAAAAGGCATATCAATATCTTTACGAATCGGTTCAGGCTTTTCCTGATTATGAGGATTTTACTTCTATTTTAGAAAAACTGGGATATACCAGGACTAGTTATAAAGTTTTAAGCGCAGGCATATGTTGCATTTATTTTGCAAAAAAATAGTACTCATTATTGTCGTCATGTCACTTACCTGGACGGTATATGGGCAAATAGGCGGACGGGGTAATTATAATTTTAAAGACTTCAACAGAAAGGCTTATTATTTTGGTATCAATGTAGGTATCAATAGCTCAGGGTATAAACTCCAGCAGTCAAGCTTTTTTATCAACAATGACAGCATCAAGGTGACAGAGGGCAACAGTGAGGTCGGTGTGAATATGCACATGGTTACAAATTTGAAGTTGGGTGAGTACTTTGATTTCAGATTTTTACCTGGTTTTTCATTTGCCAGCAGAGGATTGCAATTTACTAATGTCAGCGACTCCAAAGTCCTGGAAAGAAAAATAGAATCAGTGTTTTTTGAGCTGCCTTTTCATGTCCGATTTAAGTCTGAACCTTATAGAGATAAGAGGATGTTTGTGGTTGCAGGGCTCAAGTATAGCTATGATGTACAGACCAATTCAAAATCGAGAAAAACACTTCTAAAAGTAGCCCCTCATGATTTCCAATATGAGATCGGCGTAGGAATGCAAATGTTTTACCCTTACTTTATATTCTCGCCGGAGATAAAGTTTTCAAGGGGATTGAGCAATTTGCTAATTTATGACAAGACGCAAAACGAAGCACGAGTGCTCGAAAATGTTGTCTCACAGATATTCACCATTTCATTCAATTTTGAATGGTAGGGTATTTCAACCCCGCATTCTGTCCAGAAGTGTACTCAATTGGTCATACTCTTCATCTGTCAGGTGCCGGAGCGTGGTATCTTTCAGTGTCAATGCATCTGAAACTTTGGCCAATATATCCAACCCGGTATCAGTAAGCCTGATGTTCATTTTTCTGCGGTTTTCAGGACAGGTATATCTATCCACCAAACCCAGTGAAACAAGTTTGTCTATCAGCCTGGTGAGATCTCTTCCTTTATCGAGAATCACTTCCTTGATATAGCCCGGTGACACAGGTTCAGGATGTTTACCCCTCAATATCCGCAATACATTGTAATGTTGGCCCTGTATGTCGTACTGTGCAAAAATAGGCATGTGGGCGTCTCTGAAAAAATTACTTGTGTAATACAAATTTACCACAGCTTTATGGTATTTATCCTTAAAATAGGTCTGCTGGATTACTTTTTCGATTTCCACAACAAAAGATGTTCGATACTATATTCAAATCTGACGGACTTACCTGTCAATAACAAGAATTAAACATTAAGAAAGCCTTATTTGTTGCAACATATTTTATCATTCACTGAAATAATAAAATCCAGGAATGATGCCACAATTGAATCTTCCTGTCGTTTTGGTCTGAGGGTTCAGAATGATGGTATTACCCATAGACTGAAAGTCTTTGGCGTCAGCAAGATATATTTCATTTCTTTTTTTGTCAATGCCAATTGCATAAAAATAGCCATCATATACTGACTCGTTTTCGAAGGTTGCATCTGAAACGTCATGAGCCATAACTTTGGAATTCATCAGAAAGTAGAGCCTCTCTCCTGTTTGGTCCACGACAAGTCCGTTGGCTCCGTTACTGAGTTGGAACTGAGCGACGACTTTATCATCTACTATTTGCAAAAGTGATCCGGGAGTGCTCAAGGTAGGATCAAGGAAGTTACTATAACCAGAACAAAGAACCCAAAGCGCTCCGTTTTTGTCAGTTTGAATATCTGTGGGATTGTCACTGGTTTCGATATTAGCAATGATTTTATTGGAGACAGTATTTATGACCACCACCTTTTTAGAGATGCCTGTATTGGAGGATATGGTGACATAAAGCATGTTGTTTTTAATGACCATTTTTTCGGGTGCTGAACCCAGGGATATGGTGGCTGCAATAGTCATGCTGACCGGGTCTATTTCATGTACTGCTCCTGAATTCAAATCCTGTCCCCATGACGATAGGTATAGTTTTTTGTCATTGGCGGCAAAATACCTCGGAAGGGCCACGTTGTTTATTTGTTTGATGGCTTTAAAATCATTAGCACGCACCACTTGTATTTTGGCTGCGTTATTGATAGATATAAAATATTTGTCGCCAAATTTGATCATAGACTGAGCAATGTTGCCTAAAAACGCACTGCTGTTTTGTTTTCCAAAAAGATCTTGAATTGTATCTGTACCGTTTCTGTATGTGATAGTACCGGTTCCGGTCATGAAAGCACCTTGATTGACGACGAAAATACCTTTGGAAAAGTCGGACTCGGATTCATTCATCTCTTTTGTACAGGAACCGAATAATAAGGTGATAGATAGGATGACAATAAGGAATCTGTTCATAATTAATTTTTTAAGTGATTTGAAATTTATTTTTTAGATTGTAAATGATATTTTTATTTCTGCATTTATACCCGGCATAGGAAAGTACCTTACTACTTGATAATTACGATTAAAGATGTTATAGACAGAAATCATATACTTCCATTTTCCTACTAAATAATTGTACCTGACATTCAACAGATGCAATGAAGTTAGTTTTTGTGTATTGTCAGGTGTATCGTATCTGGTACCCGTAAGGTCGTACTCGAGTTTAAGCTGATGATGTTGTCTTAATACCTGAATTGATGATTTTACCTTGTGAGCAGGAATATAAATGAGCTGTTTTCCGATAAGGGCGGGATCAAAATAATGTTCAATGGCAGTTGTCTTATTGTAAGCATATTCCAGAGTAGGCACTATAGTGAAATAACCCATTTGATATCTGCTGGTAGTATTGATTTCACACCCTCTGCTATATACTTTCTTTTGGTTTACAGCCATCCAAAGCCCTGATGATTGCGGCATCCACTGTATCCAGTTGTCCACAAGATTTGAGTACACAGAAGTACGCCATCGCCATCCTGCTAATTGGAAAGTAGTAGTCATTTCAGCTTTAAGCGAAACTTCTGCCCTCAGTTCTGGATTACCACCCACTGGCCAATAGAGATCGTTAAAGCCGGGTAGATTATAGTTTCTGGCTACTTGAAGGGTACTTTTCTTAACAGCTGTATGTATAGTAATAGAGGTTGGCATCATTTTGCCATCCACCATGTCCTGTCTGACTGCCAGATTTGTCATGCTAGATTTGCTCCATTTCTTATTTTTTGCTACACTGAGTTGTATTGTGTTCCTGGATTTACTTTGTGTGTAAAAATTGGGTGTGGCTACGTCTTTACGGTATTTGATCGAGGCGAAATGGTTGTTTTTTTCTATCTCGGCCAACTCACAAGATAAAATAAGAGCTTTGGCATGCGACCTTGAGTCTATTCCAGGGGCACTGAAGTTTAGTTTTTCGTCTATGTAAGACGCCGATGATGTAAGGCTGATCTGCGACAATTGATAATAGTGAGTGAGGTTGGATCTGAGATTTACATCTTTTTGGTGCTGAATTACATTTCCGGATGTAATGCTTTGAGGATGACCCTATCGGAAGATTGCCACCAAATCTCGCCGGAAAGGAATTGTCTGGAAGTAAGAAAATACTGAACTTTAGTGATGACGTTGGACTTGTTAAAATCTGTAGAAGCTCTTTTGGCATCTGTATTAGCAAAAGAATACTCGTAGATATTATTGTCTCTCGAAAGAGCTGCACCCATATTTACAGTCATTTTTTTGAGAAGCCAACTCTTTTTTAATGTCAACCCAAAATTGGTGAGGGTGGATGCGTATGATGATATTTTAGTAGAAGTTGCAGACTTTTGGTGGTCGATGTTCAATGAGCCAGCCAGTCCATTATTTCCTTGCAACGATGGAGATCCTGAGTTATAAAATTCAACTTTGTCAAAGAGATCCCAGGGTATGAGGCCCAAATCATAACTGCCATTGGTCATGCTTTGTAGGTTGACTCCATTCCACATGATGGGAAGATGCCTGTTGCCCATACCTCTATGCAGGAAAGTAACCAATCCTCCCATAGTGCTTTGCTGTAATTGACCCCCATTAATACTCTGAATGAAGTCAAGAATATGTGAATATGATGTATCATTGCTGACTTTGTCGGGCAGTAGGTGACCGTAAGTAAACGACTTTGTTTCTGAAATCAAAACAGTATCCAATTCTTGCTGACCACTACTTTGTAGAGCTACAAATGTCAATAAAATAGACAGCCAGAAATTAATTTTTAATACTTTACCCATCATTGAAAGAAATCAAACCGGGCTAATGCAGACATGATATTATAAAACAGTTTTAATAAACACAAAGGATGCATTCATTAAAAAAATAAGATAAATATTGCCTGACTTTTCGCCCGAAAGTCAAAATACATGTGAATCTGGCAGGTCTTCTGACTTGTCTCACCTAGGGCACCTTCCCATCCCGTGGGACAGTGGTTTTTTTAGCACAAGGCTTTTTTTGAAACTTACAGCTACGGGGATAGTTCCGGACTTCCACCGGATTCCCTTTTAATACGACAATAATGTCATAACCAAAATTCGATGCAAAGCTACACATTAAAACATAATATTTGACATTAAATACAAAAGAGCTTTCGGATAAATTTCCAAAAGCTCTTTTGTATTCAACTCAGCAGACAATTATTATAATACAGTGACGTCACCGGCAAATAACTGTGTTTTTCCATCTGTCAGCTCTACTTCAATCTTGTATACATAAACACCAGGAGTCACAGGTTTTGAATCTATTTTGCCATTCCAACCCTGAGAAGGATCCCCCGCAGCAATATTTTCTTTTGAAAAAACATTATTTCCCCACCTGTCATAAATTTTCATAGACTTGATTGTCTTAATATTAACATATGACTGAACAAAAAATGTTGGGTTGTTTCCATCAAAAGATATGATATTAGGAATACTGATCGTCACAATGGTCTGTACAGTCACATCTATACAATCATCGACGTTGCACCCATTGTTATAGTATACTGTAGCACAATATTTGGTGTTTACATCAGGTTTTACCGTTATTTTGTCGCAGGTTTTACCTGAACAAATGGTCACTCCACTATCATCCTTCCAGACTATAGAGTCTATCTGGGCTGTCAGTCCAGTGATGGTTGCAGATAAATCTGTAGTCAATCCTTTCAGAATAGTAGTATTGCCACTGAGACTGATATCAGGCTCAGTAACACCTGTGATTACAAAGCTTTCTGAATCTGTACACTTATTGACATCTGTGACTATCATCTGGTAAGATGCGGGATTAAGATTACCCAAAGGCAAAGAAACATTAGTTTGATTGAGTTGGTACACATAAGGCGCTTTACCGTCGATAGCCGATACAACTGCTGTACCGAAATTTTCCGAGTAGCAATCAGGTTGTGTGGTTGTGATACTTAATACAGGCAGTGAAAATATTTCAATAGAAATACTATCGCGGAAATCGCAGTTCTCTTCTGAGTGATCATAGAAGAACTTATAAATTCCCGGAGATTTTCCTGTGGGATCAAATTTTCCATCAGAAGTAATTCCATTACCTGACCATGTACCTGTACCAGTACCGGCCGAGCCCGTAAGTGTGACATCCAGATTGATCGGATTGGTCAAGGTGCCAGCGCAAAACTTGTCAATGGGTGAATCCAATGTAATGTCTACAGGGGGACAGGCCTTTGCTGTGCAAACTCTGGAAGAAGGTACAGCAGGACAAGCACATGTACTTACCGGGATGATTTCAATTTCCACATTTTCACCGACCATCAGATTATTGGCAGTGTAGTTTAAGGTCCCTTGAGTTCCTTTAGCGACTGAATTTATTTTCACCTGATACTGAGATGCACAGTTGATGTCATTCCATGCAAAAGTAATACTCGAGGTGGTCTGTTGGCAGGTAATGACAACCGGCTCCAATAGTGGATCGACTTTAACCATTTTAGTAGTCAGGTCCGAAAGACAGGTGCCTGAACCAGTGACAAGTCCAATTGTATAATCTCCTGCCGCAGGAAATGTGACTTTGTAGTCATTGGTCACACCTACGCGGCTTACATTAACACCTGCAGCGACTTTCCAGTCCAGAGGGAGGTTGGGTGTACCCGTATATTTAATGATATAATTATCAGAAATACAGATGGGACTTGTAGTGGTAAAAGTCGACACCGGTTTGGCAATGATGGTGATCTTCATTGTCGTATCTTTAGAACATTTACCATCTTCCAGGTTGATGGCTATAGTGTGTGTACCGACACCTGCTACATTGGGATCAAAAGAAGCCATTTTATCATTAGCATTCTGAATGACTCCCGGGCCTGACCATGTCAATTTCTGATTGGCAGATTGCAGACCTCCTGTAATAATAGCATTGATATTGATCAATGGCATGTTGGCATTTTGACAAAGTGTGGTGTCCGTTTTTCGAAAACTTGATAAAAACTGGCGGACAATCATTAGTTCTGCATGTAAGCGTATCTGAGACGCCGGGGCATGAGTTGGTGCTTATAGCTTTGACTATCAATGTATAATCTGCATCTGTCGTCAGATTGTTGAGTGATATCATAGAAGTGTTGGAGTTGGCCAAAGGTTGCCCATTAAGATTGAGTTCGTATCCAGAAGTGTTGGGAACGTCATTCCAGTCGAAATCCATAACAGTAGAACCTTTGACAGGACATGTTATAATCACAGGTGGAATTCTTGGTTCAACCATTACAGGTATCTGAGATGGTTGAGAAGCACATCCATTAATGGAGGTTGTAAGTGAGATAGATTTTTGACCTGGATTATTCCATTCAATAGTAAATGGCCCAGGACCATTTTTCACTTGTTTTACATCAGAGCCAAAATCCCAGGTAAATGTACCACCAGATGTGATAGACCCCGTGTATGTTATCAAAGCAGCACTATCCTGACATATGATAGCATCTCCGATAAAAGTGGATGTAGGTGTTTCATTGATGTTTATAGTGGTAAAAGATGCAGGAGAAAAACAACCTAAAACATCTTTATATACGAAAGTGATTTGATGCGAACCCAACCCTGCTGTATTGGGGTTAAAAACCCCATTTGCCTCGTCTGTTACACCTGTGCCTGTAAATTTGTACGTTCCCCCGGGAGTCATGGTAGTCACATAAGTTTTCAGATCTATGGTAGGCAGACCTGGTTTTAAGCATATGTCGGGTATCGGACTGAATGTGGTTTGTTCTGGAGTACAGTTTTGAGTCACACACGAGCCTGAAGTCATAATAGGGCCGCAAGGATGATTGGCGGACAATGTTATATTGATATTTACATTTGTAAATGGCGGTAATCCGGAGACTATATAAGTATTACCTACAAAAAACCGGGATGGCTTGAACTAACGATAGGCTGCCCTACCTGGCCAGGTAATGGCGTCCAAAAAAATTCTATAGAAGTATTGTTTGCATTACAATTGATAAAAGGTATGGTTAACTTAGGTACTATTTCAAGTGAATCTTTAACTATCTTCGAGACACATCCATCTCTTGTGACAGTGAGTGTGACTATTTTTTTACCGGAAGTATTCCATTTTACTTCCAGGCTATCTACGCCATTCACTCCCGGAGTGGTAATGATGTTGCCTCCATCCAGTGACCACTGGTATGTGTTACCAGGTACATGTACTAATGTAGAATAAATACTGGCTGTACTATCAACGCAAATACTTTTATCCAGGTCAAAATCAGCATTAGGAATTGGTTTGACAGTAATGTTTTGGCAATAGGGTTCACTTGTACCACAATTATCTGCCAGAGCTACACATACCTGACCACCGTTGACTCCATTCCATGTTATTTGGAGTGTATTGGTAGTTTCACCCGATACCAGTACACCGTTAGGATAAGTCCATACCCACTGTGGATTTGGCTCTGTACTGGAAGCGGTAAAAGTGGACTGTGTGACAGTGGCACAAAAAGATGCTGTCCAATTGACAGCTTGAGGCGTAGGTAGGGTGCTGACAGGGTCGAAATCAAATAAAATAGCTTTGATACATTCCTTACCCATCAATTTCATCACGATTTCACAAGTATAAGTACCAGGCGTGGACAGCAACACGGTGAACTCATTTAAATCAGGATTTCCATCATTTACTATTATACCTGCAGGGTTTCTCCATCTTATAGTGGTCTGAACAGGAAGGTCAGGAATGATGGTATTTTGAAGAATAAATAAAGTTTTTCCATTAGTACAGCCTAAGTTTCCAATTTCTCCTGACGCATCCAAAACAAATACTTCCAGGTTTACCAAAGAATCACATCCATTGGCTCCGCCATCCTGGAGGAGTATGGTATTTTCGGGCATAGGTCCGTTGATGACAAAAGGAAAATCTGCTGAAATAGTGTATGGTATTTCTTCAGGGCACAGCACCAGATCAAGATTGTAAGGGGGAGAAATTAATAATTTATTGATCTCTACAACCTGATCATAAATACATCCATTATCCATAATGCTTGCTGTATTGACACCCACCATGAAAGTGTAAGGTAACGCTTGCCATCCCGGAGTACCGTCGCCATTTGGGTCAGAATTACCTAACTCATCAACGCTTGGACCTGCAAACCCGATGATTTTGTTTTCGCAGACATCTACTTCACCAAAATCCTCATCCTCCGGATGACGCACGACCACTTGGTAAGATCTGATAGTGGATGATTGATTACATTTGTTTCCGATGCTTATGATTTCAAAAGTATAGGTTCCGGTTTCTGTCACAGTGTAATCCAGCGTATTCATTTCGGTATTAATAAATGTTACTGCACCACTTGGTGATGTTACTTTCCATCTAAATTTTAAAGTAGCGTTTTCATACCCTTCATTTACCTGCAGAGTGATGTCATTGTTAGGACAAATCGGGGAGCAGGTTCCAGAGGCACACACCACTTCAGTAGGCTCAGGTATTATATATTCTTCAAATGTTCCATTTACATTGATTTCATAACTACAAACGCTGCCTGAGCATCCGTCAAACCAAAAATAATACGTATTTCCCGGTGTGAAACCATCACTTGGAATGTTGATCGGTTGCGTCTGACACTGGTTCTGACAAAAGACAGAATTGGAGAAGGTACAATCAGTATAGATTCCTGCCTGCATGCCCAATTGTCCGCCGTCGCCCGGCAAACAGCCATAAGGTACAATTTCTATTTCATAGTCTCCGGTACCAGCAATAAATGCAAACCAGGACATGTTATGTGGTGCTCCACCTCCATCACAAAGTGGGTTAGGTGCATTTCCTATAAGAGGAGGACTTGGCATCGTAGCACATCCGGCATCTAGTATTGTGAGATTACAAAAAGTGTCAATTACCATACTGCATGAAGGAGCTGATAAGTTATTTTGTGCCCCACAATCAAATCTGAAGCAAAAATCTACCGTATTATTGGTCACGCCATCAGGGCCTGGCTCTTCGCCGCACCTTAGCATCAGCTGTGCTGTATTTACTGGACCGCTATCCGGTCCATCTCCATTATCGTCGAGGTCGACATCATTATTTGGATCTGCGGTTGGAGTACAGCTGATGACGCCATTCAATGGGTTGCCGGAGCCAAAATTGGAAGATATCACTGAAACAATATAGTCACCTGGCTTTACACTAAACATATACACTCCTGAGGCATTTGTAGTATTAGTGCCAACTACTACGCCACCCGGATCAGTGATCAGACTCACATCTATACCAACGGCTCCGTTTTCAGTACCGGATTGTAATCCATTATCATCCTGTTCGATCCAGACGGTTCCAGAAAGATTGATATTCATGTAGATACCGGCATCAACATCAGTCAAGGTTTCATTGGAATTTATCTGTCTTGGAGAGGTGCTCATTCCAGTCATGTCAAAATCACTGTCAGTACCATCGCCGCCCACATCCGGGTCTGAAAAAAACCATGTGGCTGGCGGTGTCACAATGATGTTATAGTTACCTGGGCGAATATTCATAAATTCATACATTCCTGTAGCATCCGTCACTTCTGGAGCTACTGCTGCATTTGTGACATCTGTAAGCGGGCTACCGTCCACGTTTTCTATTTCTACAGTAACACCGACAACACCGATTTCACCGGCATCTTGAATACCATCAGCATTAGCGTCATGCCATGCCCAATTTCCAATTTTGACCGGCTGATAAAAGCCACCGTCAATGTCCAGTTCATCTTCATTCGATACAATTTCGATATCAAATGTCATATTACCGTTGCCCTGGTCTACATCCGAATCGTTGGTGGCATCTGTAAGATCTGTTGGACCTCCTGCAGCATCCAACGATGATGGAAAGAAACCTCCCGGAGCAGTAAAAGTAAGTTTGTAAGTACCTGGTTTGAGATTTTGGAAAGAGTAGTCGCCTGCTCCACCTGAAGCTAAGGTCCCTATAGGATTTCCATTGACATCCGTGACTGGATTTCCTAAATTATCAGTCAAGGCAATCGTCACACCTGCAAGGGAAGATGGATCGTTTTGCAGTCCGTCGCCATTAAAGTCAATCCATGTAAAATCTCCTATAGAACCTGGCCTGAAATAGCCTCCATCAATATCATTTTCGGTGTCACCTGAGACTAACGTGATGATATCTGTATCTCCTGTAGCTACATCCCCATCGCTGTCAGTGGGTGTACCTGCTCCCATTGTAGTCCTGTAATATCCTGCATAATTCTCAAAAGTAATGATGTATTGTCCAGGCTTAAGAATGTCAAAAAGGTATGCTCCTACTGGCCCGGAAGTGACTGTCCCTGCAGGACTACCATCCGCTTTGGTCACAGGACCTCCGAGAGAAGTACTGATAGATACCGTAACTCCATCCAATGGTGGTTCTCCGCCATCCTGTATGCCGTTGCCATTCATGTCTTCCCAGACATAGTCTCCTATGCTCACAGCCTCGAATACACCTGCATCTACATCATCTACCACCTGGTTACTGATGACTGTTTCTGCAGGAACTATTCCCGTCAGGGGATCTGGATCACTGTCTGATGCATCTCCTGTCTGATTATCATCAGAAAAATAAAAGTTAGCAGGTAAAGGTCCGAATGTTATGGTATAAGTGCCAGGCGGTAATTGATCAAATAAATAGTTGCCTGTGCCATTGGTAGCTATAGGGCCTAAATTGACGGCATTACTTGCTCCATCTGTTCCACTCAGAGATACGCTGATTCCGCCTAAGCCAGGTTCACCACCATCCTGAATGCCATTGCCATTGAGGTCTTCCCAAACCAAATCACTTATTGTAGCTCCCTGATACATTCCTGCATCTACATCATTATTATTATCACCGCTAAGGAGTGTAATCGATGGAGTATCACCTGTGGTCTGATCAGCATCGCTATCATCATTAACAGCGGTTGCACCAGGTTCTGTGAAAAAATGATTGGCAGACGGAAGCGTGAAGGAAATAACATAGTCACCGGGTAGTAAGGTATTAAAAGCATAAAAGCCGCCTCCAGCAGTAACATCACTTAGATTGACGGGATTACTCAAGCCGTCAGTACCTGATAAATTGACAGAGACGCCATTGATACCGGGTTCACCACCATCCTGAATGCCATTGCCGTTGAGATCTTCCCATACCAGATTACCGATGGTCGCATTTTGGTAATAACCTCCCTCATATGAAGGTTCGGGCGTTCCATCCAATACAATTTGTATATTGGCAATGGTGGATGGCATTATTATATAAGACCCTGATGTAGCTGGAAGCCTGATTTCGTAATTTCCATTGGGAACGTTGCTAAATTGTCCTGCTACAAATGGTATTGGACTCAATGTTTCATAAGAGCCGTTCAAATCTGCATCTTGCCATAATGAGGGAACAACTACATCTGTGGGTTCGGCTCCCAAATTTCCGTTACCGTTCATATCTTCATAAGTAGTCACAAAGACATCCGTCTGTGAGATTACATCATTGGAAGATATCAGGCCTACCATTGTAGATAGAAAAAATAAAATAAAAGACTTCTTTAGGTTACTCATTTTCGATTGGTTTGAAATCCAAATTTGTGTTTGTTAATACAGATTCGTTGTAAAAGGGAAAACAAAGAAACAAAATAAAATAAAATATTTTAAGTTTATTTATTTTAAAATAGTTGGTCCAGTTTTTCTGGAAAATTGATTTGTATCAATTATACGAAATAAAAATTTGATTCAAATTAAGAAACCGCTCTTATGTGTCATAAAATGTGGTAAGGGGTAAAATAGCCAAATATTATGTTAAAAATAAAATTACCCTTCAAGTGGGCTTTGACTGCTCTTTTTGAATTTATAAATAAAATCCAAGGCGGCTTGCGGGTTGAATTTTATATCTCTGAGAGCCATCCAGGTAAGAATGAATGACCAGGGGACTAAAATGAGACATGGTAGCCATGCCGCCATGATGCCTCCCATAGTTTCATTGCGCACGAGTTTTTCTCCCAAGATCGTGGTGATAATAAATATCATGTAAAAAAGGATGGCAACAAGTAATGGATATCCATAACCACCTTTTCGGATAATACTCCCCAATGGTGCACCAATAAAAAGAAAGATGAGACATACCAGGGACCAACTATATTGCTGATTCAGCCTGAGCAGGTATTTTTCATACGATCGAGAGAAATCATAATTTACGTTTTTGAGTGTGAGAAGCTCATCTCTGTCTCGTGAAAGATCTGCCTGTGCCCGTACGAGCACATCTCTTTCGTCGGTTGAATCTATAGTTTCTAAAAAATATTCTACATTTTGTAAGCTGACTTTTTGTTGTATAAGCTTAGGTTCAGGGACTACGGGCTTTATCACGGTGGTAGGAAGGGCTGTGCTTGATTTTTTGATTTGCTTATTGTAAGCAGCTACAAGTTTATCTTTTTCAGTTCTCAATGAATCTTTAATGAGTGCATTGATAGTAGATGATCGTTAGAAGAGTGTCGGTGCTGACTGCTTTTAGTTCTGTACTTGTAGATAAAGAAAGGTCAGTATCTTTTTTCAAACTGTCAGGTTTAGAAAGATTCTCAGGTGTAGGTGTCGTTTTTTGAGGAGTATCCTGAAAAAGGAGTGCCATTTTTTGGGATATTTTGCCGTCATTTTCGCGTATATTGGTACGGAAAGTATCGATAGATTTGAGCAATTGTGCAGAATTCATCATATCCTCTCTGTTTCTGTTAAAATTGAGAAGTCCCTCTTCCGCATCAAAAAGACTCATATCAAATGTTTTGGTCCAGTGATCAAAATAAGTGCGCATAAAGGGGATTTCTGATTTATTGCTGCCCAGTTTTGACTTTTTTTCCAATTCCTTGTATTGGACGCCTGAATCCAGTTTCATCACAAAATACTTGCCTTCTTCTGCCGTGTACATTTCACCACCTTTAGCAGTCATAACCCCAATCAGACTCTTATCATTGGGAGTATGATCATAAATCAGCACATCATGGATATTTCGCTTATTTTTATCTATTTTATTGACTCTGATGATTGTTTCATTAAAAGCGCTATTGAATATACCTTCTTCTATAGCTAATGCTGACTTTTGTTTCCTGATAGCTAAAAATCTTTTGTTGAACTGTAGCAGAGACGCAGGTTTCAGAAAATTGGCAGCAAAAAGCGAAAACAACCCAATGAAGAAGGCCACCACCATACTCGGTACCATGATGCGTACCAAAGAGACTCCAGCAGATTTCATACTCGAAAGCTCATATTTTTCGGCCATGTCACCAAAAACCATTACTGAAGAAATAAGTACTGTAATGGGGACTGCCATAGGTATCAGAGTCACGGCATAGTAAAAATCAACTCCAGCAACTCCAGAATGGTGAGCCCTTTCCCAAGGATTTCATCTACGTACTTCCATAAAAATTGCATCACCAGTACAAAAGTGGCTACAAAAAAGGATAAAATAGCGGGTCCTATAAAACTGGTTGCAATAAGCTTATCTATCTTCTTCAATGCTTTTGAATATGGTTATAGTCGCAAAATTATGAAATTTGTCATGTGATTAATGTATTTTAGACTGAGACTAGATAATTTATGATTTTTTTAATATCCAACAGTCTTGATCATTGTACCAACTGTTCTTTTTTACTTTATAATCAAACCAACGATTTATTCCATATTTTGGCCCAAAGTGCTCATTCTGTTGCAAATTTATTATAATTCTCTGTATAGTAATGTTTTCCGGGGACAATTGGTTTGATATTTTTATCTTTGCTCGTATTAAATAAAAGAAAGTTGACCATAGATTCCGCCAAGCTCACTCATTTTCGCAATTATTCAGGAGCAAAAATGGTGTTTCATCCCAGGCTCAATGCGCTGGTTGGACACAATGGTGCCGGGAAGACCAATGTGCTGGATGCACTGTACTACTTGTGCCTAGGTAAGAGCTATTTTTCATCAGGAGACAGAATGGTGCTACAGCAAGGGACAGATTTTTTCAGACTGGAAGGCGTTTTTACGGCAGATGACGCTTCAGATATTGTAATAGTAAAGTCAAAACCCGGTAACAGAAAGGAAATCGAAATTTCGGGTAAAAAAGTTGAAAAAATCAGCGACCATGTAGGAAGGTTTTTGTGTGTCATCATTGCTCCTGATGATATACATCTGATGATGGAGGGAAGTGAAGAAAGGCGCAATTTCCTCAATAATACAATAGTGCAAACGGACAGGTCATATCTGGATGATCTGATTACTTACACACACCTTCTCAAACAAAGAAATGCTCTGCTGAAAGCTTTTGCAGACAAAACGTACTTTGACTCATTGCTGCTGGAGTCTATGACCGTTGCCATGTACGATCCAGCCATGAGAATATTTGAGAGCAGGGATAAACAAGTCAGGCAGATGAGCCCTGTAGTAGCCGAAACATATGGCGAAATATCAGAGCACCGTGAGTCCTGCAGCATTGAATATTCCAGTCAACTGGCCAATGGAAATCTAAGACTATTGATGGCAGAGCATGTCGAAAAAGACAGGTTGCTGGCAAGAACTACTCAAGGCATTCATAAGGATGATTTGTTGTTTTTAATGAATGGAGAACCTTTAAAAAATTTTGCTTCCCAAGGTCAGCTCAAATCCTTTGTACTGTCGCTTAAGCTCACCCAGTACAAAATCATGGAGATCAATTCAGGTAAAAAACCTGTTTTACTACTGGATGATATTTTTGATAAACTGGACCAGTCACGAGTGAGACATCTGCTCAGAATGCTTATAAAGCAGAATTTCGGACAAGTTTTCATCACTGACACCAATGCTGACAGGATCAAAAATATCATTGACGAGCTGGATAGCAGCTACAGTATATTTTACGTAGACAATGGGCAGATAGATATTCGAGCAATGGAGTGATTAAAATTTGGACTCCAGCAAATAGGGTAGCATAGCCCTCCAGGTAGGCCAGTCATGCTTGATGTCATAGCCCCATACATCCAGGTTGTGAGGTATACCACGATGATGTAATAGGCCTGAAAGATGCCTGGAACCGTTCGGATCTTCATAGTCTCCTGAGCCTGTAAGGATATGTATGTGGTTGGAGTTTCTGATCATCTCCAGATGAAAGTCATCATTGAGGTCTTTGAGATAATGCATCGGACTGTTCCAGTATACATCATCATCCCAGTAACTTTTTGTGTATGCGCCCAGATCATATAGCCCTGACATGGATATACACCCTCTGACAGCCCAAGGATTTTTGAAAAACAGATTGGCAGCATGAAGCGCTCCGAAGGATGCTCCACATGTATATACAGGGGTGTCTTTACTTGTTCGCCCCTTGATAAATGGGATAACCTCATGGTAGACATAGTGATTGAATTGATTATGTCTGTGCACTTTGGTTCGCCCGTCAATTTTATTATTGAGCCAACTTTCATTATTGATAGAATTGATGGAGTATACCTTTACTTTTCCTCCGTTTATGTATTTGGCAATAGCATCTATCAGCAAAAAACGTTCATATTCAAGGTAGTCTGCAGCTGCTGTAGGCAAAAGCAAGATGGCAGGCCCGAAATGGCCATATTCTACTATTTCCATATTTCGGTTCAGGGATGGGCTATACCAGGATTGGATTTCTCTGTGCATGAATATTTAATTTTGGTGCAAGAAACTAAAAATATAGTTAATCTGAAAACTAATCTTAAAAATTCTGCCCTGATATTGGTCATATGTTTGAATTCGCCAAACAGCTCCCTATGTACTTGTGAAAGCTCATCGAAAGATGCATAAATATCTACTGCTACATGAGTGGTAATAAAATTTAATCCCAATGAGGTAATTTTCTGATTAATTTTCAGTTATTTTGTATCTAAAATCATAACATGGCCATTACAAGACCCTTTAACCTTAAAAAGTGGATAGACGAAAATCGTCATGAACTTAAGCCTCCGGTAGGCAATCGCAACCTTTACAAAGATGCCGGTGATTATATCGTCATGGTGGTAGCCGGTCCGAATGCCCGAAAGGATTATCATTATAATGAGACAGAGGAGCTTTTCTATCAACTCGAAGGAGACATCATAGTGAGAATTCAGGAGGACAACAAACCTGTAGATATTTCTATTAAGGAGGGAGAAATGTTTCTTTTGCCAGCCCGTGTGCCGCATTCACCCATCCGGTCTGAAGGCTCGATCGGCCTGGTCATTGAGCTCAAGCGCACAGGTCAGGAAAGAGATGGTTTGTTGTGGTATTGTGAAAACTGCAACAATAAACTTCACGAATCTTATTTTCATTTGGAAAACATTGAAAAGGACTTTTTTCCCAGATTCAGAGATTTTTATAATTCTGAAGAACTGAGACGATGCCCTGAATGTGGACATGTCATGGAGGCAGACAAACGATTTGTAGGGTAATCATCATTATGTCAAAAAAGATTTATTTCGCTTCAGACTTTCATTTAGGTGTTGATGCTCTCATATCTTCATCGGAGAGAGAAAAAAAAATTGTCAGATGGATGGACAGCATTTCTGACGACATGGAGGCACTCTATCTTGTGGGAGACGTTTTTGATCATTGGTTTGAGTATAAAAAAACCATACCCAAAGGATTTTCCAGATTATTTGGTAAGCTGGCGGAATTGAGAGATGCCGGGATCCCCATTCACTTTTTTAAGGGAAATCACGATATGTGGATGTTCAGGTATTTATATGATGAATTCGGCATACCTATTTACTCCCAACCAATCACCGAAAATCTGAAAGGCAAAACTTTTTTCATAGGCCATGGTGATGGATTGGGGCCGGGAGATCATGGCTATAAATTTATAAAAAATGTATTCAATAATAAATGGTGTCAGGCAGCTTTCGGTATGATTCATCCGGATATCGGTCTGGCTATGATGAAGTACTTTAGTGTGAAAAGCCGGCAGTACACCGGGGATGAAGATCCTTTCAACGATCCGTCCCGAGAATGGCTGGTCCAGTTTGCTGAAAACCATTCACAGTCCTTTGACATAGATTATTATATTTTTGGGCACAGACATTTGCCTGTGAATTATGCACTCAAAAATAAAAAAAGTCATTATATCAATCTTGGCGAATGGATGTATGCATGCTCTTATGGTGTCTGGGATGGCCAGACTTTTAGTTTAAATTTTTTTGATTCGGAACTGGATAAAATATATGGTATGTAGTTTGAATACCACTTGTTTATAATAAAACTCCAATGAAAATGTCATTTAACATCAGGTTTTTAATTTGTGTGACTGTATCGGCCTTTTTTTCTTGCACCTCCACAAAAAAAGTTGTGGATTCAAATGAGCCCAAAGCGAATTTTGACATAAACATTCCTGTCCAGCTGGCGGAGGTAGATAATCTCGGCAGAATTTATGTGGTGGATGACAAAAACAGAATTATCAACTTTAAGCCAGATTACAATGAGCAATACAGATATGCCAATAAAAAAAGTGGTTCTGTTTCTTCTGTAGACGTAACCAATCCTTTGAGAATAGTCGTTTTTTATGATGATTTCAATCAGATTAAAATTTTTGACAACACGCTTACGGTTATCAATGAATTGAACCTAGCTGATAAATTTGCTGATATCAGTGCTGCCGGAGTGACAAACGATGGTAACCTTTGGGTGTTCGAACCCACACAATTTAAACTTCTGAAGATAAAAGACAATGGAACGGTCATCTACGAAACTTCTAATGTCAATGATTTTGGGATGTCAGATGTGAAAATAAACGATATCAGAGAGAAAGGGAATTTTGTAGTGCTTTGCGATAAAAGCAAGGGGTTTTATATATTCGATAATATGGGACAGTACATGCATCATTTTGAGGCATCAGATATCCGATCTTTTCAGTTTGATGGCAGAAATGTGACTTATTACACGCCTACTGGTTTAAAAAACTATTCCATCAAGTTTAAAGAAAGGCAAATGCTAGCTTTTCCAATAACCATGCAAAAAGAAGGGTTAAAATTCATTATCTATAATAATGGTGATTTATACGAAGTGAATGAAAACGGTATCAATGTGGTAAAAAAGGATACGAAGTAAGTATTAGTAATTTTAACAAAGTAAATTATAATTTTTATTGAAAAAACTAAAATTAGTGCTATTTTTTGGATTTAGTTTGAAAATATTTGCATAACTAAAAGATATGAATTAATATTAAATTTTATTTAACATATAACTATATTTAAATCAATATTATGAAACTACATTTATCAATACTATGTGCTGTATTTTTCATGTGCATTTACACAGATGAACTTATGTCTTTACCCACGTCTGGTAATTTTAATAAGAATAGTTTATACCAAGAGATAGATGATATTCAATCTCAATCTGATTCTATAAAAATTGAATTTTTGAGGATTCTGACTCTATTTTTTCTGAATTACTCCTGTGAACTATAATTTGGTATTATCCAGCCTAATTTTATTTTTAGATACGCCATAGAAGGATTGGATTAAAAGTAATTGTTGATCTTGGGCAGATGGAATGCCTGAATATGAGTTGCAACATTTTAAAAAATATTTATCAATCTTAAAATTCTTAGTCATGAAACCAAATTTAATTTTTACTTTTTTTATTTTGGTATTCTTATACTCTTGTAATACTTTATCAAGTCCTTCAGTAAGATTGGTAAATGACTATGTAAAAAACACAAAGACATATTTAGGAATTCAATAAGGCCAATCCTCACAATTAGGAAAGATATCCCAAGATTTAGTTTGATTTGAAATCAAATGTTAATCCAGAATTTGTTGACTGGTCAAAACCAATCAATCGCTTTGAAGCTCCCTTTCAAGAAATATTTTTACTCGCGGGAACAAAAAATAGTTACAACCTAGAAAATATTAGAAGTACACCTATATCTGAAAACGTGGTATCAAATAATTCATATACAAGTTATGAAAATAGAACTACCCATGTGCCGTGACAACCACGGTACAAAGCACTGTAAATGATGTACCTGTAACTGAGACAAAAACTGAGATACAAGTTGTAAACGAAATGGTACCTGTCACAAACAATAGGCAAAGAGTAAGCGCAGTAAGCTATCTTGTGACGAAAAATCGGATAAGAATACCATCGCAAGAACTCAAAGAACTATGCGCTCACTCCCAGATTGTTTTAAGAATATACAACGAAGACAATGATTTTTGGACTTTAAATTTTAATAATTACGACATCTATGAGATCAAAAATCTATTAGATAATAAAGTACAATCACACAGAATTTCTAATTAGCTGATGCGTATCTGCATATATCTGTAATAAACTAATGCCCGAATGATTGAATTAGAAATGTGAATACCATAATTCTATTTTGATATCAAAAGTATATTCTGATTGGTAAGGAACATTTCGCAACTGAAGCTGAATCTTGGGTAAACTTTAATATTTTATTGCCAACTAATTTATCTCTCGTTTGTTAGGTACACACATATTTAAAATCTTTATGTCATACATTATATCTGATTTATTGCAAAAAGCAATCAACCTTGAGTTTCTAAGTGCAGAAGAAGGTCTTTTCCTTTTCGAAAATGCCCCTGTGACCGAGCTCATGTATGCGGGAGATCGTATCAGACAACAGCATGTCCCCGGCAAAAATGTGACTTGGATCATCGACCGCAACTCCAACACTACAAATGTGTGCATTGCCAATTGTAAATTCTGCAATTTTTACAGGAGGCCTGGTCATGAAGAGTCATATATCACTTCCATAGAAGAATACAAGCAAAAAATCGAAGAGACATTCATGTATGGTGGCGAACAGTTGCTCTTACAGGGAGGCCACCACCCGGATTTGGGATTGGATTACTATGTACAGCTGTTTAAAGAATTGAAAAGTCTATACCCAAATCTGAAGCTTCATGCCTTGGGTCCACCTGAGATAGCACACATCACTAAGTTGGAGAAGTCCACGCACACTGAAGTGTTGCAAGCGCTCAAGGAAGCAGGGCTTGACTCCTTGCCGGGAGCCGGAGCTGAAATCCTGGACGATAGGGTGAGGAGGTTGATTTCCAAAGGCAAGTGTGGAGGACAGGAGTGGCTGGATGTCATGAGGGCTGCCCATCAACTGGATATAACGACATCTGCGACTATGATGTTTGGACATATCGAGACCAATATGGAAAGGATGGAGCATTTTGTGGCATTGAGACAGGTGCAGAGCGAAAAACCGGCCCATGCCAAGGGATTTTTGGCATTCATTCCATGGCCTTTTATGGATGAGGACACCATATTGAAAAAAATAAAACGCGCGCGCAACCAATGTACAGGTGACGAATATATCAGAATGATTGCCATGAGCAGAATCATGTTGCCAAATATCATCAATATACAGGCATCCTGGCTGACAGTAGGTAAAAAAATTGCACAGCTCTGTCTGCATGCTGGCGCCAATGATTTTGGCAGCATCATGATCGAAGAAAATGTAGTGTCAGCAGCAGGGGCTGCATTCCGATTTACAGCAGATGGCATACAAAACGCAATCAGGGAGGCAGGTTATATACCACAACTCCGCAATCAGCAGTATGAATTCAGAAACGTACCCGCCCACATCAAACAACAACAACTGGACAAAGAGAAAATGCTGGTAGACTAAGCAATAGCCTACTATTCCACAGGCCCTTTACCTTCTCTTATGAGTTCGATTTCAGTCCCGGTACAATCCAGTACTGTTGATTCGACTGTGTCTCCCATTCCGCCATCTAATAATATATCTACTTTATGCTGAAAGGTTTGTTCTATTTCATCCGGGTCAGTAAAATATTTCTGTATCCCATCTTCTGTGTTGAGTGAGGTGGATATCAGGGGTGCAGTCAGAAATTCGTGCAAGCCATTTAAAATTTCATTTTCAGGTATTCGCACACCTATTTCTTCTTTGTTGTTCTTGAAGAATTTTTGCACATAATTATTTGACTTAAGTATAAAAGTGTAAGGGCCCGGCAAATAACGTTTCATAGTCTTAAAAACATTGTTGTCGATTTGCTGCGTGTACTGCGAAATAGAACTGATATTAGAACAAATAAGAGACATCTTTGCCTGTTTTTCTTTTTTCTCCAGGATCCGACATATACGTTCAATACCTGGTTTATTGGTCATTAGGCATCCGAGTGCATATATTGTGTCAGTGGGAAATATGACTATTTCGCCATTATTGATACGATCGGCAATTTCTTTTAAATCGCGTTTATTAGGATTTTTATCATGAAAAAATATTCTCTGCATACTACATCACTATTTTAATTGGGTAATTAATCGAATCAAAGCTATCATCAGAAGCTGATATATTATAATTTAAATAATATTTTCAACAAAAAAGTTGTTCAAAAAGTAAGATATTCAAAAAAATGTTTGGACTCAATCTAAAATTTAAGGAAATGCCATTTCTTTGATTTAAGAAATAAAAAGGACATCAGGGTAATGCCTGCCCAGTAAAAAATCTCTGCAGCCCATGCCCAGCTAAGCCCAAAATACCAGTGTTTTATCATCAGGTAGGTGTATATAATATAAAAGATGGTAAATATAGTCTGAATACGGAGCGCTGTTTTAGTATGCCCTGTACCTATAAGGCCATTGATGAAAATACCTCCCACGCCAAATACCATCAGTGTGATAAAAAGCACAGGCATATATGGCTTTGACAACAATATGAGAGACATATCTTCTTTCCCAAACAGAGGATATAAAAAAAACTCAGGGAAGAGAAGCACAGGCATTGAGATCAGCATGGTAGATAAAAGATTGATCTTTACTGTCTTGATGATCATTGGAATAACGGCTTGCCGTTTTCGGTTACCTATAAAATTGCTTACAAGAGTATTAATACCTGCTGAATAGCCCCAGCAAGGTATGGACAGGATGAGATATACTGTTCGCATCAGGTTGGATATCTCGAGCTCCTGACTACCGACGTTTTCGATAAAACTAAAAAACAGAAACCATGCCCCAATACCCAGTATGGATTGGAAAACTATTGGAAATGAAATACTAAACATATTATTAAAATCCTTGCTGCTGAGGCGATGAAAGCTAAGGAGTTCGTATTTTCTGTTGTTTTTATCCCATATCATATAAGCAATGAAGACAATAAACGCTACCACTTCTGCAATGGTACTTGCCAGAGCCGACCCGGCAATACCCATAGGTTCGACCCCGAATTTGCCAAAAACTAAAACATAGTTTAAAACCAAATTGACAACAATCAGTACAATGGTGTCATAAATGATAAATTTTGTATTGACTATACCTGTATAGAATGAGATCAGGGCTACTCCCAAATAACTGAAGAAAACACCATAACTTCTGGGAATGATGTATTCCATACATTTTTGCAGGATTTCAGGGTTTTTGATGAATAACTGAAAGAAATCCTTGCTAAGAAACTGCAGAAATAAAAATAAAATAACAGATAATGCCAGTTCGAAAACAAACAGTGCCTGGAAATCGGTACCTGCTCCCACATAATTGTGTTCGCCATTCCTTCTGGCAATGATGATCTGACCTCCACGCGAAAATCCATATCCAATACTGGCGATGATCAGATAAAATACCCCTACCAGCCCTGCAGCAGCAAAGTCAATGCTGTCGTAATGATATAAAAAAACATTGTCGCTGAGTACAATAATATTTTGTGCAGCACTGCCCAGCATTATGGGGACAGAAAGTGATAGAATTTGTTTGTATGAAGTACTGAGTTTCATTGTGAGCGCAAAATATCTGTTTTTTTTGTGTTTTAGAAGCAAAATCGAAAATTTGTCAAATTATTAAAATACTTTTGATAATATTTATATCACCTTTCAAATTATTTGTTGTCATGAGGAAAATCTCTTTTATTTGGTGGCTGTATGCATTACCTTTGTCGTTTATTCCTGTAAAAATAGTGGAGGTTCCACTGCTTCTAACATTCGTTTTAAAGAAAGCAAACTCATGACTAAATCAGACATATTGCCGCCTGCGGCAGAGAAAACAGCACATAAAGCCGTTGTACACGGAGACACTTTATTGGACAATTATTTTTGGATGCGCTTGTCAGATGACCAAAAAAATGCTGCCAAGCCGGATGCGCAAACCCAAAAGGTGCTGGATTATCTCAATGCAGAAAATGCCTATCGCGAAAAGATGATGGCACATACGGATTCTTTCCAGAACAGGCTTTTTGAAGAAATCAAAGGTCGCATCAAGCAGACTGATATGTCAGTCCCCTACAAAGAAAACGGATATTTTTATCTGACACGATACGAGGAAGGAAAGGAATATCCCATTCATTCCAGAAAAAAAGAAAATCTGGAAGCCTCGGAAGAAATCATGCTTAATGTAAATGATTTGGCAAAGGGCCATGAATACTATGCCATAGGGGGTAGGTCTGTCAGTCCTGACAATAATATTATTGCCTATGGAGAAGACATCGTAAGCAGAAGACAATACACAGTCAGATTCAAGGAACTAAGCACAGGCAAGATGTTGCCGGATGTAATACCCAATACCACAGGGGGCGTTGTCTGGGCAAATGACAATAAAACGGTCTTTTATACTAAAAAAGATGCTGCTCTCAGGTCATATCAAATTTATAAGCACCTTCTAGGAACACCTGTGAAGGCAGATCAGCTTGTTTTTCACGAAAAGGATGAAACTTTCAGCACATTCATATACAAATCCAAATCCAAAAAATATCTGATTATAGGCTCAGCGGCTACCCTTTCGCAAGAGTACCAGGTGTTGGAAGCAGACAATCCCGACGGCAAATTCCGAATGTTTCAGCCAAGAGAGCGCAAGCTGGAATTTGATATCAGCCACTACGGAGACAAATGGTATATACGCACTAATAAAGATGAAGCACAAAACTTCAAAATTATGGTCACGCCGGAAAATGCTACTACAAAGGATAACTGGAAAGACCTAATGCCATATGATAAAGCCATTTTTATAGAGGGGATTGACCTTTTTAAAGATCATATGGTCATATCTGAAAGGAAAGAAGGCATCACACAGTTGCGTATTCGCCCATGGGATGGCAAAAACGAACATTATATAGAATTTGGGGAGGAATCATACACCACAGGTACGGGTATAAATCCGGATTTTGAAACAGACTTGCTGAGACTGGACTACACCTCTCTTACCACACCCAATACTACGTACGACTACAATGTAAAAACTAAAAAGCTGACACAACTCAAACAGCAGGAAGTCATAGGTACTTTTAATGCTGCTGAGTATGCTTCAGAGAGAAAAATGGTCAAAGCCCAGGATGGCACTATGGTACCATTGTCTATTGTATATAAAAAAGGCTTTAAAAAAGATGGGACACAGCCTGTTTTGCTTTATGGTTATGGCTCATACGGATATTCCACCGATCCATACTTTTCGTCAGCCAGATTGAGCCTGTTGGACAGGGGTTTTGGTTTTGCAATTGCGCATATTAGGGGTGGTCAGGAGATGGGAAGACAATGGTATGAAGATGGAAAATTTCTGAAAAAGAAAAACACCTTTACTGACTTTATAGATTGCGGCGATTATTTGGTGAAAGAGGGCTATGCTGCCAAGGATAAACTGTTTGCAGAAGGAGGTAGTGCCGGTGGATTGCTTATGGGTGCTGTGATGAATATGAGACCTGATCTATGGAGGGGTATCATTGCAGGGGTACCATTTGTGGATGTGGTCAATACCATGCTGGATGAAAGTATACCTTTAACGACAGGGGAGTTTGACGAGTGGGGCAATCCGAAGGATAAAACGTATTACGACTATATGATGTCTTACTCACCTTATGATAATGTAGAAGCCAAATCTTACCCTCCGACACTGGTGACAACAGGATATTGGGATTCGCAAGTTCAGTATTGGGAACCAGCCAAATGGGTAGCTAAACTGCGTGAAATGAAAACGGATAAAAATCCGTTGCTCATGTATTGTAATATGGATACCGGTCATGGTGGGGCTTCAGGTAGATTCAGGGCATTGAGAGAGACTGCCATGGAATATGCATTTATGCTGGACCTGGCAGGATTGGGTGAAAGATTAAACTTACTCGGCTTTATTTCTGATTTGTACTATATGTGACTTGATAGTCGGATTATCTGTGCTGTTCCTTCAGGAATATGTATCCGCTTTTTACGGCACCCCATACTTGTTTGTCCATGGCATCCCAACCTCGATCCCAACTGGTCATACCGGTTTTGTTGATAACAACTTCAGAAGTGGCGTATGTTGCCCCTCGTAGACTGCTGAGACAGTCTTTACCCGGAGTAGCGCCTTTGTACTCTGCATCAGAAGTTTTGTGAAGGTAGATGCTGCAACCTTGCCTGTCAGCTAGTTTCTCTTTGCTGAGCAATGCCAGTTTGTGCTTATCTTTCCATGCGTTGATGACATCTTTCGCGTTTTGGATCTCGTATACTTTACTGACAAGTGTGGAGTCATCCTGGATATAAAGATGATAAATCCTTTGTCTGTATGGTTTGTCCAGTCCTGTCGCCATAGCCTGCTCTACATATAGCCAAAACCCATCTTTACTCTTTTTCCAGATAGGTGTCATGTGAAGGGAAATATGAAAAAATGTGCTGTCCAACAAGCTTTGTTTTTGGCTACTGAAAGTGCCTGTCATACATTTTGCCAGTTTTTTGAGGTCATGTTTAGAGACGACGGAAGATTGGGCATTGATGACCATCAGGCTTATTAATATGAAGCACGTAATGACGAAAAAGCGAAATGTTATGAATCTCATTTTGATTGAATCTTTGTTATTGAAGAAAATTATTACTTATTGTGAATGGTTTTTTTTTAATATAAGTACAAACCATGAGATCAAAAGACTGATACCCATCATGATACCTCCCATAAAAAATGCAGCACCGGGAAATACAATAGGAACGCGATCTGTAGTAAAAAAGTAAAAGATACTTGTCATCATGATAGGTCCGATGATGGTGGTCAGACTCATCAGACTCGTGAGCCCTCCCTGTAATTCGCCTTGTTGATTGGGTTCTACTTTGCCTACCATAAAAGATTGCAGATTAGGCATGGCTATTCCACCACAACAATATGGTATTAAAAACACAAACATCATCCAGGTCTGAGTGGCAAATGCAAACAAAAACATGCCGATAGTGTACAATGCAAATCCCAGTACTATGCTGCGTTCCAATCCAAAAATATAAGCTGCCTTTTGTGCCAGACCTGCCTGAACTATGGCCACAAGTATACCCACTACTGCCAGTGAATAACCTACCATTGCTTCCGTCCATTCAAATCTGTACATGGTGAAATAATTCCATGTACTCTGCACTGCATGAGAACCAATATTTAGAAAAAGAAATGCCAGCAATAAATACCGCAATTGTTTGTATTTAGCTATTTGTTTGAGTGATCCCCATGGATTAGCTCTTTTTATGTCAAATTTACGCCTGTTTTCAAGAGCCAACGACTCAGGTAAGATAAAAAAACCATACAGGAAATTGGCAAAACTTAAACCTGCAGCAGCATAAAAAGGGATTTTCAAACCATACTGACCTAAAACCCCTCCTAAAAAGGGGCCTATTATAAAACCAAGACCAAAAGCAGCGCCTATCATCCCGAAGTTTTTGGATCTTGTTTCCGGTGTCGAAATATCAGCGATATATGCGGCGGCTGTCGTAAAGCTGGCTCCTGTGATACCTGCTATAATACGTCCTACAAAAAACCACCAAAAATCAGGAGCAAATGCCAAAATGAGGTAGTCAATACTGAATCCCAGCAATGACAGCAGCAATACAGGTCTTCGGCCATATTGGTCACTTAGATTTCCCATCACCGGCGAAAAGAAAAACTGTGCAATAGCAAAAGCAAATAAGAGATACCCTCCATATTTACTGGCTTCATTGATAGTAATATGGTTCATTTGTGCCAGAAGCTTCGGAAGTACAGGTATGATGATTCCAAATCCAATGACATCAATCAGTAATGTGATGAAAATAAAACCTATAGCTGCTTTCTGATTTTTCATGTTCTGAGTTTCATATTTAAAGCCCATACAAAGGTATTAAAAAATTTGATTTTGTGTCTTTTTACCCGCTCAATCACCTGATAATAGATATGGAATACATGTTAATTGATATCTTTGTACTTTTCAAAACGGTATATGCTCAATAATAAACAAATAGCTGCAAACTTTGACCTCCTGGCCAAGCTCATGGAATTACATGATGAAAATCCTTTTAAGATACGTTCGTATGCCAATGCCTTTCTAAGTCTTCGAAAGCTGGAAGGTGACCCATATAGCATGACACGGGATGAATATTCAGAAATCAAAGGAGTGGGTTCTGCTATTGCCGACAAAATCATTGAGTTGCTTACCACCGGTGAGATGAAAACACTTCAAAAGTATAAGGATTTGACCCCACCGGTATACAGGAAATGTTATCTATCAAGGGCTTGGGACCAAAGAAGGTCAAACAGATTTGGAAAGAAATGAATATCCTCACTGTTGGCGAACTGCTTTATGCATGTAATGAAAACAGACTGGTGAGTTTTAAAGGGTTCGGAGTCAAAGCCCAGGATGAAATAAAAGAAAAGATTGAATATTTTATGGATTCCAGAGGTAAGTTCCTTTATGCACACGTGTGCAAATTTGCGGAGGAACTACGTACTATCTTGTCCAATCAATATCCTTCCAATGTCTTCTATATTTGTGGCGATATACGAAGACAAATGCCTGAAGTGTGTGGAGTGGAAATCATTACAGACGGTGAGGAAAATAATCTCAATCCTGAATTTTGTCACATGGAGCTGTCGGAGAATCGACTGTCTTACAGAGGTATTCCTGTATTTTTATATTACTGTGACAAATCCAAAATTGATGCTGAACTATTTGCCAGATCTTGCAGTGCAGATTTTCTGTCTGCCTTTGATCAGAAGACATTGAATGCAGGTAGTGAAGAGCAAATATTCAGCACCGCCGGAGTGCAGTATATCCCAAGTGAATGCAGGGAGCGGCCAGATGTATTGGATTTATTTAATGGTCATAGCCCTGATCTGATAACGACGGAGTCTATAAAAGGTATTGTACATAATCATTCTACATACAGTGATGGATTGCATACTCTCCAACAAATGGCTGAGTATGTCAGGCAGTCAGGATATGAGTATTTTGTCATTTCAGACCACAGTAAATCGGCAGGATATGCAGGCGGACTCACAGAGGATCGGGTGATCATGCAATGGGCAGAAATAGATAGCCTAAATGCAAGTTATGGTGGGGAATTCAGAATTTTTAAAGGAATAGAAAGCGACATACTGACAGATGGGTCACTGGATTATAGTGAAGAAATACTGAAAGGCTTTGACGTGGTCATTGCTTCAGTGCACTCTGTATTACAAATGGATGAAACCAAAGCCACTACCCGACTCATCAAAGCAGTTGAAAATCCTTATACTCGCATTTTGGGTCACCCTACTGGCAGGTTGCTACTGGCGCGTCCCGGATACCCTGTAGATTATAAAAAAGTACTGGATGCCTGTGCGGCAAATGGCGTGGTCATGGAACTGAACGCCAACCCGCAAAGACTGGATATGGATTGGACATGGATTGAATATGCATTGAATAAGTCAGTCATGGTAGCTATAAATCCCGATGCCCATTCTATGGAATCCATCCATTATATCAGCTATGGAGTAGCAGCTGCCCGTAAAGGAATCTTGCCGAAATCAATGTGTCTCAACACTAAATCAACTGACCAATTCCAAAGCTGGCTGGGGATATAGAAGGCAGGGTTGTTAAACCTTTTTATTTTGTGTTAATTACTTGTTAATCGATATGGTATATTAATCTTAAGCATTGCTAAATACATTAATAGGTATATTTTTGCAGAGTATTTTATATAATTTTAATTTTAAAACATTTTTAAAAAGTAAAGAATAATGAAAAGATTTAATTTATTTGCTATTATCGCTTTAGTGACTGTTTTTGCATTTACATCATGTAAAGAAAAAGCTGCTGATGACGCAAATGCTACCACAGCTGTAGATTCTACTGCTATGGCTGCTACAGTCGCTGCAGATCCAAATGCTGCTGTTGCTGCTGACCCTGCTGCTGCTGCCGCCGCTGCTGCTGCTGCTACACCCGTTCCAACCGGTCCTACAACTTCTATCAAATTTGATGAAGAAACTTATGACTGGGGAAAAGTAATGGATGGCGATAAAGTTACTCATGTATTCAAATTCAAAAATACAGGAAATGAGCCTTTGATCATCAGTAATGCAAAAGGTAGCTGCGGATGTACAGTACCTGAGTGGCCAAAAGACGCAATTGCCCCAGGAAAATCAGGCGAAATCAAAGTTGTTTTTGACTCTAAAGGAAAAGGTGCTGCTGGAGGAAAAGAAGACTCTAAGAGAGTTACTATCACTGCCAATACTGATCCTGTAGATTCTTATCTTACTATCAAAGGTAAAATCGACAAAAAAGAAGAAGCAGCTAAAAAATAATTTTAGTTCTTCCAAAATATAAGTAGTTTTAAGGGCTGTTCAGAATCTGGACAGCCTTTTTCATATCTGTAAAACCATACATTTGAAAAATTATCTCAGCCTTATCAAATTTAGCCATACTATATTTGCCATGCCTTTTGCATTGGTTGGTGTGGCATTGGGTTACAAAGACAGCCGACCCGATGCATATGTACAACTGCTGGTGATGGTGGTACTTTGTATGATATTTGCAAGAAGTGCTGCAATGGCCTTTAACAGATGGCTGGACAGAGATATTGATGCTATCAACCCAAGGACAGCTATTCGAGATATTCCATCTGGTACAGTGAGGGCAAAATCTGCAATGATATTTGTCATCATCAATTGTCTTCTATTTATTTTTTGTACATTCTTTATCAATACTATTTGTTTTATAATGAGTCCCGTAGCACTTTTAGTGATATTAGGATATTCATATACCAAAAAATTTACTTCACTGTGTCACTTAGTCCTGGGTGTGGGATTGGCACTGGCCCCTGTGGGTGCATACCTTGCCATGACAGGACATTTTGGTTCTGCAGCAGTCCTGATAGGCGTTTCAGTCATGTTTTGGGTGGCTGGATTTGATGTGATTTACGCTCTTCAGGATAGAGATTTTGACAAAGCCAATGACCTTAATTCTATCCCTGTGGTCTTTGGCACCACAAAAGCATTGCGTATTTCTGAGCTGTTTCACGTACTGGCTGGCGTTGTGATGACAGGAGCTATGTTTTATATCCACAGCCAGTTTCCACTAAGCTGGATTTCTGTAATGGCATTAATTTTGTTTCTGAGCTTATTATTATATCAGCATCTGATCATCAAACCCAATGATCTGTCAAGGGTCAATATGGCTTTCTTTACTACTAATGGGATAGCAAGTGTCGTATTCGGTGCGCTTCTTATTACTGACCTGTTATTGTGATTGGCTTAGAAAATCAATGAGTTTACTTACAGCTCTGGCTCTGTGGCTGATTTTGTTTTTGATGAATACATCCAAATCTGCGAAACTCTGATCAAAACCCTCCGGAATGAAAACCGGGTCATAGCCAAAGCCTTTGGAGCCTGATTTTTTCAATGCGATAGAACCATTTACAATCCCTTCAAAAAAATGGGTTTCGTCCTGAGCGACATATGATATCACTGTTCGGAAACGGGCCTGCCTGTTACTTTTATACTCCAGTTCTGCGAGCAGTTTTTCCATATTTTTTTCCGGATCTTTTTCATCACCGGCATATCTGGCAGTGTGGACCCCTGGGGCTCCATTCAGGCTAAACACTTCCAATCCGGTATCCTCAGAAAGAGATGGCATCCTGGTTTTTTCGTAGAGGAATTTGGCTTTGATCAGCGCATTTTCTTCCAGGGTGGTACCGGTTTCTTCTATATCCTCCGATATGCCAATGTCCTGTAGCCCTGCAATATCAAAATGTGGTAGTATACCTCTTATTTCGGATAATTTATGTGCATTGGAAGTAGCAAAGACCAATCGTTTCATTGTGGCATTATTTTAAAATATTAAATGGTTCATTTCAAAAACATGTCCTGAAGGAGATTCCATAGTAACTGTTTTTTGGGCGGAGCTGCATTGATAATTTTTATCGATTCTGTAAAGAGTACTCTGGCTTGGTCAAAATGCAGTACCTGGTTCATCTGATGCTCCATGTTGAATCCCAATAGGGGTGCTGAGACACCAAAACTTATGAGATCTTTGTAATTTATGGATGAGTTTCCGAGCGAGATCGGAATCTCAGGATCCAAAACTAATAATTGCAGATCATTTTCAAAATCGTACTTTATGGCAGCCATCATCTTCTGAAGCGTCATTTTTTCAGCTTCACCGTAATCATTCTTGTGCGTAATTATCAACAGTTTTTTCAATCCTTTACCTGAAATGTCCAATAAGTTATCGTCGGTTTCAGGTATCTTGTAAAGCTGTAAATGATGATGCCCCATCAAAATTTAATTTTTATAATCATAAAAAAATAAAATATTGTTTGAAATAACTAAAAAAAACATCTTTAAAATAAAATTTCATAAAATATGTTTTACTTTTGTTGGCAAATTAAGTAGTTTTTTCCTTAATGACAAAATTATCATGTGATACTGCAGATATAAATGCCAATGAGGATTCGTTCAGACCTTAACCAAATTGTTTCATACATAAAATTTAGCATCTGATGAGTTACAAATTCCAAGTTACAAAGACACAAGAATCATCGTTATCAAAAGTGGATTTTAATAATATCCCTTTTGGAAAAACATTCTCTGACCACATGTTTGTTGCAGACTATATTCATGGAGAGTGGACCAACCTTTCCATTGTACCGGTTGCTAAAATTCAAGTTCATCCCGGAAATATGGCATGGCATTATGGACAAGCTATTTTCGAAGGTATGAAGGCCACAAGAGATGCAGCAGGACATGCATTGCTTTTCAGACCCGAATTACATGCCAAAAGAATGAACGCCTCAGCCCGCAGGATGTGTATGCCTGAGCTGCCTGAAGATCTTTTTTTACAAGCTATACATACACTCGTAGATATGGAGAAGGCATGGATACCACCTGCTGCCGGTTCTGCACTGTATATCAGACCTTTTATGATTGCCATGGACGAAACGATCGGGGTGAAAGCTTCCGAAACTTATAAGTTCATCATTTTTGTCATGCCAGTAGGCCCATATTATACCAACCCTGTAAAACTGCTGGCACAAGACACCTATGTACGTGCTGTAGTCGGTGGGGTGGGGGAAGCCAAAACGGCTGGAAACTATGCCGCATCATTATTGCCTGCTACTATGGCCAGGAAAGAAGGATATGATCAGGTAATGTGGCTGGATGGAGTGCATAAAAAATACATTCAGGAAGTAGGTACTATGAATATCTTTTTTGTAATCAATGATGAAGTGGTGACACCAAATCTGGACGGAGCTATTTTGGATGGTATCACACGCAATAGTATGATAGCACTCTTTAAGGACAAAGGGTATAAAGTGACTGAAAGGCCTATCACAATAGATGAAGTCATGGATGCCGGCAAAAACGGATCTTTGATAGAAGTCTTTGGTACGGGTACAGCTGCTGTGGTAGCCCCTGTGTCGCATCTGAAATACAAAGATCAGGTCTTGGAGCTCGATATGAACAAAAGGAACCTCAGTAAATGGGCTTATGAAACCATCAATGGCATACGAAACAGAACCATAGAAGATAAGTTTGGCTGGATCGTGGAGGCCTGACAGATAGCTTCTTCAATGTTTTCCTGACAATACTATGAAGCACCTTTAGGAAACGAAGAGAAATGCGATTACTCCAAATATAAAAAAAGCCCTGCAAAATACATTTTGCAGGGCTTTTTTTTATTGGATTTCAGAAAGCTATCTATTCGAATATCACTTTTTTAGTAAGTGACCCTTTGTCAAAATTCATTTTTATAAAGTACATTCCGTTCTGGAGTGACTCTCTTCTTAGATTTACGGATGATGAGTTGAGGTCGGTGATGTTCCTCACAATTCTGCCTGAAATGTCGTATATAGCATAAGATCTGATAGGTGTCTCATCAGAAACTGTAATATATAACTCTGTGGTGGCAGGATTTGGAGCCATTTTAAGGTTAACATTGGCATCAGTAAGGTCGTTTACTGAACTATTGAAGTCGCAATTTAATCCTAAAGCTACACAAGCTCTTGGTGCGAAATAACCCATAATAGTGTCTATATAGATTTTTGAAGTTACAGAGTTTTTATTGCAGGTAGACGGCGGATTATCTCCTGCTGCCCACTCCCATGGTCCTGATTGATTATCAGGTGTGTTTCTAAACTCATAATATCCTAGGTGATTTACTGGATTTTTTGCTGCAAATGGGTCATGTCCGGCAGGGATGCTTTTGAAGACATCATTATTTCCAAATCTATCTGCTCTTTCAGCCAAATCTCTTGATCCGGATACTTCTACTACTGGTTGAGGACCTAATGCTGTAGGTACATTCAGGATGTCTGTTTCCACAGGTGCAAAAGGATCTGTATCTACGTGGAAAGAAACCAAAGGAACTTCACCATCACCCAGCCATGTAGAATCGCCTAATGCTCCACCCATATTTACGCATAAAGCAAAATCTGAGCTGAATCCAGCGTGGTTAGGGATACAAAGTGTATCACCTACAGGAAGTTTTGACAAGGCGTTATAAGTTGCGTCTACTGTGGTGATAGGACCATCACCATTGATATTTCCATTGTACGGTTCCAGTACCATTGGGATGTTACCTGCAGCAGTTGGTAATATGAATTTACTACCAGGTACTGCCAGAATCTCACCGTATGTATTCAGGTAAGCTGCTGGTAAAGACAAGTAGCCACCTGTGCCCTGTCCCCAAACGGTGATTTTTCCGGATCGATTCCATGTGGGTTGCCCAGGTCCTGCACACTTCTGCGGAAGTATCTCACATAAGTGCTTATATCCTGTACGCCTCTGTAAGCTGCGTTGATAAGGAAATACCTTCTGATTAATTCATTTTGATCAAAAGGGTTCCACCCTTGTCTGTAATTGACAACGGCTACTACATAGCCCATTTTTGCTAGTCTTGTGGCTATTTCCACATTACTTGAATCCTTCAAGGTTCCACTGCAGGATCCGTTTGCGGGATAAGGAAAAAAGTTTCCTGTATGCACATAAATGATCAGAGGTCTGTTTGTTTTAGTGTCACCTTTTGGTGTGTAAAACTGTGCAACAAGAGGCTGTTTGAGCGTATGAGCCTGACCTTGTGTAGCAATCCAGTTCAGGATAGTATAATTTTGTGCCAAACCTACTGGATTTGAAACATTCACTTCACTGAAGATAGGGTCTAGATATCTTCTGTTTTGGGCAGTGCCTGAAGAAACACTGAGGCCGATTAAAAAAATGATGAATAATTTTGTAAAAAATCGCATGTGATGAAATTTTAAGAATGAATAAATTAAATTTTTTCTTTGAAATCGTATGTTACAGTAATGTAAGCCATCCTTCCTATCCTTGGACCCCCATACGTCTGAAACTGTTTGTTGTTCAGTGCATTGGAAGCCCCTATTTTGAACGTTAGATTTTGTTTGGGCATATTATAGTTAACTTGTGCATCTATAAGGTCATATGTAGGTATTGCACCGGTAAATTGAGGTGAGCCTTCAAATGTAAATCCCTGAATCCATTTGTAATTTATATTAAAACCTAAGGCATGATTGCTGCTTCCTATAGGAATGTCCCTTCCGGAAATACCGACATTAAATTTATTTTTTGGTGTATTGAACGCGGGAACTAAAGTAGTATCCTGAACTTTGGTAGTCAGAGCATTATAACTATAGTTTCCATTTACAGCGTAATACTTATTAAAATAATAATTATATCCTAATGCAAATCCTTGTGAAACCACCGTCTCCACAGAATTGGCAGCTACCCTAAAGACTTTGGTATCTGCATATTTCTTGAATGGAATTGGAGGTGAGCCTGGAAATGGGGTTATTAATACCTCAGGTATGACCAATCCCACCTGATAACCAATAAAATCATTATAGGCATTTCTATATACACTTGCATCGAGGTACAGTCTTTCTAATAATGTCGTGCGATATCCGATTTCCAGCGTTTTTACTTTTTCAGGACGGATAGGTGCTATATCTTTATACACAAAAGGACTGCTTGGGTTATTTCTCCAGATATTGAATGATTCCAAAGTTATCAATCCCGGATACCCATTTAGATTTCCTATCAATTGTGCAGGTCCAACTTTGAGATTCAGATATTGATCTGATAGGGTAGGGTTACGGATGGCTGAAGAAAAAGACACCCTCAAATAATTATTTTCTGAAGGTTTCCATACAACAGATGCAGCTGGACTAAACAGTAAATTGAAATTTTGATTTTTGTCAAGTCTGGAAGCTATGGATACAGTAAAGTCGTTGAATGCCTTGGATGCTCCCGCATATACGCCTGCTTCTACATTAGTAATTCTACTGATGCTGTCACTGAAAATGGTTCCCTGTGTATATGGTCTGTACACTCTTCCATTTGCTCCCACTGTCAATTCCTTGAAAAAACTTGATTGGAATTTGTATTCCCCATGCAGGTGATACAATGCAGATCTATCGAAAAATTTAGTTCCGTTTTCTTTAAAGTTATTCTTTCTTGATTTTATATCATTAAAGAGAGAATCAAATCTTGCAGTCCCCGGCTGATAATAATTTTGTGTATTAAATGTTTTGTTGCCAGTATTGGCATATTGGGTTGCTTCCTTGTGCCATTCATCGAGTAGGTCTTTATGATCTTGTTGCCACTTAATCTGTGCATCAAAACCGTCAGCAGGATAGCCCATGTCTTTCATTTTTTTCCACACTGCTCCCAGATCATTTCTAGACCACCACTGAACATAACTATTCTGCCATGCTTCATTCTCTCCTGAAGCTTCCAACATTTTTTGTGCCGTAAAATAAGGATCATAGGAATTACCTGCATCTTCATTGGTGGCATAGGCGCGAATGAAATATTTGTCTTTTTTCCTGAACTCTATCTTTTGCTGATAGAACTGAATACCATCCAATCTGAATCTGTTGTCACCCTGATAAACAGTAGTGCCGTAACCGAAATTGGATGTAATGACCAGTTCAGGAGATTCGAAATCCTTAGATGGTTTTGTTCTTATGTGAATGGCTGCACCTGCTTTTAAGTTTTTTGTGTTGTAGTCGACTACATCTATTTCTCTGTATCCTTGTCTGTGAAAGGAGTTCAGTCCAGCTCTTGGATCATACAATGTAGCATAAGTACCATAATATTCATCACCATAAACATTGACTTTATTGGCTCCACCAGGATTGATGGATGAATTGAAAACTGAATTTCCAGATGAACCTGTCACAGGATCATAATTGTCAGCTACCCAGTCATAAGCTTTCAGATAGGAAAAATTGAGTTTGTATGCGATGGCCGACATTCCTGCTTTATTTTTAAGCACATCTGCAAATCTGAAAGCAGTCTCTAATAGATTTCTTTCACCTATTTTAAGGCTGGCAGAAAGCCCTTTTGTGAAAAATGGATTTTTTGTTTCCATAGCAATCACTCCGTTAAATGCATTTGGGCCATAGAAAGCTGAACTTGCGCCAACTACGAGGTCTACCTTATTGATATCCAGCTCTGAGGCGCCCAGGAAGTTGCCCAATGAAAAATTCAGTCCTGGAGATTGGTTGTCTACACCATCTATGGTCTGTAATGATCTAACAGGACTTGTGCTGTTAAATCCTCGGGTATTGATGACTGTAAAACCCAAACTGGCAGTAGTGAGGTCTACGCCTTTGAGAGAACCTAAGCCATTGTAAAAATCAGTGGACGCAGTTTGCTTTATAGCTTTGGCATCCAAAGATTCTATAGTCAGAGGTGCAGCTCTTTGTTTTTCCGAAACTCTCTGACCTTTTATCTCTACGCCTAGGTCTATAGTGACGGGTTCCTCACCTAGTTTTATAATAACTTTTTGACCTTTATTTTCAACTACATAGTCAATAGCTGTATACCCTATATAAGAAATATTGAGTGTAACTGGAAAATTTTCGATTTTTAAGTCAAAGTGACCATCAAAATCTGTGACGGTTCCTAAAGATGGATCATTTTTTACTGTAACATTTGCTCCGATAAGTGGTTCACCAGTACCTGCATCCTTCACCTCACCTTTGACATGATTTTGAGCGATTGCCGTATTTACGGAAAATAAAAACACTAAAATAAAGATAACTAATATATCTGAGACATTCCTCATAAATGTGGCGTTGCGAAAAGTTGATTGTTAATAAATTGTAAAAACTGTCACAATGTATGATATATTTTTCAATTGTTAAAAAGAAATTTAATAATTTATTGTCAAAATGAGTTTGAGGTAGTTTTGGATTTAATTAATATTTTATTAAAGAATTAAAATTAAATTTGGTCAAGTCGCATATTTTTTACTGAATTCAGCATGAAATATTTAATAATTAAGATTGGTCTTTGTGATAATTTTGCAAATATATATTTAAAATTTTCTGTACCAGAAAGCACATTGTTGGTTCGCTTTACACATAAATTAATGTATTTATGGTTTCGTTTTTGTAATGCTAAAAAAGCCCATTATCAAATTTTGTTTTCGTTTTTTAAGATGTCATTCTGTCGGTCAGGATACACTTCTTAAGATTTGGTTAGTTTTTATTTTTGTTCCTACTAATGTAACGGCATTTTTTTTTAGTTAATGTTTTTTTTAGATAACTTTGCGATAGTATGTTCTGATTGCCATCGTTTTGGTGGAAAGTGGCCGAAGGAACTTGTAAGCAAAATTGTTTCACAAATTGATAAATTATCTTCCAATGGATTTTATTAAATTACCCTCTGTCTTCTTATGTCTTACAATTTTAATAGCCGGATGTAAAGATAAACATGAACCAAAAGCATATCCAATGCCATCGGAAAAAACAGCCATCCATAAAAGTGGAGAAGACGAAGGTTCACAGCTGGCACGCAACAAATGGATAGAACTCATGCATGGAGGCCTCAATCCAACTGGAGGAGTATTGAAGCTGAAAATCAACAGGACATATATGCTCAATGGTTAAAAACAGTAAAAAGCAACCGATCGGGAGATGAGCTGGTAGCTGAAGGCCAAATACTGGGCCAATGGATAGAAAGAGGCAGCAACAATAATGCAGGAAACATAATGGTCACTGAATTTGACGCTAATGAAGAAGTGATTTATGCAGTAGGTGGCGGTGGACCGATGTTCAAAGGCGACTTATCGGGCTTCGGTTGGACTCTGGTCAATGATCAGCTTCGGTTCTCTACCAGTCTTTTGAAAATATTGCCGCTGACCGGTGGAGGAAAAAGAATAATTTCTGCAGTGAACGGCATACCTCATTATTCTAATGATGATGGAGTCACCTGGAAAAAGCAACAGGTGTTACTTCCACAACTGACGGATGGGATCTGTATAATGCACAATATACCAATGATGGAAAAATATTTTTTCTGGGCAAAAAAGACTACAACGGTAGTATAAAGGTATATGCTTCCTACGACAATGGAGTAACGTACAAAACCCTGAAACTTTTTACGACTTCTGATACTCGAAATATAACCTTGGCCTATAATGGAGTGAGTGACCAGATTTATGTGCTGGAGCAGACATCAGCCACAAAATCTAATTTGTATAAATTTAATCCGGCAACTAAAAGCCTGGACATCAAGACGTCCAATCAGCCTTTTTCTTTTGGTGAGTCAGGACGTGCCAATCTCCAGGTGGTCACTTACAGGGACACTATACGTATGTATGCTTACAAAAATGATAATAAAATCTATCAGTCCAAAGATGAAGGTAAAACTTGGGCAGTTTTATCTGTCATGCCAGAATCTCCATGGGATGTAGGCCTGTATGTAGCACCATCTGACCCGCGCAAGATGTTTTTTGGAGAGGTAAATGCTTACAGGTCTATCAATGGGGGGGCAAACTGGGCTAAGGTGAGTGAATGGTGGGAATATTATGATGATATCACTAATAAATTGCATGCGGATATAATGCACATCAAAGAATTTAAGGATAAGTCCGGAAAACCTTTTATACTAAATGCTAATCACGGTGGTATATATTATACAGATGATTATGGATTTAATCATACCAATGTAGGTCTTTACAATCTGAATGTGTCCCAATACTATGATGTCAGGACCTTGCCCGCCAATCCAAATTATATTTTTGCAGGTTCCCAGGATCAGGGACAGCAGAGAGGTATTGTTTTTGAAGATCAGTCTGCTGAATTATTCCAGAATATATCAGGTGATTATGGACATATTGAGTTTACAGGAAACGGAAATAGTCTATGGTCAGTATATCCGGGAGGATCCATAGGCTTTTACTCCAAGCCACTCTCACAGGAATGGCCTATAGCAGGTTACGAAATCAAATCATCCAACGAAACGGTCTGGATTCCACCTATTATCCCCGGACCAGATCCATCAAAAGATATAATCTTGGCAGCAGGTGGCAGCACTACAGCCACTTCGGTGGGTCATACATTCTGCAATTGGAGTATAAAAACGACGATATTGTAGCTACACAACTGCCTTATAATTTTGCACCAAGTGGCGGTCAAATATCAGCTATGGCCATTGATGCCCAGAATAAACAATACTGGTATGTGGCCACTACCAATGGGAAATTTTACAGATCAGAAGACGGAGGCCAGAGTTTTGTGAAAACGGCAGAAATGCTTTCAGAGTCACATTACCTTTATGGTTCCTGTATACTTCCTTCAGCAGTACATCCCGATGTAGTTTATTTATCAGGAAACGGATATTCCAATAAGCCGGTGTACAAGTCTTCAGATGGAGGCCTTACTTTTTCGGATTTTAGTGTAGGATTACCCCGTACCATGGTATTCAATATTGTGGCTAATGAAGACGAATCCCTGATATTTGCTGCTACTGAAGCCGGTCCATATGTGTACATTTCTGCCCGAAATAAGTGGTTTGCACTCAGTGGCACTCGTACACCCAATCAAACGTACTGGAGTGTGGAGTATGTACCACAGACCAAAACAGCCAGATTTGCCACATATGGTCGCGGAGTTTGGGATTTTCAAGTCAAGGATATCATCAGTACTGTAAAAGAAGTGGAAACAGCATTCCAAGTGGTAAGTATCTTTCCAAACCCGGCTACCGATTATATCTCGATATCTACCGACCAAAGGAATTTGTTTAAAAATGTATACATTTATAATATGAACGGCATGATGGTATTCAATCAGACGACAGGCCAGGTGCATCAGTTTATGTAGGTAGTCTTCCGGATGGTGTGTATACAGTGATAACAGATATCAAAGGTACAAAACCTCAAAAACTTGTTATCAGGAAGTAGGTTTCCGATATTGTTTTAGAATAATGTTTAGAACTTATTAAAAGATCTGAAATTTTTAATTCGGAGTTCGAGATAGAATTTCGCTTTGACCATGGCTTCTATTTGTCCCGGTTTGAGTTCAAAACTTTCGACATCAGCGCTGCCTATACCTATTTTCATTTCCAGATCGTACTTGGCATTGAGATCTTTGAGCTGGTTATCGATGTTTTTTTGGGCTTCAGCCAGATTGTCTTTGATAGAAAACTTTAACATCTTTTCCAATTCATTTCTGATCTTGCCTTCTGCGATCCAAGCAGCTGCTTTATGTGCTACATTTTTAGTTTTGAGTTGAATGTCTATATTTTCCATGTAGAAACTATTTTCATTGGCATCGTATTTTGGTTTGCCTTTGATGATAAGAGTACCATTTACAGTTCCGGCAATATCTGTCACTACCCTCAAAAATTCGTAATCACAATTGGTCACAATATTGGATAAAGTTATAGATTTATCCCCGGCGGTAAAAGTCTTTCCGTCCAGGTTGGCTTTGATAACTGGATTGATATCTGCGGTCTTAATGTCAGCGATTATCCTGAATACGGAGCTATCCGGGATGGATTCAGTCCAGTAGACTTTTGGCAGAGTATTGACGGTGGAAATGGTGGTCGGTTTGTAAGTAGTAAAAGTGGATTTGCCTTGAATACCTATTTTACCTGCCGCAGAAAATCTATTGTTGATCACTTTATTGAGGTGGAATTTTTCTGGTCTTATATTGAGCCACACACTCATACTAGGGTCCAACTGCATGGGTTGGTCAAACAAAGACATCGTTTCCTTCATCTTTTGTTTGAGGGTAAAGTTTTCCCTTACCGAATCATCAATTCCTTTTTCTATCATGGACTTGCTTTTATTGATAGCCACATCGGATATGCTTTATGGGCAAATTCAGCCCTGCTACTGAAAGCTTGGGTTTTTCTACCCACCTATGATGTGACAGCTGAGTTTTTGTTTTGACATTCCAGAGAGAGTCGATATCAAGATCAGTTATAAAACTCATTTCGAGCGTTCCTTTGGCTTTTAGGTCTGTCAAAAAAGTTTTTTTCTCCAGATATACCGTCACAGGTACTACCACAAGTACACTCTTACCTTCTATTTCTACTGACGCTTCTTTGGGCTTACTGAGCGTCATCTTGATATCATATTCCGGTATATCAAAATTACCTTTGAATGCTTCTGAAATGGCAGTATTAAAAGTATCCTTGATACCTGTCTTATCGAGCTTGTAATTAATGACAAATTCGGTAGTGAAGTTTTTTATGGTTTCCTGTGTTTTAACAGGTACATATTCCACTGCTTTTTTGGTCCCGCAGGAGTAGGTAATAAAGAAGATAAAAAGGAATAGTAAGAGTCTGTTGACATTTAAAAGTTCATCTTGATGATTTTATGCAAAGATATAAACGGACAATAATAAAGTAATACATTACCATTATTTAATTTTATTACCTTCTGATTTTTAATTTTTGCACAAAAGTTTGGATATATTAAGGATACTCGTATATTTGTTTTTTTAATATATCATTGCAAAACGAACACACCATGAAATTAGTTTTTTCGATAGGTCTAACCATTTGTATTTCAGTTGTTTGCCTTGGGCAGAAAGGCGCCAAATCACTTTGTACAGGCCAGCTGACCAAAGATCCCATCATAGAGACCATAGAAAAAACACATTACATTTTTACAGGATCAGACACCACAGGCCTCAATGTTAAGGTAACAAAAATCAAAGTAGTAGAAGCCAGGAAAGAACTTGTGAAAAGAAGTTACAGGTCACAAAAGACGCAGGAGGCATACAAACGATCAACATAGTGTGTCCGAAAAACAGGACAGAAAAGCTGGTGAAAAAAGTGCAGTCAGCCCTTCTTGCATTGGGGTATCCTATGACTATAAATGGTATCATGGACCAGGCAACATTGCTTTCTATCAAAGACTTTCAGCAAAGTAAAAAAATGGCCTATGGTGATCTTTCTTTGGAAACTTTGGCTGCTCTGGGAATCAAATAAGTACCCACCTTGGCAAAGAGTTCAACATATATTGTGACTCATGATACGCTTGCCGGTTCCGGTGTCAGGTTTTTAAACTATCTTATAGACTCATTAGCTATATTATTGGCCTTACTGTTTTTATTTGTGATTTATTTTGCCTTTGTGGCAGAGATAAGTCCCGAAGAATACATACGATCTAAGCCTGGAGGAAACAGGAAATGACGTAGTGATAAACATTTTAAGTATTGTGCTGATGGCTGTTTATTATTTTCTATTCGAAAGTAGCATAGGTCGTACACCTGGCAAGTATGTCACAGGTACTGTGGTAGTGGACAGAAATGGCAATATACCTAGTGCCACCCAAGTTTTACAACGGACATTGTCAAGATTCATTCCATTTGAATTTTTATCTTTCTTAGGAAGGGATGCCCGGGGATGGCATGACAACATTTCTGATACTTATGTCGTTTATGTCAAAAAACTGGAAGACAGTAAATCTACATTTACCAACATGAATGAATTAGGAAGTTTATAGCTCTCTCCGGTTACAATGCCATTCTTTCAGTATCTTATCATCACCGCCAGAGATGAGCGCCTTGTTTTCTGGTATCCATTGAATATTGTTGATGGAATGGATGTGTCCACCACCTTGTACGTTAATTGTTTTTAATAACTGAAAGTTTTCAGCAGACCACCACCTCATGGTTTTATCCCGAGATGCAGTGACTAAAAGGTTTTCCTCCGGGATGTATTGTATTTTATTGATGGTGTACCAGTGAGCATTCAGATCTTGTATAATGTCGTAAGTACTTACATCTCTTACGATTAAATGGGCATCTCTACCACCGGATATCAGGTACTTATCCCTAACAACTTCAAGACAAAAGACACTGTTTTGATGAGCATTTTTAATGGCATGTATTACCTCCCAGTCTTCATACCGGATAATGTAAATATTGTTATCGCTGGCACCCACATAGATAAGACCAGATAAAGGATTGTATTTTATGCATCGCAAACCTTGTAATGAAAGTCGATATGAATATACAGGTAACCTTTTCACAATATCCCAGACACAAAAATAACCGTCCCCTCCCACAGTCATCACATACTGTTCATTCAGCATACAAATATCAAAAATACTGCCTTTGTGCATATCAAAACGCCCAAGGATTTTATTTTCAACAATATCAATCCAGTATAAATGCCCTTTTATATCCCCGGCAATCAAGAGATTTCCGGATGTATCGATTCCCAGGCTAAAGAGTTTTGTATCTGTTTGGGCGATCAATTCGCCGTCTTTCATATTTTCTTGCAGAGACCATTTTACAATCCAACCATCCCCACCGGCTGAAAAAAAGCAATTGTGCTTATCATTGTATGCAAGCCCATAGACTGCACCTATATGTCCGGCAAATTCTCTTTTTTTATAATTTCAGGATGATTTCAAACTAATTATTGGATTGTGCGGTTTAAAACAGTATAACAGGAGTATTGGTTTTCAGAAGCTTCTTATATTTGGCTAAATTTATAGGTTAATACAACACATTGAGTTTAATATTTAAGACTGACATCATTCCCAAAGGGGTGGCCGTGTATGGCATAATACTGAAGGTGATGAGTTCTTTGAGCAAGAACTGATTTTATTTGGCGAAGAAAAGGAGGAGCTGAAGACACTAAAAGCAAGGAAGAGATCAGAATGGCTTTCGTCCCGGTATTTGTTGCATTTATTGTCTGAGAGAGTAATTAGAGGTGCGTGCCTTAAGGATCAGTACGGCAAACCATACCTAAAAGATTCAGACTATCATATTTCTATCAGCCATTCTTCAGAATATACAGCGGTCATTGCAGCTCCGGTCTCCGTAGGTGTGGATATACAGGTAATCGTACCCAAAATCAACCGTATTGCTCCTCGTTTTGTCAGAGATGACGAATTCATAAATATACCTGAAGATGAGCATACCCATTATTTTCATGCCATATGGGGGGCCAAGGAATCTATGTACAAATCATATGGCAAAAAGGAACTTGACTTTAAAACACATATGAAGGTATCGGCCTTTACCTATGTAAAAGAAGGGTGCTTTTTTGAAGGTGAAATAATAAAAGGGCACTATTATCAGAAATATCTTTTATTTTGCAAACAAATTCAAAATCTAATCTTAGTATATGCCTTGGAACAGTAAAATCATCATCTTATCGTACATTATTATTGCGTTTATTTTTACCGCGTCATGTAAAAATAAGGATGTCCCAACCGATAGTGTACCTGATAAATTGGCTACTTATGAGACAGAGGAATTTTTAAAATTTTATGACCAGTTCAGTAGAGATAGTGCCTTTCAGATAGAGCATACTGTTTTTCCTCTGGAAGGCATGAAAAAAAACCAGGATAGTATCAGCCCTCCTGATTTTAAATGGACTCAACAGGAATGGGTTGTGCATCAGCCATATGACGACGGGGATGGTACTTTCTCCCGTGAAATGTTGGACCTCAATGGTATAGTGATCGAGCGTATCTCAGACACATCAGGTAAGTTCAGTATGGAGCGAAGATTTGGTAAGTTGTCCTCTGGCTGGCATTTGATATATTATCGTGAGATGGGCAATTATTGAAAAAGCATCACGATGCCAGGCAAATCATGCATTAAAATAGTCGGTCAGGAGACACAATATCACAAAAATGTCGGTCAATTGTTATAAATTTATTAATTTTGACGCTTAAAAATCATCTAAAATGGTAAAGAACCTTATTGTATTCATCTTTTTATCTTTCATAACCGTTCATCTTTCGGCCCAGTCTTTTTGGACCAAAACGGAGGAGTCCCGCATCCAGTTGAGGTCGTCGGAAAACAGAAGTATAATACCTGTAAAATATGAAACTTTCAGTCTGGATATCGAGGGGCTAAAGGCTTATCTGGCCAAAGCACCGATGGAATTTCAAGAAGACAGAAAATCCATGGAGCTGATACTGGACATTCCAATGCCAAGTGGCAAAACTGAAAGATTCAAAGTATATGAATCGCCAGTCATGGAAAATGGACTTGCTCTGAAGTACCCATCCATCAAATCCTATAAAGCGTACAGTCTTACTGAAAAGGCAAAATTCATGAGATTTGACGTATCTGAGAATGGATTTCATGCCGCCATATTTGCTTTGGATGGTGAAAAATATATTGATCCGTATTCTTCAGAAAATACGTCCGATTATATTGTCTACAACACCAAGGATCATCTTCCTGAGATATACAAAGGTATACAGATGTGTGGCACGGAAGATAACGTCCGCCCGGCAGTTTCGCATTTCAGACCTGATACCAGAAACGCAGCGGAAGTGGAACTCAGGGTGTACAGAGTAGCTATGGCTTGTACCGGAGAGTGGGGATAAAAGAGGTACAGTGGAAAAATGTCTTGCTGACATCAATACCATGATGAACAGGATGAATGTCATTTATGAAAGAGAGATGGCGATGAGATTTACCCTCATTGCTGATAATGACAAGCTTATACACCTTAATCCTGCGACAGACCCTTATGATAATTCTGATGAAGGAAAGAAAATAGTAGGTATCAATACCTCAAAAATTAATGCATTGATACCTTCATCCTCATATGATATCGGGCATGTTCTTTCTGTTTGTTTTGATATCGGAGGTGTAGCACAAGGTGGTTCTGCATGTCAGTCAAATAAAGGAAATGGTGTCACGTGCAATAATGATAACAATCTCTCCGCTATTGTGACCCGTGTCATGGCTCATGAAGTAGGTCATCAGCTCGATGCATCCCATACGTGGAACATATGTACCTCTGCAGCAGATCAAAGAGCACCCGAAACTGCCTTCGAACCGGGTAGTGGCACTACGATCATGTCCTATGCAGGTGCATGTGGTACCGATAACGTCGCAGGTGATAATGATGATTATTTTCATGTAGGTTCTCTTGACCAGATGTATAATAAAACTACACAGGGAGGCAACGCCTATGCATGTGCAGACAAGACACTTTCAGGAAACCATTATCCTGTAATCACAATGCCTGCCAAATCATATGTTATTCCGATATCAACACCTTTTGAGTTAGGTGCATCAGCCACTGATGAAGATGGTGATGTCATGACATATTGCTGGGAGCAATATGATTCAGGTGAACTGGTACCTTTGGGCTCTTCTTCAACTTCTGCCCCACTTTTCAGATCATTTAAACCCAGTGTAACTGGTGATATTCGTTTTTTTCCTAAAGGAGCTAATATTTTATCAGGTAACTTTGCAGACAAGACAGAAGTACTTCCATCCAATTCCCGCAATCTAACTTTCAGATTTACAGTTAGAGATAACCACCCAGGTGCGGGAGGCGTTTTATGGGGAGAGTACAATATCAACAGCACTACAGAAGCCGGTCCATTTAAAATCACTTACCCTGAAATAGACTCCAAGTTTCAGATAGGACAAGAAGTCAATGTAACATGGAATGTAGCCAATACTGATAAAGCACCTGTAAATTGTAAGTTTGTAAATATTTACGGATCATTTAATTCAGCTCTTCGTAATGACGATCCCAATTTGGTGCCTCTGGCATTAAACGTGCCTAATGATGGCAGTCAATTGATTTATATCCCCAATAAAACATCCAATTTTTTCCGTGTAGTCATCAAAGCAGCCGACAATATATTTTTGACATCTTCGAGGATACCTTCTAAAATAGAGAGTCCGACTATACCAGGTATTTATTTTGAGACACAGCAAAATTACGTGGAAATTTGTCAACCTAATGAAGGTAAAGTCGATTTTACGACATCAGGTCTTGCAGGTTTTACCAACGATATTTACTTTGAAGTCATTTCAGGACTTCCTGAAGGAACGACAGCAAAATTTCTTACTCCTAACGTAGCTGCAGGTGGTAATACAACATTAGTTATCAGAACCCTTAGTGTAGTGGGTAATCAAACAGGACAAATTACCGTAAGAGCAGTAGCACCCGGAGTAGATACGATGTACAGAGATATCATTGTAAATATCACCGGAGGTAATTTATCAGACATACAAACACTACAGCCAGCCAATGGCTCAAGTGGGATACCTGCTTTACCGAAATTCAATTGGATAAAGAAGGTAGATGCAGAGTCCTATGAAATTCAACTTGCATCCAATCCTGGTTTTGCAGCAAATGACGTGGTTGTAACCAAGACATTGACTGATAGCATATATACCTCATCTGTCATTTTGGAGAAAGCAAGCATTTATTACTGGAGGGTTAGAGCCATCAATAAATGTGGAGCAGGATCATGGTCAGAAGTCAAAGCATTTATCACCGAAGCTTTATCTTGTAAAGTATATGACAGTGGTGCTCAGTCTATAGGAATATCAGCTTCAGGTACACCTACCGTGGAGATTCCTGTCCAGATTACCAATGAAGGAGTTGCCAGCGATGTCAATGTCAAAAGCATCAAAGGTGAGCATAGCAGGTTAGTGGATTTGGTAGCTTACTTGGTTGCACCTTCTGGAAAGGAAAGCTTATTATGGAGCCGAAAATGTGGAACACAACAAAATCTAAACCTTGGACTAGATGATCAGTCACCTGATTTTTTCCAATGCCCCATCAATACTGGAAGAGTGTATAGACCTGAATCATTACTTTCAGCCTTTAACGGAGAATCCATAAAAGGAAACTGGAAAGTCAGAGTAGAAGACAAGCAATCTGGTTCCGGAGGGAAATTAACTCAATTTGCATTGGAAATTTGTTCAGGAGTCACCCTGGACCAACCTTATCTGGTGAAAAACGATACTTTAAAAATCTATCCCGGCAATAAAAAGACTATCACTGATGCATTGCTACTTGCTGCTGACAATAATAATACGGCAGCAGAGTTGGTCTTTACTTTGGTAGAAACCCCTAAACACGGTACTATCATTTACAATGGAGGTGCAGTAAGTGAAGGAGCAAGATTTACCCAGGCTGAAATCAATACATCCAGCATCAGCTATCAAGCAGAGGTGGGCACTAACGGTAATGATTATTTTTCATTTACGGTGGCTGATGGACAGGGTGGATGGATTGCCATTACCAAATTCAACATCTTGAGGGACGAAAGTTTTATAAACGCAATCACTGATATAAATATATCTCAGGATGTTTTTGTAAAACCCAATCCAACATCCAGTGATATCAGTATCATCCTAAGTGGGGCTGCGACTCATTTGTCTCAGTATACTGTCACTGACCTGGCAGGTAGGAGCTTACTTAAAGGTGTACTCAATGAGGGTAGCACAGTAGTGCCTTTGGCCGAATTAGCTTCAGGTGTATATATGGTCAAACTAACAGACGGCAGAAATGTAGTCACAAAAAAGATAGTCAGACTATAACCACTAACTGAAAGTTTTTCCTGGATAAAAGAGGGATTTGCACATGTGGCTAATCCCTCTTTTATTTAGGCAATAAAGAGATGACCCACCTACTTTATACGCACGGTTTTAGGGTTACTGTTTAGAAATCATTTTATTTATATATATTTGTGGCATTATATAAGTTAAACCAATGAGTGACAATCAGACTCAAGGAGGATTTTTCAGTTATTTGATCAGTAAAGTATTTCTAAAACAATTACTTTTTATTGTGGGGGCATTTGTGTTACTATTGTTGTTAACCCAATTATGGCTCAGATATTATACTAATCATGGACAAAAGCTGGAATTGCCAAAATTTATAGGTATGAATCTCGATGATGCCAACGAACTGGCAGGAGATAGAGATTTTGAAATAGTGGTAAACGATTCTGTATTTGTGGTAGGAAAGCCGGGAGGTCTAATAACTGATCAAAACCCCAAGCCACTATCTTTGGTGAAGGAAAATAGAAAAATCTACGTTACAGTAACTAAGTATGGTACAGAAACAATAAAGGTGGCCGACCTGCCTACATTGTATGGTAATGCCTTCGACCAAAAGAAAACAGAACTCAAGTATAGAGAAATAGAATGTGTAATCAAGGACTATGCTTATGATCCGGGAGAGCCCAATCATATTCTGGAAGTTTGGTACAAAGATGACATGATTATATCAAAGGATGTCAGGAAGGGTGAAGTGGAAATACCCAAAGGTGGCACTTTACAATTTATTGTATCCAGAAGGGATGGTGGTGATGTGACCATTCCGGATCTAAGATGTCTGAATGGTGAGGAGGCTCGTTTCCTTCTGGAAAGTAGCAAGCTCCGGATGGGAGATATATCAAAAAAAGGAGTAATAGAGCCCGATGTGGAATTTTTTATCATCTCCCAATCTCCCCCTTACGACGGTATCAGCAATATCAAAATGGGAGAAAAAATAAATGTCACAGTTGCAGCCACAAAACCTGCAGACTGCTTGTAAAAATATCGGAATCATTTTTTTAAAATAGAGGCATTATGAATGATATCACTGTAGAGGAGCTTAAACAAAAGATGGATGACATGGAAGCATTCATCTTTATAGATGTACGGGAGCCATATGAGTATGAAGAATTTAATCTGGGAGCAAAGCTAATTCCATTGGGTAATTTGGTGGGCGCACTTAATGAATTAGAACCATACAAAAACGAAGAAATTGTCATCCACTGCAGATCAGGTGCACGAAGCGGTTCTGCCAAAATAACTTTAAGCCAGCTTGGTTTTACAAAAGTGCGTAACTTACTGGGTGGGGTACTGGAATGGCAAAGATTGTACGGAAGATAAGATATTTATAAAAAAGTGCCACTTATCAAAAACGATGTGTAGCGAATAATTTATACTGCAGCCATGGCTGCACCGATGATGCCCGCATCATTTTGTAAAGCTGCCATATCCACTTTCACTTTTACGTTTAGATATTGTTTGTAAAGATCGAAATTTTTACTGACTCCTCCTCCAATAAGGATCAAATCAGGGCTTAAAAGCAGATCCAGGTGATTTAAGTAAACATCCAGATCTTTAGCCCATCTTTTCCAGCTAAGATGATGGAATTCACGGGCACTATTGGAAGCATACTTTTCGAACACGGATTTTTTGTACTTGAGGTGCCCCAGCTCAGTATTGGCAAGCAACTGACCGTTGTAAAACAAGGCTGATCCTATCCCTGTACCAAGTGTTATGAAAATGACCAGACCTTTTACATTTTTACCTTTACCATAAGTCATTTCAGCAATGCCGGCTGCATCAGCATCATTGACAACTCGGACATCACAACCAAGGGCTTTACTGAATTCTGAGTCTATATTATAATTGATGAATTGCTGGTCGATATTACTAGCTGTCAGTGAAACCCCATTTTTGATTACAGAAGGAAAGCCAATACCAATTTTTTTTCCTTGCCATTGATAGTTTTCAACAGTTTCTCTCAGACACTCTATGATAGCCTCAGGTGTTGCAGGAGTTGGTGTTTTTATTTTTAGTTTTTCTCCGACGGATTCGCCGGTTTCTACATTGATTATATTGGACTTTATACCGGTGCCACCTACGTCTATTCCCAGGACTTCCATGATTTCTGTTTTTATCTTTTTACTTAATTATTTTAACACTCAATATTTTTACATCTTTGATTGGTCTGTCAGCCTCATCTGTCTGCTGCGCTGCTATTTCATCTATGATTTCAAGACCTTTCACTACTTGTCCAAAAACGGTATACTCCTTGTCCAGTGCAGGTGTCCCTCCGGTTGCAGACAGGATTTGTTTTTGTTGAGGCGAATATTTTATCCCTTTTTGAAGCTCAAACGACTCGAGTTGTTTACCGGATACAGGGCTACCCTGTACGATATAAAACTGTGACCCTGATGACTCTTTGCGTGGATTGACGCCATCACCTTGTCTTGCTGCTGCCAGAGCTCCTTTTATATGTACAAGGGTATCATTAAACTCAGCAGGAATTTTATACTTAGGTCCGCCTGATCCTAATCTGTTTCCGGCAGGTGCGCCTTTAGAATCGGGATCTCCTCCCTGTATCATAAATCCTCTGATAACCCTGTGGAAAAGTAAACCTTCATAAAAGCCCTCTTCGGCAAGTTTTATAAAGTTATCCCTGTGACGTGGAGTTTCATCATAGAGTTGTATAATCATACTTCCGGCGGTAGTTTGCATCTCGATCAGGCAGTGATGGGGTGGGTCTATGATGATTTCCTGATGACTTTTACTTACTGACTTATTTTTTATGGCTTTGAGCGTTATGGTGTACTTGCCGGATAAGGTGTATTTGTGTTCAGGATTAGTTTCTTCGGAAGTTTTACCATCGCCAAAATCCCATTGGTATTTTAATGCCTTCTGAGATTCGTTGATAAATCTGACAGAGGCTGGAGCCTGATTACTTTCCTTGTCTATTTTGAAGATAGCTTTTGGAGAAGAACAGGAGCTAAACAATATGACTATTGCAAAGTATCTGAAAAATGTCATGAATGGGCTTTAATTTAGATTCTTGTTGTATTATTGTTGACAGGGATATTGGTTCCAAAGCTTATTTGATAGACATTTTTACATCACTGGTGGGTCTGTCTCTACTGTCTTTAGGTACATCAGCGATTTTATCTATTACATCTAATCCACTGATGACCTCGCCGAAAACGGTATAATCTCCATCCAGCATAGGAGTACCTCCCAGTTTTTTATATTTTTCGCGTTGGCTCGGGGAGTATTTTATTCCTTTGGCATGCTCCATGGCATCCAGATCTGCATCTGTTACCGGACCTCCATGGACTATAAAAAACTGAGAGCCTGATGATTCTTTGGAAGGATTGACTTCATTGCCTAGTCTGGCTGCCGAGAGCATACCTTTAAAATGCGGTGTTCCTATTTCTGCAGGAATGGTATATCCTGGTCCTCCGCTACCCAATGGTTTGTCCAGCGCCGCTCCCCCTTGATTCGGGATCTCCTCCCTGAATCATAAATCCTTTTATAACTCTGTGAAACAACAGGTCATTATAAAATCCTTCCTTCACAAGTTTCTTAAAATTTTCTTTGTGTTTCGGTGTGCTGTCAAAGAGCTGAACCTTCATTGTGCCATATTCTGTAGTGATGCTGACATGATTTTCATTGCTGCAGGATAACAGAAATAAACATATCAGAAGACTAAAAAAATATTTCATAAAACTTAATTTTTAATTGATCGAAAAAGAGGTTAATTCGTTATATTTTTTAAAATATTCAATGACTTTTAAAACAAGAAATGCTTCCTGCTCACTGGCACCTTTGACTGAAAAAGACTTGACTTCTTTCCAGTGAGGCCATCCATCCTGATCCCTGCCTTCAAACTCAAAGTAACCATCTCCTTCGAGTAAGGTACAAACTGCTACATGCATAAGATCCCTTTTTTCTTCTTTGGTAAACTTTTCCTTGGGTATCCTTCCCAATTCCTGCACACCTACTAAAAACAACACTGTCTGCAGATCGGGTAATACATCTTTTTTCATTGCACTTTTTACAATGTGTCTGACTTTCAACCATTCAAAATCTCTTTCCCAAGCTTCCATAAATACAATGTTTGCTTTATTTGGCTCAAATATAAGGACAAAAATATAAAAATTGACTTATTTGAGCAGATGTTTATGAGTAATTCGGTTATAGAATCAGATAGTCGGGCTGTTCATAGGGTGATAGGATGAATCAGTGCATCCTGTCTCCTCTCAGCTCTCTTTTTTGCATGATTTCTGCCTCAAAGTCCAGCATTTCCTGCCATCTGGCTTTGACTTTTTCTTCAGGCGCATACGTTTTGGCCAGATCCAGAAAAGTTCTGTAATGTCCTGCCTCTGACACCATAAATTCATGATAAAACTCTTTCAGTTTATTGTCTGATATGTGCAACGACAGTAGCCTGAATCTTTCACAACTGCGTGCTTCAATCATAGCTGATATGAGGAGTTTGTCCATCAGTCTGTCCTCTTCTCTGCCACCTTTGCGCTGGAATTTCATAAGTTCAGTGACATAGTTGTCAATTCTATTTTTACCAAAGGTATATCCCCGGGATTTCAATTCCTTGAGTACTTTACGGAAATGGCCCCATTCTTCGGCTACTATGGGTGTGATTTCCTCTACCAATGCTACTTTGTCCGGAAATTGTATGATGAGCGAAATACATGTGGATGCTGCTTTTTGTTCACAATAAGCATGGTCGGTGAGTATTTCATCGATGGTTTTTTCTGCGATATTTACCCAGTAGGGATCAGTAGCCAGTTTTAATCCAAGCATTTGGGGGTATGTGGGTTTTTAATAAACAGATTTAATACACGACATTTGGCTCATCAGAGTATCTACATTATAAATGTCATATGACTCATATCCTGTCGACCACATGATACCTAAGACATCCGATGGCACATTATTCAGAAGCCCGGCGTCATCACCACTGATCAGGTATTTTGCATCATAAATATTGTGACCTGTATAATTTTCGACATAACTCTGTACATCAGATTCGCTGTAAAGTATTATGGTTTTACCTGAAATAAGGCTGATTTTAAGCATATTTCCTCTTACGATGCTCCCGTAATTCCTGGCTGCATCCTTGGAAAGTAATCTTATCTTCAGCTTCAGGTATTGAGATTTACCTATTTGAGTGATTGATGAAGATACTTCCATCAGGTCTTTTTCTTTGAAGTACCTCTTGAGTTTTTCCGGTGTATAAGAAAACAACTTTTGATAACTTGTTTCTACTATTCGATCTTTGTTGATTCTCTCATCTCTCAGGATACCACAATTATCTTTTAACTTTACGTTAGTCTTTTGGGGCTTTATTTCAGCACTTGCAGGCAAATTTACATATGGGCTGAAATCAACATTCAATTCTCTACCTAGTGCCAAGATTTTCTGCGCTTGTTCGTCAGTTTTGGTATCAGATAAAGTCCTGGTATCAAAAACTATTTTAGCAGCATTTTCATATTTTTTTCAAACTTCTTTATTTCATTGTTTAGGTCTGTTATTTCTTTTTTAGCGAGTTTTTCCTGTACTTTATTTTTTGTGATTCTGGCATTCGAAAGTCTGACATCTTTAGTGGATTTTGACAGGTATAGACTATCTAGTGAGATGAAACTCTTTATTTCATTCAGTTCTGCAGCCTCAACAAGTATTTTGATAGCTTCCTTGGTTTTTTCGTCTACCACCTTAGAAGGGTCTTGCAATGGATTGGCATCACTTCGGATCATATCCAATGAATCAACATCATTTACTATCGAATCTATGAGCATTGGTGTAGCCTCGGTTTTGAACCATGTACCATCAGGCATCAAGGCGAGATGCTGGCCAGACAATGTGGTTACCTTGCGTTGAGCAGATAAGGTACTTACGCCAAAATAACTAATAAATAATGTTAGTACTAATAAAAACTCTTTCATATATGAATCTAAGGAGCAAAGATAAGCATAATCACGAAATTTTTTAGTATTGCATTTATTATTAATTTCCTGTCGATTGATCCGACAATTGAGTTATTATATCGAATTTTAAACATTTTTAGAAACTATATAGTAATCCTTTTACGTTACTTGTTTAATTTTTATTAATGTATCAAAAGTCATCAACCATGTCAGAATACGAAAAAAGCAATCGCGGCGAAAGTGCTAACTCAATCATCAAAAATCATATGATTTGGTCTATGGGGGCAGGATTTATACCAGTACCGATTGCAGATTTATTTGCGGTGAGTGCTATCCAGCTGGATATGATCAGACAATTATGTAAGTTGTATGAGATAGATTTTAAACAAACAGAAGGAAAAGCCATCATTACAACTCTCACCGGATCCGGCCTTGCAAGGCTGGGTGCAAGAGCAGTCAAATTTATCCCCGGTGTAGGTTCTATTTTAGGAGGTATCACTATGTCTGTATTATCAGGAGCTTCGACCTATGCATTGGGTGAGGTTTTTAAAAAACACTTTGAGACGGGTGGAACATTTCTGGACTTCGACCCGGATAGGCTGAAGAAGTATTATCACGAAAAATTCGAAAAGGGGAAGGAAGTGGCAGAAGAGCTGCGTAAAAAGCAGGATAGTACAGTGAAAGCTTCAGATGCATCTGCTGCTGTAGATAAGCTCAAGGAGCTGGCAGACATGAAAAACGCAGGTATTCTATCTGAAGAGGAATTCGAGACCATGAAGAAAAAAATAATCAGCAGCTGATTTTTATTAAAAAAAAAGCCGGCTTTAAAGATCATGTGATATGACAATAAAGCCGGCTTTAATGGATGTTTTTATTCATTAAATATCTTAACGTCCATGTTCTTTACCTTTTGCTGGTAAGTTTTCCAATCATTCTGCATAAAATCAGTAACTGCCTTTACCGTTTTAGTTGTCATAAGTTTTGCTTTTTCATAAGCGAGTGATGCATTAGCTTTTGGAGCCGACCAGGAAGAGCGTATATAATTCAAAGCAGAATACAATACACTACTGAGCTGATCTGGATTTCTTTGGATTCCTTTGACATTTTCAGGCTCGACAAACAGATGGGTCAGCGTATCTAGTTGCCCATTTAGTTTTTTATGTATATCCTTGAAAGTTTTTTTTATGGTATCCGGCTGTGTTTCAAGGATTTTCTCTACGATACTGATGGATTTTCTGGCATTTGTCAGTTTTTCAAAAGCTGTTTTTGCGTCTTTAACCAACAATGTGTGCTGATCTTCTGCTTTTCTGATTTCTGCTAAAGCTGTATTGGAAACCGGCGAGTTGGGGTCAGCCTTTACGTCCACAATAACAGAATCCTTTTTGCCACTATACTCAATAACTGCTTTATATTTTCCCGGCAGAACATTGTAACCTCCGGGAGCATCCTCCTCCTCTTTGGGTTCTGTGCGTGAAAAGAATCGTGTTCCATTAGTTTCGAGGCCCCAATTAAGCTTATTGAGCCCCCCCGAAACTTTTCTGCGTATATTTCTTACCAGATTTCCTTTGTCGTCATATATTTTAATAGTTGCTTTTGGAGCTTTATCATCATTTTGGGATTTAGTTTTATCCTGTGGCGGTTTTACCCATACATGGAAGGCTATTTTATCATAAGATTTGTTGTCACCTTTAAATTCACCTTGTCCTGCAAATCTTTCGCCATCATAAGACCGGTAGCTCACAAGATAGCCTGCAGCGCTTACCAAAACATCAAAATCCGCCGCCAATATATTTTCACCTTTTAAAGCCAACTCTCTTAGCGGGTTGATGTCATCAAGGATCCAGAAAGCTCTGCCAAATGTCCCTAAAATAAGGTCGTCTTCTACCGGATGTATTTTCATGTCATTGACCTGGACCTGAGGAAAACCTTTATTCCAGTGGTGCCACTTTTTCCCTTTGTCATATGAAACGTATAGCCCTGCATCAGTACCCATAAACAGTAAATTTGGTTGTTTGTGGTCCTGGACTATACTCAGTACAAAACCTTTTATTTGGGTGTCATCAGCAATTCGGACCCAGGTTTTTCCAAAATCTGAAGTGTGATATGCGTATGGTGAATAATCATTTTGTAAGTAATTGTTGGCTACCACCAATGCTTCACCTTCATTGTGTTCAGAAACATGGATTTGAGGTATCCAGCTTCCTGATGGTAATCCTTTGAGTGATTTAAAGTGATTGACCCAGGATTGACCTCCATCGCGGGTGGACTGAATATAGCCATCATCAGTACCTACCCAAACCACATTTTGGTTTAGAGGGCTAGGAGCAATGGCCAGAATAGTCGTGTGATTTTCTGCATTGGTGGCATCCATTGTCAGACCACCACTTTTATCAGCTTTTGTTTTGTTGTATCATTGGTTGTAAGGTCAGGAGATTTTATAGTCCATGATTCGCCACAGTCATCAGAGTAATGAAGATATTGGCTGCCAAAGTAGACTCCACAATCTTTGAAGGGATCCTGAGCAATAGCGGCATTCCAGTTGTACCTGAGTTGTACTTCCGGATCGGGATGATTAGGTTTGATAAATCTTGTTTTGCCGGTAAGCCTGTCATAAAAGCCGACATTGCCTCCTTGTGACATGGCATAACCATATCTGCTGTCTTTTCTATATGGAACCACATCAAAACCATCACCGAAGTACAATTCCTGGTAATCACTATTGCGGATGCCTCCTCTTTTGAGTACTGCTGAAGGCCCTATCCAGGAGCCATTATCCTGCATACCTCCATAGACGTTATAAGGAAAATCGGTGTCTGTATTGACATGATAAAACTGACCCACAGGGATATTACCTGCAAAATACCAGGTAGCACCGCCATCATGAGATATAGTCAGGCCTCCGTCATTTCCGTCGATGAGATAAGACGGGTCATCAGGATGTATCCAGAAGGCATGATGATCGGGATGCACATCATTTCCATAATTGGCAATTTCTTTAAAAGTTTTACCGCCATCTTCACTCATGGTGATATACGTAAAAATATTGAAAATCCTATTTTCATTTTTTGGATCTACATAGAGCTCGGCATAGTAAAAAGGTCTGTCTCCTATGTTTTTAGTAGAAACGAGAGCCCACTTTTTGCCACCATCAGTGGATTTATACAGCCCATTTTCTTTGGCTTCTACCAATGCATAACAAATATTGGGTTTATTGGATGCAACAGCGATGCCTATACGTCCCAGATTTCCTTCAGGCAATCCATCTTCACTCGTTATTTTCTTAAAATTTTCACCCCCATCATACGTAATATAGAGCCCTGAACCTTTACCACCTGAATTAAAAAACCATGGGTCTCGCTTATGTTCCCACATGGCCACTATGAGTTTGTTGGGATTGGCAGGGTCAGCTACCATATCTGCTGCTCCAGTAAGATCATTGATAAAGAGGATTTTGCGCCATGTTTTTCCACCATCAGTTGTTTTGAATACACCTCTGTCCGAATTAGGGCCCCACGGTGATCCCAGCGCTGCGACATATACAATATCAGGATTATCTCTGTTGATAATAATACGGTGTATGGTTTTAGTATTTTCCAGACCCATACGCTGCCATGTTTTGCCACCGTCAAAAGACTTATAAATGCCATTACCGGTATTAAGGGAATTGCGTGGGTTGCCTTCTCCTGTTCCTACCCATATCTCAGAAGGATTTTTTTGATTGATTTTAATAGCCCCTATGGCTAAAGTAGATTGCTCATCAAAAATCGGAGTCCAGGTTGTTCCTCCATTTTCAGAAAGCCATACACCACCTGAAGCAGCACCAGCGAAGATGCGATTGGTATTGGTGAGATCCACATCTATGGCTGTGACACGGCCACTCATACCTGCAGGGCCGATGTTTCTGAATTTCATGGTTTTAAAATCATCGACACTAAACTGTGCAGATAAAGTGGCAGAAAAGATTCCCAAAAGCAATAGAAAAAGTTGTTTTGACATGTCCTGATATTTGAAAATGGTAATACACTGCAAATTAAAGTAAATAGAAATGACAGGCAAATAATAACGAAAAAAACTTCATTATTACTTCTGACTTCCTGGATGGTAAATTCAGACAAATTAAAACTCTGGAAAACAGACATTATTTAGATAGCCATTCCAATCAGAAGATCAAAGTAACAATGTATGAAGTATTTACTTTTTATGATTAATGTATATGCTGATTTTCATTCAGACAAATGATATAAATCAGTTGTTTATTTAACCAAAATACCGTATCTTTAGCTATTATTAAACGCTTCGTATACTATTTTAAATATGGGAGTTGAAGGTTTCATACGATCAGGTTTGAAAGATTTTTTGATAGAAGTAGCGGAATTGTCAATATTTGCCGGAAGGTTTTTTAAAGAGGCATTTCGAAGGCCATTTGAATTTAAGGAGTTTCTCAGGCAATGCTACAATATGGGGAATAGGTCATTGCTCCTGGTGGGGGTGACCGGATTTATTATCGGACTTGTCTTTACTCTACAATCACGACCCAAAATGATGGAATTAGGTGCGTCTGCTTGGATTCCCTCCATGGTAGGTATTTCTATTATAAGGGAAATAGGACCCATCATCACAGCTTTGATTTGTGCAGGGAGAATAGGGTCTGGGATAGGCGCTGAGTTGGGGTCAATGAGGGTCACTGAGCAAATAGATGCGATGGAAGTGTCAGGAACCAACCCATTCAAATATCTTGTGGTGACGCGAATACTGGCTACTACTTTGATGATTCCATTGCTGGTCCTGATGAGTGACGCCATAGCATTGGCTGGTTCTTTTATGATCGAAAACATCAAAGGCGATGTATCATTTCGTTTATACTTCGAAAATGTCAATAGTTCATTGACGTTTGGAGATTTTCTGCCTTCCACTATTAAAACATTTTTATTTGGTTTTGCCATAGGATTAGTGGGATGTTTTAAAGGTTACTATTGTAAGCATGGTACTGCAGGTGTAGGTGTTGCAGCCAATTCTGCTGTCGTAGAAGCCTCCATGCTGCTTTTTGTTCTTGACTTTGTGGCAGTATTACTCACAGATATATTTTATGATTTATGATAGCCGGCTACATGGACAAAAAACCCGTAATTGAGATTACAGGATTGACAAAAAGTTTTGGCAGTCATCAGGTATTGAATGGCTTCAATATGAAATTGTATGAAAGCGAAACACTTGTCATCATGGGTAAATCAGGATCAGGCAAATCCATCATGATAAAATGTCTCATAGGTCTCGAAACCCATGATAGCGGTACTATCACGATAATGAACAAAAATCTGGATAAAGTGAATGAGGATGAGATGATGGACCTGAGGACGGAGGTAGGCTTTTTGTTTCAGGGCAGTGCATTGTATGACTCCATGACGGTTCGTGAAAACCTGGAGTTCCCTCTCCGTAGACATACCAAGAAGTTTGGCAATATAGAAGATGCTACCAGTCTGGTCATGGAGGTACTGAAAAGTGTAGGTTTGGAACAGGCGATAGACCTGATGCCTGAAGAACTCTCCGGTGGTATGAAAAGGAGAATTGCACTGGCACGCACTCTGATACTGAGGCCAAAAATCATATTATATGATGAACCTACAACAGGATTGGACCCTATCACTTCCAAAGAAATTGTGTTGTTAATGAAATCGATTCAGCAGGAATATAAAACTTCTTCCATTGTTATCACTCATGATGTAGATTGTGCCAGATTTATAGCAGATAGAATGATTTTATTGGTGGATGGCATTAATTATGCTGAAGGCACTTTTTCAGAACTTTTCAGTTCTGAAGACCCTAAAGTTAAAGCATTTTTTAAATCTTAATTATGGACAAGTCAGTTGCAGAAAAAATCAAGTTGGGTGTTTTCATTATAGTCGGACTTAGCTTATTCATAGCAGCTATTTATTTTATTGGTCAGAAGCAGAGTATGTTTGGAAATACTTCCAAATATTTTGCTGTTTTTAGTAATGTCAATGGACTAAAACCAGGCAATAACGTAAGGTATTCGGGAATCAATGCCGGCACAGTGACAAGTATTGACATGATCAATGATACATCAATAATAGTCGGACTTACAATAGAAAAAGAAATTTCAAAATTCATCATGAAAGATGCCAAAACCGTCATCACCACTGATGGGCTTGTTGGTAATATGATCATCAATATACTACCGGAGCAAATTCCAGTATACCGGTGGAAAATGGGGATACTCTTAGATCTTTCAGTCGGGTGCGAACGGATGAAATGCTCAATACCCTCAGCGTTACCAATGAAAATGCGGCATTGCTTACTGCCGAGTTACTAAAAATTACAAAGGATATTACCTCCGGCAAGGGACTGGTAGGGGCTATCATCAAAGATTCTACCCTAAAGAAAGACTTTCACTCTATTCTTGACAATGTCAATAGAACCAGCAATGAGTCCGCTCTGATGATACGTAATCTCAACCGGATTATAAATGGACTGAATGATAAAAACAACCTCCTGGGTACCATCAAAGATACAGCAGTAGCCAATCAAGTGGAAAACATCGTCTCAAATATAGAAGCGTCCACCAAAGATATTCGCCTTGTGATTCAAAACCTGGATAAGAGTATCGAAAACATGAATAAAACCGTCCTTAACGTAAAGGATGGAAAAGGGGCGATCAACTATTTGTCCAATGACCAGCATCTTGTAACGAAAATTGATCGTACCATGTCACATGTAGATTCCACAGTGAATCAATTGAATAAAGCGGGTATCAGACTGAATGAAAACCTGGAAGCATTAAAACACAATTGGTTATTGAGGGGGTATTTTAAAAAGCTGGAAAAACAAAAACAACAAAAATGACAAAAAAACATGGTTGCAGCCAAGTAAACATGGAGGATGAAATATCAACAACTATTTTGTAAAAATTATGTTTTCCTCTCTTTTACTTTAAATTATAAAAATTTTCATCGATGTCACCAAAATTAATTTTTGCAATTTTACTGAGTGTTCCTGCATGGCTTACAAGTTGTTTTAACTCATCTAAAGTAAGTGCACAACCTAATAATCCTGATGCATTGCCAATTAAACCTGCTTCATCATTCCACTCTTTAAAAGCAATGGCCATTGATGGCCAAACCATATCTATGGAACAGTTTAAAGGTAAAAAAATTATTGTGCTCAATGTTGCATCCAAATGTGGTTATACCCCTCAGTATGCAGACTGGCAAGCTTATTATGAAAAAAATAAAGATAAGGTGGTAGTACTGGGATTTCCATGCAATCAGTTTTTATCTCAGGAGCCAGGTACAGCGGTAGAAATTGAGACATTTTGCCAAAAAAACTATGGGGTGACTTTTCAAATGTTTGACAAAGTGGATGTGAAAGGTGAAAACCAGAATGAAGTTTACAGATGGCTTTCAGATCCTTCTCTTAATGGATGGAATAGTGATGTGCCTAGTTGGAATTTCTGTAAGTATCTTATTGATGAAAATGGAAAGCTTACTCACTTTTTTGCATCAAAAATCAAACCTGACAGTCCTGAGTTTGTGGCAGCTGTCCAATAAAAATCCACCATCTACAACTGACATGCATATCAGCTATTGTTTACAGGACAATGATTTTTCCATGCTGTAGATTGCCGGCTTTACCCTTAAGGGTGTAGTAATAAACACCACTGATTGGCAAAGTGTATTCGAGAGATGTGTCATTTTGCAGTATTTTGAGCGTTTTTATATTCCTGCCAGCCACATCGTATATTTCAATCCTTAAATTGCCATCATTTTGTGTAATACCTTCAAAACGTACTCGACCATTGCTTGGATTGGGATAGCACTTCACCCTGCTTTCAGTATTAGGATTTTCATAAGCTGAGGAGATGAGGTTGCACTTACCTGGCATATTTTTGTCCATCCATATTAACCTGGTCCTTATCCATGATTTGAGGGTATCGAGTTCGGCAGTGTAGGTATTTGCCACTGTTCCGATTTCAGGTGCAGGTCCTGATTTGCCAAGGACACGCCATCTGTCAAAATGCCTCATATTGGCATTCCTAACAACATGCGACACGCTATCAATATATGTAAAGATATGTGAAGTATCCAATATGGTTTTTCTGTAAGCCAGGTAAGCACATTTCAATTCCTGGCTGAAAGTGCTGTCCTGCAACATTCTCAGGTACCAGGCTGAAGAATAATTGTCGGTAGGACATTCGTTGTTGTGATGTGCCCATCCCGATCCATCAGATTTGTTGTACAAATCACAGATATCCAGATTTTTCCATGCCCAATCAAAATCCCACACAGGACCTGCCTTCAGTTTATTCCCTTTGGAAAATTTGTCCTTATTATAAAAGATACTTTTTTTCGAGAAAATTCCTGTATCCTTTTTTAGGGTCTGCAAACTGGGGACTATATAATGCCCTCTCTAGACTATCCACATAGCTGGCTATATAGGTTTTTTGTGCAGGGTTGATGATATCGGCTGCAGGATATTCATACAAAAAGTGTACATCCGCACCAGGAAAATCAAGTGGGGAGAAGTTAGATTGGAAGCTGTTGTTTTCTGCTCTTAAATTTTGCTGAAGTATATATCCACCTGTGAGGTCATCACCACTTACATCTTCAGTAGTCAGTTTCGAAACATTAACCCTGTTTTGGTCTCTTTTTATTTTTTCTGTAAGCAGGTAGATTCCTTTATATCTGCCATTGATGAGTACTTCACATAAGCTTGACCTGACGGAGTAATTGTTCAATTCTCCAAATAATTTTAAAGGCAAGGAATTCCTTACAAGCGACCTGTCATTAAAATTTGATATGAGTGTCCAGTCATTTTCTTCCGGCATTCCTAAAATAGATACATTTTTATTTTGGCCGGCTTCATCCCGCGTTTCGAATGAGTATGGTGACTGGGGGTAGCCTGCTGAACTCGCTCCCCTTATTTCAATGCCCACTGGACCATTGTAGACATCATTGCCATCATTGATGTCAGTCACGGCGCCTTCGCCATTATATTTTATGACCATACTGGCATTTATTTTGGTATCATAGCCGATATTTTGGCCCTCAGTATGGATCATAACAATGGGGAGTTCTGAATTTTGTAATACTATCTTACCTAAATCCCGGACAGTCTGCATAAAATTTGTTTCCTCTCCATTGGCTCCCCAAACCTGAATATACAGTGTTTGGAGTTCTTTAAGGTCATACAAATTGATAACTGCCTCGTTTTGGTCATTGGCTGTACTTTCACATGCCAATAACCTGGTGATACCACACATATTGCCTTCGTAAATGGCTACTCCTGCACTGTTTGCACCACTACTTTTAGTCATAAACTGCAGATTTCCGGAAGGAGGTACCTGTACACTGAACCAAACGTCAGACCCACTATCGAAACCACATCCGGCAGGGCGGATGCCAGAAAACTCGTATCCGGTATTGGAGGCTGAGACTCCTGTTAATCCAAGGGATAATGGTATAGATGTGCATGGGTGACTGCCTTGTTGTGGCACTACATTACACCCTGGTGTGCCGCTGTATATTTTCCCTTTCTTTGGTTCGGGACCATCAGAAAAAATCAGATTCCATGCCGGGTCATACAACTGATATGTGTTTTCATTTTCGTAATCTCCTGCAGTGTAAAATAATTCAACCTTATTGCCATCGCATACTCTGAATGTGTCTACACTACCGCTTTCTTTGGCATAAAAAGAACCTGCAAAAGTATTATTTACAAAGACTCTTAGATAACCGGAATTCCATCCATCACCATAGCTGTCCTGCATAGTAAGTGAGTAAGTGCAACACTGGGTCCAAACGAAGCAGGAATAAAACATCCAAAATACTGTCAAACAAATTTTCAATTGGCCTAAATGGAATTTTTTAGATGAATTAAGCATATTGGGTTTTATCTGTTTATTATTGGTATGATTATCCTTGTATATAGAGAATATATTTCTCTTCGAAATAAGGTTCGTTAAAATACTTAAGTATATGGACAGACTCCCTGTATTCATATTTGGGAAGAAGTTTAATCTCCTCCTTGATGTCCCCTTTGAGAGCAATCAGGCCATTGGGGTACATGTTTTTTTGAGGTTTGGCCAGAACTCTTCTACTCCATGGAAGTAGTTTATCTACTTTTGCCACTGCGCGCGTAACTACAAAATCAAACTTATCCTTCAGTTCCTCTACACGTCCATGCTTTGCTGTCACATTTTTAAGTGCGATACTCTCTGCGATGGCATTGACTACAGTTATTTTTTTATTGATACTATCTACAAGCGTGAATTCGCTGTCAGGAAAAATTATAGCCAAAGGGATACCGGGGAATCCACCTCCTGTACCTAAGTCTACAATCTTGGTACCTTCTTTAAAGTGAATGAATTTTGCAATGGCCAATGAATGTAAAATATGGTGCAGATATATATTATCTATATCTTTTCTGGATACGACGTTGATTTTTTCATTCCACTCTGCATAAAGGTCACCAAGTGCTGCCAATTGTGCGATTTGTTCATCTGTCAGATGGGGAAAATATTTTAGTATTAATTGCAATGATTTTATTTTAGGATGACGATTTGCCTTTTTTCTGAAAACCCGTGAAGCAGTGGCCTTCATGTAAGGGCAGTTTTAAAATTATATGACATTACTTTTGGCAAAAATAGCAAAAAATAAAGTCTTGCCGCAATAAGGTAAAAAAAAATCCTTGGATTGATATTTTATTGAAGGTTTCGTATTACTTTTTGATAACGCTAACTATCTTTGAACTATGAAGATAATCATTAGTATTTTTATTGTACTTGTATTGTGTGGAGGAGTTGTCGCTCAAATAACCACGGACGAAAGCATACGTATTTCCATTCTTACCTGCGCACCGGGTGATCAGTTGTACTCAATATATGGGCATAATGCCATTAGAATCACAGATAGGCAAGCTGGTACTGACAAGGTTTATAATTATGGTACTTTTGATTTTAATACACCTGGATTTGCCATCAAATTTATGAGGGGTAAGTTACCTTATATCCTCAGTGTGGCAGATTATTATGATTTCCTTAGCGAGTATGAATATTTTAAAAGGTCTGTCACTGAACAGGAACTATTTCTGGACCCCCTCCAAAAACAAAAAATTGTCCAATATCTCAATGAAAATATCCGACCGGAAAACCGGGCTTACAAGTATGATTTTTTTATGGACAACTGTGCCACGAGACTCAGAGATATCATTGATAAAAACGTATCAGGCTTTAAATGGGATACCGGCAAATCTTCAGGTAAAACTTTCAGAGACATCATCAAAGAGTATCAGCAAGGTCTGCCTTGGACAGATTTCGGAATCGATCTGATCATAGGTTCACCTGCTGACAGGAAGACTACTCTTAGTGAGGAAGCATTTATTCCTGATTATCTATCTGCAGCCATCGAGCAAGCCAGGTATCAGGACCCAAGGCAAACGAGTCTTCAGTTTAGAAAAACCGATATCCTGAAATTTAAAATGCCAAAAGAATCCAATCTTTTTTTCCTGACACCATTGTTTATTTTTGGAATTTTACTCATGTTCGAAATCAATATTTTCTTCAGGGTGTTAAGAGGACAATACGACAGGTGGATTCCCAAATATGATACGTTCTGGATGGTAGTGATCGCAATGAGTAGTGTACTGATGTTGTTTATGTGGTGGGGTACAGACCATATTCCCACACGTAATAACTGGAATGTACTATGGGCTAATCCATTGTTTTTGGTCTGGTTTTTTTGTCGTGAAAGTATGTTTAAAATTAAAAAAGCGCTCTTTCTGCTTTTAGCATTTTGCCTAGTGATTAGCTTTGTGAATGCCATACCGGTTATTCAATTTTTGCCTCAGTATTTTAATCCTGTTATCATGATTATTTCTGTCATTTTATTGCTGAAAACCTACAGACTCTCTTTTATAACAATAGATAATGCTAATCAACAGATTGCACCATGAAACTGGAACATATCGCTATATGGACACACCGCCTGGAGGATTTAAAAGACTTTTATGTTCAGTATTTTGACGGGGTTGCCAGTACTAAATACAATAATACTCAGAGTGGTTTTAGCAGCTATTTTATAGCTTTTGATTCTGGAGCCAGATTGGAAATCATGTACAAACCGGATATTCCGGACAATCTGAATGATGTAGTAGGATCGCAATACAGGGGAATCATTCATCTTGCTTTCGGAGTCGAAACCACTGATGAAGTAAATGCTAAAATGACACAGCTCAAGGACAGTGGCCTCCCCATTCTCAGAGGCCCAAGAGTTACCGGAGATGGATACTTCGAATTTGAGACTTTGGACCCTGATGGCAACAGGCTGGAAGTTTCCACCAAGTATAAAAAATAGTTATGACATTATGGACACCATATATATTTAAGCATTCGGGCCTGCAAATGCCAAACAGAATTGCACTCGCACCGATGACCAATACTCAGAGCCACGATGATGGTTCGCTGGGAGATGATGAATACAAGTGGCTTATTCGAAGAGCTAAAGGAGGTTTCGGTATGATTATCACCTGTGCAGCACATGTGTCAGCTGACGGACAGGGCTGGCCTGGAGAACTGGGAATCTATCATGACAAACATCTGGATGGGCTTAGGCAACTATCTGAGGGAATTCATGCACACCATAGTCTGGCTGTAGTACAGATTTTTCACGGTGGTGCCAGAAGTCCTGAATCTATCATCGGCTGCCAGCCATGGAGTGCCAGTGCGCATGAAATGTCCGTTGGTAAAAATAACATACAAGTCAGAGCTGCTACGGCAGAAGATATAGTAAGAGTGATGGATGATTTTGTGAATGCTGCTATCAGAGCTCGTGATGCTGGATTTGATGGAGTGGAGCTGCATGGCGCACATGGATATTTGCTGCATCAGTTTATATCAACAGCTACCAATGTAAGGCAAGATGTTTGGGGTGGATCTTTTGAAAACAGAATCAGATTAATTCGAACTATCTTACAGAAAATCAGGGAAAAATTGCCTGACGGTTTTATAGTAGGGGTCAGGATATCGCCTGAGGATAAATTTACATTCAGAGGAATAGATTTTGACGAAAGCCTAGAACTAGCGAGATTGCTGGCAACAGATGGTGCGGATTATATACATATTTCTCCATGGGAGGCACTAAAGCGTCCGGACAAATACACGGACATAGACAAGTTGCTCATCACTTATTTCAGAGAAAAGATACCTTCAGAAATAGCATTAATGGTAGCAGGACAAATATGGTCAGCTGATGATGCGCATGCTGTACTTTCAGCGGGTGCAGATATTGTTGCATTGGGAAGAGCTGCAATAGGAATGCCGGATTGGCCACAACTGGCCCGGAGTCCTGCTTTTAAACCGGTCATACCACCATACACTACTGACCACTTAAAAAATGCTTCACTTGGGGACTCCTTTATTCAATATATGAAAAAATGGAAAGGTTTTGTTGTTGAAGATGATTGATTTTTAAAAACTATCCTCAATTAAAATTAATTAGATAATTTTGCATTTTGAAATTGAAAATACACATTAAGTCAAACATAAAATTTCCGATATGATACATCCCACTTTAGATCCTCAGATACTGGAAAGAATAAATACATGGTTGCAAGGCGATTATGATGAGGATACCAAGGCTGAAATCAGACATCTTTTGAGCGAACAAAATCATACCGAACTTACTGATGCTTTTTACAGAGACCTGGAGTTCGGTACAGGGGGACTGAGAGGTATCATGGGCGCAGGATCCAATCGTGTCAATAAGTATACACTTGGTGCTGCTACTCAGGGACTTAGCAATTATTTACTTTCATTGTATCCCGAGAGTCAAGTTAAGGTAGTAATTGCCCATGACAATAGAAATAATTCAGGACTTTTTGCACGGGTTGTAGCTGATGTTTTTTCTGCCAACGGTATTTATGTCTATTTTTTTGATGGGTTAAGACCAACCCCTGAATTATCATATGCTATCAGGCAACTGAACTGCCAGAGTGGAGTCATGCTGACAGCTTCCCATAACCCCAAAGAGTACAACGGCTACAAGGCTTATGGCGCCGATGGTGGACAGCTGGTAGCTCCACATGATGAAGCAGTCATGAAAGAAGTAGCTAAAGTGAGCAGTATTAAAGATATCAGATTTGCCGGAAAATCTGAAAATATTGAGTACATAGGTCTAAAAATGGATGAAAAATACTTGACAGACCTGACAGGATTGTCCATGTCAAAAGATGCTATCAAAAGGCAGAAAGATCTTAAGATTGTATACTCGCCCATTCATGGAACAGGTGGTGTTCTTATACCGACATTGCTCAACAAATTTGGTTTCGAAAATGTCATTACTGTGGCAGAACAAATGGTAGTGGATGGTAACTTCCCAACGGTCATATATCCCAACCCTGAAGAAGCAGAAGCACTGAGCATGGCCCTAGCCAAAGCCGAAGAAGTAGATGCGGATATAGTCATGGCTACAGATCCGGATGCTGACCGGGTAGGTCTTGCTATCAAGAATGGAGACGGTGAATTTATCTTACTTAACGGTAATCAGGCGCTGAGCTTACTGGTAAGGTATATGCTCGATGCGTGGGAAAAAACAGGACGCCTGGATGGTCATCAGTATATAGTGAAAACTATTGTGACGTCCTATATGATTGATAAAATGGCTGCAGCCAAAGGAATAGAGTGTTTTAACTCACTGACTGGTTTTAAATATATTGGTGAAATCATGACTAAACTGGAAGGTCAAAAGACATTCATAGTTGGTGGAGAAGAAAGCTATGGGTATCTGGTCGGTGATCATGCCAGAGATAAGGATGCTGTAGTGTCCTGTGCAATGTTTGCTGAGATGGCAGCCTACTATAAAGATAAAGGAAGCAGCATGTACGAGACGTTACTGGACATGTATGTAGAATATGGATTTTATAAGGAAAAACTCATCTCCATCACCAAAAAAGGCAAATCCGGTGCAGAAGAAATTAAAGCAATGATGGAGACTTACCGCAATAATACACCCACATCACTTGGAGGTCAGAACGTAGTGATGCTGAAGGATTATAAGAACAGCCTGTCCAAAGATATGCTGACTGGCCAAAGCCATAAAATCGACCTGCCTTCGTCCAATGTCCTTCAGTTTTATACCGAAGATGGTAGTATCATATCTGCAAGACCTTCAGGTACGGAGCCTAAAATAAAATTTTATTGCAGTGTACATGCACCATTGGAAAGCAGGGATGCATACCAAAGAACAGAAATTCGCCTGGAACAGAAATTGTCAGAAATTTTAAAGGATTTGGGTGTTTGATGTCAAAAGGGAGAAATAGGGGGTTAGAGCACCGATTTGGGAACTACCTTTCTTAATCTGGTGCTGATCCGTTTTTTAATGCTGACTTTACCGTCAGGATTCCACTCTGATGTTGTCTCCCAAGAATTCACCGGCAAAAACTCTTCATTCATACCTTTTAATACTCCTTCTGCTAGATTGCGCGAATGAATCACAGTGATACACTCGGTATTGAGATGGGCACTGCGTGGGTCGAGATTAAAGGTACCAATGACAGTAATATTGTTATCTATGACCATAGACTTAGCATGTAATCCAAAAGTTGGTGTAAAGTCAAGTTTTTTTTGCAAAGCACCAGTCATCAGTTGATATCTGCATGCTGCGTCAGGCCTGAATTCGAAAATCCGGACTCCTGTCAGTAACAGGGCTTCGCGGTCCCTTTGATATCCGCTGAATGCTTCCAGATTGTCTGTAGAAGCCAGGCTATTTGTCAGAATTCTGATTTTTACACCACGATCCACTGCACTTTTAAATAATAACCTGCTTAGATCAGTTGTCACAAGGTAGGGAGTCTGAATGTCAATACTTTTCTTTGCAGATTTTATAAGAGATATCAACTGTTCTGTAGTTTTTCCACTTCCTTCCAAACTATGCACATTCGCATTTTTACCGGGATCATCAGAGATAAAAGATATTGAATCTGTAAATATCAGATCCCCTGAGTGAACGATATCATAGAAAGCTTTGGGTATGTTCTTCACTCTAGCTCTTACCTGAGGCCAGTAATTATTGGAGTCGCAGGCATACTTATGCAGTTTGTCATATCTTGAAGTTTGGCTATATTCTGGCTTCTGGTCTGAGATTAATGTTCTGACAGAAACGGAAAGTGTATGATTCCAAAATAATTCAAACGACTGTTGTATCTCTTGGCAAATATCACCAATAAGGAATATATCCCTGTCTCTGAAGTTGTACTCATGGTCGTAATCAAAGTATTCATCTGCTATATTTCTTCCACCTGTTATGACAGAAATGCCATCTGCAATAAAAGTTTTGTTATGCATTCTTTGATTAATTCCTCTCCAATCCGTGACGACTTTAGCAGCCTTTTGGAGTAAGTTTTTGCCCAGATTTGTACCTGGGTTATATATTTTTATTTCGATGTTAGGGTGAGCATCCATAACCATGATATCGTCGGGTTCTGCTTCTACCATGACATCATCAACCCGGATTCTGATTTTCACTCCTTTATCGGCAGCCCTTACAAGATAATCACAAGCAATAAGTCCAACATTGTCCACTGAAAATATAAAGTACTGTATATCGATTGTTTTTTGTGCATGTTCAGTCAGCCAAGCCCTGGCTATCATGGAACCATCCCCATCTTCGAGAACATATGCCCCTGATTTGTTGATAAGCAATGTGTCGATAGTCTGGAGGTGATCCTGGATGTGGGTGCTATCCAAATGAGGTACACCAGAACAGTAATCATTTGTTGCATTCCCCATCGAAGGGTTTTGTTTACATGCAGAGATGATGAATATAGTGTACACACAAACACAAACATGTACCAGTTTTTGCATAAGTGATGGATTAATTTTGACAAATGTAGGGATATTTTTTCGTCCTATAATGTTTCAGACATTTATAATATAAAGAGGGAAAAAGCGTTATATTTTTAATATACAATGGACAATAAGGTTTTTTAGATTATTTTTGCATTTTAATTTTTTATTATATGATATCTCGTTCTGGATTTTTAGTTTTTTCAGTTGTTTTATTTGTCATTTTGGCCTCTTGTACAAAAGACCAGGTCAATACATTCACTTTGCCAAGTGTTTACAGGTTCAATACTCCCAGTCTCGATTCCAAATCAATATTCGTCATAGATCCTGGCACTAAAAATATTAGGATGATATCAGATATGCCTTGGCAGTTTCAACAGGGGAAATAAAGAGATAGCTGACAGTTTGAATAGAATTATACTTACGGAATTTTTAGTGAAAGGCTAGAAACCGTCATGTTTAATAATAGTGAAGATGCTACTCTCACCTTCGGCCGATTGGATACTGTAGGAACACCTGATAAGATAGTAGATCTGAAAGAAATAAAAACCAAATATAAATTGTCCGGTAACCAGGTAGTTTTTACCGATTTCCCACAGTATTTGATTTTTTTGAATAATGAGTTTTTGGAATTGGATTATTGTCAGGAACTTACTTTACGAAGTGCTAAATTATCAACCGGGGGAAGTCAAAAAAAATATTATAAGCGACCTTGTACAAGTGACCTTCCGAGAGACATCGTCAGTCGCATAGTATCCTCCGAACCAGGAGTTAAATATGACACGATTTCGCTGGAATATGTGAAATATATTTACTCAAAGTATTAAAAAAATATGGGTAGAAGGCTTGCTTTTACTGCAGATTCACCCTGAGTAGTCCTATTTGCATTATCTTTGTACTTTCTATTGTTATATAATTTAAAAAATGAGTAAAAAGGGTAGGGTACTGGTAGCCATGAGCGGCGGCATAGACAGCACAGTAGCTGCGATGATGCTTCATGAAGAAGGGTATGAAGTAGTCGGAATAACTATGAAAACCTGGGATTATGCGAGCGCCGGTGGATCCAAAAAAGAAACAGGATGTTGTTCCCTTGACTCCATTAATGATGCCAGACAAGTAGCCGTCCATATGGGTTTTCATCATTTTATAGTGGATATCAGGGAGGAGTTTGGTGACTACGTTATTGATAATTTTGTGGAAGAATACATCGCAGGTCGCACACCCAATCCTTGTGTACTTTGCAATACACATATCAAATGGAGTGCATTGCTGAAGCGTGCAGATGCGATGGATTGTGAGTTTATCGCTACGGGGCACTATGCAGTTATAAAAGAAGCAAATCAGAGAAGATTTATATCCAAAGGTAAGGATGACAGAAAGGACCAGTCTTATGTGCTGTGGGGTCTCAGTCAGTCATGTCTAGAACGCAGTAACTTTCCCTTGGGAGAATTTAGTAAACCGGAAATCAGGCAGATGGCCAAGGATTTTGGCTACGAAGAGCTTTCAAAAAAACCGGAAAGTTATGAAATTTGTTTTGTGCCTGATAACGACTACAGGGGGTTTCTGAAAAGGAGGGTGCCTGGATTGGAAGAAAGTGTCAGAGGTGGGAAATTTGTCAATAGTTCAGGTGAACTTCTGGGTCATCATGAGGGATATCCATTTTATACCATAGGACAAAGAAAAGGCTTGGGAGGAGGTTTTAAGATACCCATGTTTGTTACAGAAATCATTCCGGAGACCAATACTGTGGTGCTTGGTGAAGTAGACGAACTTATTAGAAATGGCATGACCGTCGGTGAGGTCAATATGATGAAGTATTCAGAAATTTATGATGGCATGGAGGCTGTCACTCAAGTCAGGTACAATGACAAAGGAGTCATGGCTTCATTGTATCAGGGAGAACAAGGTACAGTAAGGGTAGATTTTTTTGCCAATGTCAAAGGAATAGCGCCGGGCCAATCAGCTGTTTTTTATGAGGGTGACGACGTCATAGGTGGTGGTATCATCAGGAATAGCCGGTTGTAATTGATATAAGGTTGATCATTGAGAATAGACATTAATGTTGAAAATTAAATAAATAACACATTATGATAAAATTTAATATAAACTATGGTTTTTTAATCTGTTTTCTTCTGGTGACAGGATTAAGTTCTTGTACTAGTGAAACAGAGTCCATCGATGAAAGTAAATTTGGCTATGATTTTTTTCCTGTTACACAAGGTAAGAGCTGGATATATGCTTCTGATAGTATAATATATGACAATAATGGTGCAAAGATAGATACATTCCGATCCTTTATCAAAGAAGAAATAGGTGAAAGCTTTCTGGATGAAGAAGGTAAAACTGTGTACAAAGTCTACAGATACTTCAAACGCAAAGCCACGGATAACTGGTCCCGCACTAATACCTGGACTGTTTTTACGGATAAAACGAGAGCCATTCGTACAGAAGAAAACCTCAAATTTGTAAAATTGGTTTTCCCGATTTCGAAAGGTCTGAGATGGGATGGCAATGTTTTTCTGGATAAAGACATAAAAATTCAGGTGGCTGGTGAGACAATAGAGCCATATAAAAACTGGAAGTACAAGATGGAGGAAATCGATGCTGATTATAATTTTAATAATCAGACTGTTGCAGCTTTAGTGATCAATCAAGTGGACGAAACCTCTATCATCGATCGCCGAAAAGTAAAAGAATACTATGGAAAGGGTATTGGATTGCTCAAAAAGGAAATGACGATTCTGGATTCAGACGGTAGCAAACCCACAGAAACGTGGGAAAAAAAGGCTCAGAAAGGGTTTGTTACTACATGGACATTGATAGAAGTTAAATAAAAAAGTAGATGTCAAATAAATACGTCAGGATAGGCACACTTCTAAAACCAGTCGGTACGTATGGCGAGATCAAAGTAGAAATTGACGAGGCTTTTATCCTGGATTTTGAGGATAGTGATCATTTTTTTGTTAAAATCAATGGATCCTACGTTCCGTATTTTATCGAAGGACTAAGAGAAACCAATTATATGCTTATCAAAATAGAAGAAATCGATGCCCCTGAAACTGCTGCTGATTTTAATCTGAAGGATATTTATTTGAAAGAAAGTGCCATAAAATCTGCTTCTTTTGCTTTGGTCAAAGGCAAAGAAGGACTTGTAGGCTACACCATTTACGATGGAGATGCTGTCATTGGGCAAATACAGGAAATACAGCTATTCCCAAGTCAAATCATGGCAAAAGTGGAGCTGCAGCTGAAAAGTATATTGATACCACTTGCAGATCAGTTGATCACTAATGTAGATCACTCCACCCAAAAAGTATTTATGCAACTGCCTGAAGGACTTTTGGACATGTGATCCCAAAAATATATTTTTTTAACTGATGAATAGTAAGTCCAGAGTAACATTGCTAAGAAAAAAATGCTCTGTTCGGAAAACTATTGTACTTTTGTAGTATCAACTTCTTAACAGCACTTATGAACCTAAGAGCGTCAGCTTGCTATGCTAAGCCATTATGTCTTGTGGCCATGATGTTTGCCTCCCTATGCTGTTCGGTATATGGTCAGTCATTTCATGCCAAACTGCATTTTGGTGCGATGTATTATCAGGGAGATCTTGCTCCCAAACCTCTGGACCTTAGTTTTGGTCCGGGTAATCTTTGCTGGGGAGTATCGACAGGCTATAGTATCACCGACTGGGCAAGTATCAATAGTCGTTTTATGGTAGGCAGGCTTACGGGAGATGATGCATACTCCGATGACCCGTTTCGCAGATCGAGAAATCTGAGTTTTGGGTCACCACTTTATGAGTATGGCATTTATACAGACCTTAGAATCAATAAAATCTGGAAGTCTCTGGATAAGTATAAAATTAGGATGTATTTGACGGCAGGTCTCAATGTGATTCAATTTAATCCTCAGGCATTCTATCAGGGGCAATGGGTAGAACTGCAACCATTAGGTACAGAGGGACAGACCATACCAGGTACAGGCAAACAGAAATATAGTTTGACAAGTTGGTCGCGGCCTGTAGGGTTAATCATTGAGTTTGATTTTACCAAAATGCTTTCTTTCGGGATGGAGTTTACACCAAGGAAGACATTTACTGATGATTTGGATGATGTGAGCGGTACTTATGTGAATTATGACGAAATGGTAGCAGCAGGCAATCCTATCGGAGCTGCCTTATCCAATAGAATGGGAGAGTACCTGAAAACAGATAATGTGAGGGTACCTACCGGGACTGCCAGGGGTAGGGCGGATAAAAACGATTGGTATTCGCATTTTGGCCTGTATTTTAAGTATAAAATCGGAAAAGTACCTTTGCCCGTTGCATTGCCTCCGGATGATTCTGACTTTCCTCCTACATTGATCGAAGGAAATAAATAATTAAAAAACCACATTTTTAAAGTCATCCATGAGCGCCTGATAGGTAGTGTTGTTACTTAGGATATCACGATTTCCGATCAAAATAATTTGCTCTTTTGCTCGGGTTAGTGCAACATTTAACTTTCTGTCGATGCCTTCTTGTGATAAAGAAATCAGTGTATCTAATTGACTCAATCTATTGACGCAAAAAGAAATGATGACAATATCTCTAGCTCCTCCCTGATACCTTTCCACAGTATCTACAGTGATTTTTTCTACTATCTCAAGCGGTATTTTTTCCATCTGCCGACGGATCAATGCTATCTGAGCTCTGTAAGGAGTTATCACGCCAATAGAGTCTTTATGTATAGTCATCCCGTTTTCTTCGTATATTTGGATAAGTTTTTCTATTAGTTGAGTGCAAATTTCTGCTTCATGTTTATTTGTTTTCCAGTTGATGTCTTCATCTTCAGGTGCATGTATGAAAATCTTCCTGTGCTGAAGATATTGCAAATCTGTCCTGGTTTTTTCAATAAAATACTTTGCTGACTGTCTGCCAAGTCCCGGAAGCAATTGTAATCTGTTTTCATAAAAGTGAATATTGGGAAATGCCATGAGATCGCTGTGCATCCTGCCTTGTTGCTCCAGGATACCATAAGCCCTCGTCCATTCTCTTTGCACCAGTTGATGATAAAGGCGTTCGAAAAGTGACGTGCGCGTGTCTTTCAAACCCAATTCTTCCAGTTCTGGACTGGAAATTTTACTTTGATAATGGTCCTGAACTACGACTGCAGGCAATTGTTTATGATCACCTATGAGGATAAATCTTTTAAATTTTGATAAAAGGCCCACCAGCATGGGCTCCAGTATTTGTGATGCTTCATCTATAATGACAGTGTCAAATGATTTTAGCTCAAACAACTCTATTTTATTGACAATGCTGGATACTGTTGATACATAAATCCTCTTTTCGGCCAATATATCAATTATTTCTTGTCTGGATTTCGTGGATTTGACCACCTGATCAAGTAGATGCCCCGTGTACCTTGGATCGGTCGACGTCCTACTCCCCAGACGTAAAAACTGATCTCCATAGTTTGGTCCAATACTCATGACTGCATCGCACATCTCATCTACAGCCCTGTTGGTATAGGCAAGCAGCAAGATATTTTGTTTGGTATGCCGATGGAGATGTGCTACAAAGTTTTTAAGCATGATACTTGTCTTTCCAGTCCCTGGTGGTCCCCAAAGCAGGAAATAGTCTTTTGCACTTATCATTTTACGTAGTAAATCAGATTGCGATGGGGTTACACTTTCATCAAAATGTGTATCGTGAGAGATTTCACTGAAAAGTGGCTCTCTTTGCCCTAGTATCATTTGTCTGTATTCGGGGGGTGCAGCAGCCCAAGAAAAAATGTTTTTATACATTGTATTGAACCCGCTATCCAGACTGTCAAGCTCAATATTCCACCACGGATGTGCATTAAAAAGACTTTGGTTAAATTGTTTGTTTCTAAGTTTGATGGTTATCTGATCAGAGGTCAAGTTTATAATTGTGCACTTAAATATTTGATTCTTAAGTACACTTTGATCCGATTTTTTATCTGAAGGGTATAAAACACCAATATCACCAATCCTGAAATTGACCAACGCCAGATCCTCCTTGTTTCTTTTAAACACAATGATAGCCTCATCAGTCGAGGATAAATTTTCTTGTATGCTTAAATCAGTTAAAAGGGAGAAACGTTCCTTTTTTTCCTCTTCTGATTCCAGCCACAAGGCAGCATGGCCATTGGACTTATTGATACCATGCTCTCCTGTTTTAGACAAAGCATGTTCTCTTGCAATAAAAGCGCAAAATTGGTCAAAATAGGCTTTTTCTATCTTGGCGAGAGTGGAGTATATATTATTAAATAATTCTATATCTTTAATGTTGAACCCCTTTAGTTTAGGGAAATTTTCAGGTTTTATATAAGTGATGATTTGATTGTCCTCGTTTGCATTGCGCAGCTTTTGTTCTATGGCCAGTATATCATTGCGCAGTTTCATTGCTTCGTATTGCTGGGTTTTTACAGGTGGAGCAAACCTCAATGGTTTTTCGTTTTCCTTCGAATAAAGAATATAATTGAATGACTTAGTTTTCGTCAGAAAAGCTGATCTGATCAGGAGGTCATAAAGCAATGTCTGTATATAATGGCTGCTGTTGATGCCATAAACGTTGGGTTTGTAGGACTTACCGCTCTTGAGCTCAATGATGTCATACACCGGCTGACCTTTTTTTTGATGCAATAAGTCCAGTCGGCCCTGAATACCAAAGTCGCGGGAATAAAATGATGGTTCGAGGAAGATATGATCTCTTAATATCCTGAGATTTCTGAATTCTTCGTTCACCACATATTTCAGGTTGGTATAATGTTGCTTTAATTTGGAAATCAGATCTTTTATTGTTGTATCATCATACAAAGCAAAGCCCATTGGATTGGTTTTAAACATTTTTGGAAGCAATGAATTAAACGAAGCCTCAGGATCGGAAATCAACTCGTCCAGAATGAAGTTTACCAAATTTCCTACCATGAGAGGTGCCGTTGCTTCAGCCGGTTTAAACTTGGAGATGAGATATAGAAAAGGCTCTGCCCCATAATCTTTAAAACACTCAGAAACTGATGTGACATCAACCAGATGGTCAGGTTGTATGATAAGCCCCATAGGAATATAAACGCCATCCTCACGTATATCCACATCAATAAAATTCACATGAATTGGTAACGTAAACGTGCGACGTAAAGAATCAATGTTTTGATTAAATAGTTCATTCTTATCATGCACATCATATAAGGCTGTTTTCTCAATATCGGCTTCAGCTTCGTCATAGAATTGAAGGCTCTTTTTTTGGATCTATTTCAAATAGGACTGCTTCTACCACTGATCTGAATCCAATGGTTTTCTTTTTTTCTTTTTGGAAATGTAAAGCTATTTGTGCAGATGGTGCTCTTTCTGATTTACTACTCTGTAGTCCGAAGATTTCATAAAGAAGTTGGTTGCAGATATAAAATCCTAGGTCTGTAAACAGAACTTCATTATCTTTTTTTATAAGGTTTTGCTCATGTGATTTTCTGAAAATGTGACTGTAATGCAGTGTAATAGACTTGAGCTGATATTTTGCACCTGTATATGCCAATCTCGAAAACAAAGTTGTAAAATTTAATCTTTCATCTTTTGTTGCTTCTTCCAGAATCATGTTAAACAGTTCAAAAAAGCCTTTGTTTTTTTGATGGTCTGTCCAAGTAGGATGTGTTTTTATTTTTTCAGCCTGATTTGTCAACACAGATAAGTATTCTTGAGCCTGCATCCTGTGATTTTGTGTTATAAAGGTAAAGATAATAGATATTTTGCTTTTGTTTCGGCTCAGGTAAAATAAACTCTACTTCAGTAAGATGGATTTACAAAGTGGATAAAATGCAACTGCCTGAAATAAAAACAGTATCCCCCAATTTATCTTTTTGATTGGGGGATACTGTAAGCAAGCAAAGTATAATTTACTTGGCTATTCGGTAAAAATCATTGACAATGATCTCAGTGATATACTTTGTAACACCCTCTTTATCATCATATGACCTGCTGGAAAGCTTACCTTGAATCGCCACTTCATTGCCCTTAGTCAAGGACTCAGACATGAGTTCTGCGGTTTTACCCCAGGCAACCAAATTGTGCCACTCTGTTTGTTTTATTTTCTCACCTTTATTATTGGTATAGAAGTCGTTGGTGGCCAATACTATACTGGCTTTTTTGGTTCCATTTTCGAAGGTAGACATGATTACATCCTTACCAAGGTTTCCGATTAGCTGGACTGAATTTTTAAGTGTATTTGACATGATATTATATTTATTGATTAAAATGAAAAATGTTATTAGTGATTAAATTTTTATTTCAGATTGGTCTCTTAGAATGGTACTGCCTCAGGTTGTATTTCTGCTTTTTTGCTCAGCATGTAAAATTCATTGACCACAACCTCTGTAACAGATCTGACAACGCCGGTTGTATCTGTGTAAGTTCTGTTGGAAAGTTTGCCATGTACTGAGATTTCACTGCCCTTTTTGATAGATGCAGCCATTTCTTCTGCGGTTTTACCCCAGGCAATGATTTTGTGCCATTCAGTCTGTTTTACTTTTTCACCTTTTTTATTGGTGTAATACTCATTGGTGGCAAGTACAAGCGAGGCTTTTTTATTGCCATTAGCATATGCATCGATTTTAACATCTCTGCCTGCATTGCCTACGAGTTGGACGGTGTTTTTAATGTTGTTATTCATAATGATTTAAAATTTGTGTCCTCATGTTGCGTCGTTTATTTTTGTGCTCTATGGGACGGGTTAAACAAATTCTGATCTTTCGATCGGTTGACGATGCAAAGATGTGGGCAGCAGATTTCCACAGTCGTTTAATATACGGGTATATACGTTTGTAAACGTATCTATGAGAATACAAACATAAATAGTATTTTCTAAATAATTGAATATCAAATAATTATGGTGTATTTTTTTATTTTATTTTTTTTCGCATTTTCCATTTTTTTTTAAATTGTACAAGTGAACCTGGACATTATTTTAATCAAAAGACAATTATTTTTAGAAAGGAAGCCACGATTTTCTCCAATAATTTTCGTTGGTTAAGTGTACATAAAGATTTTTACCTGTGTGTTAGCTCATTTTTATGTCTTCACCCATTTTACAAAAAAATAAATATTGAAGTTCAGCCGTCAAAGTTATACATTACAGTTTTTTGAGATAGTGCCATTAAATCACGAGGTTTTTTGGTTGGTTTTTGACTGTCATAACCAGCTTTACAAAATGAAGTTAGCTTAAGTTTACCAATCATTTGGTCATACAAAATAATACATGTAGATTTGTTTATGAATGTATAATTGATGAATAAATAAAATGGTGTAAGATGAGTAAATTTTTAATTTTATTAGTGGCCATAGTTTTCACTTTCAGTTGTAAAACAGATACTAAGACTATTGACCAACCTGTCACTGATCAGACTGTACCCGCAGCCACAGGACAGCCTGGACAGACTGATGTTCCTCCAACACCAGTTACAGTAGATATACCTGCAGGAGCGGATGGCAAAGTCCATCACTACATTTGCGAAGATAAATGTAAGGGAGGCCATTCTGAGTCTGCAGGAAAGTGCCCGATATGCGGCAAAGCTTTGGCGCATAATCAGGCATGGCATAATCAGCAACAAAATCAATCTCCACAGCAACCTGCACAACAACCTCCTGGAGGACCAAGTGTACAGACATTGCCGGGACAACCTACAAGTCCGGCTCAGCCACAGGCTGCAACGGAAACAGTCAACATACCTGCCGGAGCGGATGGTATCGTTCATCATTATATTTGTTCGGCTGGATGCAAAGGTGGTCACTCTGAAAATGCGGGCAAATGTCCCAAATGCAGCAAACCTTTGGCCCATAACCAGGCATGGCATAATAAGTAGGATTAGAAACTTGCAGTATTTTCTTCATTTCTATTTTAGGCAAAATATATACGATTAATTGTAAAAAATGGTTTTTTACACTTTACCGGATAGATAAGTACTGGCAATGTGAAGAATTTTTCTGCTTCCTGTGACTTTTTATTTTATAATTGGCTCTAACAACAGAAGTAAGAGCCCATTTAATACATTCTACATTTTAGGATTGTTTTGCTTGCTATTTATCTTATTGTAAGTCAAACGTCATAAACTGTTTCCGCATCTGTCACAATATTTGGCATCTTTGTCATGTCCTTCCTTGGTACAATTGGGGCAGGTGATGGTATTCATACTGTTTTTATCTTCTCTCATTATGGAAGATGTTACTATGCCTGTAGGTACAGCTATGATGATATATCCCATCAGCATGATGATGGATGCTATAAATTGACCAAAAGAAGTTATAGGGGAAATATCTCCATAGCCTACGGTAGTAATGGTGACTATGGCCCAATATATACATCTTGGGATACTATCAAAGTTAGGATTTACATTACGTTCGATAAGATACATGATCGAGCCAAAAATAGTCACCATTATAATAATAGTTACAGCAAAAATGGCAAGTTTTTTTCTGCTTTCAATAATTGCCGACAAAATGATATTTCCCTGTTCAGTGAAACTATCCAATTTGAATATTCTGAAAACTCTCAGCAATCTTAATCCCCTTACAATCATGAGTGAGTGCATGCCGGGTATAAAAATTGTGAGATAACTTGGCAAAATAGACAACAGATCTATGACTCCAAAAAAACTTTTAATATAATAAGCTGGTCTGTACACACAGTAAATTCTTAGCAGGTATTCAATGGTAAAAAAGATGGTATACACCCACTCGAGTACATAAAATATATGTTTGTGTGCGGCATAGTATCGTGGTACTGTCTCCAGCATGAGTACTATAATACTTGAAAAAATCATAATCAGAAGCATAACATCAAAAAGTCTACCGGCGGTAGTTTCAGCTTCGAAAATGATTTCATGAATTTTTTGTCTATGCGGGGCAAATCCTTCCGGTTTTTTCTTTATTTCAGTATTGTCAAAAATATCTTTTATAGGGGACATAATACCTTTTATTGATTATTCTACATATTCTTTTCTGAATACCAGAGCGAAGAGATTGTTTTCTAGTTGTAGATATCCGTGTTCATAACAAAAACGGTAGACCTTTCCTGTTTTTGTTTTATATTCATTGGTAAAGTAGGAAAATTTAAATCCTTCATCCAGAAGGTCAGTTTTGGTTACTGTTGCCTTGCCGGTTGGATTCAATTCTGCAAGGATACGACGGTTTTTGCGCAAAATATTATTGATATTGCGCATAAATTTATTCTGATCTGTGTTTTGTTTATTGGCAAATGCTGTCCTGCACTGATCACAACAAAATTTTTTGTCTTTTCTTCCGTCAAAGGCATCTCCACATTCAAGGCATTTTCTTTTTTCCATACCTGTTGTAAATTTATGTAAAGATAGGTAAGAATATGAAATGAATATAGAAAAAACGAAAAATTGAATAATGAAGGTAGTAGGTTTTAGGAAATATAATTTCCTTGCAAAGTCATCTATTTATCCAAAATTAACTTCGGGTGATAGAAATGTTACAGTATCAGGTCAGTATGGGTTTTTTGCAATGATAAGATGGCAGACTTCAGCTTCACACTTAGATGGAAGTGAAAAAGAGAGACTACCTAACCACCTTGAGCTGCTTTATCTGACAGCTATGCAACTGATCTCTACATTGACGTATTTAGGCAGATTGGATACCTGAACCAGTTCTCTGGCTGGTGCTGTAGCCTCATTAAAATAGGTGCCATATACAGCATTGCTTCTGCCGTATTGTTCCATATCGGCTACAAAAACTGAGCACTTTGCAATATTTTCATAGGTCATACCAGCTTCTGCAAGTATGTATCCAATATTTTTCATCACCTGGTGCGTTTCATCTTCTATATTGTCCAGGATGATTCGACCTTCTGATTGATTGATGGCTATCTGACCTGAGACGTATAAAGTATCACCCGCCAAAACAGAATGGTTGTAAGGTCCTACCGGTGACGGGGCAAGTGCTGCATTGATGATTGTTTTCATATTATTACTATAAAAGTGAGCGTTTCGTGAATTAAGGATATCGGTGAACTTAAAAAATAAGTAAAAATAACAAGAAAAGCTCCGTGTGTCTTTAACAACAGGGAGCTTTATATTTTTTCAAAGTGCTTTATAAAGAAATATTTATTCTACTTCTTCGACTTCTTTGGCTTGTATCACTACCTGACCTTTGTAGTACATGCTTCCCTCATGCCAGTATGCTCTGTGCATCATGTGAGGCTCACCTGTAGCTTTACAAATTGCCAATTGTGGCATTGCTGCTTTGTGATGCGTTCTTCTTTTGTTTTTTCTTGCTTTCGAGACCCTACTCTTCGGATGTGCCATTTTTCAAAAATTTATTTGATGATCAATCTTTAACTATTCAGTTGTCCAGTTGGATTCCTTTGAGACCCTCCCAGATATTATCGTCTGTCTTTGATTCATCCATCTTACCGGATGTTTCATTGAGTTTTTTAAGTATTTCGGTGTTGCAGGGAGCCGGATTTTCATTTTCGCATTCATACACATTTATCCAGGGCATGGACAGGCAAATGTACTCGAAGAAAATCTGTGCCAACAAAAGTTTTGACTCATCCTCCTTTATAAAAATCACTTCATCGTTGTCGGTCTCTGTATCGCTCACTTTGATGAGGAGGTCGTATGACCCTTTTACAGGTAATTTTATATCCGCCAGGCATCTATCACAAATAGTGGAATAATACCCATCTATTTCGATGTTCAATTCACTTAGATTGGTTCTTTTGTCAATATTTACATCTATCTTAAAAAAACCATTCTTAATGGGCGAATTTTTAAATTCAGCAAAAAATCATCATCGGCTTCGAACTGATACTGATGAAGTCCATCCTTCATACCCTGATAAGGCAACGAAAAACGATCTGAAATACTCATATTTAAAAGAACTTTTTCAAACGGAGTGCAAAGATATAATTTTATTTAAATATCTTGCTCATCATGATGCAAAAAAAGATTACTAGTAATGAAATTTCATTTTTTAATCATTAGGCAGGGTCAGCTCAAAGTTAGGAATGATTATAGATTGGTTCTCTTGTAAAGATGTTTGGTTGACTGTAGTTAGTTATAAATTAAGATCATAAAGTGACTATTGGAATTAATTTTTTTTACTTAAAATAGAGATAATATATACGTAATCCGGAGATAATATATAAAAAGTCCTTATTTTTGCGGGATATGACAGACGAAGCGATAAAAACATTTTACCCAAGGATCGAAATTCTGGATGATGCTTATGAAATTCCACAATTAGGTCGAAAACGGCGGATTTCGGTATTGTTGCCCCATGACTATTACCAGACAGACAAAAAATATCCGGTACTATATCTCCACGACGGACAAAATTTATTTGATGAGTATGCACCTTATGGCAACTGGGGAGTAGATAAGTCTTTGCAGCGACTTGCAGAAAATGGCATAGGTGATGTGATCATTGTGGCTATCGATCATGGTGGATCACTGCGGATTCAAGAGTACTTACCGTACAGTACACCGAGATACACAGAGGCCGAAGGTCATTTATATCTTAAGTTTATGCTCGATGATCTGAAGCCAATGATTGACAACAGGTTTCGGGTATTTATCCGGCAGGGATTTTACAGGTATCGGAGGCAGCAGCCTGGGAGGTCTGATAAGCCTTTATGCAGGATTTAATTACCCAGATATTTTTGGAAATATGATGATTTTTTCACCTAGCCTCTGGATATCTGAAGAAATATACGATTTGGCTAGAACATATAAGCCGCAGGGACCAACTGACATCTACCTCTATGCTGGTGGAATGGAAAGTGCCAACCATTATGGTCAGGTACTGAGGTTAGAAAATATCCTGCAGGAAAAAAGAAAGTATGATAATTTCGATATTATTTTCTCGCACAATCCTTCAGGACAACACAAAGAAATCCATTGGGGAGAACAATTCCCACAAGCCTTCAAATGGCTTTATTTTAATAAATATTAATTTTATTGACGATGACTATAAAGATTAAAGCGTCTGCATCCAAAACTGCCGGCATTATCGTATTGCCATTTAGTAAAGATGCTGTAGATTTAGATCTGGTAAAAAAAATTACCGGCATACAGTATGACCCTGAATTGCAATTGGCTGCAAAAGATATCACCTCTTTTATGCACCCTGACAAAAAACAAAAAGTTGTCATACTTGGGCTTGGAGAGGCTAAAGACATCAATAAATCAGATCAATTTTTCAGAAGTGCTGTTTTTCAGCAAAGGTCCAAAACAGAAATAAAAATTGACGTCATCTGTGATCATCTGACAGATGAGTATCTGGTAAATGCAGTCATTGAGCTACGCAAAAGTCTAGTCAACCATGGAGTTTTCAAAACGAATGGTAATAAATATGTACAACCCGATCTGTCAATTGTAGTAGACAAAAAGCGTCACAAGATCGCTGAGCAGGCCCTTGCAGTAGTGGAATCTCAGATTTTAGTTATGCAGCTTGTAGATCACCCTTCCAATATCAAAACACCTGAGTATATAGCTGAACACGCCTTGGCATCTGGCAGGAAATACAACTATGATGTAAAGGTTTTCGACCATAAACAGCTCAAAAAGATGAAAATGGATGCATTGCTGGCCGTAGGGCAGGGTAGTTGCAATCCTCCAGTACTCATCTCGATGGAATACAAGCCCAAGGGCAGCAAGTCCAGATTTCCAAAGTTGGCCCTGGTAGGAAAAGGTATCAGTTTCGATACCGGTGGTATTTCCATCAAACCATCTGCCAATATGGGATATATGAAGTGTGATATGGCAGGCGCTGCTGCTGTCATCGGTGCTGTAGAACTGGCTGCTAAATTAAAGTTAAATATACACATTATTGGTATTGTGCCTGCCGCAGAAAACAGTGTGGACGCCAATAGTATCCGGCCGGGCGATGTCATAGGGTCATACAGCGGAAAGTCTATAGAAGTTATTGACACAGATGCAGAGGGAAGACTTGTATTGGCTGACGGTCTGGCTTATGTGATCAAACACCACCAACCCGAACATATCATAGATCTTGCTACACTTACAGGAAGTTGTGTAGCTACACTTGGATATTTTGCAGCGGGAATGTTTACCTGTAATGACGAAATGGCTGCTGCACTTACATCAGCCGGCGAGGCAGTAAACGAAAGAGTATGGCGTTTGCCCTGTGGGAAGATTATGCAGCAGATATGCAATCAGATATAGCAGATATCAAAAACCTCAGCGGAAAACCTGTAGCAGGAGCCATCACAGCAGCTAAATTCCTTGAGTATTTTACTTCTGAGCATAAAAGCTGGACCCATCTGGATATTGCAGGGGTAGCATTTACGGATAGTGAATATGCAAAAATGCGCACTGCCACGGCTTATGGAGTAAGACTATTGGTCAGGTATATGGAGACTCTGTCTGCCTGAGCAATTATATTTCTTCTGCCGGGTTCATTGTTACCCACAACGCATCCTTTAATTCTGTAAGGCCCTTCTGAGCAACAGAAGAAATAAAATAAAAAGGTATATCAACTTTTATTTCAGGTCTAATCAGCTGTAAATATTCGTCCTCTACTATATCACACTTAGTGATGGCCAGTATGCGGGGTTTATCGATGAGATCAGGATTGTACATTCTCAATTCATTGAGAAGAATTTCATATTCTTTGGTGATATCATTAGAGTCGATGGGTACCAAAAACAACAAAACGGCATTTCGTTCTATATGCCTGAGGAAACGCAATCCCAGCCCCTTGCCTTCATGTGCATTTTCTATAATACCCGGAATGTCGGCCATCACAAATGAACGGTGATCTCTGTATTTTACTATGCCAAGATTGGGGACGAGAGTAGTAAAAGGATAATTGGCAATCTCAGGTTTTGCTGCCGTAATTGAGGCCAGTAAACTGGATTTTCCTGCATTGGGAAAACCTACCAAACCGACATCAGCCAATACTTTGAGCTCCAGCACTTTCCATACTTCGGTACCGGATTCCCCCGGTTGGGCATATTCTGGTGTTTGTTTTGTAGCTGATTTATAGTGTGAGTTACCCTGGCCACCGCGTCCTCCCGAGCCAAAATGCGGGTTTCGTCATGGCGTGTAATTTCAAAATCTACTTCTCCGGTTTCGAAATCCCGGGCTACTGTACCAAGAGGTACTTCCAGAATGATATCATCTCCACTGGCTCCTGTACAATTATTTCCTGATCCATTGGTGCCTGGTGTGGCAATTACATGTTTTTTATACTTTAGCGCAAGTAGTGTCCAAACATTGGAGTTTCCCTTCAGGATGATGTGACCACCGCGACCACCATCACCACCGTCAGGTCCTCCCATACTATTCATTTTATCTCTGTAGAAATGCGACGAACCGGCACCACCTGCCCCTGACCTGCAACAAATCTTCACATAGTCTACAAAATTCTGTTCAGCCAAAGTAAGTTATTTTTTAAAAACAATTATAATGCAAAAAACCTGATCAGCAGGCTTCGTCAATGGCTGTTGCCAATCTGTTGAATATCTCATCTACAGTGCCCACTCCCGGTATAAGCCTGGATTTGCCGGAAATCGAATAATAATCAAACACCTGCGCAGTTTCTGATTTATACACAGAGATACGATTGCGTATGATAGACTCATCGTTGTCATCAGCCCGACCTGATGACTTGCCTCTGTTGAGCAATCTGGCTACCAGCTCAGCTTCAGGAACATCCAGCGCTACTAAAGCAGTCACTTCCATTCCCTTTTCTTGTAGAAATTCATCCAGCGCTTTTGCCTGGGCTATTGTACGAGGAAAGCCGTCAAAAATAATACCGGCTGCATCAGGGTTTGAATTCACTTTATTTTTTAGCATGCCTATTGTCACTTCATCCGGAACCAATTCGCCTTTTGCCATATATTCTTTAGCTTTCAAGCCAAGGGGCGTATTGTTTCCCATTTCATATCTGAATAGATCACCTGTAGATATATGCATTATACCATATTTTTCTATCAGTTTTTCTGCTTGGGTCCCTTTTCCTGACCCGGGAGGACCAAATAAAATTAGATTTAACATAATGATTTGAAATATTAAAGGGTAAAGATAGTCATCAGAAATCAATAAACTTCATTTCGATGAGCATTAGTTCCAGCATTAACCATTTATTTGGAAATTACATCCACTCCAAAAAGAAACCTTGAAGTCCAGTAATCTGAGCTGGATATTTCATCCACTTTGACACCTGCAGAGGTGGTTGCATGCACTACTTTCAAAAGATCGCCGGTATTATCAGACACAATAGCCACATGAGAAATTCTTTCTTCATTCCCAAAAAACACCAGATCACCGGGCAATAATTCTTTTTTTAATTTATGTTGGCCTCGTTCAGCCAGTTTATGAGACGGCCCTGAAAGAGGTATCCCGTTTTGGGTGAAAATATATCCAGTAAATCCACTACAATCAAATCCTGTTTCCGGAGTTTTGCCTCCAGAGCGATACTGTATCCCTTCATATTGCATCGCTGTGGATACGATCAAATCTCTAAGTGAGGATGATTTCACCTTTACAGTAGATTTGCTCTCCGATTTGGATGACTTTTCGTAGGTATACCTTTTATCTTCTTTGGATGTATTTTTACTGCTTGCTCTTTTGTTGGCTGAGGAGTATTTTCCAGTGCGGTGTGTAGTGGAAGGACTACATGAAGTGATCATGAGAGTCAGTGCCAAAAAGATTAAAAAGTATAAGTTACATTGCGTCCATTTTTTCATATTACTATTATTTACTATTTAATAATTGCTTAAATGCAACATATTGTACATTATGTATTATTTTAATATCAAAAATAGTGCCTGAATTATTAACCAGATGAATGAGTAATACCAGCTACGCTGCTGGTTTGTGAACTTAAAACACCTTAATCACCTTCACGGGGCAGTGTTCTGCGGTTTTTTTGCTTAATACGATGCTGTCGTCCGGTATAACTAAAATGTGGGTATCTTTTTTTAGATGGCTGTTGACGAGTGTGGCTTTGCCATCTTTTTTGGATAGTCGCCAATATTCGGGCTGCATCTCAAAACAAATATTACAGCCTATACATTTGCTGCGATAATGGATGATTTTAGCCATTTTCTGCCGCAATTTTATACAGTTTGTCATTGGGTTTTAATGCCTTTGGGAATAGGAATGTGATTTTGTCTCCTTTTTTGGCTTCTGTTTGTTTGACACCATTGACGATGAGCTCATCGAGAACAATTTTGTCAGAACCTGTATTTCTACCTATGACCATTAGGTTTTCGCCCGCACGGATGGTACCTGTTTCTACCAGAAATTCAGCCACATTTATATTGGGATAATATTTGCTGGCTTTTGCAAGATAGATTTTCTTTTCTGTGGCAATAGATCCTGGGTTTTTTGTCCATTCTCCGAGTTTCCGACCCATAAAATAGCCGTCCCAAAAACCCCGGTTGTAGACTTTATCCAGTTCCTGAAGCCAATGATCTATTTTTTCTTCTGTATAACTACCATTTAGGACTCCATCTATCGCTTCTCGGTAACATTTAGTGGTGGCATAGACGTATTCGGCTGACTTGCTGCGACCTTCGATTTTGAAGACATCGATACCTGCTTCCATCAACTCATCGACAAATGCTATGGTGCAGAGATCTTTGGGAGACATGATGTATTCATTGTCTATAAGGAGTTCATTTCCAGTCTCGAGATCAGTCACTTGGTAAGGTCTACGGCAGTTTTGGACACATGCTCCTCGATTAGCAGAAGCATTTTTTTCGTGGAGACTTAGATAACATTTGCCGGAAACGGCCATACACAAAGCACCGTGAACAAAGGTCTCTATTTTCATCAATTCACCAGCAATACCACGTAAATCTCGTCGTGCTATCTCTGATGTGATATGTGCCACTTGTTTTAATGTAAGTTCTCTAGCCAGTACAACAACATCCGCCATTTGTGCAAAAAACGCGACAGACTCTATATTACTGACATTGACTTGTGTACTGATATGCAGCGGTATTCCTATAGATTTGCACAACTCAAAGACGGCAAAATCTGATGCTATAACTGCATCTATTCCTTGGTTTTTACATTCAGAGATGATCCTTCGTGCCAGCTGCATGTCGTAATCAAACACTACAGTATTGAGGTGTAAGATAGGCTTTGATATGATGTTGTTTGCATATCCGGGCTACTTCCGCAATGTCTTCTATGGTGATGGTCGGGATAGATTTTGTTCGCATATTGAGTTGCTCCACACCGAAATATATAGCATCAGCACCACCATGAATGGCTGCATGGAGTGATTCAAAAGATCCAACTGGAGCAAGCAACAAAGGTTTTTTATATGAAGACATAAATCGAAAAAGTGTTAAGTAATATGTATTAGGCAAAATCAAGTTTGGCCGTAAAATGCCTTAGGGTTTCTGCTTCTTCTGTGATTTTCATACCCTTGATCTGATTTCTTTCTTCAAATACTTCAATGATCACTTCTGCCACATAGTCGATGTGACTTTGGGTATAAACTCTACGTGGAATAGCCAGTCTCACGAGTTCAAGCGCAGCAGGAACTAATTGATGATCTTCATTGTATTTCCCAAACATCAACGACCCTATTTCTACACATCGGATACCCCCTTTTATATACAAGGCACACACCAATGCTTGACCTGGATACTGATCTACAGGAATGTGCGGAAGAAACTGTTTGGCATCAAGATAGACAGCATGACCACCAGCAGGCAACATCACTGGCACACCTGCATCACTCAATTTCTGGGTAAGGTACTCTATACTTCTGATCCTGTAATGTAGATAATTTTCTTCCATCACTTCGTACAATCCAATGGCTATCGCCTCCAAATCTCGTCCTGCCAATCCTCCATAAGTAGGAAAACCTTCCGTGATGACCAAAAGATTTCTGCATTTTGTGGCAAGTTCCTGATCATTCATAGCAAGAAAACCACCGATATTGGCAAAAGCATCCTTTTTGGCACTCATAGTGCACCCGTCGGAGTACGAGAATAATTCATTGGCTATTTCCTTGATAGGTTTAGAAGCGTATCCTGCTTCACGGGTTTGGATGAAGTAACAATTCTCTGCAAATCTGCATGCGTCGATGTACAATGTGATATTGTGGGCCTTGCAAATACGACTGGTCTCTCTGATATTTGCCATACTTACCGGCTGGCCACCGCCAGAATTATTGGTCACGGTAATAATGACCATGGCGATGTGTGCAGCACCATGCCTAGTAATATAATTTTCTAGGGCTTCTGTATCGATGTTGCCTTTGAAAGGTGCAGGAATCGCTGGTGATTTTCCTTCTTTGCAGATCATATCTATTCCTACTCCACCTGCAAACTCAATATTTGCTCTTGTCGTATCAAACAGTGTATTAGAAATAAAAACTTTGCTTTTACCGCCTGTGATACTAAATAATATTTTTTCTGATGCTCGCCCTTGATGCGTGGGTATGACTACCGACATGCCGGTAATATCTTTGACTGCACTTTCGAATCTGTAAAAACTCGGACTTCCAGCATATGATTCATCACCCATCATTATGCCTGCCCATTGAGCGCTGCTCATCGCACTCGTCCCACTATCTGTAAGTAGATCGATCATCACATCATCTGAATGCAACAAAAATGTGTTGTAGAATGCGTCTTTTAAAGCTTGCCTTCTGTATGTTTCTGTATTAAAATGTATGGGTTCTACAGATTTTATTCTGAATGGTTCTATGATTGTCTTCACCTTACAGTTTTATTTTGGGTGCAAAAGTAAGATGAAAAGATGCAATATTTTATGACTTATATCATATGGATTTTGATTTTGGAGAATAAGACTTTTTGTTTATAATCCTACATTCCGCCTGAATGCGCAACCCAACTCCATAAATGAATCTGTCTTGGCTATACCCGGAATATTGTCAATTTGTTCGTAAAGGATACGGCGCATATGTTCGTGATTTTTAGCGATGATCCGTATGAATAATGTAAAAGCTCCGGTAATATAATAACACTCGGTGACTTCAGGTATTGACTTGAGTGCGTCGATAATTCGTTCTGAATTATGGTCTTTGTCCAGGGTCAATCCGGTAAAAGAAGCCCAGTCATAGCCCAGTTTTTTTTCATCGAGAATGGGCTTAATACCTTTGAGTACACCTTGATCAATTAGTTTGGCGACTCGCTGGTGAACCATGGTATTGGAAATGCCGATTTCTTGAGCTATAAGAGAAAATGCCATCCTGCCATCGACTTCCAGGAGCTGTAGGATTTTGACATCATATTCATCGGTATGGAAGGTGCTTATATCGCTCATTTGTTTAAAAATTAACTAAAAATACTTAATTAAATAAAATATGACGCAAATATTATAAAAAATAAGTCAAAATTATCATTTTTTATTCAAAATATCAGAAAACATTATATCTTTGCCTTATAATCATAATCATTGTAACATGGCCACTACCACTACTTTAGAATCTGTAAAAGCTCAGAATCTCATCGACAAGGAAAATAAATACGGTGCACACAACTATCACCCATTGCCTGTAGTGATCGAGCGCGGAGAAGGAGTATTTGTTTGGGACGTCGACGGAAAAAAATATTTTGATTTTTTATCTGCCTACTCAGCGGTCAATCAGGGGCATTGTCACCCAAGAATCATCCATGCCCTGAAAGCTCAGGCGGAGAAGCTCACCCTTACATCCAGAGCGTTTCATAACAATTTGCTGGGAGATGCTGAGGAATTTATGGCAAAACTTTTTGGGTTTGATAAAGTGCTGATGATGAATTCTGGAGTCGAAGCAGTAGAGACCGCCATGAAACTGACCCGCAAATGGGCTTACAAAGTTAAGGGAATAGAAAAAGACAAAGCTAAAATACTTTTTGCTACCAATAATTTTCACGGTCGAACATTGGCTGTTGTATCAGCATCCAACGATCCTTCAGCTCGTATGGGCTTTGGACCTTTTATGCCAGGTATTGAGACCATACCATACAATGATTTGCCTGCTCTGGAGGAAAAACTGGCAAATGATCCCAATATTGCAGGATTTATCGTGGAGCCTATACAAGGGGAAGCTGGTGTTTTTGTGCCAAATGATGGATATCTTACAGGTGTAGCAGACCTATGCAGAACCCACAATGTTTTATTTGTTGCAGACGAAATACAGACAGGAATAGCACGTACCGGCAGACTACTGGCCACTTGTGGTAAATGTGACTGCAAAGCAGGTCATTGTAATATGAGTCATGACATAAAACCTGATATTCTTATCTTGGGCAAAGCCCTTTCAGGTGGCGTGATGCCCGTATCTGCAGTGCTTGCCAATGATGAAATCATGCTTACGATTCATCCTGGCGAACATGGCTCAACATTCGGGGGAAATCCTTTGGCTTGTGCAGTAGCTATAGAAGCACTCAAAGTGGTGATAGATGAAAATTTGTCAGAAAACGCAGAAATGATGGGCACAATATTCAGAACTGGATTGGAAAAAATAGCCACGAAAAATAAATTAATAAAACTTGTAAGGGGTAAAGGGCTCCTTAATGCGATAGTGATAGATTCAGAAGAAGATTCAAAGTTGGCTTGGAATATTTGCCTTGAATTTAGGGACAATGGGCTATTGGCAAAACCTACCCACGGCAATAAAATAAGGCTAGCTCCTCCATTGGTCATCAACGAAGCTCAGATACATGAAGCACTTGCCATCATTGAAAAATCGCTGAATGCTTTTGTATAAATAAGATTCATTACTTTTGTTTCAATAAAAATATTTACTAATGATAAGATTAATATGGATTTCTGTTAGCTTTTGGATGCTTCTGGCAGTTTCAGGATGTAAGGAAAAGACAGCTGCTGTAGACCCACAACTGTCAGATGCACTTGAGGTACAAGACAAGGCCATTCACCTTGGGATAGAGGTAGACAGTATCCTTATGGCCAGGATGGCTCAGGGTAACATTGCTCAGAATATAGATCAATTAAGGAGATGGAAGATCCAGGTAGAAAACTGGAAAACAAATATGGTCGCTGTACCAGGTGTCGAACACCATGACCATGATGGACACGACCATAGTCACGATCATGGGACCCAAGAGCAGACTGCTTCTCATCTTACACCCGCTCAGGTTAAAAAAGTACAGGAAGAATGGCTGGCAGCTATTGTTGCTTTAAAAGATTCATTGCAGTAAGCGGGGAAAGTTTATCAGTATTATTTGCGAATGGTGTGGATCATGTTTTTGACTTCCTGCTCTGAAAACTCTTTGGAATTTCCGCATTGAAAATTGATTTCTTTATCGCCCATGACTTTTATAATGATGAAGTCATAGTTTCTTGTGTCTTCATTGGTTATTTTTTCGTACAAGAATCCATCAGGATATTCCTCTACAATTTTTGAAAAAAATGGATTTGCTGTAACGGTTTCTTTTTTTTGCTGTTTTAACTTTGTGAGGTCATTTGAAAATGCCTCTGCCATAAATATCTGAATATCATAACCATTTTGGTTCTTTAGAGAAACATCTGCTAGTCTGCCCGACCCCAGTTTTGAAATTTCGACATCTGATGGTGCATCTATACTGACGGGTATTCCATATTTCATGAGGTCAGTCTTTTTATCAGATTGGTTTTTTTGTTTGCATCCAATGAGTGTCCCACTCAGGACCACTATCAATAAAAGTAATTTTGGATAAAAATTCATCTCAAGAGTATAATATGGTATATGCAAATGTATAAAAAATCATGGAGAGCACAACAAAAAATAAATAATGCAGGTAATTATCGCTGTAATTAACACCACTGCAACTCCTATTATTGTTATTAAATTATAATTTTATTAAAAAAAAGAGAATTAAAGAATACACATTACCAATACAATATAAAATTATTTAAATCATATTAAATAAAAATATATATTATAATGATAAGAATTTGTTTTTTACCAATCTATTATATAGTCGTAATATTGTATCATGAAAGAGAAGGAAAGCAAAAGCGTTTTCATTTTTTTCATCATCGAGATTGAGTCAAAAAATAATAAATGCGTCAGAACGGGTGAGATCCGGATCTGATTTTGAGTTTTGGATATGTTTATGGGATTATAATTTGTAAATGGTCGCTGGGGGGCGACCATTTTTTTTTGTATGAAAATCAGGTTTATACTTTTCTGAATTCAATATGAGCCTTTATCTGTTAAACCATTTTTCAGGATCCAATTTTACCTTATCTTTCCAAAGTTCAAAGTGCATTTCAGCCGTTCCTTCTGCACCTGTCTGAATACTTCCTATTTGTTGTCCTCTTTTGATTTGCTGACCTTTGGAGATAACCACATTATCCAACTTAGAGTATACCGTATAGTAACTTCCATGCTTTATTATGACCATGTTTTTGAAACCTGGTATATTAGTGATACCTACTACCTCTCCATCATATACGCACTCCACCTGATCGCCTGATGGAAGTGTAAAATCTACACCATTATTAGAAACCTGAACATTTTTTATGGTAGGGTGGGGATGTGTCCCAAATCGACCGGTAATCCTGCCTTTTGATATTGGCCAACTCAATGCGCCTTTATTTTTTGAAAATCCAGAATTATCTATTTCTTTTTTTCTGATTACAGCAACATCTCCTTTTTCCTTGGCTTTGGCTTTTGATAGTTCGGCCAAAATGATTTTTTCAATAGCGGAATTTAGGTTTTCTCTTTCTTTTTCACGTTTTTTTAGTGTAGAGATGAGTTTGTCCTCTTCTTTAGAAAGTTTTTTTACAATAGCGTCTTTATCTTTTTGTTCTTTAGCCAGGAGAGCCATATTTTGGGAGGTCTCTTGTAAGGCGGTCATATTTTGCTGTTTGTTTTTTTCTATTTCCGTATTTTTTTCTCTGATTTCGCCTGTCAATAATTTAATCTCATTCAGTTTTTGTTCTGTATAGTGGTCAAACTGATGTAAATATCTCCACCGGACGATAAGATTATTTAAATTTTGGGCAGATAGCAAGTAAGACCACTTAGAATTGGTGAGTTTTTTGAGGTAACTGCTTCGTAGTAAACTTGCATATTGTGTTTTTAAAGCATCATGTTTATTTTTTAATTCTCCTATCTTCGTTTCGTTTTGCACGATAAGACTTTCATTAATTTTGACCTCAGACTGAAGGTTGTTAATCAGTTTTTTACGACTGTTCATTTGTTCCTCGAGTACTTTCAGCTGATTGATGTTCTTCTCTTTAGTTTTTTTGGTTGTTTCGAGTGCCTTGGATGTTTTTTCAATATCCTTTATAATCTTCATTCGTTGTTTTTCCAGATCCTGATGGGATTGGCCCGTCACATATCCCGTAATCAGGATACATGCCAGACAAAGGCAAAGTACTTTAATTGATTTTTTCATAATGTTCCGGTATAGAAAATTTTATCTCTTTGGGTACATTGATCTCAATTTCTGAAAATTTCATATTGATGGTAGCCGTCCCAACATCATTGTAGGGGAAACTGAATGTACGATCATAGGAAACTTTGCCAAAGCCTGCAAGCTCCCGGTAATCTCCGTATTCCGCATGGGCGACCCTGTTCATTTTGTCCGTCATCTGCATTTTTTCCAGCTCTAAGGTGTACCCATTGACATAGTAATCCAGAATGATGCCATCTACTTTGGTCTGAACGACGTAGTAGATAGAATCTTTACTGAATGTCGTCTGACTGTCTTCCGGTAAGATGACATTACCGAACATAAGTTGCTGTAAATCTTCAAAATCAGCCGTCACAGCTATGAGATCATTGATTTTGGAAATACTTCCTGATTGGTAGGCCGATTCGAGTCTGTATATAATCGTGTACTTATCTTTATCGACCAGTAGACGGGCAGCTTCAATACCAAATTTTTTTATGGCAACCCACAGTACACTATCTTTTTTCATTCTTACTACCATAGAGCCTGATACATTTTCCTCCGGAGATTCTAGCGAGGTACTCATTTTTCCGTAAAACCATTGAAAGTCGATGTTTCTTTTCAAAAGAGACTGTATAACATCTGCATGACTTCTATCCGGAAGAGGCTTCACTTTTTTGCTAGTGGCGCATGAATGAAATAGACAAAACACTATTAAAATGGGCAATAATCTCATCAGTTATTTTTTTCTTCTGCTATTTTCTGTTCCAGCCTGTTGACTTGTCCGCCTAGTTCTATCGCCTTTTGCCAATGTATGACAGCATTTTTTGCATCACCTGATGCTTTAAAGATGTCACCCTTCAGTTCGCAAGCAGAGGCATTTTTCTGGTTGCTGACTGTCCATGCTTCGTCTACGAGCGACATTGCTTTTTTATATTCTTTTTTATGAAATAGAATCTCGGCTTTGGATGTGAGTACCCTGCTTTCGATATTAGGATTGCCCGCAGCAATCATAGATGCTTCCTCAAGCATGGACAAAGCACTTTTTTCTTCTTTTTTAGAGATATATGCTTTTCCAGCAAAGTAATATGAAATCGCCTGATTAGGAAAGTAATCTATCGCTTCTCGGGCAGTCTTGAGCAGCAGGTCGACATTTCCCAGCTCTTCGATGCAGTACATGAGTTGTTCCCACACCAAAAAATTTTTATTGTTTAGTGACAAGGTTTTTTCATATTGTCTAACAGCTGCTGTCATTTCTCCGTTATTTTTTAAGACGTCTCCATAGACAGCATGAGATTTGGCATCGTTGGGATGGGCAATCACAAGTTTGTCGCAGAGATCGATGAGCTGCTGTCCGAGCAATGTATCTCCTGTAGAAGCGTGTTTAATGACATGAGGCATCAATTCTTTTATCTTCATGTCGATGGGAGCATCCGGATTGCTGATAAGGGGAAACAAGGTGACGAGATAATCCTCACGGGTACCTTTGTTTTTGGAGAGGAGGATTAATCCCAATTTCGCATCATTGTCATTGGGGTCCAATTCCAGTATTTTTTTAAGATAAGGTTCGGTTTCAGCTATTTTGTCATTGGAGTGGAGCATACCTGTGATGAGATGGAGGTATTTCTTTTCGCCAGGATATTTTGCCACCAATGTGTTGATGGCGTCAATAGCTTCCGTTAGCTTGCCTGCATTGTCCAGGATTTCTGCTCTTTTAAGTACATTATGAGAGCTGTATCCTATATTTTTTTCTTTTTCAGTAAGTGTCAGGAGAGCAGAATCCAATTGTTTTTGTTGTATTTGTAAAGCTACCAACTGATCATAATATTCAGGATTTTTAGGTTGGAGTTTTGACAAATAAAGTAGTGTTTTGCCTGCTTCTTCCATTCTGCCCATGTCTTTAGAGAAGTTGTATTCAAACCGGCGTATCCAAACATTATCTGGTTCGAGTTTTAAAGCTGACCGAAGGTTGGATTCTGTTTGATTGAGGTCTTTATTTTCATAATGCAACTTGGCAAGTTCAAAAAATATAGCAGCACTAGGCTCAGACTCTCTCCTAAGGGTATCCAGTAAGCGAATAGCTTCGTTTTTTTTGCCGGATGCCACTAAAAGTTTGGCAGCTACAAACCTGTCTTCCACTTTGATATCTGATTCAGTTTTGCGGACATCTTCTATCTGAGCGATGGAAATTACTGAATGCACAGTGAAAAGTATGAACAATAGAACTTTATATCTCAACTTTATATATTCTTTAAATGACACAACACTAAACTAATAACGATCAATTATAGTTCAAAGGTACAGATTATAAATATAGAATATTTAAAGTTTCGTTAATATTTGAGAAGTAAACAATAGAGATTCCCTCTAGTTGCTTTTAGTATGGAAGATAAAATTCCTTATCTTTTACTCAATCACAGTAATCTTCAGCATATTGGTTCTGAATCGTTTGTGCAGCGGCATACTGCCGGTATTGATCACGATATCACCTGTTTCTACTACGCCTTCATCTTTTAGTATCTCGTTGACATCTTCGATGGTTTCGTCTGTAGTAGTAAATTTTGTGTATAGATAACATTTTACACCCCAAACCATACTGAGTGTACTCAACATATGAATTTTGTCAGAAAAAATATGAATTTCCGGCTTTGGACGGTATGAAGATATTTTAAATGCGGTATAACCATTGACGGTCAATCCCAATATGGCCTTGGCGTTGATCTCTTCAGCAAGTCTTGGTGCATTGAGGCACAATACATCTGACAGGAAGGTCTCAGCATCAGGGTCTGGTTGAGGTCTTTTGCCATGTACATGATAGGATGCTTCAGCTTCACCTATGATTTTACGCATGGCTTCTACTACCAATGAAGGATGTTCGCCCACAGATGTTTCACCGCTCAACATTACTGCATCAGTTCCATCCAGTACTGCATTAGCAACGTCAGTGACTTCAGCTCTGGTTGGCGAAGGATTTGTGATCATACTTTCCATCATCTGAGTAGCCACGATCACGGGTTTTGCTTTCTGTATACACTTTGCAATGATCATCTTTTGAAGGCCGGGGAGCTTTTCTATAGGCACTTCAACCCCAAGGTCCCCTCGGGCTATCATTATAGCATCTGAAACTTTGATAATTTCCTTGATATTGGTAATTGCTTCAGGCTTTTCTATTTTAGCGACAACCTTGGCTATATGTTTTTTCGCCTTGATTCTTTTCTGCAGATCTTTTACATCTTTTGCTTGTCTTACAAAGGACAGTGCTATCCAGTTGACAGGTTGTGTAAGAATGTAATCGAGATCTTCGAGGTCCTTTTCTGTAAGAGATGGTTGTGTGACGATAGTATCAGGCAGATTGACCCCTTTGTTGGAAGAAAGTGTTTGACCAAAAAGTACTATCAACTTGACTTCATTTTTACCGTTGGTGGAAAGTACTTCCAGTACAATTTTCCCGTCGTCTACCAGGACTTTTTCGCCGACTTTGACATCAGCTGCAAAGAGCTCGTAGCTCATGTAAATCTTTTCTTTCGTCCCTAGACATTCCTCATTGACAAAGGTCAGGATGTCACCCGGCTGGATGGCAAGAGCATTGTTTTCCATCTTTCCGATCCTGAGTTTTGGTCCTTGCAGGTCGGCAAGTATGCCCACGTATACGTTATATTTTTCGTTGATTTCCAGTATGTTGTCTATGACTTGTTGGTGCTGGGAGTGCTCCCCATGCGAAAAATTAAGTCTGAATACATTAACCCCTGCTTTAACCAGATCGAGCAATGCTTCCTTACTGCTGGATGCCGGTCCTATCGTAGCTAATATCTTAGTTTTCTGATGATGATTGACATGTATCAAAGCTGCCATACGATTGTTTTATTTTTGGAAGGGGCGAAGATAGTGTATTTTTAACATTATTATCCCAATGAACAGGTACTAATAATTTTTCGAATGTCGTTTTCTTAAAAATTATTGGTATAGTCTATTTTTCAGGTAGTCTTAATTACAGTAATCATTAGGGAAAGGAAGGCTATTGGGTATTGATGTTGGAGGAAGCTTTTTTTGTGGTCAGAGTTATAATGACAAGACGTATAAGTAATAACCATGGAATACCATGCATTATAAAATCAAACCAATCCATAATCTGCATACCTTTAGCGCCACCTACTACCCATCTGATTTTGCCAACAATATGCGGTTCCGGCAAATAAGGTGTGAGTCCTAATGTGAGACAACCTATTATGACCACTTTCCAGTCGTTCCATATTTTTTCCTGAATCATATCTTTGATTTTTTGAAAGGTGAAATTACGTTAATTCTGTACAACTGAATAAATAACTAATAGTAGTGCAAAGATATATTCGGGATATGATTTCAAAGACACTTTTGTTACATAGTGTACTTTTATCAAAAAAAAAAGACCCTTGGGAGGGTCTTCCAGTTTTTCATAGAAAAAAACTAACCTTAACTAATCGAATTTTTAATCACCCAACCCAACTGTATTCCTGCATGACCTGCATATCGCGGATCAAAATTTTACTGCTTTTATTGGAGCCGTAGTGAATATAATTTTCTTTTTTCAACTCATTCATGATTCGGGCTACCGTTTGTCTGCTGGTATCTGTAAGATAAGCAATTTCTTTATGAGACATACCCTGGTCTATGAGCCGCTCATTGAGACCTATTTTAATGCCTTTTCTGAGACCCGATCTGTATATGAAGTTTACAATTCTCTCTTTTGCTTTTCGAAAAACAAAGTTTTGTAGTCGCTCTTCCAGATTTTGCAATTTGATTACTATAATCGTCATGATATCATTTGCGAAAACATTGTTTGCAATGATCAGTGATTTGAAAATGCTGATGGGGATTTTATATACTTTTGTTTCCGTCATTGTTTCAGCAAACTCTTTGGTGATGAGGCCTGACGAAAAAATATTTTCGCAAAAAAGTTCATTTTCATAAACTATGTCTTTTGTCAGAGTTTTGCCACAGGCAGCTACAATACCTAGTTTTACACTACCTTTTTCGATGACGTATACATAATCCATAACACTTCCTGTATCATATATCACAGCGTTTTTGGCTACTTTCTCATAGATGGCACTATTTGCAAGCAAATCAAGCTGCTCAGTCGTGAGTGACCTGAAGATGGGCATGTTTCTGAATGCAATGATTTTAGCTGATGGATTCATGATGGGTATTTATATATAGTATGCTTGCCTATTAAAAAACCCCTAATAAAAAGTTAATTTTTTTTATTTTTATATTTGAAAAGGCTAATTGTAAAATTACCAAGAGCATAACCGAAAACAATGATGGATATAGTACCTAACCAATTATTCTCGTGAAAAACATTTTAGCACCCACCTTTAATACATAGGGTTATACTATATAAATAATTATAGGGCAAAATGAGGCTGTCTATTAAGTTGAAGATCAAATTATGTTAGAACATTAAAATTTCATTTTTAAATATTTTTGCATATCCCTTCCTTTAAAATGGATGGGGAAAATGCAAAATTAAATTTGAGAGTAATTTGGAATCCAACTTCTTAGACAGCCCCTAAAAAATGTTATTTACTTACAACCTTATTAATTAATTGTGACCATCGTACAGATTCCAATAAATCCAAACCTACATTTGGATATTTTGAAGCATTATAAACAGGTAATTTTACTTCCGACTTGTCTTTCAATTTAATAATAATGGAAACAGACTTTAACATATTTATGTCATGACCATGAGCAATTTCATTTTGATAAAGTTTCTCCACATCTGCCTTATCTATCTCACTACAAGCTATTTTAGTAAAGACTTCTCCTTCATATTGATAAAAATACAGCTCAGATTTACCCTTGTCAAGTGCGATCCCGCCGCTTTGAAAACAACCAATGGTATCAGGTATAACATGAAACAATTTTAATTTGTCTTGTAAAAACTTAGTTGACGATTTCTCTTTGTTTCCGCTTAACATAAAATAAGCCATTGGCAAAAAAATTACTGCTATGATAATAACATTTAATATAATGTTTGACATGATTTATAAAATTAGAATAGCCTTTTTGTATTTAAAAGACTAAGGTTAAATAATTAAATTTCTTTAGGACCAAATAAAAATATACCTAGGCATCAACCAGATATAAATAATGGGAGAAAAAAAATATTATTTTACCAATAAGTATGGAAAGGAAAGATGAGTATTTTTTTACTGAGTTGCGAAAGCGCGCTATTTAACAATGTAGTTTCACGATTAGTAATTAAAACTACTAAATTTACAATCTCAATATGTCTTACCGTGAAGAAATTTTTTGTAAACGCATTATTTTTAACATCTATCGTTTGACCGTTGTAAGTAGTTGTGAGTTCATTTTTTGTAAACCCGGAAATCTTAGCTGTTTCTGTTTTTGAAAAAGTAACTACAGACTTTCCGTCTACTGAAACATGATTAACTGGTGGTAATATAAACAGAGAAGCTGTATAAATAATGCCAGCTAAAAAAAGTGAGACGTTGTATTTAAGGATAAGATTCACAATGCAAATGTAAGTCGATAATATCGAAATGTTTTAAAGAGATGATATCTGAACTGTTAAAGTTTTGATAACGCTTCAACTACATTTTCATGTGTTTGTTTTTTATGTCGATTTGATTTGATTTATTTGTGTGAATTATATAGGGTCAGCTGAAAAAGTCAAAATCTTTCAGTTAATGACAGCAATTGGTCTGGGGTAGCGTTCAAAAAACAAGCGATAAAGAATGAAGAGTCAAAAATGCGTCTATCGCCATTCTACAATTACATTAAATAAATAATTCATAATCAATGCGATAGAAAAAGCATTTTGACTCGAGAATGAACGGTGCTTCGCAATCGCCTTTTTTTGAAATAGCGTTTTTTGGTTACTTTTTTTGGCAATGAGTCCACTCTAAAAAGGTTTTAAATAATTTGTTATATTAAATTTAATTACATATCTTAGTGTCTCAAAATGATCATTTAATGTTTAAGCGAAACACAGGATATCAACAAACAATTGGTTTTGATGATTTACTTTTGTATTTTTTCAACCAAAGGCCCAGCCGAGGTGGTCTTATCTTAAACGCCTTTAATACATGAACTACAATAAGGATAGCATATAATTAAAGCCAATAGGTGATGAAAATCATAACTTATTTTTTAAGCCAAATTTTTTTAAAGAGTACAATTTTTATATCTTTGCAATTTAAATTTAGTCTAAATAATCTTTTGAAGGACCATAGAACATTAGCCACCCTTGCTCCCGGTGCATCAGCACTCGTTTCTACATTGGATGAAAATACATACACCTGTAAGTTGCTGAATTTGGGGCTATTGCCAAAAGCCAAAGTGACTATGGTCAGAAAATCGCCATTTGGCGGAGCATTTTATATTAAACTGGAAGGACACCAATTGGCAATGCGGGAGGAAGAAGCCGCCACCATCATCATAGAGGATAATATATGAAGGCAGGACGGAGACCCATCGTAGCTCTGCTGGGCAACCCTAATTCAGGAAAATCATCCTTATTTAATTATCTGACTGGTTTACATCAGGATGTTTCCAATTTTCCTGGCGTTACCGTAGATAAAAAATCCGGGATGATCAGTCTTTCAGAAAATGAAACGGCAGAAATAATAGATTTTCCCGGCACATACAGTGTGTATCCCAATTCTACAGAAGAGAAAATTGTCATCAATACGTTAGTAAATCCCGATAATGACAATTACCCTGACCTTGTCATTTATGTGGCAGATGCGACACAGTTAGAAAGGCATTTATTATTTGCGACTCAAATCATAGATTTGGGGTTTCCGATGATTTTTGTTATGAATATGGTAGATCTGGCAGAAAAAGATGGTAAAACTGTCGATATAAAGCCCCTGGAAAAGTATCTGGGTGTAAAAGTCATCTGTACTTCTGTGAGAAATGGCTATCAACTGGATGAATTGGATTTTGCCTTAAAGCAGCACCTCAAATTATTGAAGAAACCTGACAAATCTGTCATTTACCAGCTAAGTGATAATGAAACCTTTGTTGCTTCACGTATTATTAAATCTTTGGGTACAGATAATCTTTACCGGGGTAAAATCCTTGCGCATCATTTTCAATGGATAGATTTTCTAACTGAAAAAAACAGAGTTTTTATTGGTGATCTGGTGACACGATCTGGGTTTAATGATATAAGGCTTCAGGTGCAGGAGACCATGCGCAGATATGACGATTATGGGATGACTGTACGGCAGACCATTTCCACAGTAGCCTCTGCACACAAAAGTACTACAGACAAAATAGATGAAATCATCACACACCGTTTTTTAGGACCGGTGTTTTTTTTCGTTATCATGTTTTTTATTTTTCAGGCTATATTTTCGTGGGCTTCCTATCCCATGGATATGATAGAAGAAGGATTTGCTCTAGCTGGAGCTTATCTGGATAAACATCTCACGGATGTATGGTGGACAGACTTACTTGTCAATGGGCTACTAGCAGGGTTAGGTGGTGTACTGGTCTTTGTTCCTCAGATTGCTATTTTATTTTTTTTAATAGCATTGCTGGAGGAATCAGGATATATGAGCAGAGTAGTTTTTATGTTTGATTCTATAATGCAGCGATTCGGAATGAACGGCAGGAGCATGGTGGCGCTTATTTCCAGCGGAGCCTGCGCCATTCCAGCAATCATGTCCGCCCGCACAATCAGCAATCCCAAGGAGCGTCTCATCACTATCCTGGTTAGCCCACTTATCAGTTGTTCGGCCAGGCTGCCGGTATATGCTGTTTTGATCGGCTTTGTAGTCCCTCAGGGTACTGTCTTGGGAATATTTAACATTCAGGGGTTTGTTTTTATGGGGCTTTATCTGTTGGGTATTCTGGGAGCACTTTTATCTGCTTTGTTTTTTAAAAAAATACTTAAGTCTGATGGATCCTCATTTTTGATGATCGAACTACCGAATTATAAACCACCTATCTGGAAAAATGTGTTTTTGACTGTTTGGGAAAAAGTCACTTCTTTTGTTGTTCAGGCAGGAAAGGTGATTGTGATTATATCATTGGTACTGTGGTTTTTGGCCAGTTTTGGTCCGGGAATTGCCATGGAAAATGCGGAATCCAGGGCGGATATACTGAAAACTGAGCGGCAACTGGATGATAAACAATATGAACATTTGAAAGCATCGCTAAAGATCGAAGCTTCATATATAGGACATATGGGAAAATGGTTAGAACCGGCTATTGCTCCACTTGGTTTTGACTGGAAGATAGGCATTGCTTTGATTACTTCATTTGCAGCACGTGAAGTTTTTGTGGGTACTATGGCAACAATATATAGCATTGGCTCAGAAAGTGACGAAAAAACCATTCGTGAAAAAATGGCTGCAGAAATACGTCCGGGTACAGATCAGATGGTCTACAATACTGCCACAGCTTTGTCACTTTTGGTTTTTTATGTATTTGCACTCCAGTGCATGAGTACCATGGCCATTGTAAAACGTGAAACAGATTCCTGGAAATGGCCGATTATACAGTTTCTGTTCATGGGCATACTGGCTTATGTTAGTGCCTTTATAGTTTATCAGCTATTCAGTTGATCCTATGTTAGTAACAAATTTTATTTTAAAGTCCAGGCAGCAAGTAAGTCGGCGATTTTCCTGTCATTTGAAAGCCTGGGTACTTTGTTTTGTCCTCCCAGCTTACCCTGTGATTTCATATATTCTCTGAATGCGTCTTTTTGCATTGGCCTTATCTTGAGTGGCTGAAGTATATTACCTTTGATGAGGTCTTCATAGTAAATATTTTGTTTACACATCTCTTCATCTACTTCTCTGGCAAATTTTTTCATATCTTCCGGGACAATATTGAATTCTACAAACCATTCATGAAAAGGCGCAGACCTGTCCTTAGGGTTTACCTGCGGTGCCACAGTAAACTCCACGATGCTGATCTTGTGTTCCGAGGCCACTTTAAGTATCGCTTCTTCCACTTCTTTGCCTATCACATGCTCACCAAAAGCAGAAATATAATGTTTGACCCGTCCGCTGACTATCAGTTTATATGGATCCAGACTAACAAATCTGACACAATCTCCTATATCATATCCCCAAAGACCCGCATTATTGTTAATGACCAGTGCATAATCTTTGTGTAGCTCTACCTGGCTTAGCATCAATCTGTCCGGATTTTTATCAAATGCCTTTTCGACAGGTATGAACTCAAAGAATATTCCTGAAGCGGTATTGAGCAATAGCCCGGAGTCATCTTTATCATCCTGAAATGCTATAAATCCTTCTGAAGCCGGATATGTCTCTATACTATCCATCCTGCCTCCTACAAGCTCTTCCAGTCTTGCTCTGTATGGTTCGAAATTGACTCCGCCATACATAAACAGACTATAATTTGGGAATAGCTCCCGTATCGTTTTTTTTTCCTGATTTTTCCAGCAGGCGTTCATAATACATTTGCACCCAAGGAGGAATACCACTGATGAGGCGCATATCCTGTGTGAGTGTTTCTTCTACTATTTTTTCAAGTTTACTTTCCCAGTCATCTATACAGTTGGTTTCATATGAAGGGAGTTGATTGGTACGCACCCAAGCAGGGACTTCATGGTTGACAATACCGGAGAGTCTGCCTGTTGCTATTCCTCCTTTTTTATCCAGGACAGGTGAGCCGGATAAGAAGATAAGCTTGCCTCTGAAGACATCTGTGTTGCCACTTTGATGAAAATAGTTGAGCATGGCATTTCTTGCAGTAGTTATATGATTGGGCATACTTTCAGTGGAAATAGGAATGTATTTTACACCACTGGTAGTCCCTGATGTTTTGGCAAAGTATTTGGGTTTGCCGGGCCAAAGCACATCTGGCTGGCCATTGGTTACTTTGTCTATATATGATCTCAGGTCCTCATAATCCCTGACTGGTATCCTGGATTTAAAATCCGAATAGTTTTTTATTTTATCAAAATGATGGTCCTTTCCGAATAGAGTATTAGCGGCTTTTGATACCAGCTCAGACATGATCCTTTCCTGATCCTGCACTGCAGTTTTTCTCCATTTATCGACTTTACGGGCAGTCAAGGCCGAGGCTATTTTTAGTAAATATAATTTAATACTCATCTCATTAAAACATTAGGTAAGTATATTTTTAGATAATGATTTGATTAGTGGGGTAATTTCATGATATAAATCAATCTTTTGACACTGTACTTTCCGGCACCATTAGCAATCAGAAGGAAAAGACCCCCGCACAAAGCAAGATTACGCATAAAATAGAGTGCATGAAGTCTTTTGTATTCAGGATTATCATCCCAAAACGAATAGACAATCAGCGTAAAAGGCAGCCAGTATACAAGCAGTAAAGTCGCTCCAAATCTGGCATGGTAGCCGATCAATACCAGGATTCCTCCCAATAAAAGGATAATTATCAAAAACTTAAGAAGTAAATCCTGCTGCCAAACCAAGCCATATGCTGTCATGGTTGCTTTAGTCTTGCTAAAAAAAACCAATGCATCGAGGGCTTCGTAAATAAATACAAATGCAATCAAAATTCTGGCCAGGAGTTCTGCTATGTCCTTCATCCCGCAAATATAGACTTAAGAAGCCGTAAAGGAAAATTTATTTTTAATGGCAATTACCACATTCTGGCCGTCCATGGCAGCAGAAATAATACCTCCTGCATAACCTGCCCCTTCTCCACATGGAAATAATCCAAAGATTTCCGGATGCATAAGGGTCTCAGGGTCACGAGGTATTCTGATCGGAGCAGAAGTACGACTTTCGACACCTATGATATTGGCTTTGTTGGTAAGGTAGCCTTTCATTTTTTTATCGATGTCTATCAGGCCCTGTTTCAATCTTTCATAAATAAATCGGGGCAATATAGTATGTAGTGGCGCGGATATCAATCCTGGTATGTACGAGGTAGGGTTGAGCTCTGGTGAAAGTCTGCCATGTACAAAATCTTCAACTCTTTGTGCTGGTGCCCTTTGAGTGCCGTCTCCTGCTGCAAACATCTTTTTTTCTACTTCCGCCTGAAAGTCAAGAGCAGCAAATACGCCATCATATCCATTTTTGTGCAATTCATCCAGTTCTACTGAAGTTACAAAACCTGAATTGGCAAAAGGACTGTCTCTTCTGCTCAGTGACATGCCATTGACTACAATCTCTCCAGGTGCCGTAGATGCAGGTACGACTAATCCACCGGGGCACATACAGAAAGAAAACACACCTTTGCCTTCCACTTGTGTCACCACACTGTAACTGCTGGCTGGAAGGTTTTCCTCTCTTTCGATTTGATTATATTGAGTTTTGTCTATGTATGATTGGGCGTGTTCTATTCTTAGACCTAGTGCAAAAGGTTTTGCTTCGATCTTTATATTGTGATTAACCAGGATTTGATAGATATCTCTGGCAGAATGACCTGTGGCCAGGATGACTGCTTTGCCCGGGACCCAAGTTTGCCCACATTGTACACCTTGTATCTGTTGATCCCGGATAATCAGATCAGTGACTCTGTGTCCGAAATGTACCTCTCCACCGAACCTCTCGATAGTGGCTCTAATGGCGGCAATGATGACTGGAAGTTTGTTGCTGCCGATATGAGGGTGGGCGTCTGTAAGTATGTCCGGGTCTGCACCGTGCTCTACTAGTAGTTGTAATACTTTGAGTATGGTACCTCTCTTATGTGATCTGGTGTATAGCTTACCGTCGCTGTAAGTTCCGGCGCCTCCTTCACCAAAACAGTAATTGGAATCCGGATGGACAATACCTTCCTGTTGGATAGCTTTCAGATCTCTTCTTCGTTCTCTGACATCCTTGCCCCGCTCCAGTACAATCGGTTTTAGCCCTGATTCAAGGCATTCAAGTGCTGCGAAATAACCTGCGGGTCCGGCACCTATGATAATGACCCTCTGTTTGTCGGTTACATCCGCATATTTTTCTAGATTCGGTGTCGGTGCCTCGTAAGAATCGTCGATATATACATCATACCTAAGGAGGTAAACAGGCCGTTTTCCTCTTGCATCAATAGATTTTTTGACCAGGATGGTATCTCTGATGGCGGCGGCATCACTCTTTATCTTGTGATGTATGAGTGAACGAATATACTCTTGATTATGGAGTTGGTCCGGAAAAATTTTTACTTCAACCTGCTTGATCATGCCGTTTGGCTATTTCTCGTGCAAAAGTAAGAGATATTTACATAATACGGGTCGTAGGCGGAAAACGAAAAAAATAATTGTATCCGACTACTGGTTTAGAATCCATCTGAATATAGGGTCATTGCCTGAAGTGACACTCTCAAAGGTCACAGGAAAAACCACATCAGGGATCACACTTTCTGATTTAAGAACCTCTTTATCTAAGGATGTATTTCTTTTACTTCTTGCAAAATAGATACGAAGACATGAAGATGGCAGATACCTCGAATCAGTGCCACCATAAAAGCTTGGCTTGCCACCTGTTGGTTCCCCGAGTATTGTAGCATTGAGCATTCGTTTTAACTCCATGGTATGAATCAATGCTGCAGAAAATGTCCTCCTTCCCACTATGACATAAACTTTGGTTTTTTTTGTTGTATCTATCATTTGGGCCAGTTGTTCTATCATCAATGAACCTTGACTTGTAGCTCCGCCACCATTTCTACTAAGATCGAATACTAGTTTTTTGACTGGTTGGGTTTTTATAGTGTGGAAGACAGAATCTCTGAAGCTGCGAAAATAGGGTAGCGGTTTAACATCTTTTTTTAAATTTGATTTGTTGCTGACCTTGGTTTTAGTGCCACAATTCATGCTCAAACCCATATCCAACGAGTCATTAATGGCTTGTATTTGTGCATTTTCTCTCCCTGTGCATTTATTGTACATTACAAAGTAAAGGCTGTCCTTTGCAAAATATTTGTGACCAAATATCGCACTTGTTCTGGGTCTTAAGTTTTTTCTATTGCTCCATCTGACATATTCTACATCTTCCTTTTCTACCTCATCACTTTCTATGGCTTTTACAGATACTTCCATAGGGATTCCGTAGTAATTTTCCATTTGTAGTTTGACTTTTTCTTTGTCTGCAAAGCCAAAATATTTTAGGAAGTCAAAGTTTACCAAATAGCTTTTGACATTTTTTTTGTGCCAAGATTCATTTTCAGCAACATAAAGAGTTTTAACGCTATCGATAATCGTTTTTAATGGATGTCCATTGATACTTATAAGTTTGTTTCCCATTATTGACCCATCAATATTCACTACACCTACTACAAAAATACCTTCTTCATATGCTTCTACGAAGATAGGGAGATACATGTTAGGCAGATGACTCATAAAATTGGATGCCGTATGCGAATCGCCGATTTTTACCAATAATTGCTGGATTTTTATGAACATGCTTTCATCGCTTATGACGCCTATCTGACTCTTGAGATGTTCAATATCTGCATTGTAGGATGCTTGGGGATATTGAAAAAATAAATTGCTGTGCATAACCGGTAATTCGGTCTTTAGATATTCCAGATCTTTGGACCAATCTATACTTATCTTGGCTTGGCCTTTTGCTACTAAACTAGTGCAGAGCACATGGATCAACAGTATGTATTTGATTTTGAAAAACATGGAGTGCCAATATTTGCTGAAAAAGGAAATCATAAAAGTAATTTTAATGTCATTATGCAAAAATCATTATAGATAGCAAGTTACATTCAAGTTTTGTGGCAAAAATGGTCAATTTATTTCGAAAAATTGAAAGTTGATAGCTTTTTTTTAGTTTCATCAAAACCGGTAACCTTTGAAAGCTCAAATGCCTTGTTAGCTGATATAATAGCTTCTTCATCGAAAAGAGATTTGGAGTTTTTATTCAGCGTGTTTTTGTAGTAGGCAGCAAGACAAGTGTAAACCGCTGCCAGTCTGTCAGTATTGACGCCCAGTTGTTTATGCTTTTTCAAAAAGGTTATCGAAAAAACAAAAATATCGGTATTGGAAACCTCAAGTTTACTATCATGGAGCCCATACAATACCAGGTCGCTCATGATGAGACAGGTCTTGAAAACGGTGTAATATTCATTGATGAAGTCCTGTCGGGTAGGGTATAGATGCCGAACCTGCTGAAAATATTCCTCCAGGAGCATTTTTTCATCTACTTTGATCTTTTCGTATGGTAGCAGATATATGATCACTTTGTCATTTTGGGTACTCATTATGCGGTTTTCATTTTTAGAAACCAAAATCCTGCAGTCATATGGATAAAGCTGGTCCGCCATCAACTCCTTTCTATAAGTATTTTCTATCAGCTCAAACCAATGATTTGTGGTAGAAATTTCAGTTCCATAGATTCTGCATCCTGACATAATACTGGATATCAACCATAAGCACAATAAAAGCCTCATTTTATGCATTTGTAATATTAAATCAGAAAGTGAGATATTATTATTTCTACTGATTCAAAACAATTATATTTGCAGTTCGTTTTAAAGCAGTAAAATTTAAATCAAAATCATGTCCACAAACACTATTGATAACCTCCAGATGATAGAAGAGTCTGCACGTGTATTTGCACATCAGCACATTCTGCCCCATGTGATGGAATGGGATGAAGCGCAGTATTTTCCGGTAGAAACGATGAGAGCATTGGGACAGTTGGGTTTTATGGGGGTTTTAGTACCTGAGGAATATGGTGGATCAGGTTTGGGATATCATGAATATGTTAGCATCATAGTAGAAGTGGCGAAAGTTTGCGGATCTGTAGGATTGAGTCTGGCGGCACACAATAGTCTTTGTACAGGGCACATATTAGCTTTCGGAAATGAAGAACAGAAACAAAAATATCTACCAAAACTGGCATCGGGAGAATGGATAGGCGCCTGGGGACTCACAGAAGCCAATACAGGATCAGATGCGATGCGAATGAAATGTGTGGCCGTTCAGGATGGTGAGCATTGGGTCATCAATGGTGCTAAAAACTGGATCACACACGGTAAGTCCGGTGATGTAGCTGTTGTTTTAGCCAGGACAGGAGATTTACTGGACAGCCACGGTATTACAGCTTTTGTAGTCGAGAGAGGAACCCCTGGTTTTTCAGGCGGTAAAAAGGAGAATAAACTGGGAATGCGTGCATCTGAAACGGCAGAAATGATTTTTGACAATTGTCGTGTACACCAATCACAGATACTCGGCAAGGTTGGCGAAGGATTTATCCAATCTATGAAAATACTGGATGGTGGCAGGATCAGTATTGCTGCCCTCTCACTGGGCATTGCCAAAGGAGCCTACGAAGCCTCAGTAAAATATGCTAAAGAAAGAGAACAATTCGGTCAGCCTATTGCCAATTTCCAGGCAATTGCATTTAAACTGGCAGATATGGCCACTAAAATCCAAGCCGCTGAATTGCTTATAAGGAAATCTGCACATCTTAAGAACACACATCAGCCGGTCACCACCATTTCGGCTATGGCCAAATACTATGCTTCAGAAATATGCGTGCAAATAGCCACAGATGCCATCCAGATATTCGGTGGTTATGGCTACACCAAAGATTTCCCCGTAGAGAAATTTTTCAGGATTCAAAGTTGTGCACGATAGGAGAAGGTACATCCGAGATACAAAAATTGGTGATAAGCCGTAATATACTGAAGGAAGGGTAAGTAGGATTGATTAGTTGAAAGACAACTTATAAAATATGAAGCTAATTTGAACGATAAGTTATATTTATATTTTGTCGAATTTTTATTAAATTTAAAACCTAATGGAATCAATTTTTTTAAAAATGTCTTTATATTGATTATATTGACTTTATCTTCAATAGGTTAAACAGCCAAGCATTAGTTACTTTAAATCCGTATCAATATTACAATAAATTACAAGGCAATTATTTATATTATAAATTAATCAATCAACCTGAGACATTATCAAATGATCAGCTTGCTTATGCCCAAATCAACACCTTAAGAGATTTTTATAATCATGCATTTCAAAAAGAAAATTTTTATAATTTTAAAAATATATTGAAGTTTTTAAATAATTGTAATTGTGGTGAATTTGAGCAATTAATTGAAGAATTTGATAAATGGTACACTTTAAATGGCAGTGAAACATATAAAGCTGGGTATTCTTCTGAGTATTCGAGAGCTCAAATTGGGGCTATAACATCTAAGTATTATAATCTAAATAAGGAACCAATAAATGAATATATTGAAAATTGGTTTTTTAAGCAAGATTTTTTTCTCCAACCTGATGGGAAACGATATAATTTACAAAATAATCAATCAAAATTCATCTATAATATACCTTATATCAACGATGTTGAAGAGTACAAATTTAATAATATTAGGAGTTTAGTGCCTATTAAAAACTACATATTTTCAAGTTCAGAGATAAATTATTTCATAAATGATTCTCTAAACGAACAATCAATCTTTAATATACTTTTGCAGGTTTTTAAAAATAAAACAATTGCAAAAGTTCAAAATGGTAAACTTTTTAAAAGAACATACAACTATAATAATGTAAAAATTAAAGAAGTTTCGTCTGATAAACCAGAGGAAAGATATTATCATAAAAATGGAGTCTTAAGTTTTTCTTTGCCTTATGGGAAGGAAATTGAAAGTGTTGTTGGTTATGATAGTCTTGGAAATGTTTCATATAGAGATGGCAATGGTACAATATACAATATTTTAGATTCAGACGATGATAACATTTCCTATACAAGGGAATACAAAAGATATTATAAAATTTCAGAAAATGAGTATTTTGGTAGTATATTGATAAAATCAAGGAAATTTTCAAATAATGTTGAAACTACAAGAAAATCGATTCATTGGAAAAATGGACTTGTCATAAAAGAAGAACCATCAGATATGGCAGAAAATATTTATTTATATCAAAATTATCCAAAAAGTGAAGAGATTAATATTAAAATATTTGTCAGAATTATACCTGATGATCTTGTAGCCAATAATATGATATACCCAGTAACTTCTTCTAAATATCAATCCGCAAAATTACTAAATGAAATTGAAATACTTCAAATCGTTAAAAATTTCATTAGTGATGCTAATTCTGCAATGTTCATTTCTGAAACTCCAATTTTGGAGTTTTGGCTTGAAACATCATTAAAATTAAATTGCATGGAGCAGTTTAATGATTACAGTGATTTTCAAAGCAAAATTATGAATTCAATTAAAATTTCTTCTGCTAAATATGATGGCAAGGAAATTAATGTCCCAATAAAATTATATATAACCGTAACCCTAAAATGATTATGCCAATAAAATCTAACAGAGTCATCCTCATCGTCCTGGACAGCGTAGGTATCGGCTACCTTCCTGACGCTCACGTATATGGAGATGAAGGCAGCAATACCTTAGGACATATCGCAGAAAAATATCCATCACTCCATATTCCAAATCTGATCCGTTTAGGTCTGGGAAATATTGATCCTACCAATCTACTTCCCAAAGTGGCTACTCCTTTGGCATCTTACGGCAAAGCTATGGAGCTATCCGCCGGCAAAGATACTACCACCGGTCACTGGGAGATCGCAGGTACCATTTTGGACAAACCATTTCCTACGTTTCCTGATGGATTTCCAACTGAATTTATGGCCAGCTTTGAAGCGGCTATTGGTCTGCAAACCATTGGGAACTATTCAGCATCTGGTACAGCCATTATTGATGAGTTGGGAGATGAGCACGTACTCACAGGCTATCCGATCGTCTATACATCAGCGGATAGTGTTTTCCAGATTGCTATGCATGAAGATGTGATTTCTATAGAAAAGCAATACAAAATCTGCCAAATAGCCAGAGAAATGCTGGTCGGCGAGTATGAAGTAGGTCGTGTGATCGCAAGGCCATTTGTAGGCACTTCTGGGCAATATGTGAGATCATCTCGACGCAAAGATTTTGCCACCATGCCTCCAGACAATGTATTGGATGCCATCAATCAGCAAGGAAAAGAAGTATTAGGAATCGGAAAGATATATGATATTTTTGCAGGGAAAGGCATCACTAGATCCATCAAAACAGCTAATAATCAGGAAGGCATCGAAGCTACACTATCCTCTATTGAAAATGACAATGCCAGCCTTATTTTTACCAATCTGGTAGATTTTGATATGCACTTTGGTCATAGAAGGGATGTCCCGGGCTATGCTCACTGTCTGGAGGAGTTTGACAAGTACTTACCAGCACTACAGTTAAACCTTAAGGAAGACGATTTGTTAATAATTACGGCCGACCATGGTAATGACCCCACATGGAAAGGAACCGACCACACCCGGGAGTACATACCCGTACTCTTGTATGGTAAAAATGTGAAATCGGGTATTAATATAGGAGTGATGAACAGTTTTGCAGATATAGCGGCTACTACAGCCGAATTTTTAGGCATAGATTTTGCCACTACAGGTTTAAGTTATCTTCGCCATATAAAGGCGGACTGAATATAAATAAAGTACATTCGAGGTGATAGAACTGATAAAGAAAAAAAGAGACGGACACGTTTTAAGCGACATTGACATCAACACCATAATAAATGGTTTTGTAAAAGGTGAAATTCCTGATTATCAGGTGTCAGCGTGGTTGATGGCTGTGTTTTTTCAGGGTATGAATGATGATGAGACAGCCGCTCTAACTGATGCTATGATGCGCTCAGGGGATATGATAGATTTGTCAGACATACCGGGTATAAAAGTTGACAAACACAGCACCGGAGGAGTTGGGGATAAAACAACCCTGATATTAGCTCCGTTGGTGGCTGCTGCAGGTGTCCCTGTGGCCAAAATGTCCGGCCGTGGTCTGGGACATACGGGTGGTACACTCGATAAGCTGGAGTCCATTGCGGGATTTAAAGTGGAAATGACAGCTCAGGAATTCATAGATAAAGTAAAAAAGCACCATATTGCTATCTGCAGTCAGAATAATAAATTGGTTCCTGCCGACAAAAAGCTGTATGCTTTAAGAGATGTGACGGGCACGGTAGATAACATTTCACTCATTGCTTCCAGTGTTATGAGCAAAAAACTGGCTTGCGGTGCTGACGCTATCGTGATTGATCTTAAGGTAGGGGATGGGGCTTTTATAAAAACCATCGCTGACGCCGAAAAACTGGCAGAAATTATGATCAGCACAGCCACAAAAATGAATCGAAAGCTGGTAGCCGTCATAACAGGTATGGAAGAACCTTTGGGATTTGCCATTGGCAATGCCCTGGAAGTTAAGGAAGCCATTGCAACACTGCGTGGACATGGTCCTGAAGATCTGACCAAATTGTGCCTCGAACTAGGCAGCCATATGCTGATGCTCTCTGGTAAAACCCACAACCATGACGAAGGTGTAGCGCTACTGAAATCCCTTATTCATAATGGAAAGGCCTTTGATAAGTTTGTAGAGTTGGTCGATATACAGGGAGGGCAGACAGACATGGTAATTCATCCGGAGTTGTTACCTCAGGCGAAGCTTACACATGAATACAAAAGTAAAGCTACGGGATATATTTCACATCTGAGTGCCATGGACATAGGTCTTGCCTCTGTTAGACTCGGTGCAGGACGCGAAACCAAAGAAAGCCTTATAGACTATAGTGCAGGAATCATTTTAACTAAAAAGGTAGGCGATCATGTACAGATGGGAGACACTCTGGCGGTATTGCATGCCAATGATGCTGTTTTTTTTACGAAAGCAGAAGAATATATGAATCTGGCATATACTTTCAGTGAAACAAAACCTGATAAACAGCCATTAATTTTTAAAACAGTTAAATAATACAGGAAAAATCATTCTTCAACAATAATCCTATTTTGATGATAAAAAATAAAAAAATAAGTCAGGAATCTGTTACTCAGGTACATCACCTGCGCAATGAAGGCATTCCTTTTGATGCATCTTTGATAGAAGGTATCAATATCAATCGTAGTGCGGTAGAACGCAGAGCAGCTACTATGGGTACAAGAAGATCAGTCAAGAAGGAGTATCAGGCAGCCTGGTTGCTCAAAGCGATCTCCTGTATGGATCTCACTACATTGGCAGGAGATGATACACAGGGGAATGTTTTCAGACTGTGCGCCAAAGCTAAAAACCCTGTAAGAAAAGACTTGTTGGAAGCAATGGGAATGAAAGATGTGGGTTTAACCACAGGAGCTGTATGTGTGTACCACAACCTTATACCATATGCCAAAGAGGCTCTGAAAGGTACAAATATACCCATAGCAGCTGTTTCTACCGGATTTCCTGCAGGGCAGATTGGCTTGCCAGAAAAATTAAGAGAAATAGAATTGTCTGTAGCCGCTGGTGCCAAAGAGATCGATATAGTCATCAGCAGAGCCCTTGTCCTACAGTCTGACTGGAGAGGACTGTACGATGAGATTGCTGCTTGTCGCAAGGCATGTGGTGATGCTCACATGAAGACGATATTGGCCACTGGAGAAATTCCTACCTTTACTAAAGTAGCCAAAGCAAGCATGGTGGCGATGATGGCAGGATCTGATTTTATCAAGACCAGTACAGGGAAAGAGAGCGTCAATGCAACTTTACCGGTCACCTTAGTGATGGTGCGTATGATCAGAGAATATTTGGAACTAACCGGATATAAAGTAGGATACAAACCTGCAGGAGGCATCGCCAAAGCCAAAGATGCACTCAATTATCTCATTTTGATGAAAGAAGAATTGGGTCTTGATTGGTTGCAACCCGATTTATTCAGATTTGGGGCAAGTAGTCTTTTAGGAGATATCGAACGTCAATTGGAACATTACGTGACGGGAAGATACTCAGCATCATATAGGCATCCGATGGCGTAATGTCTCAACTTTTGACTCTATTAAATTAAGGGATTCAAAAGTCCTTCCTTCTTGAGGGATGGATTTAGGATGGGTAAAATTTGGAAGAAATAAAATAAATATTCAATCATAATATAATGTCAATCAAAGAAATATATCAAACCATGGAATATGGTCCTGCACCAGAAAGCAATAAAGAAAGCGTAGCATTTCTCGATCAACATAAAAGAAAGTTTCAACTATTTATCAATGGCAAGTGGTCCAAGCCATCGTCTGGGGAATATTTCGACTCCATCAGTCCATCTACCACTGAAAAATTGGCTCAAGTAGCAGAAGCCAATGAAAAAGATGTAGACGATGCTGTCAAAGCTGCTAAAAAAGCACTCAAACCTTGGGTGGAATTGGGGGGGCATGGTAGAGCAAGATATCTGTATGCCATAGCCAGACAAATCCAGAAGCATAGCCGTAATTTTGCAGTACTTGAATCCATGGACAATGGAAAACCCATCCGTGAGACTCGTGATATAGACATTCCATTGGTAGCACGTCATTTTTATCATCATGCCGGATGGGCACAGCTTATGGATACAGAGATGAAAGATTATAAAGAAATCGGTGTCATAGGGCAGATTATTCCTTGGAATTTCCCTATGCTGATGCTGGCTTGGAAAATAGCTCCTGCATTGGCGATGGGTAATACGGTGGTATTAAAACCTGCCGAATTTACATCATTGACGGCCTTGCTTTTTGCTGACATTTGTAAACAAGTAGGTCTCCCTGATGGTGTCGTCAATATCATCACAGGACATGGGAGTACAGGTGCAGCATTGGTCAATCATCCCGATGTATCCAAGATAGCTTTTACAGGCTCTACTGAAGTAGGCAAAATAATAAGAAGAGCTACAGCAGGTACAGGTAAAAAAATATCATTGGAATTGGGTGGTAAGTCACCTTTCATTGTATTCGAAGATGCAGACCTGGATAGTGTGGTAGAAGGTATTGTTGACGCTATATGGTTCAATCAAGGCCAAGTATGTTGTGCAGGCTCCAGATTGTTGGTACAGGAAAGTGTAGCAGAGAAATTGTACAAAAAGATACGTGCCAGAATGGAAACATTGAGAGTAGGTAATTCACTGGACAAATCCATAGACATAGGCGCTATAGTTGCACCTGTTCAGCTCAAAACCATCCAGGATCTTGTACAACAAGGCAAAGGATGAAGGTAATACCTGCTGGCAGCCATCATGGGAATGTCCAAAAGATGGATGTTTTTACCCACCTACTTTATTTACTGATGTATCGCCTTCATCGATTATAGCACAAGAAGAAATTTTTGGGCCTGTATTAGTAGCGATGACTTTCCGTTCCCACGGAGAAGCCGTAAAACTGGCCAATAATACTAGATATGGACTAGCATCCAGTCTTTGGACCGAAAATATCAATCTGGCGCTCGATATTGCCCCACAGATCAAAGCAGGTACAGTGTGGATCAATTGTAGCAATGTATTTGATGCAGCATCGGGATTTGGAGGATACAGAGAGTCAGGATATGGTAGAGAAGGTGGCAAAGAAGGACTTTATGAGTATGTCAAATACCGTGCAGAATCAGACTTCAAAGAAGATGCTCCCAAAGTAAAAACCCAGGAGCCTTCAAGTAAAAAGGAAAATAAATCATTACCGACTATAGATCGCACTCCAAAGTTATTCATTGGCGGAAAGCAAGCCAGACCCGATGGTGGCAATAGCATTACCATCAAAGATACTTATGGCAACTACATCTCAGAAGTACCAAAGAGTAGCAGGAAAGATATACGAAATGCCGTAGAAGCAGCGCACGCCTGTACGTCTTGGTCAGGGATGACAGGACACGCCAAAGCGCAGGTATTGTATTATATTGCTGAAAACTTATCAGTCAGAGCGGAAGAGTTTGCATCAAGAATCGTACAAATGACCAACGTTAGTTCAGCTGAAGCTGATAAAGAGGTGCAAACATCCATAGAAAGGATTTATACCTATGCAGCGTGGGCAGATAAGTATGATGGACAAGTACACCATACCACACAGCGAAACGTGACGCTCGCTATGCCGGAGAGGGTAGGTGTGATGGGTATTGTTTGCCCTGATGAGGCTCCTTTATTGGGATTTATTTCTACTGTTATCCCTGCCATTGCTATGGGGAATAGTGTGGTTGTCATCCCTTCAGAGACATCTCCATTGTCAGCCACAGATTTTTATCAAATACTGGAAACATCTGATGTTCCAGCCGGATGTATCAATATCGTTACTGGTAGTAAAGACGAACTGATGAAAGAAATGTCGAAACATGATGATATAGATGGTTTATGGTACTTTGGAACTGCTCAAGGAAGTAAAGATGTAGAATTACTTTCCGCTGATAACCTAAAGCGCACTTGGGTCAATTATGGCAAATATCGCAATTGGTATGATCGCTCGCATGGAGAAGGTGCAGAGTTTTTACGGCATGCAACGGAGATAAAAAATATTTGGGTTCCTTATGGGGCGTAGTTGCATTATTTTTTTTGTGTAGTTTGTCCTAATTTTAAATGTAACTTTCAATTAATTTAAAATATTTCATATTTTAGATTTTGGCTTATATTTGCAAAAGAAACTCATATAAATCATGAAGGAATACAAAAATAATGAAGATTTAGATAACGATGTAGTCAATGAACCAGCCATAGATTACAACAAAATCTATACTTATGCTGATTATCTCAAGCTGGAAATAGATGAGATGGTTGAGATCATCCGTGGTAAGATATTTAGGATGAGTCCCGCACCTAAAGTTAAGCATCAGTCAATAAGTAGTCAATTGATTGGCATTTTTTATAACAATTTGAAAGGAAGGTCGTGTAAGGTATTTCACGCACCGACAGATATTGTTCTACCTATAGCCAACAAAAAACGCAATAAATCCACGACGGTTGTCCAGCCGGATATATGTGTAATTTGTGACCCTAAAATCATCGAAGAAACCGCAGTCTTTGGTGTCCCTGATTTTGTAATAGAAATCGTAGCAGGCAAAGATGTCAAGCGTGATACGCAATACAAATATAGTGTCTATGAAGAAGCAGGTGTTGGAGAGTATTGGATCGTATTCGGAGAGATGCGTTTTGTAGAAGTGTTTTTACTGGAAAATGGAAAATATCAACGACTCAATGCTTTCTCAGAGGATGACATCATTCCCGTGAAGACTTTGCCAGGACTTTCGATCAGCATTGATGATATTTTTGAGGGGGTGTGAAATAGTTAGCTTAAAACTTTATTGAATACCATATATTTGCATAACTATAATTATCTCCTATGAAGGAATACAAAAGGATAGAAGATACCGAAACGGAAGATGTCAAAGAACCAGTCATAGATTACAATAAAGTGTATACTTATGCCGATTATCTAAAGTTGGAAATAGACGAAATGGTGGAGATCATCCGAGGTAAGCTTCTTAGGATGAGTCCTGCACCCAAAATAAAACATCAATCGGTCAGTGGTAATATTTTTGCCTTTTTACATCAAAAACTTCGTGGAAAAAATTGTAAAGTATACAGTGCCCCAATAGATGTGGTATTACCTATAGAAAATATGAAACGCAATAAATCCACTACCGTCGTCCAGCCGGATATCTGTGTGATATGTGACCCTAAAATTGTAGAAGATAAAGCAGTTTTTGGTGTGCCAGATTTTGTGATAGAAATCGTAGCTGGCAAAGATGTCAAGCGTGATACTCAGTACAAATATAGCGTCTATGAAGAAGCAGGTGTTGGCGAATATTGGATCGTATTCGGAGAGATGTGTTTTGTAGAAGTGTTTATCCTGGAAAATGGAAAATATCAGCGACTCAATGCCTTCTCAGAGGATGACACCATTCCCGTGAAGACTTTGCCAGGACTATCGATCAGTATTGATGATATTTTTGAGGGAGTGTGAATAAAGCAATATTTTAAGATATCCATGATTTAAATATTTAATATAAATTTTATGAAAGGGGTTGCACTAAAATTATTGTTTCTTGTTTTTATTAGTGGTAATTGTTACAGTCAGGTGTTACCAAAGATAGGAAACAAGAATGGCTGGACGCCATTAAGCAAGACTCAGTAGATGAATGGACTCAATGTTTGGTAAGCGAATTAAACAATGACCCCAAAAATAAATACAACATTAATACTGTACCTACTTATTTTTTGCTCGATACAAATGGTATCATTTTGAAAAGTCATAATGATGCTGATACTATTATCCATTTAGTTAATTCATTAGAAAAGTAAATTTTGAAGTTATTAACTAGAAATTTTAAATAAATTTTATCATTTCGAATATATTTTATTTTTAATAGTCATCTTAGACGGAGTAAGAATTTTTACTCCTGAAGGTATAATATCTGGATAGACATTTTATAACATAATAGAATTGCGTATATTTTTATAAAAAAAGCCCAGCCTATTGCCAGACTGAGCTTTTATTTGACCATGTTTATAGTAAGATTATGGCAAAAGGACGCTGTTAATCAAGTGAACAACACCATTGCTGGCTGGTATATTTACACCTATGATATTTGTATTTCCGGTGTTTGCTTTGCCTTTTAAAGTGGCATTACTTGCATTAACCGCTACAGTACCACCATTAGCAGTAGTAACATTTCCGGTCACTAAGTTGGTAGAATATACTCTCCCGGATACTACATGGTAAGTCAAAATACCGGCCAATACATCCGGTGGTGCTGCTTGGATGGCTGCTGCTGTGGGAAAACCTGCAGCAATAAATGCATCATTCGTAGGGGCAAATACAGTGTAAGGTCCTGTACTGCTCAATATGTTTACCACCTTGGTGGCTCCTTCATTGGCTCTTAGTACAGCGGCAACAAGCAATGAAAGGTTAGGATTTGCTTGTGCTAAAGCAACTATATTTCTGGATTCCGGGATCAACACCGCATCAATGATGTGAATGATGGCACCATTTTCAGCTTTGACATCTGCTGTAGTTACTTTAGCACCATTGACAGATACGCCTGCTGCATTTTTTGTGACATACACTTTTGCCGTATTGAGTGTGGTTACTTCGGCATTGTTTTTGGTTTCTATGGCAGATGCCGGTACCAGACTTCCTACTACGTGATAGGTAAGGATAGATGCAATCAAATTTTTATCAGCTGCCTGGATGGCTGCAGCATTGGCAAAACCTGCTGCCCGGAATGCGTCGTCTGTTGGTGCAAAAACAGTGATGGAAGGATTTTTAAGTGCGTCTGCTACACCAGCATGCAACACGGCTGCTTCCAGCAAAGTAAAATTAGGATTTTCGACGACCACATCTACTATGGTTTTTGGTGTTGCCACTTCATCATCACCGCAAGAAGTAAAAAGAAAGGTAGATACAAAAAGTAAGAACAATACATTTAATGATTTCATAATAATATTTTTTAATGATATAATACTTTTAAGAGTGACTCAATCATTAAAATGGTTGCTTTTGTTTAATTAAAAACTTTAAAAAGTTAAACAAAATACAATTTGTATGTTGTTTTTTATTTTGTATTTCGTCTTATGGATCATCATTTTTAGATCACTTTAGATGTCTTCCGGAGAAAAAATGTTGGTAATCTTAGCGAGATGTAGAATTTAAAAAAATCTAAAAAAAAAAAGGATATTAATGGTTGCAATCGAAAAAATCAATACATACCATCATGATCACCAATGTTGATAAGGATGATCTGATCATCTTTTATGATGAAGTCAAGCAATATTCTATATTGCATATTTAAAGAAACAGAATATAAGTCGGATAAATTTCCTTTAAGTTTGTGAAGCCTAAGGGAAGGATGAGATGGATCGGCACCAAGCAATTTGATGGTTTTAACATATTTTTCTTTTAGCTCTGGATGTTTTTCCTGAAAAGCTTTAAGCCTTTTTTCATAATATGAAGTTGTTATAATTTTTGGCATGAAAATATTTGTTTTAGTTTATTTCCATAATCTTTCAACATGTTCTTCTGCAGTTTCAATAGTATAATTACCTTCTTCTATATCTTTTTTACAAAGCATATAAGCTACTTCCAGCTCTGCCAATCGCATTTTATCGAATAGTTCTACGGTCATAGCTACATACTTTACCTTTCCATGTACGGTTATGGCAACTTCTGACGTTTGTGATAGTTGTTCTTCTATGGCTTTAATGCCTTTGGTTTTAAGTTCATTTGCTGTGATCATAAAAACAGTGTTAAATTTAGTACTAAATATAATGCTAACAAAGGTACTACTTTATTTTATAAGAAGCAATAATACAGAGATAATTTCGGAATCATTTTATATCTAAGGTACCATCGTTAGATCACCACCAAATCACTAATCACCAAATCACCAAATCACCCGATATCTACATATCTTCTTCCTTGATCCCCTTATTGTCCGCATCTTCGTAAAATCTCTTCTGGAAAGTAAATGGTGAAACATACTCAAATCTTAAGACAGAATACACCATCCACACGACCATGAAATTGAGCAACGTGAAGAGAAACAAGATAATATCTGTGGCTTCATCAAATCCACAAACGAACAAAAAGAATAAAAATACTGCGGTTGTTAGATGAACAGAACGTGGGATATTTTGCATGTCGTATATTTTTTATGCAACCAAACAGACGATTAAATAAAATGTTTTTTACTATACTATTTTCTGTTTTTCAACAATCTCAACCGATTGATGTTACTCTTTAACTAATTAATCATCATCTCCCATGACTCCTGAAGGAATTAAGCGTGTAGCTGTATTTTGTATCATCAAAAGTGGCGACCAATATCTCCTGCTCAAACGCGCAAAAGCACCAAATCAAGGCAAGTTTGTACCCGTCGGAGGTAAGATAGACCCATACGAATCTCCTTTACAAGCTGTCATCCGGGAGACTATAGAAGAGACCGGAATTTCTATCTCCAATCCGAAATTTTGCGGAGTACTCACGGAGACTTCACCAATAAATTACAATTGGGTAAGTTTTATTTATTGTGTAGAAATACCATGGATACCAGCTCCTGAGTGTGATGAAGGTGAGCTATTTTGGATCCATGCTGACGATCTGAAAGATTTATACACGCCACCTACGGATTGGCACATTTACCAGTATATAAAAAAAGGAAAACCATTTGTATTCAGTGCCATTTTTGATGAAAATCTAGTGATGACATCCATGGTGAATGACTTGACGGGTGAGGAATTTGTGGGATAGTTTTTTAAAAAATCCAAATCAATATTGCAATAAAACTAAAAAAACCAAACCAATATTTAAGTATTTTCACCTCTTCCCGTATCCCATTTGTTCATCTTCATCGATGTATTCCAGTTCGGCATCTTTCTCCCAAATTTCCATCTCGCATGGCTTGCAGTTAAACTTGAGTTTGTACTGTACTTCTCCATGTTTGAGTGTAAGCGGCTCTGCGATTTTTTCGCCCATGGTAGCTCGTTGGAATCTGGCACATTTACCTAGCTCATACTTGACACAATACTTGGTGACCATGACCCTGGATTTGCCGGGATCCCATTGTAATTCGAAGGCTTTTTCTATGTCTGTGACACCATGTCGTTTATAAAAATTCCTTGCCAACTGATTGGACACATTGTATGTAAAGTCAAGCTTATCTAAGGGGTAGGGGTGGTCTGTTTTGACAATAGCTTGGGTTTCTCTATGGTACTTTGCGATGCGGTTTTCTACCAATTGTTCTAGTACTTCTCTCCTGATTTCGTTTACTTTTGATATCTGCAAAAACCAATTGTCGGTAAAAGTCACATCGATGTCATCCACGATAAAAACAGTATTTCCTGTTTTTGCAAGATTTTTTTTGATATTGGGAATGACAGATTCTGTGCTATTGGCCAATGTTTTTTCACTCACCATCGACATTTCGCTTTGGTGACCATCTTCATCTTTTGCAAGCAACCGGAATCCATCTGCTGTCTCCGAAAATTGTAATTGAACACCTATCTTGCGAATGGCACTTTTCTCCTGTTCCACCATTTTATTAAATTCAGCATCAGAATTTCTGTAAATGACTGTTCCGATTTCGATTGATTTTGGTGAGTTGAGTACGACTACATCATTGACTATGATATTGATTTGTGCTCCATCTGCTTCACCACTGGCATTGAGAAAATAGAGGCCATCTGCATTATTAAGTTGTTCACTGTTTTCTATGACATACCCATTTGCCTTTATTTCAAGGACTTTTCCTATATACTGACCTTGTGATTTTGGAGTGTCCCAGCTACCGATTTTCTCTTTTCGTTTATTGACAAAATAGTCGGTATATCCACGATTAAAACTTCGGTCCATCTTCGGTTCGAAGTTATAAAAAGTCCTTCCTGATGATGCTTTTTGGTATTTGTCCGCATTATTTTCCAGAAAATCATCCAGTCTTTTTCTCAGGTATGACGTATTGTTTTTGACGTACACGATGTCTTTGAGTCTGCCTTCTATTTTGAATGATGAGATACCTGCTTCTATCAATGCAGGCAACTGATCGCTCAGGTCCAGATCTTTGATAGAAAGCAAATGTGCAGTTTGGATCAATGTTTTGCCTGTACCGTCTATGAGTTCATAAGGCAGACGGCAGTTTTGGGCACAAGATCCACGATTGGCACTACGCTCACCATTGGCAATACTCATGTAACAATTGCCACTGAAGGACACACAAAGCGCTCCCGATACAAAAAACTCCAACTCTACATCTGTAGCTTCATGTATTTCTTTGACCTGATCGAGATTGAGCTCTCTGGCCAGGACCACTCTTCTGATACCAGCATCTTTCAGGAATTTTACGTGTTTGGGATCCCGATTGTTGGCCTGAGTACTTGCGTGCAATACGATAGGAGGCAGGTCCATCTCGAGTATGGCCATATCCTGGATGATCAGAGCATCGACGCCGATGTCGTACAGTTTATAGATCAGTTCCCGACAAGTTTTGAGTTCATCGTCGTACAGTATCGTATTGATCACCACAAAAACCTGAGCCTTAAACAAGTGTGCATACCTCACCATTTCGGCGATATCATCGAGGGAATTGGTCGCATTGGTGCGTGCGCCAAATAGTGGTGCACCTATGTAGACAGCGTCTGCACCTGCATTGATGGCAGCTATGCCTTGTATCAGGTTTTTGGCAGGAGCAAGGATTTCGATTTTTTGTTTCATGAATTGAACTGAACCAGCTTTGATTTTAAATCATGGCAAAGGTAAGGAATCTTTGTCTGATTTAAATAAGGAATGTTTAATGGGCTTATACTTTATGAAATTTTGTGTTTTGAAAAATAAATATTTTTTGAATCCTGGTTAAGTATTAGAAATTGTTAATTTTATGGTTTTAACTTAAAAAATGAATAACTTTAAAGATGGAAAAATTAATTCAAGTAAACTGCGAAAAGGCAAAAAGTATGCTTTATGCAGAAGATGGAGTCAGATTCATCAATAAATCAGTCAGCTCAATTGAAGAGTTTAATGATGTGATAAATAAAAAAATGACTATGGTCGATAAAGGAGAGCTACTGTACAAAGATATGAAAAAAGTAACTTTTGACGGTCTCACGGTCGACCCTCATGTGGGGATGAAACTTGGAAATTCAGTTTCTGATATAACGTTTAACAATGAGCTGGACAGGGATGAATTCATCCAACATATCACTGGAATAAAAGGCTGGGTGAAAAAAGAAACTCAACTTACACCTATAAATGCTGCAAAGTGGGATTTGGCAGGGTTTGTTGTTACACCTATTTTTGCTTATGTAATTTATGGCTTGGCTTTAAAAATAGAAGCAGGTACCCATATCGCAGCTGAAGGATACAGCAAATCAGATAGAAAATCTCGTTTTTTTGACTCAATGATTGAGATGATAGGAAGTAATGGCGTATTGATCATCGCTGCACTTATTTTATTGTATCTTGGATACAGTATTTATAAAAAATATCAGAATCCGCCTATTGTGACATCATATGAATAGGAGGGAAAGAATAATAATGGAGCAAATTGATTACCTGGATCTAAGTGGTTTATTTGTTTTTTATTGGATGAAACGCTCATAAGGTATAGTTTTTGTGTACAACTATTTTATTATCAAAGTCGCTTAAAAATGTACCAATTGTATGTTATTGAACTAAGGAAAACCGTCTTTTCAGAAAATAAGAAGTTTCGTGATGCCAATCCACAGTTCAACGGAGTGCTGGAATGTGTTTATGTGGGGATGACCAGCAAATCTCCAAAAGATCGTTTTGATCAGCATAAAAATGGCGTATTAAGCAAAAAAGGTCAGGATATATCTGCTACTATTGTAAAAAAATATGGAATTTTCCTTCGACCGAGTCTATATGCTCATATTCAATCATTTGCATTAATGGAAGATGCCTTAAAAGCAGAAAAAGAACTGGCTTTAAAACTTAAAAGACAACGATATGCAGTATGGGTTAATTAAGAATATGTAAATAACTACAAATAGTTACAACACCAGTTTAGAAATCCATTCTGGCTAAAGGACTTACATTTTGGTCTGTAAACTCACCGCGTAAATATTTATAATATCCGGCAACACCAATCATGCCTGCATTGTCTGTACAATATGCAAATGAAGGAATGAAAGTATGCCAATTGTGTTTTTTGCCGACTTCCGTCAAGGTTTGTCGCAGTTGGCTATTGGCAGAAACTCCTCCGGCAATGCCTATATTTTTTATACCTGTCATCTCCGAGGCTTTTATGAGTTTGCCTATGAGAATATGGATAATAGTGTTTTGTACTGAACTACAGATATCATTCAGATTTTCGTTAATAAAATGTGGATTTTTGGCCATTTCCTTTTGTAGAAAATACAATATTGAGGTTTTAAGTCCACTAAAACTAAAATCCAAAGGTCCTACTTGTGGTTCAGGAAATTTAAATTTTGGAACGCCCTTTTGCGCCAGTTTGTCTATAATGGGCCCGGCAGGATAATCAAGGCCCAACATTTTACCCGTTTTGTCAAATGCTTCGCCTGCAGCGTCATCTATGGTCGAGCCAAGGATTTCCATATCATAGTAAGATTTGACGAGTACGATTTGCGTATGCCCTCCGGATACGGTCAGACAAATAAAAGGGAATTCTGGTCTGGGTGCTTCAGCAAAGTGAGCAAGGACGTGGGCATGCATATGATGCACCTCGATCAGTGGGATATCAAGACTCAAAGCAAGTGCTTTGGCCATTGATACACCTACGATAAGACTGCCCAGTAATCCTGGTCCCGGTGTAAAAGCAGTGGCATACACATCCCGGATGTTCATATTTGCATCTTTGAGTGCGACTTCTATTACAGGGATGATATTGGACAGATGTTGCCTGCTGGCCAATTCAGGAATGACGCCGCCATACTGTTCGTGTACAGTTTGATTGGCAGTACGGTTGCTCAGTACTGTACCATTTACGATAACTGCTGCACTTGTATCATCACAGGATGATTCTATTGCCAGGATTGAAATATTTTTTTTCCAAGTTTTAGACTGATATACGCTCCGATTAAAAAAATAAATAATTTTGCCTATGATACGCCAAAAGTATTACTTTGTGCATCAATATTATTATAATAGACCAACAAATTCATTTTTAATAACTCAATTTTAATTCATATTTTATGAGGAAGGTAATAAATCTTGTCTTGATTTTAATAACTTTAGTGTTGACTTATTGGTTATATACCTCTGTAAGAGAGCCTATTGCGTTTCACTCAGAGAGAGACAAGCGCAAGGACGCTGTCATTAATTCACTCAAAAAGATACAGATTGCACAGGATGTCTATCGTATGGTTACGGGAAAATACGCCAGCAATTTTGATACCTTGGCAAGTGTGATTAAAAATGGTAAGATAGAGATAGTAAAACTGGAGGCAGATCCATCTGATCCTACCAATCAGGATAAGTTTGTTAAATCAGTAAGTTATAAAGCTGCTATTGACAGTATCACCAGCATTTATGGCAGATCTATAAATCTGGATTCTTTGCGTTATGTTCCTTTTGCTGAAGGTAAGACATTTGACATTGATGCTGATACATTGACTCATCAGAATACTCTGGTAAATGTTGTTCAGGTAGGTACACGATATAAAGAGTTTATGGGTGAATTTGCCAGTCCGGCGTATCAAAAGTATGATAAATATTATGATCCTGAAAAACTGATTAAATTCGGGGACATGAATTCACCAAACACAAACGGTAACTGGTAATTATTCTGAATGTACCAACGTGATTTCGATTTTATAACAAATAATAATGGATATAAACTGTCTGTCGTTTTAATGGCAGACAGTTTTTTTTATGCAGTTCTGGATAATGAGAACACACTGATAGCTCACCAATCTGCAGAACAGTTCAGATTTTCAGACCAAACACACCGTAATATTTTGCTTGAAGATAAAATACTAAAAGCAACTTATCAAAGTATATCGGTAGTGGTACTCCCCGCACTTCAGTTTCAGGCGTCATCTCCCAATGACGCTCTTTTGGCCACATTTCCGGGCATGGAACTTTACTCAAATAAGATAGAAAAACTGGCCTGTCAGTCGATATATAATTATTTCGGTATTACATATCATCAGGAAACCCTCTTGCAAACACTTTTTGGAGTGGATGGCTATACCCTGCATAGTTTACTGTATATCTTGTCATCTTATTACCTGGGACCAATCCATAGGTTTATGCACTTACACGTAGAACAGGACCATGTTTATATCTACATCCAGCAAAATGGAGTACTCCAGTTTTATAACACATTTTCTGCAAGCAGTACTGCAGACATATTATATTTTGTTCTTGCTACCTGCAAATCATCCGGTTTTGAGCCACTTTCCGATCAGGTAACAATAAGCGGATGGATAGAAAAAGACTCCCCACTATTTACACAACTCACTGGATATCTACCTGAAGTAAAGCTGATAAAAGATACGGATTTTAGATTGCATTCAAGTTGTAACCCTTCACAGTACCCGCATCATTATTTTGTTCATCTTGCAAATGCTTTATGCGCATCATAGCAGGTCAGTACAAAGGCAGAAAGTTTATTCCACCCGCCAAAAACTGGCCTACAAGACCTACCACTGATTTTGCAAAGGAAGGACTTTTTAATATCCTGAATAACAAGATTGATTTTGAGGAAACTATCATGTTGGATTTGTTTGGCGGTACAGGTAGTCATGGATATGAGTTTATTTCGAGAGGATGCCAGGACGCAACGTATGTGGACAACTTTGCAAGTTGTGTGGCTTTTGTAAGTAAAACCGCAGAAGAACTAAAAATAAGTGATAAAATCAAAGTAGTAAAATCAGATGTATTCAAGTTTCTGGAGTTTAATTCCAAACAATTTGATTACATATTTGCAGGGCCACCTTATCCACTTCCCCAATTAAAAACTTTACCTGATTTGGTTTTTCGGTATAATACATTGGCTGAGGGGGGACTTTTTGTTTTGGAACACAGTTCATTACAGGACTTCAGACTTCATGCCAGGTATGTCGAGGAGAGACATTATGGCGAAGCCATTTTTAGTTTTTTTAAGTGATGCAACATCTTACATTTTAGTATCCATATCCGTACTTATCTTTCCAAAGCATCTTAAGGACTTCAGCATATTTTTGTTCTGCCACATTTTTACCCGGCTCGTATAGTTTTGTACCTATTATCTCCTGAGGCAAACACTCCATATCTGATTTAGCATCTTTAAAATCGTGAGCATATTGGTACCCTGCGCCATAACCAATATTTTTCATTAGCGTAGTAGGGGCATTGCGAAGGTGTAGGGGTACCGGCAAATTTCCGGTTTGCTGCACCAAGGCTAGTGCCTTTTCGATTGCCATATAAGATGCATTACTTTTGGGTGAACAAGCCAGATAAATCGCGGTTTGAGCCATGATAATCCTGCCTTCCGGCATCCCGGTTTGGTGTACCGCCTGAAAACAGTTATTGGCCATCAAAAGTGCATTGGGATTGGCCAGGCCTATATCTTCAGAAGCGAGTATGATCATTCTGCGGCACACAAAAATAGGATCTTCACCGCCTGCAATCATCCTGGCCAGATAGTATATGGTCGCATTGGGGTCAGATGCCCGCATTGATTTTATGAAGGCAGAGATAATGTCATAATGTTGCTCACCGCTTTTGTCGTACAAGGCCAGATTTTGCTGGACTACAGATAAAACCAGTTCATCAGTAATAACAATCTCCTCCGTAGGGGCAAACTGATTGACCACGAGCTCAAGACAATTATATAGTTTTCTTCCATCGCCACCGGAAATCTGTATCATGGCATCATAGGATGCTACTTTAATAGTTTTAGTGCTCAGATACTCATCTTTTGCGATGGCAGTATCTATCATTTTTATAAGATGATGTTTCTCCAGTGGTTTGAGGATATACACCTGACACCTTGAGAGCAAGGCTGAAATCACTTCAAAAGATGGATTTTCGGTGGTGGCTCCGATGAGAGTGACTATGCCTTTTTCTACAGCCCCGAGGAGAGAATCTTGCTGCGATTTGCTGAATCTGTGTATTTCATCGATAAAGAGTACAGGATTGGGCCTGGAGAAAAATTTTTGTGACTTTGCTATTTCGATGGTTTCCCTGATATCTTTTACACCACTATTTATGGCTGACAAACTATGAAATGGCCTTTCCTGAGTATGTGCAATCACAGATGCAAGTGTGGTTTTTCCTACGCCCGGCGGTCCCCACAAGATGAAAGAAGGCAGGTTGCCGGATTCTATTACTTTCCTCAAAATAGCTCCCTGGCCTACCAGATGCTCCTGTCCGATGTAGTCGTCCAGCGATAGGGGTCTCATTCTTTCAGCAAGTGGTTGATTCATTCTCGTATTAGAAGTGCAAAGAAATATGATTTCAAAATCAAAGATAATGAAAATTCCCTAAGTGTTATTTTTGGTAAAATAAAATAATGGTCAGTAAGGTAAGCTTTTGATAACAGTAAAATTTCGCCTCCCAATCAAAAAAAATGTTATTTTTACCATTAAAATTCATATTACTTTATGTTTGATGCAGTTGTCCAATGGTTTGAAAGTATATCTCCGATACTTGCAGCATTTTATGCTACCGTTTTTACCTGGTTGCTGACTGCTTTCGGAGCGTCCTTTGTTTATTTTTTCAGAACCATGAATCGTTCAGTCTTAGACGGAATGTTAGGGTTTACTGGTGGGGTGATGGTAGCGGCAAGTTTCTGGAGTTTACTGGCTCCGCCATAAATGTCAGAAGGAACAGGTTTTTATAAGGTCTTTCCATCAGCACTAGGTTTTTTGCTGGGAGCAACTTTTATCTTCTCACTGGACAAAATCCTGCCACACCTGCATATCAATTTTCAGGAAACTGAGGGAGTAAAATCTCCCTGGCAGCGGACTACATTGCTAGTTTTGGCTATCACACTACACAATATTCCCGAGGGTCTGGCTGTCGGGGTGTTGTTTGGAGGTGTAGCAGCAGGAGTACCTGAAGCATCTATTACTTCAGCCCTGATTCTTGCCATAGGTATTGGGATTCAAAATTTTCCGGAGGGTATTGCAGTAGCCATGCCACTCAAAAGAATGGGAATGAGTAACCACAAGAGTTTTCTATACGGTCAGGCATCAGCCCTCGTAGAGCCCGTCGCCGGTGTGGTCGGAGCTTTGGCAGTGAATTTTTTCACGCCCGTTTTGCCCTACGCACTGGCATTCGCAGCTGGTGCCATGATTTTTGTAGTGGTGGAAGAGGTTATTCCTGAAACCCAACAGGACAAGCATACAGATGTGGCTACCATGGGTTTTATAGGCGGTTTTATAGTGATGATGGTACTTGATGTAGCATTAGGTTGATACTTTTCAACTTTAAAAATGATAATAGGAATCGGGTCAGGTAATGTTATTATGCTGGTCAAAGTGCGAATTTGAAATTTTATTACCGCTTTGTGCCTTACTTCACTTATTTTTGCACCCACAAATCAATACATGAAGACCAAAACGCTTAGGCAAGACAAAGTCAACGTCATCACATTGGGCTGTTCGAAAAATCTGGTAGATTCTGAAAACATCATCACACAACTTAGAGCCAATGATTATGATGTTATACACGATAGCAATGATGAGGCAAACATTATTATAGTCAATACATGCGGCTTTATAGATCTGGCAAAGGAAGAATCTATCAATACCATCGTACAGTATGCTGATATAAAATCCAAAGGGGGTATCGACAAGTTGTATGTCACAGGTTGTCTTTCTCAGCGATACAAAGATGATCTGGAAAAAGAGATACCTGAAGTAGATGCTTATTTTGGTACACTGGAATTGCCGGGCTTGCTGGCAAAGCTCAATGCTGATTACAAGTATGAACTCATAGGCGAAAGGAATATAACTACTCCACAGCACTTTGCATATATGAAGATATCAGAAGGGTGTAATCGCACATGTTCGTTTTGCGCCATTCCCCTCATGCGTGGAAAACATATTTCCAGGTCTATAGACTCACTTGTAAAAGAGGCCAGACATTTTGCTTCACTGGGTATAAAAGAATTGGTACTGATAGCTCAGGAACTCACATATTATGGATTGGACTTGTACAAAAAAAGAGCCTTACCGGACTTACTGGACGCGCTGTGTGCCGTGGAAGGTATTGAGTGGATCAGACTACATTATGCCTATCCCAGTAAATTTCCACGTGAGATATTAGATACCATGGCTATTCAGCCCAAGATATGTAATTATTTGGATATACCGCTGCAGCACGCTTCAGATACTGTGCTGGAAAGAATGAGAAGGCAAACTACAAGACAGGAACAAAAGGAGCTGATAGAATACGCTCGAGCTACGGTTCCGGATATCGCTATCCGCACTACTTTTCTGGTGGGCTTTCCTGGAGAGTCAGATGAGGAGTTTCAAGATTTATGTGATTTTGTAGAGCAAATGCGATTTGACAGGGTAGGAGTTTTTCAGTATTCTCACGAAGAAGACACTACAGCTTTCCTTTTGGAAGATGACATAGATCCCGAATTGAAAGCTGAAAGAGCCAACAGGATCATGGAAATTCAACAAAGCATTTCTTTTGATCACAATCAAAAAGAATAGGTCAGAAGTTAAGGTGTTGTTTGACCGCAAAGAAGGAGAATATTTTGTAGGCAGAACGGAATACGATTCGCCGGAAGTGGACAATGAAGTACTCGTAGCAGCCAAAGACCATTTTGTACGATTGGGAGATTTTGCGCTGGTCGAGATCACTGATGCAGAAGAGTATGATTTATTCGGTAAAATTATTATCTGAGATTACATTTTATAAGTACACCTATTCGGTAGGAAATACACTTCGGATTATTCAATGTACAATAATAGACCTTTGAGATAGTGCCCCTCCGGATGGAACAGGTTGATAGGGTGATCAGGACCCTGGCTAAGTGATTTTACAACCCTTACGTTTTTGCCTGCCTCTATACCGGCAGCAACGATAGTATCATAAAATAATTGTGTGCCAACAACCTGCGAACAAGAAAAGGTAAACAAATATCCACCATTTTTTACTTTTTTCATAGCCAAAGAATTTAGCCTCTTGTATGCCTGCACAGCATTATGTCGCTTGTGGAGACTTTTGGCAAAAGCCGGCGGATCTACAATGACAATATCGTACAAGCTACTATCTTCACTTTGTAAATAGGACATCACATTGGCGCAAATGCTCCTGTGTTTTCCCTGAAAGTTATTTAATTGTATATTTTCATCCATCAGATCGACTGCTTTTTGAGAAATATCTACAGAGTCCACATTATTTGCCGATGCCTGCAATGCGTAAAGTGAAAATCCACCTGTGTAACAAAAACAGTTCAATACAGATTTATCCTGTGCAAACTTTCCTACCAAGTCCCTGTTTTCTCTCTGGTCCAGAAAGAAGCCGGTTTTTTGACCAGTCACGACATTGATCTTAAACTTTTATAGAGTTTTTCTAAGACAATGGTTTCTTCACATTGTCCGACAAGGAATAAATCAGAAACTTTTGGAACCATAATTTTCTGGTAGGGTTTCTTTGCATCGAAGGTATATGGTATCAAGTTCCCCTGCAAAAATGCTGATAAGTGCCTGTCCTATCATTTCTGCAGCCATATGGGTACCAATAGAATGACACTGAATAACTGCGATATGATGATATATATCTATAATCAAGCCCGGGATACCATCTCCTTCACCATGCAACAACCGATAGGTGTCGGTCTGTGAGGATGGAATTCCAAGGCTTTGTCTGAAAACTTTGGCATTCAGAACGATGTCATTCCAAAAAGACTGGTCAATGGTCCTTTTAGTAAAAGAGATGACACGGACAGCTATAGATCCTCCTCCCTGATAATGTCCGGTACCCAGATACTTCATGTCGTATGACCATACATCCACCAGGTCACCATCCTGTATATCTTTTGGCATTTGCTGTATTGCTCCGGAAAATACCCAAGGGTGCTTCCTGGCCATTGATACTTCTTTACCTTTTTTTAGTTTTATTGCTTTAAGTTCCATCGATGTCCTACTTTGAATGCAAAATTAATACTAAATCCATATTATAGGCATGAATGATTGAATATAACATATTAAATATTTTTTTAATTTTTATGAAAAAAAATACTACATATTATAATTAATTTATATATTTGCCCCATCGTGTGAAGTGAATTTACTTTCTAAGTGTAATTTCTTCTGCGTGTCCCGCACAAAACAGTAATCTTAGCAGCTACAATCTGATGCATATTTATATGCAAATGATTGTAAAATTTTTAATGGCATAACCACACTATTTCGGTCATGTGTGGCAATGTTCAAATTTATTAAGATTATTATTTTTCAAACTAAGGTCAAAAAATGAAAAACAGTATGTACCCAAAGTGCTTTAATCAGGCACCTCGCTATTATTTAATTATAATGGCTTTCACCCTTTTAAATCTTATTCCCCATTGGGTATCGGCTCAATGTGTTGCTTCCAAAGGCACAGTAGAAGGAGTCGTTTATAATGATTCCAATAATGACGGCTTGCGCAATGTAACTGAAAACGGAATATCAGATGTGCTTATTCAGGCATACAGATCTGATGGTTCTCTGATAGGAACAACCAAATCCGGATCGTCAGGTTCATACTCCTTCAGTAATCTGACTGATGGTGATCGGGTAAGGCTGACATTCAGCGATGGATCTTCATACTCATCTTCTTATATGGGTGTCGATAACGGATCATCTGTTCAATTTGCACAGGTGCCATCATGCAGTGTAAGTTATGGAATGGTTTCGGCAAATGATTTTTGTAACTCAAAATCTGAAATCATTACAACTTGTTTTGTACAGGGAGCTACCACTGCCAGGCCTGCAGAACCTACTATAGTAGGTATCGAGTATGGTTTTAACAGCAGCACACTGCACGAAAATTTGCAATGCATGGCGAAACCGGTTCTATTTGGGGACTCGCATGGAAGAATAAATCCAAAGAAATATTTTCATCCGCTTTGGTAAAGCAGTATTCTGGTCTTAAAGACGGACATGATGCTATTTTCAAAACAGTTTTCAATGGTTCTATGTACACTACCCAAACTTTTGTTAAACTTTCTAACTTGGGTCAGAATGTAGGTACTTTATCAGTAACAGATGTTGCTAACTGTAGTTATGGGGCACAGGTTGGAAAAATCGGATTGGGTGCTATGGTACTTTCACCGGACGAAAAATATTTGTACGTAGTTAATATATATAATAATACACTGGTAAGAATTGAGACAACCAATCCTACAGCCGCCAATACCAGGTCTTATAACATTCCAGGTGCAGGCAGTTTTGCCTTTGCTCTAAAATATTATCAGGATAAAATTTATGTGGGTACAACAGTACCCGGAGATATTGCTTCTGTGTATGCATTTGATCCTTCTTCAGGAAATTTTACGGATACAGGCCTTGAGATAGAGGCTGGTGCTGATTGGGCTGCCGCTGCAGTCGTAGGGGGACCTCCGGCATTTTGGTTGACAGACCTTGATTTTGCTGATAATGGGGATATGCTTATTTCTCTTTCAGATCGGATGGGGCATACTTACTGCAATAATGCCACCAATAGATTGGATGAGCAGAAAGGGGATCTGATGATTGCATATAAGACAGGCAGTTCCTGGACACTGGAAGACAGATCTAATGGAAAAGAGTTTTTCTATAATGATTATTGGGTGACCAACCCGGTTTATCACTCTGAGGTTACCACAGGAAGTATTTTTGCATTACCTGGTACAGGATCAGTGGTAACTTCTGTTTTTGACCCTGAGCTTAACTCTTATTCTGGTGGTTTACACAGATATAATACTACAAATGGTGAAAAAGAAGGGACAAAGGAACTGTACACCAGAGAGACGGTAAATCTTTTTGGAAAAGCAACTGGATTTGGAGATATAGTAGCAGTATGCGGCCTTCCGTCTATAGAGATAGGAAATTTAGTTTGGGATGATCAAAACAATAACGGTCTTCAGGATGCCAATGAATCCGGACTTACAGGAATTAAATTAAATTTGTTTGACGAAAATTGCAACTTAATAGGTTCAACAGTTACTAATTCCAAGGGTAATTATACCTTCAACGACACGAATGTTTCAGGTGGAATTAATCAAAGTAGTACATATTATATAGGAATAGACAATCAGCACTTAGATGCTGAGACGCACAGTTATACTATTGGAGGATTGTTTTATAATTTGACAAAATCTACTGCCGATTTTACAAATATTGACAGTGACCCGAATGTCAGTGGCACAATGCCTTGTAATGGTGCCTTGATTAAGGTCAATGTAAATCATACTTTGCATAATTTTGATATTGGTTTGCGAGTGGCAGGTGAATGCAGCCTTAAAATATTTAAGTCGGTTGTCAATGCCAAAGCCATTAAAAAAGATGATATTGTAGTTTTTGAAATTTCAGTTGCTAACCGAGGTGGCAATGTGATATCAGAAATAGAGGTATCTGACAAATTGCCTGCCGGATATCTTTTTGTACCAGAGATGAACACCGGATGGACATTAAATCAGGGTGTTCTCAAAACAACACTTAAACAAAGATTGACACCCGGCAATAAAGTATCTACAGTACTGAGTCTCACCCTTGATAAAAATGTAAAAAATATCCAATTTACCAATGAAGCGGCGATTGTAAGTGCAAAAGATGGAAATGGAGTCAATATTCAAGATATCAAAAGTTGTCTGGACACACCGGAAGACGGGATAGACAGTGATTTTCCCCCTGTTTGTGACCTTGCTTTGGTACATAAAGTAGATGTAGACAGAATATACACACCTGATACTGATGTAAAACTTACCACTACAGTTTGTAATCAAGGTACATTGGAAGCATCTTCTTATCAGATTACAAATTATCTGAATCCAGAGTTTGATTTCGACCCGGTTCAAAATCCTGGTTGGACAATTTCTGCTGATCTTAAATATCTTACCTACGATGAGGTAAAAGTGCTTGCACACAATACTTGCAGAGACTATAATATAAATTTAACAATACTCGATGATGTGCAAGTATCTCAAATTATCAACTACTCTGAAATATCTCAGGGCTCTTGTACAGATACAGCTACTAATTATGATTTTGATTCTACACCAGACAATAAAGATAATAATGACAAAGGAGGCCAACCCAATACCGCCACTGACAACAATATGGACGACAAAGGTGATGTCGATGAAGACGACCATGATCCAGCTGTCATAAAACTAGATTTGATTGATTTATCTCTGAACAAAAGCATTGCTTCCCGCAGGGCTCTTGCCGAGATATCATAGTTTTCAATCTCACGGTCAAAAATGAAGGAAATGTACCTGTTTCAAGATATACACTGACAGATTATATTCCTGCCAATACTGATCTTGCCGATCCTTCCTGGACGGCATCAGCCAATGGCACAGCACAAAAAACAATTACTGTAAATGGCAATTTACAGCCAGGACAGTCTTATGTTACTCAGTGCAGTCTTAAAATTCATAATAATGTAAAACACCCTGCAGTCATTTACAATACAGCGGAGATCAAAGAGATGTATGACCAGTTTAACAGGAATATTTCCAATTTTGACATTGATTCTACTCCTGATGACAATAGGGAAAATGATGTGGTGGATAATCAGAAAGACCTCAAGGAGGATGACATATCCACAACGTATGTTGTACTTGGTTGTCCTGCAGAGTATGAACCATGTAGCAACTGTAGAGCTGCCACCACCCCTACCAACGGACAATTCGAACTGGCTTTAAAAATAGCCAGCAAGGCCGGTGAAAATTGGTATGTTGAATCATCCGTTGGTTTATATGATTTCAGCAGTCCTTTCCCTCCTGCCGATCCGGTTGTTTTACCGGACGGATTCCAGCTGACAGAAATTTTGCACGAACATGATGGCGCCAGTTATTACTTGCTGGAAGCTATACACCTGGATGGTAAAGGTTTTTCAGTCAGATTGCGCAATGAGTATGGAGACCTGGAGCAAGTGGTAGCAGCACCTACAACATGTACATTTGACGAAATAAAGTAGATGGTCCGAGATCACTTTGTTTGGGTGGATCTGCAACATACAAAGCCTCATCAGCAGTCGGTGGTAAAAGTTTTACCTGGACAGTAGATGGTGCTGTGGTAGGTGGCACTTCATCTGTGCTGGATTTCGACTGGACTGGATATGCGTTGGGAATACATGAAGTCAAAGTAGCTGGTACTCCCGGATGTGTAGCTCCTGCAGTTATCAAAGTATCGATTGGACAACCTGATAATGCTTCAATTGCCTGCATTGGTAATTTCAATGTTTCACTGGATAACGATTGTGAAATAGTCGTCACCCCATCTATGATGGTAGCAGGTACACTTAATCCATTGTCACCTTATACTGTCATGTTGACGGATGCACATGGTCATCCTATATCGGATGCAACTTTGACCTCTGTACACGCAGGCACCAAAGTTATGGCAAAACTGATAGAAGGTTGTGGTGGTAATTCTTGCTGGTCGACAATTACAGTAGAAGATAAGATGGCACCAGTATCCATCTGTCAGGATATCGAACTGCCATGTTATAAACTGAGCGAATACAAAGGTCCATTCGAAGGTGACAACTGTGATGGACCTGTATCCAATGTCATTGTCAGTGAAACAATTACACCTTTGACATGTAATAATAATTATGTAAAATATATAGACAGAGTCTACCAGGCTACAGATAAATTTGGTAATAAATCTGCTTTCTGCAATATGAGAATATCGCTCGAAAGACCTGATATGACTTTAGTGAAGTTTCCACCAAGCTACATGATGATCAAGGATTCAGCATTGGTGTGCGACGAATATGCAAAAGATGCTGATGGACATCCATCTATTTCTGTGACTGGAGTGCCAACTTTGGCGGGTATATCACTTTATCCTTCATTTGCAGATATTTGTAATCTATATACAGGATACAAAGATGAAGACCTCGGTTATGTAGGCTGCACAAGAAAAATAATAAGAAACTGGACAGTATATGAACAATGGTGTACTGAAGGACAAATACGTACCTTCCGTCAGGTTCTTGAAATTACAGACATTGAACCTCCTGTAATAGCAGCATTACCAAATGTTACTGTGTCTACCAATGGACACTCCAACTGTGTAGGAGATGTGGTTTTGCCTGTTGCTACTGTGACGGACGAATGCAGTAATTATTTAGAGGTAGATGTGACATATCCCGGTGGATTCATAGATAATCATAAAGTTCCGGCTAAGATAACATTGCCGGCAGGTAATCACTTGATCACTTATACAGCATATGACGGATGTCAAAACTCAAGCCAGGTATCTTTTACTGTTAAGGTGGAGGACAAAACGGCACCAACAGTCATTTGTAAGGGGCAGGTAGTAGTAGGTCTTAACTCCAATGGACAGGCATACTTATACCCACGCAATATAGATGATGGAAGTTTTGATGGTTGCGGTATGGGTAGTATGAAGGTTGCTAAAATGGTTCCTGGAGGACTAATTCCTGATAGCCTATTTAAAGATGCCATTGATTTTGGCTGTGCTGATGTAGGCCGTTCTGTCATGGTAGCCCTAAGAGTATGGGATGTCAATGGTAATAGCAATTCATGTATGGTCAGTGTCACTATTCAGGATAAGCATGCTCCTAAAATAGTATGCCCTGATGATTTGACTATTGACTGTAGCGAAGTCTTTACAGGTATGACATTCACTCAGTACGGCACGGCAACTGCTATTGATGCTTGCGGAGCCACTGTTACTGAATCAGCTCCCAAGTTTGTATTAAACTCATGTAGAGTAGGATATATAGAAAGGACATTTACAGCCACAGACGGTGTGGGTACTGCTACTTGCAAACAAATCATCACTGTAGAAAATGAAGATGATTTTAATCCATTGACTCAGATTGTTAAGCCACTCGATTATGAAGTGAATGACAAGTGTTCAGCTGACCAGTTACGTCCTGAAAGTTTACCTGCTCAGTATGGATATCCTGTGATCACTCAATCTACTTGTGGATTGGCTGCAGCTTCATATAAAGACGAAGTGTATACTTTTGTAACAGGTGCATGTTATAAAATTGTCAGAAAATGGACGGTCATTGACTGGTGTGAGATGGATAGATTAGGTGCAGATTATGTGCCATATACATTTTCACAAATTTTAAAAGTAAACAATACTGTACCACCATTTTTTGTTGGAAACATTCCGGCAAATGTGACTTTCTTCACTGCCAAAGGCAATTGTGTAGAAGGGCCTGTGAGTCTTGAAGTAAGAGGTGGAGATGTCTGTACACCTGACAATAAATTAAGATCTAGTTACAAAATTGATTTTTATAACGATGGATTGCAGATCATCAGCAATACCTCTCTTGGGCATATAGCTACTATCAATATGAATTTCCCTGTTGGCCTTCACAAGGTGCAGTGGTCATTTGAGGATCAATGTGGTAATGTTGCTACAAAAGATCAGTTGATTTTGGTGCAAAATAATGACAAACCACAGGCATCTTGTCTGGAAAGTATCAGCGTAAGTATCAATCCTTGGGATACCAACGGAGACGGTAAGGCTGATATAGAAAAAGCATGTATAAAAGCATATACACTCAATTCCAGTAGTTCGAGCTTGTGCTGTACTACTCCATTGAAGTACAGTTTCTCTGCGGATGTAAATGATACCATCAGGTGCTTTGATTGTTTTGATGTTGGATTGGATAATGTTGTAGAACTTTGGGTACACGATTGCAATGGAAATACTGATTTCTGCATAGTACACGTAGATGTGCAGGATAACAATAATTCAGATGTATGTCAAAGAATTTGTGAGGAACACTCTCCTACGGCAAACATCACAGGTAATAATGTAATATGCAACGGTAAATCTACAACACTTACAGCAACCGGAGGAGGTACTTATTTGTGGAGCAATTCAGAAACAACAGCTGTTATCTCTGTTAGACCTACTACCACTACGGTTTATACAGTGACTGTCACCAATGAATTCAGGTGTACAGCAACAGCAAGCAGAACTGTGACAGTAAATGCTAATCCGGTTGTAACCGTAGCTGGAGCAAATGTTTGTATCGGTACTGCCACTACAATATCAGCCACCGGAGGTGGTACTTATTTGTGGAATACAGGAGCTACCACTTCTAGCTTTAATGTAAACCCTGTCGCAACGACGACTTATACGGTAACTGTGACCAACGCCAATGGTTGTACTGCCACAGGCTCAAAACAGATCGTAGTATATCCTTTACCAACCGTCAGTATCTCAGGTGATAACATCATTTGTGTCAATGAAAACACCACATTGACGGCTACTGGAGGAAGTACCTATCTATGGAACACCGGAGCCACCACAACGGCTATAACGGTCAGCCCAGCCGCTACCACAACATATACGGTAACAGCTACAGATATCAACGGTTGCCGGGCTTCTGCCACCAGGACTGTCACGGTAAATGGTAATACCATAAATGTGGCCATCACTGGCAATAATGTGATTTGTAACGGATCATCTACGTCTCTGACAGCCTCTGGAGGTATAGCTTATATATGGAGCAACAATGCAACAACTACTTCCATCTCGGTATCACCGGCTACCACCACAACTTATATTGTCACTGCGACAGATATCAATGGTTGTAACGGAACGGCTACGAGGACTGTTACTGTAAATCCTTTGCCCACTGTAAATATCAGCGGCAACAATACCATTTGTATCGGAAACAGTACAACTTTGACAGCAGGAGGTGCATCTACTTATGTATGGAATACAGGAGCTTCTACTGCTGCAATAACGGTTAGTCCGGTAGCTAACACTACTTATACCGTCACTGCGACAGATGCCAATGGGTGTATCAATACATCCACGAGAACAGTTACAGTCAATCCACTACCGGTTTTGAGTGTCACTGGAACCAATGTACTATGTGCAGGTCAGTCGACTTCTTTATCAGTATCCGGTGCGTCTACATATGTATGGAGTACAGGAGCAACGACTACCACTATCAGTGTGACACCATCTGCTACCAGCACATATACGGTTACAGGCACTAATTCCAATGGTTGTGTCAATACATCTACCAGAACTGTCACGGTAAATCCATTACCAAATGCAGCGATTACAGGTGATTTAATGATATGTCTTGGGGAGTCAACAACACTAACTGCATCAGGAGGTACGTCATATTTGTGGAATACCAATGCCACCACATCTGCCATCACTGTATCGCCTACAGTCAATACCACTTATACTGTTACGGTAACAGATGCCAATGGGTGTACAAAAACTGCTAATGCATCTGTCAATGTTGATCCGGGTACACTTACATGTTCTACACAGAATATCACTGTATATCTTGGAGCAAATGGCTCAGTCAATATAAGCCCACAGGATATTTCCACTGGAAGCACAGGAGCGTGTACTAATATACAAGCTACGGTAAATCCTGATATATTCTTCTGTAATGATGTAGGAGTCCGTACTGTGACTTTGACTGTTACAAACACAAATAATAATCAGTCGCTTTCATGTACTGCACAGGTAACAGTAAGAGATACATTAGACCCCGTTCTGACTTGTCCTGCCAACATTACTATAGCTTGTAATAATTACAATCCTGCTACGCCATTGTCCACTTACGGCAATGCCACAGCAACTGATAATTGCCCTGCAGGATTGTCTATCACATCACTGCCTATTATTAATCTCAATCAGTGTAATGTCGGACAAATCACAAGGACTTTTACTGCAACAGATAATTCTGGCAACAGTACACAGTGTGTACAATTGATAAGTGTGGTGAACAATAATCCGGTAAGTCTTGCAGACATCTCGTTCCCGGCTGATATCACTGTGAACAACTGTCAGGGTATTACGACGGCAGTGGCCGGCATGACAACAGTAAACACATCCAACGCAACTTGCTCTGATATATCTATCAACTTTACGGATGACTTGCCGGCTGCCACACCACTTTGTGCTGATACTATCTTCAGGACATGGAGAGTGGTGGACTCATGCCAGATTTCAGCAGGGTCTACAAATGGTATATTCCTGAAAGTACAAAGAATAGTGGTGGTTGTACAACAGCCTATCATTACTGGACCTACAGATACGACATTAGTAGTAAATCCAATGACTTGCGAAGCAACACTTTCAGGTGTTTTCCATTCAGCGAGTGGATGTAATCTGACACTAAGCAACAGCATCAATAGTTCGGCTTCATTTAATATTTCCGACTTGTATGCAGCAGGTACTACAAATGTTACATTAACCGCTGTAGAGGGATGTTCAAATCTTACAGCCAACTTTGTTTTCCAGGTTAATGTGACAGACAACACCGAGACAGACCTAAGGTGTAAGAAAACCTTCCCTGCCATGCTTGACACCGATCCACCTATGGTCCTGGATAATGTTAAGAATCATGCTATCATTGAGATTGGTTGCAACGACAATCTGGAGGTGAAACCATCTTACAGCAAAACAAATATCAATGATACAATAAGGACCTACTTCTGTGCAGATATCTTAATAGACTTTCCGATCAAAGTATTTTTCTGGTCAAATGGAGTGGTGATAGATTCATGCACATCTTTGGCAACACCTGTTGATCCGGATGGTTTCTGCACCAATGGCTTAGTCACTGTGACAGGAAATGTAAGAACCGAAGTAGGTCAAAATGTACCAGAAGTCACCATAGGTCTTAAGGGAAGTGATATGCCTGATAATATGTCTGATAAGGAAGGACGCTATATATTCCCTTGGATGAATCCGGGCGGACAGTATGATGTTGTTCCTTCTAAAAATGACAACCCTCTTCAAGGGGTGAGCACATTAGACCTTATCTTTATACAAAGACATATCCTGAAGACAGAGTTGCTGAATTCACCGTATAAAATGATTGCAGCAGATGTCAATAAAGATGGTAAAATAACGGCATCAGATATTGTACAGTTAAGAAAGTTGATTTTGGGAATAAATAATACATTCCCTAACAATACAAGCTGGAGAATGGTGGACAAGGAGTATGTTTTCCCTGACCCGAAAGATCCTTTCCTTACACCTTTTGCTGAAAAGTATCAGATCGAATCACTCAATAGCAGCATGAAAATTGACTGGATAGGGGTGAAAACCGGGGATGTAAATAGCAGTTATGTGACAAACTTCACAGGAAATACTGATAATAGGAGTACTGCATTATCCATGATGATGGAAGAGCAAACAATTGTCACAGGTCAAAACATTATCCCGGTCTATGCTTCAGAGAATCTGGATATGCAAGGATTCCAATTAACTGTGGACTTGAATCATATTCGGAATGCATCACTCACATCAGGTACACTGCATGTAGATGAAGGTAATTTCTCATACAAAGATGGAGAGGTGCATATTTCATGGCATGATATTAAAGCAAACCAAGTGAAAGCTGGAGATGTTTTATTCTACCTGGATGTTAACTCAGACATAAATCAGAAGTTGTCTTCCGCTGTGACTATTCAGCCTCTGGCATTGAAACCTGAATACTATACTTCTCAAAGTGACGCACGACCTCTGACGATGAGAGTTTCCAATGCTAAATCGGACACATTTGTTCTGCATGGAAATACGCCGAATCCGTGGGGTAACGAGACTGGTATCAACTTCTATCTTCCTGAATCCGGAGATGTATCTGTCAAAGTAAAGGATATTACAGGAAGACAGTTGTACATGCATCAGGACTATTTCAATAAGGGTGAAAATACCATCAGGCTCACTAAAGATCAGATAGGTGTTACTGGTATCCTCATTTATGAAATTTCATTCGGCAAAGAAGTGAAAACCATGAAAATGCTGAACATTAAATAATATACGATACAATTTTTGACTAAAAAGGCATTCAGAAACACTTCTGAGTGCCTTTTTTTATTGAAAGCCTATCCATTGTAATTAATAAAAGTAGATTAGTGGCATCATATTTGCATTTTAATTATTATCTCATTCCGAAAACATAGACCCCTGAAGTCCCCCATAACTTCAGGGGTTATTTTTTTAATTTTGATTAAGCATCCAAGTTTTGAATGGCATCAGGATATTAAATCAGAGCCTTAAACTATCTTTTTAGGATAAAAACTTTAGATTTGCAAATAAAAAGCAGATGTCAATGAAAGACCTCCTTGTACTGGAATGGAAAAAATTTAAAAACAATGCAGTTTTCAGGGCGCTTGGGCTGATTTATATATTGGTGGCACCATTTGTCATTTTGGCTGGCAAAGACGCATTTAAAAACATGCCACCACCTATGCCCAGTTCGAAGGTCTTTTATGAGTTTCCTACCGTTTGGGATTATCAAGGGTATGTAGGTAACTGGCTCGTGCCTTTTTGTCTGGGGTTTTTGGCTATTCATTTAGTGACTTCGGAAGTCAGTAATAGGACGATGAGACAAAATATTATTATTGGATTGACCAGAAGAGAGTTTTTTATCTCCAAGCTATGTTCTGTTATACTGATGGCATTGGCTGCGACTGTAATATACGCTGTGTCTACTATTATCATTGGTATGATACATACCGATGGCTTTGACATTGAATTGGTTTTGGACAACAATTGGGCTATATCCCGATATTTTCTGCTTTGCCTGGGCTATATGTCATTTGGGTTGATGCTCGCTTTTTTGATTCGTAAAGGAACACTAACCATACTCTTTTACTTTTTGTATGTGATGATTCTGGAGCCTATATTTATGCTGGTACATGTTTATTATTTCAAAAACCAAAGTAGAAATTTCTGGCCTATGAACAGCATAGAGGATTTAATGCCATTTCCTTTGTTTAAAGTACCTGATTATTATATCAATAAAGAATGGAATTTTAATATACTGCTGCCGTACCATTATGCAATCATGCTGACCTTATTTTACAGCCTGATATTTATATTTATTGCTTATCGAAATTTTATAAAAAAAGACATTTAGAAGACCTTCAGATCTTGATGATTTTCTATTGTTGTAAATCGCTACAAAGTAATCCATTCTTTTGACGGCATTTTGGATTATCTGATAGATATTATATGAGATAATACCTCTGCAGCTACTTTTACCAATATAAAAACGCTAAATCAAATTATACTTTTTGGTTATATTAACTATATACTTATTTTCATTATAATATTATCACATTACTACTATATATATGTATTATATACACTTTATCAGAAATTCATACATATATTTGAATTTTATATAAAATACATATAAATTTGCATAATATTTAAATCCAACCTGAGAAAGGCTTAGCCTTGATTTTCCTAACAATTCGACTCTATTTTTACATTCTGTAATCAAATAAAATACAAGGTGTCATATATTTGATTACAGAGCGAAACAAATTAAAAAAAAAATATATATATTTTGATATTATTTTGGTAAAAAGTGGGAAATTGTGGGAATCAAATCTATCTTTGACCTATCAACCAACAGAAAGTGTGAAACAATATCAATTCACCGGAGAATATGAGTGTAAACTTGATGCCAAAGGAAGGCTGAAATTGCCCGCAGCAATTATCAAGCAAATCGGAGGTGACGGAAATCTCAAGTGTACTATCAATAGGGGTTTTGAAAAGCACTTAATGTTGTATCCCAATGATGTTTGGGAAATGAAGACGAATGAGATTAATCAACTCAATATTTACAGTACGCAGCAAAGACAGGCCATAAGGTATTTTTATCGGGGTGCTACAGAATTGGAGATGGATGCCGCAGAGAGGATCAATCTACCTGGTAGTCTGATGGAGTATGCAGGTATCGACAAGGATGTGGTGTTGTTTGCGTACCAGAATCAGATAGAGGTGTGGGCTAAGGATAAGTATGAAGCCATGCTGGACAGTGAGCCGGATGACTTTTCTTCTATTGCTGAATCTATTTTCAATGGTATCAAGCCATTGGTGAATACATCTGAGCAGTAGTCATGAAGGAGTATCATATCTCTGTATTGTTGGACGAAAGTATCGAAAATTTAAATATCCGGCCAGACGGAAATTATGTTGATGTAACATTTGGCGCCGGAGGACATTCCAGATCGATTTTAAATGAGCTAAATGCCAAAGGGCGTTTGTATGCTTTTGACCAGGATGCTGACGCAGTGGTTAATAGTTTTCAGGATGACAGGTTTACGCTTATAGAAGCAAATTTCAGATATTTGAGAAGGTTTCTCAGATTGGAAGGTGTGGACAGTGTGGATGGCATTCTGGCTGACCTTGGAGTGTCATCTCACCAGTTGGATATGCCCGAAAGAGGGTTTTCTTACAGGTTTGATGCACCTTTGGATATGCGGATGAATACCGAAGCTGACCTGACTGCAGCCATTTTGGTTCAATCATATGATGAGGAGGCGCTTGTCAATATGCTGAGTACATACGGTGAAGTACGAAATTCCAGAACACTGGCACAAGCACTGATCCAAGCGAGGAAGTTATCCGAAATACGAACCACATTTGACCTTAACAGGATTTTGGATAAACAAGTGATAGGTCCGAGGATGAAATATTTTTCGCAGGTATATCAGGCTTTGAGGATGGAAGTGAATGATGAATTGGGTGCACTGGAGCAGTTGTTGGAAGATGGACTGGCTATTTTAAAGCCGGGAGGTCGGTTTGTGGTCATCACATTTCATAGCATTGAAGACAGGCTGGTCAAAAATTTTTTTAAAACAGGAAATTTTGAAGGAGAAGTGGATAAAGATGATTTTGGAAATATTTTCAGGCCATTTACACTGGTAAATAAAAAAGTGATCATGGCCGGGAGTCAGGAACAGAAGTCAAACGTCAGGTCAAGGAGTGCAAAGCTCAGATGTGCAGAGAAAAATAGAGAGTAAATATAATATTGTACAGAAATAAAAATTTTGAACAAGTAATAAATTCACCATATGACTAGTTTCCAGGATAAGAAAGCTACGATTTTTAGACTGAAATGGGTAGAGTGGATTTTTGTCAATTTGCCGTTTGTATGCTACTTGGCGTTGTTGGGTGTGATTTATATCTCCAATGCGCATGCTTCAGAGAAAGCCGTAAGGAAAATAGAAGCACTAAAGCAGGAAGTAAGAGATACTAAGTGGAGGGCCATGAATCTCAAGCAGGAGGTAATGCATGGTAGCATACAATCGCAGATTGAAAGTAAAGTAGCAGGATCGGGTTTATTGCCTTCTACGACACCGCCATACAAAATTGTGGCTGAAAAAGTTAAAAAATGACAATGTAATACCAACATGGACAGGAAGAAGGAGTTGCTATGGCGGGCTTATTTGGTGATGTTTGCTTTTGTGCTTGCGTCTGTTGTTATCCTGTTCAAAGTTTTTAATATCAGTGTTGTAGAAAGAGATCAATGGCGACAGAAAGGTGAAGCTAATGTAAAGTGGATGGTAGTCGATGCCGACAGAGGGAATATTTATGCTGAAGAAAGCATTTTATTGTCTACATCGATACAGTTCTTTGAGGTTCGGATGGATATGAGTGTTATCAGAAAAGATGATTTTAATAAAGGTGTGGATTCACTGGCCTATTTTCTGGCCAATTTTGACCCTGATTTCATCAATCCAAAAAGTAAAGCTGAGTGGTTAAAAGACCTGAAGCTTGCCCGTAAGAAAAATAATGGCTTCTTTTTTATAGGTAAAGGACTGGATATCGAGGCGTATAACAAACTTAAGAAGGCTCCGATTCTTCGCTTAGGAAAAATGAGGGGTGGTTTGATAGCTAACCGATATGGCAAGAGGTTTAAACCTTTTGAAGAGCTGGCATCCCGTACGATTGGTGTGGACAGAGAAAACGCTGACAGAATTGGACTTGAAGGGTATTTTGATAAATTTTTAAAGGGTGATACTGATCAGCGTCTGATGAAAAGATTGGGCAGAGAAGGCACACCGGATGGAAATGTCTGGGTACCTGTTTTTGATCCTTCTGAGAATGAAATCAAACGTGGCGATGATATTTATACCACTATCAATATTGATATGCAGGATATGGTACATCATGAATTACTCAAAGCAGTGCAAAAAAATAAGGCTGAAGGTGGAGTAGCCATATTGATGGAAGTGGGCACTGGAGCTATTAAAGCTATTTCAAATCTAACAAAAAATCAAGATAGCACCTACTTCGAAATGTATAATCAAGGTGTTGCCAGGCTTAGCGAGCCGGGCTCTACTATGAAGTTGGCGACAATGCTGGCAGCCATGGAAGATGGTATAACCAATATAGACACTGTCATTGATTTGAATTATGGATCAAAAAACTTTTCGGATCGTACTATGTATGATTCGGAGAAACACGGAAAAAAGTTTGCAACCATGGCGGAGGTTTTTGAGATATCTTCCAATGTCGGAGTGGCAAGCATAGCCAATGACTTATACAATTCCAGAGATGGGCGTATACAGTGGATAAAGAGACTGAAACAGTTCGGTCTACATGAACCATCAGGCATCGATTTAGGTGGTGAAGCGATTCCCGAGATTAAAGATCCTGTAAAAAATAAAGATAAATGGTATGGCACTACCATTCCTTGGATGGCACACGGATATGAATTAATGATGACGCCATTGCAGATGTTGAATTTTTATAATGCAGTGGCCAATAATGGTAAGATGATGAAACCTTACTTGGTAAGTGAAATAAAAAGAGGAGATGAACTCAAGAAAAAATTTGATCCCCTGGTACTTAGAGCAAATATTGCTAAACCTGAAAACATTCAGAAAGCAAAAAAAATGATGGAAGGGGTCATTCTTAAAGGAACAGGATCACATTTGAAATCAGAACATGTGACTCTTGCAGGCAAAACTGGAACCGCTAAAACAAATTATGCCAATAAATCAGAATATGCAAAATACAATGGTAGTTTTTGTGGATATTTTCCTGCAGAAAACCCAATGTACTCCATGATAGTCGTCATTTACGAACCTAAAGCTGGAGTGTATTATGGTGGGGCTACTGCCGGACCTGTGTTCAAAAACGTAGCCGAAAAAGTATACGCAATGAAAACCAAACAAGTAAAGTCTCTAAATGACTCTGTCTATGTCACTACGAGCATACCGGGTAAAGCCACAGGTTTTGGCAAAGACTTCAATCAGATTTTTGATTTTCTTGAGTTAAAATATAAAGATAAATCCGATGATACCTGGGCTCTGGTCCAACCATCTGAATCAGCTATGATGATAGCAGAAATGAAAGTAAAAAAAGCACTTGTTCCGGATGTGCGTGGTATGGGAGCAAGAGATGCTGTATATATGCTCGAAAACCTGGGTCTGAAGGTGAAGGTAGAAGGAGCGGGAAAGGTTGTGAAGCAGTCATTACCTCCGGGAGCAGGGCTCCATGGGCAGAATGTTTTGATATATTTAAATTAAATAAGTGTCAGTTTTGATGACAAAGAAGTTGTTTGACATATTGCCGGTAGGAATACCATATCAGATTGAAGGCACGACTAATGTGGATGTAGTGGGTGTGAGTATCGACTCGAGACAGGTTTTTGATGGCTCAGTCTATGCAGCTTTCAGAGGGACACAAGCAGATGGACACGATTTTATCTCAGCAGCTATAGCAAAGGGAGCTGTGTGTGTCATATGCGAAAAGCCTGTAAATGAAATGACATCTGGTATTACATTTATCATTACAAGTGATGTAAGGGCTTTTGCAGGTGAAATGTTGTATCACTTTTTTGACCATGCATCAGAAGCCGTACATTTAGTAGGTGTGACTGGTACCAATGGAAAAACAACAGTCAGCACGTTACTTTATCAGCTGTTTTCAGCATTCGGATACAAATGTGGTTTGATTTCAACAGTCGAAAACAGAATAGGGGATGAGGGTGATACCGTCTACCCATACGACGCCTGACATTGTGAGCCTCCACCAACTGATAAGTCGGATGAGAGATGAAAAGTGTGAATATGTATTTATGGAGGTCAGTTCGCATGCTGTGGATCAGCAAAGGATAGCGGGACTGAGATTTGAGGGGGCATTATTTACAAATATTACTCACGATCATCTGGATTATCACCTGACCATGAAAAATTATATAGCAGCAAAAAAGAAATTTTTTGATGCACTTCCATCGGATGCTTTTGCTTTGGTAAATTCGGATGATAAAAATGGTAAAGTGATGTTGCAGAACACCAAAGCTCGAAAATTGAGTTACGGGCTAAGGACGATGGCGGATTATAAAGTGAAAATCCTGGAAAGTACAGTCTCAGGTTTACACCTGAAGATCAATGACAGAGAAGCTTATTTCCGATTGATAGGTGAGTTTAATGCATATAATCTGGCCGCAGTATATGGAGCTGCGGTTGAACTGGGGATGGAAGTTGATGATATCCTGGCTATCTTGAGTGGTTTGAGAGGAGCAGAAGGAAGGTTTGAACAGATTTTAGATAATATTACCGGCAAATGTGGCATTGTGGATTATGCACACACGCCTGATGCACTGGAAAATGTGCTCGAAACAATACGAAAAGTAAAGCACGCCAAAAGTAGCGTGATCACAGTCGTAGGCTGCGGTGGAGATAGAGATGCCACCAAAAGACCGGTGATGGCTAAAGTAGCCTGCACTTTGTCTGATAAGGTGGTTTTGACCAGCGATAATCCCAGATCTGAAAATCCGGAAGCCATCATTGATGAGATGGAGGCTGGGCTGGATACGGCAGATAAAAAGAAAATGATTCGCATAGCTGACAGATTACAGGCGATAAAGACAGCTGTCATGATGGCAGATAACGATGATATAATACTTGTGGCAGGTAAGGGCCATGAAAGTTACCAAGAAATAAAAGGGGAAAAGTTTCCTTTTGATGATAAAAAAATATTGAAGGAATTGTTAGGTTGAACATGTAAAGCAACCCTTCAGTATCAAAGATTTAGGTTCTATTATCATTCTCAGGTTGGTTTAACAGTTGCAGTGAGATCTTTTTGGAAAAAGTTTCAGACTGCTCACTGCGCTGTTAATTTTTAAACGACATAGTACCTCTTACCCTTGTATTTCAAAGGGTATAAAAGAGTTGAAGGTTGTTTTTACCTACCTGTGTTCCATTTGATTTACAAACAAAACAAACAGATAAATTATATAATACAAATGTTGTACCACTTTTTCGAATATATTGATAAATATTACAATGTGCCAGGCGCAGGGTTATTTCAATATATCACTTTCAGGGCAGCTTTTGGAATTATCTTATCTCTTATTATTTCTCTGGTGTTTGGAGGGAAGATCATCACAAGATTAAGAAACCTTCAGGTGGGAGAGACAGTAAGAGAGCTGGGGCTGGAAGGTCAGAAAGCAAAGGAAGGTACACCTACGATGGGTGGAATCATCATCATTTTGGCTATTTTGATACCTTGTCTGTTGTTGGCAAAACTCAATAATGTATACATTTTGCTGATGATCTTCACTACAGTTTGGCTGGGTATCATCGGAGGGGCAGATGACTATATAAAAGTGTTTTTAAAAAATAAAGATGGGCTGAGTGGAAAGACTAAGATATTCGGTCAGGTTTTTTTGGGTCTGATAGTCGGCATTACCATGCTTGTGTCCAATGATGTAGTTGTGAGGATGCCATTGCAGGAAGCAAAAGACAATGGGTATACAGTAGTCAAAGAGTACTCTACTGTATTGCCAAGGGTGAATGATATATCGAGAATGGCGGAGATGGCGTATGTAAAGACAACGCTGACCAACATTCCTTTTATGAAAAACAATAATTTTGATTACAAATCCCTGGTCTCGTTTTTAGGGGATAATGCTGATTTGTGGTTATCAATAGTTTTTACGCTGATTGTAATTTTTATTGTCACTGCAGTATCCAACGCAGCCAATCTTACAGATGGTATTGATGGTCTGGCAGCAGGAACATCAGCTGTCATCGGTGTAACGCTTGGGATTTTTGCTTATGTGTCAGGAAATACCATCATTGCAGATTATCTGAATGTTTTCTATATCCCAAATTCGGCAGAGCTGGTAGTATTTTCAGCATGTTTTTTAGGAGCTTGTATTGGGTTTTTGTGGCATAACTCATACCCTGCAAAAGTTTTTATGGGCGATACCGGAAGTCTCACGATAGGAGGCATCATAGCCGTTCTCGCCATATTACTGCGCAAAGAGTTACTGATACCTATACTGTGTGGCATATTTGTGGCAGAAAATCTATCCGTGGTCATGCAGGTGAGTTATTTTAAGTATACAAAAAAGAAGTTCGGTGAAGGGAGAAGGATATTCAGGATGTCACCTTTGCATCATCACTTTCAGAAGCTGGGTATGCATGAAGCAAAGATAGTAACGAGATTCTGGATTATCGGGATATTGCTGGCCATTGTCAGTGTGATAACTTTAAAGATTAGATAATGAAGAGTGTTGTAGTCATAGGAGCAGGAGAGAGTGGAGTAGGGGCAGCCCTGCTGGCCAAAAAGATGGGTATGGAAGTCTTCGTCAGCGACTATGGTACTATATCTGAACAATATAAAAAAGAGTTAACTGGTTGTAACATCCCTTTTGAAGAAGGGGGACATGATTTTGAAAAGGTTTTGGTAACTGAGGTGGTCATTAAAAGTCCCGGTGTTCCGGAACATGCCATCCTTCGCATGCTGAAAGAAAAAGGACGGAAAGTAATTTCCGAGATTGAGTTTGGTCACTTATTTTTTTCCGGACTGACCATAGCTATAACAGGCTCAAATGGGAAGACTACAGCATCGGGACTTTTATACCACATTTTGAAAACCGCAGGATTGAATGTAGCATTAGGTGGCAATTACGGCAAGAGTTATGCCCGCATTTTGGCAGAGGAGCAACCGGACGTGATGGTCCTGGAGATTTCAAGCTTCCAGCTAGATGACATAGATACATTCAGACCCTATGTAGCTATTTTGCTCAATATCACACCAGACCATCTGGACAGATATGAATACAAAATGGACAACTATGTGAATTCGAAGTTCAGGATTGCCAAGAATCAAAAGGCCTCAGACCATTTTATATATAATGGTGATGATGCAGAGATTATGGCAAAAATGGCTTCTTTTCATGGCAGCCAGCACCTGGTAAGCATCACATCAGCCCATTTTAGCCAGGGTATCCCATCAAAGGATGGGAGTGGCATGTTTGAGTTGAATCTGAAGGGAAAGCATAATCTGTTTAATGCAGCTTGTGTAGTCGAAGCCTGCAGGATCATGGATCTGAGTGAAGATAAAATAGCACTTGGCCTGAAGACTTTTGTAAATCTTCCACATAGGCTGGAAAGTTGCGGAACAATCAATGGCGTCGAGTTTATCAATGACAGTAAAGCGACCAATGTAGATTCAGTCTATTATGCACTGGATGCCATGACCAAACCCGTGATATGGATAGCAGGAGGTACTGACAAGGGCAATGATTACAGTGTTTTGTTTCCATTGATAAAAAATAAAGTAAAAGCCTTAATCTGTCTCGGACTGGACAATGAAAAATTAAAGAATGATTTCAAACCCCATATTCCAACAGTATTCGAGACGACTAAGGTATCAGAGGCGGTGGAGTTATGACTGAAGTTGGGGGAACCCGGTGATGTAGTCCTGCTGTCACCTGCATGTGCGAGCTTTGATCTGTTTAAAAATTATATGGATCGTGGTGACCAGTTTAAGGCTGTCGTCTATTCACAAAGTACAATGTCAAAAGTTTAAAATTGAATATATTAAGCACATATCAAAATTTAAAAGGAGACAGATCAGTATGGCTGATTGTGGCACTATTGTCTTTGTTTTCTATGCTGATTGTGTACAGTACTTCAGGTAGTGAAGCATATAAGTATAACGCTAGTCACGGTACGGAGTATTACCTCATCCGCCAGTTGATGTTCATAGGAGCAGGATTGATGTTGATGTATACTGCATACAGATTGCATTATATGGTGTACGCAAAACTTGCGCCGATTATGATGGTGATAGCAGTGCCTCTATTGGTATATACTGCACTTTTTGGAGAGAAAATAAATGATGCTTCACGTTGGATAAAGATTCCGATTCTGGAGTTGTCTTTTCAGACATCAGATTTTGCCAAGATTGCCTTGATCATATTTGTAGCCAGATCTTTGGCTGTCAGACAAGATTATATCAAGAGTTTCAAAGATGCATTTTTGCCGATCATCGCCCCTGTGATATTGTTTTGTGCGCTGATAGCACCATCCAATTTGTCGACTGCAGCATTACTTTTTGTGACCACATTTATCATGATGTTTGTAGGACGGATTTCTATGAAGTATGTGGTGCTATTGATGGTGTTGGGTATAGGTGTTTTTGCCGGTATTTTTATTATAGGCCAATATTTTCCTGAACATTTCAGGGTAGATACCTGGATGAGCCGGATCAATGATTTTATGTATTCAGATGGTGGATATCAGATAAAGCAGTCAAAAATTGCCATTGCAGAAGGGGGCTTGTTCGGAATTGGTCCGGGTAACAGCATGCAGAGAAATTTTCTTCCATTTGCATATGCAGATTTTATTTATGCCATCATATGTGAAGAATATGGATTTATCGGTGGAGCCACTCTTTTGTTTTTATACTTGTGGCTGTTGTTTCGTACTATTAGTTTAGTCACCAGATGCCCGAAAACGTTCGGAGCTATGTTGGCAATGGGCCTGATGTTGAATATTGTGATTACAGCCTTTGCTAATATTGCTGTATCCATCAAGCTGGTCCCTGCGACAGGATTGACCTTGCCTATGATTAGTATGGGAGGAACATCATTTTTGTTCACATGTTTGTCTTTTGGAATCATATTAAGTGTCAGCAGATACGTTGAGCAGGCATTTGAGGAGAAGAAGCAACTAGAAAAAATGGAAATGGATGGCACGGGTGATCATTAGTGGAGGTGGAACGGGTGGCCACGTTTTTCCGGCCATAGCTATAGCAGATGCTATCATAGCACAGGCACCTGGTACAGACATACTTTTTGTAGGTGCCAATGGTAAAATTGAAATGGAAAAAGTTCCGAAAGCGGGATATAAAATAGAGGGGTTGAATATCACTGGTTTTCAGCGAAAACTGTCATTTAAAAACCTGGTATTTCCTTTTAAGCTGGCAGCAAGCATGTTGAAAGCAGTGATGATTGTTAAGAAATTCAGACCTGATGTAGCAGTAGGTGTAGGAGGTTATGCAAGTGGTCCAGTCCTGAAAATTGCCAATACATTTGGCATACCGACAGTACTACAGGAGCAAAATTCATATGCCGGTGTCACTAACAGGTTATTGGCATCAAGGGCGAGTGCAGTTTGTGTCGCCTATGATGGTTTGGAAAAATTTTTTCCAAAAGATAAGATAATTTTTACAGGTAATCCGGTGCGTAAAGACATACTGGACAATAAAATAAATGCCATGCAGGCAAAGCAGTCACTGGGCTTGGATCAAAATAAGAAAACTGTTTTAATCTTTGGTGGCAGTCTAGGGGCAAGAACAATCAATGAAGCTGTTCTTGCCAATGCAAAAGCATTGTTAGAGACGCAAGATGTCAATATAATCTGGCAGGTAGGTAATATGTACTTTCAGGAGTATAAGAGTTGTATACTTTCAGGCCAGAAAAACGTCAGGATTGTGCCTTTTATTGAGGATATGGATTTGGCTTACAGTGCTGCTGACATCGTGGTTTGCCGGGCTGGTGCCCTGACAATATCTGAGCTGGCTATTCTGGGCAAAGCGGCAGTGCTCATTCCATCACCCAATGTTGCAGAAGATCACCAAACGGTCAATGCCATGTCACTGGTTAATAGAGGCGCAGCTATTTTAGTAAAAGATACAGAAGCCAAAGAAAAACTGATGGTTGAAATACAGACATTATTGTCAGACGAAAGAAAAAAAAGTGACCTGGAGAGTAATATAAAGTACTTTGCCAGGCCTGAGGCAGCAAAACAGATTGCAGCTGAAATTTTGAAGATAAGCGCAAACAAGGAAGGATGAATTTAAGCGAAGTCCATCATGTGTATTTTATCGGTATAGGAGGTATCGGTATGAGTGCCATTGCCAGATACTTTATTGCTCAGGGCAAGAGAGTGTCCGGATACGATAAAACTCAGACCGTACTGACAGAACACCTGCAAGCAGAGGGTATGAATGTTCATTTTGAAGATGAGATAGCATTGATACCTGATGATATAGATCTGGTGATTTATACACCCGCTATTCCGAAAGACCACAAAGGATTTCATCACTTACAGCAGTCGGATGTACCTATGATGAAGAGGTCAGAAGCCTTAGGCTTGATCAGTAATGATAAAAGATCTATCGGAATCGCAGGGACGCATGGAAAGACCACGACAAGTGCGATGACCACACACGTTTTGAAGACTGGAAACATCGATGTTTCTGCTTTTTTGGGGGGTATAACCGCTGATTACAAAAGCAACTTTCTGATTGGCAAAAGCAATGTGGTAGTCCTTGAAGCAGATGAGTATGACAGGTCATTCCTGAGGTTGTATCCGTTTATAGCTTCCATCTCATCCATGGATCCAGATCATCTGGACATATATGGAGACAGCAGTCAGATGATTGAAGGTTTTAAAAAATACGCGGGTCAGGTCAGAGACAAAGGTTTTCTGATAATCAAAGAGGGACTTTTAGATAAATTTTCGATCCAGGAGTTAGGAAATCTGGCTAAACGTGGAGTAAGTGTGCTGGAGTATGGCGAGGGGAATGTGCAGTTGAGAATCAGCCATATCAGAATTGACAAGGGACGATATATTTTTGATTACACAGGCTTAGGTCATGATTTGAAAGAAATTGCAGTAAGCATGCCGGGTAAACATAATGTAGAAAATGCATGTGTAGCCATAACAGTAGGATTATTGAATAGCGTTTCTGAAAATGATATAAAAAAGGCATTGTCTGGGTTCAAAGGAATCCAGCGTAGGTTCGAAAGAATCATTGACAGACATGATTTGGTTTTTATCGATGATTATGCGCACCATCCCAGTGAACTCAGAGTAGCAATAGACGCCGCCAGAATGCTTTACCCTGGTAAGAAGCTGACCGGAATTTTTCAGCCACATCTTTATTCCCGTACAAGGGACTTTGTAGATGGGTTTGCTGAAGAGTTGGATAAGCTGGATGAAATCTTATTGATGGATATCTATCCGGCCAGAGAGCTGCCGATGGAAGGCATAACATCAGAGCGGATTTTTGAGAGAATGAAAAACCCGAATAAAAGGCTGGTGACAAAAGACACCTTGATGGAAGTTTTGAAGGATAGCAGGCCGGAGATTTTGATGACACTGGGAGCAGGAGATATAGACACTTTTGTACCAAAAATAAAAGAATTTTTTAATAAATGAACAACTTAACAAATTAGCATTTTAACAAATCAACTGTAAAGTAAATGAGCGACAGAAAATATAATATGAAAAGAGTCAGAGACACCTTTATATGGGTATCGATGATTGCCGGCATTGCGGCCTTGCTTTTCTTTTCTGTGCTTCGCAAGTCCAATGCTGAGGTAAAGACCCTGGTAGTCCATATAGAAGGCGTAAGAGGAAATGATCAACTGATTACTGAGAAAGAAGTCCAGCAAATATTGACTTTAGCCGCAGGTAAAACCCTCACAAAAAGAAATATTAAAACGCTCAATCTTCGAAAGCTCGAAGCAAAACTCAGTAAAGACAAACGAATAGAAAGAGCTGATTTGTATTTCGACTCGAAAAACAGACTTCAAGTCCGAATTCTGCAAAAGAAGCCTGTAATAAGAGTGATAGAGGAGGCAGGATTTGAGTATTACCTCGACGAATCCGGGAAACAAATCCCGGTGACCAGAGGCAGTGCAGTCAGAGTGCCGATAGTAACAGGTATCAAAGATACTTTTAATGCTCGGTTTTTGACTTCAGAAAAAGCATCCAGCTTAAAAGATGTTTTTAATATCATGCAATATGTGTCAAAGGATGATTTTTTGACAGCACTGATCGAGCAGGTTCATGTCGAGCAGGATAGTATAGGGGACATTGTGCTAATACCAAAACTAGGCAAAGAAAAAATCATTTTTGGGGATGCCAGTGAGGTGGAAGCTAAGTTTAATAAATTAAAGATATTTTATAGGGATGGATTACCAAAACTTGGATGGAGTCGCTATAAAACATTGAATCTAAAATATGCCAATCAGGTGACAGGAACACTGATGAATCCTGAGATGGCGATGAAAGTAAAACCCGTACTGAAGGATAGCCTCCAGGCGGCTTTAATAACAACAGACAAAAATAAGGTAAGTATTCAACATTAAATTATTTGTGCTATGAACGATCAGGTTAAATTAAAAAACACAGCAGTAGCGCTCGATATCGGGACGACTAAAGTATGTGCTATTGCAGGCCAGCTCAATGAGTATGGCAAACTGGAAATTGTCGGAATGGGTGTCGTCCGTTCTGAGGGGGTTTCGAGAGGTGTTGTTTCTAATATTGATAAAACTGTCAAAGCTATCCGGGAAGCTGTGGATATCGCTGAGCGAAATGCTCACTGCAAATTCAGAGTTGTACACGTAGGTATAGCAGGACAACATATCAAAAGCCTGCATCATCATGGATTATTGGTCAGACATGACTCTAATACTGAAATCAATCAGGATGATATAGACAAGCTCATCAAGGATATGTACAAACTGGTGTTACCTCCGGGAGATAAAATCCTCCATGTGGTGCCACAGGAATATACGGTAGATGACGAGCAGGATATATTTGACCCTATAGGTATGTCCGGGGTCCGACTGGAAGCAAATTTTCATATTATCACAGGTCAGATATCTGCCAGCAGAAATATCCTGAGATGCGTAGAGAAGGCAGGACTGGAAGTGGCTGATGTTACTTTGGAACCTATTGCTTCTGCTGCATCAGTACTCAATAGTGAGGAGAAGGAAGCCGGAGTGGCATTGGTGGATATAGGCGGCGGTACCACAGATATTACCATTTTTAAAGATGGTATCATCAGACATACCTGTGTGATTCCTTTCGGAGGTAATGTGATTACAAAAGATATAAGAGAGGGGTGCACAGTGATGAACGAACAGGCAGAAAAGCTGAAAGTAAAATTTGGCTCTGCTATGGCTGATGAGATTGTTGACAACAGGATCATCACTATTCCCGGATTCAAAGGTAGAGAACATAAAGAAATTTCGGAGAAAAATTTGGCTAGAATCATACAGGCTAGAGTAGAGGAAATTTTCGATTATGTCCTGTGGGAAGTACGAAGGTCAGGATATGAAAATAAACTGATAGCAGGCATGGTTCTGACAGGGGGAGGTTCGTTGCTCAAGCATATCGACCTTCTCGCAGAATATCATACCGGATTGCCTACCCGAATAGGTCAGCCTATCGAACACTTAGCACACGGATATTCAAGTCAGCTGGCAAGCCCGATATTTGCTACGGCGGTTGGATTACTTAAGCACACGATTGACAATTTTGGTGATAAAACCAATTATGTGGAAGAGTTCAGACTGATCACAGAAGAACCAAGGTTTACCAACCCATATACTCCACCTCCAACGACAGGTGGTATCAATAAACCAACTTCTAATACTCAGGAAGAAGAATCATATGACGATGAAGACGAAACACCTGTTGCACCCAAGAAAAAAGGTCTGATCAACAAGTTGTTTACGCTGACAAAAGATTTCTTTGAGACAGTACCTGATTCTGAATTTTAACCTATTATTTAACAGCAGAAATTAAGAGAAATGAAATTTGATATACCAACAAATGAAAAGTCCATCATAAAAGTTGTGGGAGTAGGTGGCGGAGGTGGCAACGCAGTCGGCCACATGTTCAGACAAGGCATCTCAGGAGTAGATTTTGCCATTTGCAACACTGATGCACAGGCTATGGAGTCCAATCCGGTGCCTGTAAGAATAGCTTTAGGACCCAATCTGACTGAAGGTCGGGGAGCAGGAAGTATGCCTGAAGTAGGCAAACAATCATGTATAGAGTCCATCGAAGATATCCGCACATGGTTATCTGACGGCACCAAAATGCTTTTTATCACTGCCGGAATGGGTGGTGGTACCAGTACTGGTGCGGCACCTATCATAGCTAAAGTTGCTAAGGAAATGGAAATACTAACAGTAGCTATTGTCACCCTACCATTTAAGTTCGAAGGATTGAGAAGACAAAGGCAAGCCCATGAGGGACTCGAGCAGCTCAAAAAGAATGTCGATTCCATCCTGGTTATCAGCAATGATAAAATGAAAATGATCCACGGCAATCTGCCACTGTCTGCTGCTTTCGGTCAGGCTGACGACATCCTGACCACTGCTGCCAAAGGCATAGCAGAAATTATTACCGTACCGGGTTATATCAATGTGGACTTCGAAGATGTCAATACAGTGATGCGCAACAGCGGTGTGGCCATCATGGGAAGTGCAATGGCCGAGGGCGATGACCGCGCCAGTGTAGCCATAAAAACTGCCCTCAGTTCGCCTTTACTGGAAGAAAATGATATCAGAGGTGCTCAGCATATTTTACTCAATATCACTTCCGGAACTAAGGAAGTAACTATGGATGAGATAGGTGAGATTACCGAGCATGTACAGGAGGAAGCAGGATATGGTACAGACCTCATTTGGGGTAACTGCAAGGATGTTTCACTCGGTGAAAAAATCATGATTACGCTCATTGCTACCGGATTTAGAGAAGGTGGTGGTAAACGTGTAGTCAAACCGGCTGAAGCGGTAAAGGTGGCCCTCGAAAGCGATAAGATAAGAGAGATGGCAGAAGAAGATTATACTGTCTTCAATTTTGAAGAACCTGTCTCTCCGATGACTGTTGATTTTGATACAGACGATATCCGAAAAACCATCAACATGTTGGGAGTTAAAAGTGATGATCCATATGTAAGAGGAAAAGGTCACCTTACTGAGGAGCTCAAGAAAAAAAGTGAAGCTGATGCTGCAAGACGAGAATTGCTTCGTAAAAACAACAGCAAGCCACTTGATAATCCTAAAATCATCGCTGATATGGAAAATGTGCCGGCTTATGCGAGAAGAAATGTAATGCTGGATGAGACCAATAAAACTAATGGAAGACAAAATTCTGCATTCATGGTCAATATGGACGATGATAGTGCAGCCTTTATTTCCAATAATTCTTTTTTGTACGATAATGTAGATTAGAAATAAAAATTTCCTTCGCTCCTGTTTTTGAAAGCAGGAGTGGAGGAAATAAGTTTAAGACCATACTTTTTAAAAAGTCAGATAAAGACCACTTTTTTTTCAACCTGAAGTAGATAGAATCCATAGAACAATAGAATTCTTTTAAAGGAATTTTGCGCTGGTCAACAACCGGCATACAGTTTTGGATTTTCGTCTTTATTTATAAACTTTTTATGAGATTGGTTTATTAATTACAGGTCCAGCGCTCCCCGCCTGGACCTTTTTTTTATCCATTAGGTGACTATCGCAAAACATAATGGTGCATTTGTATTAACAATCATCATAATTACTGAAGCATAATGTGACCTTTTTGACAAGAATTTTGTTTATCTATTATTAACATCATATAACCCAATAAAATAATGCATATGAAACACGCAGGTATATTAATTTATATTACAATTTTGACCAGTTTTTTTTTCTTACGGTGCGTTTGCGCAACCGTTTTTCGTTACCTAAACTGGGGTATAGTTACAATGCACTAGAGCCATATATCGACCCTCAGACAATGGAAATTCATCATTCAAAGCATCATCAGGCTTATGTAAATAATCTGAATAAAGCTGTTGCCGGTACACCTATGGAAAGTATGTCGCTTGAAGATTTGCTTGTAGTTGCAGAGAGGAGAGGGGCAGCTGTTCGTAACAACGGTGGTGGCCACTACAATCATGCATTATTTTGGAATATTATGTCTGCTGAACCTGACAAATCACCCAATGGAAAGCTGGAAGATGAAATAAAAAAAACATTCACATCTGTAGACAGCCTGAAAAAGTTGCTTAACAACGGAGCATTGACCAGATTTGGTTCAGGATGGGTATGGCTATATGTCACACCTGCTAAAAAACTCGCAGTTTGCTCCAGCCCCAATCAGGATAATCCTATCATGGACGCATCTAAAGAAAACCGGGGTATCCCTATTCTGGGAATCGATGTGTGGGAGCATGCGTATTATTTAAAGTTTCAGAACAAGAGAGGCGATTATCTCAATACTATCTGGAATGTGATAGACTGGGATGCTGTCAATACCAATTACGAAAATGCTCTTAAAAACCCTTTGCTGAAAACAATTGAAATGGACGCATGGATTGCCTTAAAAGATTTTCACAGTGTAATGGCACAGACATTCCACCCCATGGAAGAGGGTAACTATGGGCCTATCAGAGCTCGTGCATCCGAAATGTCCCTTAAAGCTCAGATGCTGGCATCATCTCCTGTTCCTTCATCCTTTCAGTCTAAAGATATCACCAAAGCCATTAAAAACCTGGTAGAAGGATCTGCAAAACTCGAGAAGCTCGTTAAAAAGAAATCTAAAGATGATAAGCTAAAAGAAAGTCTTACCAAACTACATGATACTTTTCATATCATACAAGGGCTTTGCAGTAACGAACATTGACCATTTAGTGTAAATTAATTGGATAATTAATAAGGGCATTTCTTGAAGGAGGACTGCCCTTTTTTTATTTTGGTTGGCATCAATCTATTAAAACTGATGCATATTTTTTATCCTTCATAATGGTTTGTCATTTAGTTTCGGCATGTATAATTTATTCATTTTGTAGTATTTGGTATTTATTTTTGTATAAAAAGAGTGGAGTTGCGCTATTGTCTGAATATTTTCAATTTTGAGAGCTTGTTTATTTTGATAGAATGAATGAAATGTGATATTATTATCAAAAAGCTGAATAAAATCTATAAAATAGATAGTAAATGTGAATAAATAATGGGTTATAATACAAAATAACATATATTTGTATCATCAAACGTGATAAGCAAACATTGTGAGGTGTTGAAATTGGCAGACATGCCCTCCTGTCTCGAGGGTGGAGAGTTCGCAATAAACCTTAGAAATATTTGGATTGGCTTCAATTCAATCCGAATGTCTCTCATGGCTAAGTGCTCCGTGGAGGTTCGAATCCTTCTCTCACAGCTTTTTTACTATGGAGTGTAACAAGATGAACATTGTACATAATGTTTTATTCCGAATTTACATTGTGAGGTGTTGAAACTGGCAGACATGCCCTCCTGTCTCGGGGGTGGGGATCACATGATAAACGAAAGGTATGGGTTGACCACACAATTCCGGTCTTCGGAATTTGCCTTTTGGCTAAGTGCCCTGTGGAGGTTCGAATCCTTCTCTCACAGCTTTTATATGGATGCATGAACATATCCTCTATTCGTGCAGAGATGCAATTTTGGGTGTTAATAAGGAACAACAGTAATCAGTACTTAGTAATGGTTGCTGTTTTTTCTTTTAGGCTTTTCTTTCACCAATTTGTTGGCGCCACATCGCATAATATAGACCTTTTTCTTCGAGCAGTTCCTGATGGGAGCCGGTCTCTGTCACCTGACCTTTTTCAAGGACATAAATTCTGTCTGCATGCATGATAGTAGATAGTCTATGCGCTATCAGAACCATGATATGTTGTTTTCCCTGAGAGATGTCTTTGATTGTATCAGTGATTTCCAGTTCGGTTATACTATCGAGTGCTGAAGTGGCTTCATCAAAAACAATGAGTTTTGGATCTCGCAGCAATGCTCTGGCTATCGATAATCGTTGTTTTTCTCCACCTGATATCTTGATGCCTCCTTCACCTATGACAGAATCTATCCCATTATCACTCCTTGCAAGCAGGTTTTGGCAAGCTGCCTTAGTAAGTACATTCATGATATCCTCATCTGTTGCCGAAGGATTGACAAAAAGCAGATTTTCTTTGATGGTACCCGAAAACAACTGTGTATCCTGTGTCACAAAACCGATTTGATGTCTGACTTCTTCAATGTCAACTTCACTTGAGTCTACTCCATTGTACAGAATGTGACCTGTTTCTGGTTTGTAAAGCCCAACCAGAAGTTTGACCAATGTAGTTTTGCCAGATCCGGAGGGCCCCACAAAGGCAATGGTTTGTCCTTTGCTCACTTCAAATGAAATATGCTCCAAGGCATGGGTACTTCCTGATTTATGTTTGAAAGATACATGGTCAAAGGAAAAAGTGTCCAGGGTTTTTATTTTTTTAGGATTTTCCGGCTTGACCTCTACCGGTTGGGTCATGATGTTTTTAAAATTATTGAGTGATGCTTCTGCTTCTCTGTAGGATAGAATGACATTGCCCATCTCTTGCAAAGGACCAAAAATAAAAAAACTGTAAAATTGTAAAGTCATCAACTGACCAACTGTCAGTTCGTTTTTGAAAATTAGAAACAGGAGGAAAAACATGATGGACTGCCTCAGCAGATTGACAAAAGTACCCTGCACGAAGCTGATACTGCGTATTCCTCTCACTTTTTTCAGCTCCAGCTGTAGAATTTTAAGAGTCGTACTGTTCAATCTTCTGATTTCCTGCTGTGTCAACCCAAGGCTTTTTACAAGCTCAATATTTCTTAAACTCTCTGTTGTTGCACCGGCCAGGACATTGGTCTCTTTGACAATGCTTTTTTGTATTTCCTTGATTTTTTTGCTTAGAAAACTAGTCAAAGCAAAAAGCAGAAAAGATGCCAGAAAATAAATGAGTACCAATCTGGGTTCTACACTAAAAGCATAGATCATCACAAATACAATACCCACCAACGATGCAAAAAGCACGTTGATACAATTTGATATAAATTTTTCGGAATCGGATCTTACTTTTTGCAAAATATTAAGTGTCTCCACTGCGCTGGTCTTCAAACTGCTGAAAAGGTAACTGAAGCGAATGACGTAAACCATCTGTGTACACCCTAGCCCCAAATTTTTGGATGATGACATTGGTCACATAGTCCTGAAATGCTTTGGCAATACGACTAACCATAGCCACTCCTACGGCTGCCAGTATTAATAAACCTACACCTGAAACAAACTGGTTTTGTGTGTAGGATGAAGGTTTATTGGCAAACCTGTCTATGATTTTACCAAAAATATATGGATCCAACAGCGAAAATGTCTGGTTGATAGCAGCAAGAAGTAATGCCAGGAAAATTAATCCTTTGTAATTTTTTAGATATTGAAAGAGTAACTGCATAATCCAAGGATAAAAATAAATGTAAGAAAGTACTATCAACAACCGATGTTGAGGGTAAAGAGTTTAAATCATTTTCTTTTATCGATGAGATTATAAAAAACACAAATCTCTTGTAATAGAAAAATGGGGATGACCAAAATGACTTAATTTGCAGATAATGTGGTAATTACAGTGCTTCGAAATAACCTGTTTTAGTGTTTTTTTTGACTTCGTCCCAATGATAATATCTTCCATTCATAGCGATGTATACACCATGCGGTAATGTCTGCACAAAGGCCAACGCTGCGCCAAGATTAAAAAAACCGTCTGATGAAGTTCCAAAGGCGTAAGGAATCATGGCTCCTGTGATTATGATCGTCTTGGGAATTCGGTGTTTTGCAAGTGCAGCAGCGGTTTGTACCATCGTATCTGTTCCGTGTGTGAGTACAATCCTGCCGAATTCACTTTTTTTGCAGCTGTAAATGATGATCTCACGGTCTGCTTCGGTCATCTGCAGGCTATCCAGCATCATCAGCGTTTTGATATCTACATCCAGTGTACTTCTGCCTCGTTCAAACATTTGGTGCAGGTGGGTATCCTTAAAATAAAGCTGACCAGTGATATAATTGTATTCTTTGTCAAAAGTACCACCAGTGACGAAAATCTGAATTTTTTGGTTGTCTGTCATAAGATCATTAACTTTCAAGCCACAAAGGTAATCGTTTATCAGCAATTAAAATTCAAAGAAACAAAACCTTGTACTGAAGTGACTCAGACGTGACATTTTGAATTCATTTTTTCGGATTACCTGTATGCGGTAATCAGACTATCGATAAATCTGTTGGTTTCCTCATTTACTATCATCCTGGAAGGTTCAGATTCAAACCATTGGAGCGTTTTTTTAATGCCTTCGGAAAATGAGATGGATGCTTTAAAATCAGGAACAAAATTTTTGATCTTGGAATTGTCAAAAACAGCACAGTGGGTTTTATCTCCCAATAAAGAACCTCTCATAGACGGATAATGGTGTAGGTCTGCAAAATCTGCTATATAATCTGAAGGTATATGAACTATATTGGCCGCATAACCAGTTACTTGTGCCACAGCATTATAAATTTGATTCCACGTCAGTACTTCATCTGAAGTAATGTGGAACGCTTCTCCCAAAGCCTGATTATTACCTAATAAACCTAAAAGTCCGATCGCAAAATCATCAGCATGTGTGAGCGTCCATAATGATGACCCATCACCCTGTACCACCACAGGTAATCCTTTTTTAATTCTGTCCACACCAGTGTACTCTGTCCAGCCTCCCAGTGTGACAGGGATAACTGTAGAGTATGTATGCGAAGGTCTTACTATGGTGACAGGAAATTTTTTCTTGAGATACGCATCCATTAAAAGATTTTCGCAAGCTATTTTATTTCTGGAATAATCCCAAAAAGGATTTTCAAGTGGGGTTGTTTCTTTAATGATATAATGCTGTGGCGGTTTTTGATAGGCTGAAGCGGAACTGATAAAAATATACTGACCTGTTTTTCCTTCAAAAATATTAATATCCCTTGTAACATCTTCCGGTGTGTAAGCTACCCAGTTTACTACTACATCCCATGTATGATCACTCAATGTTTTTTTGACTGCAGTGGAATCTCCTATATCAGCCACCAGATTTTTTACTCCAAGTATGGCAGGTTTGTTCCCCCTGTTCAGATGATATAAGTCGACTCCACGCTCTAGAGCTAATTTGCTCACGGCAGAACTTATGTTTCCAGTTCCACCTATAAAAAGTACTTTCATTTGCTTCATTTGTTTGGTTTGTTATGAAAAGACTCCTGTTTGTTTAGCCAATATTTTGAATCAAGCAATAATGCTACCTTTAAGCTGATCAGTTATCCTTGGATGATTTTTTGTGTTTTTATTAAATTTGTTAGCCCATAATTACTTTTACGTGATGTGTCAATCCATCATTGTACACTGGAATTACATTGTTATTTACTAAAATGTTATCTACAAATATTTCTTTGACTCCCTTTGATTTGGAGTCAGGATTTAAAATGTGGATCACATATGTTGAACCTCTAAATTTTCTCGTTATCTTTAATTCCTTCCATTCATTGGGAATACAAGGATCGACAAAAAGACCATCATAATCCGGACGTATGCCGAAAATATACTGGGTAATGGCATAAAAATTCCACGAGGCCGTACCTGTCAGCCAGGAGTTTTTAGCTTCACCTGGTTTAAATGCGTCTTTTCCCGCCACCATTTGTGCATAGACATATGGTTCGGTTTTATGCAACTCACTGATATCTTCCAGATAAGCGGGACATATTTTGCGGTAATATTCCCATGCCTGATTTCCATTGCCTCTTACGGTTTCTCCGATCATAATCCAGGGATTGTTATGACAAAATATACCTGCATTCTCTTTGTATCCTGGTGGGTAGGTAGAGATTTCTCCATACTCGACATAGTATTTTGTATATGCCGGATTGTTGAGTACAATACCGTATGGAGTGTCCAGTCGTTGTTTTACAGCGTCCAGTGCCTTATCACATAGACCTTCATCCTGCCCGATGCCTGCCATAGTACACCAGCCGTTGGACTCAATGAAAACTTTTCCCTCTTCATTTTCTTTGCTGCCTATCTTATTGCCGTAATAGTCATAGGCCCGGATAAACCACTCCCCATCCCAGCCGTATTTTTTTACAGCTTCGACCATGGCATCCACATGAATTTGTGCGCGCTTTGCTTCGTCAGATTTTCCTATTCTGTGGCAAAGCGTGATATAATCTCTGCCATAGACAACAAAAAGACCTGCTATCATGATCGACTCAGCCTTAGTACCTTCGGTTTTGTTTTCAGTAGTTTGGAATGACTCATTGGGATCATTGGAAAAGCAGTTTAAGTTCAGACAATCGTTCCAGTCCGCCTTACCAATCAGCGGCAATCCATGAGGTCCCAGATTTTGTATTACATGGTCAAAAGATACAGTCAAATGCTGAAACAAAGAAGCAGCGATTTCCATATTATTATCAAAAGGCACCATTTCATCCAAAATGGAGAAATCACCTGTTTCTTTTATGTAACTCAGAGTACCGAGTATTAGCCACATAGGGTCATCGTTAAACCCACCACCTATATCATTGTTGCCTCTTTTTGTAAGGGGTTGATACTGGTGATAACAGCCCCCATCCGGAAACTGGGTAGATGCTATGTCTATGATTCTTTCGCGCGCTCTTTCTGGAATCTGGTGTACAAAACCGATCAGATCCTGATTGGAATCCCTGAATCCCATACCGCGACCGATACCGGACTCAAAAAAAGAAGCAGAGCGTGAAAAACAAAAAGTAATCATACATTGGTACTGATTCCAGATGTTTACCATACGGTCGAGGCGTACATCTCCAGATGCGACACTATAAGTACTCAACAAGCCATCCCAGTACTCACGCAAATCAGCCAGCGCTTTATCTACCTTTTCAACAGTATCGAAGGCCGTGATGACATCTTTCGCTTTGGTCTTGTTAATAACATTTTTGGACTCCCATTTTTCTTCATCCTTATTCTCTACATAACCTAAAACAAATATTAAGTTTTTGCATTCTCCGGGTATTAATTCTACTTCAAGATAATGAGATGCAATAGGTGACCAGCCATGAGCTTCGGTATTACGGGGTTTTCCCTCAGCCACCACTTGAGGTTCTTCAAAACCATTGTATAAGCCAAAGAAGGATTCACGATCTGTATCAAAACCCTGCACGGGATGATTGACCGAATAATAGGCATAATGATCTCTGCGCTCCTTATATTCTGTTTTATGGTAAATGACAGAATCTTCAATTTCAACCTCTCCAGTTGAGAAATTTCGCTGGAAGTTTTCCATATCAGCCCCGGCGTTCCACAGGCACCACTCGACAAATGAAAAGATTTTCAGCTTTTTTGTTTCCAAAGTATGATTGGTCAGCGTCAATTTCTGTACTTCAGCCCATGTCTTTAAGGGTACAAAATACAAAGCAGAGGCTGTCACTCCTTTTTTTTCACCTTCAATGGAGGTATAATTCATACCGTGACGGCACTCATAGCGATCAAGTTCGGTTTTACAAGGTTTCCATCCCGGTGACCAAATGGTATCGCCATCTTTTATATAAAAATATTTACCACCACTGTCCATAGGAACATTATTGTATCTGTAGCGGTCAATCGACGAAATTTAGCATCCTTATAAAAGGTGTATCCACCGGCAGTATTGGAGATGAGGGAGAAAAAATCTTCATTTCCCAAATAGTTTATCCATGGCCAAGGGGTACGCGGATTGGTGATCACATATTCTCTTTTTTCATCATCAAAGTATCCGTACTTCATTATATATTTTGTTTTTATTTTTTAAAGAAAGATTGACTTAATTTGCTACATTATCGTTGGCTCTACGCCTTTGCAACTCTACTGTTATTTCATCCATTTTTGTTTGAGTAAGCGGATAAAGTACCATAAAACCGGCTGTTATTACAGCAATGACAGCAGGAATCCAGCTCATCAGCATGACAATACCCGGAACGGCACCTTGTATGGCTACTTCGTTTTGACCATCATAGTGAAACGATGCCAGAACCAAACCTATAATAGCACCAGCTATACCTCCACCAAATTTCGTAGCAAATGAGCCGGCGGAATACACCAGACCAGTCGCTCTGCGTCCATTTTTAAACTCTGAAAAGTCAGCTGCATCACCGAGCATTGCAAAAAATAGTGTGGGAAATACTGCCGCACCTATCTCTCCGATAATACCAATGGCAAAAATAGCCATGGTATTGGCTGTGCTACAAAATACAAAAAGTGCATTGACAAGACCTGAGAATATCAATGCATATATAAACAGATTGCGTTTTCCGAATTTTTTACCCAATGGTGTTGTAATCATTGCACCTGCTATGGATGCAAGTGACAATGCAATCAAAAATGATGATGTAAGCAAAGGGTTATGTAAGTAATGGGTAAAATAAATCACTACGATACCTTGTTTGATTGAATTGAAGATATTGAACATCATTCCAATGATGAGGAGTACCAGCCATGGTTTGTTTTTTACAAGATCTTTGAGGTCCTGTCCCAGATTGGTTTCCTGATTTTTGGGTGGTTGTACCCTTTCTTTGGTACTAATAAATGTTAAGATCATGAAGATAGACAAAAAGAATGACAAAAGATATATAGCATTGCTGTAACCGCGTTTTTGATCTACGATGGTGATGTTTTTTGTGTCAAGATTTTCTTCTCCTTCTACCAAAAAGGAATAAGGTTTATTGGCTTGCATGGAAAAGCTTTTACCCTGAGTCGGGGTATTTTCAGCAACTGTGGTGTCAGCCCAGGTAAACATGCCTATACCTTGCTTGGTTTTGATGTTCACATTTTTTACATCCTGAGTAGTGGAGACAGATACTTCATATTTTTTATCTTCAAGTTTTGATACACTGATGTCTGGATTAATGTTACCAAAATATGCCACCAGAAACAACAAAGCACCCTGGACTAGCATACCACCTACAAAAGCACCTACCATCCTGTACGACCCAAGACTGGTTCGTTCTTTGTCATCACCTGTCATCACTGCCATAAGGGCACCATATGGGATATTATTGGCAGTATATATCAATGTAAAGACAATGTATGCAGTATATGCATAAACGAGTTTTCCTGTCGGTGAAAAATCAGGACTCATAAAAAGTAAGGATAGTATCACACCCAAGGGTATTGCAGACCATAATATCCATGGACGAAATTTACCGTATTTGGTGTTGGTTCTATCACAAATTATACCCATCAAAACGTCAGTTACACCATCTCCAAATCTCGCTACCAGAAACAATAAACCCACGGCGGCGGGATTTAAACCGTATACATCAGTATAGAAGATGAAGAGAAAAGTAGAAACACCTCTCCAGGCAATATTGGCAGCACCGTCACCCAATGCATATCCGATTTTTTCTTTAATGGAAAGAGAAGCCATTGATTTAATGATTTTGTGGTTAGAAAAAAAAAGTGGTTTTATTGCGTAGTATGAAAGTTGATTTTCATTTTAAAATGTTGTCAATCATTAACAGTTCGTCTTCGGTGAACGAATAATTTTCAAGGCACTGAATAGAATCGGTCACTTGGTCAGGTCTGCTGACTCCTATTAATACAGAAGTAACCCGCTCATCCTTTAGTATCCAGGCCAGCGCCATTTGTGCCAGATTTTGTCCTCGATTTTCAGCCAGTTTATTCAATTTCCGTAACTTCGCAATGGTTGAATCTGTTATCGCTGATTCATCTATGGCACCATTGCCTCTATGGGATGTGACTCTTGATCCTTCCGGAATACCATGCAGATATTTATTGGTAAGCAAACCCTGAGCCAGAGGGGAAAAAGGAATACAGCCTACACCATTATCGTGCAAAACATCCATCAGGCCATTTTCGACCCATCTGTCAAACATCGAATATTTTGGTTGGTGAATGAGACAAGGGGTACCTAATTCCTTCAAAATTTGGAAGGCCTGTTGTGCATCAGATGGATGATAGCTGGAAATGCCTACATAAAGCGCTTTACCTTGTCTGACCATAAGGTCAAGTGCTGACATGGTTTCTTCGAGAGGCGTGTCAGGGTCAGGACGGTGATGATAAAATATATCCACATAATCCAGTCCCATTCTTTTTAGACTTTGGTCAAGGCTGGCCACCAGATATTTTTTAGATCCCCAGTCACCATAAGGCCCTTCCCACATGCCCCAGCCAGCCTTGGTGGATATCACCAATTCATCTCTGTAAGGGATAAAATTTTCCCTGAATATTTTTCCAAAATTCTCCTCTGCGGATCCTGGCGGCGGACCATAGTTGTTCGCCAGATCAAAATGTGTGATACCACTGTCAAAGGCCAATTTTAAAATATTATCAGCATTGTCCAGTGAATCGATGTGACCGAAATTGTGCCAAAGCCCAAGTGAAATGGCAGGTAGCATCAATCCGCTTTTGCCGCAACGTCTATATTCCATTTGGCGATATCTAGCAGAATTTGGGATGTATGTCATGATCTTGTATTTATCAAAAAATTTTAAAGCTCTTCGTCACAAATCTACTTATATTGTTAACATCTTTGTAATATTTAAAACTCCTTTTGTTCACAAATTTATTTCTTACACCAAACTAATTGTTTGTCGTACTATATTGATGAGTGATTTTACATGTTTTTTAAAGGACTATTCTTACCTTGCATCATGAAACCTTTCAGTAGTATGAACATTGTCCATTGGGATATTGCTTTATTTGAGTTTATAAACAATGATTTGTCCTGTTCTATCCTTGACAGTATCATACCATGGTTCAGAATAGCATACTTCTGGTTGCCGCTGTATATATTTATTATAGGTTTTGTTTTTCTCAACTATGGAGTGAAAGCTTACTGGTTTGTTTTATTTCTGATTATTACTGCTTCATCAGCTGATCTTATAAGTTCGAGGATTATTAAAAAGTCTGTGCAAAGACTCAGGCCATGTAATACTGAATATATCATAGTCAACGAAAGAGTGCCTTGTGGGTCGGGATATAGTTTTACATCATCCCACGCTGCCAATCATTTTGCAGTAGCTACTTTTTTAGTGCTTACGCTGGGGCAGTCTTTTCAAGGGATCAAACCATGGTGCTGGGCCTGGGCTTTTTTAGTGGGATTTTCGCAAATATATGTTGGCGTGCATTTCCCTTTAGATATAGCTGGTGGAGCGGCATTGGGTCTGGTGCTGGGCTATTTGTGGAGCTATCTGTTTGATAAATATTATGGTTATGTCTTAAAACCCAACCGACTGCAGGTATGACAAAAGATAAAATAATAAAGATACTCGAATCAGTCACAGACCCTGAGATACCGGTGGTAACTATCTCTGATCTGGGTATTTTGCAAAATGCAGAAATAGATGTTGCCACCGGCAAAGTGAAAGTATTTATTTCACCAACGTATAATGGTTGTCCGGCGATGGATATGATAACTGTTCAAATCAAGTCGGCATTACAAGAACAAGGTTATGACAACGTGGAAGTGATCACCCTGCTGGAACCTGCATGGACTACAGACTGGATCACAGAGGAAGGCAGAAAGAAACTGATGGATTATGGTATTTCCCCACCTTCTCAGCGTAGTAGTGACACATCCTTTTTGTCCGGAATAGCCCCTGTGGTGCAATGCCCGCAGTGTAAGTCCACCCATACAGAAATGATCAGCAGAGTCGGATCTACAGCTTGTAAAGCAGTGTACAAATGTAAAGATTGTTTAGAACCTTTTGACTATTTTAAGTGCCATTGATTACATCAGAATCCTCATATTCACAAACACAAATTTAACTGACGATGTCCAACATAACTGTGTTAATAAGTGATGGTATTGCCACCATTACCTTTGAAAGAGCTGAAAAGTTCAATAGTTTTATTCGATCTATGGCTTTGGATTTTCAGGCCGCTTTGGATAAAGTTGCTGCTGACGAAAATGTCAGGTGCATAATCATTACTGGAAGTGGAAAGGCCTTCTGTGCTGGACAAGACCTACAGGAAGCTACTGATCCTCAGGGTCCGCCATTATCCAGAATAGTAAGCGAACACTACAACCCCGTAATCATGCGCATCAGAAATATACCTAAGCCCGTCATAGCAGCTGTAAATGGTGTGGCAGCAGGCGCAGGTGCCAATATTGCACTGGCTTGTGATATTGTCGTGGCCAAACAATCTGCTGTTTTTATTCAGGCATTCAGCAAGATAGGACTGATACCGGATAGTGGGGGCACTTTCACATTACCACGCTTGGTAGGTATGCAAAGGGCATCAGCGCTCATGATGCTGGCCGAAAAAGTCAGTGCGGCTGATGCGATGGACATGGGTATGATATATAAAGCATATCCGGATGAAAACTTTAATGAAGAAGTGCGCAAAATGGCTGTCCAACTTGCTCAGATGCCGACGTATGGACTGGCACTTACCAAACAGGCACTCAATCAGACCTATAATAATACATTGGTAGAGCAACTCCATCTGGAAGACACACTGCAGACTCTCGCTGGTGACAGTAAGGATTATAAGGAAGGAACATCAGCGTTTCTGGAAAAAAGAATACCCGTGTTTAAACACAAATAAAAGCCGAGTGAAGGATAGGAGCGTGCACGTCTGCAACGGAGTGCAAGAAAAGTAAAGCGTATAGCCTGACCCGCAGTATTGCAAGGGGCACTCCCTTAAGGATATAAAAAATAGGGCAAAAGACTATAATTTCTCATGATGGATAGTTATATTTGTGAAAATTTATTAACCTTAAAAATACTGGATAGTCATGACAAAAAATATGGGTACTACCGACAAAATGATCAGACTCGGAGTCGCAATCATTATTGCACTTCTATTTTTTTTGGATAAAATCAGCGGAACTACCGCCATAGTACTTGGTGCTATTGCAGTTATTTTTGCACTAACCAGTCTTGTAAGTTTTTGTCCGTTATACACTTTGATAGGTGTAAATAGCTGCGAAGTAAAGAAGTAAAACCTGAGCCAAAACAGTTTTTTAGCATTTTATTATGATTTTTTAATAGTTTTTGTGCAACTATTGAGTAGATAGGCTTGTTATCTTAGCCGTAATATTCATTAATAAAATTCAAATAATTACAATATGGCATTTCAATTTACGGATAGTAATTTTCAGGAAACAGCATTGGCAGGAGGGGTTTCTGTAGTAGATTTTTGGGCAGAATGGTGTGGGCCGTGCAGACTGATAGGACCTATCATAGACGATCTTTCAAAACAATACGATGGCAAAGCCACTATTGGTAAAGTAAATGTGGACGAAAATCCCGAAATATCGATGAAATATGGAATAAGGAGCATCCCTACTATTCTGATTATCAAGGATGGTGAAGTAGTAGATAAGCAGGTAGGCGTAACAACCAAAGCGAATCTGGAAGCTAAGTTGGCTGCTCATTTATAGTATAAATATCAAACCGAATAAAACTCCTGATTCAAGTCCTTGAACAGGAGTTTTTTATTTATATTTGTGGCTCAGCATAAATGTTTTAAGTGCTTGTAAATAGATAAGATGAGTTTTTTTGATAATTTTGATGTAAGGCAGGTAGAAAATATAGAGTTGCTGGCCAAACAAGTGGTAGAGGGTTTTATCATTGGTCTTCACAAGAGTCCATTTCATGGCTTTTCGGTGGAATTTGCTGAGCACAGACTATACAATCCCGGCGAATCTACCAAAGACATAGACTGGAAGGTTTATGCCCGGTCTGATAAGATGTTTACTAAAAAATTTGAAGAAGAAACCAATCTGAGGTGTCAGATCATCATAGACACATCTTCCTCCATGTATTTTCCTGCCAATGCCGATACAAAAAGTATCAATAAACTGCAGTTTTCGGCTTTGGCGGCTGCATCCATCATGAACTTGCTCAAAAAGCAAAGAGACGCTTTTGGACTCAGTATATTTGACAGCGATGTACGAATACATACTAAATGTCGGTCAGCCACGTCTCATTACCGATTACTGCTCAGTTACATGGATAGCTTGATCAGAGATACCAATACCCGGAAAGCCACGGCAACGGCAAAGGCCTTCCACCAGTTGGCAGATAGTATACACAGACGGTCTCTGGTAGTGATTTTTAGCGATATGTTCGATAATGATGAGACGACAGAAGATTTGTTTTCTGCATTGCAGCATCTCAAATATGCCAAACATGAGGTGCTTCTTTTTCATGTCACTGATAAAAAACATGAGCTGGATTTTGAATACGAAAACAGGCCATATATATTTGTAGATATGGAGTCCGGTGAGGAGGTGAAATTACAGCATCATCAGGTAAAAGATATGTATATCGAAAAGGTAATGGCCTATAAAGAAGCTTTGAAGATGAAATGTCTTCAGTACAAAATAGAATTTATAGAAGCTGATATCAATGAAGGATTTGCTCCTGTATTGCAAAATTATCTGGTCAAAAGAAATAAAATGAAGTAGGCTATAAAATGTAAAATTTTAAACCCTAAAATGAACTAAGAAAAACAAGTTTTATATAAAATTATTTATTTCATCATATCAATATTTATCTATCCTATGTCAATTAAGTTATCTAAAATATCCACACTGCCTCCTGATGATTTGACAAAAAAGAAACATGAGGCCAAGACCATAGAAATGGTCATTAAAATCGGGGAGCTCCAGCATAAGTTATATGCTGAAGGGAAACAGAGTCTTCTGGTCATTCTTCAGGGTATGGATGCCAGTGGTAAAGATGGAACGGTCAAAACAGTGTTTGCAGATTGCAATCCGACTGGCATTGATACATATGCTTTTAAGAAACCAACAGATGAGGAGTTTGCCCATGACTTCTTATGGAGAGTACACCACAAAGCTCCTTTAAAAGGTAATATTATGATCTTTAACAGGTCACATTATGAAGATATTCTGATACAGCGTGTCCACAAATGGATTACTGAGGAGAAAGCAGAAAAACGTATGAAAGCCATTAATGCATTCGAAGAATTGCTGGAATTTGACAACAATACGAAGGTACTTAAATTTTACATGCACATAAGTCAGGAAAGACAACAGGAGAAACTTCAGGAGCATATCGATGATCCTGCCAAAAACTGGAAACATAAAGCCGCAGACTGGGATGAAAATGATCATTGGGACGAATATATGAGATGCTATGAGTATGCTATCAATGAAAGTAAAATTCCATGGAGCATAGCGCCCAGTGATAAGCGCTGGTACAGAAATTACTTTATTGCCAAAAAAGTGCTGGAGACCCTGGAAGCTATGAATCCACAATTGCCTATTCTGGACAAGAGCAATGGCGGATCTTAAAAAAGTAAGACTGGATAAGTGGCTTTGGGCTGTGAGACTATTTAAATCCAGAACTATGTCCACGGATGCTTGCAAATCAGGTAAGGTGAAGGCTAAAGGCCTGAATCTGAAGCCATCCTATCTGCTGGCAGCGGGTGAGGTCATAGAAGTGAAAAAAAATGGATTCAACCTTACATTTAAGGTAAATCAACTGCTGGAAAAAAGAGTTTCAGCTGTGCTGGCAGCTCCATGTTTTGATGATCTTACACCACCTGAAGAACTGAACAAGTACAAGGAATGGTTTGTAGGCAAATCTGGATCAGAATACAGAGATAGAGGTGAAGGAAGACCCACTAAAAAGGATCGTCGTGAAATCGATGACTTCAAAGAAATGTATTTTGATGAAGAGGATGAAGGTGTGTGATTTTTATTTTTTAAATCGTAACCAATTAAATTTACATATTATGAAAAACAGTTTTTATTTTTTATTTATTTTGTAATAATCTCGACTAGTGTATCAGCACAAGATTTTTTAGACGGCGCTTTCACATTTTCGAGCAAAAAAGAGTCATTCATTACTTTGGCTGATGGAAAGGAAATCACAGGTTTTATCGATGACATAGATCGTAAAAAAGGTCTTATAGAAGAAATCACCATCATCGACATGAACAAAAAGAAAATCAAACTTAAACCAGAAGAAGTTAAGCACATGTATATTGCTCCAAGTGGCTTTGACAAATTTTCTGCAGGAAACAACCTTCTGCACGATGCTACTAAGTGGGATGACGACAAAAGTGCCCATGCAGAACATATAAAATCCGGATATGTATTTTTTGAAACAACTGAGGTTATGGTAAAAAAGAAAAAACTGACGCTCCTGCTACAATTACTTAATCCTGGATTTGCCAATAAAATCAAAGTGTATTTTGATCCTTATGCGGGAGAAACGGCATCATTAGGTTTTGGTGGTATCAAAATAGTAGGTGGCGATGCCAAGTCATATTATTTTAAAAAAGGTGATAAGGTAGCCTTCAGAATGGAAAAGAAAAATTATGACGAGGAAATAGGAAATCTATATAGTGATTGTCCAACATTAAAAAAGGAATTTGAAAAGAAAATGAGTTGGGGCAATGTCGAAAAACATGTATTCTACTATAGTGAAAAATGTGATTAATCGTAGGCAATGAAACTCCTTTCCAGTGCACAAATCAAAGAGTGGGATCAATTCACTGTCGAAAATGAGCCGATAACTTCTATTGATTTGATGGAGAGGGCATCTCAAAATTTTGTCCACTGGTTTGTTAGCATCTTTAAAGATATCAATATTCCAGTGGACATTTTTTGCGGAAATGGCAACAATGGTGGAGATGGGCTGGCTATAGCACGACTGCTGAGAGATCGTTTTTATAATGTAAAAGTTTACATTCTGAGGTTTGCAAAGGAAGATAGTGTAGACTTCGACATCAATTTGAGCAGACTATTGAATTGTGGGGATATCGATATTTTGTTTTTGCACGAGACAAAACCAGAACTTAATACATCGAGTATCATCATAGATGCACTTATGGGTACAGGTGTCAGCAAAGCTGCATCAGGACACCTGAAAGATACCATAGATTATATCAATAAACATGACAATATTGTCATCTCTGTAGACCTTCCATCAGGGCTTCCTTCTGAAGGTGAAGCTTTTGGTCCGGCTATCTCATCTGATTATGTTTATACTTTTCAGCTACCCAAGTTAAGTTTTTTCTTTCAGCAGAATGAAAAATTTTGCCCTCACTGGTCTGTGGGCACAATAGGTTTGCATAGTGATTTTTTAAATCAAACGAAAACTTCTTATATACTCACAGATCTGGAGCTGATTAAAAGTATGTATAAAAAAAGAAGCAGATTTGCCCACAAAGGTAATTTCGGACATGCTATGATCGTAGCGGGAAGTGAACAAAAAACAGGCGCTTCTATACTGGCTACCAAAGCGTGTTTGAGATCCGGGGCGGGGCTGGTGACAACATATATCGATAAACAGCTGCAATCATTGGTAATAAATGCCATACCTGAAGCCATGGTGATGACACCGGTAGAAAATTTTATGGAGTACATGCATGTTGACTTTGCTGCATATACTTTGGGCATTGGTCCCGGTTTGGGGACGGACATAATGGCATTGAAAAAAATCAAACAAGTGCTGCAAAACAGAAAATCGCCTGTAGTCCTTGATGCAGATGCCATTACTATGATAGCCAATGAGCCGGCTATCTGGGATATAGTACCTCAAAGCAGTATTTTGACACCCCATCCCAAAGAATTTGAAAGGCTATTCGGTAAAACAAATACGGAGTCAGAGAGACTGAAACTCGCTAGGTCAAAAGCTGAACACCATCACATGGTAATAGTACTGAAAGGGGCTTTTACAAGGATCTTTACGCCGGAAGGGCTTGAATATATCAATTCGACGGGCAATCCGGGGATGGCCACTGCTGGTTCAGGGGATGTATTGACAGGCATCATCACAGGTTTACTGGCACAGGGATATGCTCCTGAGCAAGCAGCTGTATTTGGTGTGTTTTTACATGGTTTGGCAGGCGATATGGCCCTGAAGCAGCAGAGCCCGGAGAGTCTTATAGCCGGTGATATCATTGGCAATCTGGGTGATGCATTTCGGATGATTGGTTAACTAATTTTATTACTAAAAACACTAAATAATGAAAAAAATAATTATACTAACAGGAGCAGGAGTGAGTGCTGAAAGCGGAATCTCAACCTTCAGAGACGCTGATGGACTTTGGGAAGGACATGATGTTATGTCTGTGGCATCTCCGCAGGGATGGGATAAAGACCAGGAGCTTGTTCTTGATTTTTACAATCAGAGGCGTCGGCAACTAAAAGAGGTATCTCCCAATGTGGCTCACTTTGCCCTCAAAAAACTGGAAGACAAATATGAGGTAGTGGTCATCACTCAAAACGTAGACAACTTGCATGAACAAGCCGGTAGCTCACATATTATACATCTGCATGGCGAACTCAATAAAGTCAGAAGTACAGGTGTACCTTCATTAGTTTATGACTGGACAGATGACCTCAACACCGGTGACCTATGCGAACAAGGCTATCAACTGCGTCCGCACATTGTTTGGTTTGGAGAATCGGTGCCCATGCTCGAAGTAGCCATACAGCAATGCGAATCAGGTGATGTTTTTATTATCATAGGTACTTCTATGCAGGTTTACCCGGCAGCCGGCCTCATTGCATATGCTCCGAAAGGAAGCAAGATCTATTACGTGGATCCCAATCCTAATATATCAGGCGAGCTAGTTCGGCTAAGTGGGTTGGAGGTGATCAAAGATAAAGCAACAACAGGTGTACCTGCTATTGTAGAAAAACTGCTGAAGTAATCCTATTTTATGTTACCAGTCTTTATCCATGGGAAATAGCACCAGCAAAAAATGGATATGGTAAAGTTTAAAATATAAAATTATTTCTTAATATTACGGCTTAATTTACTTTTGCCAAATATCCACATTAAGTAAAAATATTAAATTCCTGATATATGAATTTTGATATAAAGAAAGTTTATCCGTATCTGTTGCCTGTTTTATTGATAATTGTAGTCAATATTATTTATTTTATGCCACAATTTGAGGGAAAAGTAGTACGTCAGGGGGATACGATACAGCACATAGGAATGTCAAAGGAGGCAGTCGATTATCGTGAGAAAACAGGTGAGGAAGCACTGTGGACAAATTCCATGTTCGGAGGAATGCCCACTTATCAGATATCTGCCAAAAATAAAAATAATTTACTCCATTATGTGGAGAAATCCATGTCATTAGGCATCAGCAGACCTGCAGGATATTTTATAGCGGGTATGCTGGGATTTTATGTATTGATGCTTTTACTGGGAGTCAATCCATGGCTCAGTTTATTGGGTGCCTTTTTATTTGGGTTTACGACAAATAATTTTACACTTTTTGAAGCCGGACATAATTCGAAATTGGTTGCCATCATGACAAGTGCTCCAGTCATTGCAGGTGTATTGCTATTATTCAGAGAGAAGTATCTGCTTGGCGCTGCGGTGTTTGGAGTAGCTCTTGGTATCAACATTGGGGCCAATCACCCCCAGATGACATATTATCTGGCATTATGTATGGTTATTTTGGTTGTTATTGAACTGGTGAAAAGCATCAGAGAAAAGAAGCTGAGTTCTTTTGCCAAAGCCATTGGTATCATGTCGGTCATGTCTATCCTAGCGCTGGGAGCATCAGCCTCCAAGCTTTGGACTACTTTTGAATACACGAAGGATACAATGCGAGGAGGCCAGGTACTACAACCTTCAGCTGAAGCATCGGCTAATGCAGACGAGAAAGGTGGGCTGGAGTGGGACTACGCCATGCAATGGAGCAATGGGGTGGGTGATGTACTTGCCACTTTTATACCTAAAGTAGTAGGAGGTGGGTCAGGCGAGTGGCTGGATGGTAAGTCTTCTCTGGCAAAAGCAGTAGGTCAGAGACAAGCGTTTCAGGCACCCACCTATTTTGGCTCACTGCCATTTACGAGCGGTCCTGCTTACTTTGGAATCATTGCTTTTTTTCTTTTTGTGCTAGGCTTATTTGTGGTCAAAGGGGACGTTAAGTGGTGGATGGCGGAGCTGTTTTGCTCACTGTTTTATTATCTATGGGCAAACATTTTGAGATTTTAAACAGAATGTTGTTTGAGTATTTTCCGCTGTTCAATAAATTCAGGGCCCCAAGTTCCATATTGAGTATTACGGCTATATTTATCCCTATCTTAGGTGTGCTTGCTTTGGCCGAAATCAGTAAAGCTGACAATAAAAGGTCATTTCTCAAACCACTTTATATTACGGCAGGCATATTGGGCGGTATTTCGCTGCTATTGTGGTTTGCCGGTTCATCTTTTTTTGATTTTAATGCAGCGGGGGATGAACAGTATGCACAAATCAAAGATGCTTTATTGGACCAAAGGGCAGAGATGCTTGCTGGTTCTGCGATGAGGAGTTTGATTTTTATTATATTAATCACAGGCTTGCTGTATGCTTATCTGACTGACAAGGTTAGTAACGTCATCATGATAGCAGTGATATCGTTTTTAGGCTTGTTTGACTTAGTTCAGGTGGGAAAGGATTATCTGGACAAAAGAGATTTTGTCACCAAGAGTGCCTATAAAAATGAGTTTGAACCCCGACAGGTTGACAGCCAGATTCTTCAGGACAAAGATCCCAATTTTAGGGTGTATGATGCTTCCGTCAATACTTTTAATGCGGCTTCTACTTCCTATTTTCACAAAACCATAGGAGGTTACCATGCGGCAAAACTGCAGCGGTATCAGGATATCATAGAAAGACACATCAGTAAAAATAATATGGCAGTCTTGAACATGCTCAATACCAAATATTTTATTGTTCAGGGTCAGGATGGAAGTCCATCAGCCCAACTCAATCCTGCCGCTTTAGGCAATGCTTGGTTTGTAAACGATATAAAGTTTGTTGCAGATGCCAATGCTGAAATTGATGGATTATCGGGATTCGACCCAGCCGGAGACGCCATAGTTCATACCGAATTTACAGATTATTTGAAGGGGCTTACACCTTCCAAAAATGGCAATATTTCATTAAAATCATATTCTCCCAACAAACTGGAATACGAATATGATACCCAAGGTGATCAGCTAGCAGTTTTTTCTGAAGTCTGGTATGGTCCAGGCAAAGGATGGCAAGCTTACATAGATGGCAAGCCTGTGGATCACATCAGAGTAAATTATATACTGAGAGGTCTGAGGGTACCTGCTGGCAAACATACCATCGCTTTTGAATTTAAGCCCAAATCATATTTACTGGGGGAGACAATCAGCCTGATATGCTCACTTGCTCTTTTGGCTCTGCTGGGATTTGTGATATTCAGTGCCTTCAGGAAACAACCTGAAACACAATTGGCCTGAAACACAAATGCCGGATGAAAAAGTCCTGATCATCACTTATTACTGGCCACCTGCTGGAGGCGGAGGTGTACAGCGATGGGTCAAATTTGTAAAATATCTTAGAGATTTCGGTTTGGGAACCTTTGGTTTATACGGTTCAAAACGGTGATTACCCCATTTTAGATAACACTTTGGGTCAGGAACTACCTGATGATATAACAGTAATCAAACAACCTATCACGGAACCTTACACTCTCTATAAAAAGTGGACAGGCAAAGGGCAAAAGGATAAAATTGACGCTAATTTTTTGTCCCAGGGCAAAAAGATGGGTTGGAAAGACAAGTTTGCTGTTTGGGTGAGAGGAAATTTTTTTATTCCTGATGCCAGATGTTTATGGATAAGACCATCCGTCAGATTTTTGAAAGATTACTTAAAAAAAAATCCGGTAGATGCCATCATCAGTTCAGGTCCGCCGCACAGTTGTCATTTGATAGCCTATGGCTTAAAAGCCAGTACGGGTTTACCTTGGGTCATTGATTACAGGGATCCTTGGACTCAGATTGATTTTTTTAATGACCTTGGTCTTACATCTATAGCCCGCAAGAGACACGTCTCACTGGAGAAAAAAGTACTCAATGCATGCGATTGTATCATAACAGTAGGGAAAACCATGGCTTTGGATTTACTGAGTCTCACCGATAAAAGGACAGAAGTGATCACCAATGGTTTTGATGAAACAGATAGGTCCACGGTCCTGGGCAGTATTGATCGCCAATTCACCCTGACTTATATAGGCACTATGAATGATGCCAGAAATCCTGAAGTTTTGTGGAAAGCGCTGCATCAGTTGAAGAAAAACAATCACAATATGGTGCGGGATATCAGGGTCAATTTAATAGGAAAACCCGAACAGGTGGTAATAGATAGTGTGAAGGCATATAATTTGGAGGATAAGGTGCATTTTGGTGGATATGTTTCACATAAGGAAGCCATTGGGTATCAAAATTCTGCACATGTACTTTTGCTCATCATAAATCGTACTACCAATAATAAGTCCATTTTGACTGGAAAAATATTTGAGTATATTGCATCAGGGCGTCCCATATTGTGTATCGGTCCTCGGGACGGAGACGCCTCCGAAATAATATATACATCAGGAGCAGGTACAGTATTGGACTATGATGATACCGATGGTCTGATCAAATTTTTAGAGGTGCGGTACGACTCATTCCTGACAGGTAAGATAGAATCTTCCGGTGCTGTCGGCATAGAAAAATATTCCAGACGATTTCTCACAGGCAGGCTTGCAGCTGTACTTGATGGTATCACAGGTCGTGGGCCTGATAAAAATTAAATTACCTCATACCATATTATGAAGTTAGTCACAGTAGTAGGGGCACGTCCCCAATTTGTAAAAGCGTCCGCTTTAAGCAGGGAAATCAAAAAACACAGTGATGTGGAAGAAGTAATCATTCATACAGGTCAACATTTTGATCCAAATATGAGCGATGTATTCTTTAACGAATTAGAGATTCCGGCACCCAAATATCAGTTGGATATTAATTCTCTTACTCACGGTGCGATGACAGGCAGAATGCTTGAACAAATAGAGAAAATATTGATAGGAGAAAAACCAGACTATGTAATCGTTTATGGTGACACCAACTCTACTCTGGCAGGCGCTCTGGCAGCAAGCAAGCTGCATATTAAAATAGCTCACATAGAAGCAGGATTGCGATCTTTTAATATGGCCATGCCTGAAGAGATAAACCGTATTTTGACAGATAGGATATCAGATATTCTTTTTTGCCCTACTACGACAGCTATTCATAATCTGCATCAAGAGGGAATGGAAAATTGTAATAATAAAATAGTGCTTTGTGGTGATATTATGTATGATGCTGCACTTTTTTACAAAGCAAAATCTGATTTAGAAAGTACCGTTTTGCAGGATCTGAATCTGACAGGAAATGGGTTTGTATTAGCCACCATTCACCGGCAGGAAAACACAGACGACCCTATGAGGCTTGCAAACATTATTGACGCACTCAATGATATTCATCGCCATACCCAAGTGATTGTGCCTCTACATCCACGAACAAAAAAAATAATTGAAAGTAAAGAAATCAACACCCATTTCACTATTATAGACCCCGTAGGATACCTCGATATGATATCCCTCACATCTCATGCGGCTGTCGTCATCACCGATAGCGGAGGATTGCAAAAGGAGGCATATTTTTTTAGTAAATATTGTATCACACTCAGGGATCAGACTGAGTGGGTAGAACTGGTTGACGGAGGATTTAATGTATTGGCAGGAGCTGATAAAAAAAGTATTTCTGAAGCTTATCACCACTTTCTGGACTCAAATATAGTTTTCGATAATGCTCTATACGGTGATGGACATGCAGCCGCCAAAATACTGAAGGAGTTGAGATAAACTTAATTTTGATCTTTTTTTAAAATTTTAGAGATTATTTTGAGTACAATAAGTAATTTGCATACTTTATCATGTAAGGTTTAAACTTATTCAATATTTTATTGTCAAAAAGCTGAGTAAAAGCAATAGATAAATATGTCATCATTAAATAAATATACTGGACCCTGGAGTGCACATCTGGCGGCACATTTGTTCAGGCGAACTACTTATGGCGTTAAGTATGAAACGATCAAACAGTTTGCCACTAAAACTTTGGACGAAACTATAAATATAATAATGAGTCCTTTAGGTCCGCCACCCCCACCTATCAATATCAGCTATGCAGATGATCCCGATGTACCCATAGGTACAACCTGGGTGGACAAAGGCGTCAGTCAGAATGTAAATAATTACAGAACGGCATCCCTGAGAGGTTGGTCTTTTGAGCTTATGCTCAATGGTGGTCCAAACATCAGAGAAAAAATGACAATGTTCTGGCATAATCATTTTGTAACGGCCGATATCAATGACCCAAGATTTTCGTATAAATACATCGAGCTACTCAGATCAAATGCCCTGGGAAACTTCAAGCAGCTGACCAAGTTGGTTACCATTGATCCGGCTATGCTCAACTATCTCAATGGAAGGGATAATACCAAACAGGCACCCAATGAAAATTTTGCCAGAGAGTTGATGGAATTATTTACTTTGGGCAAAGGTGATTTGGTAGGACCGGGTGATTATACGACTTATACAGAGGATGATGTCAAGGAATTGGCAAAGGCGCTGACTGGCTGGATCGACGTGCGAAACATGCTACCTATTACATCTCAATTTGTGCTCAACCGACATGATGTGACGACCAAAAAGTTGTCTCACAGATTCAATAATGTATCCATTAGCAATGCAGGTGCCAATGAATACAGCAATGTGATAGATATTATATTTCAGAAACCTGAAGTAGCCTTGTTTATATCGGGAAAGATATACAGATGGTTTGTACAGCCCAAAATAGACTCCCAGATTTACCAAAATATCATAATACCACTAGCCAATATCATAAGAGACAATAATTATGAAATCGCTCCGGCATTGAAAACTTTGATTTCAAGTGAGCATTTTTATGAAGAATGTGTGATCGGAGCTATTATCAAAAATCCGGTTGATTTTCTTTTGAATCCCCTCAATCAGTTTGACGCAGATCTCTCATCAGATGTGGTGACTAGGTATAGAATGTTGGTAGGGTTGTATCAGTTATCATTTGCCATGCAGATGGGCATGTACCAGCATCCATCAGTTGCCGGGTGGCAAGCCTATTATCAGGAACCCACCTTCAGCAGATTATGGTTGAACTCGACCTCATTACCGGCAAGAAAGCTTTATACTGACGGAGTTGCTTTCAATGGTATACCCTTTGGAACTTATAGACTTGCATTGAATGCGATAAAAACCATTGATAAATTTGCGGACCCATCCAATGCAGATCATGTCATAGATGAACTTTCACTTTTGTTGACTTGCCGACCATTGGCAGAAAATCAAAAGACACTTCTGAAATCATTTTTGCAGGCAGGTGGTGGTAATACTGGATGGACAACCATTTACAACACATATAAAGCTGATCCTACTAATGAAGCTAAAAAGACTCCTGTCGTCAATAGAGTCAAGACCTTGGTAGTCTACATGCTGCGTATGCCGGAATCCCATTTAAGTTAATTTTAAGTATTCATCTTAATCGTCATAAATAATAAGAAATGAAACGAAGACAGTTTTTGCAAACCGGATCATTGATGTCTCTGCCAGTCATTTTGGGAGGCATGGAGGTTTCAGCTATTTCCAGATCTTCATTATTCAGTTTGATAAATAATGGAAATGATAAAGTCCTTGTACTGGTACAGCTCAACGGCGGTAATGATGGATTAAATATGGTCATACCACTGGATCAGTATGGCGGATTGACCCAGGTACGCACCAATCTTGTCATACCTGAATCTACGGTTTTGAAGCTCAAGACAGAAACGGGTATCCATCCGGCTATGACAGGGATGCAGCGGATGTACAACGACCAAAAACTCGCCGTTGTCCAGTCTGTAGGCTATCCAAATCAAAACAGGTCACATTTCAGATCTACGGATATATGGACCTCTGCTTCTGATGCTGATGAGTATGTCACGACAGGGTGGGCAGGCAGGTACCTTGACCAGGCATTTCCGGGATTTCCCGATGCTTATCCCAATGCTGACTGTCCGGATCCATTTGCGATTACTCTCGGTGGGGTAGTGTCAGAAACCTGCCAGGGGATGACAGGCAATTTTTCTTTTACATTAAATAATGAAGCATCTGTAAAACTCGTGGAGGAGACCATTGCTGCACCCTCAGACGGAAGTTGTTACAGCAATGAGGTGGAATATATCAGGAAGTCTATTAAACAGTCCAATGCGTATGCAACCAGAGTTTTAAAAGCTTTCGATCAGGGAAATAATATCACAGTTTACCCCGAAAATAACCGTTTGGGTGACCAGCTCAAAGTGGTGGCCAATCTTATTTCCGGCGGTTTGGGTTCAAAGATTTATGTGGTAAATTTAGGCGGTTTCGATACGCACGCTAATCAGGTACTCATAGGTGAAGCCCAAAATGGTACTCACGCAGATCTTCTCAAAACTGTATCTGACGCTGTGGCTGCTTTTGTATCTGATTGTGAATCTCTGGGCATTCACGAAAGGGTAGTAGGTATGACGTTTTCAGAGTTCGGAAGACAGATCAAAGCTAATAATAGTTTTGGAACGGATCACGGTACTGCAGCCCCGCTATTTGTATTCGGATCATGCGTAAACCATGGCGTGTACGGTCAGAACCCTGATTTGACTCGTGAAATCGCTCCACAGGAAGGGGTGCCAATGCAATATGATTTCAGATCTGTCTATGCCAGTCTACTCATAGATTGGTTTGGGGCCAGAGAGGCGGATGTCAGATCGATCTTGTCTGATGACTTCCAGAAAATATCTTTTATTAAGAATTGTGCTGTTCCATCAGGTACAGATGATGCTGATCAGGAGATATCCGCTATGCTTTCTCCCAATCCTTGTCATGATAATATTTATCTCAATTTTGTCAATAAAGGAAAACACGTCCAAGTCAGCATTCTCAACGCTCTTGGTGCCCGGTTGGATATACCCGTAAATAAAACACTGGATCAGATTGCTCATGAAATAGAGATCAATACAAGTAAATATGTCGCAGGTTCTTACTTTGTCAGACTCGCAGTAGATAATAAAGTGAAAACAATGAAATTTGTTAAAATATAGTACATAATCAGAATATATTTAATATTAATTATATATATTAGATGTTGATTAGTATTAAATTATATCTTTATTATTTCTGGGTTGATTATCTCCTTTGTCCGTAAAGAGTGTGTTGGCATTTCGTTGGCCATAATCGTATTTCAGGAAACTCAATGCAGATGATTTGACACCTATAAAGAAGCTGTACACACCATTGGAAGGGGCCCATGTAAAATTCATTTGCCAGCAATGCAAATCACGTGCGAAACTGAAGTAAGGGTAAACAAATGACTTGTTTTTGAAGTCGTAAGCAATGTTTCCGATATTCATATTCCAGTTTTTAGTCAGAGGTATACTACCTGATACATTGACAGAATGATTGCTGATGTAAGAAGTGTCCCGTCCTTTTGTTTTACTGAATTCAAAATTGAGTGCGTGCGAAATATTGAAATTTTCAAACCACTCTGACAGCGAGGTCTCCTTTGGCTTTTCTTCCTCATCATCTGCCGGTGGAGTCGTAGTATTATCAGGTGTGGTACTACCTGATTTTTGCAGTCCGGGCTCTGTAGAAATGGGATTTTGCTGGAATGCCTTATTTTGTACAGTTTGCTTTTTACCGGTAATCATTTCTCTGATGCGCCCGAAAGAAATACCAGTAGAGAATTGCCCCGAAAAGTTTCTGAACTCCGGCAAGATTTTACCCTGGCTCCATACAGTTTGTTTTGTTATGATATCCTTATTATCATAGGAGTACGGGCTAAAAGTGGATCTGAAGTAAAAGTTGGTAAGGCCTTTCAGAACTACAGTATTTCCAGTAAGACTCACCGAACTCCATTTCAAGCTATCTGCTGCAAAGTTGTATCCTCCATTGATACTGATATTGTCAAATAATCTGATGATTTTTGCAGTTGTATCCTTTTTTGACCAATATTTGGCTTCAATTATATTGGTAATACCATAAGAGATGCCCATTTGTTTTTCGCTACACTGTAGAGTCCCGAATGGGCTATTTGTGTACACACTGTATTCACGTGTTTTATTAAAGTTGTTTCTGGTATCTGTATCTACAGTAGCCAGATATTTTTCCTTGTTTTCGGGCTTGTACACAAAACTGATGTTAGGTTTGGCTACGTGTCTGATGCCTCTGAAAAAGCCCTTGTTCCAGTTTCGGGTAAAAAATCTTTGGGTATTGAGGGATATACCTGCATTCAAATTTCTGAAGGCTCCCAATTCTGAGATAAAAGATTCAACTGGTGGTTTAAACCCTAATGTATCCCCGGAAATGGTATCCCTGATAATGACACTGTCTTTATTGAAAGTAAGCTGATATTTTTTGATGAGCCATGTCTCGTCGTAGCTGATATTGGGGGATGCATTGATGTATTTAAATAATCTGAAATTTGTGCTCAGTGCGGCCTTATGTTGCATGCCGGTCTGTATGTCTTTGAGAGTCTGCATTGAAAACAAAGTGGTATCTGTCGTTTTTACAAAATTTCTGAACTCTGAGCTGTAAGACAAAGCAATATTGTCTGTCCATTTTTCTGTGGTACTGTTTTTCCTTTTGAATGGAAAAATAGTATTCATACGCAATGTCATATTGGGCAGAGTGATGTCCATAATTCTTGTCTGCGTATTCTGGCTATGTCTGAATTCTGCTGCAAATCTGAAGGGTGTTCCAGGCATATCGTGTGAATATGAAAAATTGGATGAATACTGACTTGTCAAAGCCGCATTGGGGTTTTCAAATACTCGCTGGTTATATCTGTTGGTGGTGATATTAACGGAGCCACCCAGGTTTCTGTAAGGATGTGCTTTGGAGTGCTGCCTGTGGCTGATATTGATGCTAAATGATTTTTGAGAAAGTTTACCCCCATCTTTATCATTGTCACGCACATTGTTACTGTAGCCCAGTAGTACATTGCCTTCGTACCCATATCTTTTTTTATAGTTGGTATTTACCCTCAGGCCATGTGATCCGCGGGTGTAGATATCGCCTGTTATACGCATATCGATATAATCATTGATAGGATAATAGTAACCGATTTCTCTAAACCCAAGACCTAATTGTTCATTATACTCATAGCTGGAGGGGAATATGAGTCCGGATGACCTGCCTTTGGTAAGCGAAAAAACCGAATGGCAGAAAAAGTGGGGTAGGGACTCCTGCTATTTCTACCTGTGCGACGCTCATGACTGCCAGTTTGTTGGGAACAAATTTTAGTTTGCCTGCTCTGATACCAAAATGAGGAGGATCATGGGTACAAGTGGTTATGATAGCGTTTTGGTTATAAATCTCATCATCAGATTTGACACCCAATGAATCAGTTTGGCCTGAGATATATTTGGTGGTTGATCCTACTAGGTTAAATTCTCCCTGTTGGGTTATAGCGTGATTGACCAGCCCTTTTTTTGATTTGAAATTGTATTTAATCTCATTGTAGGTAAAGGTATTTTCTCCATCAGTGAATGTGGGCTTTTCCTTAGTGTTGCTGAGTGAGTCTTTTTTAAAATAGCCTTCTATGATATTATTGGCAAAATCAATTACCATATAATTGGCTGTAAGCTTTAGTTTTTGGTAATCTACGACTGCGCCACCATACAAATGGATTTTTTCATTGACAAGATCTATACGGGACGAATCTCTGGCATCATATTTGATTTCATCTTGTATAGCGTCTTTTGATAATTTATAACTTACTTGCTCAGTTACAGTTGTGTCCTTTTTTTGAAGATTTGAATAATATTCTTCCCACGGTTGGGCATCTGTTTTTAAAGAAGCGGAGTCCCTTTTGACGGACAGGCTGTCACCATAGATTTTTATTTTCATTAATGTATCCTTTCCTATCTGGCTGTAAGACCGCATAGAAAAACACATTAAAAAAAATACAACTATGTAAAACTTTATTTTCAAACCTTTTATGATTTATATATTATATATAATTATTATATTTGCCCTTTAAATTCACAAAAATACGCCAATGGTCTCAGATTTTATCCAAAAGAATGTTATTATCTTACGTATATTATTGATAATAACGATGATGATGTACTATATATCGTCTACTTTACATGCAACTGACGTTAAAGTTTTATTAAAAAATGATAATTTGTACACAGCATCGCACGATATGCCTGCCGTAGTGTGGAATGGTTTACAGCATCAGGGTTTTGGTAGAAAAAAAATGACACGGATCGTAATCGATGCAGGACATGGAGGTCATGACAGTGGTGCGGTGGGTAAAAATTCATATGAAAAAGACCTTACCCTTAAAATGGCTCTCAAAGTGGGAGACATGATACAGAAAAAATATCCGGATGTGGAGGTGTTGCAGACGAGGACTACTGACGTATTCATTCCGTTGTTCAGACGTATTCAGTATGCCAATGAACAGAATGCAGACCTTTTTATCTCTATACATTGTAATTTTATCAGCAATCCCAAAACCAGAGGTACAGAGACTTTTGTGATGGGACTCCACAGGGCGGGTGATAATCTCGAAGTGGCCAAACGTGAAAATGCTTCTATTTTGCTTGAACAAAATTATGAAGCCAATTATGACGGCTATGACCCAAATTCGCCGGAAGGCCATATCATGCTATCCATGTATCAGAATGCTTATTTGGACAAAAGTATTGAATTTGCAGCTGATGTAGAAGAACAGTTTTCAAATCTCCTTTTGAGCAAAAGCCGGGGAGTAAAGCAAGCAGGTTTTGCAGTGTTGCGAAGAGCCAGTATGCCGGCAGTGTTAGTAGAGGCAGGATTTTTAAGCAATGATGTAGAGGAGGCATATTTGATGTCAGACGATGGTCAGAATGCTGTGTGTCAGTCTCTGCTGAAGGCATTTGATACTTTTTACAATAATTCTCACATCCAGGCAATATGTCACAATTGACAATCCACAGTCGCCTGCAGACAAAAACGACATCGAAGCCAATGTGAAAAAACAGATAGAAAAAGTGAAAGCCTCAGGAGTATCTTCTGGCGATAAATCACAAAAGAACATATCCTCTCCAAGTATAAATGTGGAATACAATGCTATCAAATACAGGGTACAGATTGCTGCTGTCAAAAACGAAACCACTGACATGAACACTTCGGAGCTTCGCAAGATAGGCACACTAATTGTCAAAAAACAAAACGATGTAAACAAATACCTTGTAGGCGATTACATTTCGAGAGAATCTGCCGAGATTGCCCGCGAAAAGCTCAAAAACCTGGGTTACAAAGGCGCTTTTATCATACCATGCAACGAATAATTAAAAGCGGATAAACATTTTTCAGTAACTTGCCGTTATGTAATGTGAATTTGCATACCAACGATAAGTAACAAAAATAAATTTATGTCAAGGGAAATAAAAATAGGATTGCTCACATTGATCGTCCTTGTCACAATGATATGGGGGTACACCTTTCTCAAAGGAAGAAATCTGCTCACAGCATCCAATGAACTATTTACGACATATGAAGATGTCACAGACCTGAATGTTTCCTCACCGGTACTGGTCAATGGTTATAAAATCGGTACGGTCACCAAGATAAAACTTAATCCGAATGATGTCAAAAAAATGGACGTCTACTATCTCATAGATTCGGATTATAAAATACCAAAAAATGCCATTGCCAATCTGAAAAGTCTTGGTTTTGTCTCTGGTAAAGGCATATTTCTGGATTTTACCAAGGAGTGCAATGGATCTGACTGTGCAGGAAATGGAGATGAAATCAAGGGAGGTAATATAGGACTTCTAGGTGCGATGTTGGGCGATTCGGATGTATCTGAATATGGTACAGAGCTTACCAAATCTGTAGGTGCCATCATCAGTAACATCGGTAAAGAAGGCGAAACAGGTGCCATCAATGAAACTTTCAGACAGCTGGAAATGACAACCCGTAATCTCAATCATCTTACCCAATCTACTAATACGCTTATAGCCCAGTCTTCTCAAAACCTGAAAAAAACCATTGACAATATGGCTTCTGTTTCTGCTGCACTTGCGAAAAGCAATCAGAAAATCGAAGGTTTGCTGGCTAACATCGATAAGATCACGGGAGATATAGCCAAATCCAATGTAGGAAATACCATATCCAAGACGAATGAAACACTAGATGCTTCTAAGGGTGCTATTACAGAGTTGAAAACGACCCTCAATAGTGCGAATGCGGCATTGACGGACCTGAGTGGTGTTCTGACCAAGGTACAGAAGGGCGATGGGTCAATGGCCAAACTTATGAACGACAAAAAGCTGTACGAAAACATGGAAGCCACAACCAAAAATCTGAATTTACTGCTCCAGGACCTGAGGTTGAACCCAAAAAGATATGCTCATTTTTCTCTGTTCGGCAAAAAACAAAAGGAGTTTACATTGCCTGAAAATGATCCTGCCGTCATAGATAAATGATATTTTACAACTCTAACGGACATTTAATAAAACAAAAGTCCTGCCTTGTATCAAAATACGAGGCAGGACTTTTTTTTAAGTTAGAAATGTCATAAAGTGTATCAGGACTTTTTCACTTTGATAGAACATCCGATAGCTTTGGTGATAGACGGTACAGGGTCAGTACCATTTTCCAGAGACATGATAGCGTTTTCCAGATACTTCTCTTTTGCCAAAGATGCATCTTCTGCATTATCGTCGATCGCTCCTATATACTTTACAATCAGGTTTCTGTCTAGAAGAAAGGCGTGAGGCGTTTTAGTGGCTCCATATTGTGGGTACACTTTTTGTCCCTCGTCAAAAAGATAAGGAAATACAAAACCTTTTTCTTTAGCCCTCTCCTGCATGAATGCATAACTGTCTGCCGGCTGCACAGCAGGATCATTAGGGTTAACGGCAAGTAATACATAACCTTTAGGTGTATATTTTTTTGCCAGTTCATTGATTCGGTCTTGATACATGACAGCAAATGGGCAGTGATTACAAGTAAAGACGACAATAAAGCCTCTAGCATCTTTATAATCTGCCATACTTACCATTTTGCCGGTAATGGATTTCAAACTGAAATCAGTTGCTTTATCACCGGGCTGATATCCGTTTATTCCGGGAGTTTCTATGGATAGAAATGAAATAATGAAAATGAATAAAAGGTTCATAATATATTGTTTTTATTAGTGATGGGTGAATGAATCGACGTATTGTGAAATGTCTTCTGATGATTCGAATTCCTTTTCTACAAAAGATCTTTTATCACCTGAAAGGAGCAGGGTAGCAGGTATAGCACCTGACCAACTTTCATCTATTTCTGAAATCCATGAATTAAAATTTTTATCTGCAAGCACGACTGTGTGAGCAGTATAGTGGTTCTTGGATAAAAATGGTTTTAGGTGAGTGTCTATTTGTTTGTTGAAATCAAGGCTGACAAGAATGACTTTTATTTTTTGTTTCCCTGTAGTTCGGTGATATGATTCGAAATAGGGCAATTCCTTTACACAAGGTTTACACCAGGTAGCCCAAAAATTGATAACATATGTAGTGTCATTATGGAGCAAAATGGAATTTTTGAACTCTTCAAAAGTATCAAAAATCCTAAGATTCTGTGCGCTTGTACCTTTCGGAAAAGCTAACAGGAATATTATACAGATGTGCAAATGGGTGATAAATTTCATAATTTAATAAACATAGGATAGGTCTAAATGTTTGTAGCAATATATTTTATTACTTTTGTGCAGTTTTTTAACAGATAATTAAAATAAATCAAAAAATATGTCCAGAATACTTACTTTAAGAGATGCACTTGGCGAGGCCATGTCAGAAGAGATGAGGAGAGATGAGAATGTTTTTCTCATGGGTGAAGAAGTAGCTGAATACAATGGAGCTTATAAGGTAAGTAAAGGTATGCTGGACGAATTTGGTCCCAAAAGAGTCATAGATACCCCTATTGCTGAGCTTGGTTTTACAGGTATAGGAGTAGGAGCTGCGATGAATGGCTTGAGACCGATCATAGAGTTTATGACGTGGAATTTTGCAGTACTCGCCTTCGACCAGATAGTCAATAATGCCGCCAAAACGCTTTCGCAATCTGCCGGACAATTTATGTGTCCGATAGTTTTCAGAGGCCCATCAGGTTCTGCAGGACAGCTAGCTCAGCAACATTCACAGACCTTTGAAAGCTGGATGGCCAACATTCCCGGTATCAAGGTGATCTCATGTATCGATCCGGCTGATGCAAAGGGTTTGTTAAAGTCTGCTATCAGGGACAATGATCCGGTTTGTGTCATGGAGTCAGAGTTGTTTTATGGATTGAAAGGTGAGATACCTGATGGAGATTACCTGGTGCCCATCGGCAAAGCAGCAGTAAGAAGAGAAGGTACTGATGTGACGATCGTTTCCTATAATAAAATGATGGAAGTTGCCAAAGAAGCTGCCGTAGAACTCGAAAAAATAGGTATCTCAGCAGAAGTCATAGATTTAAGGACCATAAGGCCACTGGATTATAAAACCATCGTTGCATCTGTCAAAAAAACAAACAGACTGGTTGTCGTAGATGAATGTTGGCCTTTTGCGGGAGTATCTGCAGAGATCGCTTATGAGATTCAGAAATATGCTTTTGATCATCTGGATGCACCTGTCACCAGAGTCAATGCAGCAGATACATCGCTGCCTTATGCACCTACCTTCCTGGATGAGTACCTGCCGACAGCAGCCAAAGTGGTAAAAGCTGTGAAGGATGTCATGTATATGAAAGCCTGATCAGAATCGCTTTTTAGCTAATTTTATTTTTTTCAGGGGTGTCAAGTCCCCGAGCGTTGAGCTTTGTGGTACATTTGTATTATAAAAATAGATATATATTCTAATATCAGATATATAATTATGTATCTTTGCGTCAATTAAGATTATCTGATGTCAAAAAACAGAAAGCCAACACAGTTTTATGCCACTATGTCCACTTCAATAGTACTGGTGCTGATATCATTATTCCTGCTTATTTTTTTTCATTCCAATAATATTACCAATATTGTCAAGGAGAATATCAATATTCTGGTGGAACTGGAAGAAAAGATGCCTACCGGACAGATAGAAAACCTCAAGTCGGTGATCAAAAGTTACAAAGGAGTAAAACCCGGCTCAGTGGAGTTCCTCTCCAAAGAGTCGGCCTTGGAGCTGATGTCCAAAGAGCTTCATATTTCACAAAATTCTGACGAAAATCCATTCAAGGATTTGATAAAATTTAATCTCGGCAATGAATCTTACAGTGAAAGCATGATAAAGGAGATCAAGTCAAAAGTCGAGTTGGAAAAGGGTGTGATTGGTTTGTATTATGAAAACGACAGTGTTGATCTGGTAAAATCCAATCTGGAGAAAGTGTCATTGGGGATACTTGTCTTAGCATTTTGTTTTATTGTCCTTGCGATGGCCATTATTTTCAATACTATCAAGCTGACACTTTTTAGTGATATCAAACAGATAAAGACCATGCAAATGGTGGGTGCCGAAAACAGTTTCATCAAAAAACCTTACATGAAGTCTGCTTTTTGGATGTCAGTCAAAGCACTACTTGCTGTGGTAGTTTTTATTGCTCTATTGACTATGTATCTCATCAGAAGTAGCAGTATTTTTGCTGAGATTATTCAGTGGAAATATGTTGCATTTACAGTTTTGATCAGTTTTGCAGTAGCTTTTTTTATTCAGTTTGTGACCACCAATTCTATCATCAATCAGTTTTTAAAGAGGGAAGGGAGATGATTTTCGAGTCACTTAATACATTTTTATCATATTCTCTCCAATAAATAACAGCATTGTTTCGTATTATATGTAATTTTGCAATTCATTTCAATCATAACCATATGGCTAAAGAAAAAGGATATACCCGCCGAGTAGAGACAAGCACAGCATCTGTCAGTAATGAAAAAATGGATACGTCAACTATGGGCGCATCTGAGCTCATATTCGGGAAGAATAATTATAAGTTTATTCTTATAGGTCTTGGGCTTATATTTTTAGGATTGGCTCTGATGTCGGGTGGGCATATGCCTTCACCTGATGTTTGGGATGAATCTTTGATTTACAGCCCGGTGCGTATTACAGTAGCCCCTATTTTGATATTGGCAGGTTTGATTGTCAATATATATGCTATATTCGTCAAAAAATAATCCCGGAATTTCTCATCCGATACCTGCTAAAACATGAATGATGTTTTCAACGCCATTATCCTGGGCATAGTTCAGGGTCTTACTGAGTTTTTGCCTGTGAGCAGCAGTGGTCATCTGGAACTGGCCAAATACATACTGGGAGACAAATCCATGCCTCAGGATAGCTTATTGATGACTGTGGTGTTGCATTTCGGAACAGCCATGGCTACTGTCTATGTATTCAGAAAAGAAATCCTGGAGATCATACAGAAATTTTTTACAAAGGGAGAAAGTGAAGAGAAATCTTTTGTCTACAAAATTGTATTGTCCATGATACCTGCGGCAATAGTAGGCCTTTTTTTTGAAAAGGAGCTGGAGCAATTATTTACTCAAAATATCATGCTGGTATGTGCGATGCTTATAATCACGGGTATTTTATTATTTATAGCAGACAGAGCTACCGTCACTGGAAATAATGTCACTTATCTCAACTTACTCAAAGTAGGCATCGCTCAGGCTATTGACATTACTCCCGGTATAAGCCGTTCTAGTGCTACCATATCCACGTCTGTGCTTTTAGGTATAGATAGAACGAAAGCAGCGAGGTTTTCTTTCTGATGGTAGTACCTCTTATCTTTGGTAAAATTGCAAAAGATCTGATGGACGGAGATTTCACTTCCGGTACGCCATCCATACCTGCACTGAGCGTTGGATTTATTGTCGCATTCATCACAGGTGTTTTTGCCTGCACATGGATGATTACATTGGTAAGAAAAAGCCAATTGATATATTTTGCCTGGTATTGTATTATCATTGGTATAGGAGGAGTCATATATGCAGCTTTCCACTGATCAGTTGCTGACACCTTCCGGGGAAACGTCCAAGGTAGATTTTATCAGTGGGGTTACTATTCTCATTGATAAACCAATAGGGTGGACATCCTTTGATGTGGTCAATAAGATACGTTTTAAAATAAAGCATGGTCTGGGTATCAAAAAAATAAAAGTGGGACACGCAGGAACACTCGACCCTCTAGCCACCGGTTTGTTGCTGATATGTACCGGTAAGCTCACAAAAAGTATAGATTTATTGCAGGCAAAAGATAAAGTATATACGGGTACTATCCATGTAGGGGCTACAACACCTACATACGACAGCGAATCTGTACCGGATGCTATGTACCCAACCGATCACATCACTCCCACAATGATAGAAGAGGCACGACTTTCATTCTTGGGTGACCTTAGACAGATACCTCCTGTATACTCTGCAATAAAGATCAATGGGAGCAAATCCTACGAACTTGCCAGAAGAGGAAGTGAAGTGGAAATGAAAGCCAGACCAGTCAGAATAGAACGTTTCACTTTGGAAGTAGATACCTTGGACGAGCAAAAAGAGATTGCATTTTCGGTCTTGTGCAGCAAAGGTACCTACATTCGGTCACTAGCATATGATTTTGGCAATGCATTGGACAGCGGTGCTTATCTTTCTTCTCTGAGACGTGAGGCTATAGGCGAATACCATGTCAAAGACGCTTTTACTATGGACGAGATTCTTGCTTTTTTGGACCAGGCTTTTGGCCAATAGCACAGACATTGCAAAATTATTGTTGGCAGGTAAGACACTCTGTGTAATGATATTTTTATATGAAAATATTTTTTATTTATTGATATATAACATTGTTAATTTATCATATTTAGTTTTATCTTGCGCGAAATAATCCCCCCATTATGAAATTGATAGATGGTAAAGCAGTGGCCGAGGAGTTGAAAAATGCTTTAAAGCAGGATGTAAGTGAATACAAACAAAAAACCGGTAGAGTACCTCATCTTGCTGCTATTTTGGTAGGTGATAATCCTGCCAGTATGGCTTATGTAGGCAATAAAGTCAAGTCATGTGAGCATGTCGGATTTAAGTCTACGCTCATAAGTTTGGGCTCTGACATTACTGAAGAACAGCTGCACGAAGAAATCACAAAACTCAACCAAAATCCTGATGTTGACGGTTTTATTGTACAGTTGCCATTGCCACCGCAGATCAATGAAGTAACTGTTACTTTGGCCATAGATTACCGAAAAGATGTAGACGGTTTTCATCCGGTGAATTTCGGTAGAATGGCACAAGGGTTGCCATGTTTTCTTCCGGCTACTCCATATGGCATCACTATGTTGCTCGACCGGTACAATATCGAGACGGCAGGCAAACATGTCGTAGTCGTGGGAAGGAGTAATATAGTAGGTACACCTATCAGCATTTTGCTTTCCAGAAAAACAAAAATGGGGGATGCTACAGTCACACTGGCGCATAGTCGCACCAAAGAACTTCAGAAATTATTGCTCCAGGCTGATATCATCATTGCTGCTATCGGTATACCGGGATTTATTCAGGAAGATATGGTCAAACAAGGTGCTGTAGTGATAGATGTGGGGATCAATAGAGTAGAAGATGACCACCATGAAAAAGGGTCCAAATTAGTAGGTGATGTAGATTTTGAGCACGTTAAAGAAAAATGCAGTTTTATCACCCCGGTACCGGGAGGGGTAGGACCTATGACCGTGATGGGCCTGCTGATGAACACCTATAAATCAGCCAATAAAGAAATATATCCTTAATTTAACTCATGATGGAAATATACTATGCGCTTAAGGTGCAAAGCACAGATGAGATATTGATGGCATTGCTATCACAGTTTGACTTTGAGTCATATGAGGAGAATGAGGATCATTTTATTGCTTACATACGTAAAGACCTGCTCAATGACGCCCAAAAATCTGAGGTAGAGTCGATAATAAAAAGGTTTACAGATAAGTATTCATTTGAGGAGTTACAACCCCAAAACTGGAATGCCATTTGGGAAGCATCTTTTCAGCCGGTTGTTGTAGGCCACTTTTGTCAGATAAGGGCGGATTTTCATCCTCCGCAGACAGGAGTAAGGTATGACCTGGTCATAAACCCCAAAATGGCATTCGGGACAGGGCATCATGCCACGACACATATGATGATTCAGCAAATGGAGTCCATTGCTTTTGAGGGTAAGTCAGTTTTTGATTTTGGATGTGGGACTGGTATCTTGGCAATTCTGGCTTCAAAACTGGGAGCAAATGAGATAGATGCCATAGACATCGAACATGAATCCTATCAAAACACTATAGAAAACAGCGCTATCAATGCTGTAGCCAATGTCCGAGCATATGAAGGAGACCTGGATGCGATAGTTGTTAGGAAATATGACATTATTTTGGCCAATATCAATCGCAATATTTTGATAAAATATGCCGAAGCACTTGTGAGGCGGATGAATCTTGGAGGAATCCTTTTGTTTTCAGGCGTCCTGGATGAAGACAAAAAGTCTGTTATACATGCATTTGAAGAGGCAGGTTTGTCAGACATTACAAATATAGGAATGGATGGATGGGTTTGTGGCAAAATGGAATTGCGTAATAAGTAAAAATCTGAATTCACATTTGTCTCTGTCTTCAGTTATATGATTTCCTCGATGCTGCTTGTGCTATACACAGTTGTTCCTAGGCAACCATTGTGAAAAAGAAGTGATGCCAACTATTTTGTCATATATACATACACACGAATAAAGTCTATGGGACATTTATGACCATGGATTCGACTACAGATACATATGTCTCCCTGATGGAACACATAACTAAAAAATAATGTGTATATGTTTCATTTTTGCTAGCCAATCCTTCTGATAAGGACTTCCTGATCGCTGAAGATGATGTATGAAAAATCGTACACGTAAAAAACTGTTTTGTTTTGTACATTGATGTGGAAGTGAGTGATGTATCCGAAGTGAAACTTTTTACTGTCGAGGATGGCTCTGGTCACTTTTTTTTGGGTGCTGTTTTTGCCCATGATTTCCAGGAGGATAGAGCGATTGCGATGGAGGATTTTGTCTATACGTTCGGAAGCTTCCATAGTCACTTTGTTGAGCTTTATGTGATACATGGCTTTGCAAGTGGCAGAACAGAAAATCTTATCGGCTCTGCCGGAAAAAGGTTCTTTGCAAAGTCTGCAGAGTCGCTGATGTCTGGAGTGGGATTTAGAGTGGTCGGAGTCTGAAGACATATTGAAGGAAAATTAAAGCTATTTTAAAGGATGAAATGTAAGTTAAAGACAAGTATTACAAAATATAACATGTCTGCAAAGGTAAAAAAAAGTTGATAAAAAAATAATTTTAATGGATATTTACGGTAATATACGTTTATTACGGTAAGGTTACGTTTAATTACGGATAATATTGGTAATGTGTTTTTTATATCAAAATATTAGATCTAATTTGCAGTGTAATTTATTCAATATGCTTCATATATTTCCATTTATTCATAAAGGAAGCACTCAGATAGGTCTTGTTTTCAGCTATGATGCGCAGATAGCAGCAGCTCTAAAAAAGCATCCTTCTGTCCAATACTCACAGACGCACAGATGCTACTATATATCGTACGATAGAGATCAGTATAATGCTTTGCGTTCATTGGGCTTTGCCATCACGGCCCACACATCCAGGCCAGAAACTTTCCAAAATATAGTAAAAATAAATGATGTATCTTCTTATCAAATACAGACCGGCTTAACTGCCTCTAAGTCTAAGGGAATCCTACAATCTGGACAGAAAAATGATATAGATCAACCTGGGACCGCTTCCTCACCCAGCGAAAGCGACATTGCCAGCATAGCAACGCATCCCGTTGTGCCTTCAGTACATCCTTCCCATGGTGATAGCAAGGGTACTGACATACACCTGGTAAAAGGTGGAAGATCTATACAGCTCACCGGTGCTCATTTTTATATCTCCATTTATTACAATGAAGATGATGTTGGATTTTTAAAAAAACTGAAAGGATATTGGCAAAGCAAAATACAGAAATGGATTGTAAAGGGTACTATTGAAAATCTGGAATCTCTACAGGAAAAGTATGATTTTTGGGACGACCCTACATATCAGAAAATAAAAGAGCTCTTGCTCAATATGATGTGTCCATATCTAGTCACTTTGTATAGGACACCTGAAGCTACAGATGAAGTGCTCGTACAGATTACAGGGTATAAATCTAACCTTCATATCATAAAAAGGGTTACCGACAGATCCTACCAAAAAGATGATAAAAGGTGGGCCATCCCAAATGATAAAATCATCCTACAAAGACTAAGGGAAGACTATACAAAAGATGGCGCTACGATTATAGACAGACTACCTAATGAGGACTTTGATTATCACAAAAATGAAGAGAGTTATGGGCAGTTTAAAATCAGATATTTAAGGAAGACAGCAGCAGATCTACAGCCGATAGTAGGAAGATACATAGATACACTCATCGCTTTCAAAAGAAGCAAAAAGACGATGACTACATATCTTGGTCCATTTATCAAATTTGTCAAACACATCGGCTTAGACAATATAGAGGGTGTGTCCAGCAAAGATATAGACAAGTACATGTCTAGCATATCGAGTCAAAAGGTTTCTGACGGTTTATTGCATAATGCTTACAATGCCATAATGTTTTACTATAGAGACGTGCTCAGAAGCAACGAGAAAGTTGTAAAAGAGGCCAGGAGACCTAAAAAAGACGACAACCTACCGACTATACTAAGCCTGGGAGAAGTAGACCGGATATTAAGAGCGTTGGACAATCTCAAGCATACTACTATATTGTATACATTTTATAGCTCAGGTATAAGATTGGGAGAAATACTGCAACTCCGGGTCGAAGATATGTGGTGGGAAAGAGATCAAATATTTATTAAAAACGGTAAGGGAAGGAAAGACAGAGTTGTACCCTTTTTAGCGGAATATTAAAAGACTTGCTTAAGATGTATTTTGACAATTACAAACCTATCTATTGGCTTTTTGAAGGGCAGGATGGCAAACTTCCCTATTCAGAAAGATCTATCCAGAACGTAGTAAAAATGGCTGTAAAAAAAGCCGCTATCCATAAAAAAGTCACACCACATACCATGCGGCACTGCTTTGCAACTCATCTACTCGATGGAGGTACCGATGTGAGATACATCCAGGAGTTGCTCGGGCACTCTGACATCAAGACTACACTTATATACACACATGTTACCAATCACAAGCTATCGATGATCGAAAGCCCACTAGACAAACTGATGAAAAATAAAAGAGAAAATGATAAAAAAGATGAAAAAAATTAAATTTTGTGTACTCATCTTGTAGAAAATAAAATCAAAATATAATCATGCATGATCACAAAGTGCATCATAAAATAAGGGAAAACGATTTTTTTTCTAAAATGTCGGCAGTATTTTTTGTAGTAGGGTATTGGGCCTACATTTGGATAATCAAAAAAGTTGGTTTAAATTTGTCATGACGATAAAAAAACAAAACAGCTAAAAACTTTTTGACTGATGATAACTTTAAATCTGAAAAAACCGAAAGTTGCTAGATTTTTTATGCGTCTA
>JADKCF010000005.1 GCA_016714765.1 Saprospiraceae bacterium | reverse complement strand
AGCGAAAGCAGCGGCTCTGCTCATGCATCTTTATGCATGATGAAGGACGAAAAGTGCACACACAACCAACGTGTGAAAGGTCTTATCTTTAAGCATAGTTGTGGTTTAAGTGTGGTCGCTGCCAGCGCAGCGACCACGTAACCCAAAATATGTAAAACCATGCTTCTTAAATTCCTTTATTATTTGCGTTTATCAAAGGCATTTCTGTATTCGATCCAGTTGCACATCTCACGAAGACGACTGCGTACTCTGTCACCATAAAATTTTTCGATCTGGCTAGCTGTGAGATTACTTGTAAAATGGGTTTTGACTTTATTATTTTGGAATAGGTCGTATCGCATCAGGATGACTTGCCCCATGACATTGGTCTGGGTGCCAAAGTGCTTGACCCCATCTTCTGTTCCCAAATCATCAAAACAATAGGACTGATGGATGGTATATGGATCTATATAATCCACATAATTTCGACCATAATACATGATGGTTTCTGAGCCATTGTTCATGTATTCCAGTGCCAGGGAATGGCAAGTCTTGAGCCTAAACCTGGTTTTGAAAGTCAAAAACTGCCGGATAAGTTTCATGTGAACAGTCTTCCCTACACCAGTCTTTCCGGAAAGAAAAAGTCCTTTATTGGGGTCAATATCGTAAAAAGTACACAAGGAATCATTCCTTGTAAAGTAGGCATACAGCTGCAGCAAGACATTATTGTCATCTTTGTGAAGCTTAAAATGTGTGCCATACATGATCTGGCCAAACAATTCCATCAAACGTAAAAAGAGCTCATGACTAAAGTGGCTCTGAGTAATCTGCTTCTGGATCAATTGGTATTCCTGAAGGACGAAGAGTGGAACTTCCTGATTTAAAATTCTGAGTGTTTGCATGATAGCTATGATTAGAATGTGAAGAAATACGATGGTCGGGATGGGATGGGTATTTGGGGTCGTTTTGGGGGTGGTAGGCTTTCTTTATCTCTTGTGTATTGATATTTCCATTGTGATCGATTGTAAGAGATTTTCCAAAATCAATACTCCTTTCCCATTAAATAATTTAGCTTTTGTGCTATTGTCAATAATCTTATTGCTTACTGAGCCATTGCCCTCCTGAAAATCAAATTTGGATTGTACCGCGTTGTTTAATACAACGTGATTACTTAGACCCCATACATCCAACTTAAATCCAAATTCTAAATGTTCTATGGTGGAAAGACAATAATAACTGTGTTCATATCTTGATTTGGACGGGTAGTAACGGATCAAATCAAATTCATTTAATTCCTTCAAATTACGGTAAAAAGCATCTTTTGATTTGATACCGGCATGGGACATTATTTCGCCCCTAGATGGACAAAATGGATTTGTAAAGTAATTGATATTCCAAATACGAAACAAAGAAACATAAAGTGCCACATGTCCAAAATGCAGGAAATCTCCGGTATTCACAATGGAAAGAAAACTCTCTAAATGCCGTATATAGTTTACCTGATTCATTGGTTTTGACATCAGTACTGGATTAAGATGATTTGCGTTTAGGTTTAATTTCCTTTTTGTGATTGGCGATCAGCTCGATGATGTCATTCCAGTCATAAAAGAAAGTCCCATTGACCTTGGAATATGGGATAAGTCGTGCATTCCTTAAGTTTTGGAGTGAAGTAGGTGAAAGGTTAAGAAGTTCCTGAACTTCTGATGACTTAAGGAATCTTTTGCTATCAGGATTCAATGCAAAATTTGAGTTGGAAAACAAATGTTTGATCTCCTGGATAAGCTCTATTTTGAACTCTCTGAGATCGTCCGTGGTAATAATGTTTGCTGGCATGGTAAAACTGATTGTTACGGGGACAAAGGTCAGGAGTTGTGGAATGGCAAACACCCAAGGTACACCCAAGTTGGGTGTTTTATTTTAGCATTTTTTAATACATTCTAAATTTTGTAATTTATATACAATTAATTATTAGATGTTTATGCGATTGCATGAAATGAAAAAAAATCATTTTTCACATGAAACAGAATATAAACATCCAAGGTGTTATGAATTTTGAAATTAATGTTTACAAATTAACAAAATACTAATATATTATTTTGCATAATTGGGAAAATGTATTAATCGAAAGTTCAATACTAAGGCAAACCAGCAACAAAAGTTAATAGAGCTTGTTTAAAGCGACAAAAATACCTAGTACAAACAAATGCATTAAAATGAAATAAAATGATGCCAGAATCAAGATAAACCGCTAAAACGGCAAAGGATTAAATTAACAATGAATGCTCGATGGTAAAATAGCTTAAATTGGTAACACCCGTCAACATAAAAATACAGCTTTCTGTCGAAGGTCACATCAAAGGATCCTGAGATCAAAAATTGTCATCCAGTGATGTTGTAAAAAGTAAACTCAAGGTTACCGCCGCCCCCTGGTGCGAGTGTCTCGTTGTTTTTGATTTTTTTCATTTTTTTTTTCGCTTTTGTTTATATTGTTTATTAATAGTTTAAGTAATGTTTATTATTAGTTTAGTTATTTATGGTCCTGTTTGTGTTCCGCATGTGTTCCGTGTCAAGTCCGTCAAACAGGACACGTACCGTCCTGTTTCACGGACTGAGTAGGCTGTTTCACGGACTCAGTAGGCTGTAAAACGGAACTGATGTCGACCGATGAAAATTTATATATTTTGGACAAAATAAGTATGTAATGATGCTTTGGAAATGGTATTCTTCAGGTGGTAAAACTCGTTATTACTGAATGGACAAAAGCTTAAAAATCTGTCTTAAATCTGAAATAAAAAGCGTGATTTACTTTGAAATATTGCTAAAAGGCAGTAAATTGCATCAGACTATATGCGACAATGCAGCGACAATTAGGCATATAAAGATATGTATTATGTGTAAAGTCTTGAAATATAAAAAGATAGAATTGGCAAAAAAATTGGTTCGAATCCTCCTGAGGTCACCAAATACATTGCCAAATAAGATCAATTTCTTGTTTGGCAATTGTTTTTCAGGGAGTTATGTTAAACTGCCTACTTCATAGATCTTCCTGCAAACGAACTAAATGAAAACAAAATAGAAATGGTAAGACTCCGGAGCCTACCATTTTCGTCGTCAGGATTTAAAATACCACTTTAAATGTTTTGACCCATCTTTGTGTGGGTTGAAGAGGCCCTCAAATTCCCCGGGGGGTACAAACAAGCCCACATCACGACTGTCCACATCCCACCCCCCAAACCCAAAAAAGAAAAGTACTTGCTTGATATGTAATAGGAATATCTAAATTTCATGACTACAATCATCCTGCATTGTATCGCAAATCAGTTCTGGTTTACAATAATTGTGTAAATATTTGCAATAAATTATGTCAGGATGATACGGATAATTGATATGAAAGCTTTTATTATAAAGTTTATGTTCTTCTTTTTTCTCCTAATCATTAATAATCAAATTTTTGCCCAAAATTGTGGTTGTTTTGCAGGAAATAAAATGATCAAATGCCCCGATGATAATTTGATATTAAGTGCAGCCAAATTAGCTGTGAATAATATTAAAGGTGGTGGTTTTTCTCCTCATGGTCCGGAGAGTCGTCCTGCAGACTATTCCAATCCAAGGATTTATAAATACAATGTTGTTAAAAAATTTTATGATGAGAATGGCAATGAAATAGAAGGTCGTGAAAATAAAGCAACTGTATTTTTTAATGTGACAAGATTTTATGAAGAATATGTTTACAAAGGAGGAAGCATAAGCATTGGCGAAACCGGGGGAGAATCAAGTTCCGGAAATAATGTCAAAAAGGAGTTAACCATTTATACAGGAGTTACTTATGTGGATATTGGCTGGAATGAAAGCGGAGAAGTAATAAGCGGTGGCACTGTAGATGCCATGTTTGAGGATGAAAATCGTTTCACACCGCCATTAATTAAAACCGGCCCAACTTCTGCTGAATTTGATCCTTGTAGCGATTATAAGAGTTTTAGTGGCGACATTATAAAAAGAGACGATGGTTGTCAGCCCGGTTGGTGTAGTTCCCCACAAAAATCAGAAATATCCGGTAAAGTCAGATTAATCACAGCAGAATGTTTAGGCCACGATCCCTTTGTTCAAAAAATTGTGATTGTCCCTGAAAAAGAAGTGGATAGAAATTGGTTTGCCAATATAAAAGTGAATTTAAATTTTTATACTATAAAAAGAAATCAGTATATTTTTACACCGGCATTGGTGGCTAATGAAACTATCTATGATTTATCAGAAACGGACCCTTTGGAATTAATCCCTGATGAAAAAGGAGAAATTTTGATTGAATTCTTACCTAATTTAGGAATGATTGCACAAGCAAGTTATGTTCCTGGCCTTGGTGGAGAATTGATTAATACACCATCTTATGATGAACCATTAAAATTTCAATATTCTGTAGATGTCAAATTTCCGGATAATACGAGTGTGAATGCCGAAAAAGAACTGGAAATCAAACATATAGCAACAATTACAAAGATCTCTGTCCGTTTGCCTGATGTAACAAATGGAATTCAAGTCATTTCGAATGAACGTAAATATGATATAGGAGATTCATTTCTGGATCCAGGTGGAAAGTTGAGACCCAATCAATTTAATTCAACCATTATTAGAGGACAAGAAAGAGTTCGGTTTGCAAGTTCTTTTACACAAGATCAATTGGATCCTAATTTGCCCACTGGAAGTGTTTTAAAAGTAGGTCAAAAGTTAGTTCCTGGCGATGTTGTTTATGTGAATGCCGTTGGGCTAAATGCGCCACCTCCACACGAGCGCCCCGGAATGATGTTTGATGGATTTATAAACGTTCATATTCGTTTTATTGACGGGTTAGAAGGTATTTTTCAAATGAAAGGAAGGGAGGACTCCTGGGCAACCGGAAAATTCAAATTAAATTGTACTGCAGAAAAAACCGGTTTTGAACCTGGTTATATTCAGGCAATCAATGGTTTAGGTGAATTTATTTTTGATGATCGTGTTGTTGATGAAGCCAAAGAAATTGCTATTAAGAGTGGAATTTGGGTGTTTAGAAAAGCATCTGGTACTAAAATAGCTAAGCGATTTATCTTATCTCGCTTTTTGACAAAAGGTGGTGAATTAATATTCAAATCTGCTTTAACTGTGCATAACATTCATGATAAAATGGAAAAAATCGAAAAATTATACGATGCAATTAAATGGTCATCAGGCGGTAACGGACAATTTATAGTATTAAATTCTGAAGTTATGATAGTAGAAACCAACTATGGGCTACAGGTATCAACTTTAGAAGGCAACCCACTGGTGTACAACAATTTAAATCCAAATGGCATTGCAATTCCAATGAGCCAAACTGGTATTTTTCAAAAAGATGGCAAACACTTTATCCAACCCACTCCAGCAGAAGTTGAAAAATTTATTGCACAACAAGTTAGTAATTTAGATTCAATGAACCTGAATTTGCAATTCAATGATAATGAATTAAATGAAAATGAACCAAATAGTATTTTCCCAAATAGTAATGCTGATTTTTCTTTCTCCTTTTGGATAGGATCGATAGTCGCTCTTTTGATTCATTTTTTGGTCTTTGCCACAAAAAATACTAAAGCCATAATTGGATTGCTGCTTTTAGATGTAATTTTATATTATTTTATCTTTAAAGCTTAATTACTTACGGTCGGAAGTTGAACTTGTGCGAGGTCTCCTTTGTTATATTTCCTTTATCAAACAAGTCGTTGTAATTTGAAGGTATTAGATCTTTCGCAAACATCCAAATATAAGGTCACATCAGAAATCAACCATCACTGTGGCGGAAAATCTATTTCAAAAATATGGCTTGCATCATTCGAAAAAGGCTTAGGGGGATTTGCCTTTACAGATAAACATGAAGACGGATTTGAAGAAAAATTTATGTCTTCCATAGCTTTCTATAATCAGGGTATAGGTGTTTATTGCAGAAATACCAGAAAAAACTACCTGATACTCATTCCTGCATCCATGATCGAGGAGCTTGAAATTTTCAAAGATACAGATACCATTTCGCCACTCAAGTTCTCATTTTATTCTTTTTTAAAAAATGGGAGCCTCTGATCATACGGCTTCAAAATACCTGATGCCTAAAGAAATTATTAAAGAACATCCACCCATGTTTCATATCCGAACCTCAGACAAGATAATTCATCTCCAAATTGAAAAAATTAACCCGGAAAGACTAATTTCTCTGATAAAAAACACCAATTTTGCAGATATAACAAGTGTTAATCTTTTTCCACCCATCATCATTTAAACAAACAAATATAAACAGATGAAAAAAGTAACAGGCATAGGAGGAATATTTTTTAAAACAAATGACCCTAAAGCAACTAAAGAATGGTATGCCCACCACCTGGGATTTAACACCGACGAGTGGGGAGCATCTTTTACTTTCAGAAAGACCGAAGACCCTTCTCAAAAAGTGTACGTTCAGTGGAGCCCGTTTAAATCTGACACGGATTATTTCGAACCATCATCCAAAGAGTTTATGATAAATTATAGGGTAGATGACATTGAAAATCTTGTCAAAACATTAAGAGATGAAGGTGTAACTATTTGTGATGAAATCGAGTCATACGATTATGGCAAATTTGTACACATCATGGATGCTGATGGCAATAAAATAGAATTGTGGGAACCCGTAGACGAAGTCTTTGACCAAATGAACGATAGTAAAACGGAATGATTTATAATTATCTTATTTTTACCTGCTTTTTTCTAACCAATGGGATTTTACCTTCCTTCAAAGGTGGTTTTCCTGACACCCTCTATGTAGGTATGGAAAGTCAGATACACATCTCATTAAAAGGGTGCGACCCGGAAGATGTGCAAATCAAAATAAATTCCGGCAATATCTACAAAAGAGACGACAGCACTTATATTTTTCATCCTCAGATCCCCGAAGATGAGATGAAAATCAAACTGTACTACAAAAAATTGCTTTGTGAGCTTAAAACCGTCAAAGTAAAAAAACTTGCAGATATCGAACCCTCTTTCGAATTCGAAAATCAAGGATTTATCAAAAAGAGTGATCTGCAAAAATCTGGTCATCTACAAATCAAATATCCTGAGGATTACCCTGAAGATTTGAAAACCACTTTGGTATCTTTTAATTTTATGGCTATGGAGCCTGGTGGAATATCTGTTTACTCAGCTACTATACGAGGAGACAAGCTGGATGCAAATGCCATGCAAACCATCGGCAAACTGGTCAAAGGTTCCCGCTTGATCATTAATAATGTCATCACGCAAAACAAAAGAGCGGGAATGTCAGTCTTAAATATCCACAAACAAATAGTCCTGGTGGATTAAAGCCAGCCGCGTACTGTTAGTAAAAAAATGACTCCCCATTTTATATACTGACATCGGTTAATATGTACAAAGCTACAAACTAATATTTTGTAAAATTTCTTACATTTAATTGTAGAAAAAAGCCCGATTTTTTTACATATTCATTTTAATTCCATTAAATTTGAAGCGAGTAATGCCCCATTTCCCTTTATTATCTTATTTTTTTTAACCCTGTTGTTCAGCAAGGAAGTTTAGTGCGAACATTAATAAAAAATGAAAATGATCTCAAATAAAAATATAAGTACAAGCATTTTAATTGTGTTCCACATACTCTGTATGACTGCCCAGGAAAAAAAAACACCTTTGCAAGAAAAGTTTACATTTTCATTCAATATAAGTGATTATACTTCAGCTTTGGCAGAGGCCCCGGCGGCATTACAGGTATCAGACAATGCCCCAATCATCAGCTTGCCGGACGAAAATGGGACATGGATAAATTATTATTGCTGGTCCTCGCCGGTCATCTCTGATGAAATGGCAGAAAAGTATCCTGATTTTAAAACCTACATCATCACCGCAGTCCATGATAACAGCATATCAGGTAGAATATTTGTAAGTCGATTTGGAATAGAAGGATTGATAACCAAACATGGTGAACAAATAAAAATCGAACCCGAATCAAGAATTACCGCAATGCAATCCCATAGAGTATACAAACTAAGTGGATTTGAAAATCTAAGTTGTGGTCATCCTACTCATATTAAAAACAAAATTAACCTTAGATTCAATCCCACCTCTTTTTCCAATGGAAATACCAGGAGGGTTTATGAAATTGCCATTGTAACTACAGGTGAGTTTTATATTGACTCTGACCTGGGAAATAGTGACATGACCACAGCATTAGCGGCTATCACTAATATCATCAATATGGATAATGTGAGATACAATCAGGAAATGGCCATTCATTTTACTATTTTTAATACTCCCCTTGTATACACCAATCCCGCTACAGATCCTTTTGACCCAAGCGGTAATGATCTCGTGCAACAATCAGCCAATACCATTGCTGCTGCCTTCCCTACAGGAGCATATGATGTGGGACATACTCTACATGGAACAGCCGCCGGTGGATCAGGGATAGCAGGAATCGGAGTAGTGTGCAGCAATGATGCTACAGGATCTGGGTTGGTCAAAGCACTGGGTTGGAGTGGCGGTGAAAATCAGACGACACTGGCTGTAGGTATAATGGTTCACGAGCTGGGTCACCAGCTGGGAGGGCCACATACATTCAATGGTACCGGATCCTTTTGTACAGATCAAGTTTCAGATGTAAATGCTGTGGAGATAGGAAGTGGGACTACCATCATGTCATATGCAGGGTTATGTCAGAGCAACAACAATATCCAGAGCACTCCTGACAACTACTTCCACAGCAGAAGCATTGAAAACTTCCTTGCTTACTTAGGTGGCACAGGATGTGCTACTACTCTGCCATCAGGGAATACTCCACCTACTGTGATGGCCAAACCATGTGGCAATACGGTATCCATACCTAAACTTACACCTTTTTCATTATCGGGAAGTGCCACAGACCCTGATGCAGGTCAAACCCTTACATATACATGGGAACAAATAGATGAAGATGGTGCAGGCACGCCTACTCAGGGCTTCATCGGCACTACAGCCGGCAATAGCAACATTGCCCCATTATTCCGGTCGTATCCCCCATCATCTGCCGGCAACAAGCGTATCTTCCCCTCCCTCTCTACTATACTGACTGCTGCCAATGTGAGCACTTTCGAAGCCTTACCCAATACTGCAAGGACATTGAACTTCAGACTTACAGCAAGGGATAACAATCCAACCAATGGCGGTATCGGTTCGGATGATTTGGCAGTCACCGTATCAGGTACAGCAGGTCCTCTGGAATTGAGTTCGCCCAATACAGCAGCAGTATCCTGGGCCACAGGATCTATACAAACTATCACATGGAGTGTAGCCTCTACTAATAATCTTTGTAACATAATGAACATATATTTGTCAACAGATGGTGGCAACACATTTCCTTTTACGTTAGCCTCCAACACTGAAAACGATGGGACTCAGTCTATCACGTTGCCTTCCAATATTCCAGGCAGTACTATGGCCCGAATCAAAGTGGAAAGTAATTGTAATGCTTGTATAAAGTTTTTTGACATTTCCAATTTCAATTTTACTATTACAGCATCTAACTGTCAGGCATCTGTAAATTCCATTTGTAATATCAGTCCTGTTACAGCAATGGCAGGTAATCCTGCATTGGATTTAAGTCCATTATCGATCTTGGGCAACCCCGTAACTTCTCTGACGCTGACAACAGGAGCTTCCACCCAGGTCTCTGCAATCAATAATGCTGCACCCGCTGGTGCAGGTACCTGTTTTTCAGTCAATATAGGATTTGGCTATGTAGCTTATACTTTTTTAGTCAATACCACAGGTACATACAATTTTACTGTTCCCTTAAGTATTTTTGAAATTATTTCTGTGTATAACAATACTTTCAGTGCATCCTCTGTTTGCACTAATTTTATTGGCTCAAATGCCTTTTTTGTACCACCTGGCAGTTTGAGTGCTTCCTCCTTATTAAGCCTTCCACTCACAGCTTGTAATCAATATACCATAGTGCTTTTCAGAAATCCCGGTACTACCAGCACAATCACCATTACACCACCTGCCGGCGGCCTAGTATATGGGGTTACCAATATATCTGACTATAGTCTTACATACTTGGCAGTAGAAAATACAAGTCAGAATGTGGCCGCTGTCAGCAATGGTGCTGATTTTACTACCCTCTCAGGAGGTGGCTATTGTGTATATGGTCTTCATTATAAATCAGGTGGCACAACGCCAGCTGCTATAGTCAATCCGGCCGTATTTATCAATCAAAACATCAATGACGTATTGGCATCAGATGCCTGCATGAAAGTCAGCACAAATTGTATACCCATGACGGTCACCTGCCCTACTGTAGTCACTTCCTCCGGCAATTCAGGGACTAATACATTGCGTGATATTTATGATTGTGTCGCTAATGGCACTACGATCAGTTTTGGGTCTGGAGTCAACAGCAATCTAACAGCCCCCCTGACTATCCATAAGAATGTAACCATACAGGGCAATACGACTACGATGATAGACTTTAATTTTTCGGGAGCCGAAGGTTTACTTATCAATGCCTCTAAAACACTTACCCTCAAAGATGTAAAAATAAGCCTTAGCGGTACGGCGACAGGACCTGTTATACTCAATAACGGCAACCTCATTTTGAACAATACAGAAATAAAGGGAAATGTCAACCCTGTCATTAATAACAATGGAACCGGCAATGTAACCCTGCAAAACAGTAATGTGATAAAAAAAATGTAAAAAAATGTTATTTGGTGATGCCAGCTAACCTGTCAAAATAAAAAAAGGCTGAAATCATATAATAATAATATTTAATATTAAAACACTCTTTAAATCGCCCAAAAGAATATGATGGTGAAAGTACATGCAGAAAAAAGGCACAATTATTGGGTAGAAACCATTAAATTCCACAAGGGTTTATAACCATTTTACACAAAACACGTTGTTTTTTTTAGTTTAATAGAAAAATTGTCTTTATACTTGTGAAGATTTTGATCAGATTTGCAACAGATCAGTCCACTTCCCCCCTTCAGGTATTTAGTTAAAAAGTGATTTTTTCTATTATTTAACCTAACAGGTATATATGTCATTACCTGCAAAAAACCATACAATGAAGAAGTTGTTATTTAGTTTTTATGTTACTTTTCTTTTTATTGGTACCACCTTTGGACAAAACAATATCCTCAAGCCCAACTTACTTGTAAGGGATACAAAAAATAATATGTCTCCAGCTTCGGTCATGCTGTTTAATCTTGCTGACAGCCGTAGTGGAGAACAAGTACCTCCTGCTTTAAAAAATTATAGTCTGCTGACTCTGGACAAACAAGTACTGAAGCAGGTTACTTCACAAAAAGCACCTTTTATAGAACTTTCCATTCCACAAAACGGTCGAAACAGTCTTGTACTTGAACTAGTAGAAGTACATCCGTTTGCAGAAGGGTTTGAAGTAAAAACTGCTCCTGAAATGAAAGCTGTTAAAGTCAATACAGGAAAGCATTATCGTGGTATAATCCAGGGTCAGGAGAAAAGCGTAGCTGCTATATCTATATTTGAGGATCAGGTGATGGGCATGATTTCACATCCATCTGCTACAGGCAATCTTATTATTGGGAAACTGGAGGACTCACAGACTCACATTCTTTATCAGGATGACCAGATAGCAGACCAATTTCATTTTGATTGCCAGGCCAAAGACAAAGAATTCGAATATACCAGAGAAGAACTGTATGGCACGCATAAAGATGACGCCAGAGCATTGTCTGATTGTGTGAGGCTTTACCTCGAAGTAGATCATGATATCTTTCTCAACAAAGGTAGCAATACCACTACGGTTACTACATTTATCACAGGCATTTTTAATCAGGTGAGTACTTTGTATGCCAATGAACAAATCAATACTGTGGTTTCAGAAATTGTGATTTGGACACAACCGAGCCCATACAGCTCTACATCATCGATCGGCATGCTCAATGCGTTTACAGCATACAGACAGGGGTTCAATGGTGACCTGGCACAATTACTGTCTTTTCAGGCCAGTGGAGGTGTCGCCTATGTAGATGGCATATGCAGGAGCAATCCCGACTACAGCATGGGATACGCAGGCATAGGAAGTACATATCAGAATGTTCCTACCTATAGTTGGACGGTGGAAGTATGCGCACACGAGTTCGGACATTTGTTTGGTTCGCAGCATACACATGCCTGTGTGTGGAATGGCAACAATACAGCCATCGACGGTTGTTATGCACCTGAAGGTAGTTGTTCAAATCCAGGATTGCCCACAGGGGGTGGGACAGTGATGTCATACTGCCATCTGACCAGTGCAGGCATTAATTTTTCCAATGGGTTCGGAATTCAGCCTGGCAATGTAATGAGATCAAAAGTAACAGCCGGCACCTGTCTTCAAGCCTGTAGTGGTAATGGAGGTGGCAGTGGTGGTGGTGGCGGTGGCGGAACTGGTACCTGCACCGGCAATAATTTGACACTTGAAGTCAGAACAGATAATTATCCTGCTGAAACTACATGGAATATTAAAAATAGTTCCGGTACGATCCTTTATTCAGGAGGACCATATTCCGTTTCCAACACATTGAACAATATCAGTTTGTGTCTTCCTACAGGTTGTTATACTTTTACAATCAATGACGCTTATGGAGATGGAATCTGCTGCGTATACGGTTCAGGTTACTACAATGTCAAACAAGGCAATACCGTACTTATTACCGGAGGGACTTTTGGCAGCACAGAAACAAAGACATTTTGTGCTTCAGGCACCCCTTCCTGTACAGATGGTATACAAAATGGTACTGAGACAGGTATAGACTGCGGTGGAGCCAATTGCCCTGCTTGCCCTTCTTGTACTGATGGTATTAAAAATGGTCTCGAAACAAGCGTAGACTGCGGAGGTCCTACTTGCCCGGCTTGTCCCACATGCTCAGATGGCGTACAGAATGGTTCGGAAACGGGCACAGACTGTGGTGGCACTTGTGCACCTTGCCAGAGCAATGGTAATGTACAAATTACAACATTAGCAGGGCATTACTTTGAGAGCGGCTGGGATGGATGGACAGATGGAGGTATAGATTGCGCCAGATTGCTTACCACTTTATCACCAGAGGGATCATATTCTATCCAGCTGAGAGACAATGAAGGAAGTTTTTCATCTGTGACATCGCCGGTTTACAATCTGACATCCTATGATTCAGTGACAGTGGAATTTAAGTTCAGAGCAGTCAGTTTTGAAGCCACGGAAGACTTTTGGCTTAGATATTACAATGGTACTCAATGGGTCACAGTAAAAACTTATGTTGTCACCACAGATTTTGCCAATGATCAGATATACACCAGAAAAGTAAAAATAAATAGTCCCCTGTCAGCTTTATCACAATTCAGGTTTCAGACAGATGCCGGTGATAATTCTGATCAGCTATATGTAGATGCTGTCATCATCAAGGCTTATAAAACTACAACCAGTACATCCTGCTCAGATGGCGTCCAAAATGGCCTGGAAACAGGAGTTGACTGTGGAGGCCCTAATTGTCCTGCTTGCCCTACTTGTACAGATGGAATCAAAAATGGTCTCGAAACCAGTGTGGACTGTGGAGGACCTACATGCCCGGCTTGCCCTACATGTACGGATGGCATACAAAATGGCAATGAAACAGGCGTAGATTGTGGAGGTGCTTGTGCAGCATGCAATACTGGGAGTACTACTACCCTATCCGGACATTATTTCGAAACTGGTTGGGACGGATGGATAGACGGAGGCAGCGACTGTTTCTGGTATCTGGGCACACAATCTCCTGAAGGAAGTTATTCTATCCGCATCAGAGACAATTCGCTGGAAGGTTCGGCCATGACATCGCCTACTTATAATCTGGCACCTTACAATACTGTATCTGTAGAATTTAAGTTCAGGGCAGAAGGCGTGGATCCTGGTGAAGATTTCTGGTTGATGTATTTCAATGGTTCAACATGGAATAACATAGGTACTTTCACAAACGGTGCAGGATTTGAAAATGACATCCTGTATACTACTACTGTAAACATCACAGGGCAGTTGAGCAATATTGCAAAGTTTAGATTCCAGTGCGATGCCTCTGAAAATGATGACATTATATATATCGATGCCGTCCTCATTAAAGGTACCACAGGAAGTGGCCTTATAGCAGCTCCGTTTGTAATAACCGAAGAACCTGGAAGCAAAACAAATGTCGATTCTCGCATCAGGGACGTTGTGCAGTTGTTTCCAAATCCAGTTACAGACAAACTTTCTGTTACAGCAAATGAAAAAATAATTAGACTTCAGATTTACAGTATGTCAGGTAAATTTATCAGTGACGAAAGCCCGTCTCCTGATAAGTCAGAAGTAGATGTATCCTTGTTGCCTGCAGGTATGTATGTCATGAGGGTCGAGACAGAAGAAGATGTTTTTGTCAAAAGATTTATAAAAAATTAAGATCGGATTTTTGAGTTTAAAAAAGGCTTTCTTTTAAAAGGGAAAGCCTTTTTTATTTTATATATTTGTTTTATCCTGAAATATCAGCATCTTGACTTAGAAAGAGGTAAAAAAAAAATACGAACTGGTATAAGTCTGTATGGCTGGGGATTTAATCATCAAGATACAAAACATCATTTGGTATTACTTTTCCGAAGAAAAGGCAAAATAGGGTTTTTAATAAACATCAAACCCGTGAGCATGGTTTTCAAATACCATTGAACACAAGAACTGACTTAGGCTGGTCTCAAATAACCCTTACATTTGGTTCAGATAGAGAAAGTAATCTCCAACTCTGACTCCACTTCATTACAATTAAGCCCGGCTACCTAAGATTTGTATTATTAATTTATTTCAGAAACCTAAATTGATTAACTTTGGGTCTTAAAGCCTGGTTATGCTCAAACTTATTTCTCGCCTGATAATGAAAATCTGGGGCTTCAGAGTCACAGGACCTGACCCCGAGCTCATACCCAAAAAAGTATATGCTGTCTATCCCCACACTTCCAACTGGGACTTCCCGCTAGGAATACTGATGAAATTTGCCATGCCTATCGATGTGAATTATGTGGGTAAAACATCCCTTTTTAAGTGGCCATATGGTTGGCTTTTCAGATGGCTGGGGGGCATACCTGTAGATCGTAAAAAAAACACCAACTTTGTAGATAGTATGGTGGCATTGTACAACAAATATGACAGGCTGGCATTTGCTATAGCACCCGAAGGCACCAGAAAAAGGGTAAAAAAATTTAAAACCGGATTTTATTATATAGCTCATCAAGCCAAAGTGCCCATTATTCTCGTCAAATTTGATTTCGGTAATAAAGTAGTGGATTACAGTAAACCATTTTACACAACCGGGGTTTATGCTGATGACATGCGTTTTATCATCGACCATTTCAAAGGAACTCAGGGATGCAATCCGGAGTTGGCTTGTCAGTGGGAGGAAGAAGTAATCAAACCTTAAACTTATCATGAATCTAAGACAAAACATCATTGCAGTGTCTTTCGTCGGAAGCATCTACTTTTTATTAGCCAACGCTGGTGGAGTACCCCAGGCAGTCACCAAAGCACCGGGTGAGGCATCTCATAATTCATGTGCTACCTGTCACACACCGGCAGGCAATTATGTTCCAGCGGTAGCGCTTGACATCATGAACAAGGACTCTGTAAAAGTAAACACTTACACCCCAGGCGAAACATATATCGTAAGACTAAGGGTGTCTGCCACCAACAGCCCTAAAGCATTTGGATTTCAGATGGCTTGCCTGGATTCACTGACCAATAGTGATCTGGGAGTATGGTCGGCTTTCGGTGACAAGGTCAAACAGCAACAACTTACTGTTCAGCAAAAACCAAGAAAATACCTAGTACAGTCTGCTGCAAAAACAAACGGTATTTTTACTGCCAACTGGAAAGCGCCATCCTCAGATATGGGCAAGGTAAAATTTTATTTTACTGGTCTGGCTATCAATCAAAACGGCAACACCAATGGAGATAATAATGTATTTAGCCAGTTGACCCTTAAAGGACCTTCCACTACTTCTCTTGAGGAACTTGAATGGACCACTGATCTTTATCTTTACCCAAATCCTTGTCAAGATTTTATTACTCTTACAAATGAATCGGTATCGCTAGTCACTCTAATTGGTTTGTCCGGTTCCTTCTCCTACAAGATAAATCCACAAGATAAAAACTTAAATACAAGTACCCTGACAAAAGGTCTGTATATCGCAGTTTTAAAAGATAATTCAGGCAATATTTTGAAGGTGCAAAAGGTAATTAAACAATAATTTCTCTTAAACATTTAAAGTATAACAATTGGATATACCTTGTGAAATTCCATTGGTAATTCTATATTCATGACTCAAAAAAATTATCTTTCAAAACACAGAAAGAATGAGACGAATTACAACTGATCTATTATCCTAATCAAGATTTACTTTTTCATTAGATGGATATTTGACAGTGAAGGCAACTCTATGTTCCTCTTCTTTGTTTGGGTCAATTGACAATATCCATTTAGCAATTTTTTTGTCAGGATCTATTGTTGCAGACTTAGCTTCTACCCCTGATACCACTATTTCCTTATTTGTAGTAATAGGGATACTTTCTTCGATGACTATTTTTATATTTTGTAGTTTGTTATTTCTAACCACTATCGCATACACTCTGTTTTCAGTTATACTGTTTGAAAAATATGATTTTTTTGAAAAATCTTTTACTTTGGTTCTGGTTACAATAATACCGTTATCCCTGCCTAATGATATATCGAGTGTATCATTTGCCAGGTTAGTGTTCAGCAATGATGTGCCCAAATATTTTCCTTCAAAATATAAGTTTATCTCTCCATCCAAAAGATTGTAATCCTGCCAATTTGCTAATCTGGCTATAAGAAAAGCTGAGGTATCTATCTTGGGTGCACAATAGTATTCATATATTGTAGGTATCTCTTTTTCGATTACTTCAAGATTTATAAATTCAGTACTGTTCAAAATTGTAACCTTATCAATCATATCGTATGAGAATGTAGTGGCTTGGTACGAAATTTTTGATGGTTCCACATATAAGTCTCTTAGGATTTGATCATCAGGGATCTTTTGCTTGATTTCCTCTCCACTACCACCAGTTACAACAATTTCTTCCAATAGCCTACCTTCTTCCATTGTTACATTCATTACATCACTCGAAATTGGTGCTTCATAACTATTAAAGCCTGTATAAGATACAATTATAGTTTTTCCACCAAATGGAACAGGAAGGTAAAATTTTCCATCCAAATCTGTTATTGTACCTATTTCAGACTTTTCTTTGATTAGAATATTTGCACCAATAAGCGGTTCTCCATTTTGATCTGTGATAAGTCCTGAAAGATGTTTTATGTTAGGATTATATGCTTTATCCGTGGTTGACATATACCTTTTGAAATTTAAAATCCATGGTTGCGCTTTTATATATGATTCATTATTGGATGGATTTCCATTAGACACAGACAGTTTGATATCTTGCCAATCTTCACCAGTATTTTGAATTACGCCGGCTTTAAGATTTGCCTTGATGGGTTTGGACACATCTTCTACTCTGAAATCATACAAAGGTTTCCAGGATGCATGGTTTGTAAAATAGCTCACCACCAAATTTAAATTCCTTTCACTAGGTGATGCCACTTCGACCCAAAGTTCAATAAATTCAGTTATTGTAGGCGTTTGAGCCCTTAATATCTCATATCTGGCATCTTTCATTTGTTTTTGAATGATCTTCTGTTCTTCCAAAATATCAATTTCGGCAGTATAAACTTCTGTCAGGGTTGTTTTATTCAGTTCGACTATTTTTATCAGTTCGCTAGTCGCAATGGCATATTCTTTTATAAATGACGGTTGATTTTTTTTGAGTAATGATTCTATTTCTTTCAATACCAAAAGTCTTTTTTCATTTACTTTTTGCTTCTTTTCAAGACTTTGTAATTTGTTGTTTAAAGAAAATAAAACGGTTGAGTCCAATTTGCTTTTAATTGTCTTTACAAATGGTTTAATAGTCAAAATACGGGATGAGCGGTCAACTTCAACCCTTAGAGTTCTTAATTCTATATTTCTTGGTATTTTCTCAATAATAAGCTTTGTATTACCTTTAGCTACATTTAAAGTCGCTTCACGTTTTATAAATGCACCATTTAAATATAAAGTTGATGCGGTAACCTTGGTTGTGATAATTTTGTCCTGTGCTGATGTGTATTTAAAGCTGACACAAAGAAGCGAAATTACTAATAAAAACTTTAATAAATTACAATACTTTTCCATTTAATAGATTTTAACCTCCTTGACAATTTCATTGAATAACAAAATAGCTTTTAACTAACTTCTGCAGATTCAGCCATAAAAACTTTATATCATGCATAACTTAAAATTTAAACAAAGATATATTTTTTCAGAATACAAAGTACAATCTTTAATATAGTGGTGATATCAAAATCGCAGTTTCAAGTTGGAGATTTTAAACCACACATAGCCAACTCGTTGCTCATCGTTTATAAATTAGAGAAATATTCTTAAACTCTTTTGAAAAAAAAACATTTATATTGCGTAAAATATATAACAGTATCATGGCCTTGTCCCCCAAAATAGTAATGGTCAATTATCTGAATTCGAAACCTTTTGAATATGGTTTAAGAAATAGTCCTGAAGTTGCTAATCTGGAGATTATTTTAGAGACACCAGCTACCTGTGCCTCCATTTTTGAAGATAATGCAGCAGATGTCGCTCTCATACCGGTGGGAGCACTCCATGGACTGGATAATTACAAAATCATTTCTGACTATTGTATAGGTTGCGACGGCGAAGTGAGGACGGTATGTATATTCAGCAATCAGGATATAAACAATTGTCAGAGATTATACCTTGACAATCATTCAAGGACCTCATTTCTTTTGGCAAAAGTACTCATGAAAGAGTATTATCAACTGGACATCCCATTTTACAGTCTTGATATCAATACTTACGTCCACCGGGAAGGCGACGCAGTACTAATGATAGGAGATAAAGTATTCGATTATGAAAAACAGTTTTTGTATAGTTACGATTTAGGTCATATTTGGAAAATATGGACCGGACTGCCTTTTGTATTTGCTGTGTGGGTAGCAGATAAAAACTTTCCTGCAGATATCGAAAATGATTTAAACACAGCTTTTAAAAACGGCATAAGTCACCTTCCTGAAATAATAAAAAAAGAAAGCCACGAAGGAATGGATCTCTATTATTATTTCAGCCACAACATTCAGTATGTCCTAGATGACCCAAAGAAGGAGGCACTGAATCTTTTTCTCGAAAAATCAAAAAAATATTATCTGCACCATGCTGACAATGTACAAAAATAGTGCTGACTGGTTTTTACTATAAAAACAAAATAATAACTACCCACTCTACTATCTCCATATTTAATGATTACCTTACCTTTGCGCCTTCAGAAAAGGTATTTTCAAAAAAAAATTTATGAAAACAGTACTTTCAGCCATCCAACCTACCGGGGACATGCATTTGGGCAATTATTTTGGAGCGGTAAAAAACTGGGTGGACCTGCAGGAAAAATATAAATGCTATTATGGCGTAGTAGATTATCATGCCAGGACGATGCCTTATGACGTAAATAAACTTCGGACCAATACATGGGATCTCATCACCAATCTGGTAGCTGTGGGTGTCAAGCCTGAAAATCTGTTTATTCAGTCTTTGGTGCCCGAACATACGGAGTTGGGATGGATCCTGAACTGTTTTTGCTCCTATGGTCAGCTTACACGCATGACTCAGTTTAAAGATAAAAGCAATCAGGTCAAAGACGGAGGCAAAGAAGATTTTATTTCTGTGGGTTTGCTGGATTACCCCGTACTCCAAACTGCGGATATTCTCATCTACAAAGCTGATTTCGTGCCAGTGGGCAAAGACCAGGAGCAACACCTAGAGCTTGCCAGAGATATAGCACAGAGATTCAATACTCAGGTAGGCAAAGAATACTTCGTACTTCCGGAGCCTCTGTATACAGAAACCCCAAAAATAAGATCAACAGCAGATCCTGTAAAAAAAATGAGTAAATCCGCAGGTGAAAAACACTATATCAATGCGTTTGCTGACGAAGCCACTATCAGAAGACAGATCAAATCTGCAGTGACAGATTCCGGTGACACACCACAGGGTACAATGGCAGAAGGTATCCAAAATCTGTTCGAACTGATAAAAGCCGCAGGCTGGAAGTCTGAGTACGATCAGCTTATGGAAACCTATTATGCAGGTACATTAAAATATGTCGACTTAAAACAGGTCACAGCAGATGCTCTGGTACAAATGACTTCAGACTTTATAGTGAAAAAGAAAGAAATCAATGCTGATAAACGCAAACTAAAAGATCAGGTACGACAATCATCCATAGAAATACGCCGTATAGCACAAGATACCCTCAAAGAAGTAAAAGATCTCGTGGGCTTATTAAACGTTTAATGCTTCATGGTCATTATGACCTATGGCGCAATATTATTTCGGGATGAGGTAACTTAGGTGATATTTTATATATTTTATTGCCTTTGCTGCCAAAAATATGCTCCTGGACGTCTTTTCAACACTTTTAGTTTTTTTTTAACACTTTATTTTATCCAAGATACAGACTTATGGTTACCTTTAGGTCATGGATCTAACTTTACAAGTACTCAATCAGGATGAATCGGATTTTATCCTTGCCTGCATCAACAACGAGAGGTGGGCTCAGAAAAAATTGTATGAGGACAATTACTCTTCTATGATGGCACTTTCATTAAGATATGCAAGCAACCACGATGATGCTTTAGACATTTTGCATGAGAGTTTTGTAAAAGTATTCAGAAACATAGGAAAATATCAAACCGGAACCGTATTGATTGCATGGATAAGAAAGATTGTGATCAATACTGCAATAGATTTTTACCGTAAGGATATGAGGAGAAAATCCGAGGACCTGCACGAAGCTATACATGTCAATACCAATATTCCTGATGCCATATCAGATCTTTCCAGTGAAGAAATTTTGTATGCCTTGCAGCAATTACCCCATTCATATCGTTCTGTATTTAATCTCTATGTAATAGAAGGGTATTCGCATCGTGAAATTTCAGAAATGCTGAATATCAATGAAAGTACATGCAGATCCAATCTTGTGAAAGCAAGAACAAAACTTAAAAACATGTTGCTGTCTGCTGATTCAGATATAAGATGAATAATAACAATTTTGACGATATTATCAAACAGAAAATGCAGTCTCTGACACCGGCAGGTGACAGGGATGTATGGGCTGACTTTGAAAAAAAGCAACAAATTAAAACAGATTCATCACCGGCTTCAGATGATATTGCGTTCGATCAATTATTGACTAAAAAAATCTCACATCAAAAGGTATCCTATAATGCTCATCATTGGCAGCTGATGAAAATGCATCTCAAAGTTATCGAAGAGAGGAAAAATACCGTTTTCGTAACTAAAATCCTTGAATTTGCAGCCATATTCCTGATTGTTTTCACATTTTTCCATGTTTCAGATTTTATTGAAAATGAAAACAGTGATACACCGGTTTTGTATGCCAATGAATCTTCCGTTGACTTCAAAAACAATGCATCTAACACAACCTCTCCTAAGATCCATAATCCAAAGGACATGGCGGAGGTAAGGATAAAACAACGACCGGACAAAGTAAATCAAACTGCTGTATTGTCAGAAAACTTGACAGAATTTAATGTCCCACAGCTTAGAGGATTGCCTATCGAAGCTAGTGAGGTTCGTACCGAAACAGAAAGTTATACATCACTACTGACAGCAGTCATAAGTAATGAAGAGCATGCTGAAGCTGACAACCAAATGCAGACAAAGGATTTAACTGAGCCTGTCACGGATGTATCAAGTAATAAAACTGAGTATACGGAGGTGCTCAAATCCGAAAAAACAAAGATATTATTGCCAATACCTCCATCCCCACTTTCCAGTATCGAGTCGGAAATGGCCCTTGCTTTTGGGATGCAAATGCCTGAATACAAGAGCACTCCCAGGTATTCGATCGGAGTTTATGCGACAGGAGATGTTAATCTTATCAATACACCATTCGATAAGTTATACTCTCTGGCTTCATATAATAAAGAAGCCCTTAACAATACTTATGGGCTGAATATTTCAAGGCAAAACAACAATGTTGCTATAGAAAACCGGCATCGGCTATGCACAAAGAGTGTATCAACCAGAAAAAGTAACAGAGGCATTTGGACAATTTTCTGATCATTATTTCGAAAAAAGTCTGAATAAAATTTCATATGACATCGCTACCATACCCCTCAATTTTAAATACTATTTTATCAATCACTCCCATTGGGGCGCATATCTGATGGCTGGTGCAACTTTAAATTTGATTACCGATGCACGATACGATATCAGTGAGACACTGAGACAAGGAAGACCTAGCCCGGGCTTGTACACGCCAAGTGAAGCGCGTCTGGACGAAAAACCATTTATTAACGGAATACTGAATGGTGATTCTTTTAAAAACAATTATTTTGCATCTGTGGGCTTTGGATTTGGTCTCGAAAAAAAATTATTTGGCAGCACTTCAATATATGTGCAACCATCCTATCAGCGACACGTATTGAGTGCTGATATTGGCATTGGACCCAATAAGGATAAGATCCATACCTCCTCTCTTCAATTTGGAGTGAAAACTGTGCTCAATTAAAAAAATTGATTAATACTAATACCTTTTTAGCAAGTTTGCCATTTTTTATTGGAGAGACGATTATCAAGCGGGTATGGACAACGTATTCGTTTTGTTCCTCCTACTCAATCTGTTTTTACTCGTGTATAGCGATTTAAACAAAGATTAAAATAATAAGTTTATCATTTAAAGAAAAAATAAAAAAACAGTATGAGATTTGTTTTTATCACCATCAGTTTATGGCTGTCTTCCTCTGGCATAGGTCAAGTTTCGGGCTGGAAAGAAGCAAAGGAGGCTTTGGATTCAAAAAAATATCAGGAGGCCATAAATCTCTTTAAAAAAATAGAATCTAATGATGGAGGTGGTGCAGGTTTGTATAAAAATATGGCTTTAGCTGCCGTAGGTATGCAAATGTATGGAGATGCAGTATTGTACTACGAAAAAGCATTAAAATACCACCCCAATGATCAACAAATCAAAAATGATATTAAAATTATTTATGAAAGAAAAAACCTGCTTCCTCCACCAGGCTCTTCACTTTTTACGACCCTTCCTGGATTGCTGATGCCTCACAGTTGGGCTTGGATGGGTTTGGTACTTTTGGCAATTGCCTGCTACAACTTCTGGCGCAAGTATCCCTCTCTCTCATGGAGTAGAACAGAAAAAGTAGGCATTGTGCTACCGATCATGCTGTTTGTATTATCCACTGTAGCAGGAGGGCTACGATACAGATATCTATATCAAAACAATGGCATCATTATAACATCACCATCTACTGCACTGAAAATGGGACCAGATGAAGTCAGCCCTGATCTGACAGACTTGCCCGAAGGAACAAAAGTTTTCTTTAAAGAACATCTTGGTGACTGGTGGCATGTCACTACTTCTTACGGGGACGAAGGATGGATACCTGCCGGCCACGGAAAAAAAATATGATGACTTCCAAAGTGGGTGAGCTCCTGCTCTTGAGACTCCGCCAAATCTGGCGAATACTCAGCTCCATAGGGGCGTTTTGCTCATCGTTTTTATAATCGTGTCAGCGGGCATTTTTTTTCATTGGAGCGCTACCATTCTTTCCCTACCTGCGTGGACTACATGGATCGGCGTATTGTTGCTATGTTTATTCTTAGATCTGGCAAGAAAAGATAAGCCATTTTTAAAAACAATATTTTCAAAGCAATCAAGCATAGCAATGTACGTCGCCACAGAGTATATCATCATAGCGTTGCCCTTTATCGTTTTTCATCTATATTTCGGTCAATATCAAGTGGCGCTTTGGACTATTTTAGCATGTATGTTTCTGGGATGGTTGTCTCCACATATTGTTATAAAAGCGTTTTCAGCTAATAAAAAATCTGTCAGCTTTTTACCTCTGCATTTATTCGAGTTAAAATTTATGGTGGAAAAGTCACCGGTTTTATGGATGCTGTTCTGGTGTACAGGATTGCTCACAATCATTCATCCTGGGTTTTTTATTTTCTGGCTATTTTTACTGGCCCTTGCTCTTCCCGAAATGTTTGGCCCATTCGAATCAAAAGATATGCTCCACTGGAAAACACATTTTGTAAGATCAAAAATATTTTCTTTCATAAAATTTTTCTCAGGCATAATAGCGATCCCATTTTTACTGGGTATCATTTTTCATGGAGAGATGACAGCTCTTCTTCTTTATGGTGTATTGTGTCTGTATGCTGCCATAGCACTCAATATTGCTTTAAAATATCATCAGTATACACCCCTTTATCCTAACGGCCGTTCGCAGAATATCAGTGGCATACTGACCATGCTGATGCTACTACCCGGTGGAGTAATCATTACTTTTTCATACGCAATATGGAAGTATTTCAGTGCAGAACAAAATTTAAAATCATTGTATGCTTAGTATAAAAAATCTGTCTTTTTCATTTGGCAACAAGGTGGTTTTCGACAATTTGTCCGTCGATATTCCATCCGAACATATCATCGGCATCGTAGGAAAAAATGGCGTGGGTAAAACGACACTTTTCAGAATCATGACCAATATATACCGGATTCAAAAAGGCAGTATCACTTTTCATGACCAAAAACTTACACCCGGAGATATCTCCTTTATGCCCACGGAACCATATTTCTACCCATATATGAAAGGTGGTGAATACATCCGCATTGTAGCCAATACCACCGAAGAATATCAAAAATCCAAAGCATATGCAAGGGTGCTAGATCTTCCATTGAACGAGCTGGTAGATAACTACTCTACCGGTATGCGCAAAAAACTGGCTTTTGCAGCACTTTTTGGACAAAGTAAGCCAGTGGTCATCCTGGATGAACCGTATAATGGGGTAGATCTGGCCGGAAACGAAACCATACAGCACATCATCACCCACCATCATGATAATAAAACCATCATCCTTTCATCCCACATCCTGAGTACACTCACAGATATCTGCAGTGATATCATACATTTTACCGAACACCAGGAAATCACACACTACCAACCGGCCGAATATCCGCTCCTGGCAGCAAAACTCACTAAAAGCAGTCAGAAAGGCTGGAGCAACTATAACAAAGAAGCCATTAGTACTCAAGCCTTCAAAAAAAATATGCAATTTTTTTGTTAATATTACATATTATAAAAATTTATAATATATATTTGTCCTTTATTTCATTACTTTGGTCTATTAAAATAGATGGACCAGGTAGGATCGTTTACATTTGGTTTTAAAATTTAAAGATTTATAATACATAAATTAATATTATGAACAGAGTATCTTCATTCTTCATTTTTGCTCAGGCGCTGTTAATTCCGTTTTAAAAAGATGCCCCACTGATTATAATAAATATCAGGGTATAGGCGCAACCATCCTGTTTACAGGTATTTTTTCGGCACTTTCTGCAGGTTATGCACTATATACAGTATTTGAGTCTTATACAGCATCTACTGTATTTGCGATCTTATGGGGTATGATGATATTTAATCTCGACAGATATATCGTCTCCGGAATGCGCAAAAAATCCAACTTCCTGAAAGAGGCTGCGATGGCTGCTCCCAGAGTAGTGCTTGCTGTCTTTATAGGAATCGTGATTGCAACACCTCTGGAGCTCAAACTATTCGAATCTGAAATCAACGCCGAAATAGGAATGATGCAGCAGGAGACATACAAACAGCAGGATGACCTACTTAAAAAAAGATATGAAGCAGACCTTAAAGTAGTCAATGACGAAATCACTTTGTTACGTAATAAATTAAACACTGTAGATCAGGAAAGAACAGCCAGACTCAGTGAAGCGCTGGCAGAAGCTGATGGCACTGGCGGCAGCAAGATAAGAGCCATGGGAGCGATTTACAAAGCAAAATCCAAAGCTGCCGACAAAGCTGAGCAGGATTATCAATTGCTTTTTACAGAAATAAACCCTAAAATCAATGCAGAATTGAGTAAACTGAAGCCATCGAAAATCAGAGAAAGACTGAGTTGGAAGGTCTCAGCCGTGCATCTCTAACAGGATTTGCTTCCAGACTGAAGGCATTGCACAGATTGTCAGCCAGTGAGGAAGCCATCAGGATCGCTGGGTTTTTTATCACTATATTGTTTTTGATCATTGAGTGCTCCCCTATCCTCGTGAAGCTCATCAGTGAGCGGACGCCTTACGACCAGAGGTTAGAAACACTGGAGACAGAATATCACCTGGCCAATCTAAAAAACACAACCATCTCCAGATTGGCAACTGACAGCCAGCTGACTTTCGAAAACAAGACTGCAGGATTCAGAGTCTCAGAAATGATCAATGCTGAAAACGAAGTTTTTGCACACGCCCTCAGGCAAGAGAAGGAAGATCTAATGGCGAGAAAAGAAGGTTGGTTTACCCTATTGAAGAAAAGGAGAATATTTGATTTTTAAAATTTCCATCTGAAATAATGACAATAAAAAAAGGATCCACCATATAGTGTATCCTTTTTTATTTTGATCAGTCAGTATTCAACTAAATGAACAACCAAGACTTTCTACTATTTCAAGTTATGTCATGCAAGTTAAACGGTTTTATTTCCCACTTGCCTTACAAATCTCCAGATGTCCGTAATGGTGAAGGCAATGCCATTCGTATAGCGCTGCAGCTTCTTTGAGCGAAAAAAATCTGTTAGTCTGAGGATGATGATACCCTCTATCCCAGTCTGCTGATGACATGTTTTCCATGATACATTTCCATTTCATATGAACACCTTTCAATATATGCAAAGCAGATTCTACAGGAAGCTGATAATCTGGCAACTGAGCATTTTTAGCTTCCAGATACGCCTTGATTGTCGGTTCGTCCTCCGTGAGAGACCACTTGAATCTCATCAGAGCGTGGGTATGGCTGTCGGCTACATGATGTACTACTTGTCGGGCCGTCCAGCCTTCCGGTCGGTAAGGAGTATCCATTTGTTCAGGTGACATGGATGCCAGCAGTGTTTCCAGTTTCCCGGGAAATTCATTAATGACCTGCATGCTCTCCTGCAACTTCAAATCTGATTCTTCAGGATTGTATGAAAATCTGCCTATAGGATATTTTAAATTTTCCATTTTCTTTTTTTTGATTCAAAAACTTAATATTAAAGTGTCATATATAAAAAAACCGGAAAATTGATCTTCTTGTTCAATATTCCGGCTTGTTTATATCACTCGATCAGGCATTTTTATGCTTTTACCTCTTTGATTTTCTTTTTACCCTTCATAGTAGATGCATATGTCAGCGCTTTATCCAGATTGACGACTCCCCCAGTAACACTGAGTTTAGAAAAATTAATCTTTTCCGTCTTACTACCAGGTAATTTGACATCCTGTGTGATAGGAGTGACAGATTTAAGTAATGCTTCTTTTACCTGCTCGGCTGTCAATGCAGGAAAAACAGATCTTAATGTAGCTGCTACACCTGCTACTACCGGTGAAGCCATACTGGTACCTTGGAGTGGTGCATATTCATTATTGGGCATTGTGCTATATATTTTCATGCCAGGAGCAAATAAATCCACTTCCTTGATACCGTAGTTGGAAAATGGAGCTGCAGCATCCTCTCCTCCTTTGTAGTTCAGCGCACCAACTTCGACCCAGTTTTTGGCTTTCTTTGCTTTTTACATAAAACCACTTTTTCTCGAAGTTTGAATTAGGATAATTGATAATTTGGTCATTGTTCTGTCCGGAATTTCCAGCCGCATGTACCAAAAGAACATCCTTTTTCGCAGCATACTTGACTGCTTCATCTACAAGATTCTTGTGCGTACCGAACCCCTTTCCAAAACTCATATTGATCACAGTAGCACCATTGTCTACAGCATAACGTATGGCATTGGCCACATCCTTATCTCTTTCATCCCCATCAGGTACCGCACGGACAGACATCAGTTTTACATTTGGAGCTACTCCATCCATACCAATACTGTTATCTCTGATGGCACCTATTATCCCGGCCACGTGTGTTCCGTGCAATGGATCTGGACCTTCCACATCATTGTTACCATAAAACTTTTCTGTGGGATCTGCATAATTGTCTTTTACTATTGTTTTACGAGGATCAAAATTGATGTTGTAGGCATAATCCAATTTGTTTTGAGAAGCTTTTTTATCTTCAGCTATTTCACCTCTGATAACCTCCTTCATACCGTCTATGGTGTTGACATCTGAAGCACTCAAATATTGTGCAGCGATATTTTTGGCCATGGTAAGCGCCTGATTATCTTTGGTATCAATCATTTCGAGATTCTCTGTGGTCAATGGCTTGTCACCCAGCGCAACAGTCAAAGCGTCAAGAGAAGACATCACTTTCATTTCTACAGTTTCGAGTTGTTTCAAACCCGCATTGGCTTTTTCAATCTCCTTATCCACTGTCTCTTTAGCTCTAAGGTAAGTATCATATTCCAATTTCTGCTCTTTGTTGAGAGTAGCCGCATTTGCGTTTTCATATTTGTACTTCAGACTCGCATAGACACGTGTGGCCTCATATGTGTCCGGCCCGACATTTTTTCCATCAGGTCCCCCGATGAAATTCCAACCATGTATATCGTCTATATAACCATTCTTGTCATCATCCTGACCATTATCGGGAATTTCTCCCGGATTGACCCAAATGTTGCCAGCCAAATCTGCATGTTCAATGTCGATACCTGAGTCTATCACTGCTACTACAACAGTCTTTGTTTTTTTATCTTTCAAAAACTCTCCGTATGCTTTTTTCATGGAGATTCCATTGAATCCTTCGCCGGGATTGCCGTAATACCAGTCATTCGGTACTGCAACCTGACCCAAAATAAAGGTAACAGAAAGGAAAAAAATAACTAATACATTAAAAATACTCTTCATATGTTATGATATTTTGTAAAACATATATACTTTTGTCTAATATTTTAAGTATATAAGATTTGATTTGTTAAAAAATATTTCATCACTTATATAATACAAGTTGGATTATTAAAGTTTATAAATACAGTAATAGTTTAATAAATTTTAACTTTTCGACTAAAAAATTTTGATTTCAATCCTTGGTATTTCATTAGTATTTCGGTCATCTGATGGGAAACAACAAGTTGGAATCTTTTTTTTATATATTTAAGGTCTTCAATTTATGAAACTAATGCATATTTTTTGAGTCTAAAGTCAAAATAATATCCATTGCAAATTAAACGTAAGATGAAAAGCATCTTTATTTCATGCTGTATAGCTGCATTCAGCCTATGTGTTGTCAGCAAAAATAATGCCCAATATTCGGAATTTGGTATTGGGTTAGGGTTTACGACCTATTGGGGCGACCTAAATGCCCCTTCCTTCACTACCAATATGACAAAACAAAGTGGACTTGCTCTTCAGTTGAGTGCCAGAAAAATGTATGGTCGAAATCTGGGGGCTAGATTGTCATTCGGGTATGGCACTGTCAAAGGCAACGATGCCAACTCGTCGCAAGACTGGCAAAAGCTGAGAAATTTAAGTTTTAAATCGCCTATAATTGATCTGGCTATTGCAGGCGAGTATTATATTTTTGGATTCAATCCTGAAGCAGGCGAATCGGTTTTTGCCCCTTATATAACGGCTGGTCTTGCAGGATTCCGATTTAATCCTAAAACTATCTATCAAGGCAATGAAATCAAGCTCCAACCACTGGGTACAGAAGGTCAGGGCATGCCTGGTTTTGATAACAAGTATAGTCTATACAACATAGGACTTCTCTTTGGCGGAGGAGCCAAAATCATCTTTACAGAAAACCTGAATCTCGGGCTGGAAATGGTGATGAGGCGTACATTGACGGATTATTTGGATGATATAAGTGACAAGTATGTAAATTATGATGACTTGAGTGCCGGAAATGGTGCCCTTGCAGCCAGCTTAGGCAATCGAATGAATGAATATCTGGGACAAGTACAACCTGTTCAGCTGCCTACGGGTTCGCAGCGTGGAGGTGCAAAGGTCAAAGATTATTACATTTTCAGCATGGTCTCACTTAATTTTGTCATAGACAATAACAGAGGAAAAAGAATATTTGGCAGAGGCAATAAAGTCATCTGCCCCAAGTTTTGATAACATAACATACAATAGTATTGGAAGAAAGCAGGTCCATACTGAAAGAATACTGGGGATATGACGAGTTTCGGCCTCCACAGGATCAGATAATAGATGCTGTTATTCATAAAAAAGATACCATAGCACTTCTGCCCACCGGTGGTGGAAAATCCATTTGCTTTCAGATACCTGCCATGATGTTTCCAGGCAAAACTTTGGTTATTTCGCCTCTTATAGCACTCATGCAAGATCAGGTGGAAAATCTTTTTGTCAGAGGCATCATAGCCAAATCACTTCATTCTAATCTTCATTATAAAGAAATAGACAAGATCCTGGACAATTTTATGCTGGGAGACTTAAAGATTCTTTACATCAGTCCGGAGAGAATAAGTTCAGATGTTTTCATACAGCGTATTACAAAAACAAAACTCAGCCTGATAGCAGTGGACGAAGCACACTGCATCTCACAATGGGGATATGATTTCAGGCCTTCGTATTTTAATATTCCATTGTTGAGGGATATCCATCCCTCCGTTCCTATCATAGCTCTTACTGCCACCGCGACACCAAAGGTATTGGCAGATATAGCCGAAAAACTTAAACTGAAGACACCTGCCGTTTTTAAAAAAAGTTTTGCCCGTGATAATCTGGGCCTTTGTGTCATGCACACAGATAATAAAAAGCAAGAGCTCATTCAGATTTTATCCAGAATCAAAGGCAGCAGCATCATCTATGTACGCAACCGCAAGGAAACCATAGAGATTGCACAATGGCTCACTCAATATGGTATCACCTGCGCCACTTATCATGGCGGTATGGAAAAAAGTCTCAGGGAAAAAAATCAACAGATATGGATGAGCAATCAAGTGCGACTGATGGTCTCAACCAATGCATTTGGGATGGGAATCGATAAGCCGGATGTCAAACTTGTTATTCACCTGGATGTAGCCCCAAGCATAGAGGAATACTATCAGGAAGCCGGCAGGGCAGGCAGGGACGGCAAGGAATCTTACGGTGTTACCCTCATAGATGCAGCCGACCTGGAAGCAGCCCGCTCCGGACTGAATGACCAGTTTCCTTCACTCGAAATAATAACCAGTGTCTACGACAGGCTTTGCAGATACCATAAAGTGGCTTATGGTTCGGGCATGATGGAAAGTTATGATTTTCATATACTTGATTTTGCAGAGTATGTAGCACTTCCGGTAAAAAAAGTGTACCATATCCTTAATATCCTTGAAAAAGAAGGATGGGTCACATTTTCTGACGCTTTTAAAGAACCTTCCAGGTTGATGATTCTCGCTGACCAGGAGGAATTGGAATTTTTGCATCGGAATCCATCATTAAAATCAAAAATCCTTGTTCATCTCCTTCGCAAATATGAAGGACTTTTTTTAGACCCCGTCAAAATTGATGATCCCCGGGTAGCGCAGGAAATGAATATAGAAGAACTTCAGCTTGCTCACTACCTGCACATTATGAAATCTGAAGGCATCATAGCTTATTACCCAAGGGCTTCAGAACCACAAATTACATTTACAAGAGAAAGACCTACTCAGGACTCTTTTTACATTGATAAAAAATCATATCTACAGCGCAAGAAGATGGCTGAAGACAGACTGAACGGCATGACTTCTTACCTGCAGAATGAGCAAAAATGCAGACAAAAATTGATCATAGAATATTTTGGAGAAAAAGGACAGGATTGCGGCAAATGTGATATATGCCTGGGAGCCTCTGAAACGACTATCAGCAAAGATCAAATCAGAAAAGTCTTGGAACATCTTTCCAATATCCTTGTGCAAAACACCATTGATGTAAAGACATATGCCTCTATCTATCCTTTCAATAAAAGGAGGCGTATCATTAGAGTAATCAAAGATTTTGAATCAGAAGGTCTCATACGTGTGGATAATTTAGGAAATATCACTTTGGCAGGAAAATGACGAACCAACGAAAAAGCATTTACTGTACCGTCACCAATGACCTGAACCAGGACCAGCGCATGCACCGTATATGCTCCTCCTTGTCCTCGTGGGGTCATGATGTCACTTTGGTAGGTAGAAGCAAAGCAAAATCTCACCCATTATTAAACTTCAATTTTAAACAAAAAAGATTAAATTGCTACAGCCAAAAAGGATTTTTGTTTTATGCTGAATACAATATCCGTTTGTTTTTTTACTTACTTTTTTCGCCTGCTGACATCATCTACAGTGTGGACTCTGATACCCTTATGGCAGGTGGATTGGTCAGGATGATAAAAGGTCAGTCGCAGATCTATGATGCTCATGAGTACTTTACAGAAGTACCAGAATTATACCAACGGACATTCGTACAGAAATTCTGGATAAGCCTGGAAAATATTTTTGTACCTCGTGTTGATGCTTTTATAACTGTAAATGAAAGTCTGGCAAACCTTTTTTCAAGCCGATTTCAAAAGAAGTTTCATTGTATTTACAATGTACCCTTATATAAAAATAACCCTCCGCAAAATCCCTCAAAAGCCACCATTTATCGTCTACCAGGGAATGCTGAATGCAGGTCGTGGCCTGGAGACGATGATAGAAGCTATGCCGATGATTAAAAATATGCATTTGAATATCATAGGAGAAGGGGATCTCTCAGAGGAGCTTCGGTCTCAGGCAAAGTCAGGGCCTGCAAGAGACAGAATTCATTTTTTAGGTTGGCTAACACCTGCTCAGATTTCAGATTTTTACCTAAAAGCACGGTAGATTAAATCTCCTACAAGCTGACAGCAAGAGTTATTATTACTCACTTGCCAACAAGTTTTTTGATTATATGCATGCTGAAGTGCCATCCGTCAATATGAATTTTCCTGAGTATGAACTGATACACCTGCGCTTTAAGACAGGTATTCTCATCTCTGAGCTCAACCCTGAGATCATTGCTACTGCCATCAATAGTATGACAACAGACGAAGACCATTATTTGTCTATGAAAACTGCGTGCAACCAAGCCAAAAACTGGTATAACTGGCAGACTGAAGAGAAAAAGCTAAAGGCAATATTTGATATACTTTAACTCATTCGGGCCGAAATACCAAATTGTTTCTACATGCGTGCCTGGAACTAATTTTTAATAAATTTGAGGTAAGAAATACCTTGATCATTATGGATACAAATCATATACATACCGGGAGCCAGTGACGAAACATCTGCTTTAGGCTCTTTTCCCCTGATGACGGCAACTATTCTCCCATGTGTATCGAAGATCTCTGCTTTTTGGACAGAAAGCGGGTTTTCCAGATATAATTCATTGTCAACAGGGTTTGGAAATATTTTAAATGACTCCGCAATGCCTGAATCATCAGAAAAAGACTCCTTTTGTACAACAGCTGATACATTTTTCAGAGGGCTCTTACATGTGTTATTAAATCAAAATCTACTTCCCAATCATAAAAGTAATAATAATAAATAGCACCTGCAGAAGAAGATAATATGGTAACCACATCATTCAATACGTAAGGGTAAAGTATTATTGATCGTCCTGACAAATCTGGGTGACCGATATCCGAGCGAAGACATATTGACATTTACATCCGTGGTCAAAGAATACAAATCACCTTTTTTTAATGCAGCATCCAACCGCACAGTTTCAATACCTGCCATGACCATCACATCCTTAGTAAAAATAGTGTCTCCGACACCATCGATTATTAAAAATCGTCTTATACCTTCTCTATCAGTATTAACCTTGATGGTTTTCAGGATACACTCGCTTTCCACATTAAAAATCAAGCTTCCTGATGAACTTGTTGCACCATACAGGTTAGATAACGGAAAATTATTCTCCCCAACGTACGCTGTTTTTTTATCAATGGTTTCTGCCACTCCTGCAAAAAAAGTACTGGTACTATCCAGGGGTCCTGTGATCAGCGTATCACCCTCAAAAATGGTTGTTCCAAATCAGATGCTTGATACCAAGAGGTGTATTTTTTATCTGAAACTAGAGTAGCGCTTTCCCCTTTTTTGACAGTATCTCCTTTGAGTTGCCAAATAAGTTCTTTTATTTGCAAATCCAGGTGGTCCGTAAGGATGTTACCACATAAATCTGATGCAGTAAGTGTGATATACTGACTCATGTCAAGATCAATAGCAGCACTCGTTGCGCCTGTACTCCACAAATAAGTGGCAGCAGGAATGGCAGTGACCTCCAATTGCTGACCCGAACATAATACAACATTTGGGTTCTCGTTGATGAGTTTTACATTCTCAGGAAAACATCCCGACCTAACGACAATGGGTTTGCTTACAGTGACGCAGCCATTTGCATCCATCATCCTGACAAAATAAGTGCCCAGATTTACCGATGCGGTATCCTTAGTCTGACCATTGCTCCATTTATAATTTTCAAAACCACCAGGGGCAGTCAAAAGGACCAGATTGTCATTGGAAATCAAAGCTTCGTCATAGATTGTTGGCGATTTGGAGCAACAAAGTCCTTCCTGGGCAAAATAGGTATGATTGGGCTCAAGATTCATATATTTATCCACTTTACCGGAAGGCCATCTGATAATCAGACTATCAACAATCTGGGCTTTTTCTAGCCCAAAATGCTGCTGAAGAGAATTGAATATGCCGTAACTTTCACCCCCTTTTACATATCTAACCTGTTTTCCCCATAAGCCATAAATTTCAACCTGACTACCTATGCCTGACTTATTGGAGAGGCTACCTTCAAGATTAACCTTTAAAAAATGATTTTCATTACTTTTATTGATCCAAAGTTCGTCATTTTTGACCCCTACTTCATTGATAGGCTCACCCATATGTGCATGAATATCTAAAAAACCATCATCATTGATATCTCCTACCGTAAGTGATCTGGGTGGATTAGGTCCTATAATTTTGCGTATGATATTAAATGTATTAGTGCCACGATTATGAAGCAGTAGAGAGCCTTCTACCCCCACTAACATGATGTCCAACCATCCATCGTTGTCAAAATCCCTCATCACTGCCTGAAATCCAAAGGACATCAATGTCTCTGACAATGGGATTTCTCTAAAAAACTGTCCACCTATATTTTCCATCAAGGCATGTGGCCCATAATGATTGACAACAAATGCATCTTGGTCTCCATCATTATCCAAATCGCCAAAAGCGGTAACCCACGTCTGTTCACCACTGTTTAGTCCATAATCAGCCCCTTTCTCATCAAATGAGCCATCGCCATTATTGATGTAGAGCCTATTGATCCTACGTGGGTCTGTCGGAGATGTGACACCTGCCCTGCACTTGGAAATACAAAGATCAGGTTTTAAATCTCCATTGACATCAGTCCATTCAGAGCCATAGTTGCCTGACCCGTCACTATTATCGTTTTTACTGAAATCGATCACGTTGGTCAATACAAGATTACCATTTTTATCATTGACATAAAATTTACTGTAGCCATCGTCATTGCATAAAAAATAATCCAGCCAACCATCATTATTGATATCAATAGTATTAGACCCCTGCGCATAGATATTTCCTGGCATGGTATTTCTAGAGAGCTGCCTATCTTTTGTGCTTATCAGACTTACAGGCCCGTATTCACCGGCTGTCAAAATTTCTGTACTACCATCATTGTCAATATCTCCGGCTGTCATAGTCCACTCAGGCAGCTGGGTAATGGTTAAGGAGTCCTGTATGGCCAACGAGAAGTTTTTTCCTGAACTGATTATAATCTTTAATTCTTTCCCACGGTCTAAAACTGCAAGATCATCTATAAGATCCCCGTTCAGATCCAGCATCGCACCGGGCATTACACTTCTGGTAGGTAGGTCATTTTTGTACTGCCTTGTCTTATTGACAAAAGCAGGCTGAGCCAAACTTGTAAAGTGGGTCATCGCCAACCATCCGATGCATAACAATCTTATAATCATGGATAAAATTTTGGGTTTTATATAATATCGATGCGGCTTCACTACTTTATCCTTGTAAGCTCAAATATAATCGTAACAATCATATTTCACTGTTGCAAAATTAGTTAAATTATACATTATGTGTACGGAATATATAAAAATTATTTATGTATATAGTTTATTTTAGCTCAAGGTGTTTTACCCCGATACTATCACCCCACACGTAATAATAAAAGCGATCCCAATCAAACTAAGCAAATCAGGAAAAGCATCACCCAGCATCGTGCCAAAAATGATAGAAAATACTATATTGCTATACCCAACGGCAGCAATCACACCCGTCCTCTGATAAGAAAATGCTTTGGTAAGATAGATTTGGCCCATTAGTGCAGCGACACCCAGTAATAGAATGGCAGGCCAGTGTTCGAAGGATGGACTGTCCCAATTCTGGATGATAAAATCGAATTTACTGTAAGTAATAAATGAACCCAAAACCAGTGAACATACAGGTAATATAATCCCGGACAGCATAAAAGACAAGACTATGGATCTTGTATCATAGTATGCACTTAGCCCTTTGATGCTAAGGTATGCCATACCTGTCATGATGGCATTAGAGAGGCCGATTGCATGATACTTTGCAGACATGGATGTCACTGATGATACGTCTATGGAAGGTATAAAAATAAAACAGATGCCTGCAAAACCAATGAATATAGCTGCCCATTCTCTCTTTTGGAGTTCTTCATGCAGGAACACATAAGATACAATCGCCAAAAAAACGGGATATGCTTGCTGATATGTGATGGCAACGGCAAGACCAATCCTGGAAACACCGTAAAAAAATGTGTACAAAGCCAGAGTCCCAATCACACCTCTGAATATAAGTAAAGCGAGTCTTCCCCCAGTCTGGACCAAAGGGTTACGAATCACTGAATAAAGTATAAATACTACACCTATCAGGTTTCTAAAGAGTACTAACTCTATAGCATTGATGTCTTTACTGAGATATCTTGCACATGCACCTGTCAATGCAAAACAAAATGATGCGAAAACCATATAGGTTACACCTTTTTTCACATCATTCCCGATCATATGGACAGAACTTTAAACCGGTCAGAAATAGTTTGCTTGAAGACAAATTATTTCTTGACAAACTTTCTGACTATTGCGCCTGATGGAGTGGATATTTTTATCAAGTAAACACCCGGGATAAAACTCTCTATATCGATGATAGATAATAAACCAGTCACCTCCTCAGATCTCACAGCCCTTCCATTCAAGTCAACTATGACATATTGTGTAGGGCCTTCGATGTTATCCGGAGCAAGTATGTGAATGACATCATTGGCCGGATTTGGGTAAACCAATATTCTTTCGGTTTTGTCTGAATTAGCTATACCGGAAGGAACAGCTGCATCGACATCTATCTCAAAATTTGTAATACTTACCCAGCCACCTTTACCATCTGTGATCACAAAACTGAAAGAGTCATCACTCTCATCATCTGCTGTGTGCAAATATCTTAATTTAAAATTATCAATATCAAACTGCCTGTATTCATTTCCAACTGAGAGAGGAGCACCGTTTAGAGTCAACAAACCTTTTAAAGGCGTTGATACTAGTGTATAAGTCAACTCATTAGCATTATTATCAGTGTCTTCAGCCAGCAAAAGCACTCTGTCAATATCTTTGGCGTCTTTGGGATGAATCTTTAGTGTTTCATTTCTGGTCAGAACAGGTGGGTTTAATGCCAGGCTTGAGCACAACTCCAAATTAAAATTAGTAAGCTTCCCTCCATTTCCTGACGCTTTGTCTTCCAGCCGTAATGTCCATTTTCCTTTCATGGCACTTCCGTTCAATACCGAAAGCGGCGATTCTGGTCTATATATTCTTCCGGTATTGATAGGACACTGGAAAAATTCATTGGACTGATCGTCGATTCCAACATTAAATCCTTTGGATGATCCGCATTTTCTGTTCCAAAGCAATACTTCTTTGCCATCCGGCGCATTCAGATAGGCTACAACATCTCCTGACCATTGGTGATCGCCTTTTATACTTTTTATGTTGACATCACTGATAATACCCTCTGTAAAAATATTAAGTTCAGCTTCGACTTTTGGTGTACCTGATGGTGAAATCCCAATATTCAAGTCACCTGATTCACTGACTTTACAAACAAGGGCCTCTGTATTAAATGCAAATGTTTTTGACCATGTACCATTTCTGCAAGCATTGAAGGACCTTACCCTCCAATAGTATATAGTCGCTTTTTCTAAAAAGGTATTAGAATTTAAACCAGGCATTGAAGTACTCTTGCTAATAACAATTTTTTCTGGTGCAAAGTCAGGAGATGTGGCCACTTCCAGTTCGTAACCTGTTGCATCAGATTTTTCTTCCCAAAGGTACTTTTGTGTTGGTCCCACACCGCTCAATCCGTTTTCGGGGCCTACCAATTTTACATCATCTAAATTGGTACTCGTGATAGCCAACTGTATAGTCCTCTCAATAGTATCTATACCCGGAGCAAAGGCCCTTACCACTATCTGGTAGTTAGCTGTACCGGATACATTGCTCAGATCCAGGTTCAATGAATTGGATTCTCCTGCCGTAGATTCAGGTGTGCTGAAAGTTGCAACAGCACCATCAGGCAAGCCTGAAACTACCTCGAATTTGATTTTTTCACTTATTCCTGCAAAACCAGCCGTAGTGATAGAATAGTCTACACTTTCTGGAAGACATATTTTTTTGATAGGTTCGGCTATATCCATAAAAAATGCAGGAGTTTCAGGCACATCTATTTTAGAATTATACAAACCTGTAGTAAGGAAAATATTGTCTGAAGCTTTCACCACTATTCTGGCACGAATTGCCTCTTTATTTGGTACGATGATTTTTTCAACCCCATCATTGGGTGTTGATTTGGATACAAGAATAAGGTTGGATGATTGGAAGTCGAGGCTATTGGATAGAGCTACATAGATATCCACCGTTTTACAGTTGACAGGAGCTGTGTCTGTCCCGGCAACGTCCCAGGTCACGTTGAGTTCCTGACCGATTTTCCACTTATAGTCCAGTACAGGATATGTAAGTTTGAATGGTCCTGCATTAGCTGCTACCTTAAACTTCATTTCTTCCCATACAGCTGCATTGCCCAATGGATTATTGTCTCTCACTACAAATCTGAAAGTCATTTCTCTTCCATAAGAAGGCAGCAACTCGGTTTTATCAGTAAACTGACCGTTTAATATCCTTGACACATTGGGAAAATATCTGGCAGAATTAGAACCTGGAGGCAATGATCTGAATATGGGAGCATTGCCAGTGGGTGACCCAAGCGGGCTGGAAGTCTGATTATCAAACTGCTCCCAATTATAAGTCATATTGTCACCATTATCGTCAATGGCCGTGGCTTTCAGGAAAAAAGGAGTCTCTTTGGGTATGCTGAAACCATTAGTATAAGGCATCGATATGACCGGAACGAAGTTATTAATATCGATTTTTTCCGCACAGTCGTAGGCATCAGCACCTTCAGAATTAGTAAATGTCAACATTTGCTCCAACGAAGCTACATGATAATAATCATCTCTGGCGACTCCCAGATTGCTGGTACCACACGCTCCCGGATATGCCATAATGGTAGATCCACTACCTGGTTCATAGCCTGATGATGACTGTTGGCCTTCCTGGCCCGGACAATTATTAAAGGTATGTGCAGCCGTCATCTGATGGCCAACCTCATGATTAAACACCAATACAATTCCATTGCTGACCGCATTACCATTGTGGCAGGTAACTCCAGCACCTTTGGCAGGTGTACATATATTTCCGCCTGCTACCCCTCCTACATCATAACATATTGAAAATACATGGCCTATTTCATAAGAGCTACTTCCTACCCTACCATTGAGTATATTTGTATTCTGACCCAAAATTTCAAGTCCTCTGTCAGGATTGGTGTATGGATCCAAGCCCCCGTCCAGAAATATCAACTCATCATTTCTGGCTATAAGGACAGCAGTGATAGCCAGTTCCGTCTCGAATACTATATTGGCTCGCTCAACAAAAGTGACCATATCTGCCAATGCCTTTTCCTTTGTTCCCCTCACAGCTCCCCATTCACCAGTGCAACCCAATGCAAGTCTATATTTGCGAAGTTCCATTTTGCCATCCAATTTACGGGTAGTCCCCCATTTAGCGCCGGCATGATAAGGTGTCGAATTATCAGCAGTACCACATAAAAGATTGGTGCTAAAGTTATCATCTTTTCTGTCATCAAAGGTGTAATAAACTATGTATTGACTTTTCGAATCCGTACTATATGGATCAATGTATGCCAATCCTTCTGCTGTCTTGATTGCTGCATGAAAACCATTTGGTCCTACACTAAAACGAGCCACAACACTTTTATCGTCTTTTTTATACCCTTTATAGGATTTTATCGATGGATATTTGGCTGAGAGGGGTGCTTCCATCAACGGAGCTTCCCATATCACAAAATCAGCCATACTGCCATTTGCCATGGGCAAAGGTACAGTGGAAGATTTTAACTCAGAAAAACTTTTCGGCGCATCAGATAATACTTCGTACATATGCGAAAAATCAAGACCAACGGTGTGATATCGGTTGGGAATGATTTCTCGTGATGATGGATTAATGCTTTTCAGCTTAGCTTCATCAGATTTACTCCACAGGCTCTGTGAGCTAGCTGCCAATGGCAAAAAAGCTAACAACATCAGAAGTTGAAAAATTTTCATATAAATTACTTTTTAATAGATTTGTAAAAGTATAAAAATAAACTTCATTCAAGTATTTAAAATGAACTATTGTATCAACACCGACAAAAGAGTTAGGTTCAAGATGTGAAAAAATATGTCTAACACCACAATGTTAAACACAGACATGCACCATTGTGTGAAACCTACCATACTTTTTAGTTATTTTAAACAAAACCCTTAATGTGGTCTAAGTGACCATCTCAGTTTTAATTAATACTTCCTTAAGCTTATATTAGGCAAAATGATGGCTTCCATTTTCATATTGTAATTAAATATAATATATTTGCCTAAAATTTAAAATAATTGGTCGACTCACACAGACATAAGGGACTCAGACAGCAACTCGTCAATGAGCTCAAATCTAAAGGCATCAAAGATGAGAAAATACTTGATGCGTTTTTAAATATACCAAGACATTTTTTTCTTGAAAAAACTTTTGCAGATTGGGCATATAAAGACGTGGCTTTTCCTATTGATGCTGATCAGACTATCTCGCAGCCATACACAGTAGCTATACAAACTGCTTTGCTGGATGTTAAAAAAGGAGATACTATTCTAGAAATTGGTACCGGATCTGGATTCCAGGCATGTGTACTTTATTACCTCGGAGCCAAAGTGTACACCATCGAGAGACAGAAGAAGCTATTTGACAAAACAGAAAATTTTTTACATAGCATAGGTTATGGAAACATCCGAACACTCTTTGGTGATGGCTACGAAGGTGCTCCAAGATTTGGCCCATTTGACAAAATTCTTTTAACAGCCGGAGCAGTCGAGATCCCAGAAAAACTGATTGCACAACTCAAGACCGGTGGTATCATGGTTATTCCATTGGGCGAGGGAGACCTTCAAACTATGCTTAAAATCACCAAAAACGAAGATGGATCTCTTACAAAAGAAAAATTTGGTCATTACAGATTTGTACCATTCCTGAAAGGTGTTCAGCTCTAAAGAAAACATCAATTATCTACGCGCCTACCTGATGGTCTCTCAGATTTTACATTTGTTGTTTGCGTTTTAGTGACATTGACCATCAAAAAAGCAAACGCACTTTCGGCCGGTGTACGATAGATTTTATCACCGTAGGTGACTTTACCATATCTTTTGCCCCATTCTTTAGCCAGCAGTACATATCGTTCACCTGCCTTGTCAGATGGACCAAATACCAGATACTTCGCATCACTTTCAGGGTCAAAACTAATAGCATAATGGTTTTTTGAAGGAGAAAAAAGGAATACTCCAGGAGTACCACGTCTGATAATTACTTCTCCCACTTTACGACCATCCACCATTTTTAATTTACCGTTGGTGATGACAGATTCTCCCATGTTGATATCTCTCCAAAGGATAATATCTCCCGAAAGATAAAACTGAATTTTCCTTAACTCACTGTCAGACCATCGGCTGTCATCATGGATTTCCTTTGTGTAATATCTAAGCGAAGGAGCACAGGAAGCTACAAACATTAAAACTAATACATATAAAAAAACTCGCATGGTAATATATTTATAAATCAAAAGTACAATCATAAATATAACCATAAAACTGCCTAATAGTCCACATTTTTAAGATTATTTAACATGAACATTAACCTTTTGATAAGGACTCAGATAGAATTAATTAGATTACACCAATCCACAATAAAAAAGAGTCCATGCCTGATTACATCAAACATGGACTCTTTAACATCAATTTTTTAACTATCTTTTATTCTACTATGATCATTTTCTTTGTAGCTGTGAAGTCACCGCTCTTAAGTGTGTAGTAAAGTACGCCTGTTGCGCCTAATTGCTCTCTTGTGAAGATTTCACTGTTCAAGCCTTTGTTGGCATCGATGTTTCTTACTGTCACTACTTTTCCAATCACGTCATATACACTCAAATGTAGCTGTGGCAGCCTCAGGCATTACAAAGCTTACTGTGGTCTGACCTTTGAATGGGTTTGGTTCGTTCTGATTCAATTCGATTCCAGCTACAGGTGCAGTTCTTACATCTAAGCTTACTTTACCTACTGTAAGGTCGCTGCTGTATGATTCTGCTGCTGTTACGCCTGAGTTCAATGTGATCATTTCACTTACGTTTCCTGCTTTGTCAGCTTTTACGATCAGCGTAAACAATACTTCACCTGCATTGATACTTGTTGCTTCATTTGATGCATAACTCATCGTTACTACATCTCCTGCTATCACTCCTACATTGCTTGCATTGATATCAAGTGCTCCTGCATTTACACCTACATAGCTTCCGCCTTTCAGATTCATAGTGAACTGGTATCCTGCTACATCGCTGAAGTTAGCTGCTGTTACCGGTATTTCTACCACTTCACCTGCTACTACTGTCTGCTCTGCTACTGCCATCACTACGTTTCTGTTGCTTCTGCCTTCTACTGCAGGGTTAGATACGTTGGTGCTTACGTTTCCGTTTACATCTCCTATCTTCACTGCTACGAAGTTCTGATTGCTCATATTTGTAAGTATCTGGCTGATAGCTATCTGCTCTACAAATGGGAATGGATTGGTCGCATCCATAGACTGTGCAGATATAGGGAATCTCCAGCTTGCATTCTTAGGAAGAGCGTTAGTGATTCCTAAAATCAGTTTTCTAAGGTCTGTCAAGTCACTTGCTGTCACTTTACCATCGTTGTTAGCATCTGCTGCTATCAGTTTGTACGGACTATCGAATACTTGTAGTCCCAGGATATGTCTCTGAATCAATACAAGGTCAAGTGTGCTTACTCCATTGAGGTAATCTCCGTCTTTGCTCGCCGTTATCTGATAATCCTCTCCTGTACCAACAGTCAACCCATAAGTACCAGCTAGCCCTGTAGATACTGTCTTAGGATACTCTGTAATATTGGCATCAATGGTAACTGCTACGTTATTTACTGGCTGATTGCTCGCTGTAACTACGCTACCTGATATGATTGATTCTAAAATTGGGTCGGAATTATAGATGAGATCTAGTGTCGTCCAGCAATAGTCATGGTTAAATTTCTTATCCCATACTGTCACGTGTACATCCACTGTCTTCTTAACTCCCGGTGCGATATCACCTGATACCCATACTTTGGCTGCGCTTCTGTTTTCAGGTATCCACAACTGTAAGTTACCTGCAAGGTATGATGCTTCTGCTGCTTTCTCTACTGAATTAGTAGATCTTGCAGGGTACGCTGCTACTGCCTGTCCTTTGCTGTTGAAGTAATGTGCCTTGTCTACATTCACTAATCTTGTCTGTATTACTGTATCGGCAATTCTTGGTGCCCAGTCGTCAAATGTGTATAACAGGTCACTTTCATCGGTACAGTTATCATATGACTTGTTCATGAAGTCGATAGCCCACAATTCTACCATTGGCAACAATGGTCCTGATCCCGTCTGGATCCTGCATCAATGCGGTACTCAATGGTACACACACCGGTGTTGGTGCCTTCTTGTCTGCTACCATGAATGATGAATGGCATGTAGCGAAGTTGTGACATCCGTCTGTTACTTTCCATGCTACTTTGTGATTGCTCATCTTGCCGGCTATAGTAGGCAGGATAATGCTGTTGGCAGGTATCGCTGCTCCATTGGCTGTAGGTGCAACATATACATCCGGTATTCCGTTTTCGTTATCATCTCTGATAGCATCGAAATTACCATTCCTCATATTACTTACGTCATTGTTTGGTGCGATGAACGAGGTATACTCGATGTCATCTGTTCCATCTGCCCACAAGTCTACGATTACTGTCCACTTCAACCATCCATTGTCTATACATCCACCTGTATCGGTAGCTTTATTGGTCAACTGTAAACCTTTCAACTCACAGTTTACATCTACTGCATACATCGTATCTCTGCATGTAACTACAGGAGCTGCTTCGTCGCTGTACATGAAATATTTGTAGAATGGTCCTCTCTCTTCGTTGGTACACCAGTTGACATATTTGTATTCTACTTTCCACTTCTTACATACTCCATCTTCAAAGTTGAACAACTCTATCTTTGTACTTACACCGATCACATCACATGGTCCTCCTACATTGGTTGGGCCTTTGCTTTGATCTGTGCAGCTGTCGGTTCGTCACAGCCTATTTGCTCTATATTATCCCAGTCACCAGGGAAATTAGTTACCCATGGCTGTGCACTTGTACTTGGTAAGATCGTGATTCTCTGTACACATGTTCTTTCTATATCTTTCTCTTTGATCACAAATGTTCTTTCGATAAAGCCGATTCCACACTGATCTGTTACTTCTCTGTCTCTGAACTGTATTTCTGGATTAGTACATACTCCATATGCTTCAGGTATTCCTGTTTTCTGGAAGTCTACTCCTGCTATAGATTTGGTGGCACTGCTGGATACGAATTTCTCGATAGCCCAGTCACAGTGGATCGTTGCATCTGCAGGACATGTAATTACTGGTGGTACTTTACACTCTACTTTTACATTTGCCCATGTATCATTCCAGTTGTCACCGGCATTTCCTACGATTCCATCCATGTTGCCATCATCCCATACTCTCATGATCACCATGTGGTATCCTACGTCTAATGTTCCGTCTCCGTCAAAGTCAGCACCTGCTTTTGTAAGGTCCTCACAACAGAATTTCACAAACAAGCCACCATCTGTATCGTCAGCGCTGTATGGCATATTGTTGCCAAGGTTAGGTGCCAGTCTGTTGTTGAAAGTGATATTGTTGTTGTATTGTGGATTACCATTACCCAGGTTACCACAACTTGGTGCATCTGTTGTAACGTTATCTGATTTCACGCCTTTGTTCACTCTTCTGATTTCCAGTCTTACTGCACTACAGTTGTCATAACTTCCGTTATCGATACTTTCTGAGTACAATTTTGCCGTTCCGTCAGGTTTGCCTGTGGCATCATATCCTCCTACTAAGCCTATCACGATGTCGCGCTTAGCTACTGGCACCGGTGGTGTCTTGTCTACTACTGTTACAGACGAGATGATGGTCACTTCATTACCACAACAGTCTGTTGCTGTATATTTCAGGTGGCTCGATCCTTTTGGAACGCCTATCGCTCTGTACTTATATACCGGGTGTGGTGCACCATTCAATAATGCAGGTACGATCTGTACGCCTACTACTGATGATTTTACTGTCCACGTTGGGTTGATATCACAGTTGTCATGTAGCTCCCATGGGTTTGGTACATAGAAGTCGCCTTCACAATACCATGGTGCTGTACTGATGATCGTATCTTTTACGATGAATGTTGGTGCTTCAGTATCAATTGCTTTGATGATCTGTTGACATGGTGTCACTGTTCCATTACACCAGTCAAGGATTTGCCATGTTCTGATTACTTTTTTGTTACCATGGCAATGTGCTCCACATGCATCTATTTCTACATCACTATAAGTTGTATAGTAATTACATACTCCGTGGATTGGAGTGGTTATGTTACCGCTTCTAAAATATGGATATGCTGAACCAACTCCTTCTTTGATAGCTATCGCCTCAGGTGAAAGGTCATCCTTGCAGCTTAACAATACTAATTGATCAGGGCAGGTCCAGTCTACTTCGGTTTCTACTTCAAACCACTGCTCACAATATGCTGTATTGCCACTTGCGTCTGTTACTGTCCATTTTCTCAATACGTTGCCTCCATTACAGCCATCCAATAATTTATGTGTGGTAAATTCTGCCGTCACTGCTCCACAGTTGTCACTCCAAGAAGGTGCAAATTTTGCTGTACTTGGTGATGCTTTTTTAGTAACATCTTCCGCAACCAATGCATCTACTTCGTAGCACTGTATGCTTCTGACAGGACCACAATTGATACGCGGTGCCAGCTTGTCTTCCACTGTAAGTGTGCCCCAGCAGCTGTTGCCATCACAGATATCACGAACTGATACGGTCAGTTTCTGCCCCTTGTAGTTACCCAATTCATTTTCATTGATAATTTTGCCCGTTGCTGTTTTGATGATGACCTCATAAAATATTGCATCATTAGGACTATTCTCCAAAAACATATCTATCACCGGGCTTACCTTACAGTTTTCGTCCACACTGATATTGACATGATCATTACACACCAGTTGTGCAGGTGCATGGATAAATATTATAAATGAAATAGGTGCACCTGTACACGTTACGCCTCCCAAAGTTATAGACGGTATTACAGTAATGGTTGCTGTCCCTGGATTGGTTGCTGTAAAAGCAGGTATATTGCCTGTACCACTTGCCGGAAGTCCTATAGCTGGATTACTATTTGTCCAACTGTAAGTTATAGATGTGTTTGACATGATGGTATCACTACATTGCTGGTAAAAGGTAGCGGACTTACCAATGTCATATTACACATAAGGATATCCGGCTGATCGTTGACATCCGGTGTTGGGATCACATTTGTAGTCACTGAATTGGAATTTCCACACAATCCTGAACCAGCTGTCCCTGCTGTAGTATTGCCGCATGTACTTGCCAGGACATACCTTGCTATTATGGTGTAACATCCCGGCGTCATGCTTGTCATTGGGTTGGCTGTAAATGGCCCACTATTGATGCTATACTCAACGCTAAATCCAGGCACTGTTGCCACAACCGGTAATGCAAAGTTACTCATACAGGTATTAGCCGGCATGGTTATTACAGGAGCCGCAGGGAAGATTACTGCATTGCTGGCAACACTTTCGGCACATGCCGCGGGTGCTGTAGTGCCGGCTATAATAGTACCGCATGTTGCAGCTGTCACATATCTGGTTTTGATGGTGTAGCAGCCCGGAGTCGTCGATGAGGTAGCACTCGTTCCCCATGTACTGCCATTGTTAAAGCTATATTGAGCCGTAAACCCAGGTACTGAAGGAACCGTTGGAACTACTATTGCAGTATTACATGTATTGGTACCCAACACAGGAGCGGCAGGGGCTGCAGGAAAATTACAGCATTACTTGCAACACTTTCTGAACATGCTGCAGGCGCTACAGTGCCCGCTAAAATAGTACCACATGCATTTGTCACATATCTGGTTTTAATGGTATAACAGCCTGTTGTCGTTGGTGAGACAGGGCTGGTTCCCCATGTACTGCCATTGTCAAAACTGTATTGAGCTGTGAAGCCGGTCACTGCGGTAAGGGCAGGAACGGTGATGGCAGTATTGCAGGTATTACTCACCACAGGAGCTGCCGGGGCCGCAGGGAAAACAACAAAACTTTTAGTGTCACTACAATTTCCTGTTGGTGTTGTATAAGTAGCTGTAAAACAGCCTGCTGTCGTCGGGGTAAACACTCCTGTTGTGGCTCCGATAGTACCGCCACCGCTCACAGTCCACGTGCCTCCTGCAGGTCCTCCTGTCTGTGTGAATGTTGCCGTACTTCCTCCTGCGCATGAGTTGGCTACAGTAATGACGGGAACTGGTATGACAGTGACAGTAGTACAGCTTGCTGCACTCTTGCATAATGGAGTACATACACCTGTCTCCACTGCCTCCACGCAGATAGTTTGAGGACTTGTTGCCAGAGTTGTGGTTGGAGTATATGATGCAACATTGGAAGCAAGTAAAGTGCCTGTTATACTATTCAAATAGTAATTATACCTTATAACCGATGAAGTACCACTGATGGTGATGTTATCCAGTCTTAACGTGCCTCCAGCTGCTGTTCCGTTGTAACCGTATATTCTAAAACATAAGTTACCTGATTTCACACATCTGTTTAAGGCCAAATTTCCAGATCCGAAAAACTGTGAATCTGCAAATCCTGAAAAAGAAGATAAACTTGTAAATGTTGTAAATCCATCTTGTGAATATCTGACTTCAATACTCTGAGGTCCTGTTGCTGATCTTCTGTAATCAAATGAAAATCCTGTAATATTTAAATCATAACAATCCGAAACTGGCGTTATGCAAACCTCTACATAATCATTATTGTCCACAGCCGTAGAGTTCCATCCAGTTGCACTTACTGCCAACCCAGGATTTCCTCCAAAATATGAAGGTGCTGATATGCCTGAACCGAGGGCTGCCGTAGCAACAACTCCGGAACCTGTGTATGTTGGTGCAAGAGAACTTACATCAAACGTAAATCTTGCATTTGAGAAATCTGCAACTGCATTACTACATGTAGAAGTCAAAGCGGGCATATTTGCATCGCTACAAACCACTATTGGAGTTAAAACCGGAGCCGCGGGCAAAGGATTAATATTTGCAATTACGCTCACAGGATCACACGCAGTAGCACTTGAGCTAGCATTTATCAATGTACTACCGCAGGTTGCTTCCAACTGATAAGCAACTGAAATCGTCCATGCACCTGGCGTATTAGTCAATGCTGCTGAAGCAGCAGCATCCGTGTTGTAGGTTGTAGCCGAACCACCTGGAGCAGTAATGGTCCACACTTTATTAAAGCCGGTCACAGCCGGTACTGTAGGCAATGTCAGTGATGTATTACAGGTACTATTGACAGTAATGTCTGCAAGGGATGGAAAGACCACAAAACTCTCTGTGTCCGTACATCCGCCAGTTGGTGTGGTATAGGTAGCTATAAAACAACCTGGTGTAGAAGGTGTAAATACGCCCGAAGCTGGATCAATAGTGCCTCCGCCGGATACAGACCAAGTACCACTTGTTGTACCACCTGTTTGAGTAAATGTCACAGTGCCAGCACCAATACAAGAATTCACTGTTAAAACTGTAGGGTTAGTACATGTTAACGGGCATGCTGGTGTAGCCAAAGAACCAGTACCTGTACAAGTTGATCCTGCCACGCCAGATACAATATTATAAGTTATAGTTCCAGCAGGCTGTCCAGCATTAGCCGTAAAAGTAGCTGCATTGGTTCCATTATTTGTAATTACACCTGTAGCTGTTGGAGCGGATAAAGTTACTAAGTCTCCTGGACAAACGCCGGTGATCGTAACTGCACAACCTGAAACAACACTTGTCGGTGCCGCAATGGCTGGGAATACTGTTAATGTATATGTACTTACTAAAGTATAGGTATCTCCAGCATTGATTGTACTACTGCCATCTACATCGCAATAAACATACGCACTTACTGTCTGATTTACGGAGGCACATCCTGCCGGAATGGTTCCTGATGGTAAAGTACCATTTGGAAGTGTTGTGCCCGCCACAGGCGTGACACTGGAATATACTAGTCCTGTGGCATTCGCAGCAGCAACAGATGTTTGCCATGTAGCAAGTGTTGCTGTGCCTCCACCTGAGCATACACTGCCTGTACCATTGGCTACAATTGTAGCCGTAGGGCATACCACAAGGCATGCTGGTGTAGCCAAAGAACCAGTACCTGTACAAGTTGATCCTGCCACGCCAGATACAATATTATAAGTTATAGTTCCAGCAGGCTGTCCAGCATTAGCCGTAAAAGTAGCTGCATTGGTTCCATTATTTGTAATTACACCTGTAGCTGTTGGAGCGGATAAAGTTACTAAGTCTCTGGACAAACGCCAGTGATCGTAACCGCACAACCTGAAACTGCACTTGTCGGTGCCGCAATGGCTGGGAATACTGTTAATGTATATGTACTTACTAAAGTATAGGTATCTCCAGCATTGATTGTACTACTGCCATCTACATCGCAATAAACATACGCACTTCTGTCTGATTTACGGAGGGCACATCCTGCGGAATGGTTCCTGATGGTAAAAGTACCATTTGGAAGTGTTGTGCCGCCACAGGCGTGACACTGGAATATACTAGTCCTGTGGCATTCGCAGCAGCAACAGATGTTTGCCATGTAGCCAAAGTTGCTGTGCCTCCACCTGAGCATACACTGCCTGTACCATTAGCAACTACGGTTGCTGTTGGGCATCCACAAGAAGCACATATAGCTGGAGATGTTACTACTGGTGTTGCAGCCGTAGGACATGTACCAGCCGCATCATTACATCTTACAAACATTGGATTGGCGCCTGTAGCACCTGTGTAAGCAGTTGTTGAGTATGGAGGGACTCCCTGTAGTCCAAACAGCTGCAGTAGCGCTAGTGGCATATTGAGTAACTGTAGCTGTCGTAGGACAGTTGCTTATGGTTATAGTACCTCCAGTGGGTACTCCAGTATTTGGTCCACATGTATTTGGACATGTACTATTGACAACGGTAACTGTAGGTCCAGGGCATGCGGCAGCTGCTCCACCACCAAAAGTTACTTCTGAAGAAAATGCAAATCCATCGAATGTGCTAAAATCATTTATCATTACGATAACAAGATCACCTGGACTTACAGTCAAGACACCTTCTGTATCACATCCAGCATTTGTCCCTGTTGTTTCGTTGTCAATACATGCTTGACCGAAGCCTGATTCTAAAATTGAACTATTAAAATCACATCTATCGTTAGTGCCTGTTGCTGTCAAACTTGCACATCCAGCTGCTAAAGATATGGGATTAGCAGCAGTGCCTGGGTCACCCCATGCTGCAAAATCGATTCATTATTAGGGGAAGAGTCGAATTCACACCATGTAACATCCGTAGTAATAGAAATAGTACCCACATGCTGTTTTGCTCACACTCCACAATCATTCGGTATAGTTTCAGTTCCAGCTCCTACTCCAGCTGTTGGTGCTGGAATCGGGTTACCACAACATAAAGGAACTGCAGCTAAACAATCCTTACCTGGAACAGGTGGTCCAACTGTAACAAAGCATCTCGCACTACTAAAACAGTTTAATGTCGCTGAAGGGACTTCCACACCACACACCACTGGTACAAGATACCAATAATAAGATGTTAAATATGATAGTGCAGGTCCAGTATACACATATGGACTTACTTTTATATCTGTTGCAACCCCATATAATGCAAGCGATCGTAGCGGACAATACCAGGGCACGTAGCACTACCAGTATTAGCTATATACAGATTGTAGGATGTTGCACCAGCACCCGCAGTAAAAGAAAATGAAGGCAGGACTGCAACCCCTGTAGCATTAGCTGCTGGAACCGATAAAGTTGGGCAAGTTGGTGTAGGTATAACGACAGGTGCTGAGACTGTAATTGAAAAGGTTCCCGTCGCTCCTCCAAATCCACCAACTAAAAAATAATATGTGGTACCTACGCAAGCATTGAAAACTACTTGTGACTCACCACCTGTCGTACATCCTGTTACGGTAGTATCATCATTTCCACCAATACATACCAAGTTATTACCAAGTTCCACAATAAACATTTAATTTTGTATCAAAACCACAAGTGTTTACAGTGTATTGTCCATTTGATGTAGGGGAAAAAGTATACCAAACACCAGGTGTTCCAGGAGTTGTACCACAAGTCGCGGTTGGTTCACCAGTGGTGGTAGCGCCTACATTCGTTTGGGTACTTAATGTTATAGGCAACGTTCCTGAGATTACAGTGGCATTTGAACAAAGATCATTCGCCGGTTGAGCAAACAATCTACCACTAGAAAACATTAAAAATAATGTTAATATTTGTATTATTTTATATTTCATTACTGATTCTTTTAGATTAACGATAATTTTTTTCCCACAATAGACTGTGCACAAGATCTTTAAACCCAACTTTGTTAGAATCCAATACTGTTATCAAAACTTTGGTCTTGTCTGTACTGTAACTAATCTGAAGATTAGGATGATCTAATTGGTTGAAGTGAGATTCAATTTTTTCAGATTCAATCCCAAAAGCTTGGGCATCTAAAATAAATTTGTCTTTGACTTGTGACCCTGAAAGAGATGGGTCCACTGTTATGTATTTTGATAGCTCTTCTATTTGATCAAAATACTGTTGGTTTTGCACACTTTGTTCCGGGGTAGGAGCTGATGTCACGTAAACTTGTGTAGTTGTTTGGCCAATGGTGGCTGACAAAAAAACATACACAAAGACAAAGTCAGTAAATACTTCATGAGATTGAGTTTTGGTTAAAAGAAATTGGATATGTCTAAAAATAAAAAAGCCCGGTCATTACCTAAAAAATAGGAAACAAACGAGCTTATATCTGCCCAAAACTTGAATTTGAATTCAAGTAATGTATTATTCGTACATGTCAGGTTCAAAATACAAAATTATTATCATTCCAAAAAAATGACTCTAATAACCAAAACCATGTTTATAAATTTTTAGGTGAAGTCCTTTACAAGTAATTGCAATAACCTCATTCAATGGAAAAATTTGCTCTTCCAATCAAAAAAACACTAAACATGGGGTCAGTTTTAAAGTATAGAAAAAAATTTGGAGTTTTCGACACCAAATGAATTCTCCCACAAAGTAACAAAAAATAAATTAAATAATATATATAATATTTCTTAATGGCAATCATATTATATTTAATATATATATTACTTAAAATAATATTTTATCTATTTGTTTTATATGATTTGTATTTATTGTGAAGCAACAATTTTTTTTGCCGAGATAGCTTAATTGGATTTTTTTGGTCGCCATATTCCAAATGAATAATATCAGATGGATAGAATCCATAATCCATTAAATAAAATAAATTTATTAAAAAACTACGATGTACTCTAATAAAATTATATCCTTTTAACATAAATTCCATATGCGTTAATGAACATTCAGCATAAATCTCCTCACTTTCTTGTTTATTATCGGTATCTAAAATTGAAACTATAAGCTTTATACATCCAAAATAGGATGTACCATAAATAATTTTTTCAACATCAATGTCTCTTTGTTTTCCTCCCAAACATTTAAATTTCAATTGACAAGTTCCATCGATATTGTCGATTACCTGGATTTCATTTTTTTTTTCATTTATTGACACAAAAATCAATTTATAGAATAGACAAATATTGCAAATATTACATAAAGACGACACCAAAAGCTATAACCCACAAATCAAAAAAGGCGAGTTGTGTAAAATTTTCGTAACTATTTAAGTCTGTATATTCTAGCAGCAATGACCCTCAGCTGTCGCGAAGCTTACTATCTGCTAGAAGTGCGGTATAATGCTAAATTTTTATGATAGCAGCGGACAACAAAAAGGAAAATAAAAGAAAATATCTTAACATAATATGGCTTTTCTAAACACTAGATAATGAAATCTGCTAAATGCCTACAAACCTAATTTAAAAGGCTATCTTCCATATCTTTTAAGAGTACATCATTAATACATCACAGCCATTTAACCTTAAAAACTGTCCCGGATTTTGAGATAAATCATTGTAGAAACCCAAATAAAGCTTTCATATTATAAATTTCATTTACTCAGAGTCAAGGTAATATCATACCGTAGCTTCCTGTCCCTTTTTTTGTTTTTACTTTTATACTATTGTCTTCTTTTTTCAAAAAAATCGGTCATTAAAGCAGAACATACATCATGCCTTATTCCGTACTCCAGTTTAGTTCCCGGATGTAAAAGCTCCTTTCCATATCGCATGAATCCCCTTTTTTCATCACTGGCACCGTATACCACTCTATCTATCTGCGACCAGAACAATGCACCGGCACACATGATGCAGGGCTCTACTGTGACATATAGTGTACAATCTTTCAGATACTTGCTTCCCAGATAAGATGAAGCTGCAGTGATAGCTATAATTTCGGCATGAGCTGTTACATCATTCAGAATTTGGGTTTGGTTGTGGGCTTTGGCTATGATTTGTTTTTGGCAGACAATGATCGCTCCTACTGGCACTTCTCCTTCATCCACAGCTTTTTGTGCTTCTTTGACCGCCTGGTCCATAAAATAGTCATCAGAATAAATAGTCAGCATGGTAATTCAACTTTGGAACTGGATGCAAGAAAAAGAATTTTTAGATGGTTATTTAAAAATGGCATAAAAATCTTTTTAATAATTTTGAACTGCAGGTAAAATCTTATTTTTTTTTAAATCAGATCATAAATATTGGGATAAAAATCAGAATATTTCTACTTTTGCAAATGGAACATATAAATACCACACACCACATAGAAGAAGCACTCACTTTTGATGATGTGCTCCTGATTCCGGCTTATTCCGAAGTACTTCCGCGTGAAGTAGATATTTCTACACAGTTTACCACTGACCTTAGACTCAATGCGCCAATTATCTCAGCAGCCATGGATACGGTCACCGAATACAAGCTGGCCATTGCGATGGCAAGAGAGGGAGGTCTAGGCATCATACACAAAAATATGTCGGTAGAAGCTCAAGCCAATCAGGTCAGGGCCGTAAAACGATCAGAAAGTGGTATGATCATGGATCCGGTTACACTTACCGAAGATGCCAAAGTAAAAGATGCCCACCACCTGATGTTTATCAATAAAATAGGTGGGATTCCGGTCATAAGCAAAGATGGCAAACTCGTCGGTATTCTGACCAACAGGGATCTAAGATTCGAAACAGAAGCCGAGAGAAGTGTCACCGAGATCATGACTAAAGAGCGTCTCATCACAGCCCCTAATGGCACAACCCTGGCACAAGCCAAAGAAATTCTTCAAAAGTATAAGATCGAAAAGCTTCCGGTGGTAGATGAAAACAATGTACTCATTGGGCTTATCACCTACAAAGATATCATGAAGCTGGAAAACTTCCCCAATTCAGCCAAAGACACGCATGGCAGGTTATATGTAGGCGCAGCAGTAGGTGTCAGCAAAGATTTGTTTGAAAGGGTAGATGCACTCGTAGCTGTAGGTGTGGATGTAATTTGCCTGGATACCGCACATGGTCATTCTCGTGGTGTACTTGATGCGATCGCCGCCGTGCGCAAAAGATATAAATACCTGCAGATAGTAGGAGGTAATGTGGCCACCGCTGAAGGGGCAAGAGCCCTGGCGGATGCCGGTGTCAATGCAGTCAAGGTAGGGGTTGGTCCCGGCAGTATTTGTACCACCAGAATAGTAGCAGGAGTAGGTGTGCCACAACTATTTGCCATCAGAAATGCTGCACACGGGCTGGCTGGTACAGGTGTCCCAATCATAGGTGACGGCGGAATCAGGTATACTGGTGATATTGCCAAAGCCCTCGCAGGTGGTGCCAGTACCATCATGGCAGGATCATTGTTTGCAGGTACTGAAGAAGCACCCGGCGAAACGATACTGTTTGAAGGCCGTAAATTTAAAGTGTACAGAGGTATGGGTTCACTTGGAGCCATGGAGCTGGGCAGTAAAGACAGATACTTTCAGGATGTGGAAGACGATGTCAAAAAACTGGTGCCTGAAGGTATCGAGGGAAGGGTACCTTACAAAGGATCCGTATCAGAAGTGATGGTGCAATACCTGGGTGGCCTGAGAGCAGGTATGGGCTACTGTGGTGCAGCCAATATATCGGATATGCAAAAAGCCAGGATGGTACGCATTTCAGGTTCAGGAATACTGGAAAGTCATCCGCATAACATTACTATTACTAAAGAATCACCCAACTACAGCAAAAAAGGATAAAAAAATTGAAAATTTTTATTTATAACATTAATATTTTATATAATTTGTTTACTGTTGATAAACATATATTTAAAATTAGTATAAAAAAAAATCATATATTTATAAACTAATTTTGATTTTCAGGCGTTATAGTGACAGTTGCAAATATGAATATTGATTGTATATTTGCATCATCCAAAGACAGTGACTAGATAAAGATTTTAATCAGATATCTTTGGGTATTCATCAGACAATTTGGCAAAGCGTTGCCACCAAAATATAAAGGTATATCACCTGCAAGAAGTAGTTTTCTTATTTTGAGACCTTAGTCGAAAGAGCCCTCGTATCTAGTTACTTGGGCTCTTCGCATTTTATCCCAAAAATTGATTAATTGAAACAATAGGAAGAGTAAATGTTTTATCTAACATTTGCTCTTCTTTTATTCATTTTCTAGAGTTAGTAACATGTCAAATCAATACTTTACATTTTTTTTTATAACATTTACATGTATAATTCCTGTCAAAAGTCAGGAATTATTTAACAAGGTGTACGACAATAGATACTCATTGATCATCAACCATGTATTTCATACAACTGATACTTTTTTATATGCATGTGAATACCAAAACTTCCGCTTTGGCGCAGGAGGTATGGTTACAACTAAAATTGATAAAAAAACTGGAAGTAAGATCATTATTGATAGTCTATATCAGGATGGTGAATATATTGGTTTGATTCAAAAGCCAAATAAAGTAATTTATAATAATCGAATGTTATATTATTTGGTGGGTGTAGATGGTACAAATTTATTTTCCATTGACACGATGTCTGGTAAGGTGAGTAATGAGTTCATTTTTAATTCACCTGATACAACTAAAGGAATTATAACATCAGATTTATTAATGTCAGGGGATACTATCTTATTGTTTGGAACACAATATGATCGTGTGACTACCAGATCCAGCAGATCTATTACTTGGATACATAATGATTGGAATACAACAATTTTAATTCCTAACAAAATCTCTTATTACGACTATGCTATCGAGAAAGTGATCTTGTTATCCAATAATAATTTCCTTACTTTTGGTCACCGAATAAACAACAATTTACAAAAAATAAATGCCATGATTGCTGAGGTTGATCGACATGGCAACATCTTAAATGAAATTGCCACCCCCGATGCAGATTTCACCGGTGATGTCCAAGATGTGTTACAAATCAATGATGATGAATACATCATCTTGTGTCTATCTTCTAGCAAGGCCCCTGTATATTTTGATGCCAAATACTACCATACTGTTTATAAGTATAATCACAAAACGCACAAGATTGTATGGAGACATCGCATACTCGAAGGCTTAAGCAATGAATTCGGCTTAAGATCTAGTATCATTGCAGGTCATCGCCAATGAATACCTATATGCGGCATGGCATCGGCGGATTTGACGGGTCAGGATACAACACATACTGTGGGTCGTATTGTCAAGTTAAAGGGGAGGATCTGTGATATGGAATAAATCATATCTCATTTTATTAAAAAGGAAATGCTAATAGGTTCTATGACATAATTTCTTCGGACACTTCACACTACTACGCAACTGGAACGACAGCAGAGCCTTTTCATCCTTGGCTTATAAAAATAGATGAAGATGGAAATGTTGCCACAATAGATACAACCACTCTTGTTAAGGAAATAAATCTATCCTTTGTCAAAGTCTACCCTAATCCATCTTCATCAGAAATTACCATGGTAATACCTGACTATAAGCTGAGAGATAAAATATCAGTCAAAGTGTTTGATATCATGGGAAAAGTAGTCTATGAGCAAGCTATCTCAACTGACATATTGACCATCGATATTGAACGCTGGACATCCGGTGTCTTTACCTATGTTATTGACCATAACAGTCAAAATCACAAGGAAAATTTGTGAAAATAGATTAATTTAAACATTAGGGAAGAGTAAATGTTTTATCTAACATTTACTCTTCTTTTATTAATTCTCTACACTCAGTAGCATGTCAAACAAATACTTTACATTTTTTTTTAAAGCATTTACATACATAATTCCTGTCAGAAGCAAGTAATTGTGGTTGATAAATCGAAGGAAATGAACCAGAAAAGTATTTTTTTTTCAATTTTAATCCATTGGGAATTAAACGAATAAACTTTAATTTTGTCATAATAATATTAATTTACCCTAAAAAACATTGTGTATGAAAAACATCATTTATTTGTTGGTATTTTTAGTATCCACCACGCAAGTATCTGCCCAGGAGGAAGTAGATTCTACCGGTTTGCCTGGTGATCAATTTAGCCTTGAAGCTGTTCTTGATGTATTCGAAAAAGCAGAATCACCGGAAGCCTTCGAAAAACTGATCAATGAACAGGACAAACACGTTAACAACCTCGACCTAAACGGGGATGGAGAAGTAGATTATGTCAAAGTCATTTCCAAACAAGATGGTGATCTCCATATTTTTATCCTTCAGGTACCCGTGTCAGACTCAGAAAATCAGGATATTGCAGTCATCGAACTGGAAAAAACAGGAAAAGATAAAGCTATCCTCCAAATCGTTGGAGACGAGGACATCTATGGTGAAGAAGTCATTGTAGAGCCATCTGAAGGAGAAGATGATATAAAGTCTGAAGGGGTAAAAAAAGGGCCCTTACATACTTATACTAACAGACCAGCAGTCATTGTCAATGTATGGGTATGGCCTTGTGTCCGATTTGTGTATGCTCCTGGATACAAACCATGGGTTTCTCCGTGGAGATGGAGATTTTATCCTTCATCCTGGAGACCCTGGAGACCTCTGGGCTGGGCAATATGGCACCCAATCAGATTTCATCATTATCATCCCAGAATCAGGGTAGTCCACACTCACAGAGTTGTCAATGCACATAAAATTTACAAACCGGTCAGAGTTACTTCCACTACTGTACGTACACGTCATGCAACAGCTCATGCCAACTATAAAGTGACAAAAACAAAAACCAGAGTCACAGGTCCGAGAGGAAACTCCGCCATCAAAAAAACAACAACAGTAAAGGGGCCCAAAGGGCATGTCAAAGCACAAAAAACTACTGTAAAAAGAGGCAGGAGAGGATAATTATTATCAATTTCTAGTTTAGTTCACGTACAGATAAAAGGAGACCCGAGGTTTCCTTTTTTTGCTAAATATGGATAGTAGAAATGAAAAAAAGTTATACCTTTATTTTAAATTTTTAAAAATCTTCAGTATGGCTTACAATATAGGTTCAAAAGAAAATCCGATGGTACTAAAGACTCCTCCTCTGTCATCAGAGTTCACCATGCACAAGGATGTAAAAGATGGAAACGAAATTTTAGTCTGCACTGTTGGGAAAACTATACTTCATTACAATATCCAGTGCCTGAATGATTTGCATCAAAAGCTGAAGACTCATGGGGACTGGATGGCATTAGGCAGTGCAGATGAGCAGAAACCTGCCAAAGAAGGTACTGTAGAAGCCTGGGGGCGCTCTGAAAACAACCCCGCCGGTGGATGGTACGGATTAAAAAAAGGCTTCAGAGGCAGATTTGGAATGTATATACCTCCCCTTATGGAAGCACTGGGTCTGGCAGAAGTGACTCACGAAGCTAAAAATAATAAAATGAGGTCTAAATAGGGTCTTACCCAATAGTACTACTTACCCACCCCATCCATAACATTTTTTATTACCTGAGTGACTTTGGTGCTTTCAGTCAAAAATCCATCATGCCCCAAATCAGAATGAATGACATCCAGTCTGGCATTGGGGATATACCGGTACAATAACTGCTGCTCCTCGAGCGGGAAAAGAATATCAGTCTCTATGCCTAAAATGGTGGTTCTTGCCCTTATGGAAGACAATGCAGATTCAATTCCACCTCTATTCCTTCCTACATTATGGGAGTCCATCGCTCTAGAAAGTGCCCAATAAGAAAAAGCATTAAACCTCTGTATCAGCTTTTCGCCCTGGTATTTCTGATATGACTGTACTCGAAATCCTTCCAATTTGTCACTGTTGTCAGCCTGCGTTTTATTGTAACCTTGCGAAGACCTGTAACTCAACAAGGCAATAGACCTGGCAGCAAGCAAACCTGCTTTACCAGCATCCGGCCTTCGTTCAAGCCAGGTTTGATCTGCCTGAATGGCTAATCTTTGGCTTTCATTAAACCCGATACCCCATGGAGAGTGTTTGGCATTGGTAGCGATCAGCAACTGATGCTCAAAGACTCCGGGAGCTATCACCGACCATTCTAGCGCTTGCTGTCCGCCCAGTGATGCTCCCGTGAGTAATCTGATCTTGTCTATACCAAGGTGGATTCTTAATAACTCAAAACTATTGGCAATATCCCTTATAGTCACCAAAGGAAAGCTGTGATAGTACGGTTCGCCGGTACGTGAATCCACGCTCAGCGGAGAAGTAGAGCCATAAGGCGAACATAGACTATTCGAACAAACGATAAAATGTTTTTCAGGATCTATCACACAGCCCGCCCCTACTATGCCGGGCCACCATTCCATCGGATTACTGTTGCCTGTGAGGGCATGAACCACCCATACCACATTGTCTTTTGTGGCATTGAGTCTTCCGAATGTGTGGTATGCCAATGTAAACTCAGGTAAGTGCTCTCCGCTTTCCAGATGAAATGGATGTGGATAATGGAAATATTTTATGTGATCAGATGCATGTATGTCACCGGAAGAAGACTCTGAGATATGGGATCCTTGTGTATTCACTTTATGATTTGATTTAGTTCATGAATGTATGCAGCCAAGCTTTAGTTTAGTCCTGCATTTTCCAATTTTGGGGCTATGTGTTTTGATTCTTCCTGATGCTTTTTAACAGCGGCAAATGCATCTATCAAATCATTTTTGATGTCATCAATGTGTTCAATACCGACAGAAATTCGCAGCATATTAGGGTGTACTCCGACAGAGATTTGTTCCTGCTCTGACAATTGCTGATGAGTGGTGGCGGATGGCTGAATAATAAGCGTCTTGGCATCTCCAACATTGGCCAGATGACTCACCAGGGTCAAGTGATCTATAAAAGTCTCAGCATCATTTTTAGTACCTTTGATATTAAAACTCAAAACACCCCCATATCCGTTTCTAAGATATTTTTTAGCCAACCTGTTGTACGGACTGCTTTCCAATCCGGGATAATTGACACTTTCCACTTGTGGATGTACTGACAACCAGTGTGCCAGTTCGAAAGCATTATCAACTGTCCTCTGCACTCTCAATGACAGAGTCTCTAAGCCTTGTATCAGCTGAAACGCATTGAAAGGACTGAGTGAAGGCCCAAAATCTCTCAATCCTTCCACCCTGGTGCGAATGGCAAAGGCAATATTTGGTAAACCTAATGGATTATTTACCCCAAAGATGTCAGAAAAAACAAGGCCATGATACCCTTCAGACGGCTCCGAAAACTGAGGGAATTTACCATTGCCCCAGTTATAATTACCTCCATCTATGATGATACCACCGATGCTTGTGCCGTGACCTCCTATCCACTTTGTAGCAGATGCCGTTACGATATTGGCACCATGTTCTATCGGTCTGAATAAGTAACCTGCAGCACCAAATGTGTTGTCGACAACCAATGGAATATCATATTTTCGTGCAAGTGCTGCAATGGCTTCAAAATCAGGAATATTAAACCTTGGATTGCCTATTGTCTCCAGATAGATGGCCTTAGTATTTTCGTCGATGTGAGCCTCAAATTTTTGTGGTTCGTCGCCTTCCGCAAAACGGACATCGATGCCCAATCTTTTGAAAGCTACTTTAAACTGATTGTATGTGCCGCCGTAAAGATAAGAGGTGCTTACAAAATTATCTCCTGCCTGGAGAATATTATTAAGAGCAAGAAACTGAGCTGCCTGACCTGATGAAGTGGCTACTGCAGCAACACCTCCTTCCAAAGCCGCTATCCTCTGCTCAAACACATCCGTAGTAGGATTCATGATACGGGTATATATATTACCAAACTCTCTGAGAGCAAATAAATTGGCCCCGTGTTCCGCATTTTTGAAAACATATGAAGAGGTTTGATAAATAGGAACGGCCCTGGAACCGGTAGTTGGGTCAGCATTTTGGCCAGCGTGCAATTGCAGCGTTTCGAACTTATAATTTTTTGTTTTGGACATGGGTATAAGAATTTATAGATTGAAAAAATGATTTTTACAAAATAAAAAAATGGGATGTGCAAAACTCCTTGTGCGGAGATGCGCAACACACTTAAAATGGACAGCCTTAAAAGTAAGATGTTATTCCAGTATGCCGCTGATTAGTTGCAACAACAACAGCAACAACACATGGATACAAGAGTGGAGTTGAAATAGAAAAAATTACCTCTATCTGAGAGATCATTTGCGACGGGAGTAGATAATAAAAACTTCATGGTTTGATAAGTTCAAAAATTTATATGCCCCAAAATCGGGAAGGAATTGGCACCTTACTTTTGTAGGTTGCCTGAGGGTCACGGAGCCTTGTCTCTCACCTCATCGTTATAAATAATTCAGAACAACACACAGTTTGTGTTCGCAACTATTTCGGATGAAAATATACTGGTAAAACTTTTAGATTGTCAAATTTTTTTTAGAAATAAAATTCAAATTAGATATATCATAATATTTTAAATATTGTATAACAATTATTTAAATGATAAATTGTTGAATAAAAAAATATTTTCCTTGACCTCTCCATCTCTTATTTTTTGAATTCGGCAAAGTACTTATGTATTCAATTTCATTGGAATCGGGGAATAGAAATCATAGGTTCTAATACAATACAAAGTCGAAAATTAACTTCAGTCAAAATTAATCCTTCTGTTATCAGCAGCAGCAGATACAGTATTTTTGATACGTTCTATTTTTGTTTGGGGTCTTTTAGCATTAAATATCCATTCGAGAATGCCTCGTTTTACAGATTTTGGAAACGTTTCCCAATTCTTGTGTGCTACCTGGTTTTCTTCCATCATTTGTTTCATTTCCACAGGAAGGATCAATGCTTCTACTCCATCCAGGGCAGTCCATGTACCGCTTTGCATGGCTATTCTGACCATTTCCATACCTGGTGTTTCCATCCTCCCTTCAGCCATTAATTTTTCTATCTTAGCTTTATTAACTCTGGACCAGTTGCTTTTTGGATTTCTTTTGGCAAAATACTGATACCAGCTGATTTCGTCTCTTTTGTTTATCTTACTATCAATCCACCCATAGCAGAGGGCTACATTTACAGCTTCATCATAGGTGATGCTTGGAGTACCACACCCTTTCTTATAAAGAATGAGAAAAACAGCATTGTACTTTTGCATATTTAAACGGAACCATTCTGACCATACTGCAGCGTCGTTCGCATAGCATGTTGGTATATTTTTATACATTTCCATAATAAAACATCCTTTTTTACCATCATAAAGATAAATACTTTTTAGATTTGACATCAAAATCAAAACAAAATGGCAACAGCAGGAGCTCCCGGCATATCTGATCAAGTAGAAACAAGATACAAACCAAGCTTATCCTTTTCAGATATTATCAATATGAATGTTGGCTTTTTCGGCATTCAGTATAGTTTTGGGTTACAGCAAAGCGCAGTCAATCCTATCTATGATATGCTCGGTGCATCTGCACATGAAATACCGATACTGAATATTGCAGGGCCGGTGACCGGATTACTCATACAACCTATCATCGGTGCCATGAGTGATAAAACATGGTCGGTAAAAACTGGCAGAAGAAAACCCTACTTTTTTATTGGTGCCCTCATATGTAGCTTCTGCCTTTTGCTCTATCCTTTCAGCAGCACACTATGGATGGCAGCGGGGCTTCTTTGGATTCTGGATGTTGGGAATAATACTGCTATGGAACCATACCGTGCATTTATCGCGGATACACTCAATAAGGATCAGCAACCGATGGGATTTCAGGCGCAAAGTTTTTTTACAGGATTCGGTCAGACATTGGCTAATGTATCACTTTTTATTTTCCCTATGATGTTTTTAGGGTATACGGGATCTCTACCAACCTGGGTTTATGCTTCCTTCTTCCTGGGTGCAGCATGTTCTATTGGCTCAGTATGGTGGAGTATGAAAACCACTAAAGAATTACCACCCACTCCGGAAGAAATAGCCATCATTGAAAAATATAACGAAGGTAAGCCCAATAAATTTTTTCAGTTTATGGGATATATGATTTCCGTATCTGTAGTACCGGGTATTCTTTATTTTCTGTTTAATAGTTGGCTGGGGATGACTATAGCCAATTTTATGATTTTACCATTGTTTTTTGCATGGATATTTTTACTAGCAAGACTATTGGAGCAGAATCAGCATATACCTGCAATAAATGCCATATACCTGTTAGTAGCACCCCTTATTGAAATCATCGACTCTATCAAAACAATGCCTCGTGTGATGTGGCAGCTTGCTCTTGTCTATCTTTTCCAGTGGTATGCTTTATTTTGTTATTGGCAAAACAGTTCAAAAAGCATTGCACTTTCAGTATGGGGTGTGACACCTGCCAGCAACAAAGGGCTGTACGAGGAAGCTGTCAGCTGGACAGGACTTGTCAATGGCTGGTATAACATTGTCACTTTTCTTACTGCTTTTGGACTGGTTTATTTTGCAAGAAAATATGGCAGTAAGTACGTTCACTTTGTTTGTCTTGTTATAGCTGGCATAGGTTTTTTGGCATTCCCGTTTATTGCCAATAAATATCTGCTTTTTGCTGCGATCTCTGGTTTCGGCATAGGATGGGCAAGTATGATGGGCATACCATATTTGATGGTTGTCCATGACATCCCCAAAGAAAGGTATGGTGTGTACATGGGTATAATCAATATGATGATTGTGGTGCCCATGATCATACAAACATTGACATTCGGTTTTATCCTGGAAAATTTCCTTGGCAACGACCCCCGAAATGCTATTGTTTTTGCCGGTGTACTATTATTGATTGCCGCAGTGGCTACTCTGATGATCCGTAGCAAAGTAAATGCTGAACCAACTTTGCCTGAAGGGCAGTAAACAAACCGATCGGCATACTATTTGACTTCTTCCTTTTGCATCATTTTCCTCGGATAGATGTTGTTTTCCCGATCGACGTCTGCCATTCTTTTACTGGCATCTATCTCGATGATTTCTACATCATTTAAAGATACATCTATATCCAACTTATATGTGGGATGTGTCCACGCCCAGTCAGACATGACCTTAAAGTCACCAAAAAACCTGTCGCCTTTTTTTTCTCCTCTCATGATCTCCTGTGGTATGTAGTAGTAATACATTTTACCATTCTTGTCCTTGACAGTAATATCCAATGGCATTGGCATATTACCTTTTTTGCGAATAATAAGAGATTTGCCCTTCATATCTTCAATATCATAATCAATGGTCTGTGTAGTATTCACAAAATATTCTTTAAACCAATCCAGTTCCAGTCCGCTGACTTTCTCCATTATCCTTATAAAATCATTAGGATTAGGATGTTTATATTTCCAGGTATCGAAATACCTAAGCATTCCCTTGTCAAAAGCATGTTCGCCAATGATGTATCTGAGTTGTTCTAAAAAGACTTCACCTTTAGTGTAAGAAGCAACTCCATAGGCTGTATTTGTCATAAAATGATCGGCATGGGTGATCAATGGTTCTTCTTTACCGCTGAGAGCAAAAGTACAATACCCTCTGACTTCTTCCAGGTGAGGATTTTCTTCCGGGTCACCAGGAATCATTTTTTTGACTTTCAGATAATTCATTACCTCATTACTACCATAAGAAGTAAACCCCTCGTCCATCCAGTGATATAATGCTTCATTGGTTCCCAGCATCATCTGATACCAGCTGTGCATCCATTCGTGTATGCCTACTCCTACAAGACTGACGAGACTACGTTCGCCTGTGATAAGTGTAGCCATAGGATATTCCATACCCCCATCTCCTCCCTGTATAAATGAGTACTCAGGATAAGGATATTTACCATATCTGGCATTGATGTATCGAAGTGATTCATCCATGATGGCAGGTAACTTTTGCCAGTTTTCTGTAGTTTTTTCGCCAGGCTGATAAAAAAATCTGATAAGGGTACCATCATGGGCTTTGTGTACGATTTGTTGGTAGTCCGGGTCAGCTGCCCATACAAAATCGTGTACTTTTTCGGCTTTAAAGTGCCATGCCATTTTATTTGGTCTTGATGCCGGTTCAGAATTGCTATAACCATACCCTATTTCATCTTTATTCTGCAAGACACCGGTGGCACCAATGATGTATTCAGATGGCATATGTATGGTCACATCAAAATCACCCCAAATACCATAAAACTCTCTGGCAACATAAGGATTGGCGTGCCACCCCTGATAATCATAGTTACACATCTTGGGATACCATTGTGCCATGGAATACTCTATACCTTCTTTACTGAATCTGCCGGATCTGCGAACCTGCAATGGCACCTGGCCCACAAATTCCATATCAAAAACAACAGTACTATGGGGTAATATAGGGTCTGAAAGCGTGACTTCCAGTATGGTTCCAACGGTTTTGTACGCCACCTTTCGATCGTTCATCATGAGTGATTTTACAGACATAAAACCTTGTTCCGTTTTGTTGAGCTTTGCGATTCTGTCTCCTACTCTCTTGTCCGGGTCAGCTATGGTTCGTGACCTGACATCCATCATACTGTTGGGCTGAAAAGCATTAAAATACAAATGATAAAAAGCTTTGTATAAGGTATCAGGGCTGTTATTGGTAAACTCCAGCTTCTGGGTGCCCGTAAATTGATGCTTTTTAATATTAAAATCCACATCCATTGTATACTTTACAGCCTGCTGCCAACGGTCGGGCTGGCTGTAGCCTACTATACTATTGATAGAAATCAACAACACACTTACTATATATTTTGTCATACTAAGAAGGTTTGTAAAACTAAAAATTATTTATTTCCCTATGTCAGCTATGCTTTCCGAATCATCTTTTTGAATGATGTCTTCCATGCAATAAGCTATTTTTTTCCATTGATATTTGGATCTGCATATTGCTATGAATACAACCGCAGAAACTATAAAACCAGCAATCATCCATAAAGGTTTTACCTCATTGATCATAAACAGACTATCTGTCTGCAAAACACTGCCTCTATAAGTAAACAATGTAGCTCCAAGTATATTGGTGGCCGCATGTACACCCAATGCCAGTTCCAAACTATCGTCCCAAATAGTGATGAAGGCTAAAAACAATCCGGCTATAACATAGTAAATCTGCATCGTCCAGAATCCATACTGAGCAACCTCAGGATTGGTCCCGTGTACCAGACCAAAAAAAATGCTGGACATCAGTAACGGTACCCATTTATTTTTAGCGAAAAAAGCTATACCCTGAAGAATATATCCCCTGAAAAAAAATTCCTCAAAACTGGTCTGAATGGGCAGGAAGACAAGAGAAATAACTACAAGAGGCAAGAAACCCTCAAGTTCTAAGTTAAAACTGTAATTTCCCGGGCTGATGATATAATTTATTCCTTCTATAAGGATATTGAGCCCAGCCCATAGTACAAAACCAAAGACTATTTTAGAATAGTCAATATCAGTCTTTACCGTGACATAATCTTTCATTTTTTTAAAATGCAGATATTTTACAACCATATACAATCCTGCCAGAGCAATAGCAAACATTAAAATCAGTAGCAGAAAACCTAAATTTTTATTGATACCCAAAGATTCAAAATTCATAGTGTTTTCAAAATTGATGAGTTCATCTGATCCCAGACCTATATTTCTGGACATTTGTAGGTATATTACACCATATAGGGGAAGCTGTCCTATGCCATAAAACAAAAAAACAACAAAAATCCCCAGCAGGTAACGCCAGAGGTCATTCAGACCTTTAAAACTGTGGTTCAATAACATGTTTTTACAATTAAAGTCCAAATATAACACTAACTCACAATTAGAAGGTATGACACCCAGAATTTACTGTGTCTTGGGTAAGAACAATTAAAATATTCAAGTAAAAACCCTCTTTTGTTTCACTTTTTTAATGATAACCAAGCTGTTTTGTATTGACTTTCCGCTTAGCCAAACTGATATTCCCAAAATCCATTGTGTAAATATTTAAAAGATTGTATCTTTGCAAAACAAAAATAAACAAATGAAACCAAACCATACTTTGATTCCAGTAGTATTGCTGATGGTGATATGTGCTTTTGCAAGGCTAATACCTCATATTCCTAATTTTACTCCTGTGGAAAGTTTGGCCATATTCGGAGCGGCATATTTGCAAAAAAGACAATGGGCGTATATACTCCCTTTACTTTTACTATATGTTTCTGATTTTATTATCAATAACACAGTTGCCCGATCGTTTTTCCAGGACCAGGAAGGCATTATTTGGTTTTCGACCTATATGATATATAATGCAGTGGCTGTTGGACTTATCGTATTGGTAAGCAGCAATTTATTAGCAAAAATTAATATAAAAAATCTGACTTTTTCGGTGATTGCTTCATCAGTTATCTTCTTTATCATTACAAATTTTGGCGCATGGGCTGACCCAAAATCCATTTACAGCAATGATATTACAGGTTTGATGAGTTCATTTACAGCAGGCATTCCATTTTTCAGAGCTACATTAATGGGAAACATACTTTTTACGATTATCCTCTTTGGCAGCCTTGAAATATTTAAGTATCTGGCTATAAAACAAAAAAAAGTTGTCAAAATCTAATGCTTCTCTTACATTAGCCACAGAAGGTCCAGTCATGATTCAGGGACTAGATTTTTACATGGATGGACCATTTGTTGTGATGACAGCACACTATTTAACGAAAAGAGGAGTGTGCTGCAAAAGCAACTGCAGGCATTGTCCCTATCAGACATCAGAACTTAAATGATAAATTTTTCTTAATTTTGTTTCATATTACATAAAAGTAGTACATTCGTATTAAATTATAATCTATTCAAGATGATAGGACGAACCTCGGTATCAATATTGTTATTATTTTTTTTATACACCATATCTTATGCTCAGCCAAAATTGGTCGCAGACGTTCAGCCTGTAAAGGTCTTTTACATTGGTGAAGACGAAAAAAATTATGAAAAACTGGTTCAGAATTACAATACCATGCTCTTTGCTGTGTGCAACAATAATATGGAGCAGGCATTCGATAACTGGTCTGTTTTACTGAAAGATCTTGAAGATTTCTCCATAGCATCTAACTTTGATATGAAAGGCGTAAAGTTATGGCTCAATGTCTTCTGGAGCAAAGATGGCAATATCGATTATATTGTATTTTACCCTAAACCCAACTCAAGGAATTTGAATTATGATGATGTCAAAATCTTGTTAACCAATTTTGTAAAATCATATCAGTCTCCGTTAAAGTATAACACTAAATTTTCGCACTATGGAAGTGCCGCTTTTCCTGTCTTCAGCAAATCTGTCATAGGTCGTGAGAAATAAATCATGAATCACTCTGACTCTGGATATTCAGCTTCATTTTTATTTCCGCAATCGTTCAAAAGCACCTGGTACTTGCTTTACATGGTATCTTTGTGCTTACAGGTAGTTTCATGTACTGACACCACTGAACCTATCCAATACACAGAATATACTACACCTACTACTGATATTCTTTATGCCATTGACTATAAGGATAAGCTTAAAATGACCATCGTGGGAGGCTATGTATGGTCGCATGGCGTAGCACTGTACACTGATGAAAATATCAATACCATATCCATTGACACATTTGCGGATAAAGCCCAGTTTGATATATTACATACCCGCAATGGTGGTTTAGTCACTGTAGGCACTGATGGGTACTTATTTGTAAAACCTGCCTCTGCTCAGAAGTGGGAATTCAAGCGACTCCAGAACTGGGACATACTACATAGTATCATCGAAACAGAAACCGGATACATGGCAGCCGGAGGAAAATCATATGAACATGGCTATATTTACCATATCAATTCCAGTTTTAGTATCGATACAGCTATGTATTTTGGGCATGAAATTTCACAGATAATCCAAATCAGTGCAAACAGGTATCTATCCGTCGGGTACGGCAACATTCAGCTCTCCAAAGATGGCGGAAATACATGGAAGCTGCTTGATATAGAGGGGGATTTTTTCTCTTCCTGTGTATTTGTGGATAGTCTTACAGGTTTTATAACAGGCTATAACGGTACCCTGCTGAAGTCCATTGATGGTGGCGAATCGTGGCAAATATCAGATGCACAAATACATGGGAATGGATTCAATTCATTTAGGAAACTTAAGCAAACCGGACCTGACGAACTTATCATCACAGGAAATCAGGGCAAACTTTGGAGATCCACTGACAAGGGAAAAAGGTGGCAATACACCCGGTTGAAGACAGATGAGGATATCTATGATATCGTCCAGAAAAAAGATAAGTCTTATCTCATGGTAGGAAGCAACGGATATATGGCCTCCATAGCGTTTTAACCTTTTTATGCAGCGTTTCTGATCGAACACAGATGTAATTTACCTTTTCACTTGGGCATCACAAGGTCCAAATCCTATCCTTATATCATCTTTTTCGCACCAACCCCGCATAGAAACTGTATCTCCGTCATTAATAAACTTTCTTTCCGTTCCATCCGGCATTTGAACAGGTTTTGTACCTTTCCAGCATATTTCCAGCATCGAGCCATAAGAATCACTTGTAGGGCCACTGATGGTGCCTGAAGCCATCAAATCACCTATTCTCACATTACAGCCGTTGACGGTATGATGAGCCAATTGCTGACACATATTCCAATACATATATTTAAAGTTGGAGGTCGAAACTCTTTTTTCATGTCCTTGCTCTGTCACTATATCTACAGACAGATGTATATCATAGTTTTTAGGCCCTTTGTATGTAAGATATGGCAATACTTCAGGTTCCTGAAGAGGCCCAGGTATTTTGAATAACTCCAGTGCTTCCAATGTGACAATCCAAGGTGAGATGGTAGATGCAAAATTTTTTGCCAAAAATGGTCCTAATGGCACATATTCCCATCGCTGAATATCTCTGGCAGACCAGTCATTAAACAACATAAGCCCAAATATATAATCTTCGGCCTGCGCTGTGGAGATACTTTGTCCCATTTCTGTATTTTTACCAATGACAAAACCCATTTCCAACTCAAAATCAAGTTGTTTCGTAGGTCCAAAGTCAGGTTTTACTGATCCATCTGCCATAGTCTGTCCCGAAGGTCGTCGGATAGGAACACCGGATGGCACTATAGAAGAAGCTCTGCCATGATATCCTACAGGCAAATGCAACCAATTGGGCAATAAAGCATTTGCAGGATCGCGAAACATGATGCCCACATTGGTCGCATGCTCCTTACTGCTGTAAAAATCAGTATAGTCACCAATTTGTATAGGCAATACCATATTGACGTCATCAGCAGGGATAAAAATACCTGCCCCTTTAAACATATCATTGTCAAAAAATCCGCCTATCAGCAGAGCATCCTGCAATATTAGTCTTACTTTACTAGTCACAGGCTTACCTAAAGCAATAAAATCATTTAAGTATCTCTGGCAAAGTACAGACTCCTCCAGATGGATGTCTTTAAATACCGAAGTAGACATACATTGATACAAATCTATAACGGTATCACCTATTCTGGTGCATGCAGCAAAGTAGTTTTCTTTTTGAAAGATTCCAAAGGGCAGATTATAAATAGTAAAATCACTATCATCCGGTATGTAAATAAAACTATTCATTTTTCATTTATATAATTATTAAAATCAGATCATTTAAAGGCACGAACCAAAATAAAACATATTAAATACGTGGCCTATAAATTTTTCACAAAAATAATAAAAATAAGGGTTTCAGCCGAAAGATCTTTTTTAACCACAAAAAGCCACTGAAAGGATTCTTTTATTTAAATATATCGGCATCTACAAAGAGTTTAAAATATTATTAAAATAAAATGATCAGTATCATACAATTGTATTTAATAATTCATTAATTTCGTAAGTATATATTTTGATTAAATAAAGTCGCATTATAGAACCATGCATCTACTTCAGGACAGTAGCAATATAGATGAATCGTTCCGCCAGTTAGAAGGGATGTTTATAGAGCAGTTCCAGCGGGTGTTTACTGATGATTTAGCGCCCCGCTCGGTCATTGTTATTCCTAGCCTGACACTGGATTCGCAGATATTATCCAAAATAAAAGGTCATTTTTACTATGAAGAGCGGATGTTGTGTATGCTCATGCTCCTGAAGTTGCCTGAAACACGTATTACATTTGTTTCCAGTGTGCCTATTTCTTCATTGATTATAGATTACTATCTGCATATGCTCCCTGGTATCACTTCGCACCACGCCAGGTCGCGGCTCACATTGCTTAGTTGCTACGATGCCGGCAATGTACCTCTTACAGAAAAGATCTTACGACGACCAAGATTGATAGAGCGCATCAAAAAAAGTGTTATCAATGATGATCCGGCTCACATTGTCTTTTTTAACATCACAGATGCAGAAAAGGAACTAGCAGTCAAGCTCAACTTTCCTATTTATGGCTGCAATCCGGCATTAAACTACCTGGGTACAAAAACGGGAGGAAGAAGGTTTTTTCGCCAATGTGGTGTGAATATTCCCGTCGGGATAGAAGACATCACTGATGAAAAGGGGATTATAGATGCGCTGGCAGCATTGAAAGAATATAAGCCGGATCTGAATAAAGCTGTTATCAAAATGAATGATGGCTTTTCAGGGGATGGCAATGCTATCTTTTATTATGATGACGCTCCGTTAGAGTCTGACAAACTGGTGTCATGGATACAAACAAACATCAAAAGTCACACAAAAGTCGTGGCAAAAAAGCTCTCATACGATAAGTTTATCAACAAATTCACTAAGATGGGAGGTATTGTCGAGGAATTTATCACCGGCAGTATCGTTACATCTCCATCCGTGCAGATCAGGATAAATCCCATAGGCGAGATATGTATCATCTCCACACATGATCAGGAACTCGGAGGCGAAAGCCATCAGGTCTATCTAGGAGCTACATTCCCGGCTAACAGAGAATATGCTGTGGAATTGGGCAGTATATGCCAGACTATTGCCGAGCAAATGAGAGACCTGGGAGTGATCGGGCGGTTTGGAATCGACTTTATGAGTACAAAACAAGGTGATGATTGGTTTCATTATGCCATAGAAATCAATCTGCGAAAAGGTGGAACTACTCACCCATTTCTGATGCTGCAGTTTTTGACAAACGGATCATATCATCCGGAAGAAGGTTGCTATTGTGTGCAGGATGGGTCCCAAAGATTTTACTTTGCAACAGACAATGTGCAATCTAAAAGGTATAAAGGATTGACGCCTATGGATTTAATAGATATTGCTATGCACCACGGCCTGCATTATGACCATTCCAAGCAAGAGGGTGTCATGTTTCATCTCATCAGTGCACTATCACAGTATGGCAAAATAGGTTTAGTAAGTATAGGCACCACACTCGAGAGAGCTAAATCATATTATTATAAAGTCCTGAACATTCTCGATCAGGAGACTACTTTTGAACAATACTGAATGCTATCAGCCTTTAAGCGAGATTGGTATATACTGCCTGTACATCATCATCATCCTCGAGCTTATCCAGTAATTTTTCTATATCTACCATCTGATCATCTGTAAATTCTACGGGGGTGGTAGGTATCCTCTGAAGATTAGCTTTCAGTAGGGTCCAGCCTTTTTCCTCGATTGCTTTGGTAAGTGTACCAAAATTGGTATAATCTCCATAAGCATAAATTGTGTTTTCATCTATTTCAAAGGATTCCAAACCAAAATCAATCATTTCCAACTCAAAGTCATCTGGTTCGAAATCTGCGGGTTTTTCAAACTCCACAACAGTCTTTCTGTCAAACATAAATTCCAGCGAACCGGTGGGCACTACACTTCCGCCTGCCTTATTGAAGTATGATTTTACATTGGCTACTGTACGCACGGTATTGTCTGTTGCACATTCTACAAATACCAAAACACCATGTGGACCCTTGCCTTCATAATTCACCTCAGTGTAATCTTCTGAATCTTTGGCTGTGGCTCGTTTGATAGCATTTTCTACGTTGTCCTTAGGCATATTAGCCGCCTTGCCTGCCTGAATAGCCAATCTTAATTTGGAGTTGGTATCCGGGTCAGGACCGGACTCCTTGACTGCTAACGTAATCAATCTTGAAATCTTTGGAAAAACCCTGGACATAGTAGCCCATCTTTTCTCTTTTGCTGCTCTTCGGTATTCAAATGCTCTTCCCATAAATTCTATTTTTATTTCAGTCTGGAAATCTAAGTATAAAACCCATCCGGTTTAGATAAAATGTAATTCTGACCAATAAAAAAAGCATCAAATAAGATATACTTACAAGATGCTTCTTTCTTTGCGGAAGAGGAGGGATTCGAACCCCCGTTAGCTTTCACTAAAACAGTTTTCAAGACTGCCGCATTCAACCGCTCTGCCACTCTTCCCGGTGCTTTCCTTTAAAGCGTCGCAAAAGTAATCATTATTTTGCAATTCTGAAATTTTTATAAAAAAAAAGTAGATTCACTTTTGAATCTACTTCTTAACTAAATTTCAGGTATAACTAAATTATGAGAAAATTCTTATACGAGACCTGCTATGTCGCGAATAAGTATTGCTTTCCGTTTAAAGTGGATTTTATTTGTTTTCTTTAGATCATTGAGCACCGTGGTTACTGTTTGACGCGATGTCCCTGTAAAGTTGGCAATATCCTGCTGGGTAAAATCGTGCTTTAGCAAAAGCTCTAAACCTACAGCCTGACCAAAAGATTGAGCATTGACCTTCAAAAACTGTACTATTCTTTCACGGGCATCTTTCAAAACCAGTGATTCAAGTCTTTCTTCCGTATACTTCAACTTTTTACCAATAAAATTTATGATACAAAATGCTAACTTAGGATTTTTGCCCATGATCTCTGTGATCACATCAATATGGACCGCCAAGACTGTGGCTTCTCCGGTCATGACAGTAGCATTATTGGCTCTTATTTCCTCTCCGGCTATACTATGCTCACCCATGATTGACTTCGGGTGCAAAATCATTTTGATCACCTCTCTGCCATCTGAAGTATTCATTGTTATTTTGACCACCCCCTTCAACAGGAAAAACAGTTCATTGCTTTTTTGTCCTTCGCTGAATATAAGTTGATGTTTGGGTATTTGCTTGAGATTTCCTGACTTAATAATCTGTACTAACTCATCATCAGTCAGACAGGTAGCTATTGGAAAAGACTTCAGTGCGTCAATGATTTCTGAAAATTGCATGTATTGGTATTGGTGGTTACAAATATAAGACACATATTATAGTGGTCTACCCCTATAATATGTATATATATTTACAAATAACACCTAAAATATGTTAGAAAAACGACAAATCAGTCTTTAATTTTTTTGATTATCTTCTTATTAGTCAAGGCGCTAAAAGATCCGTAGGCTTTGGGAGTCCTGATATTAAATGCAGCTATGGCCTGATTTTCTGATGACTGTCCCGGGTCAGTGTAGGTATTGGAGATAAAATGATTGTAGCGGTAAAAAGATTCTGTTACATTAAATACATTGAAGTCGAGATATTTGTAATCAAGTGGCTCTGACAAAGTAAGTGTGAGTTTAATGACATCAGATTCCAATCGGCTATAATCAACTAAGAAACCGTCTCTGTTTTTAAGTTTTTTGAATGCATTGTGATCCTGATCGAAAGCAGATACTTCCCATATCATACCGTGTTCATTCTTTGGCACTAAATAAAAATAGGATTTTGTGGTGCTCGGTTTTTTAAATGATATCTCACACGATACTTCTGTAAAGTGCATTCCTGAGACAATTCCTGATTTTACATTTTTAATGGTCAACGAATCTACCTGTAAGGATTCAGGTACTGTGAGGTAAGGCTCTGATGTATTGGTATTACTGCCTACACCCCTGAATTTATACTTTTCGCCGACCTTTATACTTAGATTGTTTTTATCAATATTAAAAGATGTATCCCTCGCATTGTATCTAAAGGGTACACCAAAATCTTTTTCGCCTTCAGCAATGGAAAAATTAAAAGTATCAGGCATCATCAGCATTTGTGGTTGTGTACCATTTGCATTGCCGGTATAAGAAATTTTTGCATTTACATTCTCTCCCATTTGCATTTCACATACGACAAACAACTTCATACCCTCATCCACAGAAGGTATCGGTAGTACATCTACACAAGAACTTAATGCGCAGATGAAAGTCGATATGATCAATAACTTTCTGATCTCCAAATATATTTTAACTCACAAATATGACATAAAAATAACAAATTGTCACTTTTTTTACACAATAAATTTTTAATCAGCGGTAATTTTACAAATTTGAATATAAAAATGTAAACTTTACTGAAGGTAAATGTGTAAGTAGGTATTGGTCAAAAAGAAATACTGTAGCTGATAGTTGGCAAAAGTGGAAGCAAACTAAACTGCTTAAACTCAAATCTAGCATCATTTTCCTTGTCTCTGACTAATTCAGTATAGAACGGATTATTTCTGTTGTAAGCGTTATACAAACCTAAAAAGAACTTTGCCCTACCCCATTTATAGGTATTATAAAAACTAAACCCTACGTCCATTCTATGAAATGCAGGATACTGAGCATTGTTTTTTTCCGGAAAAAGTACGATTGGCTTGCCATTGATATCTATTGTCACATTGATAGGTTGTGAATAATAATTGCCCGTCATGTATGACCAGTTGAGTAAAAATTCTGAAAAATCAGAAAGCCGGTATGTAAATGAAAATTTAAAACTATGATTTCTATTCAGCCCAAATGGAAACGTCCTGCCTATATTCAAATCCTCAAAACGTCGGTCTGAAATGGAATATGTATAGTTTGCTCCAAAAAGAGTTTTGCCAATGACTTTTTCTGCATACATTTCCAGCCCATATGCGTATCCGTTTCCTATGGGAATGTCGTACTGCCAGTCTATGTTTTCATTGATATTAAGGCTTGCTCCTTCATTAAAACTACTGACTTTATCAAATGATTTGTAGTAAGCTTCCATTCCGAATTTCAAGCCTGAGTTTAGTCTATAACCAAATGCAGTATTTAATATCCAGGATTTCTGAGGACTGAGCAAGGGGCTGGATGGAAGCCATACATCGGATGGAAACCCAAGGCCGTTGTTGCTGAGCAAATGCATGTATTGCTGCATTCTGGATATACCAGTTTTAAAATGTAAATGTTCGCCCTCTACCAAAAAAGCAAGGCGAGGCTGGAAGGATGAATACTTTTTTTGGCCAGGCATTATGGAGTAATTGATGCCGGCATTCAGGCTTGTACTACTACCTAATGCACTAAGATCTTCGACATAAATATTTATTTCCTTCGCATTGATTTCCTCCTTTCCGTACAGGCTTTTTAATGTAGAAATATCTATTTTAAATTCATTGGGGTCGATATCTTTTTTCATTGACATTAGTAATAGCAGGTGAGAAATATCTGTCCTGATAATGAATACCTGCCTTTATGGTATGGCTGGAAGACGGTAACCAATCGAACTCCTGCCGCACTCCTGTTTCCCTGATAGATGTCTGATACAACGAAGCATCAAAAAATGTAATCGTGTCATTTGCAGGCACAAGCTCAAACAACTTATTACGAAAACTCTCAAACTGATACCCGGTTAAGTATACACTTGTTTTTGAAAATAGCGACTTGCCCCACTGACTATGTAATCTAAGCGAATAAAGTTTATTCCCCCACTCCAGACTCCTGTTGTTTTCGTCTCTAAGCACATTATTGTTGGCATAAACATTGTTTTGGAAATCGTCATTACTATGAAGAGTTTGCAAAAGCAGCCTCGTTTTTTTACTCAGGTCAAAATTCAGCTTGAGGTTAAAATCACTAAAAAAGTAATTGGCCTCGCCTTGTTGTTTCTTTTCCTTATTCTGAAATTTGGTAAATTCTTTTATCCATACATCCATAAATGTACGACGGTAAGAAAGCAAAAAGCTTGCTTTTTCTTTTATAATAGGTCCTTCAAGTGAGGCCTTCAGAGCAATAGTACTCAGCGTCGCTTCACCCTGCACTTTGTGGATATTGCCATCCTTGGTATGCACGTCTATCACAGAAGATAACCTGCCTGCATATCTTGCCGGTATCCCTCCCTTGTAAAAAGAGGCACTTTTAATTGCATTGGCATTAAAAACCGAAAAAATGCCTAGTGCGTGTCCCGTATTATACAGTGGCACTCCATCTAGCAAGACCAGATTTTGATCAGCAGACCCACCTCTTACATTGAGTCCCCCGATGCCTTCTGCAGCTGAAGTGACACCCGGTTGTATGGCTATATAGCGAAACAAGTCAGCCTCTCCCACCAGGTGATTACTTGCCTGGATTTTGTCGATATGCAAATTTTGTTGACTGGCCGTCTGCTCATGCTCTTCTTCCAGTAGGTCATCCATTATGATGATTTCATTGAGCAATCCATCGGGCTGCAATTTGATATTGACCAAAGTATCCTTGAGACAATATATATCCAGCATCTCTGACTTATATCCAAGATATGAAAAGTGAAACCTTTGTTCCTGTTTGCCGACAGACATGCTAAAAAACCCATTTTCATTTGTCGCAGTGCCTCGGGATCTGTCGTGTATAAATACATTGGCACCTATAAGATATTCACCTGAAAGTTTGTCCCTGATGTATCCATAAATCCTGACCTCTCCTGTATTATTTTTGCTTTCATTTTTTATAAGAACAAGTTGGTCTCCTACTATCTGATAAGTGAGGCCAAAATCATCTAGTATTACGGCAAGTATTCCTCCCAATTTTTCATTGGTTGCATTGATTATTACAGGTTTCTCAGCCGGAATTCTGGACTCAGAGTAAATAATATTGACATTGCCGATTTTGGAGAGTTCCTTCAGTACAATCTTCAGAGGTTTGTTATAAGCAGCATATGTTACTACCTTATCATCAGGCCGGGATTGGCCAAAACAATATGATAAGATACATATGAAGCAAAAAGAAAGTAGAAATCTTTCCACTGATAACAATTTTAGTACTACTGAAACTCAACTCAAAGGTACAAATTTATTGCCAGTTTTTTTATTTGGAAGATATTCGAGGGAAATATTAAAAGAAAAAAGATCAAAAAAAGTTACAATGACTTGGGGTCATGCAGGAATGAGCAGCTTATTTACACTTCACTCGTGACAGTTTGTAGGCCTTTTCAGCTGTTTTTGTATATTCCAGTTCATAAGTCAGTTTGAGCGTGGTAAGAACCTGGTCTAAAGAATTTTTCTTAAGTGATCCGGAGGTGAAAGTACATTGCTTCCAGTCTTTATTGGCGGGAAGTTCAAAACGGACTCCATAAGCTATAGAAATATCCCCCATTACCTTGTCAAAAGGCACATTATCAAAGGTCAAATCTTCGTTAAACCAAACATCCTCTGTATTGAATATAACTTTCTCTACTTCTGATAGTTTGCCCTGACTCACTTTTACTTTCTGGTTGTCAATAAGTATGACCTTTTCTTTTGCAGCACTCACTTCTACCTTTCCTTCTCTGACAAATACTTGCTTGCTGTCTGTATCTACAATAAATTTTGTACCTAAAACTCTGACATTTACATCATCGCTCGAAATAACAAATGGCTTTCCGGTTTCTTTAGCAACATTAAAATATGCCTTACCCTGGAGTGTAGCGGTCCTCTTACCAAATTTGTCACTATATGTCAATACTGCTCCTTTATCCATCCATATCTCCGAACCATCAGAAAGTGTTACTTTTTGATTATCAGCAGCGTAATATTGATCCTCTGAAGTAATTTTGAAAACAACCAAAGATACCAATACAAATACAACCATAGCAGCAATGGATTGCCACATCCTGCTAAAACTAAGTGTCCGCACTTTGGTATCTTGTGGTACACTTGTTATAGTGTTTTGATCAGTTTTGATGGTCTCCAGATGTTTTTGGAAGGCATTATGGGCATTAAATGAGGGCAAGGATTTAGGCACCGCATTCATCCAAATATGTCCGATCTGCTGTGCAAGAAGGTCATTCTCCACTGAAGAGGATTTCCATATATCAAAAGCAACCTTTTCCTCTGAGTCCATCTGGCCAGAAAGATATTTTTGAATGTATAAAACCTTATCAGTGTATTCCATCTATTTCACTTTTCATTAATATGACACATTTAAATGTCCTTACCCCTATTCAATTTTCACTTTTTTATATATTTGTTCTCTTAAAATTTTCAAAGCTTTCGAAATCTGATTTTCTACCGTCTTAACCGAGATACCCAATTCTTTCGCAATGGTGGCATAATTCATTTCTTCATATCTGCTCAGCGAAAATACTATACCACATTTTTCCGGCATTTCTGAGATGATAGTTTGTATCTCCTTGTTCAGATCATCCGCATTCATATATTGCTCAGAGGTAAAGCCAGTATCTTCCTGATCCAATAGTGCAGACTCTTCTTCCCATTTTATGGCATTATCTCTGATATAGTTCAGTGCGCGATTTCGGCAAGCTCTTTTTAAATAGGGCTCTATGGAAGTCAAGATATTCAGATCTTCTCTTTTTTTCCACACCTCTACAAATACCTCCTGCACAATGTCTTCTGCAACATTTTCATCTTTTAATATTAGATAGACCTGTTTACAGAGTGTCTCATATTGTGATTCATACAAATACTGCAAAGCCCTTTCAGGATTTGATTTGATCAATCTGCTAAACCCATCAACATCTGATAAATGCAAAAAATGATAATTTTAAGATATTAAACTATTTTCAATTGGGGTAATAAAGTATATAGAGTAACAAAAGCTTTTCTACTTAATAAGTATTCCGGCTATCAAATTATCACCACCCAATCCATGCTACAATATTTCATTCCGTTTATCTAATCAGTTATTAGCCAATCAGGGTTAAACTTGATATTGTATTAGGTTTTGGACGTAAACTGATTGTAAAGATACATTTATTGCTGAAAAAAAAATCAATTTTCAACAATTTAAATTAATTATTTCATTTTTCCTCCCCATTTTAGTTTATAACAACAGCCCCATTTAAAAATAAATTAATTTAACAATCAGGATTTTTAAAAATAAAAAGTACATATTTTAAATGGTATTTTAAAAAGTTTTATACTTTTGCATCTTCAAATCAAAACGGAGGTTATAGCTCAGTTGGTTAGAGCATCGGTTTGTGGTACCGAGGGTCGTGGGTTCGAGCCCCATTAGCCTCCCATCTAAAAAGACGATATCCATCAGATATCGTCTTTTTTTATTTCAAGTTGCGTAAAGCAGATAAAAATGGTGATATTGTCATTTTTTCTTATAGATTTGCTTTACAAATAATTATAGTATTTATGAGTTTCAGCAAGATATCGCTTTGGTTTTCGTGCATATTGATGTCGGTCATAGCGTTTTTTTACTATCCCAAATGGAATAAAGAGTCGACAGAAGCCACTATTAGTTGGGACATCTCGGGATATTATTGGTATCTACCTGCTTTTTTGATTTATGAAGATGTCAGGCAACTGGGTTTTTCTTCATCTATTATCGAAAAATACAGACCTACTCCAGCCAATTTACAATCTTTTAAGCATAAAAATAACAATTACGTTCTCAAATACAGTAGTGGTCAGGCCTTGCTGATGTTGCCAGGATTTATTTGCGGCCATCTTTCAGCAAAAATCCTGGGGTATCCGCAGGATGGATTTTCCATACCTTATCAGTTTGGAATATTCCTCTGGGGCCTGCTGGTAAGTTTGATTGGGCTATTTTTTTTACGTAAAGTATTGATATTGTATTTTTCTGAAACTGCCACAGGTTTGACTTTGCTGGCGATAAGTTTTGCAACCAACTTTCTGGAATATGGCGCTATTACTAATGCCATGACACATAATTTCCTGTTTACATTATATGCTATCTTGATTTTCTTTACTATAAAATTTTATACATCTCCTACATTTAAAAATGCTGCTGGCATAGGTATCATTATAGGCCTCATGGCACTCACAAGGCCAACGGAGATTCTATCTGTGATGATTCCTGTATTGTTTGGATTAAGTCTGAGTTGGAAGGACATAGTAAGTAGGCTCGTATTCTGGGGCAAAGCTTATGAAAAAGTCATCGTTGCGGTGATAGCCACAGGTGTGATAGGGAGTCTGCAGTTATTTTACTGGAAATTTGTGTCTGGTGACTGGCTGGTCTATAGCTACGAAGACCAGGGCTTTAGTTGGCTAAAACCACACGTATTAGATTGTCTTTTCAGTGGCAGAGCTGGCTGGTTGATATATACACCTGTGATGGTGCTCAGCCTGATAGGATTTTACTTTCTTTTCAAAAAGAACAAACCTATTGCCATGCCATTTCTATTGTTTAGCGTGGTATTTATGTATGTGACCTTTGCCTGGGACATATGGTGGTACGGTGGTAGCGTCAGTCAGAGAGCACTGGTACAAATATATCCGGTGCTAGCATTCCCTTTGGCTGCATTTTTTCAGTCATTTACTACTATCCATCTGAAGTCAATACTAGTGACTGCCTTCGGGTTGTTTTGTGTCCATTATAATTTCTGGATGACACATCATTGTCATTACGGAGGTTTGTTTGTGGCGGGTGATATGACAAGTGAATACCTGAAAGCTATCTTTTTAAGGGAGAAAATGCCTCCGGAAGGACTTAAATTACTGGATACCCGTAAAATTTATAATAAAGCAATTAAAAATCCTCTTATCCTCATGAGTCCACAGGACACTGCTACCTATATTGGAAATGTATGCCTCAATGATACATTGCAGTTTAGTCCCGCCAAAAAGTTTTCATTGCCGGCCAAAGAAGGATGGCTGAGAGCTTCTGCTGACTTCAAAACAGACAATAAAGAATGGGAAATGTGGAAGATGACACAACTTGTCATCAAATACTATAAAAACAATAAAGACCTGCGAAGTGATGTGTTACGCGTACAACGCCACCTGAACCAAGGTCAGAAAGTCCACTTGTGGTTGGATTCGAAACTAAGATATGAGCCCGACGAAGCGGAAATTTACCTTTGGAATGCTGAAAGTAAAACTTCTATATGTGCGGAAAACATACAACTTGTTTTCCACAAAGGGGAATAAAATCAGGAAGTCACCCTTCCAATCATACAACTGACAAATGATGTGGCTGTGGTTAGCCCTGTTCCCTTTCCCGGTTCAGGATAACCCATAGCTTGCAATTTAGATACAATAACCTCTCTTGCATCCTCATCCACACCTGCTATATCTACCAAACCCTTTTCGATATCTATTTCGACATCTTTTACTCCCTTGATTTTCATCAACCCACTTTTAATCGAATGGGCGCAACCACCGCATTTTATATTTTCAACTAATATTTCCATTTTGATTACATTTTAATATAAACATATAACACATGGAGGATAAAATAGATTTCACTTCTATTCTATTCATCATAAAAAAATGATATCACGGTGTTGTTTAATTATAGATACAGCTAATAATAAACAGGAAAGGCAAAAAAAAGAGCTATCCAAATGAATGAATAGCTCTTAAAATCAATTTTCGGGTGGGGTATGGATTTTTACTTTACTGAATCGACTACTGCTTTGAAAGCATCAGGGTGATTCATAGCTAAGTCAGCTAAGACTTTTCTGTTGAGACCTATTTCTTTTTGGGTCAAAGCGTGGATAAATTTAGAATATGACATACCATGCATTCTGGTAGCAGCATTGATTCTGGCAATCCAAAGTCTTCTGAAAGCTCTTTTTTTGTTTCTTCTATCCCTGTAAGCATATACATATGATTTTTCAAGGGCATTAACTGCCACAGTATACACTTTACTTCTTGCACCAAAGAAACCTCTGGCTGCACTTAGGATTTTTTTTCTGCGTGCCCTTGAGGCAACTGCATTCACTGATCTAGGCATAATTATTTGGTTTTAGTACAATACAGGGATCCGAATGATGCTTTACTCCTGTATTCTCGTTAAAAAATAAATTTTACTTACAAAGCAAATTTTTGACTTTTGCATAGTCCGCATCGCTCACCAATGCTGAACCCAACAATCTGGTTTTAGCTTTATTGGATTTTTTTCTCATCAAGTGACGGGCATTAGCCTGAAATCTTTTCAACTTACCTGTACCGGTAAAGCTGAATCTCTTTTTCGCACTTGAGTGGGTTTTCATCTTAGGCATAACATAAATATTTTAGGGACGCAAAGGTAAGAAAAGGAAATCAAATAATTCATTTTTGGATCACTTTATTTTTTCTTCGTTCTAGATTTAATCCTCAGCCGCAACTAATATTGGTAAATAAAATCATTGCATAGTAACAAAAACAAAAAAGCCGGCTATATTTTACTATCTGCCGGCTATATTTTACAAAATGACCCAAGTCCAATCTTAAACTTTCTTTTTCTTGGGCGATATCATCACTATCATCCTTTTTCCTTCCAATTTTGGCAACTCTTCTGCAGCACCTAATTCTTCCAGCTCTTTCAGGAATCTAAGCAGTATCAACTCACCTCTGTCTTTAAAGACAATAGCTCTACCTTTAAACTGTACATATGCCTTTATTTTATCACCGTCCTCCAGGAATTTTATAGCATGTTTTACTTTAAAGTCAAAATCGTGATCATCGGTATTGGGTCCGAATCTGATTTCTTTGATGACAGTTTTAGCCGTCTTTGCTTTCAGCTCTTTTTCTTTCTTCTTCCTGTCGTAGATAAACTTTTTATAGTCGATGATTTTGCATACCGGTGGATCTGCATTGGGGCTGATTTCCACAACATCCATCTCGAGCTCTTCTGCCCACTGAATAACCTGATAAGTATTATAAATGCCTGGTTCGATGGTTTTTCTGGCTATTTCACTTACTTCTTCCAGATTGTCGCCTACTAATCTGATACGTGGCACATTTATTTCTCTGTTCAGTCTGTAATTATACTTATCATCCTGTACCTTGTTTTGTGGTTGAACTCTACCTTTTGCCAAATGTCTTTCGTTTTTGTTTTAAAATTAATGTGCAAATATAAATACAAAAGTGCATTAATTTCTTAAATCAATGCACTTATGTAATTTATTTTAATTATTTACTTAATGTCTTCATGCGTACTGGCTTCAGAAAGCAATGAAATTTTTAATCCACTACTGTCTTCATTAATATCAGCTAACAGTTTTGTGCCCTTCTCAGGATTTTCATTGAGAATAAACTCCGCCAGTGGGTCTTCGATGTATTTCTGAATAGCCCTATTGAGTGGTCTCGCTCCAAACTGAGGATCGAATCCTTTTTCTGCAACAAACAATTTTGCTCCTTCCGTCATGGTCAAATCAAATTCCAGATTATTCATTCTCTTGAAGAGCTGTTTCAGATTAATCTCGATGATCTTAAATATGTCTTCTTTTTCCAGACTATTGAAAATCACTACATCATCTATCCTGTTTAAGAATTCCGGAGAAAATGTTTTCTTCAGTGCTCCCTGGATGATGGCTTTTGTGTTTTCTTCTGTATTTTCCTGTCTGGAGGTGGTTGCAAAACCCAATCCCTGACCGAAATCTTTTAATTGTCTGACTCCGATATTGGAAGTCATGATAATCAGTGTATTCTTAAAGTCGACTTTCCTGCCAAGTCCATCTGTGAGTTGTCCGTCATCGAGTACCTGGAGCAATATATTGTAAACGTCCGGGTGTGCCTTCTCTATTTCGTCCAGTAATATGACAGAATATGGCTTTCTCCTAACTTTTTCGGTCAGTTGTCCACCTTCTTCATATCCTACATATCCCGGAGGCGCACCTATCAGTCTGGAGATTGAAAATTTCTCCATATATTCTGACATGTCTATTCTGATAAGTGAGTCTTCGGAATCAAACATATATCTGGCCAGGGCTTTTGCAAGCTCTGTTTTACCAACTCCTGTAGGTCCGAGGAATATGAATGAACCTATTGGCTTTGACGGATCTTTTAGCCCTACTCTGTTTCTTTGAATGGCTTTGGTTACCTTAGCCAGGGCTTCATCTTGTCCTATGATCATACCCTGCAGGTCTGTAGTCATCTTGACAAGTTTGTTGGACTCACTTTGGGCTACCCGTTTTACAGGTATGCCGGTCATCATGGATACTACCTCAGCGATGTCATCTTCATTGACAGGATATTTTCGTGTTTTTGATTCTTCTTCCCACTCTTCCTTATTCTGCTCCAGTTTACGAAGCAATTTTGATTCCTGGTCACGAAGATCTGCTGCTCTTTCGTATTGCTGACTTTTTACTGCCAGATTTTTCTGCTCTTTAACAGATTCGATTTCTTTCTCAAGGTCTTCAATATACTTTGGTACGTGAATATTCTTGAGATGTGTCCTGGCTCCCACTTCATCCATGACATCGATGGCTTTGTCAGGAAAAAATCTGTCAGATATATATCTTTCACTTAGCTTTACACAAGCTTCTACTGCTTCATCTGAGTAACTGACGTTGTGGAAATCTTCATACTTGCCTTTGATGTTATGCAATATGTGTACAGTTTCTTCAGGAGATGGTGGGTCTACCAGTACTTTCTGAAATCTTCTGTCCAGTGCACCGTCCTTTTCTATATACTGTCTGTATTCATCCAGAGTAGAAGCTCCTATACACTGTAATTCTCCCCTTGCGAGCGCAGGTTTAAAAATATTGGATGCATCCAGTGAACCTGTAGCTCCACCAGCACCTACAATGGTATGTATTTCGTCTATAAAAAGGATAATATCCCTTGCTTTTTCAAGCTCAGTCATGATAGCTTTCATCCTCTCTTCAAACTGGCCCCTGTATTTGGTTCCTGCTACCAGTGCAGCAAGATCCAGCATTACTACTCTTTTATTGAAAAGTGTCCTTGAAACTTTGCGCTGTATGATACGTAGGGCCAACCCTTCTACTATGGCTGTCTTGCCTACTCCAGGCTCACCGATAAGTATGGGGTTGTTCTTCTTCCTTCTGGACAAAATTTGTGACACCCTTTCTATTTCCACATCACGACCTATGATTGGGTCCAACTTACCTTCTTCAGCCAGCCTGGAGACATCCCTTCCAAAATTATCGAGTACCGGTGTACGTGATTTGCCGGTTGTTTTTCGGCTGGAACCATACTGATCACCTCCTTCGTCATCATCCATAGGAAGATCTGAATCTGATGGTGTCTGACTGGTGAAATCAGGAGCAAAGGGATCCTGCTCTTGTTTGACGTATTCCATTTCTGTTTTGAATGCGTCATAATCCACATTAAAATCATGGAGTATTTTATTGGCTACATTGTCCTCGTGTTTCAGAATGGACAGCATAAGGTGCTCAGGTCTTATTTCTTCACTTTTATACACTTTTGCTTCGAGGGATGTCACTTTCAAGACTTTTTCAGCATGTTTATTGAGTGGTATACTTCCATAATTATAACCCAAATCCTCATCATGTCTGGAGCCGTGTGTCATCTCAATCTTATGTTTCAACTCTTCAATATTGACCTCCAAAGAATCCAGTACCTTTACAGCAAGGCTTTCTTTTCTGTGCAATAATCCCAATAAAAAATGTTCAGTACCGATATAGTCATGACCCAGTCTGATCGCTTCTTCACGACTCAGCTGTATGATCTTTTTTACTTTGGGCGAAAATTTTCTATTATTCATTTATTTCTTTTGGTTAAATCTTCAGATTAAATATTTTTAAGACTCTAACTTATATAAAACGCCACTTCTTATTATTGGTTTCGTTTTATCCTGATAATCATCCAACAAATTCATGCCACTAAATTTTATCGGAAAATATGTCAGACTCAGATATTCTGATAAACTTATTATTCTAAGTGTAAATATAATTCTAAAAATGATTAATGTATGTAAATTGATTTAAAAAACTTGGCTTTTAACCATACATTAACCTACAATCAGTTCCAACCGCATCCATATTCAGGCTGACAATACAAAAATAATACATATTGCAAAATAAACACATATTTTATCACTTAAAATTAAATCACTTAAATAATAATAATAATTAATTTGATTTGGCAGTTCTTTTTCCCAAAATGTGCCGGAATATACTGCCAAATCTAAGTTTTTTCGCTATTCATATATATGCAACGACTAAATAGTTTTTATAATTTATCAATGCTAATTGGATTTTTTAATGTATTTTTGCACCGCTTTTTAATGAAGGCGACCAAATGAGCAAAGTCATTGCCACTGTGCATGAAATTTTATATAAATAATAAATAAACATGAAGTTTACATTAGACAAAACAGATAGATACACTATATTTAAATTGGATGAAGAAAATTTAAATTCAATATTATCTCCTGATTTGAAGTCTGAATTTGTTTTATTGAGCAATGAAGGAGTAAGAAATCTTATACTTGACTTAACTGACGTTAAATATGTCGATTCGTCAGGATTGAGTGCCATATTGACAGCCAACCGACTTTGGAAAGATTATGGTTCATTTGTATTGACAGGTGCAAGTAATCCCGCAGTAAAAAAGTTAATAGAAATATCAAGGCTTGAATCTATACTTACGATAATCCCTACTGTATCCGAATCTATTGACTACGTTTTCATGCAAGATATCGAAAAGGAGCTTACTGCTGAAGGCGAAGAAGAGTAAATATTAAGGAAAAATAGCATACATTAATTTGCTTAAAAAAAAACATCAATATAAAATATTGATGTTTTTTTTTGTTTTAAAACTTGCTGATTATTAATCAGATGTCCTTACGGTTGTACTTTCCTGTATCCAGCAAGGCACAAAAAGCTATCACCAGCCTTCATATTCCGAAAGAAAATATCTTCCTTTTTGGGCATGAATGGCTTATATCTGTTGATCAGAGCGTTGGCTTCACCAGAGACTTTACTGTCTAAATTTTTCGCTTTCGTCCACATGTCTATGGCAGGCCATGTGACTACCTGGCTCTCCCAGCCTCTTCCTGTGCCACATAATGGACCACTGGAAGCATATAAATTACCAATCAGTAGATAAGGCTCTCCCCATCCTGGTTTCATTTTAGCTGCATCCAGGGCATATTTGCGGGCTTTGGGGTAGTTGCGTATATCTCTGTAATAAATTTTGGCAATCAAGATAAGATACCTTGCTTTCTGCTCACTGTCGCTTGTCTGATCTACACATGCCTGATAAGACTCGACGGCTTTGGTATACTTGCCCTGGCTGTAATCTTCGTTACCCTGTGCGGCACAGCTAAGTGCGGGCGGGGCTGTATAACACTTGGAGGTTTTTGCCTGCTTGACCTCAGCCAGCCTGGCATCTGAACCGGGGCAATTTCCTCTCAACATGCGGGCATAGGCCAAATTGATGGCATCACAGCTGTCAGGGCTTGCTTTGTATAATGTAAAATATTTTTTAGCATAATATTCACAATCGTAAAACCCATCTACTCCTTCCAGACCTTCCAGTCGGGCAGGAGCGTATTCACTGATAATATCCCATGATTCGCACGCTTTGCCTTTGCAGTTGGCTTTGCCATTTTCTACTGCTTTTAATATCAGGTCAGCATATTTCCTGCCTTCTTCATTGGATATTTTACCTTCTGCGACCCTGTCATAAAGTAATTTTGCAAATGGATTGATGGCAAAATAATCTGCTTGCTTGCCTTTGACATCAAAATTGCTCTTAAACAACTGAAAGATATGGTCGTCATCTGTATACTCCGGATAATAATAGTAGTAATCAAAACCTTTTAAACCATTGATATAAGCCTCATCCCCAAAGCACTCCTTCTTTTTATCATATATCATCATGATAGTATCCACATATCGTTTTTTCAACGACTTATCTTCTGTTTTTTGGAAAAAGTGCTTATATATGGCAGCGCCATCCTCAAAATGATATTTCACACGGCCGTTGGAACCAGGAGCCATGCTGTATGCCTTTTTCCAGTGCACTAACGCTTCTTCATATTTGTTCATCTTAATAAAATCCTTATAGAGTACAAATTCTGTTTCAGCTGTCTCCCTTTCGTGTCCTGTCAGATCAGCAAATCCTGCGCATGGGCTTTTGGGCTCTTCTTTGACGGGTGTCTTGGGTGGCTCAGGTGTGGTGACGACTTCTGTTACCTTTGGTGAACAGGAAATGACGAGGATAGTAATAAATAAAATGATACTGCGCATAAGTGATTGTTTGAATGGTAAATTTAGTACTTTATATTGTGAAAGTAAAACTTATTATTGGACTACAACAACATGCTAATGTCACATAAAAAAAGGGAGCCCCTATATGGAACTCCCTTTGTTATTATATTTGAAAATGATTACTTAAATCTAAGTCTTACTGTTTCTCCGATCCAGCAGCCTACACTGGCAGATTGTCCTTCAGTAAAATTTCTCATAAATCCTTCACTTTTATCCGGCACTGAACCGTAATAAGTACTTAACCTATCACTGGCTTCGCCTGATACACTACCGTCAATGGACTTGGCGTAACTGTATTTATCCATAGCTGCTAGTATTGCCAATCTCTGGTTCCAACTGTCGCCGCATGATCTTGCTGTTTTGCCATACATATCTCCTATAAGGATATAAGGTCTACCCCAGCCCGGCTTGAGTTTTGCGGCTGCATAAGCAGTGTTTCTAGCCTGAGAATACAAACTTAGTTTTCTGAATTCGATGGAAGCAATAGCCAGCATCATGGTTGCTTTTTGATCATTGTCTGATTCGTCTGCTATAGCTTGTTTATACTTTGTGATTGCTTCCTGGTATCTACCGGCGTCATACGCAGCTTTAGCTGCAGCAGCAGGATTGTTGATTCAAATTCCTTCTGTAATCTTGCATTTTCCTGATTGGCATATTTTTTCCATTCTTCAGCCAATGCAATGACTACAGGATCACTATCTAAACATCCCTGACTCTTAAGTGTAAACAGAACTCTTTTTAAAGTAGCGGGATCGTCTTTGTTTTCCTCGTATTCAGGTATCAACTTTTCCTTAAAATAATCGCAATCAAAAATATCCTTTTCTATTTCTGCAAATTTTCCTTCCATGGATGCCTGTGCCTGCTGATATCCTTCTGCCAATTTTTCATTGTTGGAAATATTGTATTCAGCTATTTGATTTAACCTTTTGTACAAAGCTACCGCTTTATCTTTTGGCATTCTTTTTTCCTTAAATTCGTATACAATAATACTTGCATATGGATCAAATATCACATATTCAGCATTGTCTCCTGCATATTTTATACAGTTGTCCAGTGCTACTACATTGTCATCATAAGACGAATTTATGGTATAGAACATATCATATGCTTTCCTACCGTACAGATAGCCCAATTTGGTATTGAGTTCCTCTTCAGTACCATTTTTTGTCGTAATGCTTTTTGACAAATAGCAAGCAATCGCCTGATCATATAGCTTGATGATCTGTGCGTGATACTCGGCCTTTACTTTCTCATCAGTGACATTGGCAAGCATATGCTTATACATAGTGATTCCATCTGTGTAGTGATAATCTCTTTTGCCGTCAGCAGCCGGAGCCAATTTGAAAGCAATCTGCCACTGTTCAAATGCAGTATTGTAATCATGAGCCTTCAGAGCTTGCCTGTAAATGGAGTGAGCGTTTTCAGCATCCGTCTGATTAGGTTTACCTATCCAGTTTTCACATTGCGCATTGGCAGTGAGAGAAAGGAATGAAGCAAACAAAAAAACAAAAAAGTTAGAAAATCGATTGTTCATAATAAGTTCGGCGTTTAGTTAATTGTGATATTTAATTATATTTTCTCTTTAAAAACCATTCATCATCATTAAAAGTTACACCTAAACTGATTTTAACAAATTTTTCAGATATTGGTGTGTTTTCACCCCTTATGCCTGCATTCAAACCAAGATTGACATGAGATACCTTTCTTTGATATACAAAAGGCATACCAAGACCAAAAGTAAAACCATAAGTAGTCAGCTGCTCATTATTTATGATACGGGGGTCCCTGTTATAATAAACTCCATAACGATAATATACTCTTTCAAAAAAATTATCAAAAGACTTGTAGTTGGGCCTGTAATATCCACCAACACTGATTTTGGAGGCGTCCGTCAGACTTCCTTTTGTTTCGCTAGAAGCATCATTGAAGTATTCAGACCACAATGTGGTGACATAATTAGCTCCAATGACAAACTTCTCTCCTGAATAATAGGTGGCGCCCAAACCGAATTCTGCCGGCAACTTACCCTTTCCTTTGATACTGTTGACAATTTTTATAGTATCTATATTAAAAATGCCTGATAACAATTGCTGTACGAGCCTATGATTAACATTGTAAGAGGTGTTGAAGCCGGTGGCTGAATTGGCATGCAAGCCTACAGATATTCTTTTTGCAGCCAATGATTTGTTTTTTTCGATCGCTTTTTTATTGATGATGTCTGAGTAAATAACGCCTGCATTCCACAAAAACCCTTTGACATTATAATCTGTGGAAAAAAAATCACTGTAAGCAAACTGATCAGAACCAAAAATAAGTTTGTTATCGTATTGCAATTTACCAAAAAGATAACCAAGATTGACGCCGGCTGACACATTTTTATATTTCAAAGCATTACCCCACATAAACTTATAAGAACCTCCGCTTCCCACATAATTTCGAGTGAAAGGCCCTGTTTCTGCCAATGAATCGACAGAAACAATATTATAATTTACAAATGAATGTGGCATCAGAGTAAAGGACATGCCCAATTTATAATCCTTCTTGACACCGTCATATACTTCATTAATAGGGTTACGCAAGGGAAAAGCAAGTGAAAGGTAGTCCAGATTGCCACTCCATATCTTATTTGTTGTATTGTTTTCAGTAAGCCAGGTTCGTTTGGCAAAAACACCGAAATCAAAAGCAGTAGCATTTAAAAAACTGTAACTGGCAGGATTCACGATATTGATATGATATCCATCAATATATGATGCACCCAGTCCTCCCATCTGACGGCTATGATTAAAATTATTGTCGGTAATTTCTCCAATCCCAAATCTCGAATAAGGGCTATTATCATTTGCTTGCGATAACAATGTCATCGTCAAACTCATGAAAACCACCACTAAAAAACCAATTTTATTCCACATTATATTTTAATATTTCATTTAAGCCTTCCAACACAAGATTCGGGGCGACAAATATCTTATTTTTTGAGTAACTTTCAAAGAAATTAGCATCTCCACCGGTTAAAAATACGTTAATTTCTCCAAATTTAAGTCTTGTTTCTTCTATAAACGAGTCAATTTCTCTAAATGTGCCTTTTACAGCTCCATTTTGTAAAGCTTTAACAGTTGTCGTAGCAAAATATTCGTCATGAAGTAATGGATCCACCAAAGGTAGCTTGGCTGTAAACTTATGCATAGCTTTCAGCCTCATCCTGATACCCGGGCTAATATTTCCACCTGTAAACTCTCCTGATGCAGTTAAAAAATTCATTGTGATGCATGTACCCATATCTATGATCAGCGTCTGTTGGCCCGGTATACGAGCGAAAGCCCCCGCAGCAGCAGCCAGCCTGTCTTTGCCCAGAGACTCAGGGGTGCCATAATGATTTTTGATCGGCAACTTTGTGAGATGACTCAGATGAATAAAAACAGGTAGTTGGCCCAATGCATTAAGCAAACGCGGATCAGGTTGGGATGTATTGCTCAGAATGGCAGCTGACAAAATATATTCAGAAGGTATTTTTTTCATTATACACCCAGAAAACCTTTTCAGTATAGTACCCGCAAATACAATATCTTTCCCGTCAAAAACAGCATATTTTGCCCTGGTATTCCCTATGTCAACTACAAGATGCATCAATGCTTAAAATGTCTGATTCCCGTAAAAACCATAGATATACCTTTATCATCACAATAGTCTATACTTAACTGATCCTTGATAGATCCACCCGGCTGAATCACCGCTTTGATACCTTCTTTCTCTACCAGTTCTACGCAATCCGGAAAAGGGAAGAATGCATCTGAGGCCATCACTGCACCTTCCAGGTTTAAACCATATTGATTAGCTTTTTCTACTGCATGCCTGCACGCATCAATTCTCGAAGTCTGACCACACCCCATACCCAGCAATTGCTCATCTTTTACCAGTACTATTGTATTTGATTTCAAATGTTTACAACACTTAATTGCAAAAAGAAGATCCTTTTGTTCATCATCCGTCGGGATAGTTTTAGTTTTCACCACAAAAGCATCGTACCCCTCGGTGATCAAATCTGCATCCTGCATAATCACTCCGTTTAACAAATTTTTAAACATTTGAGTTTGCAAAGGATATTTTTTAAGTTTCAATAATACCCTCTTTGGCTTACTGCCCAATAAGTGTAAAGCTTCGTTGGTAAAATGTGGAGCAATTAATACTTCATAAAATATCTTATCTATCTTTTCTGCCGCTACCAAATCGATAGTATGATTGCTTATAAGAATACCTCCAAATGCAGATACCGGATCAGCAGCAAGAGCAGCATCCCATGCATCAGATACGGTCACTCTCGTGGCAACTCCGCAGGGATTCGTATGTTTGAGTATGGCAAATGTTGGCGGTGAATGCTCAAATTCTCTCATGAGGTATAGTGCGGCATCTATATCTACCAGGTTATTATAAGATAGTTCTTTGCCACACAATTTTTCAAAAACTTCTTTGAGGTCACCGAAGAAAATACCAGTCTGATGAGGATTTTCGCCATATCTCAATTCATCACTTTGTAAAATACTTTGCTTGAAAACTCCTTTCTGCTGGGTATCATCAGCTAAATAATTGAAAATGGCAGTGTCATAATGGGACGACACTTTAAAAGCTTCTGCCGACAAATATCTTCTTTGGGCTAAAGTAGCCATGCCTGACTGTTCATTGAGGATTTTATACAGCTCTGAATACTGTTTGCTGGAAGGAATGACTACCACATCATTAAAGTTTTTAGCTGCTGCTCTGATAAGAGAAATTCCACCAATATCTATTTTTTCAATGATTTCCTGCTCATCTACAGAGCTGGATACCGTCTCTTCAAAAGGATACAAATCGACAATCACCAAATCTAGAGGTGGGATATCATATTGTTTGAGCTGAGATAAATGATCCTCCTCTCTTATCGCTAAAATTCCGCCGAATACTTTAGGATGAAGAGTTTTAACCCTTCCCCCTAAAATGGAAGGATAGCCTGTCAAGTCTTCCACCCTTTTAACAGCGACTCCTAATGATTCTATGAAAGTCTGAGTGCCGCCAGTAGTGTAAATGACCACACCATGTTCTGCCAGTTTTAAAATAATATCATCAAGACCATCCTTGTGATACACCGAAATTAATGCAGTTTTTATTTTAATATCCATACCAATCAATTGTTAAATAAGGGGTAATAAATTAAAAAAAATACAAATGTAAATGGTATAAAATAAAAATGGGAAGTTGTATTCAACCTCCCATTTTTATTTTTACTTTAGAATTAATATTCCCAAAGATCATGCTCAAAATTGAGCAACTCATTTTTTATTTTCTCTGAGTGTAAAAGCATATCAATTCCGGCTCTATTTTCTGTATCATCAGGATCAGGTACAAAGAAGTCTTTAAGTCTGTAATCTAATACATTTGAACGTTTGTAGATATAGCTTGAAAACACTCTTGTATCAAATAAGTCAGCCCAGGTCATAGGAGCAATATCATTTTCTTCGTTAAAAACTCTGAATTTTGACATTGGCATTCTGGATTCAGGATAATAAATCCAGAACATAGGTGCTGGGGGTATACCGGCTTCTTTATCCTTCGGACTCTGATAAATAGGGGCAATTCCCAAGATTCTTACATCCATTACAGATCTTTGCTTATCAAAATACCAAACTTCCTTAATTCTATACTGATAAATATCTTCCCAGTTGATATCATTTCTTGCAATAACAATTTTTTCTTCGTAAGTATCGGGATCCAATGTCACAGATGTATCCATCTTGATCATTTTACCTTCTATTTCTGCAGGTGGCAGTACGTTTTTAAATTGTTCATCACTGAAAGCCGTAATTTCACCATTGGTTATCATTGTCTTGAGAACTGTAAACAAATTCAACTCCTGACTTCTGAATGGCAAATTGAGTTTCTCACGGGAATCAATCACTCTTTGCACTCTTTTTTCCCAGGAAATATCTGCTTCTCTGATAGGCTGTGCTGCCATCAATTTATTTTCAACTACAATCCTTTTATTGACGATATCATCGACAAAAACATCTTCCGAAGGTGTAGAAGATTCTGTTTTTACTTCCTCTGCAGCACCGACTGCAGCAGGCTTCTTCTCCTGTGCTGCAACATTGTCTGCTGTCAAGCCCAAAATCAAAACCAGTCCAAGAAAATTAAGAAACGACTTCATTGTAAGAATATTTAAAGTTATAATTTATTGAATATCAAAAACCAACTGGCCTAGATTTCGTGCTGCACCATCTCCAGGGCACTTGCATTTGATATCCTGAAATACATATTTATCTCCAGGAGTGGCTTTATTCTGAAGGTTTTTTGCACCTCCCTGAATAGAAGCTCCCTGATTGGCAGCTACTTCCGGGTCTTGTCTCTTAGCTACTCTTACCAATGTAAAACCGGCAAGGTTACATTTTGCATCAAAATCAAAGTCCAACAACATAGGTAATAATGCACCATGCGCTTTGAAAGTACCGTTACCTATAGAACCACCTTTTTCCTTTCCTCCTAATAATGGAGTTGGGTCAGGTATTCTTTTAACTCTGAATTCTTTACTACCATTCATACCTGGTGCACTTACTTTTACAGTAGCTTTACCTGGGCTATTGACATTTACAGTGTAGCTACCTTCAGAATTTCTGTTGATGGTACCACCATCCATAGAAACCTTGATTTGAGCCGAAGGCACACCCGCAGCAGAAACTTCTACTGGGTTATCCACACCTATGTAAAATACGTTCATTTTAGCAGCAGATATGGTTACAGATCTTTCTCCTACTTCGTATTCGAAAGCTTGTCTGTACTGTTTTGTTTCCTTGGTTACAGGATTATAAACACTGGCTACAGCCTCATATTTCTTAACACCCACCTCACCGGCAGTGGTAGACCATGAAGCAGCACCCTCAGCATTTACAGGTAAGTTTGCTCCGTTTACTGAAATTTTGATGCCTGTGTTACTGGCTTTGTCGGCTGATGCTGACAAAAACACTTCAGTCTCAAATTTTTCACCTCTGATGACATATGATTTTTTAGGAGACGAAACAACTCTGAATTGGTTTAAAACCACTTCTTCGGTAAGACCCACTTTACCTGCAAGGTAATTGAGTACAGCTGCTTCAGAACTCTTTACATCATTCGAAAATTTAGAGAAAATAGGCATACATGCACCTAAAGGCATATGGCCGAAAGTAAAGTCAGACCAGTTTGCTCTTTTTGTCGTGGATGATTTCCATGTTTCATCATCGATGTTCAAAGGTAATTTAGCAGCAAATGAAGCCTGATCGTCTTTATCTACCAAGGCTAAAAATTTATCCTTTGTTTCAAGAATTTTAGCTTTCAGCTCCTCACCTTTTCCTTCATTTACCAGTAATCTCGTGGTTGCATCATAATCACGCAGTCCTTTGAGCTGCTGTTTTCCTTCTACTTCTTCCAGTCCTCCGGTTTTATCCAGCAAAAATTGTTTGATGCCTGCGATATATTCCGTTCCTTCTTTTGAAATTTGTGAAGCTACATCTACTCTGTCTGCATACACTTTAAATTGTGGTCCTTTTTCAGCACTCTTCTTGATTTGAGCGGGAATTTCCTTGTTAGCAGCATCCAATGCATCATTTGCTTTTACGAGACCTTTGTCCACCATATCAAAGGCGTTAAAGATTTCAGCAGATACGTTGAGTGCCAATAGCGCGGTCAGTACGAGGTACATAACGTTGATCATCAACTGCCGCGGTTCCTTAGGTATTGACATTTTATATCTTTTTTATTTGTGAATGAAATTTGTTTCTTAAAATGGATTGATTATCCTTTTACATTGTAAGCAGAAAGGATATTACCATATACTCCATTTAAAGAAGTAAGATTTTTGCTAAGGCTTGCCATTTGTGCCTGATACTGCTTGGTATCTTCAACACTTGAATTTAAAGCTGCAACAGCATCATTCATCTTGGTATAAAAATTATTCATTGTTTTTAATTGGTCACCAGTCTGTGAAAAATCTACTTCCTGTAATGCCTTCAAAGAACCAAGGCTTTTTGACATAGACTGAAGTTCGCTAAGCATTCCGCCCAATTTGTTTTCCACAACATCAGCGTTAAGAGCCTTCGGCATAGAACCTGAAGTTTCTCCTGCAGTAAGTGGAGCTAAGTGAGAGTGGTATTTATCTAAACCCGGATATAATTTTTCCCAGTAATAATCTTTTTCTGGTCCAAGAATACCCAACATAGCAAATAAGAAAGCTTCCACTAACAAACCTGCTGTGATCATCATTCCTCCCCAAGAGGTACTGTTCAATTTACCTAAGGCTCCGATCATTACAACAGATGCTCCAAGACCGATCAAAAGGTTTTTAAGATATTTAAATGAAGGTGATTTGAAAAAACTCATTGTTAATTAAATTTTGTGATTAGTTAAAAAATAAATTGATATTACTTAGGGTATCTCAAAGCTTACGCTCTGTACCTTTCTTTAGCCTATTGATTGTGGTGATTTAATATTAAAAATCATTGATAGATCTACCCAGATACGTGATCACACATCTGAATCCTATGTAAGATTTGGCAGTATCCTGAAACTCCCAGCTCCTGGTACCTGTCTGGCAGTAATAAGAAATATCTTTCCATGATCCTCCACGGAGTACTTTTCTTTTGTATGCTTCCGGGTCGCTGTCAGCCGCATCATATCTGTAATCAGAATTCAGGTCATGTTCGTGGTCATATGCATTTTCATGAAAAGCTGAAGAAGTCCATTCAGAAACATTACCTGCCATACAGAAAAGACCATAGTCATTGGGGAAATAGGCATCCGCTTTTACAGTGGTCATACCACCATCCTCTGGATAATTTCCTCTTCCTGGTTTGAAGTTGGCCAGTAAACAGCCTTTAGCATTTCTGATATAAGGGCCTCCCCATGGATATGGAGAAATATCATGTCCACCTCTGGCAGCGTATTCCCACTCTGCCTCAGAAGGCAATCTGAACACTTCTGTGTTTGGTTCTTCCTGCTTGTACTGATTCCAAAGCTTGGTTCTCCAGTGGCAAAAAGCGGTAGCCTGCTTCCAATTGACACCCACTACCGGATAATCATCGAATGCAGGGTGCCAGAAATAGTTTCTTGCCTGTGGCTCATTGTAAGAATATGTAAAGTCTCTGATCCAGCACAATGTGTCAGGAAACACTTTAACTTCTGCCTTATTGATAATGGATGTTCGGGTGGCAGCCTTGTTGTGTGCTGCTTTCTGCCAGTCAATCCACTGGTACTTATACTTTAAACCTGCATAGTCCAACTCCCTTTTACCTTCAAAAGCCATATCTCCCTGGTAGTACATCTCGCCCAATGTCTCATCACTAAAATCGAGTTCTACCTCCCAGTCAACGGTTTCATTGTCGAAATCATCTGTTTTTTTGTTGCCCAAGAGTTCATGTGCTGTGGAGTCTCTGACCCAATAAACAAACTGACGGTACTCATTATTGGTGATTTCGGTATCATCCATAAAAAACCCTGAGATGGACAGATTTTTTTGTCTTTGGGCATAAGTCGAGAAAACATCCTGATCACTTTGACCTATCGTCAGTGTACCGGAAGGAACGTAAACCATACCAAATGGATTGAAACCTCCCCACTTTGGTCTAAGCTGAACCCCGGTCAACTGACCTGATTCCTGCTTACCACAAGAGGTTATGAGCATAACGGTGAATAGTAATACAATTAAACTTGATAAACTTTTCATTTCTTTTAGCGATTTTACCTATAAAAACATGGGCTTCGGAATAAAGCGCCGTAAAGATAATTGACTATTTTAAAACTACAACTATTTTAAATTCGTTTTTTAAAATATTTTTATCTACGAAAAACTCTTTAGCTCATTTATAACGAAGAATTCAACCTGATATTGTGCAAACTGCAAAATAAAATTAGCCTTCATATATAATTATTTCATTATATAAATACAAAAGATTTAAATATTATTGATTTGAAGTGAATCTTGTCACAAATCTCTTGGATTGTATATTATTTTCGGGGGAAGTCCCAGACCTATCAGGCGCTGCATATTATAGGAGAGCATGATTTCATGGGTACCCTGATGAAATGTACGCAAGGCTGACAATCCAAAATCATAACTATATGACACTACATATTTTTTACCAAGGTTGGTGCCTATGATGACTGAAAAAGCATCTAGAGAAGTAGTATTATATCCTCTGAGGTTGGCACCGAAAATTAGATTTTTGTTGTATGTAGCAGAAACACCCAGATCTCCCTGAATAACGGCACGGTCTCCTTTCACCAGCATCGATGGTCTTAACACCAACAAATCATTTAGCCTGTACTTGTACTGTGCAAATAATGAAAAGGTCATGTCTCTCAGGTATTTACCGTCCCCAATACTGTACTCATGTACCGGAAGCTCTGAGACGGTGACACCAACTTCTATGTTTCGCCCCATAAAGTAACTACCAACTTCCCATGATGGGCCGGCACCGGTATACGTCGTGACTCCCAGCAGCGGGTCATTATGATTGATGACACCTTCATAATTTCCGTCTGGAGTAATGATGCCGCTGCCATCAACAGAAAGAAAATCAAGCCCTACCCTACCGCCAAAGCTTAAAAAGCCAACAGGGGTACCCATCACATAGTTATATGAAACTTTAAAATTAGAATTACTGAATACACCTGCTCTTTGGTTGAAAAATGTTAAACCTATGGCCCCATTCCATAGGTAAAATGGCATATCAGCCCCGACATAGAAGGTTCGTGGATTGCCGGGAAAGGCACTATACTGGTCTCTGAAAGAAGAAAATATGCTGAGAGATCTCTCCAGTCCTCCATAAGCTGGATTTTCGGAGTATTTGTTGAGCATATATTGAGTAAACTGAGGTCTTTGCTGCCCGTGTGATATCAGACACAAACTAAATAAAACTATAGATACAATCCACTTCATAATATGACAGTTAGGCAATAGATAAGACAATATTAAGCAAATATTGTTGTAATTCCAAACAATTTTACAAATAACACAAACTGATTTGTTTAGGATGACCCCGTAACTCCATATCTGGCTTTAGTAACAGTCTTCCCGGTAGGATTCTGATGTCCTGAATTCAAAAGCACAGCCCAGGTAGGTCTTATTATATTTCTATACTAAGTCCGTCATAAGAAGGAAGAATACCGGCAGGGCATTTTGCAGCCAGGATGGAGTATTGTCCTAATTCATGTGACAAATGTGTCAGATATGTCATGGATGCTCCTATTTTTGTGCCATATCCACAGCTTCTTCAAAAGTAAAATGAGAGTAATGTTTTCTGAACTGAAGAGCATTGATCACCAATACTTCCAGTCCCCTCAGCGATGATATGGCCTCATCATCCAGATATGATGCATCTGTAATGTATGCAAAATTTCCAATCCTGTAACCTAAAATCGGAAGGCTCCCATGCATGACATTGATAGTGTGTAAAAATAAATTTGGAAATATTTCGTACTGGCCATTGCCGGATATCTCATGGCAAATGACTCTGGGAGCGCCGGGGTATGGATATGATTCAAAAATATAGGCAAACTTGGATTTGACATTATCGAGAACTCGGTTTAGTCCGTATACTGGCATCACCATTCCTTGACGGAAATTGAACGGGCGGATATCATCCATACCTATGATATGGTCATTGTGCTCATGGGTGAGTAAGATGGCATCCAACCGTGACACATGATGGGCAAGCATTTGTTGCCTTAAATCAGGTCCTGCGTCTATAAGTATATTAAATCCATTATGGTTCACCAGGACTGAAGATCGCAATCGCTTATCCTTTGTATCTGCAGAAGTGCAGGTTTCACAATCACACCCGATAATGGGGACGCCTTGAGATGTACCCGTACCGAGTAGGGTAATTTTCATAAAAATATCTATTATTTATGGATGACTTCCTGACTTTTTAAAAGGTGTCTGTATAGCAGGCGTGATTTTTCAGTAAGTATCCTGTCATCTTCTAATATCACCGACAAAATATCCATCAAAACACCTACTCTAGCATCAGTGTCAAAAAATTTATTGACTACCGCAATTTTTGAATTTTCAACAATACAATAGCCTGAATTGAAGGTCCCTTTTTCATATCTGACCGTATAATCCAGTTCTTTGAATACCTGTTCCAGCTTTTGCAAAGTGGGTTTAGTATGTTTATTCATAATATTTGATAATAAATTATAAATTTGCAGGACAAATATAACAAATGTAATCGATGACGACAACATTGATCCTGCATGAAATCAATAATGGGAAGATATTTGCGTTTCCTTTCATTATAAAAATATAATAAATGATAAAATATTTCATTCTCATCGTAGTAATGTTGGCTGCTTTTGCCCAACCCATGTCTGCCCAAAGGTTTAAAGCTGCTGCTATTGTCGGGGCCAATGCCTCTCAGATAGATGGGGATAATCTCTATGGCTTCAACAAATTAGGTGTTAGTGCCGGTGGAAGATTGTCTTATGTCAACAACAAGTCCCTCGATTTTGCAATGGAGATGCTGATTAGTCAGAGAGGGTCAGCCGTGAAAGTATTCAATAACAATGAAGGAGATAAGATCAATCTGAATTATGTGGAGCTTCCTCTTATTGTTAGTATTAGAGACTGGTACATAGAAAATAAAGGTTATTATAAGGTAAGGGCTGAAGGAGGTCTTTCTTACGGCTATCTTTTCAGTGCCAAAGCTGCCGGCTACAAAGAAGAGTACTTTAGAAAAAGCGATGTCAGTTGGCTCCTCGGTGCAGGTGTTCAGTTCAACAAAATGGTGGGAATGTCTATCCGCTACACTTCATCACTATTCAACATGTACAAAGACCCATCCGCCGATAATAGTGTACTCAAAGGATATTTTATTACTGTAAGATCAGAATTTAATTTTTAAAAAACATAATATCATGCAATCAGTATCAAAATGGGTTTTAAGCATAGTCATCGTAGGTCTTATAGCCTGTAAGGGAGATTCCAAAAAAGAAGCCAGTCCTACTGCCTCAAAACCGAATGCCACAGTCACTGCACCAGAAACTACAGGCCCAGAGATACCGGGAGTACCTGAGCAGGTCATGGTCAAACTCCTCAATGAATGTACATATGTGGATTATATATTCCACAAGCTGCCTTTTAGTCTTAGTCAGTCAGAAGATAACGCAATCGACCAGAATATCAGTTTTATTGATTTCAAGAGGCCTCTCGTAAGAATTCCTAAAGATTGTAAACCTATAGGAAGGAAATTTTTTCAGATAAAAGGGGAAATTGTATATGATGTGGATGTATATCTTACCAATTATTGTAAGTTTTATGTATTCGTGGACAAGACCAATAAGCCTATCTATGCCAATTACATGACTGATGCAGGGGTCAATTTTTATGCAAATGTGGCTCAGCAAGCTCGCGGAACCATACCGCAACAATAAAATGAACAACAAAGTAAATGCTGTTATAGACCTTGGATCCAATACATTTCATCTATTGATAGTAAACGTAACGGAACAAGGGAGCTTCGAAACATTGCTTCGTAAAAGGGTATTTACCGGTCTTTCGGATGGAGGTGTAGATGTAATAAAAAAGGAAAAATAATCTCCGGTCTGGAGACGATACAAGATTTTAAAAAAATTCTGACTACCTATCGAGGTCCCCAACTGAAGGTAATAGGTACAGCTGTACTCAGAAAAGCAAGCAACAGGATGGAATTCATAAGCCCGGCTGAAGATATTTTAGGAACTAAAATAGACATCATAGATGGTATCAGGGAGGCTGATCTTATCTATAAAGGAATGCTTCTCCTGGACGGTATGCAAACAGGAACACACCTGATAATGGATATAGGAGGTGGCAGCACGGAATTCATTCTGATAAAAGAAGGTAAAAAGGCATGGTCCAACAGCTATCCTCTGGGTGTAGGTATCCTGCACGAGCTGTTTCACAAGTCGGATCCTATTACTCTCAGCGAACTGGAGGCTCTGAAAACCTACGTTTTGGAAACCATCGCCGATATGATAGCACATATTAAGGAACATAAGCCTGCCTTTCTGGCCGGAGCTTCAGGATCTTTTGAGATCTTACAATCTATGTCAGGATATGAAATAAGTCATCATGAAATCAGCCATATAGATGTGCAACAATTTTATGACCTTCATGATATCATTATAAACGCAGATGAAACCGAAAGGGCCATGCTGCAGGGATTACCACCGGAGAGAATCAAACTTATAGTAGTGGGTATGGCCTTAAAAAAAATAATAGTGGACCTGATCAGACCTCAGTCCATTTTAGTCTCACCGTATGCTCTAAAGGAAGGTGTTATACATGAAATGCTTAGTTTTTAGGATGTTTACTATCGAAATATTAAAATATTGATTGAATTCATCTAAATTTACCCTACAATTATATAAATCATGGAACATCCGACACACATCGACGAGGCAGATATCTGGATAGACAGGATTCGTAGAAATGCCAAAGAAATACTTAAGAACACGTTAGTAGGAGGACTTGCCATTTTCATAGCCAGTTACGGAGGTCTATATCTGGCCATCAGACTTAATCCAAATTTTTTTGTCGACTATATCAACCCTATTTTTAATTCAGACGGAAGCAGAGATTTTTACTTTTACCTTCATCCTTTTATTCTGGCTTTATCGCTGGCTGTTTTCTGGAACAGATTCAGAAAAATGTTTGGAGGCAATAAAATCAAAGTAGGCATCGAGTTCGGAATAGTCTATGCCTTTGTAGCTTTGGTACCAATCTTATGGATTACATATTCTGCTATGGACGTAGATTTCCAAATGGTGGCTACATGGTTGGTCTATGGTCTCTTCCAGTCATCTATTGCAGGTATGATTTTTAGTTGGGTAAACGCCGTCAAATAAAAGGGTGCTTATCTGATTTTGGCCATAATCAGCTTAAACTCCACGTCCAACTGATCTTTGACTTTGATAGTTCCACCCAATTTACTGGGAGGTATGAGGTGAAAATCTGAAAACAAAATAGCTTTGGTTCCGATCATCTCGATATTGTTAGTATTGATTTTCCTGGATTTAAACTGGATGGTAAAGTTTTTTGTAACCCCTGCCAGCCTTATATCTGCATTTCCAGTGAATAGTGTTTCATGACCTACTGCTGATGGAAGTGTGGATAAGCTTCTGAATTCAATAACCATATGAGGGAATTTTTCTGACTTTAGGGTCTTTTGTAAGTCCTTGGTCATAATCCTGTGGTGACAATCAAAGTTCTCAATCGGTATCAACAGTTTGCTCACTACTTTGTATCCTGCAGCTGCCTTTGCTGTTTTGGTACATGTCAGAGTGTCAGTGCGGCCATAATGCGCCACTACACATTCAAATGTATTGATATTGGTTTTGCCATCTACGGTGAGACTGCTTGTATTTTTGATCAGCCACACTTCATTACCGTCTTCGTCAAAAATAGGCTTGCCCGCCAGGATGGTTAAAAAGTATGGAAAAAAAAAGCAAGATATGTGCAATCACTTTTATCATGGAACAAAAATAGAAAAAAATCAGACATTCATAAAAAAGTTGAACCCGGATTGCTCCAGGTCCAACTTTTCCACCTTTTATTTTATAGGGTGTTATCTCAGGTTAAGATAAAACTCATTAGAATCCGACAACGGCCTCTATTACAACTCCATTAAATTTACCACCATTTCTGATATCGTTACCTTTGAATCCTTCATATTTTTGGTTTACAAACTCACCTTTCAAAAGAAGATTTTTAGTAGGGAACCAACCTCCTGCAAATGTAAGACGTGTAACATCTACATCAGTAGTGTAGCCAGAAAGTCTGCTCGTTACTGTATTGTATCTAGCTCCAATAAAAGCTTGTTCGTTAGACAAAAATCTGTATATCAATTCAACTGCAATCTGTGTTGTTTTTCTATCGCACTTCGTATCTCAGGTTTTCATTGACTTTTTTCCATTGTTGCAGTTCTCATAAGTTCCGAACAATTCGAAACCCTGAATTTTACGAACGGATTGATCATAATGGCTGTTAAAGAATTAGTCATGCCAGGGCTAAATCTACCACTGAATGCTCTGCTTGTACCATTGAGAAGCGGTGTTTCCATCACTCCAAAATAGTTGGATCCTGTTCTGTCTCCTCCAAATGGTTGATCTTGAGTGAGGAATTATTATGGTACATAGACGCACTCAATCTGATACGGAAATCATCCATGGTTTTGTCATATGCACCTTTCAATAAGATAGTTGGGTTTTTAGCTTTGATTGAGTCCGCTTTGGCTGCACCGATGACAGGAGAAATACCATAATCACGAATATTATTTCTGATCAATCCATTGGTAAGACCTACCATAGCCATGAAACCGTCTGCAGGATAGATGTACAATTCACCACCGATTTCGGTAGCAAACTGGTCAACCATGATGGTTTTCTGCAAAAGGATTAAAAATTGTATTACCACCATCTGATCTTCTGAAGTGCTGGTCACCATAGTTCACTTCCATATGTCCAATTTTACTCTAAAGTATTTAGTATACCACTCAGGACTACCAAACATAGGCAATTTGTCTATCTGGATATATCCGCCTTTCACCCAAAATTCATTGTGGTGTCTGGCAGCCATATAGTTTTCCAGAAAATCTGATACCATCACCCAATTGAACATTAAAATTAAGGTTAGCAACTGCGAGGTTAAACCATTACTCATTGGATAAATTTCCTTGCTACAACAGTAATAGTATCTGAATTTTTCATGGGAAAGGTTTTGGTATCCTTGAGTGAAATACCTCCAATTTGAGTTTGAACCCGTCATAGCTACTTTGATCCATTTTTGATGGTTCAAAAACATTGATACCGGTTTTGATTGTTGGCCCTGGTATATTGAATCTGAGCCGATAGATTAGTCACAAATAAAGTCACTAATAGTACACTTAAAAGATTAAATAAGGATTTCATATTGTTTTTATTTAAAGGTTAGAAAAATTTGGTTTATATTGATTATTGATTGAGTACTAAATCGAAGTTTAAGACTACATCATTTCCAGTGGTTACTGCACCTAGCATAAAAGATGGAGGTTCCATACCATAGTCTTTCATTGAGATTTTCTTTTCTCCTTTTACAGAAAAACTATTGTCATTGATTCTTTTTACTTGAGAAATCAGTTCTGTATCCAGTGTTTTACCTGCAATGGTAAGTTTAATCATGCTTTTTACCGTATAGGATTTATTGTCTTTGGTGGTAACTTCAGCACTTTTGAGAACTGCTGTAATGTTAGGGTTTTTATCAGCTTTTAGAGCTTTGTAGGCATTTTTGTCCATAGCTCCCTTACCGCTTTTCAGCACTTTTGAAGATACTGTCAGATTCATGGCTGTCACATCTTTCAGATTGCCTTTATCATCCAATACAAAAGTTGCAGTACAATCACCTAAGGATGATTTCATCACCCAGTCGTGCATAGTAGAAGTACCGGATACGTTAAAGTTGATATGTTCTTTTCCTGTAAATTTTGTTTGGGCACGCATACCAGTGAAAACACCTGTGATTAAAAGTGTCATCAAAAAGAATCGGATTAAATCTAAAGTTTTCATTTTCTGTGTTTATGTTGTTATCGAAATACGATACAAGATTAGAGGTATTTGGAGATTCGAAATATGACAAAGATTATCTCCCTATATGATTATAATTAGCATTTTGGCAGCATCACACACAGCTACACAGGAGATATTCATGCCATTTTTTTATTCATACCGATATATAATACTGATTTTAATACTAATATACATATCGTATTCAAATATACTTTTTAAAAAGGTAAATTGAAAAAAAATGATGTGAAGAAAAATTTTACAGAAATTATTTTCAGCAAATTATTTCTTAAATCCTGATGAAGGGCAAAAAAATAATTATGAAAGGACAGAAGATAATGATAAACTAGTGTTGAATAAGCCTCTTTGTTCTATTCTTCCTCGTGTTTGGATTCAGGATACATTGTTTTCAGATTCTTAAACATAGCGTCTACCTTATACATTTCTTCAATTGTCTCATCGAAGTAAAAGAAAATCTGAGGTATGCGCCTCACCTGATTTTTGATTCTGGCAGCAAGTGCTTGTTTGAGCTGGTGAGTATGATTCACAATAGTCTGAAGGACTGCTGTTTTATCACTGGCATTATAGATACTTAGATATACTTTTGCCTGAGCCAAATCAGGAGTAACCTTCACCGAGGTGACAGTAACAAAAGCTGCACCATATATATAAGGACCGTGCTCCTGAAAGACGGGAGCAAAATTCCGTTTGATCATTTCACTTATCTGCAACTGCCTCTTAGTATCCATTTTTTATATTAGTGGCGTAATATTACAATATTTTGAACTTTTACAAAACCTTTTGTAGTAAACAAATTACTTTAACCCCAAATAATTACGAATAATGACTAAATATTCCATTCATTTAAAAAATATTGGTTTTATCATTTTGCATAAAATACAAATCAATAACTAATGCAATAGCAGAAGGGCTTTTACTATTTTGTGCCATTTGTTATACACACAAAGCAATGGTGTGTATAACAAATGGCACAAAAACTAGAAAAAAACTAGCGTGAGAATACTTTTTTCGGAGGATGGGTTTCTTCCGCATTTTTGTCTTTAGTTGAAAAGTCCCTGGAGACGGTAAAAACAAAAAACTGTTTGAGCCAAAATAAGAATTTATCAGAAAGCAAATGTAAAATAATTGATTATTATAGCTAAAGAACGGATGTCAGAGGTGAGTTTTTTTGTTTCCGTCGGGAAGATGACTTTTCAGCGTTAAGAAGACGAAACAGCGGGCAGCATTTCCTGCCCTACCCGTAGGCAGGCGGGTTGTTTACTTTTTTGCCGCAGAAAAAGTATAAGCCTTGCGGCCTCGAGGCAATAGTTAAATCTGTGTTCAATTTCTTTGATTATAAGTAATGAATAATTGAGAATAGTTCCATGGTACAATTTGTTATACACACAAAGCATTGTTTCAACATATCATTTTAGTTATTAATGTATTACTTTTGTACCTATATACTTAAAAGCATCCAAAATTGGCAGGACAGCAATCCATACTCGATACTCCTATAGAATATGTGAAGGGTATTGGCCCTGCTAAGGGCGAAACTTTTCGGAAGGAACTCAACATCCATACGGTGCAGGACTTGCTTTTTACATTTCCCTTCAGATACATAGATCGTACGTCTTTCCAATACATAAAAGATATCAAGGCAGACGGTGATAATATCCAACTGAAAGGAACTCTTATCTCCATTGAAAAATAAGAAGAAAACAAATCGATCACGCTTACAGGGCATGTTTAAGGATAGTTCCGGGTTTCTGGAGTTGGTATGGTTTCAGGGAGCAAGCTGGCTGGACAAAACACTAAAGGTGGGAGAAGATTATATCATCTACGGTAGAGGGCATATCAAAGCGGAAAAACCGAAACACCCTTCAAAAGGAACTGTCTGACGCTACTTTATCTTTTACCTTGACCTTTATCCCCACCGTACAAAAATGGATGCAAGGACTGGATAGCAAAGCCAGAAGAAAAATTATAAAAAGTCTGCTTGCAGCCTGTACTGCTGCGGACTTTCCGGAGACATTACCGCCATACATCATCGACAAATTAAAAATTACTGACAACTTCAGTGCCCTCCAGTGGATTCATTTTCCGGAGAATGAAAAACAAAAAGAACTGGCTGCCAACAGGATAAAATTTGAAGAATTTTTTTATGTTCAGATAAGACTTTTACAAAGTAAGATATATCGTAAATACAAATATAAGAGCGCCCCATTTACCATTATCGGGGAGCATTTCAATACATTTTTTAAAACTAAACTACCCTTCGACCTTACCAACGCTCAAAAAAAAGTCATTCGGGAGATACGGGCAGATATGGGCATGCAAACCCAAATGAATCGCCTTTTACAGGGGGATGTGGGCAGCGGAAAGACAATTGTTGCTTTGCTATGTATGCTGATAGCAATAGATAACGGCTTCCAGAGTTGCCTGATGGCGCCTACTGAAATCCTGGCACAGCAACACTACGAAAACGTCACTACCCTGCTGGGAGACATGCCGGTCAACGTTGCCTTTTTGTCAGGTAGTGTCAAAGGTAAAAAAAGAGAAACTATACTCGCCGGTCTCAAAAATGGTGAAATCCATATCATCATTGGCACGCACGCCCTCATAGAAGAGACTGTAGGTTTCCAACAGCTCGGACTGGCTATAGTGGACGAGCAGCATAGATTCGGAGTTGCACAGCGGGCCAGTTTATGGAAAAAAAATGACCAACTGGCGCCTCATATACTAGTCATGACAGCAACACCTATACCAAGGACGCTGGCTATGACGATATACGGTGATCTGGACGTATCGGTCATAGACGAATTGCCCCCCGGACGTAAAGAAATCATCACTATCCACAAGTATGAATCAGCCAGGCCACAGCTGATACAGTTTATGCATAGTGAAATAGCCAAAGGACGGCAGATATATGTGGTCTATCCTCTGATAGAAGAGTCAGAAAAACTGGACCTGAAAAACCTCAACGAAGGATATGAGCGATTACTTCAGTACTTCCCGTTACCGGATTATCAGATCAGTGTCGTCCACGGTCGCATGAAAGCCAAAGATAAAGACTGGGAAATGCAGAGGTTTATCTCCCGCACTACTCAAATCATGGTAGCCACTACGGTCATAGAAGTAGGGGTCAATGTACCTAATGCTTCAGTCATGATCATAGAAAATACTGAAAGGTTCGGGCTATCCCAACTGCACCAATTGCGTGGCCGAGTAGGTCGTGGTGCCGATCAGTCCTATTGTATACTGATGACAGATTACAAAATATCCAAAGAAGGTAAGGAGAGAATATCTACCATGGTCAGGACGAACAATGGCTTCGAAATAGCTGAAGCAGACCTTAAGTTGCGCGGACCCGGCGATATCCAGGGTACCCAGCAAAGTGGATTGCTGGACTTCAAGCTATTGAACATAGGGCAGGATCGTGCCATCATGGATGCGGCAAGGCATATCGCCATCAGAATAATTGAAGATGATCCTAAACTGGAAAGAACTATCCATGAAAACATCAGAAACCAAGTTGCAAAATTGCGGGTAAAACATAAAGATTGGGCCAGGATATCCTGATACGTTTATTTCGTTATATTTAATAATTTTTTTATCAATACTATTTGCCCTAGATGATAATAGCTGTGCTCGAGAATTCCTATAAGGTTGCGAAAGTAAGTACCATATTTTTCATCTGTAAAGGGATCTGTCAATTGTGATAGAGGCATATGATCTACTAGAAAGACCAAGTATTCAGCGTTTCGATATATACTTTCGCGCATAATGTCCCATTCTTCCTGAGATGTGATGGGCGACATGTCAAAACTGTATTTGTCTTTAATATCCAGTGTCCCGCCTTTCAGAACATTAATCACACCTTCTACATAATAATTGAGATGAAAGGCAAGCAGAGCAATCGTATTGAGGGATTCATACCTGGCATTGGCCATTTCCAAATCTACATCATCAAGCTGCTTTGAATTCAAGTTGGTCCCGATCCACTGACCTGTAAGGAATAATTCTTTTAGTTGCTTGGCTATTTGTTCATTTAGTGTCATTTCCTAAGATTACGATTTTTGAAATACAAATATAGAATACATAGAAGATCATGTAATATATGATGATACTAAAAATATTAAGAATGTATATTGGGATGATAACAAACTTAAAAACTTTTGGTCAAAAGTAAAAAATAAGGTTGAAATTGAAGTCAGGATTGTCAAAAAAACACCAAATGAATGTATGAATGAGTAAATGAAACAGTCTTCCATACCTTAAAAATCTCAGTTTGCAAACGCATACCCAAACAATATAAAAAACTCAAATACTATATTATTCGCCCTAAAATCCACCTTTTTTAATACCTTTGTCAATAGAATAGCACACCATATGGCGAACATTTATTTTCCATCAGATCTGATAATATTTTTCCAGGAACTTAATACCATCACTACCTCAGAAATTAAAACTGACGACCTGACACTCGGTTTGTATGCTACAGATGCATCTTTGTATCAATTAAAGCCAATAGCCGTTGCCATTCCAAACAATGAAAGTGATCTGATAAAAATCATCCAAACAGCCAATAAATACAATATACCGGTGATGCCTCGAGGTAGTGCTACCAGTCTTGCCGGCCAAACCACCAATCATGCATTGATCATAGACTTCACCAAATATTTTGATAAAATACTGGATATCAATGCTGAAGAAAAATACGCCATCGTACATCCCGGAGTAGTTCGTGATCAACTCAATGCTGCTGTCAAAAATCTTGGTTTACACTTTGCTCCCGATCCTGCAACTACAAGCCGGGCAACCATCGGTGGTATGATAGCCAATAATTCTTCAGGTACCAAAAGCATTAAGTACGGCAAAACGATAGATCACGTAATCGGATTGAAGGTGTTGCTGATGGATGGAACAGTCCTTGACTTGGGTGAATTATCAACTGAGGCCTACGAAGCCAAATGCCTGCAAAAAGATCGTGAAGGTGAAATTTATCGCTCGTTTAGAAAGATAATTTTTGAACATGCCACCGCTATAGAAGCTGCCTATCCCAAAGTAATGCGTCGTGTTAATGGCTATCCGCTAGATGAGTTTATCCATACAGATCGATGGAATCTTGCCAAAATATTTGCTGGCTCTGAAGGAAGCCTCGGCATCATCCTACAAGCCAAAGTCAATCTAGAACCGATACCAAAATACAAAGCAGCTTTCACTGTACACTACGATGACAGAATGCGAGCGATCAGAGAAGTGCATCAAATGATCGCCTTTGATCCCGCTGCGATAGAGATGCTAGACTACAATGTGTTTGAGCAAAGTGTCAAAAACCATATGACCAAAAGTCTGCATCAACGCTTGATCTCTGGCGAACCACAGGCGACTTTATCTGTGGAGTTTTTCTGTTTGTCTCAAGACGAACTGGACCAAAAAATAGCAGACTTCTCTACTTGGCTCAAAAGTAATAGTACGTCATATGCTTACCCAATCCTTCGTACGGCTGCGGAATTGGATGATTCGTGGGCTCTGCGTAAAAACGGACTTGGTTTACTCATGGGCGATCCATCAGGTAGGAAGCCTATCCCATTTATTGAAGATCAGGCGATCCCACTCGATCATTTGGCTGATTACATCCAAGATGTACTCCGTCTTTGCCAAAAACATGGAGTAGAAACCATCCTCTACGCGCATGCCAGTGTAGGCGTATTACACGTGAGACCATCACTGGATATGACTGTACAATCAGACATCGACCTGATGAAAATGATTTCAGATGAAGTCTTCCACTTAGTCAAAAAATACAAAGGAGCCTGGTCAGGAGAGCATGGCGATGGACGTAACCGAGGACATAGATTGAGAGATTTTTTTGGTGATGAAGTGTATCAATGTCTCATGGATGTGAAAACGATTTTTGATCCAAAATACCTACTCAATCCAGGCATCATCATCGAAGTGCTACCGATGGATCAGCACCTGCGGTATGGAGCCAATTACAAAGAAAATACATACAACTTTGTCTATAAATATCGAAAAGACCACTCTTTCGAAGCCTTGGTGCACAATTGTTCGGGTGTAGGTGCTTGCCGCAATCACATAGGCGGTACAATGTGTCCTAGCTTCAAAGGTACGGCCGACGAAGATGCTTCAACAAGGGGCAGGGCCAATGCCTTGAGATTAGCCATCTCCGGGCAATTGGGTTTTGAAGGACTAACAGACCCAAAAGTATTGGAGACACTCGACCTGTGTCTCTCGTGTAAAGCCTGTAAGTCAGAGTGTCCGTCCAATGTCGATATGGCCAAACTCAAAAGTGAAGTACTCCAGAAAAAATATGATGAAGGTAAGATCACTTTGCGTGAAAAAGCTATCAATGCCAATGTCAATATCGTACCCAAAATCACTGGATGGAAAGCCCCATTTGTCAATTTTGTTCAGGGAACATCTATCTTCAGATATACCGCTGAAAAAATACTTAAAGTTGATCGTCGACGTACTTTACCTTCTTATGCCAACGAATCACTAGAAACCTGGTATCAAAAACATTATCAATCCAATGGTAGCAAACAAAAAGTGGCGCTCTTTGCCGATACCTATATCAACTATCACGAGCCTGAAGTAGGAAGAGCAGCCATTCAATTGCTCAAAGATTGTGGATATGAAGTCTTACTAGCTTCGGTAGGTTGCTGTCAGCGTCCCAGGATATCCAATGGCTTCCTCAAAGAAGCGAAGTCAGATGGAACCAGAGTAGCTGAAAAACTAATGCCGTTCATCAGTCAAGGAATGAAGGTAGTCGTCTGCGAGCCTTCGTGTACATCTGCACTCATAGACGATCTTCCCGATCTCATCGAAGACATAAATATATCCGACACACTCCGATCTAACGTGCTGGCGATCGATGTTTTCCTAGCTGACGCCTTAGCTTCAGGACAGCTCAAAGGAAAATTCATAGCTAAATCCAAGGATATTTTACTCCACGGACATTGCCATCAGAAAGCATCATTCGGTACCCAAGGTATGAAATCTATCTACAACTCGACTACCACCACCAAGTGCAATGAACCTGATAGTGGTTGTTGTGGTATGGCCGGCTCTTTCGGCTACGAAGCAGAACATTATGACGTATCCAAAAAAATATCGGATTTGGTTTTAATTCCTGCTATCCAGAAAATAGATAAAGACACCTTGGTAGTTGCGAATGGCTTCTCATGTCGTCATCAGATTTTTGATTTTGCAGGTAGGAAAGCAGTACATTGGGTGGAGAGTGTGGAGTATGTAAAGTGAGTACCTCATGGGCTTCCAAATTCATTAGGACGATGTGTCCAAAAAGAAACTCTTAGCAAACTGCAGTTATCAAATGACCTGCACAAATATTTCAAAATGGACTTCCAAATTTATTTGAAAGAAGTGTTCCCAAATGGATACTCTTAGTAAAATTCGACAATCAAACAGTCATTTATATTTGAATTTTACACTCGATTAGTACAAGTATAACTTTTTATATCTGTACTAATCATAATTTTTCAACGACATAAGTACATGTATAAATATTTATATTTGTATTTATGTGCCTTTTTTTATATGATAAATACAAATATAGGTGTATATTTGCAATTTAAATGTATAGCAAAAAAATAATGCCATGATAGTTAGAGAAGGTGTAATCCAGAGACTTAAGGAACACCTAAAATCCAAAAAATCAGAATTTATTGCCATCACAGGAAGAAGAAGAGTAGGCAAAACTTATATAATCTACACCGTCTATGAATCACATTTATGTTTTAGACTGACAGGAATCCAGAATGGCACCTTAAATGAACAATTGGTAAATTTTACCCAAAAATTAATGTTGTACAGTCAATCTACATTGATCACGACACCAAAAAACTGGCAAGAAGCCTTCATACTGCTTAAAAACTATCTTATGACGTTAAGCAAAAAAAAGAAGCATGTCCTATTTATTGATGAATTACCATGGGTAAATACCGTAAAATCGAGTTTCCTTCAATTATTAGCACACCTTTGGAATGATTTTTTATCAAAGGAAGGCAACTTTATTTTGGTGGTATGTGGGTCATCGACTTCATGGATCACAAAAAAAATAATACAAGACAAAGGAGGACTGCATAATAGACTGACGGATGTTATACGATTAAAACCGTTTACCATACAGGAGACAAAAGCTTTCCTACATCATAAGGGAATACACATGACTAACCAACAAGTGATAGAAACATATATGATCATGGGAGGAATTCCTTATTATCTCAATGACATACGCAGAGGAGAAAGTATAGCCATCGCCGTTGAGCGCATGTGTTTTATGGATGATGGAATACTCAAATCAGAATATGACAATCTTTACAAAGCACTATATGACAATCCACAAAATCACGAAATAATAGTAAATACTTTGGCTATGTCAAAATCAGGATTGACCCGACATGAAATAATTAGTAAAAGTAAAGTACAGGCAGGAGGTCCGTATCAAAGAGCTATGGAAGACTTGATGTCATCGGGTTTTGTCACGGAAGAAGTCACTTTTGGGAATAAAAAGAAAGGATCCATTTACCGTCTCAATGATGAGTATTCCATCTTTTACCATCGATTTATAAAACCAAATAAAAAATACATCCCAGGTATATGGTTACAAATAAGTGCATCACAGACTTATAAAATATGGACAGGATATGCATTTGAAAATCTAATCTACAATCATATAAATACCATAAAAACTGCACTCGGAATTACTTCTGTTTTTACAGAAATATCCGTCCTACATGTACCGAGCAGTAAAGAAAAAGATGGCTTTCAAATAGATCTTATCATAGATCGCAAAGACGCTACCATCAATATCTGCGAGCTAAAATACTACAATGCTCCATTCGAATTAGACAAAAAATATGCAGAAACACTTCGAAATAGAAAACAGAAATTCATCACACATACAGGGACCAGAAAACAAGTTTTCACCACAATAATAACAAATTTCGGTATAATAGAAAACTCATGGAGCTTAGAAGTAGTAGACAAAAGTCTATGCTTCAATGATTTGCTGTAATGGACTTCCAAATTCATTTGGACGATGTGTCCAAAAGAGAAACTCTTAGCAAAATGCAGTTATCAAATGACCTGCACAAATATTTCAAAATGGACTTCCAAATTTATTTGAAAGAAGTGTTCCCAAATGGATACTCTTAGTAAAATTCGACAATCAAACAGTCATTTATATTTGAATTTTACACGCGATTAGTACAAGTATAACTTTTTATATCTGTACTAATCATAATTTTTCAACGACATTAGTACAAGTATAAATACCTGTATTTGCAATTTAAATGTACCGCAAAATAAAATGAGCTGCTAGTTAAATACTTTAATCCAGTTCATATTGGCTGGTACAACTTACCGTTCCAGACAAGAGCATAATTATAAAAATAGTCAGTTTCTGGTTGTCCACATGAAAGTAAAAAAACAGGTTTCCCATTTTGGATAAATGCTGTTGAAGTCATGTCATAAATCATAGCATTTTCTTCCTTAAAAACTATTTTTGTCAATTCGTCATTTAGAAATCCGTAAATATTGCCATCACTGTAAAAAGTAAATGTTTCTCCACAATAACTGTATTGAAAAACTTTACTTTCACTTTTATCAACTCTTTGTGTAAACTCATTTGGAGAAATTAGGCCCTTTTCATTTTCATTCAAAACTGGATTGTTCTTCCATTTGACTTCATTTAGACGTTTAGCAGGAATATTCGCATAATAAAATGGAATATTGAGTAAATTATTTGTTGGGTCTAAAAAATTTAAGTCATAAACACTTATCAGTTCTGATTCAATATTTTGATCATACAACTCATGTCTTACAAATTTTCCTTTAGCTATAAGCTTGGAATGAACATTGTATATCCATATTTCTTTGTCTGTTTCAAAATATTCTTTACTATGTGATTCCAAAACTGCATAACGTATACTGTATTCATCAATTTGGGAAATCTTATTTTTAATAGCTTCAGTTTCTATGTCCACATACTTATCTTGAGCATCTTTCTTTAATCTAGCAGAACAAAAAAACTGAGCGTTGTCAATATCTTCAGAAAATGAATTTAAATATCCAATAAACAACGGGTTCTCTTGAGTTTGATGCTTTACAACTTCAATTTGACTTCTGTCATCAGGTTTTTTAATCGGATCTTTACAGGACATCCATGCAATCATAAAACAACATATATAAATATAGATTTTTTTTATTATCATTTAATCAAGCATTATTCGTTTTATAAATTTATCTGCAAATTGCATCTTTTTGTACAAACATAAAATTATTAAAGCAATAAAATAAAACAACAAGTTCATTTTCATCTGGAAACTCTTCAGCAGCAGAGCTTTAATATATTTATAAAATAAAACCATCTCCCAAAGCAAAATCTTAAAATAATCAATTTAATTGAACTTTAAAATGCAAAACCTTGTTTACGTATAAAAATAAATTTGTTTACGTATTAAAAAGTAATCATGGATGCTAAACTCACCCTTTCACTAGACCAAGAGGTGATCAATCAAGCAAAACTATTTGCTGAGAAAAACAATATGAGTTTGTCTCGCCTTACTGAGTTTCTATATCGCAAGCTTTCTGATAATTCTTTCTCAAATCTGGAAGAGTTTCCAATCTCTGACTGGGTGATGATGGCGGCTGAAGGTCAGGCAGAATACAAAACAAGGCCAAAGACTTCCAAAAATCTTCGGAATGAATATTTCGATTCCAGAAAGAAATGATAAGCCTACGATATGAAGCAAGTTTTTATCGATGCCAATGTCTTGGTGGCAGTGATGAACAAGGAGTATCCATTATTTTCGGATGCGGCTAGGGTTTTGAGTTTGGCAGACAGAAGTGATTATCATCTTTTTACATCGCCTGTCTGTCTGGCCATAGCTTTCTATTTTGCAGAAAAAAAGAGTGGTACTTCACTAGCAAAAACAAAAATTAAACTACTATTGGAACACATAAAAGTGACCACTGTAGATGATAAAATAGTAAGGCAAGCATTAAGTAATCTTACCATCCATGATGTAGAAGATGGTATGCAGTATTATTCGGCCTTAGCGTCAGGTTGTACATATATTGTGACTGAAGATAAAGAAGATTATTACTTTTCAGATATTACTGTGGTGAGCTGTTGTGAATTTTTACGCACTTGTTTATAAGTATTACACATGTCAATAAACATTTGATTTTTCGGTTTAAATTCAACTATGAATAAACCGTAAAAACACAAGTTTATCGAATTATCTATGTTACCTTTAAAGAAAGGGAATTACTGTGCCCCTTCTATCAGTTTTTCAAGTTGTGCCAATGACTGCATACCTGATTGACGCCAAAGTATCTCTCCTTTTTTATACAACACAAAGGTCGGTACTCCCTGAATATTGAGCTTAGACGATAAAGCAGGATTTTTGTCTACATCTATCTTGATTATTTTGGCTTTATCTCCCACTTTGGAAGCTAATTGTTCTAAAACCGGTGCCATAGCCTTGCAAGGCCCGCACCATGTAGCTGTAAAGTCGACTAAAGTTGGTGTCTCGCTGTTTATAATTTCTGTATATTTCATTTTAGTATTGTTATGATATTTAATACAAAAATATGAGATAAAAAGTTTCCATTCGGTGACTTGAGTTACCTTACTAATAAATGAGAAAATGATTATCTTCGCCCAAATTTCTTAAAAATGATTCTTACCGATACTGAAATACTCAAAAGCATCGAAGATGGCAACATCGTCATCGTACCCTACAGACCTGAATGTCTGGGCACCAATTCTTATGATGTTCATCTCGGAAAATGGTTGGCTGTATATGATAATCATGAACTGGATGCCAAAAAACACAATACCATCAGGCATTTTGAGATCGGGTCTGAAGGATTCGTCCTGCAACCTGGTACACTCTATCTGGGTGTCACAGAAGAATATACGGAAACCCACCATACGGTACCCTTTCTGGAAGGTAAGTCAAGTATAGGTAGATTGGGCATCGACATTCACGCTACAGCTGGCAAAGGTGATGTGGGTTTTTGCAATACATGGACGCTGGAAATTTCATGCGTACAACCGGTGCGAGTGTATGCTTATATGCCTATTGGCCAATTGATTTACTTCAAAGTGGATGGAAATATCAAAAACTACTACAACAAAAAATCCAATGCCAAATACAATCTACGTACCGACAAACCAGTAGAAAGTATGATGTGGAAAAATAAATTTTAATGCCTATCAGGCATGAATGAAGTCAGGTACTGATCAATTAATATTTTTATAGTTTTACAATCTTGCGGCATATTCTATGTCCACCTATGTTCAAAACTACAAAACAAACTCCCGGCGTATAATCACTAAGGTCATGATCCATGCGGTCGACATCAGTGAATGGCGCATCAAACAATGATCTTCCATTTACATCTTGGATGTATACATGCCCGTGAACCTGCTCCTGAAAACGGACACTCAACATTTGTCGTACAGGATTGGGACTGATATCAACTATGATTTTGGGTTTTGGGTCGCTTACATTTACGAGTTTCAAAAAACTTGTGATTGCTAATTTGTGCAGTCCCGCGGAGCTCAATAGGAACAACGAATCTCTTATTTCCTTCACTTCATATATTCGACACCCTCAGGCAGATCCACCACAAAATTACCTAGCGATATTTTTGAATTACTCCTATTGAGTGTATAAATCTTATTATCAGTACAATAGAAAGAAGTACCAAAAGAATTAAACTCATTTTTTACATCAAAACTAAAATAACAGAAATAATCATCATAGGACTGGGCCGAAATGCGATACCAAATTCTATGCATATAATACTGTAAAGTATCGCCTTTGATGGAAAACATTTTCAGCCCCCCGAGGTAAATTATCGTAATTCACCCACGTCATACCATCATCTGATGACTTTATAACAAATTGGGAACATGTGTCATCGTGCAGAATAACATAGAGATTGCCATTGGTCACAAAAAAATTTGATATTCCTCTCATGAATATGTCAGCAATTCGCTCACTTCCACATAAATATCTCCATGATTCTGACAGTTCTGAACGTTTATATATACCTTGATAAGTAATGGCATAAAGATTTCCATTATCTTTTTCTATCTTTAGGATTCTACCAATATTTGCCGTGCCCAAATACTCTCATTGTCCAAATGACGAGAAACATAAAAATAAATTAAATATTATAATCTGTAAAATTTTCATCGTGTAAGTATTTATTAATCAAATATACAAAGAAAATCGCAAGAATCAAATACTCAAATATTACTTTCTCTAAGATCTGATGTGGGAAATAAATTTTTAAGTTCGTTTTCTGAGCAGATAAGCGGATGTTTTGAAAACAAGAAAGATAAGCCTGCTTTTTCACCTTTTTTTCATGCTCTGATAATTTTTAGATTATAAAATTTTGGAATTGAATTCATATCCTTACATTTGAGAAATAATTTTTTTAAATATGGCACTGTCTTCACTGAATGTATTATGTATCTCCCGCTTTTTTAAAGGTGGAGACTTTATGAGAAGTGCCAAAGCAGAAGGCAATCAAGTATATCTGCTGACCAGTAAAAAGCTGGAACATGAAGCCTGGCCATGGGACTGTATCGACGAAACATTTTATATGGTGGAAGATGAAGAAGGCCACTGGAATCATGATCACCTGGTAGGAGGTCTGGCTCATAAAATGCGCAACACAAAATTCGATATTTTTGTAGCCCTGGATGATTTTGATGTAGAGCATGTAGCTTTTTTGAGAGAATATTTCAGAATTCCGGGTATGGGTGAGACTACTGCCAGGTACTTCAGAGACAAACTGGCCATGCGTATAAAAGCTACATCAGAAGGTATTCCTGTCCCTGAGTTTACGTCCTTATTTCATGATGCTGATATAGAACATTTTACCGATACGGTTCCTGCTCCATGGCTTGTCAAACCACGTATGCAGGCCTCAGCAACCGGAATCAAAAAAATATTTGATAAAACACAACTGTGGGAACACCTTAATTATCTCGGTGGTGAAAGACACGAATATCTGATGGAAAAATTTGCACCAGGCGATGTATTCCATGTAGATTCCCTTTCATTTGATGGTAAAGTGGTTTTTGCCAGAGTGGGTCAGTATCTGGATACTCCTTTCGAAGTGGCCCACGGTGGTGGGGTTTTCAGATCACATACCATCGAAATAGGCTCTGCTGATGATCTTGCATTGCAGGAACTGAATGCCAAAGTAATGAAAGGATTTGGAATGCAGTACAGCGCTTCGCATAGTGAATATATAAAGTGTACGGCAGACGGCAAGTATTATTTTCTGGAAACCGCATCTAGAGTGGGAGGTGCTCACCTGGCTGAAATGGTCGAAAAAGCATCCGGTATCAATCTGTGGGCTGAATGGGCAAAACTGGAAATTGCTGTATGCCGGCAGAAAAAATATACCTTACCTAAAATAAGAACAGAATATGCAGGAATCATCGTGTCCTTGAGCAGATATCTTCATCCTGATACTTCCTCATTCGAAGATAAGGAAATAGTATGGAGACTGAGTAAAGACAATCATATAGGTATGATCTTATTGTCTGACAATAAAAATAAAATCCTGGAATTACTGGACAGATACTGCGAAAGAATCCGCAATGAATTCCACGCCAGCCTTCCTCCGAAAGAAAAACTGGCGTAAGCACTGTATTTGTTTCTTATTGAGTACATGCTTCTGTCAGCATAATAATCCAATGAAATGATGCTATTCTATTTCCTGGTTCTTGTCTTACGAGCTGGCTGATTGCTTCGTTGCATATACTTGATCAGCTCTATAAAAAATATCAGTATGAGAGCTCCACCTACCGAACTGATGAGATTGCCAAAAAATCCATCCATCATAGGTACTTTGGCTACTTTTACAAGCCACGAGCCTAAGTAACCGCCTATTACACCAACAACAATATTTCCGAAAAAACCAAATCCCTCACCTCCCAGTATCCTGCTGGCTACATATCCACTCATTGCACCAAAAAATATCGTCGCTACAAGCGACCAGTCAAATGTTCCTAATGACCAATCCATAATACAAATTTACCGTCAAAGATATTGGAAAATTTCAAATTCTACTTCCTCAACTTTTTTTAAAAAGCAAAGAAAAGTTATATTGGTTTGTTTTTAAAAACACAACTAATATAATAGCCTACCCTAATCCCATTTGCTCAAACCTTGCATTGATTAAAGTTTGAAATTTGTTCTTATACTCATCTTGTACAAGACTTTTGTCCAATACTTGTAACATCTCAGGTTTGCAATACTTAAAAAGCTCCAAAGCATTATCAAGCACTTTCTTGTTCATGCCACATAGATTGTAACCATGACAGGAAATCATTATAATTCAATTTTCTTTTTTTGCCGTTCAGTGTCAAGGCCAATTCTTCAGTATCGGCAGGATTGACTATCGCTGTAGGCACTAAATCATAAGCAGGACTTAATGCAAAACCAGTTTCCTCAGATTCCAGCAACGAAAATTTTTAAGTGCATATCTGCATTGCCGGTAAAAAACTAAATAAAACAAGCTCATAGAAGTTGCTCACATCGGTATAGGATTGGATGAGTACTTCAATATCAATTTAGCTACTTGCTCATGACTTCCTTTGTATTTATCTTCAGAAAGACGCTCACTCAACTGACACATGTCTTCCATGTGCAACTTAGTTTTTCTGGTTCTATCCACACGCTTGGTTATGTAACATAGAGTGCCATCTTCCAGATAGATCAAACTATGAGGTACCACCATCAAACCGCAAACATCTGCCATGTGCATAGTGACACTTTCCAATTCAGGCAGCTGCGATAATACTCCGATAGGGCTCAATATATAATCGCCATAAAGACCGACTATGGTAAGTTTTTTAGCCAAATTTTTATCTTCTTTCCTGTGAAGGCTGAGAGATATCTTAGCTTGTACACCTGGCACGGCCATTTGGCTCAAATGACTTTCGAAGCTAATTCATCCAGATCCTGAAGTCTGTATCCTAATTGAGGGGTTGTAAGTTGACCATAAAATCTTTTATTGCAAGCCTGGTGAACATAAGAGTCTGACTCCTTTAATGGCTCATAACAATGCAAACACCTTTTGCCATAAAAAGACAAAGGTTCATGAACCACTGCTCCATGATTTTGCAATTGAGTCAAATATTTCTTTTTATAATTCTTCATTCTTTATAACACTTACTGCACCGATACAATCCTTACAACACGCCAAAAGCAAACCCATCCTATCTCTGTTGTTGATTTTCCAATTTTTCTGAGCTATGTCAAGCAGCCAACCTTCGGGAATCAAGCCATCAAAAAAAGCAAACAATGTTTTGCTATGATAAGGTGTCAGTTGTTTTGGTAATGTAAGGCTTATGGCTTGAAAGTCATCATTTTTCAAATAGGTCTCATCATACTGAAAATAGTAACCGTCTTCAGTTTCATATATCTTACCACAATATACATCCTTCATATGTACGTGTCCACTTCGTTCCATATCATCTTAATAATTTATCTCTATCCATCGGAACCGGACCGAGCATCTCGCCAAATAAACGCAAAACATCATTTACCTTATCCATACGTAAACTTGGTTTTCCCTGCTCTAAATCTCTCACAAAATGTAATCCAACTCCGGCTTTAAGTGCCAAAGATGGTTGAGTCAATTTATTTTGTTTACGTTTTAGTTTGATATGACTGCTTAAATCAGATACATTTCCTCTCATTTTTATACTATTTAAAGCACAAATATACGATATTATTGATATTTTATATGATTTATAGTATATTTTAACAAAATATTAATTATTTATACTTTTTATAGTATATTATGGTGTATTTATATAGTATTTATACTATATAAAGTATATTAGTATTAAATTTTAAATATTAATGACTTGATTTCAGCTTCGAAAATGTAGGAACGGTCCGATTGCTCTCAGAATTTAAACTATGAAATTTAAGAGGCTATTCAATGTTGCATCTCAGCAGGCCCTATTTATTAATATTAGTGCAGATAAGTTAACCTGAAAATCCATAAACAAAATAGGGAACCATCTCTGATTCCCTATTTACTTTGTATTCAAATGGACAAATTATCCACCAAAATCATCAAAAGCTACATTTTCTTTCGGAATACCCCAATCATCTGCCATTTTAATCACAGACTGGTTCATCATTGGTGGTCCACAGAAATAAAGCTCTACCTCCTCCGGTGCTGGATGTTTACTTAGATATTCTGCGATGACTACATTATGGACAAAACCTTTGAAACCATCCCCTTCAGGATCGTTAAGATCTTTTTTTAGTACCCAGTTATCTTCAGGAAGTGGATTGTCGAGAGCTACAGCAAATCGGAAGTTAGGGAAATTTTTTTCTATTTCTCTGAATTCTTCGATATAGAATAACTCTTGCTTGGTCCTACCACCATAGAAGAAAGTTACCTTTCTGCCGGTCTTTAAAGTCTGAAACAAATGATAAAGGTGTGAGCGCATAGGTGCCATTCCAGCTCCGCCTCCTACGTATAGCATCTCTGCTTGAGTAGGTTTGATAAAAAACTCGCCATAAGGCCCCGAAATTGTCACCTTATCCCCTGCTCTTCTGGAGAATATGTAGGAGGAGCAAATACCAGGATTGACCGCCTGATATCCATCCCATTGTCTTTTACCATCAGCACCTACTTTAAATTTGAAAGGTGGTGTGGCTATCCTGATTGTCAGTGAAACAATGTTCCCTTCAGCAGGGTGATTGGACATAGAGTAAGCTCTGAAAATAGGTTCTTCATTGATCATCTTCAGATCCCACATTTTATTCTGATCCCAATCTTTCTGGAATTTATCAGGTCTGTCATGATACTTGGGATGAGCCGTGATGTCTATATCTTTATAATCCACTGTCACAGGAGGTACATCTACCTGAATATATCCACCAGCCTGGAAGTCCAGGTGCTCCCCTTCCGGCAACTTGACAATAAACTCTTTGATAAAAGTGGCCACGTTGTAGTTGGATATAACTTCACATTCCCATTTTTTGATACCAAATATCTCCTCAGGAATACCGATTTTCATATCCTGGCGTACCTTTACCTGACAAGCCAGGCGCATACCTTCTGCAGCTTCTTTTCGTGTTAGGTGGTTCATTTCAGTGGGAAGGACATCTCCACCACCTTCATATACATGACACTCACACATAGCGCAAGTGCCCCCTCCTCCACAGGCTGAAGGCAAAAATATGTTTTTATCACCAAGGGTAGACAACAATGACGAGCCGGGTGACACAACGATAGGGTTTTCATCATCACCATTAATGATGATTTTCACATCTCCCTGGGGTACTAATTTTTTTCTGGCATATATAAGCATATAGGAAAGTCCCAGTATGACCGCCGAAAATATTATTACTGATAATGCTACAAACATTTCTATTTAATTTATTTCTTATTTAAAAGCTGCAGGATCTATACCCATCAGTCCCATAAAAGCTATACCCATCAATCCGGTAAGGAAAAATGCCATACCCAAACCACGCAAAGCAGGTGGTATCTGCGAATATGCCATCTTTTCACGGATGCCTGCTATAGCAACAATAGCCAATGCCCAGCCAACTCCTCCTCCTAATCCGAATGAAACAGACTGTGCAAAATTATACTCTTTGGTAATCATAAACAATGAAGCTCCAAGTATAGCACAATTTACAGTAATCAATGGCAGGAATATACCCAGTGAGTTGTAAAGTGAAGGTGAAAACTTCTCTACTACCATTTCTACAAGCTGCACAAGCGCAGCGATTGGGATATAAAAATTATAAATCTAAGAAAGGTCAGATCCATTCCGAATATCCCATTCTCACCCAAAAGATAATAGTCTATCAGCCAATTCATAGGGAATAGTAAGCCCTGAACAAAAATGACTGCAATTCCAACTCCATTGCAGTTTTACACTCTTGGAAACTGCCAAAATGAGCACATACCTAAAAAATACGACAATGCCATATTCTCGATAAAGGCTGATTTTATAAAAATATTAATTATATCTCCCATCTTATTACTTCGTTTTTAAAACTTATGAAATATCTACTAATTTTGGATTGCGGCTTCGCTGTATCCAGATAATGATGGCTACAATAAACATGGCTGCTGGTGACAATATGACCAGATTATTAGCGGTGTACCAGCTCAACCATGAAGTTGCAGAAGTATTCAATGCATAATCTGCAGTCGGGCCGATGATTTTAAATCCTAAAAGTGAACCTTTACCAAATAATTCCCTGATTGCTGCTACAATGATAAGGATAAGTGAGTAACCCAATCCATTGCCAATACCATCCAAAAATGACCTCCACGGTTTATTAGACATTGCAAAAGCTTCTAGTCTGCCCATCAGGATACAATTGGTTATGATCAGTCCTATGAATACTGATAGGTCTTTCCAAATCGGATAGTTTACTGCTTTAAGTATCAACTCCACTACTGTCACCAAAAATGCAATGATGACCAACTGGACTATCATTCTGATTTGTTTTGGTATATAATCTCTAAGCAATGCTGTGAAATAATTGGAGAAGGCTGTCACCAAAGTTACAGCGATTCCCATTACTATTGCTTTGGTCACCAAGGTGGTGACTGCCAGAGCAGAGCATACACCTAATATTTGCACTGTCACCGGATTATTATCACTTATAGGGTCGGTAATCAGCTTTCTTTCCTCTTTTCCAAATGAAAAAGCAGCTTCTTTTTTAACAACTAAATCTTTAACTTCAGCCATGATTTTTTTAATTTTGAGTTGTTGGTTTTTTATTTTTTAATATGTAAGGCTCATAATATTTCAAACCACGACGGAGCATTTCATGTACACCATTACCTGTGATCGTCGCTCCGGAGATTGCATCAACCTGGTTGGTAGGATCTTTTACACCACCTTTGACAACCGATACAGAGGTGAACTCTCCTTTAGTGTTGTAAATCTTCTTACCTGTAAACATAGAATACCATGACTTGTTGTCTTTGATTTCGGCACCGAGGCCCGGGGTTTCACCTTTATGGTCAAAAGCCTCTCCAGATATTGTATTCCAATCATCTTCAAAGGCAATATATCCCCATATTTCATCCCATAGACCCTTACCCCGAACATACAGAATATTATACGTCTTGTTGTCTGTGCCTTTAAATGTAAATATCGGCAACAACCTATCTGCTTCTGGCTTTTTGGCCTCTTTGCCTAAGTCGATCTGATCGGCCATAGTGGCTGTGCCCCCTGTTGCAGCTTTGATCTGGTCAGGAGTGAGTTCCTCTCCTTTCATATTGATCACTTTCTGCTCGATCTGCTTGCTGAAAATATCCTGCACTTCCTGATTGGAAAGTGTAAGGACATCTTTGCCCAACTGTCCAGAGACGGCAGACAGGATACCTTTTTTGTTATAAACCGCCTCATTTTCAGAATGTATTCCCTTAAGACCTGACACCATCAGGGCCAGAACAAAAGCGACTATGACAGTCATTATCAATGTGAATTTTATAATATAACTGGTACTATGCACGGCTCAATCTTTTTTTAATGTTTGAATCTAATACAAAATAATCTATGGTAGGTGCAAATGTATTCAACAGTAAAATAGCCAGCATCCATCCTTCCGGATAGGCTGGGTTCATGACTCTGATGATCATACCTATACCACCTATCAAAATACCATAAATCCATTTCCCCCTGTCAGTAGTGCTGGCTGTCACCGGATCTGTGGCCATAAAAGCCATGGCAAATAAAAACGAACCCATCATCAGGTGCTGAGTCCAGGTGACTGTCATGAACGGAGTCGAACCCAGTGCATTGAGCAGCCAGGTTGTGCCTATCAATCCTACGAGCATTCCGGCCATGATACGCCATGCTGCAACTCTGGTGAAAATAAGGTATCAAGGCGCCTATGACGATAAATACTTTATTGTCTCCCTATAGATCCCGGTATGGCTCCCCATATCATTTGACTTTCACTAAAAACACTGGTGACTTTCTCCCACCCGCCTTCATAAGCCAGGGCCAACGGTGTAGCACCACTGAAACCATTGACCACCGTTGTAGTGGTGTCAAAAGTTGTCAGTCCCATCCATTCGAAGAGAGAATTAAATAATCCGGTATGCCACCATCCATAATTGGCCGCAGCACCATCACTTATTTTTTCGAAACCTGAAATCCAGCACTGATCCCCTGAGATGGTCAGCGGATAAGCAAAAAAGATAAATACTCTGGCTAGCAATGCAATATTCCATATATTCATTCCTGTACCTCCGAATGCTTCTTTGCCGATGATCACTGCAAATATAATGGACAGTGACATTATCCATAATGGAATATCAGGTGGCATAATAAGCGGTATCAGAGCACCAGTGACCAAATACCCTTCTTCTACAGCATGCCCTTTTTTAGCAGCATAAATGAACTCAATACCTAGCCCTACTATGTGCGATACAACAAAAATAGGCAGCATCTTGATGAGTCCATGCGCCAATTTCAGGTGAAATCCTTCTATAAAACCCAAATATTCGCCCGCCGCTACAAAATGCTGATGACCTATATTATAGGTACCAAAAAGATAACACAATTGCATGGCTAGTACTACTATCACCATCAGTCGCTTAAGGTCCATACCATCTTTGATATGTGTACCCGCTTTGGTGACGGTATTAGGTGCATAAGCAAAGGTAAAGAAGGCGTCATAAGCTGTATGCAGCAGTGGGCTGTTCTTTTTATCCGGTTCTACACTTTTTAAAAAATCTATTAATCCCATTTTGTTTATAATAAAGTCGTTTTGATATTATAATTGCTCTTTTAATGTATCTAATCCCTGTCTAAGCAGGCTCTGTAGCGGATTTTTAGAAGTACACGCAAATTCGCAAAGAGCCACATCTTCTTCTGTGAGTTCTGTGATACCCAATCCCTCCATTTTCTCAATATTATTGCTGATGATGGCTTTCATGAGATGTTGCGGATATATATCCATTGGCAGTACTTGCTCATATTGCCCGGATACCACAAATGCTCTTTTCTCCCCATGGGTATTGGTATTGGCTTCAAATTTAAAATCCTTCCCTCCATATGCAGGAATAGTACCCGAAATGCTCGGCCTTGGTGCCAGCGGCAACAACCACCCAAACAACTCGTAATCATTACCTTCTTTCAGTACAGTAATCTGATCTGATCTGAAGGAAAGGAAACCTTCTGCAGTTGCCTGTGTACCTGATAATACATCGCCTGCCACTATTCGATTATTGTCACCGGTGAGATTGTTTATTAAAAGATCACCCAAACTAGCCCCTTGGTACGTCCTCACATATTTCGGATCTTTCAATTCAGCACCTGTCAATGCGACTAACCTGTCAGCGTGATATTGTCCTGTCAAAAACATCTGACCGATGGTGATTACTTCCTGTACTGTCAGTGTCCAAACTTTGTCATGTCCTTTGATGGGTGCCACATGATGTATCTGAATACCAACATTACCCGCAGGATGTGGACCTGAAAACCAATGCTTCCCAACTCCAACGGCGTCCGAAAATGCCGAAGACGGTACGGTTTTCCCTCTGCCATCCAGTCCTAAGTGCACCATTCCGGAAGTCAGCTTAGATAATACATCCAGACCTTTCTGAAACGCAGCTTCCTTGCCGGCAACTACTAAATTGTTGTCAGGTGCCAGTGGAGCAGTATCGAATGTAGTAATAAATATATTGGCTGGAATCGTCGCCATGTCCGGAACAACATCAAAAGGACGCTCATTGATCAGTGGCCAAAGTCCATTTGCAGCCATAAAACTGACCACCTCACTTCTTTCAGCCTTGTTTACATCAGGTGCCTGTACTGTTTTGTATCTCAGTTCTTTGTCTGCAAGAATGGTGACTTCTGCTATGGACCTTTTCTCACCTCTTCTTATCTCCACTACTTCGCCACTCACAGGGGCACAATACATGATCTCAGGTCTTTTTTTATCATAAAACAAAACATCACCTGCTTTTACATCAGCACCTGCTTCCACTTCCATTTTGGGTATCGGAGACATACCATGAAAATCTGTAGGCCTTATGGCAAAACGGCTTACCGATGCATTTTCCACTATTGGCTTGGCCTCCCCCGCCAGTTTGATATCATAACCTTTGGTAAGATGGTGAAAACTTCCCTCATTGATGAAGGCAGGTTTTATAGGTTTGATAAAATCTTTTAGTGTAGGGAAAAAACCCATCTTTTCTTCCTTGATACCATGTTTAGCTCCTTCTATCTTCATAAGGTTGCTGGCAATACTTAGCATCGCCCAAATAATAAGGACGGCACATAATGCCACTACACCATAAAAAAGGTAACCGCTGCTTTCAGAGGATGAGGATTGTGCAAATGTGATTTGGGCTATAAAAGCTAAGCTTAGTGTGAGATTCAGCTTATTCATCTTGTTGTTCAAATGATTGGACTTTTAACAATTATCAATAAATAAGTTGCAAATATAAATATCTTTGGTTTTTAAAGAGCAAATAATATTATAAATTCATACTCTCATGTTATTTAGATTACTTCTTAATAACACACTGTTTGTACATAAAAAATGAATGTTTTTTTTGAGCATCCAATGGTTCTTACAAAAGTTACGGTCCTGACCCAATTTGATTCTCAAATCACAAACAATTCCACATTTATAGTGTTTTTCATTTGATAGTCTTCTGATAAAATACATTTGTACAGTTTCTATCCTGCACAAACTTTTATCTTTTTAATATCATTATTAAATAAATAACCAATTTTAAACTGAATAAAAATTTTCTAATATGAGTACAGAAAATAAATGTCCTTTTTCAAGCGGAGCGCTCCATCAAAGCGCCGGCGCAGGAACCCGAAACCGTGATTGGTGGCCTAATCAACTGAAATTAAACATATTGCGTCAGCATGCTTCTTTGTCTAATCCTATGGACGGAGAGTTTAACTATGCAGAAGAGTTTAAGTCACTGGATCTGGCTGCTGTCAAAAAAGATATCAATGATCTGATGATAACTTCTCAGGAATGGTGGCCGGCAGATTATGGTCATTATGGTCCATTTTTCATAAGAATGGCATGGCACAGTGCTGGAACTTACCGCATATCTGACGGTCGCGGTGGTGGTGGATCCGGTACACAACGGTTTGCCCCTCTCAATAGCTGGCCCGATAATGCCAATCTGGATAAAGCAAGACTGCTGCTTTGGCCTATCAAACAGAAATACGGAAGAAAAATTTCTTGGGCTGACTTAATGATACTGGCAGGCAATTGTGCTCTTGAATCTATGGGGTTTGAAACATTCGGTTTTGCCGGCGGCAGAGAAGATGTTTGGGAACCTGAAGAAGATATATACTGGGGCTCTGAAGGCAAATGGCTGGATGACAAAAGATACAGTGGCGACCGCGAGCTGGAAAATCCCCTGGCGGCTGTGCAGATGGGTCTCATTTACGTAAATCCAGAAGGTCCTAACGGTAATCCTGACCCGCTACTGTCTGCCAGAGATATCCGCGAAACTTTCGGTCGTATGGCGATGAATGATGAAGAAACAGTGGCGCTGATAGCAGGAGGACATACATTCGGCAAAACCCATGGTGCAGCAGACCCGTCCAAATATGTAGGCGCTGAGCCGGCAGCAGCAGGAATAGAAGAGCAAAGCCAGGGTTGGAAAAATAGTTTCGGCAGTGGACATGGTGTTCACACCATCACGAGCGGGCTGGAAGGAGCATGGACCACCACTCCGACCAAATGGAGCAATAATTTTTTTGAAAATTTATTTGGCTATGAGTGGGAACTAACTACGAGCCCTGCAGGTGCAAAACAATGGAAACCAAAAGGCAACGCCGGTGCTGGTTTAGTACCGGATGCACATGATCCAGCTTTGCGCCATGCCCCATTTATGCTGACAACAGATCTGGCATTAAGGGTAGATCCCGCTTATGAAAAAATTTCCAGACGATTTTACGAAAATCCTGACGAATTTGCAGATGCATTTGCCAGAGCGTGGTTTAAACTGACGCACAGAGACATGGGACCAAAATCCAGATATCTGGGAGCAGAAGTACCTTCAGAAGAGCTAATCTGGCAAGACCCTGTCCCTGCTTCTACACTACCGCTGGTGGACAAACATGATATTGCTGTACTTAAAGATAAAATATTGGCCAGTGGACTTTCAGTAGCGGAATTGGTTTCCACTGCATGGGCCTCGGCTTCTACATTCAGAGGATCTGATAAACGAGGTGGAGCCAATGGGGCACGTATCAGGTTGTCACCTCAGAAATATTGGGAGGTCAATCAACCCACTCAGCTTTCTAAAGTACTGGATACCCTGGAAGGAATAAGATCATCATTCAATGCAGGAGGAAAGCAAATTTCATTGGCAGACTTGATTGTCCTGGCAGGGTGCGCAGGTGTAGAGCAAGCTGCAAAAAACGCAGGCCATCAGCTGGTTGTTCCTTTTACACCCGGACGCACGGACGCATCCCAACAACAAACTGATGTAGAATCATTTGCTGTGCTGGAACCTGCAGCTGACGGATTCCCGCAATTACTACAAACCAAAACATAAGGTATCTGCAGAAGAAATGTTGGTTGACAAAGCACAATTATTAACTCTCACTGCGCCTGAAATGACGGTCCTCATAGGAGGTATGCGTGTATTGAATACCAATTTTGACCATTCACATCATGGAGTATTCACGAGCAGGCCGGAGGCACTGACAAATGATTATTTTGTCCATCTTTTGGATTTGGGCACAACATGGAAGGCAGTTTCGCAAGCTGAAGACATTTTTGAAGGTCGTGATCGCAAATCCGGTACGGTGAAGTGGACGGGTACAAGAGTGGATCTCATTTTTGGTTCCAATTCTGAACTTCGGGCTTTGGCTGAAGTTTACGCTTGTACAGATGCCCAGGGGAAATTTGTAAAAGATTTTGCCGCTGCCTGGAATAAAGTCATGAATCTGGATCGATTTGACATTGCATAAGACATAAGCTAATAATATAATGTAAAAAGGCAACTCCAAAAGGGTTGCCTTTTTTTTTCCATGCAATGTTTCACATATGGTATGGTAGATCCAAATAAGTAGCGTGGGTGCAACTTTCAATGAAATTTCCGTTAAAGAGCGTATATTTTACCAAGATATAATTAAATTGATATCTTTGTAAATAAATAAAATTAATCAAATCCCTAATTAAATAGATTATGAGACATTACACCCTTCTATTAGTATTTTTATTATTTTATATGCAAATGAATGCCCAAATTACATTTGATATCTCAGAGTTTGAATTTGGTCAGGATTCTATAGTCAGTATGTCAGTAGGTGATCCAGACAATAATCTAAAGGATGACATTTTTATTACTGTAGCTGATAAAAATCTGGTGTATAAATTACAGAATGGAACCAATGGGTTTACAAAGACAATTTATCTTTCAAAAGACGAACCTGAATTGTTTAGAATCGTATCCCTTAATGGCGGCGATGATATTGTCTATACAGAAAAAGGAAAGAGTGATATCCATTTAATGTATGGTAAAGACGATTATTATGTTGAAAAGAGATATTGGGGAGCATTAGAGTTAGATTCTAGTGTTTTATTAAAATCAATAGGATCTGTGAATCCTGAAGAGTATATCTACTCTAATATACTTCTGTATGGGGTTGACCAAAACAATACCTTTCAGATTTATAGAGTATCTGCCTCTTCATTCAATAGTATTGCTCCGTATTTCCAAAATTCAGTTCCGCTTGATTTTAGCCCGGGAAAATCATGTGGGTATTATTTTGACAATAGGGTTTCCAGAATATTCATTCCTGATCAGAGCAATGGCAAACTAAAGGCTTTAGTTAAGAACTGGAATATAGATCCGAACATTCCCATAGATAAAAATATGGAAATTATTGATTCAAAATTAGAAAAACCGGTAGCTTGCATGACTGTATTTTCGAAAGAAAAGGATGATGTTCTATTACTTTTAGATGCATCATCGTCTGCCGTATACAAGTATTACATCAATGAAAATTACAGAAGAGAAGAATTTATTCTTGAGTTGGATAATCCGTCACAAATCGCTGCTGGATTAATTGATAATAATGACTTAATAGACTTGCTTATTTTGGACGGAAATAAACTTTGGCTGGTCACTGATGTACATGAATCCAGGTTAGGTGTTTCTCAAACTTTGTTAATAGAAGAGGCCGCCCCTTTAAAAAATCTCTCTGTTTTTGATTTTAACAAAGATGGGTTTGCGGATATAATTTACAACTTACAAGGCGGAAATAAGATAAAGGTATTGAAAAATGATTTAATTTCATCAGTCACAGATGAGAATCAGGATCTTTGGGTTATAAAACCAAATCCGACCAATGCGTTTATCCGAGTAGAGGGAGTGTACGACGATTTGAGCATATATGACGTAAAAGGAAATAATGTCAAGTTTAGCACTGAAAATAATACTTTTGTTTTTGAAGAAATAGTAAAGGGGCAATACATCATTAAAATTTGCAATAGAGGTAACTGCAAATCAAAAATGTTTTTGATAGAATAATTATTTGCGTCAAAAGTGAAATGTTAATGCTTCTCAACAAAATTTTACGAAAATTTGATATTTTAGCTATCATTGGAATATTTGTTTTTATTTCAGTCTTCTATAATATTTCTGGACCATCCATTTACATGTGGGATGAAGCAGTATATGCAAACAATGCTCTAGAAATGTCTCAAAACAACAAATTACTTCCATTGTATACGGATGGTAAAATATCCGAATACAATGTAAAACCGCCATTAGTAATTTGGATGCAATATGTGGCCATAAAGATTTTAGGAATTAATGAGTTGTCTATAAGGTTACCATCTGTTTTGGCTGGTATATTGACTTGTTTTATCATTGGACTTTTCGGAATACGAAATTTCAATTTTCAGATTGGTGCTATTTCCATACTTATTTTGCTGACCATTCGTGGATACGTAAAAATACATGTTCTTCATTCAGGAGATTTGGATGCCACTTTAATTTTTTTACAACTGCTTACATTTTGCTCTTTTTGCAAGATCTGATTAGCCCTTTCCAAAATAGAAAAATGTACTTTTTCTTATTGGGAGCAACAATTTTTTTAGCGTTTTTATCCAAGTCAATAGCGGGTCTGATGCCATTGCTGGGTATGGTATTAGTAGTTTTCATTTTTCCTGAAAATCGAAGGATTCTATCAGAAAAATATCTTTACATAAGTGCATTGGGTGTTTTATTTCTTATCCTTTCCTACTATTCTATTGCAGAAATTCTTAATCCTGGATATTTTAGTAAGGTTTGGTATTCGGAGTTCAGCAGATTAACAAAAAATGTTATGCCCTGGCATGCACAACCATTCTGGTTTTATATATCCAATATGTTGAAAGATAATTTTACCCCTCAAATATATTTAACCCCTTTAATCTACTTTGCGTTTATAAGTACTAAAGAACAAATGGTAATATTTACTAAAAATGCGGTAATACTTGTATTTGTTTTTTTAATGCTCATATCTTATCCAACAGTAAAACTTGAGTGGTATGATGCTCCTATTTACCCCATTTTAGCTTTGAGCATAGGTGCAGGGATATATGCATCACTCCTTTTTTTAAATTACATATAGCTAAATATCGGGAAAGAAGTATTTTTTACATCACTGTCATATTTTTAATTTATCCTACCTATAACGTTTATTTAGCCAATCATAATAATTTACCAAATGATCCTTTGCAATATGATGGATATGCTGTTCGCTATTTGAGGGTTAATAATCCTGAAATTAAAAAATTTAAGGTATTGCTCTATTCAAAACACTATCAACACTATGACCAGGCTAATTTTTATATTAAATCATCCAACATTGAAAGGAAGACAAATATAAAACTAGTACATCAGATTTCAGGCATAAACAAAGGTGATACTGTACTATGCTCTCAGACTGGGATGATAGATAGTCTTCGTGCAAAATTTATAGTGTCAAACATTAAAAAAATGCACGAGTCACACCTCCTAAAAATAGATGATTTACTGGTTGATTAATGGTTTTGCGGCGAAGGGTCCTGCCTGATTAGACATTCAAGACCGATGCAATACGTATTGATAGTTATTTCGGTATTTCCATTTTTCTTCTTTTAAAGTCAATCCCTGATATGTATCGCAATTATACTGCAATTTATTGATTTTTATTTATCTACGCAAAGATATCAATTCGTTCGCCATGTAATAAGCCAGGAAGCTGAGTCACTTTTATTTCAGTTTCACTGCTACACCTGAAACCGACGAATTTAGTGCCTTTTCACGTCCATTATGTCGGGTTTTCGCTATTATTCACTCGCCAGTAGTGTATCTTTCAAATCATTCAAATTCATATTTCCCGGTGCAGGAATGACTATCTCTTCGGTATTCCTTATTGTTGACTTCACAAAGTAGTAATACACCAGGCGCAGGCCATAAAACGGTTTGTGAATGATTTCTACATTTTCTATTCCCGAAAAAGGAAAATCCCAGTTGTGAAAAAAACCGTTGATATAGGCGTATTTTTCCCCAATAATTACCCAGCCATCGCCTTTCAGGTTTTTGTTTTTGAAAAATCCCGGCGTAAAAAATGCAACAAAAGCCAGTATTGCCAAAAAGCCCACTAAGAAATAAAACATGCCTATACGGCTGTCTGCCTCCATCATAATAATAAAAAAACCAAAAATGACAACCATGAAAGTGCTAATGATTTTGAAGTTCAGAAGATTTTTCTTTTTTCGCTCCTCATATTGGTGTTCTACATATTTGGATTTGTCCACTTCTGAAAGTTTCCACTGAGCTATGACTTTTTCGCCGGAAATTAATTTATTAAATTTATTAGACTTAACCAGATACATTAAGGCTACTACTATGGATGTGAGTGCAAAATATAGACTGATAAAAGCTATGGCCCAAATTTTTGAAATTGGATTGTCTTCAAAAAAAGGAATTAACATCAATACGGAAAAAAAGATGGCAATTATCCATGCCATTCTTGATATTTTGATTAGTTTATTTTCTATATTGGAAATCATAATTTAGGTTTATTTTTTCTTATTTCCCTTGAACACTAAAATCCCTTCGGGAGAGACATAAACCGTACTGTAATCAAGTTCAGTAGATTTTGGCGAATAAAACCAATTTCCATTGAGGCTTCCAGGATGCGAGATTTTAAAGGGCTGTGCAATAAGTCCTAATGGCAAACAAAATGCAAGAACTACAATTACCTTGTTCATATGGATTATTTGTTGTTCAAAAAATTCTCATAGGCAATTATATAGAATTATTTTGACTTTTATTAACAGACATTTCGCATCACAAATATATAAATGTATTCATTTGGAAAAACATCGCTTTACAAATACAAATATAAATGAATGATATCATATTTACAAACTGTATCGCAAAAAAATGAGCAACCACGAAAGATGGTAGGCAGGTTCAACGGGGCGTTCATCGCATGTCCGCTGGACACGGCGAACGCTTAGTTGTCAGCTGTAGTCTCCAAAGGCAAAGGTTCAAAGGCCTTATGTGCGATTAACGGATATTATTGAGATCTTTAAGCCTACCCCATCTGTGCTTTTTAAATGGCCTTGCAAATTCAATTTGCAAGTGGGTCTGCATGTTGTAAATTGAATTTACAACGCCATTTTAATCAAAGTGCCAAATAAAACTTTTTTCTGTCCCGCTTGTTCCATTTTTCCAAGTTTTGTCGATGATAAACATTGCTACAAAAATAATTGTCAAGTCAATTACAAAGGTCTTTGTCCAGTTAGTATTGCTACCAATATTCATTATTGAGTGAATGCCTGCTGTTGTCAAAAACGATTTTGTTGCTTCAGCAAACTTTCCAATTAAAAATGAACCACCAACTATTAGTAGAAAAAAACTAAAAAAACCATTGTCAAAGTTAAAAGGGATATGCCAAAGCCACCAAAGTAGTCCAAGTAATAAATAGTTTTTAAACCGTCCTAAAGGTCTGAAAGCATTTATTAAATAACCTCTCCAAAATATTTCTTCTGTCAAAGCGTAAATCAGAAATGTTAGGGATATTAAAAAGCCAAATAAATTCGGGTTTATGTTATTGTCGTTTTGAAGTCCAGAAATTGTAAATACTACTAATGGAACTAATGAAATGATAATGTTCTTTGTCTTATGTTGTCCGAGAAAAGTAATTTCTTTGATAATTGATTTGTCAAACCGAAGGGCTAAAAGTCCTACAACTAAAGTCACAAGTCCTGCTGGCAGAAAAACACTTTTATAGAATATTGTTCCTGCTGTCAGTCTATGGTGTAGGTCTGATGTCATGAATGAGTTAAATGGGAAAGCAAGAATTATTGCAAGTCCATAAAACCCTAAAACGTATTTCCAATTTATTTTTTCTGTCATAATTTTCGGTCTTGTGAGTGGTCGTCCAACATTACAGCATAACGGCAGTCCGTCTAAAAACCACTATTTCAACTTCAAAAATAGTAAAAAGGATGATTTAGGCGTAATCTAAGCGACTTTTATTTTGGTAAATGGGAAAATGGGTTGAAAATTTAAGCTTCTTGGAACTTGTGCTAATTTTTCGATGTAAGTCGATTATTACAAAATAGATTTCCTATTTAATTCACATCATCATGTGACAAATGAATTAGAAGCTGCTATGGTAAATATTGTTATTTTTACCCTTAATTAACAATATTATTATGAAAAGTGGTAAAATCAAAGTGGCTCTTTATGAAGATAATGCGGGATTAAGAGAGACTTTGGCATCTATCATAAGGGACTCGGATGAGTTCGTTTTGGCCGGAGAATTCGGTCATTGCTTAGATGTGATTCAAAATACCAAGGCATTTTCTCCTGAAGTAATTATCATGGATATAGATATGCCTGGACGTACAGGCATCGAAGGAGTAAAAGATTTGAAATCTGTCTATCCGGAAGTAGAAGTGATTATGAATACAGTTTTTGATGATGATGATCGAATCTTCAATGCCATCTTAGCCGGTGCCACTGGGTATTTACTGAAGAAAAGCTCACTTTCTACGTTGCTTTCCAGCATAAAGGAAGTTCATGCAGGTGGTGCACCTATGAGCCCATCCATAGCACGTAAAATATTATCAATACCAAGACAACATGCCGGGACCAATGACTTCAAACATATTTTGAGTGAAAGAGAATTAAACATCTTACAATTACTGGCAAAAGGATTAAGTTATAAGATGGTCGCCGACGAATCATTTATAAGTATCGATACAGTACGGTCATATATAAAACGAATTTACGAAAAATTGCAGGTTCATTCCGTAACGGAAGCAGTACACAAGGTATTTATTGAGAAAAAAGATTAATTTTATTGTTGCGTTAAATTATTTTGTCAAATTAGCCCGTTTCTGTTTGCAACCAAAATATGTTCATATAATCCTGTTGATCTTTAGTTTTGCTACGTTCACTTGCGGCCAATCCTACTTACAGGATATCCGCAAACCTATAATTTTTGATCATTATGGATTTGCCCAGGGTTTTACAGGGGCACAAGCTTTATGTCTTGAGAAGACACGGGATGGCTATTTGTGGATAGGTACAGAACAGGGTTTGCTAAGGTATGATGGACATCGATTCAAGGCTTATAGAGCAAATCCATATGACACTACTTCACTGTCTTCAAATTATATCAGGAAAATAGTATCTGACAAGCATGATAGGTTATGGATTATAGCTTTGCCAGATTTAAATATTTTTGACCCTAAAAGTGGCAAATGCAAAAAAGTAAAAATCCCAATAGAATTAGACAATGAAAAAAAATTAGATATTCACTGTTTGAATTATGATAGTCGCAATGATGTCATGTGGCTGGGGACCAACAAAGGATTACTTTATTCTCAAGGAAAGGACATTAGATTGCACAAAGAAACCATCGATGGCCTTGGCTCAGATGAAACTATTTTCTCCATCCAAATCGACAAAGAAGGCATCATGTGGCTCTCTGGCAATAATGGCCTGTGGAGATATAACCCGTACTCCTGCGAAATCAAAAATTTTCATAGACCTGGACAAGATCCAAAAATCTCCTCTGATGATGGTTTTTTGAGCAGTTATTACGACAAAAAACATGATGTAATTTGGATTGGATCCTGGGTACATGGTCTGATGAAATTTGATATTAAAACCCAAAAACTAACCAATTATATATTTGCAGATACTTCCAATATTCAGAATGCAGTTATTTCCATCGCCCAATCAGGGTTTACAGGTGAAGATGATTTATTGTGGCTGGCTACTAATTATGGTATCAAAACATTTGATATCAAAACCAATATATTTACCAGTTATATGGCTGACGGTCACAGTGATATCAATGGTGTTCCTGGCGCCGGATTCTGTTTTGAACCAACTCTGACAGAAGGTATGTGGATAGGTACTTATCGCGGACTGCATCGTTATGACCCGTTCAAACAAAATGTAAAGGTACTCCCCATACCCTTGCCCGGAGGTCAGTCTGACTGGGCATTGGATTATATTTGTTTTGAACATGGGAGCTCCAAAGACAGTATTGTATGGTTTGGTGTAGCTTACAATTCCATATTCAGATATGACCTTATACATAAAAAATTAGTTGCCATTCCTACTGAGCTGAAAAAGTACTGTGATAAAACAGCTCCATACACCTTGTATATTGACTCCAAAAATATACTATGGATTTCGTCCTTTCAAAAAGGTTTTATTGGGTATGACCTTACTAAAAAGAAAATCATAGTTCCCGATTTTAATATCGGACACAAAAATAAGCCGAATATTTTAAAGATGGTAGAAGATGATGATGGAAATCTGTGGTTGGGTTCTGTGTCAGGTATGTATATATATTCTCGTAATAATAATGAAATAAGAGAGCAAGCCGATATTCGTCAGTTTTTGGATCTGCACAAATTATCAGATTATGCATTTAGGTTTACCATAGATGAAAGCAGAAAAGTATGGATTTTTGCTACCGCTAAAAATAATGAAAATGATGCCATGTATTGTTATGACCCAATCTCCAGAAAGGTAAATCTTTTTACTCAAGATGATTATAAAGAATTAAAAGTGTTAAAAGTTTTGGAAAATATCAAGAGTATCGGTAACCATACATTGGTCATGACATCTTTTAACGGATTTTCTTTAGTTAACACTGCCAAAACAAAACTTGAATTTACATTATTCGAAAATTATAATGAAAAACCGTTGGGGGCTTTTAGTGGAATAGGCTTAGACTCAGATAATAATATTTGGATGAGTACCGATTATGGTGTGACCAGATATGACCCTTTGACTAATACCATATCGGATTTTACCTATTATAATTCGAATATGGGCATTTCACCAAAACCCCATATTTCTATTTCTCAAAAATCTAATACCCTATATATTGGACAATCACAGGCATTAAACACCATAACCTTAGACAGTTTAAAAATGGCATCGGCTGGTAATATCAGAATGTCCCATGCCAATATTGAAAAATTTAAAATAGATACAATGCCAGAATCTGGTCATACCTTTGATCTGCATTATGACCAAAACAGTATGTACTTTGAATTTACAAACTTGAATTTTACAAATTCACAAAGTAATAGTTATCAATACACCTTAAATGAAAATGCTACAACCTGGCTGCCAATGGCTGATAACACTTTGACTTTCAACAATCTTGGATATGGTGAATATACACTCAGGGTGAAAAGTGAAAATAGTTTTGGACTAAAGAGCCCTAATGAATATGTGTTGCATATCGACATTGCACCACCTTTTTGGAGGACATGGTGGTTTAATGGATTGCTCATAGGTGTCATCTCTTTTATTATATATAGTTTGTTTCTTTACAGAGATAATCAAAGAAAAAAATTAGAGCGGTTGAGACAAAACATTGCCAGAGATCTGCACGATGATATGGGTAGCACTCTGTCACACATTCGCATGATGAGCGAAAGAGAAGCCATGAGAAAAGACGCCCATCAATCATTCAAAACCATAGCGGACAAGACAGGCGAAGTTATGAGTAACATGACTGAAATTATCTGGAGCATCAATCCCAAAAATGATAGCTTGAATAACATTTTGGGCAAGATTCAGGAGTTCGCCATCGACACATTGGAACCTATGGGCATAGATGTTTTTTTTAGTATAGATGAGGTCCCACGTGACATAAAGCTAAATCCCGAAGACCGCAGAAACTATTATTTGATATTCAAGGAAGCCATAAATAATGCCGCCAAATACAGTAAGGCCAGCCAAGTACATTTTTCTTTCAAAATCGAAAACCGAAAGATGATGACGGTGATTAAAGATAACGGATTGGGCTTCGACCCATTAATGATAAAACGAGGCAATGGATTGAAAAATATGGAGACCAGAGCGGCGGCCTTAAATGCGACTTTAAATATCATAACCAACGAAAATGGAACGGAAATATCTCTTATAACTTATTGATTATTCACAAAAAACCAAATAGATATGAATGCTTTATTAAATCGATCAAATGTGCGAAATATCGTAATGTCATTGTGGCTGGTTTTGCCCTTTTTGGGATATACACAGACTATTCCAGCAGGAAAAGTAGTGCACGAAGAACATATCGACCAAGGTGCAAAACTTGAGAAGTTAAGTCCAGGAGGAAATCTATATTCTCCATCAGAAAGATTGCGGATTTCTGCATCTATTCGTAGTCAGTTTACAAAAAAAAGTGACAACAATCGGAATACCAATCTTTGGGAAACAGTCGGCCCTACAGGTATTTTTAGTTCTCAAGGCATCAATTTTGTTTGTTCTGGAAGAATAAGAGATGTAGAAATATTGCATGATAATCATATAAGAGTTGCATCAGCAAGTGGAGGCCTTTGGGACATCCAAAAAGGAACTGATGGCAAATTCTTAAATAAAAATCTATCCAACACGGTAGCTTCAGTATGGAGTGGTACGGTAGCAACTGATCCTTTTAATGAAAACATCATACTCCTTGGTACAGGAGAGCCTGGCGTGCGAGGTGGTGCGGGGCTCTGGAGATCCTCAGATAAGGGAAATACATGGAAAAGTATTCTAATAGAAGGTGGTACTGGTTTGGGTGCTTTCGATGAGATGGAGTACACAGCTAGACCTGGTAAAGCATGGACTTGTGGAAGCGATGGTGTCTTTTTTTCTAAAGATAGTGGATTGACTTGGGACAGAAAGAAAGGGGGAAATCATCCTGGCATGGTCATATATCCACAAAGGCCCGATACCATGCTTGTAGCAGAATATGATCGAGGAATATTTAGGACACGTGATGGTGGCAAAACATGGCAAAGCCTGACAAACGGATTGCCTACAAATGATTTTAATAGAATAGAATTATCCAATTGTAAATCCCAACCAGATGTCATATATGCTTTGTACACAAATACGGAAGGATTCACATTGGGCATATATAAAACGGTAAATGGTGGCGACTCTTGGTCAAGATGTACGGTGATCAATGCCAATGGAGAAAAAGATGTTGATTATCATTGGGGAATGGCTGGTTATTGTAGCTTTATATCCGTCTCTCCGGTCGATCCTAACCATGTCATTTCTGGTGGTGGTTGGTATATATATTCTACTGATGGGGATAATTTTTATGGTCCGGAAGAAGGTCAGCATCCAGATTTTCATTGTGGAGGATGGAGCAAAGATGGAAAGACGGCGTGGTATGGCAATGATGGAGGTATTTATGCTACAGCTTTTGACGAAAAGTGGAAGTGGGATATCCAATATAATAATTTGCCCATTACACAATTTGTAACTGTGGCAGTAAGTCGTACCGATCCACGTGTCATTATCGGTGGTACTCAGGACAATGGCTTAGTGTACTATAATCCCACTGTCAAAAAACGGTTTTACCTATTGGGCGATGGCGGCGGAGTAGCTATAGATCCTTCTGATGAAAACAAAGTATATGGTACTTTAGGTGTCTCTAACGGACCTTTAGCTTTTAGTAACTATCGGAAATTTGGTCCATCCGCAGCAGGGTGGCAAGATATTAATGTGGGACTCAAGCCTTCAGGACAATGGTGGCGTCTAGTGCGAACTGATCAAAATAACCCTACGACACTTTTTACCCAAACGGACAATAAGTTGTACTATTCTACCAATGAAGGCTATACGTGGGAGTACCTTGGTTTTCAAGACTTGGACATACTAGAAATTTCTTCACTCAGAGTATCGCATGGTGCATATCCAAAAATCTATGTGAGTGGTTCAGGTCCCGATACATCATCGTTGATGGTCCTGGATTTTGGCATTTGGGAATGGAAAAATATCACAAAAGGTCTGCCCACAAAATACAATGAAGCGGATGGATTGAGTATAGCACATACCTATACCTCTGATAATCCAACACTGGAAAACAGAGTCTATGCTCTGATGCGTGGCTATGGTCAGCATCTTGAGCATAATGTATTATTCAAATCAGATGATAATGGCTCGAATTGGACCAACATTACAGGAAATCTTCCCAATCTACCCTATTCTGTTATGATGGAACACCCGTCAAATGAAAACATCCTTCTTGCAGGCACTGATGGTTTTGGCGTTTTTATCACAGAAGATGGCGGACAAAACTGGAGTCTTTGGGATGATGGTATACCCCAGGGTGCTTTTATCACTGATATGGATTATCAAAAATTTAATGATTCCATCTATATAGTAGCAAGTACATATGGGAGCAGTATTCTCAGAAGGTATCTGCCAACTGCAGGACAAGTAAATACCATTAACCCAGATAAATCAAATTTTCATAACCAAATAGAAAAGGCCTATTTTGATGGTGTTAATATTATAATAGAAGTGGAAAAAAATATCTCATCAGATATACTTCTGAAAATATGCAGCATAGATGCAAAATGCATATTCCAAGGTACTGTACAAAGTGAAGAACCCAAGATCAAAATTGATCTTCATGATCTGTCATCTGGAGTTTATATTTGTAGCATTCAGAAAAATCAAAAACTCTTGGGGACTGCTCGCGTCATAGTACCTTAACCTAGATTTCTGATATTAAAACTTCAAGAAAACATGCATATAACAAATAGATCGTAAATATTATAAGAGCGGCTGGGTTTTGTCACCAAAAGACATTCTCCACCACTTTTTTGCCAACTTATAAAATAGAAAGTTATGGAAATCAGCATGACTAACTAAAACCTATTACAACCCATCCACTATATCCCACCATATAGGTTGAGCGTAATACAATCGGAATGTGTATATCCTGTTATACTACCCACAGTTATATTCTTTTGTGATCAGTACATTCTCACATCATCATGTGACAGGCAAAATTTGATAAAAGTATCCACCAGATATACTTTTGTGTTATCAATTTTTATCAAAAAAAATAGCCATGAAACAGTTAAGTATAGTTGCAATATTATGCATGTTCATATCAAATGTATTTGGGCAACACGTCGGAATAAATAATACTGACCCACAAGTTTCCCTAGATATCAGTGGAGCATTTGCCCATAGGAGTGTCGTCATAGACCCTTTTATGAACAATGTAAATATTCCTTAAATGCATCTTATGTAATCATTAGTAATGTAAGTGTCACTGGACCGATAACGGTAGTTGCATCTGAGTATATTGATGGCAAAAGATTGGTAATTCAAAATATTAGTGCCTACATTGCCACTTTTGGTAGCTATCAAATTCCACAAAATGAAATCAAAGAATTTATATGTCGAACGCCCGGGGGATATTCATCTTTAAGTGCAAGTGCTTCTCCAGCTTGGTCCTTAACGGGCAATTCAGGTACCAATATTGCTACTGATTTTATAGGCACTACAGACAACAAACCACTGAATTTCAGAGTCAGTAATAATAAAGCTGGTTTAATCGATCTGAGTGGAAATACAAGTTTTGGATATGTCTCAATGTATGATCAATTGCCTGGTGCAGTTGATAATACTGTGATAGGTTATAAATCCCTCCAACGCAATCGGAAAGGTTCAGGAGCGATAGTCATAGGTGCGAGGTCAGCAAATTCTGATACCATTGCAAACGGTCTCATTGCAATAGGTAGAGATGCATTATCCAAAAATGTCAGGGCCGAAGGTAATTTTGCCATTGGGGATAGCTCATTATTAAATACAGGTTTTGTCAATAATAATAATGTCGATGGTACAAATAATTTTGGTATTGGAAAAAATACATTAAAAACAAATGTCATTGGACAGGTCAATATGGCTATAGGAAACTATGTTTTGGAAAAAGCCATCAACCCAATAGGAAATCATGGTGTAGGTAATAGAGTATTATCAAATTTAATAAAAGGAAATGATAATATTGCTTATTCATCTTTTAGAAATCTAATAAATGGAAGTGAAAATGTGGGTGTTGGTTCAGTAGGAAATATATCAAAAGGTTCACGGAATGTGTTAATAGGCCAAGCAAATGCATTTTTTTTCGGACTTAATGATAGTATAGCAGAGAACGTAATTATAGGGTATAGAAATATCAACTCTTACCTAGGAAATAGAAATGTATTGATAGGTGCAAATAGCGGAGGCGTAAATGTTTATGGATCAAAAAATGCAGCACTTGGCGACAGTACACTTATAAATAATAGTACAGGTAGCAATAATGTGGCCATAGGTGCGCATGCTGGAGCTAGCAATACGACTGGTAACGGCAATGTTTTTATAGGCAATAGAGCTGGGTCTGTCGGAGCAAGTTCAAATAAATTATACATCGAAAACTCGAATGCCGACAAAAATAATTCGCTTATATATGGTGACTTTGCAGCAGATAGTTTATTGCTAAATGGTAAGACCGTAGTTAGAAATAATGCAGTTGTACAAGGATTCTCAAAGTTGGGAGGATATGCATCAGATGTCCCTTCTATCAAGATGAAAAAAATCGTCAATACAGGGCCAGCGTTAAATGACAATAAGACAATTGCTCATGGATTAAATGCTGCAAAAATACTAGAAATTGAAATATTGATGGAGTGGCAATTAGAAGGTTTTCCTGCAAGTCCAACTCGGGTAGTACCACCTAATTTTACATCTTTAAGTGGCTTAAACTATCAGTATGAATTATTAGATGGCGACATAATTATTTATAACATTAACGGCACTGAGATAGCTGGGAGAAATTTGAGAATATTAATCACTTATGAAGAATAGGCAATCTTCATTTCAATTTTAGTTTTTAGGTTAAACTTAATCTAAAAGTCAAATCTCACATCATCATGTGACACCCCTTTTTTCCAAGCGATACAGATTCAACATACCTTTGCATTATCAATTTTGATCCATCATTTAAACCCTAAAAAATGATCTTACTAAAATATTGGACACAAACTAGTCAAAGAAAGGCGCTGCATTTGTTGGTAATTAGTATGGTTATTATAGTTGTTCAAAATAACATAAAAGCCCAATGTCTGTACAGCCCAGTAATTACCACAACCTACTTTACAGGAGACTGTGGAGACAATAGAACGCAGAACTTAGTAGGTGTGACCTTGCCTATATATGGTGGAAGCGGTGGTTTGTATTTTACATCACCATTGACAGATCGTGTGTTATCTACGGCTACTAATGACGAAAGTGTATTCACTGTTCTTATCTACCCAAACCCTGCCTTTGAAGTTATCACCATCGAATGGCCAAATAATGAACCTGCGGAAGTTTTAATATTCACACAGTTGGGACAATTAATTGCTAGATCTTCTATAGCAGAAAATTCACAAAGTACTATTGACATCCACCGGCTCTTACCAGGATATTATATCCTAAAAACCATAACACCCTCTAACAAAACTTTTATTACTAAATTCATAAAACAATAATAATGAAAAATTTATTTCACTGTTTACTATTTGTATGCTTTTCCATTATTTCTTATGGACAATCATTTAATTATCAAACCATCGTCAGAAATGCAGGTGGAAATCCTCAAGTGAGTACGCCAGTATATCTTCGTTTTACCATTCTCGAAACCGAAACGTCGGGTGTGCTTTACCGAGAAACACAAAATCCTACCACGGATGCCTACGGTTGGCTAAGTGTGACAGTAGGTCAAGGCACGCCGGTGACGGGTATTTTTGCAAATGTTGATTTCGGAACAAAACGATTTCTTTTAGTAGAATGTAGCAATGATGGCGGCACCAATTATGGGGAAATAGGCATCAGCCCGATCAACCCATCTGGAACAGGTCCTAAGGGAGACACTGGCTTACCGGGTCCGAAAGGTGACCAAGGTATCCAAGGTGTTGCAGGTCCAAAGGGCGACAAAGGAGATATTGGAAATGCAGGACCCAAAGGTGATAAAGGGGATGCAGGCAGTGGTGTAAAGATTGTAGGTTCTTTGCCTGATGCTTCTTCATTACCAATACCATATGCTGGATTGACAGGTGATATGTACATTACCCAAAATGATGGTAATGGCCATGTTTGGTCAGGAAGTGCGTGGACAAATGTTGGTCAAATCAAAGGACCAAAAGGGGATCAAGGCATCCAGGGTGTCCAAGGATTGACAGGTCCAAAGGGTGACAAAGGAGATACAGGTAACGTAGGTGCGACAGGTCTTACAGGTCCTAAAGGGGATAAAGGGGACAAAGGAGATCCTGGTAGTGCTTTTTCATTACCATATACTGGAAGTGCGAATACTTCAGGACTTAACCCTGTGTTTCAAATCACACAAACTGGAAATGGTAGAGCAGCTATTTCAGGTATATACGGAAATATTGCTGTAGGTTCTGGGTTAGCTGGTGTAGGTATAAGTGGGTCATCTGATGTTTCTTCTGGAATATTGGGATCGTCATCCGCTGGAACTGGATATGCAGGAGTGACAGGTGTGGGTTATAATGGGTCCAAAGGTATTGAAGGAAAAGGTAATGGAAACTCCATAGCTGGTTACTTTGAAACAACTGGAACTGGGCTTGCAGGTTTTTTCAGATCAAATACAGGGGACGCTGCTTACTTTACTTCCGCATCGGGCAATGCTTTGATCACTGAAAACGGAAATGTTGGAATCGGCACACCTACGCCCACAGCAAAACTTGAAGTCAATGGACAAGTTAAAATATCAGGTGGTACTCCTGGTGCTGGCAAAGTATTGACATCCGATGCATCAGGCTTAGCCACATGGCAGGCACCTACTGCTGGTGGTGGTAGTTCCAACTGGCAAACCAATGTGTTACGCCCATCCATGCTCCAAAATAAAGATACGCATTCACAAGTTTTAATCAGTTCTGAGCCCGGAAGTATAGCTGTTTTGGATAATACAGTACTGACTGTCGCTGGACAAAATGCGAATACTACGGCTAGTTTTATTACCCAAAATATCACCGATGGATCTAAGGCCGTGAAAATACAAATTCAAGGTAGTGCTACCACATTTACTGACCCTATTGCATTGGATATCAACAACAGACCTTTTACCGATTCTGGTATTGGTATCAAAATCAATGCGGGCAATACGGCTATCGATGCCAATGGTGACTTGAATGGAATCATAGCTACGTCTTTAGATATAGGCGTTGCAGGATATTTTACAGGTGGTACAGGTGTGGTAGGTCTAGGGAAAAATACAGGAGTATTGGGCTCTGCAACATTTGCATCAAATGGGATCACAGGTGTACATGGAAGTTATGATGGTATAGGCAGCTTTGAAGGTATAGGTGTAAAAGGTATTTCTTTGCCAGCAGGAGCTACCATTAGAGAATACAAAGGTTTTGGTTTTGGAGGACTTTGTGAAGGAGGAAATAAGGGTATCATTGCTGAATCAAAAATAAATCCAGCTTCGACCTATTTACTTGACCTCAGAACTTATCCTAAAATCTACGGCCATCAAGATAGACCTATGGCAGGATATTTTCAATCGCATTCGAGTGTAGGATTGATGGCTGTCAGTAATGATACCCATGCAGGCATTGATGGCAATGCTTATGGTATAGGTGTAGTAGGTCGTAGCAATACGGAAGGAACAGCTACAACAAGTATTGGCGTCTATGGTGAAGGCGAGGGACAAGGCGATCGAGTAGGTGTAATGGGCCACGCTGAGTCAAATCCGACAAATATTTCTATAGGTGTCAAAGGAACTGCAGTGGGAGACTTAGGAATAGGTGGCGAGTTTAAAGCTGCAGAAGGACTAAATGTAGAAGGATCAAGAGTAGGCATGATTGTTACAGCCCCTACCAATGAATTTATTGGATCATCTCCGACTAAGCCGATTCTTAAATTGCAACATTTATCTGTGGCTGGAGGTACTGCTTTGGAGCTTCAAAATGGTTATATAAAAGTTAACCAAAGTGCCCCAACCAAAACTGCTTATGTACATACAACATCTGCAACTAATACCTCATCAAATTTGACAAAATTGAATTATGCGGGAATGAGCTCAACAGATATGATCTTTGTAACTCGTGTCTATCAAAGCAGTTATGTACCAAGTGCTGTAGGTGTATGGTGGGATGGCACTGTTTGGAACATTTATAGAGAAGATGTAGGAGCCATGCCAATAGGTGAAAAATTTAATATCTTAATTATCAAACAATAAAAATAAATACATAAATAATGAAAAATGTTTTAATCTTTTCTTTCGTTCTTCTTATGGTTTCTTGTAGCAAAGATGATGATACTAGTGTGGTGCCAGGTACAGCTAGTCTATCCATGAAAATCAATGGCACACAATGGTCTGGAAGTATCATTGGTAACATGATAGATGAAACCACAGACAATCTTGTGGTGCAATCATTTAATTCCGCTCCTGAAAGTTTTGGATTTACAATAGAAGATTTTACGGGTACAGGAGATTATCCTACATCACAAGGTGCCAATTTCACTGGGGCTTTTTATTCCCGAAAAGACAAGGTCGTTTTTAGTGCTGGAGGTAATGAAATTAAGTTCAAAATCACAAGCATCGAAGGATCTGGAACTTCCAAAAAAGCACATGGTACCTTTTCTGGATCGGTAAAAAGTACTGCTGGAGAAGTGTTGACTATTACTGAAGGGAAATTTTAAGAATTGAGTGATTTCCGTCGTATAATTTAGCATCCAGGTAAAGCTTTATTGTGGATATGATGGGCGCAGGTTGAACCAGAACCTCCACTTTTACGCCACCATTTGCCAGTCATCAACGGCCACATGGACAAAGGAATTGATTTTATCCCAAACAACAAGCCACCATATTTGCACAACGAAATGAGATTGATTTTGCTTTTCACAGAAAAATTGGATGGAGAGTATGGCTCATATAAACTCCCAAGTCAAATTCCGATTTTTAGACACGATCATATGATGCATTTAAGTGCAAAAGGGATTTTGGATTGGATACAGCCTTTATTGGGATGAACTTGGCCAATCTTGCTAAATTGATGTGATTGTCAGTGACAAATAAAATGGTGTACCCCCCGGTGCAAACCAAATTCCTAATTGTGGATGGGAGGAATTTGGGATTGGGTGCAACCACTCTAAGCATTAAATGGTGATATTGCATTAAGTCAAAACATACTTGAATTTGAAAGGCGCGGCGGACGCCCGACATCGCTACAGACCGAAAGTAAAAGAAAAAACAAAACCACCACCACCAACAGCCCCAAAAAAAAGAAAGGGAGGAACACGGGGAAAAGGGGGCCGCGGCCCTGCGCATGACGGTCAAGCGCGCAGACTTCTGTTATTGTAATGACAAAATTCCACTGCATTATTCCCCCTTCTTTTTAAGAGAAGGTGGGGGATGAGTATAACGAAAACGAATTTTCTACGAAGTATATTGAGGTACAAAAGGCACAAATTGCAAACTTGTGCTAGCAAAGTTTGATAAAAGTATAATTGCTGAACACATTTTATTAAAAAGAAAACTTACTTTTGTCTTTTGTACAACTTCTATATTTATTGACCACAATTTAAAATGTAACCCAATGTTTTTTAAAACGGTACTTGTAATATTAGTTGGGTTTACCACCTTTGTCAGTCCAGCGAAGAGAGAATTTTTTCAGATCAAAATCTACCATCTCGATAACAAAGAACAGGAAATGCGCTTGGATGCATATCTTAAAGATGCTTATATTCCATCGTTGCACAGAATGGGTATAAAGTCTATAGGTGTATTCAAACCTATAGCAAGTGATACGCTGTCTTATGGAAAGTTGATTTATGTACTGACACCAGTCAAGGACATAAACCAATTACTGGCCATTCCGAAAAAACTTAATAAAGACGCCGCTTATCTTATGGCTGGAAAAGATTACATTGATGCAGAGTATACAAACCCGCCATATTCACGTTTTGAAAATATTGTTTTAGAAGCTTTTTCAGATGCTCCTAAACTTACATTGCCTAAATTGCAAGGACCCAAAAGCGAAAGGATATACGAGTTGCGTAGTTATGAAGGACATACAGAAAAGATATATGAAAATAAAGTCAAAATGTTCAATGCTGGTGGTGAAGTAGCATTGTTTTCAAGACTTGGATTTAATGCAGTGTTTTATGGGGAAGTTATTTCAGGTAGCCATATGCCCAATTTGATGTACATGACCACTTTTGATAATAAAACATCAAGAGATGCGCATTGGAAAGATTTTGTGCAATCACCAGAATGGATAAAACTTATCGCTGACCCCGATTATAAGAACAATGTATCAAAAAATACCATTTATTTTATTTGTCCTACAGAATATTCAGACATTTAACCCTACATAAAATAGAAAATTGAATTCATATTAAAAGATGCCATGATTCATTGATTTCAAATATTATGGAATCAAGTTTATTTTAATTTTATACTTTTAATATGTCAACAGGTAAGATTATACTCAACAAAATTTCTACCATTTTCCCTAAGCTATAACCTGCATTATGCAATAGAAAATCTATTCCAGCATGAAAAGCCTTCAAAATAAGACTCCGCCATTGGCGGATCGATTTCTCTCAATCACCATAGTGGCGACTATGACTCAATCGAGAAATCACTTATTTTATTGGCCTTCCAAGCTTCATAACGAAGTTCTAATGCATAATGCAGGTTTAACATTCACATCATCATGTGACAAGACAAATTTTATGGTTTAGCTCTTTGCCCATACCTTTGGGTTATTATTAAACCTTATAAAAATCATTGGAATGAAAACTTTTTATTTTATAATTATTTTTCTTGTATGTCAGTGTATGTCTATTCAAGCACAGATAATAGCATGTAAGTCGGACATAGTTTTATCCATCTCGATAGACGGTACCGCGTATATCACACCTGCCGATATATTGGCTTCACCAATGAATCCATCACATAGATATATATTAAGTCGATCTAGTTTTAATTGTGCCGATGTCAATAATACTTATACTGTGATAGTTTCAGAATATAATGGTAGCACTTTTATAAACTCTTGTTTTAGTAATGTTACTGTAGTTAATAGATTTGCTGGACCACTTCCTTGCGCACCGATTCGTGCATGGTGCGGTGATGGTACATACCCATTGCGAAGTGATGGAGAATTGACCATTACTCCAGAAATGCTTGCCAGAGGACCTGTGAATCCTGCTTTCAATTACACGGTTACTCCTTCTCATTTTGACTGCTCAAATTTGGGCATCAATACAGTTTCGGTTACAGTCACAAGCACCAACAATGTTTCTCTTACATGTTCTGCTGATATAACCATCACTAATCCTTATGCTTTATTTTCTCCTTGTTATAGGTTGTTAGCACGTTTTTTTAGGCCGTTGCCTTCCAATATTTTTATAAATAATGTCCGCCCAGGAACACCTGTACCTTTCGAATTGGAAATAGCAAAATCAAAGGAAATTAAAAAGCAAATTAATGGACAATTAGTCATGGTGCTTTCAAAGGATCAAATAGTGAGTAAGGATGATAAAGTTCTTTTTTCCAAAGAGATTAAATTTACTAATAAAGATCAGTCTATAGGTGTAAACAATAAATTTGCGATCCCTTCTGACATCGATCTTGGTGAATATTATTTTATAATGGATGTAGTATCTAATGACAAAAAAGAAAATATTGGTTTTGAAAAATACATATTGCCTATTCAAATAGGAAATGACATAGACATAAAAGAAAATCGTACAAAAAAATCAGATGAATTGATGGACGATATATCCATATTTCCAAATCCAGTCATTGACTTTTTAACGATAAATGCAAATGAAAATGAAACAAGCCCTTACGAAATTTATAATACTGTCGGTAAGAGAATAAGCACAAATGTTCTTACGGGTGCAGCCACGCATGTAGATGTTTCATTGTTACCTCCAGGTTTATATATGCTAAAAATAAAAGGATACAACATACCTAGCAGAACAATAAAATTCATTAAGACAAATTAATCTGATAGTTTTATCCACTTTTTTCTTCTATGTTCAAGGCAAGATACAAATGTCGAAACAACAATTGGAATGTACATCAAAAGATCATGGTGTTAAAACGATTACAGAGACATAAGGTACAATTTTTATGCCTTGGCAGAGTTAGTTAGTAACAGTTTGACCACTTAATTTGACTTTAAATTATAGGATATCATTAATTCATTGGGATTATGGCAATTAGGCGATTGATTGAAATAATTTTTGTTTGTTTTTTTACACATTGTTGTTTATATGCCCAAATTCCCATGCGGGATTGGTCTACTTATCATGGTGGCACCAACGAAGATAGCTTCAGAGATATGGCAATAGATGCTAGTGGTAATGTCTACGTAGTAGGAAGTACGCGCAGCTCCAATGCCATCAGCACGCCAGCTGCTTATCAATCGGTTATAGCAGGTGGCAGTGATGTATTTGTGGCTAAGTATGATACTGATGGCAACCGCATTTGGTCCACTTATTTTGGTGGTACAGGAGATGATTTTGGACAGAGTATTGATCTTGATATAAATGGAAATATATTTATCACGGGACTGACATTTTCTAATGACGGTATTGCTACTGCAGGTACGCATCAGACTAGTTTTAATGGAAATGGAGATGCTTTTATAGCCAAATTGGACAATAATGGATTTCGGATTTGGGGAAGCTACTTCGGTGGTTCAGGTTTTGATTTTGCCAATGATTTGGAAGTAGATATTATGGGAAATCCCATCATCATTGGCTGGACAAATTCAAATAACAACATTTCTAGTCCAGGCTCGTTTCAGACTACATACGGGGCTCAAGACGATATATTGTTGGCTAAGTTTTCGACCAATGGGCAGCTATTATGGGCGACTTATTATGGTGATGCTGGGTTTGATACAGGTCTTCAAGTCGAGAGTGACGGCATGGCAAATATTATTATTTCAGGTTGGACATCATCATTGGTAAATATGACTACAAGTGGTGCTTTCCAAACCACTTATGGAGGCAACACATCTGACAACTTCATAGCAAAATTTGATCAAGCAGGCAATCGACTTTGGGCTACCTATTATGGAGGTAGTGGAGATGATTATGCGGATGCACTTTTGGTTAATGCTGCTGGAGATATTTACCTATCAGGATCGACCAATTCTCCCAATAATATAACTACTGCTGGATCTTTTCAACCTTTAGTTTCTACCGGTTATGATGTGTTTTTAGCTCGCTTTACAGCCAATGGTGGGAGAACTTGGGCCACATATTTTGGTGGAAATGGAGACGACACTGCCTATAGATTACGACAAGGAAATGATGGTGCCATATATATGGTTGGGTATACATTATCAACAGATAGAATGGCTACTGCTGGTGCCTTTCAGATCAATAAATCAAGTGGTAGAGATGCATTTATTTCCCGATTTGAAGATAGTGGATTGTTATCTTGGTCAAGTTATTATGGCGGAAATGCCAATGACTTTGGCTACGGTTTGGTAGTGGATGGAAATGACCATTTATTTGTCAATGGCTATACAGAAGGAAGCAATAATTTATCTACAACAGGTACCACCGCCCAACTAAATTATGGTGGTGGCACAAAGGATGGATTCATATCTAAATTTGCGCCATGTACGGCTCCGATGTTAAATTTTGGGAATTCAGGTTTTGCGTGTGGTCCTGTAGATTATGTGTTTGAATTTGGTCTGGCAGGTCAGCCACCTTTTACCATTTATTATAGTATCGATGGGATATCCCAAACGCCTTGGATTACCAATAATTCCAATTTTTTCCCTACTGTCGATGCCAATCTATGGACTAAAATAATTCAAATTGATTCTGTCAAAAGTGGTTCTTGCAAAGGTGTAGTAAATAGTGTTTGGGGCTTTGTCCAAGTCAGGGATTCTATCCAAGCTACTCAGCCGGTCATCTTGTGCGATCCATTGACAAGTACTTATACGGTGACCGTCGATTTGTCTGGAGGTGCTTTTGGGGATTTCTCTACCGTCGGACCCAATGGAGGTTTTATAAATAGTGTTACAGACCGGTTTGTTAGTACTGCCATACCATTTAATGACCCATATTTTGTTCTATTTACAGAGTCTGGAACTTTTCCAATTGTGATACCATAAGTTTTCAAGGTGTTTCTGGATGTATGATTCCTTGCGGAACTGCATTCGGACAAGTGAGTAATGGCGGTCCATATTGTCCAGGAAGTTCGGCTGCACTAAACGCTTCAGGAGCCACATCCTACCAATGGTCGGGACCAAATGGCTTTACGAGTACCTTGCAAAATCCAGTGATCAATAATGTCAATAGTACAAATGCTGGTCTTTACATAGTCACTGTAACTGATGGTAACAACTGCACTGCCACATTGAGCACTACCGTTATTGTCAATGCTGCACCAAACGTCACTGCATCTTCCAATGGTCCAATCTGCACAGGCAGTGTATTAAACCTGATAAGTTCGGGTGGTACTTCCTATCAATGGTCTGGACCAAATAGCTTCACCAGCAACTTGCAAAATCCGACAATAACCAATGTCAATACTACAAATGCTGGCGTCTACATGGTGACCGTAACTAATGGTAACAACTGTACTGCCACATTGAGCACTACTGTCATTGTCAATGCTGCACCAAACGTCACTGCATCTTCCAATAGTCCAATATGTACGGGCGGTATATTAAATCTGATGAGTTCAGGTGGTGCTTCCTATCAATGGACAGGACCAAATAGCTTCACCAGCAACTTGCAAAATCCGACAATAACCAATGTCAATACTACAAATGCTGGCGTCTACATGGTGACCGAACTAATGAACAACTGCACCCACTTGAGCACTACCGTCATTGTCAATGCTGCAGCAAACGTCACTGCATCTTCCAATAGTCCAATATGTACGGGCGGGATATTAAATCTGATGAGTTCAGGCGGTACATCCTATCAATGGTCTGGACCAAATAGCTTCACCAGCAACTTGCAAAATCCGACAATAACCAATGTCAATACTACAAATGCTGGCGTCTACATGGTGACCGTAACTAATGGTAACAACTGCACTGCCACATTGAGCACTACCGTCAACGTCAATTCCGCTCCAAATGTCACAGCATCTTCCAATGGTCCAATCTGCGCAGGTAGTGTATTAAATCTGATGACTTCAGGTGGTGCTTCCTATCAATGGTCGGGGCCAAACGGATTCACAAGTAGCTTACAAAATCCTGTGATAACCAATGTCAGCAATCAAAATCAAGGAAGTTACATCGTAACCGTCACAAATGCCAATGGTTGCACATCATCTTCAAGTGTTTTGCTAAGTATCAATTCAGCTCCTTTAGCCTTATTATCATCCAATAGTCCTGTATGCAATGGTGGAGACATCTCTTTCCAACTTTCAGGCGGTACGAGTTATATATGGCAAGGGCCGAATGGTTTTGTATCTACACTGCAAAATCCTACTATAAGCAACGTCACATCCCTAAATAGTGGCACTTATTCGGTTACGGTTACAGGCCAAAATAGCTGCACGACTACTGTATCTACATCAGTAAATGTCACAGGTCAACTAAATGTGGCAGCATCTTCCAATAGTCCCGTATGTCAAGGAGATACCATAAAATTAACGGCAAATGGCGGTACATCTTATATTTGGTCAGGACCCAATGGATTCAATGCCACTTCCCAAAATCCGGTAATACCACTAGCCAACAGTAATACAAATGGTACTTACATTCTGACGGTCAGCGATGTCTCAGGGTGTACCGGGACTCGGATGGTAAATGTACTCATCCAAAACAAACCCATAGTAATTATAAACGGCGACCAACAAATCTGCCAGGGTGATACTGTAAATTTAACTACGCCCTCGTCAGGAAGCCTACTTTGGAGTACTGGTAGTTCAGCCACAATGATCACAGCATCACCATCCGTAAATACACTTTATTCCTTATTGGTCGAAGACAATGGATGCAAAGATTCTGCATCATTTGAAGTAATCGTGCGCCCTAGTCCCAACCTAACTTTGTTACCCACAACTTCTACTATTTCAACTGGTCAATCCGTCCAACTTAATGTCTCTGGAGCGGACGAATATATTTGGACACCATCTTTTGGTTTGACCTGTGCAGATTGTCCCGATCCCATAGCCACACCCATAGTAACTACCACCTATTGTGTGGAAGGCAGAATAGACGGATGTGTGGCAGATACCTGTTTACTATTGACTGTACAAGAAACGTGTGCACTTGTTTTTTCAAATGTATTTAGCCCAGATGGCGATGGGAGCAACGACTCATGGTGCAGTCTTGCCTATGATTGTATAAGTAATCAGTCCCTTTTTATCTATGATCGATGGGGCAATCTTATCCATTCGCAAACAGGTATAGATGTTTGTTGGGATGGTACTAAAAATGGCACCAAACTTCAGACCAATGTATACACCTACCTACTACAGATCACCAAAACAGATGGCCTAAAAGAAAACCGTTCTGGGAGCATTACCTTGGTGAATTGAAAGTTATATATTTGTATTAATTATGATATTATATCAATTCAGGGGACTAAATATGGTCTAATTTAAAAAGTCAGCTATTTTAGGAATTCCGGCCATCGACGAAAATGCGGTAGGAAAAAAATTAAGTCATTGACCTTTCATCATTTACAGAAATTATTTATGAAGAATTTAAGATGAAGATCTTCTCAACTTAAGTAAAATTTCGTCTCGTCTTGACTTACTTAACTGGACAACTGATGCGTTTTCCATTATTCTTTCAACCGTATGAATGGAGTGGTTCACGTATGGTTCTGATAGGGGTGAGATTCCCCTTTGCCTACTCGACTTTCTTTCTTTTTGTCTATTTGAAAACCCCATTGTTGTCTGTCTTGGTCATAAATATCAGATCGTTGTAATTACCTGTAATTATGTTATCATCATTGGTGTCTTTTATAAGATTTACTCCGCTGTTACTTAATGCACTGCCAAATTTTTTAAGCCATAATTGGTTTCCATTTGGGTCAACTTTTAAAATTAAAATATCTGTCTGTCCTGTTGAAACATCAAAGCAAGTCCCTGCTATGGTAAATGAACCATCACTATTTTGTTTGACTGAATTTCCTTCTTCAGAGAGATTATTAACACCTAACTCCTTTTCCCATATTATATTTCCTGCGTTGTCGGTCTTGACAAGTAAGACTTGGTTGTAACCACTTACTGTATGTTTACCACAAGTCAAAAGGTCGCCATTGGTTAACTCGATAGTAGAATGGCCCCATTTCCAAGTCGGTGGTCCAATTTTTTTGTTCCAAATTGGTTGGCCAGTTGCACTTACTTTTAGTAAATAAAGTTCACTGTACTGACTGTTATCTTCATTTGTTCCTGTGATAAGATACTCACCGTTTTGTGTTTCCATTAAATGAAAAGGAACTTCTTGGTCTTGGTCTGGATAACTTGCTGTCCATAATGTGTCACCCGAAGTATTGACTTTAACAAGATAAATGTCTCCGAACGAACCAGCACCAAAACTTTCTGTTTTCCCTGCAATTAAAATATGGCCGTCAGAAGTTGCAATTATGTTTGTTCCATATTCCGCTTCTGCACCACCGTATGTTTTTGTCCAAATTGTGTCACCCGATGAATTTGCTTTATAAGTAGAATGTCATTTTTGGTTGTTGAATAATTTCTTGATGTTTTTCCGCATATAAAAATGTCCCCACTTAATTCAGTAACACCTGATGCAGAACTATTATTACCTGCTCCAAAGTCATTACGCCAAATCTGTGTCCCTGTTTTTGTGATTTTGAGAATAGACAAAATACTACCTGTGTTACCACAAATTATCAAGTTATCGTCATTGGAAACTACTGTTGAATTATCATTAGTTCCAGTTTGTCCGGTAAACGTAAAATATTTTGGCTGTGGCTCAGGTGTAGGTGGAAGGTCAATATCTTTTTTACAAGATGCCAGGTATAAAATCGTCAATATTAAAATCGTTAGTTGTTTCATTGTCTGTCGTCTTAAAATGGCATAACGGCAGTCCGTCTAAAAACTACCATTGCCACTTCAAAATTAGTAAAAAAGGATGATTTAGGCGTATTCTAAGCGACTTTTATTTTGGGAAATGGGAAAATGGGTTGAAAAGTAAGCGCCTTGGAATTGTGATTTACAAGGCGGCAAATGAAAAACCTACTTCCAATCACACATGTGCTTTAGACTGAACCCATCCGTTTGCGAACCGCCGCACCTGCCCGACTCCGCAAGCAGGCGGGTACGAGACCCGTACGTACGGTGGTGTGAGAGGCGCTCCCCATCTGCTTCCGTTGGTGGGGCCGTCTACTCGATTATCTTATCGCCCTTCATTTGATTTTTTTTAATTTATTATTTAATCTCAAAGAATATTCTTTCCTTTTTATTTATTTCAAATTTCTCAGTCAAGGCTATATTATAACAAGACCCACTCACTAATTCTGGAAATTTCATAATTTCAGTTTGACCGTTCTCATACGCAATTTCAAGTTTTAAATCTTCCTGATCTTGATAAAAGCGGGCATCATCTATGTGATACTTAGGCTCATAATTAAACATAACTGACTCACCTATATCAAGTTCACCAATATATTTTTTAGAATCTCCACGAACAAAATTAAATTTTAATCCATCTATTTTTGTATTATTATGGAATAAAACGAATGATTTTTTTTCGATATTGTTATGTAGTTTTAAAATCAAGATCACTGACGGTATATTAAAAAGTATGATTAATAAAGTTGATGCAATCGAAAAATGTAAACTGTTGAAATTTAGAATTATGTAAATTATCAATAATATAATGGCTAAGACACCTACAAAAAAACCAAAATACACCCAAAGAAACCCTATAAATGCTAATAATTCCAAATCATAAACAAACAAGTATCTTCCAACTAACCAAATAAAGAATATTGCCCACCCACCTATTAATAACGTTTTTCCACTTTTTCGACTTAAATTGTAGAAAAGAGTTGAATCAAAATTTAATATCATTAACCTTATTTGCAATATTGCTTTTTTAAGTGTTGCTTTTTGCATTTTATTGTTAAGTTTTAGTGACCTTATTCTTTTCAGGTATCATCCCAAAGTTCTAAATTTTATTAATTAAAAGAATTTATTTGAATATTTATCGTTTTTGGCAATTGGTGTAAGATAACGACCGGCATTGCCGAAGGGCAGTACCGATAGGGCTGCCTTTCATTCAATGCTCTGTTATAGCCTAATGATTTTACTTTAATATATTTATAATTTAGATTTTGACCCATTTTCCTTTTGAAATTAATTTCTCATTATCAAAAATTTTAAAATAAAAAATACCTGACTTAATATTAGACAAATCCATAGTATTTAACCCATTAACTAGCTCTTTTGTGTTAAATATTAATCTACCAAAAATATCATACATCAAGAGTTCCGGGTTTTCTGCATTTTCTAAATCTATTATAAAAGGCCCAAAAGATGGGTTAGGAAAAGGTTTGTTATTTTTTAAATCAAAAACTTCTTCTTTAACATTTGTTGTAATTATATCAGGGTTAAATTGCATTAATAATCCATAATATTTAGATTCTTCTCCTTTTCTTTCAGGTCCAAAACCCGTTAATAACAAATCACCGGTACTTGATAATTTCATATTGCTAATTGTAAAGCAATAGAGCTCATCAGTTATAATGCTTTGACCGATTTTAATCAGATTATTATCGTATTTTTGTATTACAATATAATAGCAACTGTCTTTTTTGTCAAATCTGGTATGACAAGTCAATATTAAGCTATCTTTTTGTATTATAGAATTTGTACCTGTAGGAAAACACTCATAATTTTCTGTTTCTTCATCAATTACTACTGTTTTGATTTGGTTAAAGTTATTATCAAATAACGTCAATTGTAATTTTTCTTTCAAAATATAGCCAGTATTAAATTTTACTGCATGAGAACCATAGAATTCAGGGTTTATTATTAGGCCTTCTTTAAGCGCTTTATTTATCATTAAATTTGAGTCCAACTCAATCAAATTTTCGCCAATTAAGTAAAATATGGAAGAATCATAACCTTCGATTAATGCTATTGTTTCAAATTTAGCTTCAATAATTCCTTTTTTGACTAGGTCACCATTTGGCGATAGAATAATGTATTGATGTCCTCTAAACTGATTGCTTGAAATTAAAATATTGCCATTTTTTAGTACTGATTGATTGTAACTAAATAAATTTATATTACCGGAATTATCATCAAATATTATTTCTTCATTAATAACATTTAAATCATAATCATAAATAGTCTTTAAAACTTCTAAAGACACAGATTTAGCAGATAATGTAAAAAAATGATTAGAATTTGGAATTGCTTGAACATAAAATGCCCCATGACCTAATATATCAAAAATACTGTCCTTCAATACATTACCCTTATTATCAACTATAGTAATTAATTGTTTCAAATCTGTTTTAAAGTCAACATATGCTCCTGCAAAAATATTTTTCCCAGTTACTACGTCAGCTGCTGCTGAATAGCCATATGTAAAAGCTTCGTTATCAAAATTGCTTTTGTTTTTTATATATTTCCAATTAACTTGGGAGTTGCCGTGGTAGTTGAAAAGAATAATTAAGCTAAGTAATATAATAATGTCTTTGGTTATCTTATCCATCTGGATTGTTTTTGAAATATTATTTTCTTGGTTTTCATTAGCTATAACGTCCAGCACTGGCGAAGGTCAGGGATTGTTGCTGTGTCCCCCCGGTGCCAATGCTGGTTAAAGATGCGAATTTATATTGTAACCACAAAAGCTAATTGCAAATCTGTCAAGCCGGAACTGAAGAAGAGTAGTGGATTGATGCTGAAAATACCTGTGTCCGCCCAGGCTTGCGGCAATGCCCTTGTTATGCACAGTTAATGTTTAATCTTTAAGATTGTATGGAATATAATTCTCCCAACGCCAAGGAGTATAAATATCACCAATAGCACTCTCCAGTAATTCTTTAAAAATACTTTCTGCGTTATCACTATTGCTCATAATTATTATACCTGTTCCTGTCTGTGGAAAAATAATGGAGTAATGCTGAAAGCCATCTCCATGACCTTCCTTGAAAGCGCCAATTCCGTAAGGCGATTTAAGCAACACCCAGCCGAGCCCATAGCCCAAATCAATTTTATCATTTGCATCAGAGTCTTTTAAGCGCATCGGACCAAATTGTGCTATTGATCTGATTTTAATTTGTTGGGTAAACATCTCTTTAGTAGTAGACTCTTTTAGAAATTGATTTGTAAGTACTGCCTTGATAAAGAGAGTATAATCATTCAGCGTAGTTTCTAAAGTACTTGCAGCTCTCGCATCATTGTCTTTATCTTTTTCATATAATTCTCCTGTTGATTTATGACCAAGGCAATAATCTTTCTCAAATTTGGATTGCCATGTGTACGAAGAATTATTCATTTTTAAAGGTGCAAAGACATTTTCCTGCATCATTTGTTCCAATGGCTTATCTAAAAGATGTTCCAGTACAACTTGCAGATAAACCAATCCTTCACCAGAATAGCTATATCTTGAACCAGGAATAGACTTAATCCTCAATTTTTGGTCTGGTTCATCCCATCGCCAGTTTGGGAAACCGGAAGTGTGATCCAAGCACATCCTTGCAGTTATTTTCTGAAAAGTTGAATCTTCTTTTAAATCTTGATAGTTATCATGCCATTTCTTGGTTGGCTTATACTCATAAATAGGTTTAGGCAAATATTCCTGTAAAGGTTTATCTAAATCAATAATACCTTTCTCAACAAGTTTCATCACCATAACTGTAAACACAGGTTTGCTTAATGAAGCTCCATAAAAATTGGTCTGATTTTTAATTGGCTCTTTTGTAAGTGCATTTTTATAGCCAAAAGTCTTTTTGTAGACAGGTTTATTATCGTTAAAAATCGTAATGGCCAATCCTTGTACATTAGCAGCATTCATTAGCTTCGCAATTTTAATATCTAAATTAGCTGCAGAGAATTTTGTCTCATCAAGCTTTATGATATGCTGTCCAAAACAAATATTAGTAAATTGAAATGTCAGAAAAAAAATAAAACTATATTTCTTTGTTAGCATGATTAGTTTGTTTAATTGTGCATAACCGTCTAGGCTATGTGATGGATGAAGCGATAGCGAATCTATCATCATAGCCGTTGTTCTACTCTTGCCTTTCATTTTACACTAATTGTACAAATTCATTTTCAAGTTTTACCCGAAAGTTTATTTCAGCCTTCAGTGCTTTGAAAACTTTGATTATAGTATCTATTGTTGCACTATTTGCACTGCTTTCAAGTTTGGAAATTTGAGACTTTTGAACACCGATTAGTTCACCTAATTGTTCTTGCGTTAAGTTTCGGTCTTGACGTGCTTGTTTGATCATTTTGCCAATGATATCCATCCTGAGTTCGTACTCATATTCATCTCTGTCTTTTGTGCCCTGTTTGCCAATATACATATCCTTCATCTCAGCAAGGGTATATTTCTTCATTTCTTTATTTGCCATTTTATCATTATTTTTTTGATGCAAAATACTCACTTCTGATTTTTTCAGCTTTTTGATTTTCATTCTTTGGCACTTTACTTGTCTTTTTTATAATTAATTTTCCTATACTACCTTTTTCCAATGTCATAGAAATCTGTCCGCAATGATGGCTATTGTGATAAAGAATATGAGAAAATAGTCTCGCTTTGGATACTGTTCCAAAAAATGGTGTGTCAATTTGGTCGAGCCAATTCGAATCAGGTGTTTCTTCTACCAGTTTTTTTAGCATTCCAAATCCCGTGTCGATTAAAACCCTGCTTGTTCTAATGTCGTAGTCCTTTCCTGTGTCGATTTGCCCTATTGTTGTGTTTTGAATCTCGGTTTGTATTCCGAAGAATAGTCCGAACATATTAATTGTCTCGCCGATATGTCTAAGGATAAATCCAATCGATGCAGCTTGTTCGTTGAGTCGTAAATCCTTGTTTTCACCCGTAACTCTGTCTAATGCGTATGAACACGTTTTCAGATTTTGATTTACCATTTCGAGCAGAATCTTTTTTTGCATAATATTTAATTTGTTTTTAAGGTTGTTTTAATATTTCCACTTTGCATCTCTTTCTTCCACTTCGTGTGTTCTATATTTTGCAATCTTTTGGATAAGCTCATTTGGCAAAGGTTTGTCATAGGAAAAATTGAATAGAATCTTTTTTTACGGTATATCCCAATAGTTCTTTCTCAAATGGTTTTAGGGCAAGTCCGGTTGGAATAAAGCTTAAATGGGATTTATGTGCTGAATAGGCAAAGAGTATTGTTTTTGATGCAAATACCGGTTTCCCCCATTTCAGTATTTCGGTTGCCGAAGGTGCTACTTTGCTTAAAATAGAACGAATTTGAATTAACTTTTCCTGTGCTATTTCAGGTGCAAGTTCAATATACTCGTCAACAGTTTTCGGTTTCATTTATAATTCGTTTCAAAGTTTATTTTAAATGCTGCACAACGAGAGGATATACGTCAAATTACGTATATCCCTGATACAAATGTAACCTCGTTTTTTCAAATATCCAAGTCATCGATTGGACTTTTTGTTTCTGATTTCATTTTATCTGTAATATGGGTGTGGTTTCTAATGAGCTATGTCCCAAATATTCTTGTACTTGCCTAAGGTCTACACCTCTACACCATTGAGTACAAGGTGTGTAGCGAAGCTGTGGCGTAGCATCCTCATTTGCACCCGATTTTTGTACAGCTTTTTGCAGTATTTTTTGTACGCTGCTATCACTATATTTGCCACCAGTTTACCAGCAATAAATCAAAACTCTGTCAAAAAAAAACAAAAAACGATAGGTGTGAGAACCGACACTAATCTAATACATTCATTCCAATCCCCATAATAAAATATCTGCTTAACATCACACCAGCTTCTTTCTCAAAATACTGGGCCGATTCACAAATATTCAACAAACCATCCAGCCATAATTGTTCTATCCAGTTTTTATTCTTTTAATTTCAATTCTTTGAGCAAATTAAATAGTGATTTGCATTTCCGCCATAGGTACTAATCATAAAAGTAGAATCCGAGTTTGTTACTGAAAGTATCAAACCAGCATGTCCTGGGTATTCTTCCTTAATGCTGTTATTCTAAACATTTTTAAGTTTTCGTCTCAATTTTTTTTTTAAATATCATTTAATATTTTGATAACAAATATCAATCAATTTTCTTCATATGTTGAACAGCGTCTGCTTTAGTCGTCGTAACATCCACATAGGGCGCCATGGCATTAAAATCAAACCGTAGTGCAACGTATCCAATTTTACTTGCAAAATTCTTTATTCATTTTGTAAAATTTAAAACATGTTATGTTATTCTCTTTTACTATAATTAAATTTTCAATCGGATTAATTTCATAATACTCGATAACATTCTCATTATAAATATCTATAACTACATATTCACTTAGGCTATCTTTATACATAGTAAAGAAATCAGAAACCAAACTAAATTTTTTATCACTTGTTAATTTATTGAAGCCTTGAAAATATATGTGAAATTCCTTGTATTTATTTGTTTCTTGGTATTCCGAATACTTTGCCATAATGTTATAAGTATTTTTTCCAAGTTTAAGATAGTTATAATTTGGTAAAGGTTGTGTGATATAACTCCATATGGGTAATAGAATTATTGTTAACGACAAGAATAAAATTAAACTAAATATTCCTAAATATTTAAAACTTTTCAAAACGTGCAAAATGTTAAAGATTTTTGTATCACATTTAGCTTAAGTCTCATCTTTTTTTTGATTTTTATGTTGCACAACGTCTAGGCTATGTGATGGATGAAGCGATGGCGAACAGTACAATTGCAAAAATTTTATTATTCTATTCATTTTTAACCTTCTACTCCACCTTAATAAACTGTATGGTCTTTGTCCTCCCGGCCAAGTCGGTAACCTTAGCAAAATAAGGGCCGGGGGTGTATGAGTTGCAATCTATGGTAGTGTTGATGTCTGATACCTGCCGTTGGCAGATGGTTTGACCGGAGAGGTTAAAGATGGTGATTTGGTCTATGGACATAGCGGACCGGGATTTGATGGTCACCTGCTGGGATACCAGGCTGGGATACAAGCTAAAATCCCCGGTATTATTGGGGAGGTCATCCGCAGAGACGATGGCGGTCAGGTTGTGGAAGGTAACAAAACCGGTGTAACCGAGGCCCACAGCGGCAAAGTCTTGTTTATTGTCCAGATTAAAATCGCCAACGGTGAGGAAAAAGGCATTGGTAAGTGGATAAAAACCGTTTTGGTTGAACCTGGGCAGACCAAAAGCATCATTTCCGGCGTTGGTGTACATCATTACGGCATTTTCAGTATTGTAGGCTACTAAGATGTCCATCCTGCCATCGTTTTGAAAGTCGATGAGTTTTACATCACTGGGGGTGTCTACATCGTCGCTGATAACTACCGGATCGTAGCTATTTACTGCATTGCTTACATAAAGCTTAACCATGTCACCTACGTACTCTGAAACCAGAAAATCGGGCTTTTGGTCGTTGTTGAAGTCGTGTGTAGCGATAGAATTACAGATGTTGAGGTCGTCAATGAGGGTCGTTTTGGTAAAACCCAGGCTACCATTGTTGGTATAAAGGGCCAGTTTTTTCCCTAATCCTTCGGCACTGACAATGTCGAGATCTCCATCATTGTCATAATCCAGTGACAGAGTTTGTCGGGCATCCACACTGTTGGTGCTGAGCACTTTTTTGGTAAACCCTGCATTGCCATCATTCTGCCATAAAATAAGCTCCCCCGGAGAGCTCACCGTAGAAAATTCCACCGAAATAAAGTCCAGATCTGCATCCTGGTCGAGATCCACCGCCTCGAGCCCAATAAAAGCATTGGAGGTCGATTTTACCACCTCTACAAAAGACCTGAAACCGCCGGTTTTACTGTTTTCTAGATAAACGATCCTATGGTTTCCGGCTACTGTACCACTGGCAATGATATCTTCAAAACCATCGTTGTTAAAATCACCCTTTGTCAGATCTGCAGCACCATCCAGAAATGAATATATCGGCACTACGCTGTATTTATTTTCATTGTTGTTTTTCCTGTATAATACCACCTTTTTGTCCTTAGAATAAGCCACCACAAAATCTGTATCCCCGTCCTTTTCTACATCGAGATGCACGATGCTCTCCGGTTGGTTGGAATTGGTATTAAACCTCGACACATCAAAGTACACAAACTGTGCATGGGATGTATACAAAGCCAAAATACTCAAGACAACAAACGCTATTCTATATTTCATTTTTCTGTTTTTAAAATGTTATATTCGTTCAATAAAAGCTTCAACTCAGCATAGCTACCCTAAAATCTATACAACAAAGATAGGGTTTGAGAGAAGAATAGCAAAATCCTGCGTCATTAAAAAGCAGGCATCATGTTATTTGATTTTTACAGCTTTTCCTTGAAGTTTTTTGAAAATCTTAGTATCGTTGGTTTGTTCGGCTAAATCTATGTTATAAAAGACTTTACTTGCCGATTTCTTTTCGAGACTGGCAATAAATTCCTTAGCTGCTTCCAAAAATATGGTTTCAAAATTCTTCAAACTAAATTTCTGCAAAAAAAAAACAAAGTTTCTATATTTGGTAACTATTTTTTCCCATGGTGGAGTAGGAGTCCTGCACTGGCGACGGCCGCTCCCGATAGGGGCGGCTGGCGTTAAATCGCTTATTGTCATCTGGCTACTTTATCTGCGTGTCGCATGAATTTTCACAATGTACTTTCCTTCGGTGATTTCCTTAAATAAGCCACTTCTACCATTTTGTGGGTGATGATATAATTTACACCTAAAATCTATTTCAAGATTGTAATATGTCCCATCCTTTTCACGCGTCTTTTCTACTTTTGCAAATTTTAAATAACTATCTTCTTGTGGTCCAAATAAGGATGAACTTTCCAAAACTAATCCACCAGTTGCTCCTGGATTAATGTGTGGTATTTTAAAATTCACTTTAAATTTTTTAAGAAATCCACCATTATATTTTAATGCATAAGCTTCTTCATCTGAAAAATTGCTCGGTACAATAATATCTTCACTTCCTATTATTTCATTTTCATTGATAGCGAATAATGAGTCTAAATATTGTAGTGTATCAACACCAATATTATAATCAGGGAACTCCAAATAAATAAAGTGTTCTCTATTTTGCATTGGTTGATGTGAGATATTTAATGACGCACCCATTCTGGCATCACGAATTTGACCATTGCTAAATGAAGGTGAGCTTGTCGTAAATTTACTTCCTACACTAAAATTTAGTGTTCTATCATTAATACCTTCATAATAACATACATCTTTGCCATCCATTTTTAATGTTAGTAGGTTTGTGCTGTTGTTGGTAACACAATTAAAAACCAATGAGTCCATCATGCCATTATAAATACGTGTCAAGCTTGGATTAGCTACATCGTCTTTTAAGCAAGAAAATAGTGATATAATACCTGAGAAACACAAAAATGCATTAATTAATGTTCTCATTACTGTACATTTACTTGTTTACTTACAGAAGATGCCTGGCCTGTACAAATATCTGTTGCTGTCGCAGTTACAGTTTTAGTACCTTGAGTATAGAACACCAAATTTGCACTATTTGATCCTGTGGTTGTAGCCACTCCACCGAATGGCGATATGCTCCAAGACACTGGGCCATTCCAAGAACCGAAGACAGATGCATTATATGTTGTATTTGCAAGGGCGATACTAGGTGAGAACCATTGCCGAGGTAAAAACGTCAATGGTAAAACTATTGCTGGGTGTGAAAACGTAAAAGGCATAGTCTATGAGTTATCTACAAATACTCCAATTTGACAATTGTAGTCTGATGGGTCTGTTGGGGAATGCATATTAATTCCAACACTGTTGTCCAAAACATAAAGCTCTTGTTCCATTTTGAAATTTATGTTTTTTACTACATATTTCTCCCCTTCAAATTCAATCGTATTTCCGATTTCTATCAATTGAGATTTATCAAAGTTATTTCGTTCGATGTTTAACAAGTCAAACGATTCACGATTGTAGAAATATGCAATTGTTGCTCCTTGAACGGGTTGAAGTAAAATTCTCACTTGTAATTGTTCCACTTTCATTTTTTATTGTTTGTTTTTATAATTCTGACTAACGTATTCATATCGCCCACAAAATCAAACAGTTGTGAAAACGACATCTTCATTAGTGAGCCCAAATTTATCAATTTGTTTTTGTATTCTCTTTACTATCCCTAATTTTCTTTTTTGATCCAAAAATAAATATCCTGCAGGATTGATATAATTTGTACCATGTGTAACCATATTCCAAATGATAACTCCTAGCTTTCGTGCGGTTGCACTAATGGCACTTACTCTTCCTTTTCTAAAATTTATCCTTTGAAAAAAATCACGGAGCGGTGTTGACTCTTTTAAATTACCAATCGCATTGGCTGCATTTCTAAGGGCAATTTTCAGTCGATTGCTTCCTTTGGGGATCCGGTTTGACAGCACTTTGCCACCGCTTATTTTATTGTTGGGTGATAACCTGAGCCAACTTGCAAAGTGTTTGGCTGTGGGGAATTTTTTTATTCCTTCCAATCCCACTTCGCTGATCAGTGTTAACAATGTCGAATGGCTTAAACCCTCGATTTCCATCAGATCTACTCCTTCAAAATACTGATACCCCAATAGATTGAGATCTATATTTTTTGGTGTATTTTTATTGATCTTTTTATGTGATTTCGGGCCTATTTGATGCTGTCTTTTTTCATCATCATTGTCAATAATGTGTGTAAACATCTTTTCTATTTCCTTATCGCAGATGATTATTTTCGCTTGCAAATGCTCATATGTCTCTAGTTCTTGTTGAAGGGCAAACAGATAATCTTTACGACCATTGCTGTGAAGGGCTTTGGCGATTTCTTCTTTCGATTTACGACAATTGCCGTGACGCAGCTCTGATAGTGTTTCCGGATTTTGCTCTCCTTTACATATTGCCTTGATAATGGCTAATCCCGTCAGCCCGCAGATATCATTGACGACGATGTCTAGTCTCAGATTGAGCAGACGCAAATATTTCTGCATCTTCTTCTGTGTCGAAGCAGCCATGTCCAACAGATTGGCACGATGCCGACAGTAAGTGCGTAATTGTTCGGTCTGTTCGTCAGGAAGGAAACTTCCCGATAGCAAGCCTATAGAATGGAGTTTCTGGATCCAGGCGCAATCCTGCACATCCGTTTTTCTTCCTTTGATGTTTTTCGTAAATTTGCCATTACATAAAACTACTTCAAACCCTTCAGCTATGAGGACTGCATACAAAGACTGCCAGTATGTACCTGTACTTTCCATAGCGATGGATTTAATATTGTTTTCTTTTAACCACTTGGCAATATCATAAAGATCATCATTAAACACGCCGAATTCGCGTATTTCCTTTTCACTCTGACCTATCGATACCCAATGTGACCGGCTGCCGATATCAACACCTGCAGCGTGAGGATTAATAATGTCCATGGACAGTACGCCTTGATTTTGTTTTGATTCCATCATTCAAAATTTTAGAGTTAATAAAATTGAAAAACTCTTTGGAGGTGTTCTTTAGGAAATTAAATATTCTGAACGGGGTTCACACTGATGCATGACCACCACTGAAGTTATGACACACACCTCAACCAGGATTGCGCACGTGCTTAAAAAGCAACAGTTTAAAAATCGGCCTTGCAAAGAGCTGCACAAATTTATCACTTTTACTTGAAATACCCAGTCCCCCGTTAGCTTGGGAAGTTAATTAGTTTCTAATATGGGGGATTGGTGGTAACGGTTAGTACTGACGATGTGCCGACGATAGGAGGCATATCCGTTCAGTACATTGTGCCCCCGCGGCGGCGGCGGCGCCCCCGGGGGGCGGCCGCCCCGGCCGGGGCCCCCGCGAAAGCCAGGGGCGGGGGGGGGCCGCGGGCCGCCGGGAGCGCGCCGCGGCGGCCGAGGGCCCCCGGCCCGGCCCGGACCGCACGCACAAAGGGGGGCGGCCGCCCCGGCGGCAGGCCCCCGGGCCCGCCCGGCCCGGCCCCCCCCCGGGGCGGGGCCCCGGGCCCAGAAAAAAGCAAGCCCGGGGCGGAGGGACGACAAAAGGGGGCGGGGCCGCCGGGCCCCCCGGCGGCGCGGGGCGCGGGCGGCCGAACGCCAAAGCCCCCGCCGCACGGCAAAGCGGGGGCAACGAGCCCGGGGGGCGGCCCGCGAAAAAAACCGAACAAAAAAAAGGAAACCCCCGGGACCCGGCCCCCGCGGGCGGCGGGCCGGCCCGCGCGAACCCCCGCCGCGCCAGGGCCCGGCAACGCCCGCCCCCCCGGCCCCGCGGGACCCCCGCGCCCCTGCTTATCTAATGTATTAATTACTATGTGTTTTGCAAAAAGTAACATACAACTTTAGTCTTTGGATTAATAAAAATATAAATTGATCCACATCCCCAAAATCCAAGTTCTTAAAATATCTTTCGGAATCTTCATCTCTTTCAAAACTTGTATATTCTAAATTAATTTCTTCTCTACTTTCACATAAATCAAAAGCAATTAAGAATTTCATTTTATCTCCATTTTTTGGACAAATAGGGTATTCGGCATTTTGAATCCAAGATGGAACTCCTGTATTTCCTAATGAATACCTAATACTGCCGCCTTTTTCATATTTTATTGGAGATTTTTCATAAATAATTTCGGATTTTGAGTTGGTTTCATCGAATGTCTTTGAAATATATAAGCTATTCGAATTCAGTACTTTGGGACTTATTTCATTTGTATAATCTAGATATATTTTATCAAAAGAATCATAAATTGGGGCAATAAGATGTAAATCGAAGTTTAGTAACTTACTTGGAAACTCATCTTTATTTAATTTTCCAAAATACTGAAAATAAATTTCATCACTTAAATATGGTAAAATCACTTGTTCTGGTTTTTTGCCGCCAAGGTAAGATTCTGCCTTTTCTGTTTTCTTTATTGTAAACAATGAATTTTTTTCTAAGTCAATTTTTGATGAATTAATAATAAAAGGTTTGTGGGCTACTTTATCATATCTTTTCCCATAATTATAATCAAATACTTCAACTACCGTATCATTTTCAACAATTATTTCTGTACCATATTGTATGTTTTTCATTAGTTCTTTTGATATTGATTGATTTTCAATATACTCTTGATAGGAAATTCCTGACATTCCAAGACTATAACCTACTAAATACATACTTCCAGTATAAGTATTTTGACTGCATCCAGAAATAACATCACAAAAAACGATTAAATATAATATTCTAAATTTCATTTTCCAATTTTATGTTAGATAACTATCTGTTAGACGCATAAAAAATCTAGCAACTTTCGGTTTTTTCAGATTTATAGTGATCATCAGTCAAAAAAGTTTTTAGCTGTCTTGATTTTTTATCGTCATGACAAATTTAAACCATCTTTTTTGATTATCCTAATGTAGGCCCAATACCCTACTACAAAAAATACTGCCGACATTATAGAAAAAAAGCGTTTCCCATTATTTTATGATGCACTTTGTGATCATGCATGATTATATTTTGATTTTATTTCCTAATAGATTAGATCACAAAATTTAATTTTTTTTCATCAGTTTGTCCAGTAGGATTTCGATCACAGATAGTTTGTTTTGGGTTACAAGTATGAATATCCATGTGGTTTTTGCTTAAACCATTTTTTCCCAAGCGTTAAACTTTTTACCAATATTTTAGTCTAATAGCTACAAGCAAATGTATCACGATGAAACCAACTTTACTGGCTCTTATTATATTTGGTATGAGTATCAGCCTCTCTGCCCAATTATATTTCCCACCTAACAATGCCAATACCTGGGCGACAACTGATCCATCATCATTAGGTTGGTGTCAATATAAGGTTGACAGCTTGTATAGGTTTTTGGAAGCCAATGGTACTAAAGCATTTATTTTGCTCAAAGACGGAAAAATTGTCCTTGAAAAGTACTTAAATGGACACTCCCCTACCAGCAACTGGTACTGGGCTTCTGCAGGCAAATCATTGACAGCAACTTTAGTGGGTATTGCCCAGCAAGAAAATTATTTGAACATATCAGACCCTACATCCAAATACCTGGAAAAAGGATGGACATCTTGCCCGGCAATTCAGGAAGATAAAATTAATATAAGACATCAGCTGACCATGACCTCAGGTCTCGATGATGGTGTTGGCGATCCATTTTGTACACTAAAGTCATGCCTAATATACAAGGCTGATGCCGGCACCAGGTGGGCCTATCACAATGGACCATACACATTGCTGGATGGGGTCATCGAAAAAGCCACAGGCAAAAACCTCAATCTTTACAACAATCAAAAGATAAAAACCATCACAGGCATGGATGGATTGTTTATCTACCAGGACTACAATAATGTATATTTCAGCACGGCTCGGAGTATGGCAAGATTTGGTTTATTGATACTAAATAAAGGCAACTGGAATGGCACTCCTGTACTGTCTGACCAGCAATACTACCAGGACATGACAAACCCATCTCAATCCATCAATGAATCATATGGTTATCTATGGTGGCTCAATGGCAAAAACAGCTATATGGTGCCCGGAGCTCAAATAAAAATACCCGGAAGTCTTCACCCCAGTGCCCCTAAAGACATGTTTTCTGCCCTGGGCAAAAATGGACAATTTATCAATGTCATCCCCTCACAAAATATGGTATGGATACGCATGGGCGAAAATCCTGACAGCGCCCTGGTGCCTTTTTGTACAATGACGATATATGGAAATATATCAATGATTTGTCTTGTGTATCATCATCATCCAAAGATCAATCAGACAGTATTAAGCTGGCGTTTCATATCTATCCAAACCCAGCTGCTGACTATTTAAAAATAGAAAAAATAAATGGCATACACAAAACTACCATGTGCGAAATACGTGATCACCTGGGACGTTTGCTATCTCTGCAAGAACTTAATGAAAATCCATTTCATATAAATACAAATCATTTAACTTGTGGATTGTACTTTTTAGTTTTACACCATGATCATAAGACCTATTCCTACAGGTTTATAAAGGAGTAAATATCTTATTTTTCTCTTTTTAGATGTCCTACCATTTTAGCTGTCCCACAGTGGATAATATGTTGCAATATAACAAAATACGTATTAAGTATGTGTAACACATGAATTTCAGGAGACTAAAGACAGAACAATTTACTGGATTGTAGGAACAGGGTGCATCTTATTTGAGTACATTTGCTATAAATCGTTCAAAAGTTTTTTTTATTTAAAAGCTAATTAATAACCCTATGTTGCCAATCTTACGTTTGAGTTTAAAAAAAATTACTTTTCTGATTTTGTATGGGTCAATGTTTTTGATTTGTCTATCCAATGTTCAAGCACAATCGGGTACCGGTTTTACATATATACCAACCTCAGGAAATATCATAGGGAGCTCTACTAATGGTTTTCAGGTTTCAGGCAACTTTACTGTGGAAATGTGGATGAAAGTGACATCTGTGAATGCTGCGTGGACGAATATTATTCATATTGGAAATACATATGAGACTGGTATTCGGCTATATTTTTTCCCTGGTAGTACCAGACTTCATTTTAAAGTAGAGTCAGCCGCCAACTGGAATGATGGTTGTGATGCTGTTTCAGAAATTCCTCTGAATACATGGACCCACGTAGCAGTAACAGGTAGTAGTTCAGGTTGGGGTCTTTTTGTAAACGGAGTTGCTTGGCCCTGCACCCCTGCAGGAGGTAATTCAATGCCAGTTCCTTTAGCTCAGAATATCAATTTTTTTAGCTCATCAGCTGGTTATATGTCAGCTGGTGTTACACTTAACGATATTCGTTTGTGGAAAGTGGTACGGTCACAAGTTGAGATTATATCCAATATGTTTTGCCAGTCACCACCTCAGACCAATCTTGTACACTATTATGGCGGACCAGCTCTCAATCCATCTTTGTCTATTGCTATCACATCAGGAAGTCAGATAATATGTCCTGGCACCAGCGTTACATTTACAGCAACTCCACTCAGTGCTGGTACAACTCCGGCTTATCAGTGGAAAAAAAACAATATAAACACAGGTACTAACTCTCCTGTTTATACCACAAACTCACTGGTAAATAATGATATTGTGAAATGTGTTCTAACCACCCCTACCCTTTGTGGAAGCCCGGCTGCCTCGAGCAATAGTATTGGTATTTCTACTATGTACACCTGGACAGGCGCTATTTCAAGAGAATGGAACCTACCTGCCAACTGGTCTTGTAATATGGTGCCTACTACCAACGACAATATCACTATTCCACCGGTATCCAATCAGCCAATCATACACTAGAACAAGTTTTGAGGGCAGCCTTACCATAAGGGCACTTGATCAAAAAAATGATACTTTTGGCAGATGTGGTCCATTTTTGCAAAATAGGTTTTTACACCATTGGTCACTATCAGATATGGTGCTTCCAGCTTCATATTATACATAGCGATCTGATCGAATGTGGTTTGGTTGACCAGTACTTCGGGTGCTTTGCATTCTATGAGTATATACGGTTGTACATAGGGGTCGTAGACAACAACATCAAACCTGCGTGTCAGACCATTGAGCATAAGCATTTTTTCGACCTGAATTCTGTTTTTGTGAATATTGCCTTCTTCTGTGAGCCATCTTATTAATAACTGCCTTACAAACTCTTCAGGCTGGAGCAGGACATTTTTTTTCCTGATAGGATCATAAATAAGCTTCTTACCATCCTTTTCAGAAATGACCATTTTATCTTTCCATTTCAGAAGGTCCAGTTCTATGTTTTTGTCAGATAAACTCAAGGGTAAGTTGGTTTTGAATTTCAGTTTTCCGATTTCCCTGATGTTGATGGATGACTTCTAACAGCTTTTCCAATGACTTACCTTTTGTACTAAGCAGAGATGATGTATCAATGTCAAGTATGTGACATCCGGCAGTTTTGGCCGCAGTCAGTATATGCCTTTGCCACAGATAGTCTTCTACTTTTTCGGGGTGAAACAGTCCGTTTTCAGTGATGATATAGATATACTTCTGATCGTCTAGCAATGCGCCCAATAGAGACTCATGTGCTGACTGGTCGGATATAATTTTTTTAATGCCAAAATCATAAAACCGGTCTGCCACGATATCATTGACATAGGGTGTAGAGAAGGAGATAATACAGGCGTTTCGCATCTGAAATATTTCCGGTGTTTTACCAAATGACAGCAAGGATTCTGTAAGTGTTCTGACAGCCTGGAGTTTTTCTCCTGTATGCACCTCAGACAAGGGCTTCTTAAATTCTGGAAAATAGTTTTTTATTGCATAATCCGCAATAGCCGAAAAATTATCTTCCTGATACAATGAAAAAACTACATCAAACAACTGTAATATTTCTACATTGATTTTTTGCATTTCAAAATAAAACAAATCATTATAGCCACCTTTTTTCAGTTCATTCAGCTCGTCATTGTCTAAGATTAGTACAGGAAATAGCCCGCTCAAAAAAGTCGTATTGTCGGTGACAAGCTGTTGCCAAGTCAGCGAGTGACGCATTTTTTTCTTATTTGCTATCACACTGTAAAGTTCCGGATTGCTTTTTTTGAGTACATCCAGCTTTTTCGAAGCATTACTTTTATAACGTGCTTTGAGCGCCGACAATTGGTATTGGATATACAGATGATGCTGCACATTGGCATCCTGCAATACTATCTCTGTAACATGCTGAGTAAAATCATGCGTCTTGGTTAGCAATTCATATGTATACCATTCATCAAATAAATCCATCCACTCATTGGGATCGTATTTTTGCAATGTGCGAATGACTTTTTTTGATTTTATATCCAGTTCTTCTACAAAAACCAGCCACTGATAGTAAGGCAGGTTTTTCTCTACCCTCATCATGATCAACTCAATCTCATAAACCAGGGATGAAATATACTCCATCTGTTTTTTAAAACTAAGCGTATTTAGTTCATATTTTTTAACAAATATTCCTGATTCATTCATACGGGAAAGGAGAGCCTGCATGTCATATTCCAGGTCTTCCAGTACAGGATCATTTTGGTTGAGCTGATTGATAGACTTAAGATATTCCGTTTTGTCATTACTGCTATTAGCCAACTGGTCATGAATAAGTTTCTGGTATTTCTTCAGAATATCGTCAATGTCTTCCGGCCAGGTCTGATAGATAGTATTGGCGGCCCATTTTCTGGAGGATAGTTCTCGGTGGATGGCATTGAGTTCGTCCATCAGTGATTGTTTTTCATCAGCTGCCTTCTGTTTTGCAGCACTTTGAAAAACCCCAAACAATCCCCTGTTTTGACTTTCAGACTGTTTAAATTTTAAGTTTTCTGCTTTGTAGGCCAGAAAATCTATCCTGTCCAGCAGAGACGATGTCCAGATAGCATTGTTTTTTCGGTATCCGTTTTCTAAGTACTGATGCACTTCATAATATCGGTCCCTGAGACCCTGAGCCATATCTTTAAAATTAAAAAGCTCAAAAGTAACATCCTGCAATCTGTCCAGCACATGTACGTCCGTTTGCAGATCTGTGGCATGAACCACATCGCTCAACTCAAATTCTCTCTGATAAATAAACAAGGCATCAGCTATATTCTGACGTATTTCGTCTCCTTCCTGGAGGTCGAAACGAAAATTTTCAGTAGATATGTCAGCATTAAGCATGGCTGTACCTCGACCTGGTGCAAGCCCGAGATATTTGTCCAACAGGTTTCTCCATGTGATTCCGGAGGAGGTTTGGACATATCTATTGGTAAAAAAATGAGTAATCAGTTGCTTCTTTTTTTTATCCATATATCCTGCATCGAGTTCTGTTTGTTCGTCACTCATCAAAGGAGCCGAAATGCGCTGACGCAATGAATCCCAATCCTGATCCTGTATTTGTGCATGGAGTGGACAATCCAGTACCAGCCCTTTCAGACCAGCCTGATCCAGCATCATTGTGAGTAATTTTTTGTCGTTATAGTCAGGACAAACTATGATGGCAGACTTATCTTCCAGCAATGATTTCATCACCCTGTGCATGAGGGTATGGAGGCCATTTACTTTGTCTTTATAAGTAATATTCGCCAGTGTCAGACTACTGTTGATGACCCGAGATTGTTCGGCTGAGTAAAGGAAAAAACTCATTAGCTGTTTAATACGTATAAAAAAAACAAAGATATAGAATTATTTTATATATAAACAAGAATTTGGTTCTTTATACCTAAATATAGCCCCTCAGCAGCGTTACGTCAAGTGTTGACATCAGATAAACAGGATAAATTGGATGTATTTGCAGTATCACAAAGGATTCAAAAAAAAAAAGAAAAAACACGTTAACTTTTAAAGAAATACTCTTTTGTTTCAATTTTTTTATCCAAGCGATGAGTACTCATTTTTATTTTTTAAGATAAGTCTTTACCCACTGATACATATCATCGCCATGAAGGTTTTTAGCAAGGATAGTTCCATCAGGACCTATGAGGTAATTGGCAGGTATAGTAGAAATCTTAAGCTGCCGAAAAAGAGGCGAGTCATCTCCGTTCAGGTGAGAAGCATGTTGCCATCTGTCAGCTCCATCCGTTTTAATAGCGTTTTTCCACCCATTTTCGCTGGAATCCAGAGCATACCCTATAATTTCAAAACCATCCTTGTGGAATTCTTCCCATAATGGTACGAGAGTTTTTTTATTTTCATATCGGCAAGGAGCACACCATGATGCCCACAGATCTATCAAAGTCAACCTCGCCCCCAACATAGAATATAGTGGTATTGTATCACCTCTCATCACAGGCATTGGATAATCCGGAAAAGTATCTCCGGGAGTCAACGGCAACGTAGCAGATAATTTACATATCTGTGCCGTCCAGGGATGATTTGGAGTAGCGTTTTTGAGCTTTTGACAACTAAATTTTACCAATTCTGGAATCCTTTCGTAATCTCCTGCTGTGTTCAGCCATCTCAGTGCAAGTGCATGTAACAGTACATCATTGTTTTCACCAAGCGAAGCCATCAGTTCTTTTTGATACTGCAATGTGGCTTTTTCGCGGTCCATCAAGTTGGATTCATTGACCTCATTATGCGGGGCCAGGATATTTTTTACCAATTGAAATCTCGTTTTGATCAGCTTTGATATAGCATCATTTTCTTTTACATTACCTCCTATTTCTGCATATTTAAGCAGTTGTTCGGCTGAAGATTTGATTTTGATGACTTTGGATGATTGATAGATAAATGGTAAATAGTTGGAAGAATCTATGACGTCATTTTCCAGCCGATTGGGATATTGTTCCCCTACTTTCTGTATGGTCAGCAAATAGATTTTTTGAATGGCAGATTCAGGCATTTTCTCAAACCTGAAATTGCCAGACCCATCAATTTTGGCTGAGTCTATGACTTTACCTTCGAAAGAAGATGCCAGAGTACTGAAACTTTGGGGCTCAATCATATATAACATAGGATGCTTGTCAGAATTTGCCATGTCGATATGACCGGATACCGGATACCGGCTACATCCTGAAAATATAATAAATAGTACGGGTATTAACATTTTTAAAACCATGATATTGTGTTTGCCGGCTCAAAGCTACAGAATGATTTTCTTTATCAGATTGACTTATGTTACATAAGAAAATAAAATTAGTTTTCCTGGTGATAAAACTTGAGCACTCTTAGCGCCCTGAGTGTATTCCATCTGCTGGGGTTTCCCGCTTTTTCCATTTCAAAATGTACTTTGCCGGGATGTTGAGCTGCCAGATTCCATGTGCCTTCCTTGTTTCTTTTATTCCGCAAAACATCCAAAGCATCTTGCATCCGCTGATCATAAGGCAAACCGCCATCTCTGCAATAATCCAGGGCCCGCAATATATCATAATACCACCTGGAAGGATAATATAACTTTAAAAAATTGGGGTGGATGACAAGTCCTGTCTTATCAGATTTGTAAAATCGGTGCATAAATATAAATTCTTCAGCTGCTTTTTTTGCATCGATTACTTCGTCCATCCGATAACTGTAGCCATTGCGCTGGTATTCCAGCAATCCTTCCAGGACAGATAACGTGGAGTGCAGGGAACTATGGTCAGCTCCCTGCCGATTAGATTGGCAGTTGAAGCCACCATCAGGCATTTTTTGACACAGTATAAAATCGATCACTGATATCAGGTCATTTTGATTTTGTCCAAAATATGATGCAAAATTGAGGGCCATACCATTGACACAAACATCGCTTTTTTTTACACCACCAATGGGCAGGATACCACCATCAGGTCCTTTTTCATTTAAAAAAACCTTGTCCAGAATGTCTCTGATGGTTTTATTTTTGGGGTCTATTTGAAGATTTTTCAGGTCCAGCAGTGTATAATGTGTACATATCCACTTGGGCTGATAATAATCCTGCCCCCAGCTACCTTGCTGATTGCGCTGTGACATCAGTCTGAATCCCCAACCTTCTAAAGCAATTTTTTTTCTGAGACTCGGTTTTTCATTTCCCAGGAGATCTCTGTGCGTTTGGTATTGAATGGAGGTATCTCCTTCCATCAACCATGATATAATATTGGATGGCGTCATTTTGTATTGTTGTAAATTACTTTTCTAACATAAAAAGTGCCATAAACAACATCACCCTCCGGATAACTATATACTGCATCCGCAGTAGCAGGCAGCTTGTATCCATTTATTTCCTTATATTCACTGACAGGCGTAGACCAAGGTAGTTTTTTGCCGGCATCCTCTGCGTATCTGTCATCAGATATAAAATTGGTAAGCTGACCTTCATCATTAAAAAACAATCTCGCCTCTATGGTCACCTTTTTGTTGGTGAATGACGCCCTGACTTCATTTCCTTTTGTCTCCAGCCACTGGATTTTTGGATCGATCAGGGTGGGTGGTGCCATAACGACCATGTCATTAAAAAAAGTCACTGTCTCCGCTTCATCCATCTCAGGGCCATCCTTATATTGTACCTTTATGAGTGACAAAAGCCTTATATCCATCATGGCTTTGCCATCTTTATAGGCATGATATCCTGCTACTGGAAGATGTTTCATGACAGCTTTCATAAAAAACAATCTGTAGGGCTTATCTATAAAGTTGTACTGTTCAGAGTTAAAAGGCATCCATTCTGATTTGTCGTTTTTTCTTATTTTCCCCTCAAAATCTACTCTGAAATGGCTGACTTTAGGCTGACCTAAAGATCGTGTGTATCGAAGATATTTTTGAACGGGAATCGGCAACCCAACGATGTCTTGTTCAGTCAAAATTTCATTTAGTGCTATGTTTTTTTGCTGACCAAGACATGAAGCCACGTCTTTTTGGTATCGTTGGTAAAACGTGGAGGAGCTGATATTGATAATGGCTACCAGTAAGATGATAACATTGGCAATAGTACCAAACTTGGCGTCCTGCCAACTGTTAAATATCAATATCTGAGATATTACCGCTGCGGTCATCGCCACATATGGCCACACATTTTTATCGAGTAGCAGTAGGATGACAGTGATGGAAAATAATATAGCAGTGAGCAACCATATCATCCCGTGAAAACGGAGATGTTTTTTGTCAACTGTTGCGTGTGAGCGAAACCGAAAGCTTTAGTAAATCCCATGAGGTGTATCAGCCCATGTATTAAAATTAGAAAGAGGAGAAGGAATTTCATCTTTTTATTTTTTATTTTCCGTTAAACTGCCTCATGGAGTTCTGATGAAAATAATGGTTTGATTAGCGGCCGAGGCAGATGTATACTCCATACAAATATCGAATGTTTCAGAATACATTTAGGTGATCTGAGTCATGAATAGAAATGTTTTCATACTCTACTGAAGATGATTTCAGGCATGAGGCTTGTATTTAAGTATGGATCAGAAAGCGGCTATCATCCATTAAAAAGATAGGAAAGCAAAATTTTATTTTAATTTCCTAAATCTAGGTGTGGATTTCCTCACCCTCCATTCTGCTGACTGCCACCGTGGCTACGGCATTACCCACTACATTGGTAGCAGTACGACCCATATCCAGAAACTGATCTATGGGCAGTAAGATGGCCAGCCCTATCTCAGGGATTCCAAAACCTGCAATCGTAGCCGCAATGACTACCAGGGAAGCTCTCGGCACAGCCGCAATACCCTTGCTGGTAACCATAAGCACCAGCAGCATGGTGATTTGCTGTGAAATAGTAAGATGTACACCATATGCCTGTGCAATCAGCAAAGACCCAAATGTCATGTACATCATGCTGCCATCCAGATTAAATGAGTAACCCAGAGGTAGTACAAAACTGGTGATTTTATCTTTTACACCAAACCTCTCCAGCTGATTGAGCAGTTTTGGATAGGCAGACTCAGAGCTGGCTGTTGCAAAAGCCAATAAAATGGGCTCTTTGATGTGTGACAGTAGAGTCCATATTCTTTTTCTTACAAAAAAGTATCCCAGAGAAAGTAAGATCATCCACAATAAAGCAAGTGCAAAATAAAAAAGCAAAATGAGCTTTCCATACTGGACCATGATACCAATCCCTTTTTCGGCAATCACCACAGATATAGCACTAAAAACAGCTAGTGGTGCCAACCACATGATCATATTGGTCAGCTTTAGCATGACATGCGCCAATGCGTCCATAGCCTTGATAATAGGTTCCCCTTTCTCTCCGATAGCCGCCGTTGCTAGACCAAATAGTACTGAAAAAACGACTATTTGCAATACCATTTTATGACTTGACAAGGCAACAAATATGTTTTCAGGTATCAACTGATCAATAAAATGCTCCAGTGTAAAGCTGTCTGTTTTAGGTAAATTGCTGGCAACTGCTTCAGAAATCTGGTTTTGAAAATCCAGTCCGGGTTGGAAGATATTGACTATAATAAGACCTAAGGTCAGAGACATCAGACTTGCAAAAATAAACCAACCTATAGTTTTTACGCCCATTCTGCCTACAGTCCCGGCATCGCCTATGCCTGCCACTCCCACTACCAGTGTGCTCAGCACAAGTGGACCTATGATCAGCTTTATAAATTTGAGAAATATAATACTACCATACTTTGCAATGCTCACATAATTGGCAATCAGTTGGGTATCCGCCATTTGATTTATAATCGTGTTGATTACTATTCCTGCCAGCAAACCTCCAAAGATCCAGGTAGCCAGATTATTCCTTTTTTGTTCCATCTTATTTAAAATTCAATTTGAATGTAAGGCGAAAGTTAGTTCAATTTTTCTTAAGAGTAGAGTAAGAAAGTTAGAATATAAAAAAGATTTTTTGCCTGACCAGACTTTGGGCCGAGTGTTGCTGCTCTCTTTCGTCCAGATTCCATCCACTGTTTGTCTAATTTATGAAAATATAACAGTACAAATGAAACTTTCCACATACTATTCAGATTAGCAAGATTAGAAATCTGGAAGTAGATTATATCATCAATAAATAATAAATTATGTCTTGGATACTAACATTCTTAGGTATTTTGCTGTGGGTAGGCTCTTCATTTTAAAACACATTGATTTGGGTATGATTCGAAGGATCAAAGCAGGGGGTGTAGTTTTGATATTGGCAGGTCTGGTATTGTCCTCCCTTATTGTCATCAATCCTGGTATGGTAGGTGTAAAATCCCTTTTTGGAAATGTAAGTCCTGATGTGCTCAATAGTGGATTGAGATTTGTAAATCCATTAGTAAAAGTCCATAAATTCGACATACGTACCCAAAATTATACTATGAGTGGAACGCTTGACGAAGGCAATAAGATAGGAGATGATGCCATCAGGGTCTTGACGGCCGATGGACTGGAGGTGGTAGTAGACCTTTCTGTCTTATACAGACCCATCGCTACATCTTGCCCAAAGATATTGTCGACTATTGGAGTAGATTATGAAAACATTCTCATACGACCACTCACCCGTACAAGGATCAGGGATAACGCTGTTTATTACGACGCAGTCTCTCTTTATTCCACCAACAGGGATGAGTTTCAGAATAAGATATTTAAAACCATAGAAAAAGACCTGGTTGACAGGGGTTTTCTACTGGAACAATTGCTGGTAAGAAATATCACCCTTCCCGAATCTGTCAAAAAGACCATCGAAAGTAAAATAAATGCCGAACAGGAAGCACAAAAAATGCAGTTTGTATTGCAGAAAGAAAAACAGGAAGCTGAACGAAAAAGAGTGGAGGCTCAGGGTATCTCTGATTATCAGCGTATCATCACCAGTACCCTTACGGACAAACAACTTCAGTATGAAATGATAAAGGCCTACAAAGAGCTGGCACTTTCACAAAATAGTAAAGTGATTGTATTGGGAGACGGAAAGCAACCTGTCATACTGGATAGCAAATAGGAAGTAGCCTACCTACTGCAGCATCAGCATATTTCTTATTATTGAAAAAAATATATCAATTTGTGGCATTTATGATTAAATGTGCTTTGGGTTTTATAATTTTGGGCTTTAAAACTCAATTATAAATCTCAATCATGGCAGTTGACGTAATTTTAGGCCTTCAGTGGGGAGACGAGGGTAAAGGCAAAATTGTAGATTATCTCGCAGATAAATACGACATGGTGTGTCGCTTTCAGGGTGGTCCCAATGCCGGCCATACTATAAAGATTGATGGAGCCAAATATGTTTTACATACCATTCCTTCAGGGATATTCAGAGAAGATATCATCAATGTGATCGGCAATGGTGTGGTCCTCGATCCTATCACAATGGTCAAAGAAATGGAAGCACTCGAAAAAGCCGGTGTGAATTTTTGGCCCAGACTGCTGGTATCCCGAAAAGCACACCTGATCGTACCCACACACAGGTATCTGGATGCTGCATCCGAAGCCTCCAAAGGACTCGGTAAGATAGGTTCCACCCTAAAAGGCATCGGGCCGGCCTATATGGATAAAACCGGGCGCAACGGTCTAAGAGTAGGAGACTTGATGGCACCGGATTTTGAAGCCAAGTATACTTCGATCAAAGAAAAGCACATGGGCCTCATCAGATTGTATCCTGAGATCGCCTTTGATCTGGACGCGGAGGAGCAGAAATTTTTTGAATGTATAGAAAAAGTTCGTAAACTCAAGTTTGTCAACAGCGAATATTATATCAACCAAGCCCTCGACGAAGGCAAACAAATTCTGGCTGAAGGCGCACAAGGCTCCATGCTGGACATAGATTTCGGTACTTATCCATTTGTCACATCATCCAATACCATCAGTGCGGGCGTCTGCAGCGGACTGGGTATAGCACCAAACAAGATAAGAGAAGTCATAGGTATAGCCAAAGCATACTGCACTCGCGTGGGCTCAGGTCCCTTTCCTACAGAACTACTGGACGAAACCGGCGAAAAACTGAGAACTGTAGGCTCTGAATTCGGTGCTACAACGGGAAGGCCTCGCAGATGCGGCTGGATAGATATCCCTCAGTTACTATACACGATTATGCTTAATGGCGTCACTCAGGTCATCATCACCAAGCTGGATGTGCTGGACACATTTGACACCATAGAAGTTGCCACGGATTACAGATACGATAACCTTATCTCTCAGGAGCTACCATTTGATATAGTTGGGAAGCAAATAGATCCTGTTTTCAGGGCCATGGACGGTTGGGCATCATCATTAGATAGTTACAGAAGTTATGACGCCATGCCGGAAAAAGCAAGAAATTATATCAACAGCCTGGAGCAGCTATTAAAAACCAGGATATCAATGGTCAGTACAGGACCTGAGAGAGAAAAACTCTTTGGTACTGCCTGAGATATTCAATGACCATATTCATTAAGGAGAGAGCGAATGTCACTTAATCAATAAATTTCGTCATATCTTCGTTATTACATCATAAAAGATTAATTTTTATACAATGAGTAAAAAGGAAAATTTTTTAAGCGAGATCACCTCAGCATATACCTTTAAAGGAGATTCTATCATTTTGGGTGCTCCCAAACTGGATGGTGAAGTACTCACAGATACTTTTATCAGGGTTCCATTGCGAACCTTAAACCGACATGGGCTCATCGCAGGAGCCACCGGAACAGGTAAAACCAAAACGCTTCAGATCATCATAGAGCAACTTTCTGCCAAAGGTATACCTTCTTTAGTCATGGACATCAAGGGTGACCTGTCAGGTGTAGCGATAGCAGGAGAGTCCAACCCTAAAATAGAAGAGCGACATGCCAACATAGGATTGCCATTCACTGCATCAGGCAGCCCGGTGGAGTTTTTGAGCTTGTCCAATGATGCCGGTGCAAGGCTGCGCGCTACAGTGACTGAATTCGGACCAGTTCTTTTTTCAAAAATACTGGAACTCAATGATACACAGGCTAGTGTGGTATCTCTGCTTTTTAAGTTTTGTGATGACAATCAGTTGCCATTGCTAGATCTGGATGATATCAAAAAAGCACTCAATTATATCTCCAACGAAGGCAAAGATGCCATTACTGCAGAATACGGTGCTATATCGCCTGCATCCATCGGGACCATATTGCGAAAAGTCATTGAGCTCGAACAGCAAGGAGGTGATTTATTTTTCGGAGAGAGGTCGTTTGATGTGGACGATCTGACCAGAATAGACGAAGAGGGCAAAGGTTATATTTCTGTCCTCAGGGTGACTGATATTCAGGATAAACCCAAACTGTTTTCTACGTTTATGCTTCAGCTTCTGGCTGAGATTTATGCCACATTTCCTGAGGAGGGAGATATGGAGCAACCTAAACTAGTGATTTTTATAGATGAAGCTCACTTAATATTTAATGAAGCCAGTAAAGCATTGTTAAACCAAATAGAAACCATCATCAAGCTCATCAGATCCAAAGGTGTAGGTATCTTTTTTGTGACCCAAAATCCAACTGACTTACCGGATGCCGTCCTCAGCCAGCTTGGACTAAAGATACAGCATGCTCTCAGAGCTTTTACAGCCAAAGACAGAAAAGCCATAAAACTTACAGCTGAAAACTATCCGCTTACAGATTACTATTCTGTGGATGTACTGCTGACAGAATTGGGTATAGGAGAGTCTATCGTGGCAGCCCTCAATGAAAAGGGAGTTCCTACACCATTGGTACATTGCTACCTGAGAGCGCCTCAATCCAGGATGGATGTATTGACACCATCAGAGATCAATCACATCATGGGAAGGAGTCGAATCAAAGCCAAATATGACGAGGTGATCAACAGGGATAGTGCCTATGAAATCCTTTCAGGTAAAATAGAAGCCGCTCAGTCAGAAGAGGTCCAGCGCAAACTGCAGGAGCAACAGGAAAAAGCAGCCCCTGCACAAAGAACCAGCACCAGACAGGAAAAGAGCACATTCGAAAAAGTAATGGATAGCCAGGTGACCAAACAAATAGGAAGGACCGTAGCACAAACTCTGACAAGAGGATTATTGGGTGTATTGGGGGTCAAGACTACATCATCCCGTAGTACCACCAGAAAGACTTCATGGTGGTGATAATGAAAATTTGAATTAGAATAAAATAAAAAATTCATCTAATGAAACGTCGGCAGTTTTTTAGAAATTCAGCATTAGGAGCAGTCAGTGCGTCTTTTATTTTACCCGTACATGGGTGTACTCCCGGACAGACTTTAGTAAATGGTCAGGGCAAAGGGCGGGCAGCAAAAAATATTATCTTCATGGTGAGTGATGGAATGAGCATGGGAACGCTGACTATGTGTGACCTGTTCAGAAAGCGTAAAGAAGGTAAGGGCAGCAACTGGATGGACTTATACAGGAATCAGAGAGTCTCCAGGGGTGTGATGGATATGGCCTCTGCCAGTTCCATGATTACTGACAGTGCTGCAGCAAGTTCATCATGGGGTGGTGGTATCCGCGTGAAAAACGGAAGACTGAATTCCGGACCCAATGGAGAAGAATATATGCCTATCTGGCAAAAATTTAAAAAAGCGGGCAAAAAAGTAGGCTGTGTCACTACTGTACCCATTACACATGCTACACCGGCAGGATTTTGTGTATCGTCCAAGTCCCGCGGCGAACAGGCAGAAATAGCAGACAAATATCTCAGACTCAGATTTGATGTCATGATGGGAGGTGGAGGCAAATATTTTGCGGACCGCAAGGATGGACGCAATATGTATGAAAGTTTAAGCAAGAAGGGTATCATGTGTTGCAAAGTAAAACAGGGATGCACAGACTCGACAATTCAAGCCGATTCTTGGGGTATTTGACTATGATGGCCTGCCCTACGACCTGGACAGGCACAATGCTCCTGACCTGCTGAACAAAATACCCACGTTATATGAAATGGCTCAAAAGCCATAGATTTAATGAAAGACCATAAAAATGGATTTTGTTTGCAGATAGAAGGTGGTAAGGTAGACTGGGCAGCCCATGCCAATGATGCTGCCGCCTTGATTTATGACCAGGTTGCTTTTGACGATGCCGTAAAAACAGCCATAGATTTTGCAGAAAAAGATGGAAATACCCTTGTTATTATCACTTCAGATCATGGCAACTCAAATCCAGGATTATATTATGGCGACAAAGCTGACCAGAATTTCGAAAAGATCTTCACATTTAAGCATACCAATGATTGGGTGTTGATGGGCTTTGACAAGGAAGCAAGTCTTTCAGTCCTGGCAGACCGTATATACAGCAATCAGCATTACGAGCTGAAGCCGGAACAATTGGATTTTGTTTTGAATAAATATAAAGAGCAGGCATCCGAAGGAGTATATAATGCTTATAAATTGCCTTTTAAAGAATATGCCCAATACCAGATGGAACAAACTTCAGTTGCGTTTGGTGGTATGGAACATTCTGCAGATTTTGTAGAATTGGCTATGTTCGGTCCTGGTAGCGAACAACTAAAACCTTTTACAGTCAATACAGACCTACACCATTTTATGCTCCGGGTTGCAGAAGTCGAAAATAAGTTCTAACATTGCCACATGGATAGGACAAGGGAATATCGATGGTTTTATATTATGGTGGCATTTTCAACTTTTGAATTTCTGATGCTGGGTTTTCTTCAGGGGTATTTCGGTATTTACTTTAGTCCACTCTTATTTTTTGTGGCGTCTATGGGAGTTAGCGTCGTCGCATTATATGCTTCTGCAAATATGACCGAAAAGGGCAAATCTGAACAACCAAAGCAAAAAATCTTATTTTATACTCTGGTACCATTAGTTATAATGCTGGTGTGGTTTGCCTTTTCAGTATTCAGTAAGCTTCCGATAGATAACAACAAGTCTGATGTATTTGCTCAGGTTTTATCTCCTTCTCAGTGGTTGTTATCGGGCGAATACCCCTATCAGCAGGTGGTATTACCGACATACACTATGCACAATACATATTTGCCGATGCAGTGGATTCCCTTTGTTTTGTCTTTAGTTTTTGGTTTTGATCCACGTTGGATTCCTATAGTATTTTGGGGTGCAGCGTTACTTTTGTTTGTCTGGTTTTCGAGTACATCATCACCGTCCAGAATATCAGTCCACGAATTAATTTTATCAAGCGTGACTGCAATATTAGCGGTATACAGCATGTACGGATTTATAGTAAAGAATAGTTTTGATTTTTCGGTGACGCTGGAGATGCTTCCGACAGCATATTACATCCTTTTCGTGTTGGCACTACTGCGCGGGTCATGGTGGGGCATAGGTCTGACTTTGGGTCTATGTCTGATGAGTCGTTTTTCCATTATACTTTTGATCCCTTTTCTAGTTTGGTACGTATGGAAGAGATACGGTTGGAATACTCTCTGGAAAGCCACCGTTACAGGGATTGCCTTTATTTTGGTAGTTTTTGTATTGCCATTCATGACGAAAGATCCTGATTTGGTCAGTAAGATCTTTAGTAATTATGATAACGGAGCAGCAGGCGAATGGTCAACTCATAGCTGGCAGGAATCCGGAGCAGAGCCATACCAGTTAGCTCGGGGGCTGGGAGCAGCCATTTTTGTCAAACGTATGTACGAATATGACATTAGGGATGGTATTCATCATCTCAAGCAGGCAGGTTTTGCACTCAGCTTTCTGACAGGTATTTTCTTAATTTATTTATATCAGCGCAACCGTATATTTGTAAATCATGACTGGGTATTATTGGGAGGTATAAAACTTTATTTTACATTTTTTTATACTTTTGTACTGATACCATACCCTTATCTATATATTTTGCCTCTTACCATAACTGTAATGATAGTCGTCAAAGCTTATAATGACATATTTGATGACAATAAGGTCAAACTTTCTAGGTAGAGGTGATTCTGTTACCAATTCTATTCAATTTCTAAATTAAAAATGTCTGACATTACACTTTTGGTACCTACTTACAATCCCGGGAAAGGATGGGACACTTTGTTCAAGGACAGGTATCTTGAGTTCTGCAGTGCTGTGGGTGAAACCGTAAAAGTTGTATTGATCAATGACGGCAGTAAAAATGAAATCGGAGAAGAAGTGAAAAATTTGCAGAAAGGTCTGGGACCGGAATTTACTTATCTTAGTTATGCTGTCAACCAGGGAAAAGGTGCAGCCTTAAAATATGGTGTGATGCACACTGTAAGTCAAAAGTACATATTTACAGACATTGATTTCCCATATACGACTTCTAGTATGCTCGAAGTCTGGAAAGCAGCCAAAAAGACAACAGGCATCATCACCGGTTACAGGCAGGAAGCTTATTATGCAGACTTATCCGTGTTCAGGACCATCCTATCCAAGAGTCTTAGGTGGTTAAACCAAGCCATGCTTGGATTACCTGTCAACGATACCCAATGCGGTCTAAAGGCATTTGACAGCGAAGTGAAAACATTGCTGCTACAGTGTGAGACGGATAGATTCCTGATAGATCTGGAACTGCTATTGGCTGTTAGTCATAAAAAATATACCATAACACCTGTACAGGTAGCGTTGCGGGACGATATTGACTTTACAAGTTTTAATTCATCTGTACTGCTCAAGGAAGTATTCAATTTTTTCAGACTCATATGGAAGTACAGGGTCTTTCCCTCCTGAAGGATCAAAATTTATACACAAAATCTATATAAGGAATACCTATAGGAATAATTTCAGAATTGATCACTGGTGAATTGATAAGAGCTACATCCACAGCGAGGTTTTCGCCAAAAAACCGGAGGCCGAATGAAATGAATGGTTCGTATCCGTCAGCAGGTATAAGCCAGTTTTCTGTGACGAAAGCAATGTTTTTTCTAAACCTGCTCATTCCGCTGACTGTGACGACCGGACGAGTGGCCAATGTCCCTTCACTCGAAAATGCCCACCCAAGCCCAAAGGTAATATTGCGGTCTTCGCGGCCCTGAGTCACAATGCCGTAACCTATCCCAAAAAACTCCGATCCTCCGGTAGCAAGTATAGCTCCCCCGCCGGCTTTCCATTTGGGTGCAATGTTATAGCCTCCCACTTTGGGCGTCAGTATGAGCACAGGATTTCCACTAAAAAGACTGATGAGCTCAGTGCCGACTCCTAGTGTAAAATGATCTGATAAGCCTAAAGTTACAGAATTGATAGTTCCGTAAATATTTTGATAATAGCCCTCCCCTTTCTTCAGATTAAATGCTGATGGACTAAAAAAATACCTGGAAGGATGTGGGTTGGGAAACCAGTATTTACCATTTACAAAACTGCTTTCAGAAATCGTTTTTACAGACGCAATATCTTTTGTCAATAGTTCAATGGTAGTAGATTTAGTACTTATGATGATGGTACTGTCTTTTTTTGCTACAAAATTGCCCATATAAGTCGATTCATCCTTCATGGTTATCTTGTAAATGTCTGTAGTATTGAAGTCCAGATACTGTATTTTTACTTGCTTCTGAGCATAAATACCCATTGTGATACACACTATAAAAAGTAATAAACCACCACGTTTTAAAGTAAAATTCATGTTTTTTTTTACAAAAATATAAAATTAAATTTAATTTAGATAAATTATCTCGTGATTAGATCTATACGTTAAAGTGAAAAATATTTGATGCTTTGGACTTTATGTCACACTTAGTTATAAAATATCAATCAGGACATTTGTACTCAAAGGCAACTGAGTTGCATCTCGGGCAATTCTTTTAGATAAATATTTTAATTCAGCCAAATATAGTACAAAAAACACAGATTTGGATATAGTGACGTTTTGGGGATTAAAATTTTAATTTCGCCTGAAACATTTGTATTGTCTGGAATAACTTCTACTGGACTTGCTTCCTTTGGTTTTGAGGTAATGCTGTTTTACCTTTTCTGATTTACTTGTCTTTGAGCTGAATATTGGTATCCCGCAGTACATACAAAGGGCGTTGTCTAACGTCATTTTGGATTCGTCCTATGTATTCGCCTATAATGCCAATGGTCATAAGTTGTGTGCCACCTATAAACAAAACGGAAATCATTAATGAAGCCCAACCCTGCGGAGTAGATGATTTAAAAAAATAAGAATACAATGTATAGCATATGATCACTAAGGAAAGAAAGAAAACCAAAAACCCCGATATTGTAGCCAGTCTGAGGGGCATATTCGAAAATGAGATGATGCCATCCAGGGCCAAACGGAATAGTTTGCGATAAGAATATCCGGGTTCTCCTGCTGCCCTGGCATCTCTGTCATATTCGATAAATGTCTGGTTGAATCCCAGCCAGGCTATTTGTCCTCTGAGAAATTTATTTTGCTCGGGCATTTTGATCAATTGGTCCACCACATTCCTTCTGATTATCCTGAAATCTCCGGTATCCAGTGGTATGTTCACCTGGCTGATGACAGAAAGCAACTGGTAAAATACCTTATATGCCATTTTTTTAAGTATGTTTTTGTCTTTCCTGCTTCGTCTTTTGGCATAGACGACATCATAATCCTGATTTATTTTTTGATATAGGTCACTGATAAGTTCCGGAGGGTCCTGCAGATCTGCATCGATGATCGCTACAAAATCGCCTGAGGAGTATTCCAGACCGGCCGAGACAGCAATCTGATGTCCAAAATTTCTGCTGAAATCGATAAATTTGACGCATGAATCCTTGAGAGCCAGTTGCTTGATGAGAAATAAAGAGCTATCTTTACTACAATCATTTACAAAAATAAGTTCATAGTTTTGTTTAAGACTCTTCATTACAACCGACACACGATCGTACAGGGTTGCAATATTGAGCTCCTCATTGTAAATGGGAATGATGACTGAAATAAGCTTATGATTCGGGTTATGCATATTTTTTTATTGAGTTTTCTTCTGGTAGATGCCCATGATGTTGATATTGTCCACTTTGATGTTATGAATGAGTTCTGTATTGTCCGGAGCGCCCATACCACGGTAATTGGTGAGATAGTATTGCCATGTAGTGTCTGAAGGCTCCACATATTGCAGATGATCTCTCATCTCACGGGGTAGCCGGTATTGATTGAGTTTGCCAGGTAGATTGAGAGAGGTGTACTTTATCGGTGTATCTTTGTCTTCTTTTTTCAGTAAGTATTCGAGTCCTTGCTTGTATGACAATCCCCAGTAATCAAGTTCGAACTTGCTTCCTGCCTCCATTTTTGTCATAGCCCAATAATTAAAATATACATTCTCATGTGGGTGGTTTTTTACCATCCAAAAACCAACCCATGCCATATTCAAAAATAAAACTGTGTACAAAATAAAATTAAATAATCTGTATTTTCGCAGACTTTCAGTACATGCTTTCAGACCATAAACACCAATAAGCACAAAGAGTGGATAAATAAAATAAAGGTGACGCCAACCGTCATACACTACTGAATGGAGTACAATGACAGATAAAACCGGAGCAAAAAACAAGGCCAGGATGCCAAGCAATCGGTAATTTGTCAGCATGTCTTTTATGTGTTCTCTGGCCAGATTTTTGACAATAAAAAAAATGCCTGTAAGCCACAATACACTATACACAAATGGAGTAGTGATAAAAATCCATACTGGCAGGTAATACCATGGTAGCTGGCTGGCATGTATTGACTTCCCATTAAAAAATACATGCGCATCCCAGTGATATTTTTTCATTTCCATGAAAGCATTACCAAAATGTTTTGCAGGTCCTTCCCATAGTACCGGCCAGAAAAGTATGGTCAGCACAACTGTAACAATGATGTAAATAATCAACGGTAACATTTGTTTTTTTCTATCGGTCTCTATCATCATTGATATAATATAAAATCCAAAAGTCAAAACAGGAATCATTATACCCAGAATCCTTATATCCACCAAAAAAGCGGAAAAGCATGCATGTATCAGTGCCCACAAGATGTTTTTGCGCTCCAAAAATGTAAAGTACGTATATAGAGCAAAGTTCATGAATGATAGAAAGACAATATCTTTAGAGTTGTAAAAAGCTTCCCCAAAAATGCGGGGTGCTATCACCATCATCAGACAGGCTAATAATGCGTACGGAGGGCTCAGCCATGAGCAGGCTGCCATATAAAATGCAATCAATGACAGCATGAATATGGAGAAAAGTATGATATGCCTTAGCAAATATATATTTGAAATATCAGTAACATTCAGGTATTTTTCTGCTGCAACCAGCATCAATTCCACAAATGGGCCGTGGTATTTTTCATTATTTGAAAGTAATGTTTTATCTCCATTCATTACATAATTGTAATTGTTATAGCCAGTATCCATCCTGGACCATTCATCATCCCATCCCAGGCCGTAATCCCTGACCATTAGTCCTCCAATGATCGCCGTTAAGACAAACAGGATAAAAACAAGGGTATGGACTTTTTTATTGATACTTGTTGTTTCTGACATGTCGTGTTTTTTTTTTGGTGTCACTTTACCTTCTTTTTATAACAGGAGATGTGATTTTCAAATCTTCATTTTCTTTTTGCCTTTCTTTAGACACCCTGATTACAATTTTTACTGTTTCAGGTTTGATATGGAGTGGTGTTTCTATCAGCAACTTATTACCATCATATTTTTTGTAATTAAACCTGTTGGCTTCACCCACATAATCCCTGCTCTGGTGATGGCCATCAAACTGCCATATTTCAGTAATACTACTGACACGTGTAGCATCTGTACATTCGATCCAGTATGCGACTTTATGATCTCCGGTCATACTGCTGTCTTTCATTATATATGCTTCGTAACCCCAGCCTTTTTCACCTTTAGTTTTAACAAAAGAAAGGGTATGAGCATTTTGCATCATGGTATCATTGACCATCAGCAATGAATCATTAAACTTTTTAACGATCGTGTCAAACAAGTTTAAATCCATTCTCCGAAGTCTGTAATGATCCGACTCGTACACTACAGGTGCATATTTAGTCCAGTGGGTCAGCTTGGCTCTGGGTTCGAATATATCATGTTTGGTTTCTAGCACTAGAAGCGGCCGGGAGTCCCTCTGTTTGAGTATATTTACAATGGCAGGTACGTGATAAGGCTGACAAGTGAGCTCATTGAGCAGGAAAGCCTGGTGAAATGAGGTTCGACTCATGTTGACACCCATCGTAGGCAAGTGCATCTGATACCCCAGTTCGAAACTCTGATTGACATTATGGCCCTGATCCCACCAGCTGAAGCACTCTGATCCTATATTAAAATAAGGCTCCGGAAGGATGGCCTGATAGGTCTGACTTTGTATGGGAAAGTCCTTCATCAGATCATTGCACTCGTATGCTTCTATAGGTGTCTGAGTGATAGGCCTCTGTTGGTAATACAGGACACCCTCTGTCAAAGTCACACATGGCAGTATAAAATAAAGCAAGTCTCTTTTGACACCCCAATCCCTGTCTTTGAGCCAATGATATATGACCGGTATACAAAGGAGATTGATAGCATAAAAACTGATCCAGGCTACTCGCCCGATGCTTCTGAATTGCTTAAATGGACCCGTATATTGCAGTAAACCTTCCAGACCTTTGATAGTAAACGGATAACCAAATGCTATGAACGCTGTCAATATAAATATACATGCCAGCATTCCATTGGTTTCGGAGGGTCTAAAGGACTTGATGGTAGTACTGAACCGAGTGATCAGTTTCCATATAGCTAATAATACAAATATGACTGCCAATATTCCAATATAGGCTTTCCCTTCATCATCGAAGTTGCGAACAGCTATTACATTATTATGTATAAAATGATATAACGGCAGCTTATAACTGAAAAACAAGCCTTCCCAGTAGGAATGATAACTAAAGAAGCCCCAAGGACTCGATGGTCTGTCATTGGCAGCATTAAAAAATGAAGTAAAAAACTGAAGAACAACAAAGGGAATCACTACCTGGACAGCAAACATCATGAGCGTACTGGTCCACTTTTCTCTTCCTGAAACAAAACTTAAAAACAATGCCAGACAAACCAATATGGCACCGGTAATAAAAAAATACATATGCAATAATCCACTTCCTATTATCATACATGACGTCAGCAGGCTTAGCTTCATCTTATCCTTCCCATCCCAGATCCTAAGCCACATGAGGAATATCCACGGCAATACCGGATAAAACATAGCAAAGTGGCCGTGTATTCTGACGGATTGCGGATGCATCATCATCAACCCAAAAGTACATAAAATAGCAAAAACAAAATCAATTTTAAGCTGTCTGAAGCATAAAAAAAGACCCAGTGCTCCCAGGATGATGCCTGTCAGCAAGCTCAAATTATGTACAGAAGGCAGATAGCACAGTATAGCCGGAAATACTTTGGAAACTATTTTGGTCACATGGGATAATAGCGGCTGATTATCTGTAAAAATGATGTTTTCACCGAATGGGTAATTCATACCTTCAAAGGTCATAAATGTACTGTCATGTTTCACATGATACATGAATGTGTAGTAATTTTTCATACCGTCACCACCGAGTACGAGAAACTGGTTGGGATGTTTTAATATTACTTTGTACTGTATGGAAAAAATAGTCAGCAAGATGGTAGCCCAAAGCCACTCCCACTTATATTTTTGTCCGAAAATAATAACATAAGCCTGTATTTGCCTGATAACTTAACAGTAAAGATTCAAATGACAAAGGTAGTATAATTTTCAATCTGAAAAATTTATTTAGCTTTGCTTCTGCATAATCCAATACATGAAAGCATTAAAATTTACCACTGAAGATATATTATACCTGTGTATGGGTATTTTTATTTTGTTTCTGGTAGCTAAGGAAGCGTGGGTAATCCCTGTCACACATGATGAAGTCAATACTATCGAACTAAGTCACAGACCTATTTGGGATATTATCACTTACACTGATCCTGTGCCCAACAATCATATCCTGAATACACTGATGATCAAAGCAAGCCAGTCTATATTCGGAGACCACCTGATGGCAGCCCGCTTGCACAATGTAGCTTCTTTTTTGTTGTTTTTTATTTTTACTGTATTGACTGGCCGCATCTTATTCAGAGATGACTGGCTTAGGCTGGCATTTACATTTATGCTGGTGTTACAGCCCTATTTATTGGATTTTTTTTCTGTGACAAGGGGATATGGCCTCAGTTTGTCTTTCGAAATGATGAGTTTGTATTATTTTTTCAGAATGATACACCTGAAATCTGCCAAGGATGTCGTTTGGTCTGCCTGTTGGGCTGCCGTTGGGGTATATGCCAATTTTACCTTGCTTAATTATTTCATGCCCTTGATCTTCCTGCTGGGAGTCCACAGTTACATCATCTTCTATGATGATCAAAGGAAGTCTTTTTATTCATCCATACGAATACTTGCGGTAGTTGGCCTGCTTCTGGCATTACTATGTTATATGCCATTTACACGAATGATGGCTACCAAACAATTTGTGTACTGGGGCACTTCTGGATTTATTGTTGATACTATAAAGCCACTTATCATATCGCTGAGATCAGGAACAGAATATTTCGGATGGGACAATGAGAAATATTATAAATATGTTTTTGTCATTCTGTCTATCGCAGGAGCTATGGCTATAGGATTATGGAAAAAACACCCAAATAAACAGATATTTACCTATGCCTTGAGTTTGCTGCTGTTGGCAGTGTTATACAACCATGTGCAGTTTTGGCTGGCTGATATACCATTTCTCAATGCAAGGACTGCTTTGTTTTTTATACCTCTGGTTTGCCTCGTCTTATGCCTGGGTATGGAAGCCATGCTTAGTGTCCATAAACTCACTGGCCTGCTGCTGATTGTGCTCACAGTTACCGTAAGTTTGCAGCATTTTGTCCGGGGATATAATGGAAAATCTTGCTATGAGTGGTCCGGTGATGCTGAAAATTATGTAGTGCTGAAGGATCTGGAAGATATCATCAGTGGGGAAAATATCGCCAAACCTGTCAAAGTCAATTGCCACTGGGTATTTCATCCTTCATTGGATTATCATATCCACCATAGTGCTTATAAAGATATGATGGAGCTGGTACCTTATCACAAAGACTGCCAGCCAGATACGGATGCAAAATTTTATTTTACACAGTCTGACGAGCTCGAAAAGCTGAGTCCGCGATTTGATGTAGTGCGCGAATATGGGTGGAAAACCAGGTTGCTCCTGAAAGCAAAGTAATGTAATCAGTGACAGGCTAATAAAAAACCGTTGAGCGTTATGGCTAGTGTGTATAACATATTGCACTTTTTTATAAGGCCCTATTAGTCCAAATATAAAGTTAGATCTGCTCTGCTCCCCCGACACCTACAGGGAATTGCAGCGCCTTGAAAAGAATAAGTAAGTGGGTCGTCCCTTTAGAGATGGAGGGTAAAGAAGGGCTTTTACTTTTTTGTGCCATTTGTTGTACACACAAATTGCTATTAAAATATTACGGATATAAAAATTATTGTATTTTTGCCGCCGTATTAATAATTACACATAATATCATGACAAGCAACAGCGGTTACGGCAGAAAAGGCGCCATGTTCGGCAAAGTAGTGCTGACAATAATTTTATTCATCATTATGTTGATCTGGATTTACAATAAAAATGGCCATTTTGTGCCTGTCCAGTAATAAAACAACTCATAAGATTTATCTTCGGATAATAAATAAATATGTACAAAAATAAAAAAGTGGTTGTCGTCCTGCCGGCATACAATGCTGCTTTGACGCTCCGCAAAACCTATGAAGAGATTCCCTTCGATCTGGTAGATGAGGTGATTTTATGCGATGATGCTTCCAGAGACAATACAGTAGCTCTGGCTGGTGAAATCGGCATAAAACATATAATCAGACATGAAAAAAACAAAGGATATGGTGGCAATCAAAAATCCTTGTACAACAAAGCACTGGAGCTCGGTGGCGATATCATCATCATGTTGCATCCGGACTATCAGTACACACCTTTGTTGATCCCCAGCATGGTCAATATCATCGGTGAAGAATTATATCCTGTCGTCCTCGGGTCCCGAATCCTGGGTAAGGGCGCACTGAAAGGTGGGATGCCCTTGTATAAATACATTGCCAACAGATTTTTAACCCTCACACAAAACCTGCTCATAGGATACAAACTTTCAGAATACCATACAGGATACCGGGCATTCAGCAGAGAGGTGTTGCAAGCCATAAAGTTTAATCAAAACTCTGATGATTTTATTTTCGACAACGAGATGCTGTCACAGATCATTTACAAGGGATTTGATATTGCGGAGGTGACCTGTCCAACCAAGTATTTTGAAGAAGCATCCTCTATCAATTTTACCAGAAGTTCTAAATACGGCTTAGGAGTACTCGGCGTTTCTATCAATCATCTGCGATGCAAACTGGGACTGGGAAGTTCAGGTTTATATTGATTGTAAGATGCCCTGGTGCCGCAAGCTTGTATTTTAGTACAAGACTATCACCCTATCCTACTTTTTAGTCCTTCAGTAACTATTTTGCATAAAATCGATGTTATCATAATCATCCACTTGTTGGTATAATCAGGCATAAAAGGCATAGTTGACATAGACATATCGGAGAGACCCGGGAGTATGGATGGGAAATGGGTCGGAGATTAAAATATGAACATCAGAGAAACGCGGATTTATGATGAAATCCATACCTTCACACAAAAAACTAAAAAAATGAGCCGTTATTTACGTGTTTTGTTATGCGTACCCATCGAGGCACTGATCATTGTGTCACTAGGATGTGGTGGATGTGGGGGTACTTCAAAAATCGTCGATACAGATGATAAGAAGGAAAAAGGACTATCCAATACTAATACTGCAAATAATAATTCGGATGAGATAAAATCATCTTCTGATTTTGATTTGGGCATTCTTAAAGATTCACCTGTTTTACCAGTCGAAGTAGCCAATATTACTGAAGCCTATGATCATTACATTCTAAAAGTCAGTGAATATGAAAGTAAATATGAATTGTACGATGGCACAAAACAACAAAATATTGAAATCGCTATCGATGAAAAGCTTGAGATTTCAGAAAACCAAAATTATATGCTAAAGTATAAACTTAAGGAAAATAAATTAGCAAAAGAGTACTTTTTTGAAGTACAGATACTTAATTCAAGTAATGAAATAATTAGTAAAGGTATTATTCCCGCAGTAGGGGAAGATAATTATGAATCTCATGATGTGCTTTATCCATTTAATAATGGAAAAGGTTTGATAATATGGAGTGAATATCCAGAAAGGTTAACAGTTTATATCGCTGAAAAAATAAATTTGTTATTGCAGGTACTATTTTAAATGAAAATAAAATATTAACAGATTTTAAAATTTCAGATGACGTAAGTGATATTATTTGTTTATTTTATGATGAAAATGAAGGAAAAGCTATTTGGATAACCATCAACTAAGTAATGGTAAGATTAATAAAAAATGGAGTAAAAAACAGGAGGTAAACAGGCCCATTTTAGTCAATTTGCAGGATGGCTTAATCCATATATAGGAACTCTACTAAAATAGATTTAGTTACATCGTCAGAAGATTATATTGATCATATAGAAGTTTATAATTTAGAAGGCAATTTGATTTTGGCGAGTCAAATTTCAAATTGTAATTATTTTGAGAGTTTTGATGAAGGTTCTAATATATCATATATAGGAACTGCTGGCGAAACTCTTCAATACTATGACAAAAAAGGTAGGTTGCAAATTGTAAATTTAAAAAACTTATTTAGTTTGGACACAACACTAAATGTTACAATTATAAAATTTATAAACACAAAAAACAGTATAATTTGTCAGTTTTCAATTTATCCTAAAATCATTAACAATGAGTATAAGAATGGCGTTTTATCTGGAGTTGGTATACTCCCAAAATCGAATATAGAAAAGGGGAAATATTTTCCCATTTATAAAAAAAGTAGTTTAGAACTAATAGTGAAAAACGATATACTTTACTTATTGAAGGGCCACCGCACGCTTTATCCTGAATCAATCAAAAAATTAAAAATTCCTTTGACCTTTTAAGCCTAAGCAAGATTAGTTCTCTAAAAAGGCATTTGCTATTGATAGATCTATTGAAGTAATCTACGACTTAATTCATAAATTTTACACTGTGAACCAATATGGCATCACAGCTATTTTTTCATTTCCTTTTTATAAAATTAAATAATATGAATAATTTATTAGCATATATAAATATAAAATTACTAGTTCTGAAAGAAAAGAACTAAATTCTACTGTCAAAACACGTGAAGCATCATAGCAGACTTCGATAAACTCACGCACGGAGTAGCTGAGTGTAAGTATGGATTGCTAAATGTCACCGATGACGAGGGCAATGGCAGCCATACCTGGGCATTTTGGTCATGTATTTGACTTGAATACGTCAATTCTGACCAGACTTAATTCAAAAATAGTGCTAAATCTTTGTCCCAACAAAAAATGATTAAAATATGAACATCAGAGAAACGCGGATTTATGATGAAATCCATACCTTCACACAAAAAACTAAAAAAATGAGCCATTATTTACGTGTTTTGTTATGCGTACCCATCGGGGCACTGATTATTGTGTCACTAGGATGTGGGGGATGTGGGGGTACTTCGAAAATTGCAGCTATTGATGATAAAAAGGAAATACCTGTTATTACCAGAATCCAGCAAGTCAATCACCTTTTCTACCGAATTTGATCTAGGCATACAAGGATGCTCCTATGTTACCACTTGTAGATGCAGATATAAGGGAAGTATATGATCATTATATACTACAGTCTGAAGATATGGGAAGAAAATATCAACTGTATGACGGTATAAAACAACAAGAAATAGAAATCGCAACTGATGAAAAGCTGAAGATATCTGGGAATCAAAAATATATGCTTAAATATAAACTCAAAGAGAATAAATTGGCAAAGCAATATTTTTTTGATGTAGAGATACGCAATACTAGCAATGAAATATTGAGTAAAGGGATTATTCCTACAGTTGGTGAAGATAATTATGAATCTCACGATGTCCTTTATCCTTTTAATAATGGAAAAGGTTTTGTAATATCGAGTAATGAATCAATGTTAACCGTTTATTCAGTGGATAAAAATCAATTTTCTATTTCGGGTACTATTTTAAATAAAGCACTGTTAGATTTTAGAATGAGTGATGACGCAAGTGATATTATTTGTTTATTTTATAATGAAGATGCGAGTGAAAACATGTTGAGAAAGTACAAATTTAATGATGGAAAATATATTTTATGTGGCAAAAGATTCAAAGAAGAATCGATTTTTCCATGAAAAATTTATGGGAATCTCAATTAATTAATTTAATATCTGCTTCCCAAGACCAATATGATGGTTTAGAAGTTTATAATAGTGATGGTCAATTAATGTTAGATAAAAAAATTTCAGATTGCATTGAATTTGAAAGTTTTATAGAAGGAAGTAATTATACATATGTCGGTACTGGCGGAGAACATATACAGTACTTTGATAAAAATAATGTTCTTCAAAAAATTGATTTAAAAAAGATTTTTGGAATGGATACTTCACTAAATGTTACAGTGTATAATTTTATAAATTCTAAAAATGATATAGTATTTGAATTTACAATTTATCCACATTATAGCCATAAAGAATATATGACAGGATTGTTTTCTGGTATTGGAATATTACCAAAATCTGACCTATCTAAAGGGAAATATTATCCCATTTACAAAAATAGTGCTTTGGAATCAGTAATTAAAAATGATACGCTTTACTTATTGAAAGGTCACGGATCTCTCTACCCTGATTTGATCCAAAAGATAAAACTTCCTTTGCCTTATAAGCCTAAGCAAGATTAGTTCTCTAAAGGCATTTGCCTATTGATAGATCTATTGAAATAATCTACGACTTCAAGAATTGTTTTTAATTCATAAATTTTACACTGTAGAACCAATATGGCATCACAGCTATTTTTTATTTCCTTTTTATAAAATTAAATAATATGAATAATTTATTAGCATATATAAATATAAAATTACTAGTTCTGAAAGAAAAGAACTAAATTCTACTGTCAAAACACGTGAAGCATCATAGCAGACTTCGATAAACTCCGGGCACGGAGTAGCTGAGTATAAGTATGGATTGCTAAATGTCACCGATGACGAGGCAATGGCAGCCATACCTGGGCATTTTTGGTCAAGTATTTGACTTGAATACGTCAATTCTGACCAGACTTAATTCAAAAATAGTGCCAAATCTTTGTCCCAACAAAAATGATTAAAATATGAACATCAGAGAAACGCGGATTTATGGATGAAATCCATACCTTCACGCAAAAACTAAAAAAATGAGCCATTATTTTCCGAGTTTTGTTATGCGTACCATCAAGGCCTGATTATTGTGTCACTAGGATGTGGTGGATGTGGGGGTGTGAAAGATGCTGGGAAAGAAAAAAAAGTTGACATTTCTCCTAAGGATAGAATAGATACTTCTAATGCGACAATGGCTGTTGTAAAAATCGACACATCGACATTCATCAGAACAGATTTTCCAGAATTAATAACATTTAAATATTATAATCAACAGAATTATCAGTTTGAACAGTATGATGAATATAATTATGTTCGCAAAATCCTAGTATTCAAAGATAGTAAGACTAAAAATATAATCAAAGAAATAGATATAGTCAAAAGTTAGCCCATTTCATGCCCTAGGATTCAAAAGAAGAATAGAGCCTGGCAAGGAGAATTTTTATTATTTTTTAATGAAGAAAGGAACAGAAAGCAAGTTTGAGTTGAGAGATTATTTACCTGAAGAAGTTTTTAATGAGATTCCTAATGATTTTCCATTTTATCGTGCAATGGCTTCCATTTCATCTCAAAATATAGGGGATAATTACGCCACCGTCACTTATGGAATCGAATGGTTGCCCGATGCTTACAGCGATAATGGAGAATGGACTGGTCCTGGTTATGGGGTGCATCAAGTAGATGTTTATGATTCGTTAGGTATAAAAATATTTTCGCATAAATACGGTGGCACTTCCCATAATGCCAGTATAAGTGCTGATGGGAAGTATGTATTCAATATGACATGCCTTAGCCCAGAATGGGATAAAAATATAAGGTACCATTTTACTGTGTACAAAGTGAGTGATGGTAGCTTAGTATATGAAGAGAAGTTTGAGAATTGTATGAGGGACGGCGGAAATGGCGGAGTCCAAACAATTTCTGGAGAAAATATTATTGGTTATGGTATTAAAATGAACAACGGCACAAGTAAAGATTTTCGATATTCTAGGGGAAACTTTGTGGCTGACTTTTAAAGAATTTACAAATGTAGATTTAATATTATTACATGAGATCGAGCAACTAAAATTACGCTTTTAGATGGTTCATTTAAGGTTGATATTTACGACTATTACAAAGATCCAATTAAACTAAAATAATGAAAAATAGAATATTTTTATCGCCAATCTATTGGCGTGATAGTGTTATGTCATCAATTATGTTGACACAAACTGTATATGGTGGGTTACGGATTAAGCCCACAGGCTGGCATCATAGCAGACTTCGATCATCTCACATACGGAGTAGCTGAGTATAAGTATGGATTGCTAAATGTCGCCGATGACAAGGGAATGGCAGCCATACCTGGGCATTTTGGTCATGTATTTTGACTTGAATACGTCAATTCTGACCATACTTAATTCAAAAATAGTGCTAAATCTTTGTCCCAACAAAATTGATTAAATTATGAACATCAGAGAAACGCGGATTTATGATGAAATCCATACCTTCACACAAAAAACTAAAAAAATGAGCCATTATTTACGTGTTTTGTTATGCGTACCCATCGGGGCACTGATTATTGTGTCACTAGGATGTGGTGGATGTGGGGGTACTTCGAAAATTGCAGCTGTTGATGATAAAAAGGAAATACCTGTTATTACCAGCAATCCAGCAAGTCAATCACCTTTTTCTACCGAATTTGATCTAGGCATACTTAAGGATGCTCCTATGTTACCACTTGTAGATGCAGATATAAGGGAAGTATATGATCATTATATACTACAGTCTGAAGATATGGGAAGAAAATATCAACTGTATGACGGTATAAAACAACAAGAAATAGAAATCGCAACTGATGAAAAGCTTGAGATATCTGGGAATCAAAAATATATGCTTAAATACAAACTCAAAAGAGAATAAATTGGCAAAGCAATATTTTTTTGATGTAGAGATACGCAATACTAGTAATGAAATATTGAGTAAAGGGATTATACCAGCCGTAGGCGAAGATAATTATGAATCTCACGATGCCCTTTATCCTTTTAATAATGGAAAAGGTTTTGTAATAATGAGTGAATATCCAGATAAGGTAACTGTATATTCAGCAGATAAAAATGAATTTTCTATTTCGGGTACTATTTTAAATCAAAATAAAGCATTGGCAGGATTTATAATGACAGATGATGCAAGTGATATTGTTTGTTTATTTTATGATGAAAATACCTATAAAAGTTATTTGGAAAATTATAAGCTAAGTAACGGACAGCTAATTAAAAAATGGGAGAAGAGACCAAGTGGTAAACATGCCCAATTTAGCAATTTTAATGGGTTATATCACAATTCAGGTAACTTTAAATTAATAAATATATTAACGTTTTCAGAGGAACAGGCCGATGGACTAGAAGTTTATACCTTGGATGGTGATTTGATTCTGAAGAAGTATCTTACAAATTGCAGTGAATTTGAAAGTTATATGGAAGGAAGTAATTGTACATATGTCGGTAATGAAGGAGAACATTTACAGTACTTTGATAAAAATAATGTTCTTCAAAAAATTGATTTAAAAAAGATTTTTGGAATGGATACAACTTTAAATGCAAGATTTGATAAATTTATAAACACAAAAAGTCATATTATTTGCGAATTTTCAGTGAGACCACATTATAGCCACAAAGAATATATGACAGGATTGTTTTCTGGTATTGGAATATTACCAAAATCTGACCTATCTAAAGGGAAATATTATCCCATTTACAAAAATAGTGCTTTAGTTCCTATGATAAAAAGTGATACGCTTTACTTATTGAAAGGTTATGGTTCTCTCTACCCTGATTTGATCCAAAAGATAAAACTTCCTTTGCCTTATAAGCCTAAGCAAGATTAGTTCTCTAAAAAGGCATTTGCTATTGATAGATCTATTGAAGTAATCTACGACTTAATTCATAAATTTTACACCGTGAACTAATATGGCATCACAGCTATTTTTCATTTTCTTTTTTTTTAAAATTAAATAATATGAAAAATTTATCAGCATATATAAATATAAAATTACTAGTTCTGAAAGAAAAGAACTAAATTCTACTGTCAAAACACGTGAAGCATCATAGCAGACTTCGATAAACTCACGCACGGAGTAGCTGAGTATAAGTATGGATTGCTAAATGTCACCGATGACGAGGGCAATGGCAGCCATACCTGGGCATTTTGGTCATGTATTTGACTTGAATACGTCAATTCTGACCATACTTAATTCAAAAATAGTGCCATATCTTTGTCTTAACAAAAAATGATTAAAATATGAACATCAGAGAAACGCGGATTTATGATGAAATCCATACCTTAAGAAAAAATATAAAAGTCATGAGTGGTCATCTACGTGCATTGTTATCGATACCTATCATTGGTATTTTAATTATTGTGTAGGATGCGGTGGATGTGGAAGTGGCAAAGTACAACAAGAGGCAGTATTGAAAACGTCAAATTCAGACATTAATAAAGATACAGTCATCTCACAAAATGGTCTCCGTGACCCTAACTGGAAGCCCGATCCAGAAATACCGCTTACAAGAAATTATCTAGGTAAAGACATTGACTTGATAATAAACCCCAACCATCCTGGTGGTGAAGCCTGGACAACGATTTGGGAAGAAAATGTTGATGACACCAGATTTGAACGAAAGAATAGAATTTACCAGCTATCTCCCACAGTTCTTTTATACAGTAGATTTCCAAAAGAAGTGTAAAAAAACTTTTTATTTGGATCAGCCGGAAAAAATTGAATTTTTGGATACCACTTATAAAACTATCAGGACAGTCGATATTTGGAAGAACAGGCCTTACCAAAGCTTAAATAATGCTAAACTGACCTATTGGAATTTTGATAGTGAAGCCATGGGTACTATCCCTTATTCAGAGCAAAAATCACCCATTACCCCAAATGAATACAGTCTGTTTACTGATGTGCGGTCTGAAGGCAATCATGTAATTGTGAATTATGAGCTGAGATCCATCAAGAACAGCAAACAATGGGGCATGGAAGCGAGTGATGTGGTGGCAGTAAAACACACACTACATATATATGATTTGCAGAAATCTTAAGTACGAACTAAAAGAATTGCCATCTATCGATGAAGCAGTGGTGAGTAATGATGGACGGTACATGATGTACGTCTTTGGCGGTATGGGCCTGGCTTCTGCCAATAGCCCTTTTGGCACCATAGAGCGCCCAGGGTGGGCACTGATGCGACTGGAAGACCAGAAAGTAGTGTATCAGGAATATACAGATGATGGGAAATTGGCTTTTAATAGGTTAAGTATGCAACAAACGTTGTTACACAATGCATATTCCACACCTTCAAATGATATTGATTACGATAGAATGATTTTTTTTGATCATGATAAAACTACAATATATATTAAAATTTAACTCGGAATGAATTTGATCAAATTGCGACAGAGTACAAAATTACTGGTAATATGGATTGGAAATATTATATAAATAAGTTCAATTTTGACCAATTCAAAATAGAGGAGAAATAACTAAATAATAATTTTTTAAAATAGAGATAAAATGAGAAATATCACATTTCTACTGGCATTGCTATGCCTATGCCTGAGCACAATCAATGCACAATCCCCGGGCTTCCGTACCTTTGACCAGTCCTCCGGTATCATCGGTACAGTACAAACCATGCCGACCAATGCTGTTGCTGATGACTTCGGGCCGAGAAATCTGGCCAAGACGTATTGGCATGGCGGTATAGATTTCAATACCAGTCAAGGTGCAGGAGAGGGGCAGCGATGGTGGATGATCGTAAGCCCGCAGGCAGGTATCATAGCTGATTTCGACAGACTTACTCATGGGGAAAGAAGAGTATAAATATGGATTGGTCAATGTCACCGATGACGAGGGCAATGGCAGCCATACCTGGGCATTTTGGTCATGTATTTGACTTGAATACGTCCAATTCTGACCAGACTTAATTCAAAAATAGTGCTAAATCTTTGTCCCAACAAAAAATGATTAAATTATGAACATCAGAGAAACGCGGATTTATGGTGAAATCCATACCTTCACACACAAAAAACTAAAAAATGAGCCATTATTTACGTGTTTTGTTATGCGTACCCATCGGGGCACTGATTATTGTGTCACTAGGATGTGGAGGCTGTGGAGGGTTAAAGAAAGTAAACCAACCAAAAGAAAAAATGCACTCTGATAGTGAGAAGGATAAGCAGGTCGAAATTGCACAGGCAAAAGAATTAAGCGATAACAAAGCCGAAATGTCTCAAGATTCACTACAGGCTCAATGGTACAAGGAAAACCCACATCTTGTTCCATTCCGTCTTCAGCGAAATGTATTTGGTAAAGATGTAAGTTTCGAAATGGATCCGGCACATAGAGGTGGAGATGCATGGAAGACCGTATGGTCAGAGTATGTGGACAAAGACTATTTTATAAATAGAATAATACAGTTTTCACCTACTGTGATATTGTATAGACGATACCCCAAAGAGCTATCTAAGGTATTTTATTTTGTAGATCAGGCTGAGAAGATTGAGTTTTTGGATGATCGGCGCAACAGTCAAAAGACTATCGACATATGGGCTAATAGACCATATCAAGATGTTAAACACCGGAGATTGACCTACCATCATTTCTCATCAGAAGGAATGGAAGTGATACCATATTCAAAACAAGATCAAGGTATGAAACCCACAGAATATTCTTTGTTTACCTATGTAAGATCGGAGGGCAACTACGTAATCGTCAATTATGAACTTCGATCAATGGAAACGACTAAATCATTTGGCATTGACGAGACCACTAGCAAGATCATCGGAGTGAAGCATACTCTGCACATTTATGATTTAAGCGGCAATCTTAAGTACGAGCTCAAAGATCTTCCTTCAGTTGATGGAGCCGCAGTGAGCAATAATGGTGAATATATGCTGTACACCTTTGGTGGACTAGGCTTAGCTACCACTAACAATCCATTTGGGACGATTGAGCGTGAAGGTTGGGCGCTGATGAGACTCAAAGACCAAAAACTTGTCTATTCTGAATACACTGATGATGGTAAACTGGCAATCCAAGGTGGCGGAGCTTCATTAGATCAAGATCTATTAAGTGTTTCATATTCAACCCCTAACGATAAAGATGGTGTTTATGATTATTTTGTTTTTTTCGATGATAAAACGAATTTAATTTATAAAAAGCTGTGGACTCATGATGAATGGTCATTATTAAGTAAAGAATGGAAAACCACTCAGAATAAAACTTGGAAGTATTATTTGAAAAAATTCCAGTTCCAGCAAATATCTATTTTAGAAAAATAAAGTATAAAATTCTAAATTATTAAATCATGATACGTAATAAATATCTTATGGCATTGCTTTGTCTGTGCCTGAGCACAATAAATGCACAATCTCCAGGCTTCCGCACCTTTGATCATTTTTGACTTGAATACGTCAATTCTGACCATACTTAATTCAAAAATAGTGCCATATCTTTGTCTTAACAAAAAATGATTAAAATATGAACATCAGAGAAACGCGGATTTATGATGAAATCCATACCTTCACGCAAAAAACTAAAAAAATGAGCAATTATTTACGTGCATTATTATGCCTTCCCATCGGGGCACTGATCATCGTATCACTAGGATGCGGTGGGTGTAGTGGTGTGAAGTATGTGGGGAAAGAAAAAATATCCTTAAATACGGATACATCAATCGAAAATAAAACCAGCAATATTGTAAAAGCTAAAAGTCCTATAGTTTTCCTGCTGATTTCCCCAAAATGAATAACATGCTTGATCATATCCCGAAAGGTGAAGTGATAGAAGATATCATTTCATATGAACCTATATTTAAAGTTTATCACTTATTTGATGATGACGGTAAATATCTTGGCAAAAAAGATATAAATGATTTCCCAGAAATAGCAGAATTAAATAAATTGAGAGACGAAGTTGAAAATAAAGAAGGATCTATCTATGTAAATGATAATAACAGAAATAAAATATTTGAAAAAATGAATAATCTTGGATTAATTATTCCCAAAAGAGTAGAAAATAAGGCATTTTACATAGATGGATTTGGCCAAGGTATTAATTATTTGTTTGACAATAATGTTGTAAAAAACATTGGATTTGCAATCACCAAAAGTGTTCAAATTTTTGATAAAAATAATTGCACCTTAGGACACTTCTCTTTAATAAATATTTATAATTACAAAGGAGAGCTAGAGAGAACCTTGGATTATAATAGCATAGGTGAACAATACCAATTTACATCTGATCTAAATATTTGTATTTCAACTTACTGGAATTGGTCATGTGGCGATGAACCTGAAATAACTCTTGATCATCATCGATTTTCTAATTTTGGGTTAGGATATTTTTATGACTTTAATCCTATCGACAAGGCTATTTTTCCCCAAGAATTTAGCTATAATGATCCTAATTTTTTTGTTAAAGACTCATTGATACAAATAATATATGATAATGATGATCGATTTTTAAGGGTCATTGTAGAACCATACAAAAAAATAGTATATTATAAAGTGTATGACATTGAACTTGAATTAGCTGGGAAATACAATCAATATAAATTTCATGAGTCGATGAAAAATTTAAAATTGCCTGATGGGAGTCCAGAGGATTATAAATCTTATGAAATACTAGTTTCTAAAATAAATTAAAAAACCAATTAGTTTCAGCATAAAAATTGAAATCCTTTGATTTCTACAGATATGCCCACCTTTTCAGCCAACTGTTCACGACCATGATTTGCTATCCCGTAGCATCTTGATTTTTTGTCCTGCGTGTGTCATAGTGTTTATTTTTTTAAAGTTATGTAATACTAAACCTCATTTCTTACCTATAGTCATTCATTTTTGACTTGAATACGTCAATTCTGACCATACTTAATTCAAAAATAGTGCCATATCTTTGTCTTAACAAAAAATGATTAAAATATGAACATCAGAGAAACGCGGATTTATTATGAAATCCATACCTTCACGCAAAAAACTAAAAAAATGAGCCATTATTTACGTGTTTTGTTATGCGTACCCATCGGGGCACTGATTATTGTGTCACTAGGATGTGGTGGATGTGGCGGTGTGAAAGATGCTGGGAAAGAAAAAAAAGTTGCCTTTTCTCCTAACGATATGGTTGATACTTCTAATGCGACAATGGATGTTGTAAAAATCGACACATCGACACTTATCAGAACAAGTCTACCTGAATTAATAACATTTAAATATTTCAATCAAGAGAAAAATCAGTTTGAACAGTATGATGAGTATAATTATGCTCGTAAAATCCTAGTATTCAAAGATAGCAAGACTAAAAATGTAATCAAAGAAATAGATATAGTCAATGAAAACCCATTCCATGCTCAGGGTTTCAAAAGAAAAAATGAATCATATACGTCAAATTTTTCATATTTTTTGTATAAAAAAGGAACAGAAAATAAGTACGACTTACGTGAATATCTACCAAGTGAAATATTTGATGAGATCCCAAATGATTTTGATTTTGAAAGAGGAATGGCATCTATTTCACATCAGTATACAGCTGATAAATATATAACGGTGACCTATGAAATATTTTGGAACCCTGACACTTATACGGAAAATATGGAATATTTCGGGCCAGGATATGGTGCGCATTATGTAGAAGTTTATGATTCGTTAGGTGTAAAATATTTTCGCATAAATACGGTGGCACTTCCCATAATGCTAGTATAAGTGCTGATGGGAAGTATGTATTCAATATGACATGCCTTAGCCCGGAATGGGACGAAAATATTAAGTTTCATTTTACAGTACACAAAGTAAACGATGGTAGTTTAGTTTATGAAGAAAGTTTTGAAAATTGTCAGTTGGATGGTACAATTGGTCATGCAATTACTGAATTTGGTGTGAGTGAAAACAAATATTATGTTATAAGAAAAGATAAATTTATGAGATCATTTAATTATAAAAATGATGCTAGTTTAAATATTCAAAAGGATTTTTTAAATATATTTTCTCATCAAAACATAGGCAATATTAAGGTAAAATTGACTTTACCTGACGGCACAAATCAAGATGTAGAATTCAAGGAATTTTATAAAACTATAAAACTTAAATAAAATGAAAACAAGGATGTTTTTTAATGTAGTCAATCTTATTGGCTTGATAATGTTATGTCATCAATATGCTTGACACAAACTGTATACGGTGGGTTACGGATTCCATATGACCCATGTAGCCTTTCATTTGTGACATTGAACGATAAAAGTAAATTTTATGGATTGTGACTTGATTATATTTCTTGTCCAGAAGCCCTCACCAAAACCAGATTACTTAGACAACTTCCAACAAATCCGGATGCTATCACAGCAGCTAATAAACTTCGGCAAGCATTAGCAGCAATGCCGGTGATGGTTTTTTTTTCTGTGTGTGTAATATGACATGGGTTAAAGCCTGGCATTATTTCAGGTTTTTTAACTATTTTCCAGAAAATAATGAACCTAAAGGATGGAAAACAAGTTTAAAAATCAGGACTCGTGCATTTCTTTAATGTCGGTTCCATGATAACATCAAACCCCCTTTTTTGCTTTATGCCCTAAAAAGCATAATTTTTTTTAATACCCGTTTTAATAGTAATTCACACCATCCGTACATGAAAGCATCCATATTGAGTGTTACACTCATTTTTTTGACTGTCAATGCCTTTGCACAGCAGGAAATTTTATCCCAAATACGAATCAAAAACGACTCTATCTCGCACTACAATGCCATGATAAAAAGACTCCAGGGCGGCGTCGAAACATTAAAACTAAAAGAGATCCGCCAGGAAATCACCGGGATATTGTTGCCGAAAACAGAGCTTGGAGAAGAAGTCATCCATCACAAGGCAATGTCTCTGGTGTACAGCGAAAAACACGAACAACCAAAGTGGGTGGCTCATGTCATATCACCCGACATACGATTTGGGTCTGAAGGCCGGTCCAATGATTTCAGGCCCGATTCAATGGTTCGCACAGGGACAGCAGTCGAATCTGATTATTTTTTAAAAACGATGAAACCGGACAGTACATTTGTATATGATGCATTCGGGTACGATCGTGGGCACCTGGCACCTTCTGCAGATTTCAGATGGTCGGCGGCAGCCCTGTCTGAGAGTTATCTATATTCCAATATGTCGCCTATGCTTGCTGACTTCAATCGCGATAGTTGGGCCAAACTGGAAGATCTTTTCAGAGCCTATATGTACAAAAATCCAAATACCCGACTATATATTGTCACAGGCCCTGTACTCAGTGAAGACCTGTCCAAAATCCCCAGAGCAGTCCACAATGTGACAATACCTAAAAAATACTTTAAGGTAGCAATGGACCTTACCAACAAAAAAAGCCATCGCCTTTGTGATGCCCAATGCCAAAAATGATGCACCCCTCGAAACTTTTGCCACCAGTATAGATGATGTAGAGGCACTGACAGGAATAGACTTTTTTTACCAGCTGGAAGATGGAGGTGAGCAGGCACTGGAGGCCCAGAAAGATCCTAAACCTTTTATGTCGTCAGCTGAGCAGGATGATGTCACGCCTGATCATCCCACCAAATTACCACGCAATTGTTACAATACCGTGATGGCCAAAGGACAGATGGGTACAGGCAGAGAGATCAGGGTTCAGGGCACTGTAGTATCTACCAAACTGTCGTCCAAAGGCAATGTGTTTTTAAATCTGGACAAGAGATTTCCAAATCAGATATTTACTGTCACGATATTTAAAGACCAGATGATCAACTTCAGCTATCCGCCTGACAAGTTTTTGGAAGGAAAAAAGATCATAGTCAAAGGTGTAGTGACCAACTTCAACGGTACCCCGTCCATCGCTGTGGAAGATGAGGATGACATAGAAATACTGGAAGATTACCAGAACTGATCTTATACATTTTATGTATTTAGCATTCAGCAATGGTTAATGTCAAAACCACAATGGCTCTTCATCTCCTGGTTCGCCATGATAATTGAGCGTGATTTCAGATCCTGAAGGGATATCTTTGATGGCTACAATATCTATTGTGTGGTTTTCGAGGTCGAGGATAAAATTGGCATTACAGTGCACCTCATGATTGTACAGGCTGCCGAATCCCAATGCGATGGCACATTCGTCCATGTCTTCACCCCACAAAAAGTAGTAATCATGGAGGATAGTTTTGTGTATAATGGGTAGCTGAGCTTTAGGAATAGCTATGACCGGACAAATTTCAATAGTATCGCCTGCAGATACATCTATGGAAGTAAAAACACCACGACCTTTGTCATCTGAGTCAGCAATATACAATCCGGGTATCTGATGCATCCTATCCTTTTTTAGTGATAAATACTCCGATGAGTATGGTAACCATGCCGGCTATATGGAGCATGGTGATAGGTTCGCCATCCAGCAATCCCCACATCAAAGCTACAACCGGCATCAGGTAGGTCACCGTACTACCGAATACGGCACTCGTTTTTTGAACGAGATTATAAAACAGTATACTAGCCATCACAGTACCCAGCAACGATAATATCGTGACGGAACCCAAAGAAAACCATGCATGCTCATGTGTGGCCATCACTGTAGTGAAATCTGTAAAAAATACATAAGCCAGCGCTGGAGGGCCTATCAGAAAAAATGACATGCTACTGATGATGATGGGCTTGGTGTGACTGAAAAAAGCCTGTACCATGTTTACACTTGATGCATAGCATACCGTAGCAATGACGATCAGAATGCCAAAAATGGGATTGCCACCAAGGGAGTGTTCATTGCCGAGCAGGATCAGAGAAGCTGCACCTACAAATCCAAGGATGACACCTATGAGCTTAGTCCTGTTGAAAGTGAGTTTGAATATAAAGATGCCAATAATCAGTGTCCAGATGGGTGTGAGACTATTGAGCAATCCTGCTACTGAACTGCTGATTTGCGTCTGTGCAAAAGAAAATAAAAATGCCGGAATGCCGCTGCCTGTAAGTCCGACTGCTACAAATTTAGGCCATTGTGACCAGTCTGTTTCTTTGCGGTGCCAGTACACTATCGGTGCAAAAGCCAAAGAAGAAATACCTAATCTCAGACAGGCCAGCTGTACCGGATCAAACGCCAGTAAAGATTTTTTGATCAAAATAAACGAACACCCCCACACCAAACTCAATATGATCAGTATGACCCAGGAAATGTTTTCGATTGGTTTTTTATCCATTTTTAAGTATAAGTTGCAAAGTAACGAAGTTGTAACGTAATTTTTTCATTACCATATACAATTGCGACATATATTTTAGATTGCCATCATACTGACGATTAAAATTATAGACATTTGAAAACTGATTATAATCACCATCCGCTATGATATTGACGCTATTTTGGAGGGACAGGGCACCTTACCTTTCCGACTTTAAATATGATATTGAAGTATAAAAATGAGAACACTTTTTTAATGCACTGAAAATATGTCGATTAAATATTAACTGAAATTTTCATTCTAAAAAAAGAGCGCCTATTTGTTATATTTTGGTATCCAAAATGAATAGGATAATAAAATTGGTCGTACCTTTTAGCAAAATTGTATTATTTCGATGTGATTTACTCAAACGATCTATTATTTTTTAACAATTAATCATTTATTTTATGAGTGTAGATACAAAAAATATCCGGAATGTCGTCCTCTGGGCCATTCCGGATGCGGGAAAACAACTCTGGCTGAAGCCATGCTTTACGAGTCAGGTGCTATCACCAGGATGGGAACGATAGCCGCAGGAAATACCATTTCAGATTACACCTCCATAGAGCAGGAGCGGGGCAACTCTTTATTTAGCTCCCTCATGCACGTCAAGTGGAGAGACTGCAAGATAAATATACTGGATACGCCCGGTTTTGATGATTTTATAGGTGAAGTCGTCTGCTCCCTCAAGGTGGCGGATACTGCTCTGATGGTACTGAACGCTGCCCATGGCGTGGAAGTAGGTACTGAAATCTTGTGGGATTATGTCAATGACTTCAAAACCCCAACTATTTTTGTCATCAGTCAGATAGACCATGATAAATCGGATTTTGAAAATACGCTGGAGCAGGCAAAAGAAAGATTCGGCCCGAAGGTTTTACCGGTACAGTATCCTCTCAATCAAGGCAATGGCTTCAACTCCATCATCGACACTGTGAGGATGGTGATGTACGTCTTCGGACCCAACGGTGGTAAACCTGAAAAAAAACCTATCCCTGATGCAGAGATGCCCAAAGCTATGGCTATGCACAATGCGCTGGTAGAAGCAGCCGCCGAAAATGAAGAAGGATTGATGGAAAAATTCTTTGAGCAAGGTACGCTTACTGAAGAAGAAATGACAGCAGGTCTCCGTATAGCACTGGCACACCAGCAAGTATTTCCGGTGTTCTGCTGTTCAGCATTACAGGACAAAGGTAGTGGTAGAGTGATGGGATTTATCAATGATGTAGCTCCGTCACCAGCTGATGTACCCCCGTTCGCACTGGTAGGCAATAAAACCATGTCTTACGATTCCAAAACACCAGCATCCATATTTATATACAAGACCATCTCAGAAGCTCAGGTGGGTCTGGTGAGCTATTTTAAAGTTTATTCAGGTACTGTAAGAGCAGGAGATGAATTGATAAATATCAAAAATGCGACACATGAGCGTATCAGCCAGGTGTTCGAATCCGAAGGTAAAGTACGTAATACCATTGATTTTTTGCAAGCCGGTGATATAGGTGTGACACTAAAACTCAAAAATTCACATACCAATAATACTCTATGTGCCAAAGGACTCAACATAGAAATAGATCCGATACATTTTCCTGAACCCCGTATACGAACAGCGGTAGTGCCACCGAGTAAGTCGGACATGGAAAAACTCATCAAGGCCCTCCATCAGATAGAGGAAGAAGACCCCACGCTGATCATAGAACAGTCTGCTACACTCAAGCAAACCATCATCCATGGACAGGGTCAGTTGCACCTGGATCTCATCAGATACCGTATTGAAAAACTATATGGTGTGCACATGGATTTCGAAAAACCAAAAATACCATACAGAGAGACGATCACCCGCAGTGCCAACGAAGTCTATCGTCACAAAAAACAAAGTGGTGGTGCCGGGCAGTTTGCAGAAGTGCATATGCGGATAGAACCATTTCATGAAGGTATGGCCAATCCTGAAGGGCTGACCACCAAACACATAGATGTGGACGAACTGGACTGGGGTGGAAAACTGGCTTTCTACTGGTGTATCGTAGGAGGCACCATTGATGCCAAGTTTTCAAGTGCCATCAAAAAAGGTATCATGCAAAAAATGGTGGAAGGTCCTCTTACAGGCTCCAATTGTCAGGATATCAGAGTCTCCATTTATGATGGTAAAATGCACCCTGTGGATTCCAATGATATGGCGTTCATGCTGGCATCTGTGGGGGCATTCAGAGCAGCATTCAAAAATGCAGGACCACAGCTCCTGGAACCTATAGACAACATCGAAATCACTTGTCCGGATGCTGCGATGGGAGACATCATGGGCGACCTCCAAACCCGCAGGGCCATCATCATGGGTATGGATTCTGACGGACATTATCAGAAAATAAAAGCCAGAGTTCCTGTAGCAGAGATGTATCAGTACTCATCTACATTGAGATCTATATCTCAGGGCAGAGCTAAGTTTACACGCAGTTTTGCTGATTATGTACCTGTACCGTCAGACATTCAAAACAGGCTGATATCTGAGCACAAAGAGGAAGAGGAAGATCATCACTGATCCGGATTTAGAAAAATAGTAATAGAGAGGTCGGCTTAGTTCCGGCCTTTTTTGTTTTGTGCAAATCATTCAAATTGGTCAGATAGGTTGGATTGTCCGGGTCATGTACGGTATCCTTTTGTTTATGGTTTGTGATTTCGACTCTGTTGTACTGCACTCAATCACCAAATTCGCATGGTTTGTGATTTCGACTCCGTTGCACTGCGCTCAATCACACCAAATTCGCATGGTTTGTGATTTCGACTCGTTATACTGCGCTCAATCACCCAAATTCGCATGGTTGGTGATTTCGACTCCGTTGCACTGCGCTCAATCACCCTATCCGCATGGTTTGTGATTTCGACTCCGTTGTACTGCGCTCAATCACCAAATCTGCAATTCAAGCAAAATCACATCTTCACCACCTTTCCACTCTGTATCTCCACCTGCCCATCCATCACCTTCCATACATATATACCCGATGCAAGCGCCGTCATATCCACATTATTCTGTCCGTAATAGATGCGTTGTGTATGTACAGGGCGACCAGAGATATCATATAGCACCATCTGTCCATGCTGCGGTATATACTCTCCCAGGGTCACAAGCAAATAATCCTGCACAGGATTGGGGAAAAGGGTGATGTCTGCTGGAATGACTGCGATATCGTCACTACCACTTGTACCTATCGTGATGGTCCGGCAGGATGTGTTGCTGCTGTTTTCATTGCTAACGGTCAGGCAGACGCGATAGGTGCCATTTTTTTCGCAAGGTGTGATACGGACTCTGTGTACTCACTCGTGGAGTCCCATCTCCGAAGTCCCAAGACCACGTCTCCGGTCTGAAGTAGCTTAGGTCTGTAAAACGTAGCCGTAGATGATCAATGCTGTCTGCCTCGTATCGGTACTTGGCTATGGGATAATTGTCTAGTCCGAGGGTATCACAAGGTGAGCCGTCTTGTGGGCCGAGACGGTAATTGGGCATATTGGGTACAGTACGTCTAAAGTAAACAGGGGTAAAAACAGCATGCTGTCTTACTTGTGCATCAGTACCGGATTCGTTAGGGAAATCAATTACTCCTAAGAACCTACCTTGAGTATTAGCCGGAAAAATGTAAATCCGTCCATCAGGTCCTAGCTTCATTGCACAAAAATTGAATCCCACCGGCCCCCAATTAGGTATATAAAATGTAAATGTATCAACTATTGCTATCGTTTTTTCTGTAGATATGATGTCATCTTCTTTTACATCATATTGCCATAAAGTTTTCCCGTTCGATATGTACAGATATTGATTATTATCAGAAAATGCAATGGCAGCTCCTATACCTATCGGCTGTGGTACTACCTTCCCTTCCAAAATCGTTACCAATCCACTACACCTGTCAAAATTACCAACCACCCAATTACCTCCTGTTTCTGTCCATTCTTCACCTGAATACCAAGCTATTTTATCCCCAAGTGGGGATACTACCACTTGTCCTATAGATATTGAGTCCATAGCATATGGATTAGAAATAGGAGTGTTGACTTTTCCTATACCTTGGTCGGTCACCAACATAGTGATGACCTCCTGGGTGCCGGAGGTGAGTGTTACTAACCACCAGTCTCGTCCGTTGGCATGTCGTACCGCAGTGAAAGCATGGTGCATATCTTGCTGCCTCACTAGACTATCTCTGAACAATAAATTTTTAAAACTACGACCGTCCATCTCTGTACTATAACCTGTATAGCTCAACCATTGTCTTTTTGTAAAGCAATAATCCCTGGAATTATAAAAAACATACGTAAGTGTATCATTCATAGGCAAAATCATGACATTTTGGAAAGATAAGTTCCCTACAGGATTGGCCATATTTGCATCTCCAGAATTGTTGTACTCCCACTCTCTGCAATTAAATGGTAAATCCCATGTATAATTGATCGTGTCCTCGATTATCTCTTCATTTTTGCCCACTATAATCTGCCCATTGGACCACGCCACCAGGCTGCCTTCAGCATCGCAAAGTGATGAATTAGCACCGCTGATGTTGTACTTCCTATTGTCAACTCTGATAAACTTTAATTGTTCGTCATTAAAATCCATATTTACATACCCACGTGTAGTATCCATGAAGTTATAATCATAGCCCAAAATCCACACATGGTCTTCTTTTTGGGCCAAAAGTAATGTTGTGTAAAAAATACAAATGACACATAATAATTTAGCCTTCATTAGATATTTATTTTTTTAGTAAGCAAGATTTTACAATACTCCGATTGTCGAAATTTGTAACTTCGATACTTTATTTTTAGCATTTGCAATGCGTTTTATATTTAATGCAAGATAAAGCATATTCTACATCTTCACCACCTTGCCTTCTCTCACTACTACTGTCTCACCCTTCCTTTGTAAGGGAAGGGTCGGGGATGGGTTTACAATATCCATCACCTTCCATACATATATACCCGATGCAAGCGCCGTCATATCCACATTATTCTGTCCGTAATAGATGCGTTGTGTATGTACAGGGCGACCAGAGATATCATATAGCACCATCTGTCCATGCTGCGGTATATACTCTCCCAGGGTCACAATCAAATAATCCTGCACAGGATTGGGGAAAAGGTGATGTCTGCTGGAGTGACTGCGATATCGTCACTACCACTTGTACCTATCGTGATGGTCCGGCAGGATGTGTTGCTGCTGTTTTCATTGCTGACGGTGAGACAGACGCGATAGGTGCCATTTTGTGCAAAGGTGTGATACGGACTCTGTGTACTCACTCGTGGAGTCCCATCTCCGAAGTCCCAAGACCACGTCTCGGGTCTGAAGTACGATAAGTCAGTAAACCGTAGCCGCAGATGATCTATCGTATCAGCCTCGTAGCGGTACTTGGCGATGGGATGATTGTCTATGCCGAGGGTATCGCATGGTGAGCCATCTAATGGGCCTAGGCGGTAATTGGGCATATTGGGTACAGTACGACCAAAATATACAGGGATAAAAACAGCATGCTGTCTTACTTGTGCATCAGTACCGGATTCGTTAGGGAAATCAATTACTCCTAAGAACCTACCTTGAGTATTAGCCGGAAAAATATAAATCTTGCCATCAGGTCCTAGCTTCATTGCACAAAAATTGAATCCCACCGGCCCCCAATTAGGTATATAAAATGTAAATGTATCAACTATTGCTATCGTTTTTTCTGTAGATATGATGTTATCTTCTTTTACATCATATTGCCATAAAGTTTTCCCGTTCGATATGTACAGATATTGATTATTATCAGAAAATGCAATGGCAGCTCCTATACCTATCGGCTGTGGTACTACCTTCCCTTCCAAAATCGTTACCAAGCCATTACACCTGTCAAAATTACCAACCACCCAATTACCTCCTGTTTCTGTCCATTCTTCCCCTGAATACCAAGCTATTTTATCCCCAAGTGGGGATACTACCACTTGTCCTAAAGATGCATCGTCCGTTGCAAACGGATTATTAATAGTAGTGTTGATTTTCTCTATACCTTGATCTGTCACCAACATAGTGATGACCTCTTGCCTTCCTGCTGTTAGTGTTACTAACCACCAGTCTCGTCCGTTGGCATGTCGTACCGCAGTGAAAGCATGGTGCATATCTTGCTGCATGACTAGACTATCTCTGAACAATAAATTTTAAAACTACGACCGTCCATCTCTGTACTATAACCTGTATAGCTAAAGCGGTATCTTTTCCCTAAGCATTGATCCCTGGCATTATAAAAAACATAGGTAAGTGTATCATTCATAGGCAAAATCATGACATTTTGGAAGGATAGGTTCCCTACAGGATTGGCCATATTTGCATCTCCAGAATTGTTGTACTCCCACTCTCTGCAATTAAATGGTAAATCCCATGTATAATTGATCGTGTCCTCGATTATCTCTTCATTTTTGCCCACTATAATCTGGCCATTGGACCACGCCACCAGGCTGCCTTCAGCATCGCAAAGTGATGAGTTAGCACCGCTGATGTTGTACTTCCTATTTTCTACTCTGATAAACTTCACTTCATCATCATTAAAATCCATATTTACATAACCATAGGAGGTATCCATAAAATTATAATTAAAACCCAAAATCCATACATGGTCTTCTTTTTGGGCCAAAAGTAATGTTGTGTAAAAAATACAAATGACACATAATAATTTAGCCTTCATTAGATATTTATTTTTTTAGTAAGCAAGATTTTACAATATGTAAAACCTGCTTACCAACATTTTTATTTAATTAATATGATTTTACCAGTATACATGATCTCTTTATCGTGTTCTACCCGCAATAGATACATACCATAAGGAATTCCCCCTATCTCTAAAACGTTTGAACCTGCTTCAAGTTTTGATGACAATATGATTTTTCCTGTCAAATCCATCACTTGAACATCGTACACACGTTCTTTTTGCAACCCATTTAGGTATATAAGTCCTGTAGAAGGGTTTGGTGATATTGAGATATCACTTGGCAATAATTCAGATTTGGCTCTGGGTCTACTAGTACGGCAAGCGTCATAACTAACTTCTATGTATTCACCATGAGATATCAACAATGATGCAGCCCTAAAACAGCTTCTCCTGCAGTAAGAGGGCACATTTTAGCTATTGACCTTAATTGATCCCATTCTTGAGGTGCTATACTTTCCACACCCCTAAGCTCAGCTCTCAATTCTACCGTCCACACATACTTCAGGTAACTCAAAAAAGGAAATCTCAATGGTAAACCATTGACTTCATCCAATAAAGCTGTTGTTTTTTCTACTTTAAGAGCCAAATGTTGTTCAATAATTTGACTTCTTCTTAGTGATAACGCTTCCATCGAGGCCAAAATATTTTCCATCTCCAGAGTGCCTCCTTCAGTATCTGAAATTACAATGGATTCTATTAATTCCGCAGCTTGATCGATACTCAGATCTAAATCATCCAACTCTAGTTGCATGAAGGGATCTACTTTGGATAATAGCTTATATTTAATATCAGCTTCGTACCATTCATCGACCTCTTTATCAACAGGAACGGGATCCTGAGGCAATCCTCTACATAATTAACCCTGTATTTTGATACCCAATCCTTGAGAAAATGATAATTCCCAAAAGACACATTGTGGTATGCCCAAGTCATAAATTCATCCTTAAGGTCAGTGATTTTGTATTTATTGATAAGGCTAAGTAGTTTAGCACAGTCCTTATCAGTTGGAACTGTGGAGGATATGGTATTAAAGACTGTGGTTGCTTGTAATTCGAAATATCACAATAGGGATTGGTCGCACATGTGCTACTTTGTCCCCGAGGAACAAACCAAAAAATAGCTAAATCTGGCGGAAATATTTGATTTACACCATTTATTCTTGGCACACTACCTGCTTGTGCGAGATTAACTGCAAATTTATTTTCAGTTGCTTTTAATGGGTCACCATTCTGCAATGTGGCACTTTGACCTGCGCCTACCCACATATTACCATTATCAATTTGTGGCTTCATATATCCTTGAGTTAAAGCATTAAAAGTAAATGTATTAAATGTATTTTGGACAATGTTACTTGGCGAATCTCCAATAATATAAAACGAAGGTTCATTTTCAGTTCCGCCTTCTTGATCTATAATATTGCAGCAATAACCGTTGTCAGCAGAGCTACTTATAACCATTCCATTAGCAAACCCATGTATTTCATTATTTTTAAATACTGAATATTTGCAATTAAATGCTTTTAAAAATGGCTTAGAATGTACAATATTAGAATTATTATTCACAATATTCTTTTTAAATTCTAAGTGATTGACATTAGTTAATGAAACTGAATTATCATCAGACAGAGCCCCACTAAAATAAAACCTATTATTATGAATCCTATTGCTATTGTTTGTTAAGCTGCTTAGTGAAATTGTTTTCACTTTCGTCCCGTTTGAAGAGAAATCGTTATCGTCAATTACTAGTTCTTTTGGCTGACTCAAAAAAACACTTATACCCGTTCCTGCGCTAATGTTAAATTTATTTTTGTTACTTATAATAATCTCTGAATTACTACAACGAGAAAAATGATTACATGTTGTAGCATCATCTGGTCTATCATATTCAAAAATATTACTATATATAAGCACCTTACCACTATTGTTATTTACAACTTGAATTCCCCACTTCAAATTAGTGAACTTACAAATATCTCTTATTGTATTAGTTGCCCTTCCTCTATCTATATATATGCCAGTTCTTTGAGTAGGACCATCAATATTATTCATACCTAAATCAACAAATTCTGCCCCACTTACTAAAATACCGCTGTCGGTAGTATGAACACCAAACTTAAGGTTTTGATAGGTACCATTTTTTATATTAAATGTAGAAACTCCTACTAACTCAACTCCCGACCGTGCAGACTGCTCATAATCAATCTGCCCAGTGTAAGGCGGCTTAAGCGAAGAAGATTCAAATTTAAAATCATTATCCATGATAAAAAAACCAGGAGAGTAAATTTTTATAATTTTTCTTTCCACCCCCGGTGCATAGATGCCTCTATAATTATCAATAAAACTTGATTCCCTGATATCAATATTTGAAGATTTTGAAAGAATTATTGCATTTTCAGCATCCCGAATTTCACATTTATTTCTAATCCGTAAAAAATTATTATTAACAATAATCCCCTTCCACATATTATTGCAAGATATTAATTTGTTTTATCCAAATCCAGAGTATTATTTAAAACAATTTGTGCCCCTGACTCCATGATCCAATTACATTCGACAAATTTAACATTCCGGTCAATAATTAGATTTCCTTTCAAATTAAAGTTTAAGTTCGAAATTTTTCTGATTTGACCTGTTAAGGTAAAAGGGATTGTCCCATTGTTAAATAATGCGCTTATATATGTAGTTTGGTCAGTTTGCCCAATTACAATTACATTTGGATCATCAGTACATGATGCGGCATTACAATTTACCTCTACATTTTGCGTCATACTACCATATCCACAATTTTTTGTGGCTGTGAGAGTTACCACTTTTGTACCATTAAAAGAATAATTATGACTGACCTGGTTTCCCGTTACGTTGGCAGTATTATCACCAAAATCCCATGTATAGGTTACATTGGACACAGGGTTAGTGACTGTAAATGTATAAAACGGACAATTATTCTGCACTGAAAATTCAGCATTTATTGTGGTCACATTGACCACAACTATAACTGATTGTGTAGATGACCCACAAATATTAGTCACTGTACAGCTTACTGTATAGGTACCGGATGATGTATAAGTGTGGTTTACAAATTTTCCACTTCCGGTGGGGGTTCCGTCGCCAAAATTCCATGAATAAGTGACTCCTGTTTGATTGTTTTGAATCCCAACAGCCTGAAACTCATAATTGCATGGTGAACTTGCTATCGATTGTATGTTAAAGTTTGGCAGATCTGTTATTGTCACTGATGTACACCTTCTATCAGCACAACAACCATTATTGTCAATTACATCAACACACACATTATAAGTGCTATTTTGAGTATAAATATGTGTTGGTGTAGCGTGTGTTGATGTATTCGCTGTACCACTTGATGGATCTCCAAAATCCCACTCGAAAGACACAAAAGTTGACATTGAGGAACCATTAACAGTTTCAAACTTAACTGTCCCGCAATTAACATTGGCGGTAATGCCGGTTAAGGCCGTGGTCCTGCAGGTCAGACTGATACTGTTTGCAGTAGCAACGCCACCAAGGTATTGTGGTCCTATAATGCCCTATATTTGGTTTGCAACCACAATTGATTATACCCACTTCCCGGTGTAACTTGAAAATTTTGACTAACTGACCTCACGGAGTAATCATTTAAAAATTCTGTCCTTAAGATTTGTTCTGAATTTGCAGGGTCAGGCATAATTGGTGTATTGGGAGGGAAAGGAACCAAACCACTTGTAAGAGAGACAATAAAGTCCAAATTCTGATCGTCACCACAATTCATCTTTGTACATTCAGATTGAGGCAATACGAAACATAGGAGTCTTCAGTAAGAGGCAAATCAGTATATATGCCTTCATTTTGGAATCTATTGGCTCCGATACAGGGTATTACATTATTCCATGAGGTCCACGAATTATCACATAAAACTCCAGGTAAGTATTTAAAATGGTGCGGAGTATTATGTGACGAGTGCCATCCTGCTACATATCCGAGCTGAAATGTCTGAAATCCGTTGCTGGGGGGAGACATGGGATTAGGTGCAACAGTAGGATCAAGTTCTAGATTATTACTGGTAATCAGCTGTACACAATTTGGGTCATTGGTACATTGCCCCCTCCCCACATCCGGCCACCAGATCAGTACTACCAGTATCAAAGGTAAAAATTTTTGAAATTTAACATTTACGTAATTCGTAATTCTACTTAATTTTTGTTTCATTGTAAAATAATTTTTTTTTGGATACACAGTCGCATTTTTTTCAAAACTCCATCATCTGCAATATAGCTAGCATCGGTTTCAGAGATATTGTTTTTTTAAGTCATTTGTCTGTCTATCAAGTTTAATAAAAGTTTATATCCATTCAAAGATAAAACATTTCATTCTGACTTTTCAAATATTTTTACAATAAAATGCATATATTTTTAAAGATTATATCAAAAATACCCTTTTTTGTACAAGCAACAAACAACTATTCTCGACCATTACAGCTGCCACTTTCTACCTCCTGCTTTGCTACCCCTGTGCTTTATATTTATTGCTCTTAAGTTTGCCATTTACATTTTCTATAGCTACCCATCCCCTGAAGGGGGAGCAGCCCGCATATTCGTTCATTCGAATTGTTCAGATTGTTGGCAGCTAGCGCAATAGATGAAAGACCACCTGCCCCCTTGTGTTGAACTCCAGCGCAGGTGAAGGTATCTTGAAAATATTGAACACCGAACAGAGCGTTTTTAGAAATGGCTGCCGCGGACGTAGTTTGGGCAAGTCTACGTCCAGTCCAAGGTATATCTGACTGTATCTGGGATACTGAGATGGCGGAAGTGAAAATATGTGGCCGTTTTTTTCCCATTGATTGGCATATCCGCCGTACATATTTTGTGCACCGTATCCCAGGGCAATATTGAGCCATGCAGGCCAGCGATTTCCTTCAGGCAAGAAGGAGTGTACATTGACAGAGGCCCAGTAGGCCTGGGCATTATAGTCTTTGAGAAATCTTTCAAAATAATTGGTACCAAACAGGTTTTCAGCTCTTTCCAGGGGAGTAGTGGAAGCTAACATGTCATCTGACTGCAAGGATTGTTGTGGGTGAGATATCGGGATGGAAGACACTTTGATAGCTATACGCTGGTCATTCCAGTAATACTGCTGGAGAGCAAATGCACCAACTCCGCTGATGTTGGCTGCCATATCAGGAATAGAAAAACCCCATTTGGTGGAAAAGCCATCCATCACTTCTATCGTACTCTGGAATAGTGTGCCACATACCATACCTGTGAGTATACTTTTGTTTTGCGCCAGTCCGGTCCATCTCGCTCCTCTATAACAAAGCACCCCCTGCAGATAGGCCGTGTGAATATGTCCAATCTTGTCCATATGCCTCCATTCTCCCCAGTCATTAAACAAATGAAAAGGCTCCTGATCGTACTTTTTGTACCAGATATTGTACAGGCCTACAGAAAATACCGAATATGTAGTAGCGGTAAAAGCCAGTGCAGTATTAAATCTCTTGGTATTGAGACTATCGGCGGGCTCAAAAAAGGATTGAGCTGCCACTCCATAGACATTGCCAAGCAAAAGAATACTAAAAAAAGCGATTTTAAAATTCAAACCTTAATTTTTATGCAAAGAAAAGTAATATATCTCAAAAGTCACGGTTTGTTGGGTTTTGTACACCACAAAAAGGATAAAAAAAATAGTTAAAAATGGATTGATTGTTTTTATATTAAAAAATAGCACTATCTTTCGAGGTCGAAACAAATAAAATATTCGGTAATATGCGGTCAAAGATACTCTACTTTTTGCTGATACAGATCATGGCTCTGGGCACAATCTATGGGCAGGAATTACATTATTCCTACTATCATTTTACACCACTGAATGTAAACCCTGCCAATGCCGGGGCTTTTTCAGGTTCCTACAGGATCAGTGGCATCTTTTCTGACAAACAGGCGGCATTCACCTCCAGACCTTTTACTACTCTGACATTGTCGGCAGATGCACCTATCATCAGAGGCATCCGCAAACAGGACTGGGTAGGTCTGGGAGTAGAAATGGATGTCATAGGCAACTCAGGTTTGTTTGTGGGCAAAGAAAACGACCCCACCCCGGGAGAGGTATCCACTGGGTCTACACAAAAGTGGGCATTTATGAAGATAGGCGCTGCTTATCACCTTTCACTCGATAAAAAGCAGACCAATATCATTACCCTTGGTGCACAATTCATCAATGGCAGCAGGGATTTTAAAAAACTCAGTGAGCAGGATGCAAGGGTAAGACAGCAGACAGGATTTCCGGATCTGGATATCTTGAATTTCAATAACGGCACGCAGTCAGGAGGAAATAACACTGGAAATATTGACCCCTTTGCACTCCCATTCAACAAGTACAAGGATCTGAGCGTAGGGTTTTTATACAATGCCCGACGTAAAAATTCGGACCTGAGACTGGGCTTTGCCATGGAGGGATTGCTCAATGCCGGTGTGGGATTCCGCAGTAAAAATACCAATAAAGATTCCATAGAAACAAAATATTTCGGTCTGAATGTCCATGGTTCGTACGATATGGCTATCAATAAAAGAACAAATATAGAGCCTGCTTTTTATTACTACAGTCTTGGACCTGCCTGGGCACTGAATGTAAATACCCATGCCTGGTATAAGGTAAATCCCGAAAAAGACTTCAGAGGAGGAGTAGGACTGGGTTTAAGAAACCTGCGTGCTGCCATGATTTATATAGGAGCAGAGTTTAAAGATATCAGAGTAGGACTGGCATATGATCTGACACTTTCATCAGCGACGATTGCAGACAGGTCAGTAGGAGGATTTGAGTTGGCTGCCAGGTACCTGGGTAAGATATACAAAAAACCCAAGCCTAAACCGGTTATTTTCTGTCCACGATTGTAATATCAGAGGTAGAAGTGATAGGTGTACTCAGTTTTATAACTTTTAATTATTAAGAAAATGCTTTCAAAACGGTTAATTATACTTTTTGCTTATTGCACTATGGCTTTGTGTCTGCAAGCCCAGCCCGTGACTGTGAGTTCGTACGAGTCTATGCTCGAAACAGCAGCTACAGCCGCTGACAACAACGATTACCTCAATGCCATAGAATGGTTCGAAAAGGCTTATAAAGAGAGTAAAGACCCCAATCTGCAGGTAGCCATAGCTGATATGTATATGCTTCTCAGGGACTACCCCAAAGCCGAGAAGACATATGAAAGAGTAATCAAAAGAGACAAAAGGGACGAATTTTTTGATGTCAGACTCGACTACGCCAAATCCATGAAGTTTCAGGGTAAATACAAACAGGCACTCGATGAGTTTAATGCTTTTGCCTCTGCCACAGAGAGTGATTCATTGCGCAACGAAGCCAAACTGGAGCTCAAAGGTATACTGGGAATGGAAAAATATGCCGAAAACATAGAAGCCGCAGTGTCTTTTGCCAGCGAAAACATCAACTCACCATCTGCAGAATCATCACCGGCATTGTACAGCGATGGTACACTGTATTTCTCGAGTATGAATGCTAAAGCACCTGTCGTCATTGACGGGCAGGAAGGCGAGTATCATGCCAAGTTGTATAGCGCCTCCAGATCACCTCAGGGGGACTATGCTAAAGCTGCAGCACTCGATGAAGCCATCAACAGGATAGATTTTTATAACGCAGGTGTATCCTTTTCATTAGATGGACAGCGCATGTATTTTACAAGAGAAAAATTTACCAACAACAGTGTAAAAAATGCTCAGATTTATGTCTCAAAAAGAAATGGTGACAAGTGGGAGCTCCCAATCCCATAGAGGCACTCAATAACGAATATATATCCAGACATCCTGTAGAAGGTGACCTGTTCGGAGTGAAGGTGCTGTATTACATCTCCAATATGAGAGGAGGATACGGCGGTTACGATATTTATTATTCTACCATCAATGGTGATACCTATGGTACTCCTGTCAATCTCGGAGAAGTCATCAATACACCCAAAAATGAAGAATCACCTTTTTATAAAGATGGTACTCTCTACTTCAGCAGCAACGGTCATCCGGGCATGGGAGGTATGGACAATTTTTATTCTGAATGGGATGGTAAAAAATGGAGCTCACCGTTAAACATGGGTTTCAATTACAACACTTCCTATGATGATGGGTTCCTAAGATTTAATCAGGGGGGAACGGCCGGCTTTGTTGTGTCCAATCGTACCCACAAAGACAAGAAAAAATTCAAAAATTCTGAAACGTGCTGCGATGATATATATATGATACAAATCAGGGACCTCGTGATAGATCTGCGTTTGCTGGTCAATAATGATAAAGGTCCGCTGGAAGGTGCCAATGTAGAACTCCTGGAAGGCAACAAAAAGACCTCTATCGATTCTAAAAGCAATTTCCTGAGCAATGATTTTACGTTTTTGCTGGATGCTGATAAGACATACAAAGCGTATATCACCAGAGAGGGATATTATCCTGATTCTGTGAGCTTCAATACAAATGGTATCTTTGACGACTATACTGTCAGCAAAACTGTAGTGCTCAAGCCAAAACCTGAAGCCCCCAAAAGAACAGTCTCTAGAAACGAACCTATAGCGCTGAAGAGTATTTATTTTGATTTTAATGATGACAAGATACTGCCTGATGCCGAAAAAGATCTGGCTTATCTCAAGTCGCTGATGGATCAATACCCTGATATGGTGATAGAACTGTCCTCCCATACAGACAGCCGCGGGGACAACGAATTTAATAAAAAATTGTCTCAGCGCAGGGCCAACTCTACCAAAAACTGGCTGGTGGAAGAAGGTATTGCATCAGCAAGAATCAAAGCCGTAGGATATGGCGAGACCAAATTGCTCAATAAATGCAAAGACAGAGTCAAATGCTCAGAAGAAGAGCATCAGCTCAATAGAAGGTCGGAGTTTAAGATCATAGCCGGACCACAAACCATAGAAATCAAGGTAGAAGAGTAGTCTGGGTAAGGACACTATAACAAAATAAACCGCAAAAGGGAAGGATGACAAAACGTTGCCCTTCCCTTTTTTTAAAATAGATAAGCGATGAAACAAAAACAATGGTACGAAACATTATTTGAAAACTATGGTGAAAAATACGACACCGAATGTTTTACACAAGGGACTGTTGGCGAGTGTGATTTTATTGAGAAAGAAATAGATCACAATAAAGCATTTAAAATTATTGATATTGGATGTGGCACTGGTCGTCATTCTATAGAATTGGCAAAAAGAGGGTATGCAATGACAGGCATTGATCTGTCAGAGTCTTTGCTCGCAAAAGCAAGACAGAAGGCAACACAAAACGGTATTCAGGTTGATTTTTTAAAGCACGATGCACGCAATTTGCCTTTTAATAGCCAATTTGATGTGGCGATAATGCTGTGCGAAGGTGGTTTTCCTTTAATGGAAACCGACGAAATGAATTTTGAAATTCTGAAAAATGTATCTAAACTGCTAAAAGATCACTCAAAATTTATATTTACAACATTAAACGGATTGTTCCCTTTATTTCATTCTATAAATGATTTTCATGTAGAAGGAGGTGCGGAAGGAAATGCTACCTACGACAGTAAAAATTTTGACTTGATGACATTCCGTGATCACAACATCACAAAAATAAAGGATGACAACGGAGTAGAAAAAGAAATCGAATGCAATGAAAGGTATTATGTTCCCTGCGAGATAACATGGTTACTGAAAACGCTGGGATTCACAAAAATTGAAATATTCGGAGCTAAGCTGGGTGCTTTTTCCCGCGAAGACAAATTGACAACAGAAGATTTTGAAATGTTGGTCATAGCTGAAAAATAAAGAGTATGTAACGCATAAAAACAAAAATGTAAAATGACCACATCAAGACCCATACACCCCGACTTCCAATTTTTCCTGGACTTTAAAGACCGGGAAGTCATCGACTTATTTACAGATTTGAGAGAATATATCCTGATGTTGTACCCTGACAGTAATGAACTGCTGTATCACACGCATGCATTGACTGCTGTTTTTTCGATCTCTGAAAAACTATCAGACGCATTTTGTATGTTGCCCATTTACACCAACCACCTCAATCTGGGTTTTAACAAAGGTACTCTCCTCAATGACCCCAATAAATTACTGACCGGAACAGGCACCTTGATAAGGCATATAGACGTAAAAAATCCTGCCGACTACAGAAACCCCAATGTGACAGAATTGATTAAGGAAGCCATAAATTTTGCTATTAAGGATATGGACAAACCTACCAAATCCAGCGGTAAAACACTATCTAAAATCAAAGGACGAGTGTAGATGGGGAGGGAAAATTTATTGCAGACTAAAAAATAAAAGTCCCATAAATCAGATTTAAATCATTTTTTATAGTTACTTTTGGCATGAAAATGACCGCTTTTATACCGAACAAAAATTCTATTTCAAATATTTAAGTAGATTATATCTATGGCACTTAACGTTACTTGTGCAATTATAAAAAAAGACGAAAGAATACTTGTTGTACAACGAGGTATAAACATGAGATTACCTTTGAAATGGGAGTTTCCAGGTGGTAAAATTGAGGAAGCTGAGACAGAGGAAGAATGCATAATACGCGAAATTAAAGAAGAGTTGAACATTGAAATCCAATTAGTTTCCAGACTTACACCTTGTTGTTATAATTACGGCGATTTTTCAATAAGGCTCATTCCATTTATTGCAAATTATCTAAGTGGGGAAATTAAGCTGGCGGAACATAAACAATATCTTTATCTTCAAAAAGAGGAGTTGGCTAAAATGGATTGGGCTGAAGCTGATATTCCAATTGTAAATCAATTATTAAGCCTATGAACCAAGGCATTTACGAAGAACTGATTACAAAACTTGTCTCCCATAAGATTAATGATCTTGAAGAAAGGGAATATTACATCAATAAAATAAAAATTGATAAGGAGGAGGCTTCAATAATATTGGCAAAACACCTATCTCAAACAATAAAACACGCCTTAAAATATATAAGTGGAGAAAACCAAGTCGAACAACAAATAGAGATTGCAAACAAGATTATTCTCTTTTTAAAAGAAGAATTAAATAAAGAGGAGTTGAGTAATGACTTAGTTGAATTAGAAGGTGAAATTCTCAAGGCGGTATTCACTCGGGCAGATGCACATTTTTCGGATTTTGATTTACACTTAAAAGAAATTACTCCTTATACACGACTGACGCATAGTGAGTTGTTCACAGGTGGAAATGTTGGGTTGTCTTTGGAAAGCGAGTTGAAAAAAGAAATATTGTCAGCTGACAGGATTGATTTGTTGGTTTCATTTATAAAATTTAAAGGGATAATCATTCTTGAGCGAGAATTGCAAGAATTTACTAAAAGAGGTGGTAAACTAAGGGTGATAACAACTACCTATATGGGTGCTTCTGACTACAAAGCCATTCAATTACTATCAAAATTGGATAACACGGAGGTCAAAATTTCATACAATACTGGCAATGAACGATTACACGCTAAGGCGTATTTATTTTATAGAAATACTGGATTCCATACCGGTTATATCGGTTCTTCCAATTTTTCGAGATCAGCCTTGACAGATGGTTTAGAGTGGAACATCAAAATTACTACCAAAGAAGTGAGTCACATTATAGATAAATTTCAAAAAACATTTGATACTTATTGGCAAAGTGATGATTTTGAAATCTATAATGACGCTTTTCAGAAAGAAAAGCTAATCTCATCCTTAAATCAAGGAAAAATTCAAAACCTTCTGAAATCCATACCTCATTTTTTGATATCAAACCTTACCCATTTCAATCTGAAATTCTGGAAAAACTTGAAGTTGAAAGAACAATTCACAACAGGTATAAAAACCTTGTTGTTGCAGCTACGGGTACTGGAAAGACAGTTATTTCAGCCTTTGACTATAAAAACTTTAAGTTAAATAATCAATCAGCAAAGTTGCTTTTTTTAGCTCATAGAAAAGAAATTTTACAACAAGCACTAACTACCTATCAAGGTATATTGAGAGATAATAATTTTGGAGAATTATGGGTAGATGGTCTGGTGCCGTCAAGCTATGAATACGTTTTTGCTTCTATTCAAACAATAAACTATAGATTGAACAGCTTGGATTTATCACCTGAATATTTCGATTATATCGTTATAGATGAATGCCATCACCTAACTGCAAACTCTTACAGAGGTATTATTAATTATTTCAAACCAAAGATTCTTTTAGGTTTAACTGCTACTCCTGAAAGAATGGACGGTGGTGATATTCAAGAAGATTTTCATAATAGAATTGCAGCAGAAATTCGCCTACCCGAAGCATTGAATAGAAAGTTGCTTTGTCCATTCCAATACTTTGGCATTACGGATAGCATTGACTTATCCAATGTTGGCTGGGAAAGAGGAAGATATATTTCGAGTGAATTAACTAATGTATATACAGCCAATGACCGCCGGGTTGGAGAAATAGCAGCTGCATTGGGAAAATACACAAAAGACAGCACAGATGTTAGAGCCATTGGGTTTTGTGTATCTATGGAACATGCCAAATTTATGGCAGAAAAGTTCAGTATGGCTGGTTATAAATCAGATTATTTGACAAGCGAGAACACTCAAAACAGAGATAAAGTCAAGAGTCAATTATTAAAAAAGGAAATCAACTATCTATTTGTGGTGGATATTTTTAATGAAGGGGTTGATATCCCAGAAATTGATACTGTACTTTTTCTAAGACCAACAGAAAGTTTAACCATTTTCTTACAGCAATTGGGTCGGGGCTTGCGGTTAGCCGATGAAAAAGATTGTTTAACGGTGTTAGACTTTGTGGGGAATTCCAGACCAGAGTACAATTTTGAAAATAAATTTCGTGCGCTAATTGGAAAAACCTCTACAACCGTACACAATGAAATAGAAGATAATTTTCCTCATTTACCGTTAGGCTGTTCAATAGTATTAGAACGAAAAGCCAAAGAAATTATATTAGCCAATATAAAAACAGCAACAGGTTTCAACCGTAATCAAATTGTATTAAAAATTAGGCATTTCAAACATCAAACCCACCTACCCTTTAATCTTAAAAACTTTTTGACCTTGAACAACTTGCCGATTCAAGCTATTTACAAAAGAGGCAGTTGGAGACGATTGTGTCAAGAGGCCGGAATTATTGAAAACTTTGTTCAAATAAATGAAAGAGAAATAGTTACTGCCATTAGCAAGAAATGGTTATCGACTAATGCTACTAGCTATTTTAAATTTATTTTGAAACTAGCTCATGATAATTTTAAAATAAACCTTGAAAAACTAAACGAAGAAGAAAAAGCAATGCTTGTGATGCTTCACTACGATGTTTGGCAAAAACAAGGTGGGTTTGATTCTTTAGAAGATAGTATTGAAGCCATTGGTAAAAACAAGATAATGGTGGAAGAAATCATTGAAGTATTAGAAATCTTAATTGATAATATTGACTTTAAAGAGATAGACATCCAATTACCATACATGCAACCTTTAAAAGTGCACTCTCGATACACAAGAGATCAAATTTTGGCGGCCTTTGACTTTTCTACTTTTAAGCATAAATCTTCAAGTCGAGAAGGTGTAGCATTTAATCTAGAATTAAACACCGAATTACTGTTTATAAATCTAATAAAATCCGAAGAAAATTTTTCTCCTACTACCATGTATGATGATTATGCCATAAATGACACACTTTTTCACTGGCAAAGTCAAAACTCAGCCGGTCCTGAGACGTCAAAAGGACTATCCTATATCAACCATCTAAAAACAAAGAAAAAAATCTTACTTTTTGTAAGAGAAAAAGGAAAAGATGAACACGATAATACTATGGGTTATGTATTTGTAGGAGAAGGTAATTTGAAAGAACACTATGGAGCAAAACCAATGAATATTAAATGGGAGTTAAACGAGCCTTTGCCTCATTATTTATGGAAAGATGCCGCTAAATTAAGTGTTGGATAAAAAATTTATATTTTTGTATCCCCCAGCAAGACAGGCTAACCTATTTATAAACTTATTTCTTATCAATCAGATAAATAAATAATACGAAAACCCATACCTTTGCAGCTTAAAAATCAAAAATCAAATAATGGATAAGGTAGTACAGCAGCTTATACAGGAAGAACTTCAGCGTCAGAGACACGGTATCGAACTTATCGCATCCGAAAACTTCACCTCTCAGGATGTCCTGAATGCCCTTGGCAGCTGTCTGACCAATAAATATGCGGAAGGTTATCCCGGCAAAAGATATTATGGTGGTTGTGAGGTGGTAGATAAAGTAGAGCAACTGGCTATCGACAGATTGTGTCAGCTGTTCGGTGCTGAATACGCCAATGTGCAGCCACATTCAGGGGCGCAGGCCAATGCCGCTGTTTTTTTAGGCATCCTGCAGCCGGGAGATGCCATACTAGGTTTTGACTTATCTCATGGCGGACACCTGTCACATGGTTCGCCGGTCAATTACTCAGGCAAAGTCTATCAGGCCAATTTTTATGGCGTAGAAGAACAAACAGGTCGCATAGACATGGACAAGGTAGCACTCAAGGCACGTGAAGTAAAACCTAAGCTGATTATCTGTGGCGCCTCAGCCTATTCACGGGATTGGGATTACAAGAGATTCAGAGCCATAGCTGATGAGGTAGGAGCCCTTTTACTGGCCGACATCGCCCACCCTGCCGGACTGATAGCTGCCGGATTGCTCAATGATCCTATGCAACACTGTCATATCGTGACCTCCACTACCCACAAAACACTCAGAGGACCAAGAGGGGGTATCATCATGATGGGAAAAGATTTTGCCAATCCATGGGGACGTACTACCAAAAAAGGAGAAGCTATCATGATGTCAGCAATCCTCAACAGTGCCGTTTTCCCCGGTATGCAGGGAGGTCCATTGGAGCACGCCATAGCAGGTAAAGCCATCGCTTTCGGCGAAGCACTCCAGCCTTCTTTTAAGGAATATGGAAAACAGGTGATCGCCAATGCTCAGGCTATGGCCAATGCCTTTGTGTCCAGGGGGTATAAACTTATATCAGATGGTACCGACAATCACCTCATGCTGATAGACCTCAGAGCCAAGTCAGCTGATATCTCCGGCAGAGATGCAGAAAATGCCCTGGTAGCCGCAGATATGACCATCAATAAAAATATGGTGCCTTTTGACAGCAGACCTGCTTTGCACACTTCAGGCATACGGGTCGGAACAGCTGCTGTAACTACACGAGGCTTCAAAGAACATCACTGTGAGCAGGCTGTGGAGTGGATAGATGCTGCCATCATGCATAGAGATGATGCCGCCATGATCAAAGATATAAAAAACAAAGTCAACCGTTTTATGTTAGACTTTCCATTATATCAATAAATCATATCCTCATGTCCATCAGATTTGTTCCTTTTGAAGAAATAGATAAAAACAAATGGAACGGTACCGTGCACTATGCACCCAATGGCAATATTTATGGTTACCATTGGTATCTGAAAAGTATCATAAAAGAATGGGATGCCCTCGTAGAAGGGGATTACCAGTCCGTCATGCCTATATTCAGAAACCTTGTGACAGACTTCCAGCTTGCATGTTTGCCTGAGCTAGGACCTTATACCGTCCATGCAGTCTCAGACGACAGATGTGATCTTTTTTACAAGTGGTGGGACCAGCACAGTACAGACAAAAACTACCATTTTAATCATGCTTTTACAGCTACTTTGCAAACATTATACCCGGATAAGTTCCTGCCCGGCACTATGGAATTTATAGATATGAATATGTCACACTTGGATCTGCAAAACGCGTATCACCCTGATGCCAAAGAAGCTTTACAAAAGCAAAATGACGATATTTTTGAATACGGAGGCCAGGGAAAGCCGGAACTTCTGCTCGAAAACGAAAATATCAACATTGAAAATAAAAGTACACTGTACAGGCTGTTTTATCAGGCCATACAAAGGAGTGCCGGCTACCATTCCAGACTTACTAACATGCATACAGGCCTGCAGGCAAATTTTTTTATCATGAGTTTTCAAAAAGAACTGTACATAAGTTATGCAGGACAAAACAATGATGCAGCTACGGAGCTGAAACTACTGGATACTCTGATAAAATCTAATCTGGGATCTCACCAAGGACTATTTTTACCTATAGAAATGGCCATTAAGTGGTTCAAAGCGGGCATAAGGCACCATAAAATCCTCGGATCAAAGGCCGGCAAACCCAAAGAAATACTGGCTTGGGTATCCCAAAATGGTCAAAATTAATCAAAAACATAAATGTCTCCTATATGTACGAAACAGGAACATAAACATGTTTATTGATTTCAATGACGCTTTCCCATGCCAAAACCATGAAAAACAACGATTCATTTAGCAAAATTTCATTATCAATTAACGAAATAAATTCATGTATTAACATGTGTTCTTTAGTATGTTAATTAACATTTAAAAAGACCATATCTACATATTTCGCTGAATATCAATCATATATAACAAACAATTATACAAAAAGAAACTTTAAAAATGTGGAAAAAAACTTTTTTAAAAAAGGTACCACGCACTGAATAATATCTATATTTACACTTTCTTTTAATCCCGGACTCAGTATCAGTATATGGAAAACAAAATAAAACGAGACACAGCCCTAATTAACCTCGTGTCAGATTTTGAAATAAAATTTGAACAGGGGGAGGTTGGATACCTGGATGAGAAGGTTTATTTACAGCTTTTAGAATATTACGAAGACGAGTATTTATTCGAAAAAGCACTGGAAGTGGTAGAATTTGCCATCGGGCAATACAAGTATAGGTCAGAATTTTATATTATAAAATCACGACTGCTGCTCAATAGTAATAAAGTAAATGACTGTCTCAAAACTTTGGAAATTGCAGAAAATATTGCACCTTTCGAAAGAGAAATTAGCATTATTAAAGTTCGTGCATTTGCTATCAAAAAGCAATTTGCCGAGGCACAGGAAATATTGGATGAACTAAGTATCGGAGCTACCAAGGGTGACTCTCAGGACATCCTTATCGCCCAATCTTTTATATATGAAAATATGAAAGATTATAATGCCATGTATGACGCTCTTGCACAGGCAGCCCTTCTTGACAGCAAAAACGAGGAGGCTATGGAAAGAGTATGGATCAGCGCAGAATTATCCCGAAGATATGAGGATAGCGTGGAACTGCACAAACAGATCATAGAAAAAGATCCTTATAACTATCAGGCATGGTACAATCTCGGACATGGTTACAATTGTACATGGGAATATGAAAAAGCGATAGATGCTCTTGAGTATTCATTTATCGTAAATCCTGAATTCGAAAGTGCTTATCTCGACTGTGCCGATACCTGTCTGCAAATCAGAGATTACGAAAAAGCACTGGAAATCTACATCGAAGCCAACAACAGATTCGGACCTAACAACGAACTCATGGTCAATATAGCCCATTGCTATATTTTTATGGGCAGAATAGGTATCGCAAAACAGTGGCTGCTTAAAGCCATCAGAGTGGATGCATTCAATGATGAGGCTTATTTCCTCCTTGGTGAGTGTTATGCCAAGGACCAAGTATGGTACAATGCTATCAATGCATATCACAAAGCCATCGATCTGGAAAACAGAAGAGAAGAATATTATCTGGGACTTGCAAAAGCTTATTTGTCGGTGGAGGATTATAATAAAGCCACCATCAATTTTCAAATGGCCACACAAACTGGTCCTGAAGAGACGCTTTACTGGAAAGAGTATATCTGTTTTCTCCTCAAGCTGGGCTTGTATAATGAAGCTATGCAAGTGCTGGAAGAGGCCGAAGATCATACTTATGGAGCGGATCTGGTTTATTGCAGGGCCATCACTAATCTATTGCTGAAAAACAAAAGCGAATGTATGGAATTGCTCGAAGAGGCTCTTTTAGAAAACTTCGAGGAGCACACCATTATTTATGAAATAGCCCCCGAACTCAAACTTGACAAAGATATATCCTCCATGATAAGATATTATGCAGAATAATCATTTTCTGTATTAAAGTTTTTTACTCTTTTAATAACCAAGACTGAAGAGCATTCCTTTGAAAAAAGGGTGCTCTTTTTTTTTAGCGTCAGTTGCGATAGATGTATAGGCTATCCATCAAAAGATAACCTTTCTTAACATAATCCATAACTGATTTTGAATCATTAAGTTTGATCTTTTCCAGCTGACCCGTATTACACTTTTTCCAGGTCATTGATTATGGATTCCGCAGCCAAGTAAAGTGATGCAGGGTCCATGGTCTGTCCTGCAAATCTGGCCATTTCGCACTTTTGGCGGATATCCCGGTATGATGATATGATAGCAGGAGAAATATGGTGATTACCCATATATTCGCAAACTACTTCGCAGGCAGCATCGGTATTGGGAATGTTGTACTTTTTCATGATATATCCTGTAGTGGCCTGAGAGATTTCCTCATAAAATGCTTTTAGATCGCCACCATCCATATACTTCCTTGCATTAGACAGATGCTCTACGGCAAGGCTTGCTACCTTTTTATCCATACTCTCCCCCGAGAGCTGATTTTTTATTTTTTGGGATTTGAAATACATACCTGCCAGTGTCAGCAATATAAGCAAGCCTGATGCCATCAGATATCGTAAAGGAGTGATCACCCCTTTTTGTGTGTTGTACAGCGTATGGTCATCTGAAGCAGGACTGAACTGCATGTCAACTTTCTCATCAGGCAGTGATGTGATGCCCTGCTGACCCTTCAAGACCTGTATACTTATGGGCCCTGCTTTTTGGGTTTCATATCTGCCCGTAGATGCAGAGAGATAAGTAAATTCGGGCGTGATGGTATATACAGTATCCTTGGAAGGTATCAAAACATACTCGAATATCTTATTAGATTTTATGATACCTCCTCTGCCGAATGATTCGTCTCTGATGACCGAAGGTTCGTACTTTTCCAGGCCTTCCGGCAATACAAAATCAGGTGCTTTTATTACCTTGGGATCTCCGTCACCTACCACTTCCAGCTCCAGGACGATGGACTCTCCTACTGCCACTTTACTTTTACGTACCCTTGCCTGCATTTCAAAACTTCCAACCGCTCCACTAAAAGAACCGGGCGGATTATCCGGCAGCTTTCTCACAGTAAGTTTTACAGAGTTGGTAATGGTTTGTTCACGTTTTGTATCCCTGAAAAAAAATGATGAACGGGCATTTTCCAATGGTACCTCCAATGCAATATTGGCAGGTCCCAACTCGTACACACCTGTTTTTTGAGGAAAGAGAATGTCTCTTTTGATGATCTGGCGGTAGTATTCTTTTCCTTTGATGACCGTTTTTTGGGGCTGGTCGGTAAAGTCACCCAAAGCTTGCTTAAAAAAGCCTTCTGTCTGTGGCTGACTGATAATATCGTACGACTCTATATTTTGTCTTGTATACAATACATAGTCCAGGGCCAGCTGCTGACCTATAAAAACATCATTATCAGCCACTTCAAGCCTGATAAATGACATCTTACTGTCATCCAGGGTTACATCATTCTGCTTTTGAGTGGCTACAGTAACTTCTATTTGCAATTCATTGCTTTTGATTACTTTGCTTCCCACCTTTGCTGTAGCAGGCGAGATTTTAAAACGCCCTTTATGGGGTGCCATGATTATGTACTGCCACGATATCGTACTTGATCTTTTGCCATTGATGATACTGACTGAAGTGGATGTAGACGGCCCCTGCATCACCGTAAAACCTCGCAAATCACCCAATTGTATATTGTTGGCATCGATATTTTCGAGGACAGCTTCCAGCGTAAAAGCCTCACCTTCGGACACAGTAGTACGGTCGGTCTGTATATAAAATCTTGGAGTCTGTGCTACTAAACTACAGATCATCAAAAAAAAGCAGGACCCAAGAATTGCACATCTTCTAAGTAATCGCATATCAGATTCTTTTCATTAATCTTTTTGGTGTTACTGGCTTTTTTGTATTGTTTTCTTGCTTGTATCTATAAGTTTTGCTACCCTGTGGAGGGGCCACTTTATGTAGGTCTTCTTTCGAAACATATATGATTACGGGATCAGTGGTGATCACATCATTTTCATTTTGGACCATGGCTTGGCCAATCTCTTGATTACCTACACTTTCAGGCTTGAGGATATACGTATAGGTCTTTTTTTGACTTACTTCACCATTGATCATAGTGAAACTGGAGGACGTAGCCGGACCACCAACAATGCTCCATCCCTTGAGATCAGGTGCATTAAAATTACCAGTAAGATTATCCAGTATAAACTCTACCTTAATAACATCGCCCGCATACAGGGTATCTTTGTCTACCGACATACTCAAGCTACCTTTTTGGGCGGACGCTATCCCAAAAAACAACAATAAACTGAAAATGGAGAATGATCTGATCTTCATATTGATGTAAATTCTTTACAAATCTCATGATTAAACAAGCATACTAAAATAATGGTTCATCAAAAGTGAAAACAGATGAATACCAGTCTGGATTTTTAAAAAAAGAAGTTTCCGCGTACTTTTTAAATATGTAATGGTCGGTTGCCTGTTGCTGCAAGTGCTGCTTCTTTGACCGCTTCAGTGTAAGTAGGGTGCGGATGCGAGATTCTGGACATATCTTCGGCACTGGCTCTAAACTCCATCAGTGCGACTGCCTCCATGATAACATCAGCCACCCTCGGACCTACCATATGTACCCCTAGAATTTCGTCGGTATCGTTATGAGCAAGGACTTTGACCATTCCATCTGTATCCATGCTGGCACGAGCCCTGCCCAATGCCTTGAATGGAAACTTTCCAGTTTTGTAAGGTATTCCCGATGCTTTAAGTTCTTCTTCTGTCTTGCCTACAGCTGCTACCTCTGGCCATGTATATACTACACCAGGTATGAGATTATAATCTATGTGAGGTTTGCCTCCTGCGATGTACTCAGCTACCAGAATGCCCTCCTCTTCAGCCTTGTGCGCAAGCATAGCACCCCGAATGACATCCCCAATGGCAAAAACACCTGGTACAACAGTCTCCAGGTGTTCGTCGACTATGATTCTGCCTTTTTCGTCAGTCTGTATACCGATAGCTGAGAGATTAAGGCCATCTGTATAAGGGCGCCTTCCTATAGCTACCAGACAATAATCAGCCTTGATATCAAAGCTTTCCTCACTATCCTTTTTTTTGACTGTGACGGTACATGAAGTTTTGGTAGCCTTCACACCCGTCACACCATGTCCCAGATAAAAATTGATACCCAGTTTTTTGAGGCTTCGCATGAGTTCTTTTCCACAGTCACCGTCCATAGTAGGCAGGATCCTGTCCATATATTCCACCACATCGACAGAGGTGCCCAGACGAGCAAAAACTGACCCTAATTCCAGGCCTATGACCCCTCCACCTATGATCACCATCTTGCCTGGTACTTTATCGATATTCAAAGCTTCAGTAGATGTGATGACTCTGTTTTTATCATAATTAAACACTTCAGGTGTGATAGGCTTGGAACCTGTAGCTATGATGACTTTAGCTCCCTCGATCTCTTTGCGGCCTTCCGGACTTTCGATTGCAATTACATTTTTTGTCACAAATGATGCTACTCCAGTGTAAACATCAATTTTATTTTTCTTCATCAAAAATTCCACTCCTCCGGAAGTCTGACTTACTACTTCATTTTTTCTTTTGATCATCTGGGCCATATTGATTTTGACCGTTGATGTCTCTATGCCGTGTTCAGCAAATCTTTCCGTTGCATTGTGGTAATGCTCACTGCTATCCAGCAATGCTTTAGAAGGTATACAACCTACATTAAGACAGGTGCCTCCCAGGGTTTTATATTTTTCAATGATTGCAATTTTCATTCCCAACTGTGCTCCACGGATGGCTCCTACATATCCACCAGGCCCAGACCCAATTATTACAACATCATACATCATAACTAAAATTTATTGTCCTTGTCCGTCCTTAGGTTTACGGTTTTTATTAAAAAATTTCTTCTTCTTCTTATTTGGATTAGGCTGACGATTTTCGCCTCCTTCTGATGGATTGGCCGGGCTATTAGATGTCTTATCCTCATTGTTGCCAGTGTTGCTATCGGGAAGGTCATTTTTCACCTGATTTCCTTCAGGCCTTGGTGGTCGAGGTGTTTTATGCTGATTTTGAGGCCGCTGCTGTCCTTCCTGTGGCTGCTGCCTTTGTGGCCTGTTGGCAGCGGGTTGTTCGTTGCTGTCTGTAGAATTATTCCCTGATTGACCTCCCTGTTGTCCGCCTGTATTTTGTGGTCGGGGTCTCTGCTCATTTCTCTGGCCAGGCCTGTTGTCATCCCTGCGAGGATTCTTCTTTTTCTTTTTAGGTTCATTGCGCAACTCTATTTGCCCAGTCACGTCTTCATATCTATGTTCCGCATTTTCGTCATCAGGATTGACAGTAGCAGGAGCTGCTGCAGCCTCAGACCCCAACTCCTCAGGGATGATACCTTTTTTATTCATCGCTTTGACTTCCTTGGCTCGTGAAGTATTTACTGCCAAAATAGTACCGCGCATTTTATCATTATTTTCGTACACATAATAAAGGAGACCTTTGAAAATATCTGTTTTTATCAGTACGAGTGTTCCTGTTTTTGTTTTCAGCACATCGGCATCTTCAGGAAAATCTTCCAATGCATCCAGGTAGGTATCGAGTTCATAATTAAGACAACATTTGAGTCGGCCACACTGACCTGAAAGTTTGGACTGATTGATAGCAATATTCTGATATCTTGCAGCCGCTGTGTTGACAGATTTGAAATCAGATAACCAGGTGGAACAACAAAGTTCTCTGCCGCATGAACCTATTCCCCCTATCCTTGCAGATTCCTGTCTGGCACCTATCTGGCGCATTTCGATTTTCACCTTAAATTCACGTGCATATTCTTTTACCAGCTCTCTGAAATCCACTCTACCTTCCGCGGTATAATAAAAAGTGGCTTTCTTTTTATCGCCCTGGTACTCTACATCACCCAGCTTCATATCCAGTCCCATAGTCCTCGATATGACACGTGCTTTGACCATTGTCTCTTTTTCGAGCATCCTTGCTTCTTCCAGTTTTTCCAGGTCTCGATCATTGGCCTTCCTTATGACTTTAAAGGCGACCCTGTCTTCAGAGGTGTACTTTTTTTTCATCTGCATTCTCACCAGCTCTCCTGATAATGAGATACGACCTATGTCATAACCGCTGGCAGTCTCTACGACCACCATATCTCCTGTCACACTTCTGGTCTGAGGGTCATTTATAAAAAAATCTTTGTGTGAACCTTTCTTAAAACTAACTTCCACAATATGGTATGCTGATGGATCAAATAAGTCTTTAGCTGAAATCCAGTCATAAGTATTATGTTTATTGCAACTTCCGGAAGTGCAATGCCCCTTATCTCCACATCCTCTTGGTGTTCCGTTTGAATCCACACTACAACTGCTACAACCCATGTTTCTATAATTGTTTGATATATAATAATTGCAAAGTTAATGTTTCTAAATGTTTTTTTTTAGATATTTGGATTAGTAAATGTAATTTGAAGGCTTTTAGCATGATTCAGGCTACCATTCCATACTATTTGTGGTAATACATGCCCTTAATACAATTACTATTTCTGGGTGTATTTTGCATTTTCGGGCATTCACATCAATGTATATTTTTTACCGGGCAATGATCGGACCAACCCTTTAAATTCGAGTGCCAGCAGCATCGATGCCGTCTCAGAAGGGGTCATCGACATCTGATAAGTAAGGGCATCGATAGACACAGACTGATTGATTTTAATGATGTCTATCATTTTCTGTTCACCATCATCCAGATCCACAAATAGCTGTTTCTGAATGACTTTGCCAGCATCTATTTCTTCCCACCTCATGATATAGGCTATATCCGCAGCCGACTCCAGCAGATGTGCTTTATTTTGTTTGATAAGCTTATTGCAGCCTTCTGAAATTTCTTCGGTGACCGGACCAGGGATAGCAAAAACGTCCTTATTGTATTCATTGGCAAATTCTGCTGTAATGATGGACCCTCCTTTTCGTTTGGATTCTATGACCACTACCACATCACTTATAGCAGCAATGATCCTGTTGCGCATAGGAAAATTTTCCCTGTCTGGTAATGTACCGGATGTAAACTCTGTCAGTATTCCACCATTATCTATGATCTTTTTACTAAGTGTTTTGTGTTCTGATGGATAAATCCTGTCTAATCCATGCCCCAGTACACCTAAGGTAGGGATATCGAGTTCTACACATTTGCGATGTGCCTGAGCATCCACTCCGAATGCTAATCCACTCGCCAGCAATACATGGTAAGGTATTAAACCTTCTACTATACGATCGCACATCAATTTACCATAATCTGAAGGTTGCCTTGTCCCCACTATAGAAACTATGCGTGAATGATTGAGATCTGCATTGCCTTTATAGTACAATACAATAGGGCTGGCATCATAATTGGAGAGACGACGTGGATATTGTTTGTCAAGATAGGTCAAAACCTGAATATCGTTTTTTTCAATGAATTTCAACTCACTCTCAGCCTCTTTGAGCATCATCTCAGGACTAAAACTATCGGCAAAAATTTGTCCTATACCAGGAATTTTTAAGAGGTTTTTTCTTTTTTCTGCAAATACGGCCTCAACACCCCCACAATAAGATATGAGATTTTTGGCCAAAACAGGTCCTACCTTAGGCACTTTGGTCAGTGCAATGAGATATAGCTGTGTCTGATCGATCATTGCATGGATTGGGCTGCTGATTTAAATTTTTGTGCCTGACCGGCATCACCTTTCAGATCATAAGCCAATCCGAGTGCTTCGTTGACTTGTCGGGTTGTCAGGATGTATTTCATATGCATAAGTAAGATACTGTATGGCAAAATCTCTTCGTCTGTCATTCAACGTCAGTAATTCATTGCCTATGCTCACATAAAAAGGAAAAAGTTGTCCGTCATGGCCCCTGCCCTTGAGATAGTCGCTAAACTCCTTTATAAAGGATATGTCTGGCCTCCTCATGATACAAGGCTTCATCATCTTGATATACTCGTTGATATTGTTGTCCATTTTATACCTTTCGCTGGCGACACCTATGAGCATGAGGTTGGCATTCTGATATTCCGGAAGGATTTTTACTGCCTTTTGTCCGTAGAAAGCCGCCTGATCGAGGAGTTTTCGCTTTTCGTCTGCTGGCTTGGTAATCCTGTATTTTTCGAAAAGTGCGGTAGACATAAAAGAGTTGGCACGGGCACTGTTGGAGGAGACTGCTACAGCTGCTTCATTGAGAGATAATGCATCTTTCCACACCGGCACCCGGACATAAGTCTTCGCACCGAATCCTGTCACTACTGCGATAAGCAATATCATACTGGCGAGCGACCCACCTGACGGTAAAAGTCGAGGTAAATGCACCGATATAAAATAAGCTGCTGCAATACAAAAACCTGCTGAAGCCATAAAAATAAATCTTTCATTCATAAACGTACCGAGATTGATCACTATATTGGAGACAATGGTCAAAGTTACGAGATAGTAAAGAATGGAATACGAATACACAGACTTTTTAACCCATCCTCTGAAACCGGTAAATAATAAAGTGATATACAGAACCGACGACAACAAAGGTATCAAGGTAAATAAAGATGCTTTCGGTATCGCATACGGATAATAATCATGTGAAAGAGGATGTGGCCAAAACATCAATGCTACATACTTGCCGAGTGTGTACATGATCGACCCTATTTTTTCAATTGCAGTCATACCTAAAAAAGGATTATTCATCACATCATTGATTTCCTGTCCAAATTTGGGAACTCCGGCAGTATTAAACCTCAAAAGGAGATATATTACAGTGGTGGCGGTCAGCCATAAAAATAAGGTGCGTAGCCTTCTCCAGTCTGTATCGCTGAAAAAATATACTGTCAATGGTATGACTCCTAAAAATGTGATGGCATTTTCTTTGGAAAGAAGACCCAATAAATAAGCTACCATGCTGAAGCCCAACCAGGTCTTTTGCTTATGATCCATAAAGCGCAATCCCGCATATAACGCAATGAAAGAAAATAACATAGACATGATTTCATCTCTGCCTTTGATGTTGGCTACGGCCTCGGTATGGATAGGGTGTACTATGTAAATGATGGCTGCCAGAAATGGTATGGACATCCACCATGAGACCGTTTTGAAATTGCGAAACATCATGTTTAACACCATCATCAATATGACTCCCGTAAAAGCATATAATAAAATATTGATAATGTGGCTGAATGATGGATTCAGCTTTCCAAGTATACCATACTCCATAGCAAAGGTTATGATAGATAGTGGCCGATACCTGTTGCCCTGGACCAGTTCCTTTTTCTCTCCGAAATACCCCTGAAAACTCTCGGTAGTCAATATATCCCAAATACCACTAAAGCCCTTTTTTGTATAGGCATTGTCCGTGATAACCATCTGATCATCCAGGACATAATTATATGAAATGCAGGTAAAATACAATCCGATGCTAAGCAAAAATATTACTACCACTGCGAGCCAGTGAAGTTTAAAAAATGGTTCTTTGTAAAATATGCCAGCCGTATGTTCTATCCTGCTTGCCTTCACATCCGAATGTAGCATTTTTAATTCTGTATCTTTTTTTTGAGGTGCAGGTGTTATTATTTGTTTTCTTTTCGTCATAAAGTGGTTATTATCGCTCGTAATGCAAAGATTCGCAAAATTCATCTATTTTTGTAGTTCTTTTGAAAATTTTTAAAAAATCAGGATGCACCCTAATAAAAAAATATATTTATCATTAGTTATATGTATAGCTTTGTACTTCAGTGCAGCCGGCCAAGTAAATCTCAAGGTGGGCTATGCAGGTGGGTTTACGAAAGCACCTGTACTCAATGCTGTGGTCAGCAAGTTTAATACTGATTTTGTTTCCAATAATCCTTCTGGCAGGCTAGATGATGCATTGAATGATTTCAGATCCCTCCACGGTCTGGAAATAGGCGTAAGGTACAGGATCAACAGGGTTGGCTTTGAAGTGTCATGGAACAGTATGAGTGATAAAAGTGATATTTTCGGCACACTGGCAGATAAGTCAACTTTTCAGGATAAATGGTTTCTCAGTCTGACAGAGTTTTCGACGGGAATAGAAAATTATTTTGGTCACTTCGGTTATGGTGCATCTTTAGGTTACCGGACTGCCAGACTCAAAACAGATATTCCGGGTGCTCCCAGGAAAAAAAGATCCGTTACACATGAATCGGGTTTGGCTAGTAAATTTTATCTTATTTTTCAGTTTCCCGGTGACAAGGTCGGTATAGCATTTAAACCATACGTGCAGGTGCCCCTAAAAAACTTGGATATCAGCAGCTTTGACCAGGAACTGAATGTACAGATAGATAATAGTTATATGGCTGTAAAACCCCAGGAAGAGCGCTTTTTCCTTTATGGTATTTCTATTGTGTTATACAATGGCAGGCAGCAGGATTAATGATTTGACTATGCTTCAAAAAAACCTACACTGCCTCCTACCCAGTCCATGTCTTTGTTGTATTTGACACCAATCATCTTGCCTTTGGACAAGCGTACCAAATTATTGACGACAAAAGGTGCATGAGCGTCTTTAGGCCACATCATGAGCATCCTTATCTCCACTTTGACAGGATCATTTGGGGTTTTTAGTACGGGTTCGTAATGGACCTTATGTTGAAGTATATAATTGGATCTGTCCTGGATCTGATCGATGTCCTCCCTGCTTACATCTATGATCACGCCTGCTCCCGCAAACGAAAAAAGTGGCTTGAGTACATAATTTTCAAGATCTGAAGGCAGTACTTCCATTTTGTCAAGAAAATGTGTTTCGGGAACATACTTGTTTTTGAGAAATGGCATCAAATACTTACTGATTCTGTAAAACCAGTTGGGATGACCGATCCACTCCACATCCAGATCATCTGTAAACTTAAACTGCATTTTCAAATCGGGTCGCTGATACAATTCGTCAAAAATGACTCTGTTGTATATTTTCAGTATCCGGACCAACTCACCATTTTTATTCATGTAAAACAAACGTCTGCCCAGTTTAAAAACTTTGGTCACACAAACGACAGGAATACCTAGTTCTACTGAGGTACTGAGCATATCGATGTATGTTGTTTGCTTTTCGGGTTCTATTTCCAGCAGCACTACATTTTCAGGATTAGAGTCTCCTACTATGATACTGCGCATGAACTCCTTATATGTCTCAGGTGTCAAATCTTTGAAATAACAAGTCATATTGGCAGGAATATCAAAATGTTCCTTATACGCCTGTGAAACCATATACTGAAAAAAATAAACCGACGGAAACCCCTGAATCTCAATCAGCTGAGGAAAAGGATCACCGTTTTCATCGAGACAAACTCCGAAATCCATTTGTAAAAATGTGGTATGTTCGTCTTCATTGGGTACTATCAATTCCGGATCGTAAAGTGCTCCTTGTGTGATGGTTTTAATGTCAGGTCTGATGACGGTCTCACTGATTTGGCCACAAGCTTCGAGCAACCTTTCTTTCAGAATTTTGGGAATAAAAAATGGGGTTTCTGCTTCTCTGAAAAGTGGTTTGTAATTATACTTCAGCCTTACGCCTTCTTTAAACTGCTCATACTTTTCGGGTGTAAACTCACGATTGTATTTCTCTCTGATCTCGGGTATCATACCATTACTGCATTTTTTTCAAAAATACTATCCAGTGCATTTTCAATAAATAAAGGAAGGATTGTATTATGTGTCATTTCTATTTTATCGGGATCGTCTATGTGGTCCATCATGACATCATATTTTGACTGTCCAAAGTTGGCAATGACTTTATCTCTTACTTCAGGTTTTTCGAAATGAATCTTCATTCCTATTGGGTCAGCTTCAGGGTGAAACTGTGTACCTATAAACTCATCAGAAAATCTGACTGCCATGATAGCCCTTTCGTACTCCACATGACTTCGTATTTTTTCGAGTGCCAGTATTTTAGCTCCATGCATTCTGAATACATCCAGGTCCGGCTGAATAAGCTGAAAGTCACGGCTATCCACGGCATAAAACGGGTCGAAAAGCATTTTAAAGATAGGGTCAGTCTCCCCGTACTTTGTCTTGTGTACCGGCATGACTCCAAAAGATGTGGATTTACGGGGTGCCAGGGTACCCAATTCAAAAAAATTACATGCCATCTGAAATGAATGACATATGAAGAACATAAACTTCTTTTCGTGTCTGCTGTTTTTATTGAACTCCCATAAGTCACCTACCAGGTTATACCAGTTTTTATCCCATACACCATCCCCTTCCAGAGGGTTGCCGGGGCCTCCGCTGGAAATGTAGACATCATAATCCAGCCCGGGAATTTCTTTTATTTCTGACATCAAACTCATCGATATCAAAAGCACTGCTGTACATAGCTGCAATGTCCTTATACAACGCATACCCTGATTGGGTTTGCCATCATTCATATCCAGGATTGCCAGTCTTAACTTTTGCTCCATCAGTACTTTTTCTTCTGTGATAAGTATTAAAAATTATTTTTTTGCAGAAGATGGTTTTGAAGGTGCAAATATATCACTTATAAATGTGCCCCATGTAAGGTTTGTCTGATTTGCTTTATGATTTTGTGCTTTTTCTATGGCCATCAAGGCTGCGTTCTCGACGATCCAATCAAAATTAGCTTGACCTACTGAGTTTATATCTGCATCCGGAGCAGGATTGCAAAAATCTATTGCTATAGGAATACCATCTCTGACGGCAAATTCTACAGTATTAAAATCATATCCCAGTCCGTTACAAAGAGTCTTGGTATACTGCTCAATTGTTGCTAACAGCTTTTTATCTTTAGTCGGATTATCGACTACGTATCTGAGGTGATGTGGATTTCGCGGTTCGTATGGCATGATATGCACTCTGTCTCCTGCCAGATAATAACATCTGAAATAATGGTCAAACACAATTTCTTCCTGTAGCAACATGACCAGTTGGTCCGTTTCAGCATGTTTTACCCACAGGTCTTCAGGACTTGTCACTTTATAGACACTTTTCCATCCTCCTCCTGAGTGTGGCTTCATGTAGGCAGGAAACTTGATATAGTCAAAAATTCTTTCCCAGTCTGTAGGATACTTCAGATTTCTAAATGATTGCTCTGATGTATCATCAGGGCGGTTGTACGAAGGTAACAATACCGTGTTGGGAACAGGAACACCGAGCGTTTTGGAAAGGCAATTGTTGAAAAACTTTTCATCGGCACTCCACCAGAATGGATTATTGACCACTGCAGTACCCATCAGAGCTGCGTTTTTAAGATATGCTCTGTAAAAAGGAACATCCTGAGATATCCTGTCAATGATCACTGCATAAGCTGAAGGGTCTGCTTGCTCGACCACATCTATTTCAACAGCCTCTGCAACGATACCCTTTACTTTTTTAGAATTGACTCTCTCGATAAAAGCCTGCGGAAATGTGTTTTCTTTACCGAACAAAATTCCTATTTTCTTCACCATATTCTTACTTTTTTATTATCTGAATGATTGGATGTACTTATTAAGATTATTTCCCTAATATCTGCAAATATTAAACATAAGTTTGAATTATTCAAAAATAGGATAATTAAAGTTTAAAAAAAATCACACGTACACAAGTAAAGTGATTTACCTTACTTCCAGCATCTCAAACCTTTTCAGAAATATTGGGTCAAAATCTGCACCATGGCCGGGAGTGTCGTCTACTGTCACCTGCCAGTCTTTGTGATACATCATACCACCTGTCACAGGGTCTTCCGACAGCATAAGCGGACTATCCAGATCGTGATGTATGATGTGATCCCAAGCCATATCAAAATGTACCAAAGCAGAAATCCCCAATCTTGATTCTGAAAAAGAACCTGTCTGACAATACACATCTGCTCCCTGTGCAATAGCTGCCACCTTCATAGCATTGCATATACCTCCAGATTTGCCTAGTTTTATATTGATCATATGGGCTGCATGCTGACTGAGCACCTTATAAGCATCCTTATGATTAAACACGGACTCGTCTGCCATGATAGGAATCGGGCTGCAAGCTGTCAATCGCACCTGATCTGCGAAATTTCCCGCCTGTACGGGTTCTTCGCAGTGTTCAATATTCAGGTCTTTCATCCCTTCCAGGGCCCGCTTTGCGTCCAGGTAATTCCATCCCTGATTGGCATCGATGCGCAATGGTAAGTCTTCTCCGACTGCAGTACGTATGGCTTTCATACGCTCAATATCTTTTGTATACCCTCGTTCACCCAATTTCACTTTCAGTACCGGAAATCCCATTTCCTTAAATTTTAACGCTTTTTCGACCATTTTATCTTTGGAAAGAAGACTGACTGTATTGTCTGTAAATATCTTTTTGTCCCTGTCTCCTTTTAGAAATGCATAAAGCGGCAGGTCATCCATTTTTGCTACCAAATCATAAAGTGCCATATCAAAAGCACATTTTACAGATGCATTACCGACAATCATGCGGTCCATCAATGCAATATGTTTGTGGATTTCTCTTGGATCAGCCCCTATGAGTGCCTCTGCCAGGTCTTTAGCAAAAGCAACTGTACCAGTCTGTGTTTCGCCATGGATAGACCTGTAAGGACAGCATTCGCCTATGCCATAGGTTCCATCGCTGTTATAAATTTTGACTACGGTATTTCGTGCGTGGGTCAGTGCCCCTTTGGAAATGACAAATGGTTCGTGGAGTTTTATCTGGGTGGGAATGATCTCTACCTTATGAATTTTGGATGACTTCATGTATACTATGGCATTATTTTTACCATACAAAAGTAACAAAGATATTGGATTGTAAGGATTTCTAAAGTCTTAATCTACATATCCACAATCAGTTCGATGTCCATTATCATGTGATAGAGTTTATTCTAATCAACATGACTATATATATAATTAGCCTGTTTATAGGGATAAAAGGCCTTCGTGCAAAATTTTACTGAAGTGCCAGACATCTTCAAATGTATTGTACAATGGAACAGGTGCAACTCTGATCACATCAGGCTCCCGCCAGTCTGCGATGACGCCATTTACCGAAAGGTGGTGAAAAAGTCTTTTATCTGGAAATTTCATTTGTATAGAAAGCTGACATCCCCTGTACTTCGGATCTGAGGGGGTGATCACTTGTATATTATCATTTCCTTCCTGCGATATCAGAAACTCCAGATAAGCTGTCAGCTTTTCAGATTTGATCCTAAGTCTGTCCATACCTGCATCAGCAAAAATATCCAATGATGCTCTTATGGCAGCCATAGAAAGTACGGGCTGATTACTCAATTGCCAGCCTTCTGCTGAATGTATGGGATGAAAATCCTTTCCCATCAAAAACCTGGTGCTCTTGTCATGTCCCCACCAACCTGCAAATCTTGGCAAATCAGCATTATGATGTCTCTCGTGAATAAAACAACCGGACAAACTACCCGGACCTGAATTTAAATATTTGTAACTACACCAGGCAGCAAAGTCCGGACCATCATCATGCAGACTTAAGTGTAGATTTCCTGCAGCATGTGCTAAATCACAACCGACTATACATCCTTTTGCATGGCCCATTTCAGTGATTACACTCTATCATGCCTGCTTCGGGGTCAAATCCATGAAAATTCAGTTGACTGGCAATCGCATACCTATCCGAAGGAAAAGGCGAATAATCAAATAATATTTTATACCTTTTCGGGGTGGGTCTATAAAAACTCACCATCAATAAATGCAGATTGACAGTAAGACTATTCATCACGACAACTTCTGATGGCTTGGCACCTACTATAGCCGACATATTTTTTGTCAGAAATTCATGATAGGGCATCCATGGATTTTTTGCATGAAAGTGGCCTTCCACCCCCAAGTTTTTCCAGTCCTCTAACTCCTGAGTTACGTACTCAGTAGCAGATTTGGGCATCAGTCCAAGACTATTTCCGCAAAAATATATTGTATCTTTGCCCTGTACGTCTTTAGGTATATGAAAACAATCTCTAAAGGTTGCCAATGAATCATTTTGATCCTGTGTATGTGCATATAATTGTGAAGTATTCACGTGCCTTTCGATTTTATTGTGCTAAGTAAAAATTGATTTTATTTTCCCCAAAAATAATAATTGTCACCCATATAACCATCTGATTACATTATCACACCAAATCTGATCTCTTTCAAAATCGGTGATGATATGTGCCATGACGGCTTCATCGATCACTCTGCCCGGGTATGAGCCCTCTACACTTTCCATCTCACCAAGAGGATAAGGATCGTCCAGTCCTGCAATGATCTGTGATACTCCTGCACGCTTGACCATCAGTTCAAATGACAGCACATCATGTACTAAGGTATCAAAAAAAACATTGGCATTCTGTTGATTTTCTTCAGGGCTTCTTGCACCTTTAAATAAATCTGGTCTGCCTTTATACCCCTGCAATCTCCTTCCATATCCCATATGTCCGAATTGATTGCCATGAGCAAAGCTTGTTCTCATTTCGGGAAAACGATCCGGAAAATCCAGCAAGTTGAAAAAATGAGAAGCATCAGCTGTCTGAGCACACATCCATATGAGATGAAAGCGCCAGAATTTATCTTCAAGATGGACAATTTCTTCAGCATTATAAGGGTGGATTTCTACTGCAAGATGATAATGATTCGCCATTTCAAAAATAGGTATGGTTGCTTCATCAGCAATGGCAGTCCAATGATTATCTGCATTGAGATAGTGAGATGGTAGGCATAGGACAGACATTTTCAACTCTTCTACACATCTTTCGATTTCCTTCAGTGCATCCTCCATGTATAATGCCTGGACCACAAAACCTGAAATAAACTTATCAGGATATTCATGTTGGACTGAAGCATTGTAATCATTCTGAAATCGGATAACGTCCCTGGCATCATGACGGGTATAGCCATTGCAATACAATTGAGACAGATTCAATATAACTTCTTTATCTATCTGATTCGATGCCATCCAGTCTATTTTGCGGTCCAGAAAAAAACTGGGGTCTGTGATCGGCCTGCGCCATTGACCCTGACACATACAGGACATGTCGTTTTCCACCCAAAATATCTGCTTTTTCTTCATGAAGTCAGGTATCTGATGTGGGTAAGGTAATAAATGGCCGTGGCTGTTGATACGCATTATGATCGATTAGAATGATTCAAAGGTAAGTTATCCTTATGTATTACACAAAAAAAAAGACCCGTATTGCTACAGGTCTTCCTTTTTATTCTAAAACGGGCATTGATTATTTACCACCAAAATTTACTCCCAGTGTCAGCTCGTGTGACCCATTATTGTAATCCTGTATAAGGTTAGATGAGGTATTGTACGAATAATAGAAATTAAATTTTTCGATTTTTGTTCCTATAAGAAATCCTAATCTCTTATCCGCTCCTAAAGTATACGACACTCCACCAATCAGTTTGTCCTGCAGAAATCCAAAATTGAGATTCATATCTATATGTGTAGGCACATTTGCCAGTTTTTTCATGATCAGACTCGGTGTCATCGTGATATCAGAATGCACATCAATTTTATATCCGAACTGTAGTATAAATCCTAAATCTCTGTCCGGTGCGTTGTTGTCAATATCGCTTATACGAGAACTCACAGCTGAAGGCAAAGAAAGCCCGTATGTCAGTCTGTCCATGTAAATACCATAAACACCAAATGACGCATCAAAGTACTCCGCTCCGGCAAGTGCCAGGTTAATGATAGGGTCATTGGGGTTTGAGTTTCCAAATCCTGATAAGCTATGCTTAATATACTCTGCTGAAATTCCAAATCCAACCTGATTGGTTTCTGATTTGATGGTATAACTGAGACCCAAAGCACCTTTTGTGGTTTCCAGCTCTCCAAATCTATCACTTACAATATTGACACCCAATCCCAGTCTGTTTCCCACTGGGCCGTTGTAGGAGATGGTTGCAGTCCTGGGCGCACCATCAATTCCTGACCACTTATTGCGGTAATTGAGCAATATCTGATGCTTCATGGCAGAACCTATTGCACCAGGATTGATCAACTGTGGATTGAGCTGTGCCTGAGTATATATATATCTTTCGTCAAAATATCTTGACTGTGCCTGTAGGCCCGGCATAAAGCCCACTAAACCCGCCAGGAGTAAAAGATGCTAAAAATGTTTCTTGTCTTCATATTATATCTTTTATGAAATTTTCTTTCTTTGAATAAAATTAATTGGCTCTCAGTAACGTTACCGTACCTTTGTGCACTTCTCTTCTGCCTTGACCAAAGTTTACAGTGAGTACCCAGATGTAACCTCCTTCTTTGAGATCCTTGCCATCCTTGTCTACACCCTGCCAGGTATTATCATAGTTATTTTGAGAGTACACGACCCTACCCCATCTGTCAAAAACTGTCAGATCTGAAGCCGTATTGTTCACACAGTTGATCAGGAACAGATCATTAAAGTTGTCACCATTGGGTGTGATCACTGTTGTAGCTTTGTAACAAACTCCGGTAATTTCACAATCGTCGATTTCAATATTCGACAGTTTGTCTTCACAACCATTAGCATCAGTTACAGTGACGTTATAGAAGCCTTTTGCAAGGTTTTCTGCTTTGTTATCCAAATCTGTCAAACCAAACCAGGTGTATCCGTAATTGCCGGCACCGGTATTGTTGGTCTTCAACTCAATGGAACCAGTTTCTTTATTGGCTTCTGTACAGGATACTGAAGGAGTAACAGCCAGTTTTGTAGGCTGAGTAACTACGAGAGGACCCACTATTTTAGTGCCTTTACTGTTGCTGACTTCTATGGTATAAGAACCGGCAACCAATCCTGTAAATGATACATCAGGACCATTGATGGTGATGGATCGGATAGTCTGGCTGCCAGATTTTAATGTCGCAGTCATCGGATATGTACCTCCACTAACCGTACATACTATAGCGCCATCATCATCGCCAAAACATGGCACTCCAAACCCATTAAAACTAGATGATACGGATGAAGAACCAACTTCAGGAGCCACTACAACGGGATCCTTTATTGGGACTTCTATCGCAGATCTGACTGCAGTACAGCCATTAGCATCAGTGACAGTGACACTATAAGATCCGGTTTTCAGATTTTTTGCGTCTATTACTCCGGAAGTGTTTCCATCGGCAATTGTAGTTGGTCCCGACCAAACTGTTTTATAATTAGGCGTTCCTCCTGTGATGGTAAGTGTTATTACACCATCACTGGATGTAGCAGAAGAAGCATCGGTTATACCTGTTAACGCTATTTCGACCGCAGCTGATGGTTCTGTAATGGTCACCGTCGCTGTTTTGGTTTGAGCCGGGGTAGAACTATCTGATACTGTCACAGTATATACACCAGCCTTAAGGTTTTGCGGGTTATTTCCACTTAATCCTGAAGTGGACCAGCTGTATGAATATGGAGCACATCCTCCGGAAGCGTTGATCTGGATAGAACCATCCGAACCTCCTTTACATTTTACCACTGCTGAAGATGTGGTTACTGACAATTCAGTAGAAGTATTGCCTACTGTAAATGTCGCTGTAGCAGTACATCCTTTGCTGTCAGTCACTAAAACCGTATAGCTGCCAGCGTCCAGATTTAGAGGATTAGCTGTATTTCCCAGTTCCGGAGTCCATTTATATATAAACCCACCATTTCCGCCTGTTGTGCTTGTAATATTGATCGAGCCTTTCTGCCCGCATCCTACATTTATGACTACACCAGACTGAGGTATAACTATCTGCGTAGGGCTGATTACTGAAGCAGATCCTGTACAGCACACCATTGTGCCAAATTTGACCTCATATGTGTAGGTGCCTGCAGGTACACCTGTAAGATTGGTGCCTGCTGTCAGCGATGCAGAAGGCTTCACTACAGTTCCTGCTGCATTCTTCCATTCTATTGTATGATTACCTAGATTGGTTCCTGTCACTGTCAGAGACACAGCCCCGTCGCTTGTACCACTACAGCTTGTGGCCGTCACAGCACCCAATGTACAGGTAGCCGAACATTGCTCTTCGATTGTACATGATATAGATCCAGCCATTGTTTGACTTGGTACTACTACACTGCCCGCACTGCCCGCACCTACTATTTCTGTTGGCCCAGGTATATTAACAGCCATTCCTGTCAGACATTTTTTAATTTTAAAACATATCTGGAATATCTTGGATCCATTCGCTTTGGTGACTGCGGCTGGAGATATCCATAAAAATTTCAGTGAACTTGAGGTGTTGTTAAACGCAGTTGAATTTAATCCCTCCAGCATATACATATCTGTCCTCACAAATTCCAGTTCTGTGGGATCCCAGGTTAATGTAGTACTTGCACCCAGTATATTTGTAAAATTATCTACAGTCACATCAATACAAACTTCTGAACCCAATGTACCTGTGGCGGTTCCTGCTTTTATCAAAACAGCATTAGGCGGTGGCAAATCTACGACTGTCACTTTACCATAATTAAAGCACACAGGTACTGTACCCGTAGCATTTTCCCATTCTGTCGCTAAAGTACCCTGTCCTATAAGAATACAACCTATCTGGCCTGTATTTCCCAACACTTTAAAGCACAACTCCATAATCACGGTATTGTCAGCGAGCGTGAGCGGAACTGCGGGATTATCATTGGCCCAAAGATATTTAAACTCACCATTAGCAGCATTATTAGCATTAAAGCCACCACTAAATCCTGGTATACCTCCTGACGCTGGTGTTTTCACCTCGGTATACTGCAACAAAGTAGGGTCCCACTTGATACTTCCTTGTCCTGATTGCATCATTCTGAAATTTTTCACAGAAATAGGAATACAAACCGTTTTATTTTTTTCTGAATTGATCACAGTACCTGCAAGTATGAGGCTATTTGGATCTGAACAAGTCGGATTGGGACACGGATCTACCGGACCATCTCCCTTGATCGTAACAGTACCCTTGTTATTAATCAAATTTACATTTCCGAAATTTGCATTGACTACTTCTATTACCCTGGGCACACTGCTCGTGACAATATCAGACTTGGAACCGACGGGGCCAATGGCATTAAATACAATAGTAAACAGCCTTGTGCCATCTGGTACCGACTTTCCAGTACCCTGCTGGTCAAACCAGGAGAAGGTAATCTGTCCATTTTTTACTCCGACTCCATTGGGTCCGGACACTGCAGAGGCAGACAATCCGGGGAGTGTTCCCGAAAAATTAGTAGCATTGCCATAAGCGAGTACCAATGAATCAAAATTGATCGAAAACTGTACTCCTAGCAGATTGGTAAAACCACTTACTGTGACATCTACGGATGCCTGTGTATTGGGTGCTACCTGTGAGCTCGACATAGAAACGGTCAGCTGCGCATCCGCATTTCCGAGTCCAAAGCATAAAATGGTAATAATTGTAATTAAAATTTTCCTCATGTTGGGAATTTTTAAAATGATAAAATCAGATTGCAAAATTAAGCATTAATTTAGTTAAAACTCAATATATTAAATCTTATTATTAAAACTGATTCTGAGCAATTGACTTTTGGCCAATAATGTTCGGAAATCAATATAGATTAATGCAAATAGTGAGCCAAACTATGTATAGAGCTACTCAAAAGGCGGGAAACTGTAGCATTTTCAACAAAAATAAAAGTTTAAAGTTTAAAAAACAAAAATTTATCAATAAATGAGCATTAAAAGCCAGGCTTGCAGTACCCAACTTAAAAAGCCCGAACACCAAATGGTGCCGGGCTTTTCGAATATTTTTATGTTTATATCTTAAATCTATTTGTTAAGATAAATCATCTTCTTTGTCGCCTTCAAGCCTTTGCTTTCGAGCTCGTAAAACATCACACCCTGAGCATTAAACTCATCTGAAGTAATGGTGACTTCGTTTCTACCTTTTGGATATTCGTTGGATATTGTTTTCAATACCTTTCCGGTGATATCATAAATGGTCAACATAGCTTTACCTGCTTCAGGCAATACAAAGCTGATGGTAGTACCTGCAGTGAATGGGTTTGGATTGTTTTGATCCAGTGCAAACACAGCATCTGATGCATTTTTACTTCTGACTGAAAGTCCAACATTTATTTCACTCAAGTCTTGTGTGTAAGCTTCGGCTTTAGTGATATCTGATGACAATGTCAATGATTTGGCTATTGTGTTATTCGCAGTTGCTCTGAATTCGATAGTAAACAATACCTTGTTATTGGCTACAGTTTTACCCTTGTAATCGTTCCAGCTAAATGATACTTTACCATCTTTTACGTGGAAGTTGTCCTGGCTGACAGCAAGTGCACCTGCGTTGATATGTTTGAACTCCAGTGCAGCCTCATCATAATTGAAAGTCCACTGAGCACCTGACATATTCACAAAGTTGTCTGCTGTAATATCCATTTTTACTGATTCGCCTGCTTTGAAAGAATGATCTTCAGTTACCAGGGTCAATGTTTTGGCACTTCTGCTCTGAGTCACAGGAGCATTGACATTTGTCACTGCAGACCCGTTGATATCACCTACTTTTACTGCTACGAAGTTGTTATTCATCATCGATGCAGAGAAGTTATTGATACTTATGTACTCATTTACTCCCCAAGGGTTAGCTATATCAGATATATTCACCGCTTTATCAAGGAATCTCCATGACTTGTTGTTTGGCAATTTGGCATAGATACCAAGGATCAGTTTTCTAAGCTCTACCAGGTCACCCGCAGTCACTTTGTTGTCCTTGTTGACGTCAGCTGCGATAAACTTATAAGCAGAGTTCAACTTTTCGATACCGAGTATGTGTCTTTGGATCATGACCAGGTCCAGAGTAGATACACCATTGAGGTGGTCCACGTCTTTTTCAGGAGTGATCTTGTAAGAAATCTGTTCTGGCATTCCCACGAACTCAAATTGTCCCTGAGTATTGGTAATGTTTGCTTTCGTCTCGTTGCTGGTCATATTCTGAAGTACCACCTGTACATCTTTTACCATGTTATTGGACTCCGTACCCACATTTCCGGCCATTCTTGCTCCTGAACATGCAGTGCCATTTGCCTGAATATTGATGGTTACGGTACAATAATCATAATTACCTGCTTCATCCCAAACATACATTGTAACCTGATTTTCTCCTAACTGGCTGCAATTGTAGGTTCTGCTTGTTTCATTGATATTTGTAGACAATGAAAACTTCAGATTGGCTTTAGCTGTACAGTTGTCAAATGATCCGTTGCTTAGGTTAAAATCATTAGCCCAAATTGTTACCTGACCTGTTGTAGGCATCACTACAGTTGTGATATCGCTGATACAATATGGAGTTGGCTTCTTCTTGTCCACAACTTTGAATGGATAAGTACAAGTAGCCTGATTACCACACATATCTTCTACTGTCCATGTGATACTATGTGATCCACCACCAGTATTTACCGGATATGTACCAGAAGCATCTGCACTTGCAGGGCTGGCTGTAGCCGGCTTATTGATGACAGTACCATTTTGAAGAGTAATCTTCCAGTTCCATCTCAATTGTGCTGGCGGTGTACAATCTGTTGCAGAATTTTTCAGCGTTACAAAACCTGTACAGTCAGCTCCGAAAGCCTCAGTATCAGCTTTAGAACAAATAAGATCCTTTGGTTTATCGTTTTCAGATACCTTTATGATCTGAGTGTAAGACCAGGTATTGATTTTCCACTCCTGACCTGTTGCTGCTGTAGAAGTAGGAACTGAAGGATATTCTTGGCCATTAGGGGCTTTGTTAGGCGCAAATTTACACCAGTCTATCACTGTCCATTTTCTAAGTATCTTGAAGCACACTCCATCTACAAATGGGAAGACCTGATCTTCATAAGTATATGCTACCTGACTGCAAGCTCCGTTACCGATAGTAGGTATTCCAGTTTTGCTTGGATCGGTATCCACGTTCATACAGCCACTTACTTCTTTTGGCGATGTAGGCCATGCAGTAGGTCCGGTGTAAGGAGTGTTATTTCTTATAGTGATGATCTGCTCACATGTTGCCGTACGGCCACCATTGTCAGTTACAGTAAATGTTCTTGTAATGACTCCCTGTCCGCAATTATCGATAACACCTTTATTTGTCCATGACATAGTTGCATTACAATTGTCGGAAAAGTAAGGAGTGCTAAGGGCTGTTGGAGACCAAACAGGTCTTTCAGAAGCTAACAAAGTAGTATCTGCACCACAACTTATAACTTTATCTTTTGGACATGAAATCACTGGTGGTACTTTGTCTTGTGTTGTAGCCACTACCATGCAACTGTTTACGTTTCCGTAACTATCTGTTACTCTGAGTTCTACCATCACTTCCTTTCCTACATCCGAACAACAGAATTGTACAAACGGTCCAAAAGGATTGGTGGCTTCATTCGTAGATCCATTCGAGTTACATCCTGCTGTGAGTCTTCTTACCGAAAACGTTACTGCAGAACAATTGTCATGTGATCCATCATCAAAAGTTTCTGCGAATACATGCGCCCACCCATTGTTGGATAAAGTCACTACTGTAAATTCATCGCATACTGGTACAGGAGGTGTTTTGTCCTCTACTCTTATTTCAGTGTAAGCTTCAGAAGTGTTGCCACACTCATCATATAGTGTATATTTGATCCAAACACATCCGAAAGGCAAGCCTGTCAACTGCCATCTTCCGGCATTAGGTCCAGTAGCTATTTGCTCTGATTTCACATTACCACTTTGGTATACATAAACCGGATTAGCAGGTGGATTTCCGTTGGCATCAGGTAAGACAAACTGCACAGTATAAGTCACTTTGCTTTTGTCGCTACAGTCAAAAATACTGATAGGAGCTATTGCCAACCATGAACCTGTACAAGAGTAAGGATCTGCAGGTACAACGCTGGATACACTTTCTATATCAATATTAGGGCTGGTTCCTGCGGTTGGATTAGCCAGACATGGAGTCACTCCAGTGGTAACATCCGGAGGAATAGTTGCCGATGGACCTTCATCATCTATCACCTTTATAATCTGATAGCTATTGGATATACTTGATGCCCCTGATGAACACCAGTCAAGTACAGTCCAGTATCTCAACACTTTGAATGACTTAGCACAGATATCAATCTTAGTATCTGAATAAGTGGTGTTGATTTTACAGAGATTGTTGTTACCAATGATAGGGTTATAAAAAGTATCTATTCTAAAAGTACCACCTGAAGAATTATCACACTGGTTTCTCCAGGTTCCTGATGCTATATCATTGCCTACCAGATTACCGGCTGTACAGCCTGTAAGTCCTGCTCCTGATGCTACAGGAGTACCCACTTTGTACCCATTGATATATCCTGTAATGTTATCTGGGTGAGCCACGTATGGAGCACCTGTCTCATGAGGATCCGGATAGTTGTTGAGTGGGATTTGAACTGCACCTGTGGCAGGATTCAATAATACTTTATCCCAGTTTGCTGTAGGGAATGGTACACTTGCAACTGTCTTATATGGGTTCCATGCCCAGCCACCATCACACTGTAGGTGAGGTCTGTTTTTGGGAGTTCCATCATAATTTTTAGGAAACTTGACATCTGTCAGTGTAATTTTGGAGTAATAAATAACTCTTTCGCATACAGTAGATAAGTTGTTACTGGCGTCTTTCGCCTGATATCTTATTCTTCTGACTGCTCTGTTATCGTTTGAACATTCCAATTCTGTGGTGACATCTGACAATAATGTCAAAGTGATTGGTCTGCTAGCAGTACAAGGAGTCCTCGTACAATTGTCAGTAACCGCAGGTTCAGGAAAAGTACGTGAATCCCAACACGAAACAGTTACTGGGGCAGGACAAGTAATAACCGGGGCTAGTTTATCCTCGATTTTGATTTTCCCCCAAGTAGAATTTGTACCCAATACAACCCTGACTGTCAGTGTCTGGTCTAATTGAGCACAAGAAATCCAACTGTAATCACCCGTTGCATAAGGAGCGCCCGTTTCCGGATTAGTTCCTGTCAGCTGCAATGGCTGTCCGTTGGAATTCAAAACCTGAACAACATAAGCACAACCGGTACCGGGTGCTTCTAGTATCATGTCAGGCGTAATCTGGACGACACAATTTTCATCCATGGATACCTGGACCAGGTTGTTACCTACCAGAGGACACTGAGCCTCAAGTCCAGAGTACCAGATTGTCAGCAAAGCCGACAGCATACTCATTTTGATAAACCTACCAAAACTTCTGCGTTTCGTAAGTGTAAATTTCTCCGATTTCATGAGATAATTTGATTTAATTATAAACTAAAAATGATTCCAAATTTATCTCAGACTTATCATGGAGAATACTGTTGCAAAAAGTGGCAAGGGGATGCCCACAAAAAAAATGGATTATTTATTATTCAGTCAAAAACTATACCAATTGGTGATCCATTGAAAACTTTATCAGATTTACCGTATTATTGATGCCGAATTTTTTCATAATTCGTTTACGATGCGCTGATACCGTTTGATCACTGATGAACAGTTCCTGTGCTATTGTCTTATTGTTTTTAAACTGTACAATCATAGATAATATCTGTATTTCTCTTTTTGTCAGTTTCTGTTTTAATAAAAATCTATCTTCATAGACTTTTTTTCTATCTATCGAAGCAGTCTTTTTTTGCCTGTTAAACTCAGGGGCAAGCCTGAGTCCTTCTGCAATGTAAGTACTGCCTTCCATTACTCTTTCTATACACTGAATCAACTCCAGTGAATTGTTAGATTTTAGCACATATCCGTCCGCACCTTGTATAAAAGCATCTCTTACCATGTGCGACTCGCCATAATTACTCAAAACTATGATTCTGATATTGGGTTGTGTCCTTTTTAGTTCAGAAATTAATGACACATCCTTGTTATCAGCCAGAGCCAGTTCTATGATCAGAAGATCAATAGGAAACTCTGTCATTTTTTTAAGTTCTTCAAGACTGTAAGCTACTCCCACTATCTTTATAGGTGGAAATTTCATATCAGTAAGTATGGCCTGGATTCCCTCTGTAAACATTTTCTGAGGATCAGCAATGACAGCTCTAGTAGCCATATGTGTGTAAGTTGAAAAAAGTTAAAAAATAAAATTCGTATAAGTATAATAATCCTCTTGATGTAAGACAATTTATATGCCAAATATTTTTGAGGGAAGTCTTTTTTTATACATATTTCATTTAAAATCAAGTCAAATAAAAGTAGTATATGGCATTAATTATACATTATCATTATTATATAAATTACATATATTTATAATATATTTTGGTTGTTTTTTTTATTTTTTTATTAGTTTCATTACCAAAATGAAAGTTTAATTACTTTAAAGACATATAAATGCTGGGGCTGACTTATTAAAAAATAGCTACAGGGCCGCTTGAAAAAATAAAGCAACATAATAATCCGAGAAATATAAATGAAGTATTAAGCTAGGTAACAAAAAGATGGCTCTCTCTCCTATCCATTAAAATATTGAATAAAATCAAAGGGAACGGTCGGTAGTACTACTTAAGCATTACGTCCTTTTTGTAGCTTGGGTTGTCTTTAAGACTACGGTATTTTTCTAAAAGCTTCAAGGCATTCACGCCATGGTCATAATAATCTTCTACAAATTTTTTGGCATGAGCTCCTATAGACTCTTTATCTATAGCACCTGACATGACACCGGATATCTGCCGGATAAACTCTTCAGGTGTATCTGCCTCCAGGATATGCTCACCATTTTCTGCATGTATTCCTTCCTTGCCCAATACTGTAGTGATGACCACTTTGCCCAACGCCATCCCTTCCAGGATTTTTACCCTCATACCACTTCCGGAAAAAAGAGGCACTATCATCATACTATATTTGTCCACAAACTCAATCGCATCTGAGACCTCTCCGTGAACGACAATATTGTTAATGTTCAGGTTTTTTAGCGTGTCCGGTGTATTTCTTCCTGCTATATGGAATTTTATATCCGGAAACTTCTGCGATAAAGCAGGCCACACTTTCTCAATAAACCACATCAGACCTTCCATATTTGGCATCCAGTCCAGTGCACCTATGAAGCAGATGTCATCGCATACATTGTGTGGCTTCAGAGTTGTATAATTTTTAAGATTCAGTCCTATAGGCGAAGAGATGGCTCCGTTCTTGTACCCCAGTGTTTTAAATTTTCGAAGATCGCGCTCAGAGACAGCCACCAGGTAATCATATTTATTCAGATGTGCCAGTTCGTACCTCTTCAGTTTACTGGTTAGGTATTGTAAATACCACTTTTTAGGCAAAAATTTTGTGTTGGATGATATTCTTTCCCATATTTCAAACTCTACATTGTGCGCCCTCATGGTTATCAGTGCATTGGAGTGTTCTTTGATAACATCTATATATGGTGTCAGATATAGTGTCTCCAACTGTATGACATCATACTCATTGGCCTTCAGCAATTCGATGAGCTTATTTTTAAAATCCGGACATACAAATCTACTGACGTGATAGGAGTCACTACTAAACAAATTTTTAAAAGCATCAAAGGCTTTTATAGAATTGTCAAGTGCGGTGACATGGATTTCTTTGTAATGATTAAAATCAGCGGGCAACTCAGTTATGTCCATGTAGTGCTTGGAAGTATTCATACTCAAAAGCGATATTTCACAACCAAGGTTGTGTAAGGCGTTACTCAAGTATGTTACTGCTATAGATTCACCATCTTTGAGAGGATAAGGAAACTTTTTGCACAACTGAAGGATCTTCATATGATTTTGAATATCGGTTCGAACAAACTGGGCTGCAAAGGTAACCAATTAATCTTTAAAATTTATACCTGCTCATTGTTTTTTAACAAATGGCTCCCTGATTGTAAAATATAATGAAAACTAATTAAAAGTATAATGAAAACTACTTGACCGCAATTTTTATTGTAAAAAGTGTTAATAATTTATTAATATTTTTAGTATATTAAAAATAAATTTACATACAATACTGATTATCAATTGCATACTATTTTTTACTTTTCAAAAACTTGATGTCATTCGTCTGACATCCCATCAAAACTGTTAGGACGTCCCTCCATAGCATGAGTCTGCCTGAGTTCATAAGCTGGCAGGGCTAAAAAAGGGCATTTACTTTTTTGTCCGATTGCTGTACATACCATTGAAATGCTTCCACACAGCAATTCTTTTATTTTTATTACTTTTGCCCGAGTAAGCTTAATTTTTATAAGTTTTTAAATGCCGCCAACATGATCCTTGCCCGAAATATCCAAAAATCTTATGGAGATATCCATGTACTAAACGGTATTGATATGGACATACCTCAAGGGCAAATTATCAGCATCATAGGTAAATCAGGAGCAGGAAAAAGCACTCTTTTGCACATACTGGGCACCTTAGACACACCAGATACCGGAACACTGGCTATTTGTGACAAAGACATCACCGGTTTGAATGAAAAACAGCTTGCTGCTTTCAGAAATAAAAATATTGGGTTTGTGTTCCAGTTTCACCATTTGTTGCAGGAGTTTACTGCCATTGAGAATGTTTGTATACCGGCATACATAGCAGGAAAATCTGAAAGTGAATCTACCCAAAAAGCAAAAGAACTCCTTGAATACCTTGGCTTGTCGGATAGGATGAACCATAAACCACAACAAATGTCAGGTGGTGAAGCCCAGAGGGTCGCAGTAGCCAGAGCGCTTATCAATCAGCCGGCAGTTGTGTTTGCGGATGAGCCTACAGGCAATCTGGATAAAGCAAGTTCAGAAAACCTTCACCAGTTATTTCTGCAACTGAGAAAAGATTTTAATCATACTTTTGTTATCGTAACGCACAATACGGATTTGGCTGCAATGAGCGACAGAGTCATCACGCTGGAAGACGGAAGGGTCAAATCCTGAACTTGTGCATTGGGCTTGTGTTGATGTCTGGTAGTTGTCAACAGGCAAAGTGCATTTGAAGACCAATTTTTATATTATAATAATAATTCATATATTTGTCGCCTAAACGTATTTTTACTATCCATGGATATTGAAAACCTACATAACGACACATCGCATGACAGCGAGGGTTTGATTACGTTGAATGGAATGTATAAAGAGTATTTTCTCGATTATGCTTCCTACGTGATACTCGAGCGGGCAGTACCTGATATAGATGACGGCTTAAAGCCCGTACAGAGACGCATCCTCCATGCTATGAAAGAGATGGATGACGGCAGATATCACAAAGTCGCCAATATCATAGGTCAGACCATGCAGTACCATCCTCATGGAGATGCCGCCATTGGCGATGCTTTGGTCAATATGGGCCAAAAGGATCTTTTGATAGATTGCCAGGGAAACTGGGGCGATGTCAGGACAGGTGACTCAGCTGCTGCACCAAGGTATATAGAAGCCAGGTTGACCAAGTTTGCACTGGAAGTGATCTTTAATCCGCAAACTACCGATTGGCAACTGACTTATGATGGCCGTAAAAAAGAGCCTATCACATTGCCGGTAAAGTTTCCTTTGGTACTTTCACAGGGAGTAGAAGGTATTGCCGTGGGTCTTTCGACCAAAATACTACCTCATAATTTTATAGAACTTATCAAAGCTTCCATTAAAATCCTGGAAGGCAAAAAGGTAAAGGTATTTCCGGACTTTCAGACCGGTGGTATGATAGATGTCAATGATTACCAGGATGGACACAGAGGTGGCAGAGTGAAGATCAGAGCTAAAATAGTACAGGCAGATAAAAGTACGCTCAATATAGTTGAGTTACCATTTGGAGTGACTACCAATACGCTCATAGACTCCATACTAAAAGCCAATGACAAAGGGCAAATCAAAATCAAAAAGGTAAATGACAATACAGCCAAAGATGTGGAAATACAGCTGGAGCTAATGCCGGGAGTATCTCCGGATGTCACTATTGATGCTTTATATGCCTTCACTGACTGTGAAGTGTCTTATTCCCTAATGCGTGCGTGATAGTGGACAATAAGCCTATGTTTTTGTCTGTGTCAGAAATCCTTGAGATTTCTACCATGCAGACAAAAGAACTGCTCCGCAGAGAACTGGATATAAAAAAATCAGAGCTGGAAGAAAAATGGCATAATGCCAGCCTTGAAAAGATATTTATAGAAAACAGGATTTACAGGGACATAGAAGAGTGTGAAAGCTGGGAAGAAGTGATTTCTACCATAGATGCCGGCCTCAAAAAATACGTAGCGACGCCATCAGACCCTCTTGGAGCTGGAGATACCAGACTCATGATGATGAGAGATATCACCGAAGAAGATATCGTAAGACTTACCGAGATTAAAATCAAGAGAATATCCAAATATAATAAATTCAAGGCTGACGAAATGATGGCCAATTTGTTATCAGAACTTGAACAGGTAAAGCATGACTTATTGCATCTGACAGAGTTTTCCATTGCATATTTTGAAAGATTACTCGAAAAATATGGCAAAGGAAGGGAAAGGAAAACAGTTATAACCTCCTTTGATAGCATAGAAATCAAAGAAGTGGTAGCTAATAATGCCAAACTTTATGTGGACCGTACAGAAGGTTTTATAGGTATGGGTATGAAAAAAGATGAATTCGTTTGTGATTGTTCAGATATAGCAGATATCATAGCATTCACAAAAGACGGCAAATTTAAAGTGGTAAAAATTGCTGATAAAGTATTTGTTGGCAAAGACATCATACATACGGCAGTGTGGCTTAAGTCTGATGAAAGGACAACATACAATCTCATCTATCTGGACGGCAAAACAGGCAAGTCATTTGCCAAAAGATTTAATGTGACTGCTATCACCAGAGATAAAGAATATGATCTCACTCAGGGTACTAAAGGGTCAAAAATACTTTATTTTACAGCTAACCCTAACGGAGAATCAGAACTGGTAAACATACAACTGACGCTGTCATCTACAGCCAAGAAAAAAGTTTTTGATTTTGATTTCGCAGACCTGGCTATCAAAGGGAGAGCTTCTCAAGGCAATGTTGTCACCAAATATCCTGTCCGAAAAGTGACTCAATTATCAGTAGGAAAGTCTTCTCTTGGGGCAATGCAGATTTACATGGATGAAGTAAGTGGTAAACTCAATCAGGATGAACGTGGCAAGTATTTGGGCGCTTTTGATACCGGCAGCAAATTGCTGAGCATTTATAAAGATGGCAGCTATGAGATTAATGAGCTCGATCTCAATAAAAAATATGATGTCAATAATATACTAGAGATAGGCAACTACACGGAAACCAGCGTTATTTCTGCAGTATACTATGAAGGAGAAAAAGGCTGGACAATGGTCAAGAGATTCAAAATAGAAACCAGCACATATGACCAAAAATTTGTCTTCATTCCCGAAACCCCAGGTACCAAGCTGTATTTTGCCTCTATGGACAAATCACCTTCCATCAAGTATGTTTACAATATCGGGAAATCCAAAGAAGAAAAGGAAGTTTCTTTGGCAGAATTTATAGATGTCAAAGGTTGGAAAGCTCTGGGTAATAAATTGATAGATGCAAAATTAGTCAAAGTAGAAAAACTGGCATCAGAGCTGGAGGCAGAAGATAAAATTGTGGCTGATGGACTATACAATCCAGATTCAGGAGAAGATACTGTGAGCGACACAAATGTCGATGAAAGTGCACTGTCAGACAAAACAACTGAAATCAAATTGCCTTCAGAAAGCAAGCCTGAAAAACCTGACTTAAATAAAGGGAAGGAAAATGACAAGGACAAACCAGGATATAAGCCCGGGGATACTATAGAGTTTGATTTTTAATACTGGTTACTTTTTTTTGGGCACCGGATCATGTCCATGACCAGCCCATGGATGGCATCGGCCTATCCTTTTCAGTCCCAGCCAAATTCCCTTCAGTGGACCCCATTCCTGTATGGCGTCTATCATATACTGCGAACAGGTAGGCTGATAGCGGCAATTAGATCCCAAGAGAGGAGAGAGAAAAATCTGATATGCTCTCACCGGCAAAATAAACAGTTTATTTAAATATTTCATGGGCTGCTTTTTACTGGTACTGGCAATAGTACAAATCAAATTTAAAAACGATATACCGCACTGCTCTTTTTTTGGTCAAAAATAGTAAAATGCTTTTTTTTCTTATTGACCGTAAAATCAACTATATTTTTCTGATCGTTATACAGTTCTGTCAGTATTTTATTTTGCACCTCTATTTCACTAATGTTTTTCAGTCCCGTCACTTCCAGATAACACCAGACTGCTATCATATCCCTGGATGATTCTTTGCCTATCATATGGGTTTTAATCACCTTACCCCCTACCCTGATGATAAGATTGTGTTCCAAATAATCTTCTATCACCTGATCAGCTTCAGCGCTTTCTTTAGCAGTACAAAACTTCATATCGCCCTTGCCGATTTTACTCAATGTGCTTTGCAGGTCATCTATAAATATGTGCGCCGCAATCTGCAAATCTCCGGAAAGTGTTTCGTAATTAATTTCACATCTGCTGATATGAAAGTCATGCACCTCAGAAGGGCAATGATATTTCAGGGTATCCTCCTTAAGACTGGCAAATAAAATTGTATGCCATAATATAGCAAGGAAATAAAGCTGGTGCATATGCGTTCCATTAAATAGTGTTAACCAAAATGCTGGCTTACAAGTTCAAAAATTTGATGCCTTTTGACGATAGGCATGTTTTTTTGCTTAATATTCCAAAATACAATAAAAAAGGGAAGCCAAAAAATGACTTCCCTTTATCCGAATAAATAGATTTTTTAAGTTAAACCTAAAAACTTAAAGCTGTTTGTTATTCAATAACGATTAACTTATGTGAAGATACCTCTCCATCTATATTGACCATTATAAAATATACTCCTTTGTTCAGTATGCCTCCATCGATGTTGACAAATAGCTCTTTGCCTTCTGATACGCCATTGATGATGGAACTTCTGATCATTCTTCCTGTATTGTCATAGATATCTGCCGTCACTTTAGAGCCTTCTGCTGCCAGTATCTCTACATTGACCTGTCCTACTGTCGGATTTGGCCATATGCTCGTCTTCACAACACCTTTTCTTTGTACCAGTACATCTATTGGTGCACTGTAGGTCTCTTTTCCGTCAAAGTCTACTTGTCTCAATCTGTACGTATATACCCCATTGACACTGATCGATCTGTCATCCAGGTGGTATTGCTTTTCTGAATTCGAATTACCAGCTCCTTCTACCTTGCCCACTGTCTCAAATGCACTGCCTTTAAAGCTTCTTTCTACTTCAAAGTAGGCATTGTTGATCTCTGTTGATGTTATCCAGCTCAGTTCATTCACATCTCTGTCTGATTCCATCTTCCTGTAAACTCTTTTAATGTTATTGGTAATACCTTGGATTTCACACCTGCATCTATGTCATTGATCTCTGCTGCATAGCTTACTTTAAATATCAGTGTACTTTCATTGGCAAAGTCTATTATATCGCTGTCTATTGCGTCATCTGTTCCCTGATTTGGACTTACAAAGTCATACGTGGATGGCTTCTTGACTTTGATCAAATAATCTCCTACCTGACATACTTCAAAATTGTAATATCCTTTTTTACTCGGATCACGCGGATCATTGATCGTCAGCATTGTCTGTACCGGAGTAGTCAGGTTGGATGTGCTGTACAGTTCTACCAGGATTCCATTCAGACCTACGTCACCTGCATCCTGAAGATTGTTGTTGTTATTATCTAACCACACATAGTCTCCCACATATGCACATCTGTAAAATCCGGCGTCTATCGTCTGATTACTCTCTCCTGATGTCAATACTTCTGGTGCTGCTGCTCCGGTTGTCACACTGGCATCACTGTCTTTTGCGTCGTCCGGCGTATTGGCAGGTGATGCTTTATATGTACTGCCAGGTTTCACAAAGGTCACTGTATATGTGCCTGGTACCAGGTTGCTAAACTGATAATATCCTGTGCCGTCTGTCGTTGTCGTTTTGTGTCACTGGTCTGCCCAATGCATCTGTTCCTGTCAGGTTGACCGTTACTCCTGCTATGCCTGACTCCAAGTTATCCTGTACTCCATTGGCATTCTTATCCTCCCATACATAGTTACCTAAGCTTGCCAGTTTGTAGAATCCTGCATCTATGGTTTGGTTGCTCTCTCCTGCACTTAATACTATCGGGGCTGTCAATCCTGTAACCAAATCTGCATCACTGTCTCTTCCGTCGTCCTTGGTCACCACTGTATATGCCGTATTCGGTGCCAATCCATTGAATGTATAGACTCCTGATGCATTCGTCGTCGTAGTACCTATGAGCGCGTTGGTGGTGCTGTTTCTCAATTCTACTGTTACATTGGATTTAAATGTCTCTGATGGATCTTTAACTCCATTATTGTTATCATCATTGTACAGGGTACCGCTGATTGTTGTTACTCCCGCTCCTGTTGTTACTGTTTCTACTACGTCTTTATCCTTGCCGGTAGGCTCATATCCTGATAGTTTGTCAAACTTCACTGTGTAGGTTCCCGGCTCCAGATTCGTAAACTGATAATATCCGTTTGTATCTGTCACTTTTGTACCTATCTGTGTTCCTGATGCATTCAACAATCTGACCAATACATTGCCGATACCCGGCTCGCCTGCATCCTGAACTCCATTAGCATTCAGATCTTCCCACACCCCCCCCGCCGGGCCCCGCGCCCGGGGCGGGTGGGTCGGGCGCGGGCCCCCGGCCTGTGCTTTTATCCCTGTTACCTAAACTGGCTGGCTGCTCCTCTACAAAGTTGTTGTCATTATCGTTTTCTCCTGCTGTAAGTACTACTGGTATTGCGTTGTTTGGTGTAGTACCGTCGTTTCCGTCTGGATCCGGTGTGGCATCCACATCACTTACGTTCGTATAACCTGCTGGTTGTGTCTCTACTACGTTGTAGTTGCCTGGTGCTACATTCAGGAACTGATAGTTGCCACTCGCATCGGTAGTTGTTGTCGCTACTGCTGCGCCTGTTACCGCATCTTTCAACTCTATGGTCACATTACCTATCGCTACATCTCCTGTATTGTCATTGTTGGTGTCTGCTTTCACATTTCCACGGATATTGGCCAATTGCTCTTCTACGAAGTCGTTGTTGTTATCAGCTTCTCCTGCTGTTACCGTTACAGGGATCATATCATTGGGTGTTGCACCGTCGTTTCCATCTGGATCCGGTGTCGTGTCTACGTCGCTTACATCCTGATATCCTGCAGGGTCTGTCTCCATGATGGTATAGTTGCCCGGTGCTACATTACTGAAGGTGTACTGTCCTTGTGCATTGGTCGTCGTAGTAGCTATCACTGCTCCTGTCACTGCATCTTTCAACTGTAATGTTACATTCGCTAACGGTGTGTCACCTGCATTGTCATTGTTTGTATCCGCTGTTACAGTTCCGCTGATGCTTCCTGGCTGCTCCTCTACAAAGTTGTTGTCATTATCATTCTCACCAGCTGTAAGTACTACTGTTATTGCGTTGTTTGGTGTTGTACCATCGTTTCCGTCCGGATCCGGTGTCGCATCCACATCGCTTACGTTCGTATAACCTGCTGGTTGTGTCTCTACTACGTTGTAGTTGCCCGGTCCTACATTCAGGAACTGATAGTTGCCGCTCGCATCGGTAGTTGTTGTCGCTACTACTGCGCCTGTTACCGCATCTTTCAACTCTATGGTCACATTACCTAGTGCTACATCGCCTGTATTGTCATTGTTGGTGTCGGCTTTGACATTTCCACGGATATTGGCCAATTGCTCTTCTACGAAGTTATTGTCATTATCCGCTTCTCCTGCTGTTACCGTCACTGGGATCATATCGTTTGGTGTTGCACCGTCGTTTCCATCTGGATCCGGTGTCGTGTCTACGTCGCTTACATCCTGATATCCTGCAGGGTCTGTCTCCATGATGGTATAGTTGCCCGGTGCTACATTACTGAAGGTGTACTGTCCTTGTGCATTGGTCGTCGTAGTAGCTATCACTGCTCCTGTCACAGCATCTTTCAGCTGTAATGTTACATTCGCTAACGGTGTGTCACCTATGTTGTCGTTGTTCGTATCCGCCGTTACCGTTCCGCTGATACTTCCCGGTTGCTCCTCTACAAAGTTGTTGTCATTATCGTTTTCTCCTGCTGCCAATGTCACTGGGATGATGTCATTCGGTGTCGTTCCGTCGTTGCCGTCCGGATCCGGCGTGGCATCTACGTCACTTACGCTTAGATAGTTGGCTGGCTGGGTTTCTAC
>JADKCF010000004.1 GCA_016714765.1 Saprospiraceae bacterium | reverse complement strand
GAGCTTAGTTTACTGATCTATCCAAACAGATTAATCTTCGCCGACAAAAAACTTTATTTCCGCTTCATACTCCCCACTTTCGATATCTTCTTTGTCTATCCAATATCTGGATGTTATGATTTCATAGGTATCATTTTCTTTTGGATTGTACATCCATATGATTTTTTCAGCATCTCCAAAATCAGCTAGTCCCGTCACCTGATCTTCGTAGAGTCGCTGTATGATACTCCTTTCATTCAGACTTTGTGCCAGTGCTTTGGTCAGGACTTCCTTATTGACTTCAGTGTTTTCAATACCGGTCACTTCCATCATAATGATAGATGCTTCTGTATTAGGAAATTTGCCTTTGAATGCCTTAAATAACAACTGATTGATATTAAACAGGTCAAAGTGGAAGGACGGATCTGCATATGTTTCTGCCACTTTTTCGTCCGTCATATCGTGCGCTATGGTCTGGATCTGGCCGGCGTTGAGTTGGTCACCCAGCTTATAGGAAAGTACGATTTCGGCAGCTTCTTCCGGCTCAAAATCAGTGGCCGCCATGTAGAACATTTCTCTGAGTTCCTCTGGTTTTAGTTTGTCTGCATCAGGGAGATTCATCTTGTCTAACAGTTGGATGAAGTCTTCATGTGTCCAGTAAAAACCTAATTCGTTGACTGCTCTTATACTTAATATTTTAACTTGAATTTTCATATTTTGCTCCTTTGTTTTTTATTTGAAGAGTTTTTTAATACTTATTGGATGTGCCAAGGTTTACAATGTGACGCATCCAATTGACTCGGTGTTTTAAATGCCCGTTAACTATTCCGGCTTTAATAAAACTTCAAATTTATCAATTCATCAGATTGTTCAAGAGTAAAATGATCTACAAATACCGACCCACTCCTGATGGTCATGACTTCTTCTGTACCATCTTTGTGTTTTACTCTAAAAACATCATTTTCGTTGCTATAATCAAAAAATGTTGTTTCAGCCTCCATTGGATATTTAACTTCCACTGTTTTATCGTCAGTGTCAAAAATCAACCACTCTGCCATACCGTCCTGCTCAGGATCTAAAAGCACTTTATTTTTCATAATGTAGATTCCATTAAGTGATACATCTATGATAACCCATTTTTTAACACTTCCCAGTCTAAATTCTGCTTCTTTGGCATTTTTTGATGGTTGTGGTTGCGCCTCTTCTTTGTCACAGGAACTCATTGTAAGCAGCGCTAAGGTAATAATGCTGAAGGTTAGAAAAATGTTTTTCATGGCTATGTGTCTTTAATATACTTTCAAAAACGAATGGAAAGCTTAAAATGTTGTCGCCTGGAAAGTTTTTTGACCCACCCAACTCTTAAAAAATAACAAAAACTATTTCCCGGAGAGAAATCTCATTATGTAGTCTTCTGAAACATTATGTCACATAAGATACTGGAGTCTTAGACAATGATCAAAATCATAACATGTATTGATAAGTGATATCAAAATTATATATTGATATCACTTATCTTTATAATAAAATAATGTTTTTTTATGAAGTTTACATCTGTCAATCAAAGAATAAATGAGTTACTCAGTTTTCCAGGTGACACAGAGGAGGTAATAGAATTAAAGCGGATTTTTTTTATTTTTACAGTAAGTGTTGTACCACCGGTAATTTTTCTGACTTTTTTAACCTATATTCTGGATGTTCCGGTATTACAATTGTACGGTTGGCTATTGCTGGGATATTATACCATTGCCCTATGCTCGTTTTTGATAATAAAAAGATACGTTGAGCAATTCTATTATTGCCATTCGATAGCCATCATGCTCATTACCTTTTTTATTGTTATCAGACAAGGAGGTATATTGTATTCCGGTGGTATATTATATTCATCTCTTGCTATTGCTGTTTTTGCTTTTGTTTTTAATAGTGTTAGGCTCGGGGTTACGACCTCCATTATTTATGTTTTGGGCATTGTTTTCTTATCAGTTTTACAACCATGGTTGACTCCGGCCCCTGAAATGGTCAAAGGACACATCAATCTTATTTTTACCACTGTAAATTCTGCCTGGATTTCCATTTACATTCTGATGGTCATTTTTTATGTATTTGGCCGCAGAGCAAAGGAAGAAAAGGCAAGAAACGAAAAACTAAAAGAAATAGACGAAATCAAAACAAGATTATTTACCAACATTACCCACGAATTCAGAACGCCACTCACCATTATTCTTGGGGCTTCCGCAACTGACACCGTTGAAAATAAAATTGTATTGCCGTTAGAAGGCAAAGGCGGACGTTTGGAAATGATCAGGCATAACGCAACCCGTCTGTTGAGACTGGTAAATCAGATGATGAGTCTGGCAAAAATCGAATCGGGCACCATGAAGATTAAAAATGTACAGATGAATATCATACCATATCTGGGATATCTGATGGATTCATGCAGGAGCTTTGCAGAAAAGAAAAAGTTAAATTGCACTTTTTAAAAAACTTTGAAAGTGAGATGATGGATTTTGACCCTGACAAGATGGAAGACATCATCCTCAATCTTTTGTATAATGCTATTAAATTCACACCACCAGGTGGAGATATTTATATGACATGTGACACGACGGTAAGTCCATCACAAGGTAGAAGATTGGTCATGCGAATCAGAGATACCGGAATTGGAATCCCTGAAAATAAGTGGAATATGATATTTGAGCGGTTTTATCAGATAGAAGATAAAAGTGCACCGGTTCGGGAAGGAAGCGGTATCGGATTGACCCTCGTCAAAGAATATCTGAAATTAATGGGAGGAAATATTGAAGTAAGCAGCAAAATCAATGAAGGTACTGAATTTGTGCTGAACATTCCCATTACTAAACATTCAAATGTTTCTGAGGATCCATTTTCATATTCATCTTCACTTACGGTAAATGAATGGAGTGGAGAATTAAATCAAAACTAATGCACTTCCGTGTTGGAGCCTTTTGATCAACACCATACCATCCTGATTGTCGAAGATAATGTGGAGCTTGCCCATTACCTCCGGTCAGTGATTGCGCCTCATTTTAATACAGAAGTGGCCATCAATGGGCAGGATGGTATTGAAAAAGCAATGGAGACTATTCCTGATCTTATCGTCAGTGATGTGATGATGCCGGTAAAAGATGGATATGAACTATGTGATACTTTAAAAAAGGACTATAAAACCAATCACATACCCATCATACTACTCACAGCGAGGGCGGATTCCGAGTCTAAAATCATGGGATTTCAAAAGGGTGCGGATGACTACATCTCAAAGCCCTTTCACTCCAGGGAGTTGCTGGTAAGAATTCGTAAAATGATAGAACAACGGGAAAAACTTAAGTTGAAATATAGCCTTTCGCCCATAGAGATGACAGGAGCTGAAAATCACTTTATAAGTCTTGACGACATGTTTATCGCAGAAATCCTGCAGCATCTTGAAAAAAATTATGCGGACGAAAATTTTGGTATCGACGAGTTGTGTAGTGCTATGAAGATCAGCCGTGTACAGTTGCATAGAAAACTGATTGCCTTGACCGGATTATCCGCATCTCATTTTATCAATAAGTTTCGGCTGGAAAAGGCTGTTAAATTATTGAAATCAACCAGGAATACCGTTTCAGAAATTGCTTTTGACGTGGGATTTCATGACTCCAATTATTTTTCCAGGGTATTTTCAAAGGTATTTGGGGTTTCTCCGGGCGATTTTAGGAAGCAGAAACAATAGTGCTTTAAATGATTCAATATGTCAGAAAATAAGTCATTCTATTCCCTGATTTGAAACAATACTCCTTGTGGTCTTCAGTACTTTAGATATAATTTTGTAGTGATAAAAATTTTAAATGATCACATATAAAATAATTGAACCATGCGTATCACAGTAGTTTTAGCAGTAATTTTATTCACTCTTTTTTCATGTAGTAAGGAAGATGAGTGGCAAACCGTAAACATAACTGGCGGTTATACCAATACGCCTGATGTTTCAGCTGGGTTTTATGATGTGGCACTTCCAGGAGGTACTATATTTAAGGCCCCAAAAAAATACAAGGTGGGAGGTTCTGACAACCTTGTGGGCGAAATTGATGAATCAAAGAGTTTTCTGGATGTAAAGTCAGTGGTCATTAATCCTCTGACTGGGTCTTTTGATCTTATCTATACCATCTCAATCTTCGATAAAACAGGTAATAAGGTGGATTACAGCGGTAATGCCCAAAGCTACAACAATGGAACAGGCCTTTCATGGCAGCATTTTACAGGTGGTACCGGAAAATATGCCGGTATTTCAGGATGGTTGAATACATCCATCACTACCAACCCAACTACCGGAGTACACACTATTACAGTTTTGGAGGGACAAGCTACTTATAAAAAATAAAAAGTAAGTTGCTTGATACAAGGCAGCCAGAAATGGTTTGCCTTGTATTTTCTAAAATTAAACATTTGGAAATTTAATAATGGTAACTAAAAACCATGCAATCATGAAAAATCTCAATTACATAAAATTATTCCTATCTTTTTTTATTTTGTTAATATCTGATAATCAAAAATTGTTTGCCCAGATTTCAAAGTCTCACAACTGCGGCACCAAACCTGCAGAGGTAAAACAGATGGATGTACAGATTAGACGACTGGTACAAGTGCCAGATACAATCATCATCCCGGTGGTTTTTCATATTCTGACCCAAGGTGGTGCTGAAAATGTTTCAAAGGAGCAGGTGCTGGATGCACTCCGAATATTAAATGAAGATTTCAGCAACAGAAACCCAGATACCCTGGACATCCCGATTCCTTTCCAAAATGTCAGGGGGAATCCCAAAATTGAATTCAGGCTTGCCAGAATAGATCCCAATGGCAACTGTACAGATGGAATAGACCGGATTTATACACCTTATACTTATGGAAGCAATCAACAATTTTTAGGGGGCATTTATGGATGGGACAACAAGCGGTATATAAATATTTATGTTTTAAACTGGATCGAAGTACCTAATGATTTTACTTTAGCCGGAATATCTTACTTGTTACCTTATGCACCGACTTCGAGCCAATCCCCTAATGTAGATGGATTAGGAATTATTTTTAATGAATTTATGAACGGAAAGAGAGGTTATCCTAATACGAATTTTAAAATACTGACTCATGAAATGGGTCATTTATTAGGATTGATACATATCTTTGGAACTACTGAAGCTGATGATTGCGATGATGATGACTTGGTTAATGATACTCCAAAACAAGCCGATGGAAACTTCTACTGCCCGACATTTCCTCAAATTTCATGCAATAATGGACCGAATGGAGATATGTTCATGAATTATATGGATTACACCAACTGCCGCAAAATGTTCTCCCAAGGGCAGGTGGACAGGATGAGATCATGCCTTGGTCTTCATTCTTGGCGAAAAGATCAGTGGACAGAGGCAAATCATATCCAAACAGGTATTAAAGAGGCTACGGCTCCCTGTGAAAAAGTTCCTGTTGCCGATTTTGGATATGGCAACGGGGCCAACTGGCACGGTGCAGGCTATCCTGTAAAATTCAATGAGGCCTGTTCATGGGATCCTGACAGTTTTTTCTGGGAATTTGAGGGCGGAAATCCCGCAAACTCTACTGATAAATTTCCTAAGGTGATATTTCAGGACACCGGATTTCACAAGATAACCCTGATTGTCTCAGGCACTTTTGGCAGAGACACGATTTTCAGGAATATATACATCTCTCCTAAAGAAATTGAATATGATGCATCAATGATAGAAACATTTGAAAACGAAGAGGAAGCCAACAATCTTGTGCTGTTCAATCTCAGGGGTACAGACTGGAAATTGATAGATAATGCTGCAAAAACAGGGACAAAATCATTTTTTAATCCAGGTAACAGTCAGTATGTTAGTGGATTTTTTACGCATATTTTTGAGCTGGGATCCACCCCAAAGCCTGGCAGACAACTTACTTTTGATGTAGCACTGGGGATGAGCTCTTCAGGTAGTGCAGCAGGAGGCTTGCGCATTATATGGAAGAGACCTGAGAATTTTGACAGGAGTGATATTTTTGGTCAAAATGAGGGAACATCATTGGTGCAGGGTGATATAATTCTTCCGGAATTAATAAAAACGGTGACTACAAACAATGCATTTACTCCAAACGCCGATCAGTGGAAAACGATTACGTTGCCGATTCCGGATACTTTGACCGGTGAGATTCAGATCGGATTTCTGTGGGCAAATTTTATTCCTACTACGAAGTTCAAAGGACTCTATATTGATAATATCCGCATTACAGGTACCACTGGAGTGAATGACGCGGAGGCTTCAAGACAATTCTTAGTGTTTCCCAATCCTACTTCTGATTATTTTAGTTTGGATATTCCAACCGACCTCCGTTTGACTAACGCTGAGTTGAGAATGTATGACCTGTATGGCAGGCTGGTGATGAGTAAAAAAGGATTAGAAATACAGGAGTCACAAGATATTTCCACCCTGCCCAATGGTATTTATTTCATAGAATTGAAAGAAAATGGCCGAGCGTTCAGAAATAAATTGTTGATAACAAAATAAAGTTTACTCTGATGGTGAATACTTTACAGGAAAAATTAATCTAAAAACAATAGTGATGAAACAAATATTATTAACAACGTTGCTGTTTATTTATTTACTTCCCGTAAGCAATTGTCAGACAGACTGGACTTATTCTTCTTTAAGTCAAAAAAAAAGAAGTATGGGTGCTGTGGCTATTGGTTCAAAGGTATGGTTTGCCGGTGGAGAATATGATATAAAAGTAGGTCATAGCACATGGAAGCATTTTTTAGATACTATAGAAATAGTTGACACCAAAGATCAGAGTAAGCGTATTGCTAATCTATCAGTAGCTCGCAGCGGCTTAAATGCAGTGACAGCCGGGAGCAAGATAATTTTTGCAGGAGGTTATGAAAGTATTCTACCTACAGGTTTTCTCAAAGCGAGTGATGTAGTAGATATTTATGACACGTTGACAGGAATATGGTCGGTAGAAAAATTGTCCATTGCAAGGTATGAAATGGCATCTGCAGTTGTTGGAGATAAAGTCATTTTTGCAGGAGGTAGGTTGATGAACCATCACGTTTCCGATGTGGTAGACATTTATGACGTCTCTACCGGACTGTGGAGCCAGAGACAATTACCTATGCCTACTTTTGGTATGGGTGTAGCTGTAGCCGAAAATAAAGTGTTTTTTGCAGGAGGTTTTGATGCTTATCCTAAGGATAACCCGGACTATTTTGTAAGAAAACGAATAGATATTTATGATGTTGAAACGGATTCTTGGAGTATCGACTCATTGTCTCAAGCCCGTTGTTATGTGGGGGGTGCGGTGGTCAGAGACAGAATATTGTTTGCTGGCGGTTCTTTAGGTTTGGAACAAAGTAAAAGAGTCGATATTTTTGATATAAAAACAAAAAAATGGAGCATGGATAGTTTGTCCGCAGGACGCTCATTTTTAAATAATAATGTAGCCACAGTATGCGATAAGGTGCATTTTGTCGGAGGCGATTGTTTCAATGTCAGTTCTTTCCTTGTAGGATTTATTTGCAGTTATAATCAAATAGATATTTATGACTATCAAACCAATCAATGGTTTCAGGATACGCTCCCAAATGGTGGTTTGGCAGATCATATTGTTTTGGCTGTAGAAGACAATTTGTTGGTTGCAGGTGGAATCACACATAATTTTTGGCAACCCAATATACTACACGATGAAATCATGATGAGCTCATGTAAAACTACATCTACAAATAATCTTAAAATCATAAAAGATAAGATTAAGATTTATCCTAATCCATGCAGCAATTATTTTTCTATGGAGACTCCTCATGAAAGCGACCTCACAAATGTTGTCATCACATTGTATGACATGTATGGAAGAGTGGTTTTGGCCTTTAAGGGAGCAGAAGTGCGGGAGGCACAGGATGTTTCCCCTCTGGTTAATGGTATTTATTTCATAGAATTGAAGGATAATGGTCATACATACATTAGTAAATTGTTGATGGGGTAAATTTGGTGCTGGGAAATCATCTGTTTGATTTTTTTCCACAAATTCACTTAGGTATAAAGACCATCACAGTAAATCTGATCGGCTTTGAGCTTATCCCCCGGGCCAGGGCATTATCCTAAGGAGACCGCCAGAATCTTGAGAAAGTATGAAAGAGAAAGATGCGTGGCTTATACATTTACCAAACCTGTTTCAAACTCCTATGGCAGGTGATATTTTAGATGTGAAAACCACCAAAACAAGAATTATCCGGGATTAAACGTTTTAAACTTAATTATGCACCGGGGATCAATAGCATCGCAGCCATGGATGCTCCTCATTTTAGCCAGGTGCAACGTATCTGCCATGCAGCTGCCCCCGGGTCAAACCCTTTGGGATAAAAATACCGATTCAAAAGATTACAATTTTCATTACAACTGGGCTAAGCAAGTAAATGGAAATAAGCTTTGGGACGAGTTAACCTTTAAGTTCAACACAATGGTTGACCTTAAAAATAAAGAGGCCGGATGGCCATTTTTAGCTTTGGTATGTGAAACATGGGCAAATTATGGCCTAGACTTTGGTAGTCCCACTGCAAACAGCAAGGAGGCAATTTTCCACAAGAATTGGGCTATGAATCAGCCGGTTTCTGAAATAAAATTTCAAATAAATCTGCGTCTCGAAAATGCGCGTATGGGATAGCCCCTCCTTCTGCTAACCCAACAGCTAAAAAGGATGTGTTGCGCCAGGTGCGAGAGTCTATGACAATACCGGGACTTGTGATCGGTATGAGCGATTTTGCCAAAGACGGCGGTAAATTTACGCCTCCGGATTATTTAAATCTGAAGCAGGTCTCTCTTTGTGATTATGAAAGAGAAAATATTCAATTAACGCCAGGTAAATGTAAACGCTATTTTTCTATAAAGTTCCATCTACCGATACTGACGATCCTTATAGCTGGTCACTGCCTCCAGGTATTGTTGAGTACTTCATTCGATGACTGGAGTTTAACAAGGAGATAAAATTTTTGGATATAAACCTTAGGCCATTTCTCGGCAGTTCACAAAGCAAAATGGAGGTGATAACGAGCCGGTGAAGGATGGTACTGGTATGAAAGCAGGATTGGCTCTCAGATTGGAACCCGATTGAATGTTTGCCAAGAGGTACCTGTAATAGGACAATACACACATGAACCAAGAAGGTAAGAAATTTGTCTGGCAGGGTGTAACCTACGATGCAGGAGATCCTGCTATTTCTCCCCCGGTTTTTGTGAGAAGCATGAGACAGGAGGCTCCTGAAAAGATTTACTGGTACGAAAAATGACTGATCCCCGAAGAAATAATTCTTTTTGAAAGTTTAGATGTCTCGTATTTAATCAGGATATATTAAAAAATTTAATCACATTAAATTTTCTTTAGGCATAATTTTCTAATTTTTAAAAACAAAAAATCAGAAAAATCCATTTCTATTGATCGTGTTGTCATTAGCTGTTGTTGTTTCAGTAAATGCACAGAGGACTTCAGTTAAAATCGGTGCCCTTCCAGAGCCAATACCTAATTTTCTTAATACGAATTACCCTGAGTTTGTGATTGACAAAGCGGACAGGATTGTTACAAATAATAATGAAGTTTCTTATGAGATTGTTATTACAAAGGGAGCCATTAAGGAAACCCTCGCTTTTGATAAAAGTGGTACCTTTCTCAAGAAACAAGTTGGCAGTAAACCAATTCAGGCAAAATCCAATGTCAACAAGGTTGCACCTGAAGTAAAAAAGAATAACATCACTAAAAAACCGGCACTTAGAATTACTAAAGTTGCTAATGAAGATAAAAAGGAAGAGCCTATTCAAAAGCTTACGCCGGATACAATAAAACAGAAAAATTAGCAAGTTTGTAATGTAGTTGCTGAAGTGCCTGATAATGGACCTTGGTCTTCAGATCCGTTACATTTTTACAAATTTGATGCGGCCTGTCCTGTCCTTGTTTTTTAACCTTATAAAATAGGACCCGGCCAACAGATCTCCGACATCGAGAGACGTACCGTCAAATGTAACAGCTCTGACGATCCTCCCCGACAGGTCATAGATCTCGGCTTTGGTCCAGGATTCACCGGTGCGGAGATACAAAATGTCTTTGACCGGGTTGGGGTATATATCGACATCGATGACGGCATCCTCGGTATGGACAGGCAATGCAATGGTAGTTTTTGCTTCGTTGGTGCGTATCGGGAAATTGTAGTCAAAGTAGATGTCTGCCAGGTTTTTGAGGGAGTCGCCCAGGACGAGGGTAGGTAAGGTCTTGATCTTAAAAGCTATGAAGCCGTCGTTATTGGCATCGTCAAAAGGCAACTGGATGTTTTCAAAGATGAAAAAAAAAATGTTGTAGCTAAAAATTATGTAAAAATATCCACCAAATTGAATCCTGTGCGACTATTTTGATTCCAGCCACTTTCTGGCATTGACAAAGGCGTCCGCCCAGGGAGAAACCTCATCATAACGTCCATTGGGATAGTGTGCCCAGTTCCACGGGAAGATGCTACGCTCTATGTGTGGCATCATCACCATGTGCCTGCCGTCTGCAGAGCACATCATAGCGGTGTTATAGTCGGAGCCATTGGGATTAGCCGGATATGTATCATAACCATATTTTGCTACAATCTGGTAGGCGGATTCATCTTTTGGTAATAAAAATTTTCCTTCTCCATGTGATATCCATACACCTAATGATGCACCCGCAAGCTTGGACATCATGACAGAGTTATTTTCCGCTATTTTTACTGATGTAAACGCACTTTCATGTTTATGTGAGTCATTGAAGTGCATTTTTGGTTTTACGTCATGATCGGGATGGATAAGTCCGAGCTCTATAAACAACTGACAACCGTTACAAATACCTACTGACAGTGTATCAGGCCGGGAGAAAAAATTGATCAGTGCCTGATTGGCTTTTTCATTATACTTAAATGCACCCGCCCAGCCTTTGGCGGAGCCGAGTACATCAGAGTTGGAAAATCCACCTACGGCACCTATAAATCGGATATCTTCCAGGGTTTCTCTTCCTGATATGAGATCTGTCATGTGGACATCTTTTACGTCAAAGCCGGCGAGATAGAGGGCGTTGGCTAGTTCGCGCTCCGAATTGCTTCCTTTTTCACGGATGACAGCAGCTTTGATTCGTGTCATATTGGGATTTATATCTGGTTTTTGGCCTGAAAAGTGAGCCGGAAGTATAAATGCCAGGGGTTGATTTTTATAATTTTGGTAGCGTTCTGCTGCTTTGAGAGGACCTGATTGTCTCTTGTCCAGGAGATATGAGGTTTTGTACCAGACGTCTCTCCAGATAACTACATTTAGATCAAATACATCCTCATAGTTTTTTATTTTCACTGATTTACCATCCTGGAAATCACCTATGATATGACAAGGGACAGAGACATCCTTAAAGGTGCTTTCAACAATGCTTTCACTACCTTTTCTGCATTGAAATACAATACCTGCATTTTCGGCATATAACACTTTTATGCTGTCCGGTTCGCCAAGCATAGAGAGGTCAAAAGTTGCTCCAGCGTCTGGATCTGCAAAACACATTTCCAGCAGAGTAGTAATTAACCCTCCACTACCAATATCATGACCAGCTACAATATGTCCACTATGGATGAGGGTCTGCACTGCATCAAAAGCGGCTTTAAACTTTTGTGCATCTGATATCGTCGGTGGCTCATGTCCAACTGCGCTTAAAATCTGAAGGAATGAGGATCCTCCGGTCTCATATGGCGCAAACGACATATTTATGTAATACATTTGACCCTGATCTGATTTTATTACAGGTTCTACTACTTTTGTGATATCGCTACAATGAGCAGCAGCACTGATGATGACCGTACCAGGTGCAATGACCTGACGATCTGAGTATTTTTGCTTCATCGACAGGGAGTCCTTGCCTGTTGGGATATTGATACCCAATGCGATGGCAAAGTCAGAACAGGCTTCGACGGCAGTATAAAGCCGGGCATCCTCTCCCGGATTTTTACACGGCCACATCCAGTTGGCTGATAAAGAAACGCTTTTTAGGCCTTCTTTCAAAGGAGCCCATATAATATTAGTTAGTGCTTCTGCTATACTATTGCGACTGCCGGCGACAGGGTCTATCAGCCCACTTACCGGAGAATGTCCTATAGAAGTGGCGATGCCCTGATGTTCATCATAATCGAGGGCCATTACACCACAATTGTTGAGTGGCAGCTGCAGAGGTCCCACACATTGCTGCTTTGCCACCCGACCACCTACGCAACGGTCCACTTTATTGGTGAGCCAGTCTTTGCACGCAACGGCCTCAAGTTGCAATACCTGCTCGAGATAATTATAAAATAGCTTTAAATCCCAAGTGGCGGAGGCATATTTTTTATCAGTTGTTTTATCGGTGATGATCATTTTCGGGCTACTGCCAAACATATCACTCAATGCCAGGTCGATAGGACTGGATCCAGTCTTTGCAGAATGAAAGGAAAATCGGTGATCTCCGGTGATTTGGCCCACATTATAAAACGGGGCTCTTTCTCGATCTGCAATTTTTTTTACGGTTTCTAAATCTTTACTGTGGATGACAAGGCCCATTCTCTCCTGTGACTCATTGCCTATGATTTCTTTTGCAGATAGAGTCGGGTCACCTACAGGCAACGCATCCAGGTCAATGATACCACCGGCATCTTCAACCAACTCTGAAAGACAGTTGAGGTGACCTCCTGCTCCATGATCATGTATAGAGACGATGGGATTTTGGTTGCTTTCTATCAAGGCACGTATGGCATTGGCTACTCTTTTCTGCATTTCAGGATTGGATCTTTGGATAGCATTGAGCTCTATCCCTGCACCGTATGCACCAGTATCCGCTGAAGAAACTGCAGCACCACCCATACCGATGCGGTAGTTATCTCCACCCATGACGATGATCTGATCACCTTTATGGGGATGAAGTTTGAGTGACTGATCAGCTTTTCCATATCCTACACCCCCTGCGAGCATAATCACTTTGTCAAAGCCTATTATTTCATCTCCTTCCTGATGTTCGAAAGTGAGGACCGAACCAGCAATAAGAGGTTGTCCGAATTTATTTCCAAAATCCGAAGCACCATTGGAGGCTTTGATGAGGATATCAGCGGGCTTTTGGTACAGCCATTTTCTTTCCTCCGTTTTTTGTTCCCACGGTCTTGTTTTTTCGAGCCGGGAGTATGCGGTCATGTAGACGGCAGTTCCGGCCAAAGGCAAAGATCCTTGTCCGCCCGCCAGCCTGTCTCTGATTTCCCCTCCTGATCCGGTAGCTGCGCCATTGAAGGGTTCTACTGTGGTTGGAAAATTGTGCGTTTCTGCTTTGATGGACAAGACTGATTTAAAGGGTGTTTTTTTGTAAAATGACGGTTTTTCACCCGATTCAGGGGCAAACTGCACGACATCCGGGCCAATGATAAAGGCGACATTGTCCTTATATGCAGACACGATGTCATTGGGATTAACTTTTGATGTCTTTTTGATCAATGCAAACAGACTTTCCTTTTTTATTTCTCCATCGATGATATACTGACCATTGAAAATTTTATGACGGCAATGTTCAGAATTAACCTGTGAAAATCCAAACACCTCGGAGTCGGTCAGCTTTCTACCCAATTGGATGGAGAGTTGGTCCAGATACAGTACTTCCTCATCACTTAAAGCCAAACCTTCAGTTTTATTATAAAAGCTTATATCATCTACAGCTTTGACAGGCTCAGGAAGAATATGCAGATCAAAGATATCCTGATCAGGATGATCATATTTTTGAAAAAGCATTGGGTCGTAGTTGACATCTTCATCATTGACAGCGGTTAAGAGTTCTATCCTTGTTATGCCGGAAATGCCCATATTTTCGGTGATTTCTACGGCATTGGTACTCCATGGCGTAACCATTGCTGCTCTTGGACCTATATACTTGCCAGTAATGACTGGAGCTTTGTGCGGTGACGCACCTCCGAACAACCAAACCAGTTTATCAGTACTATCATCAGACAATGCGATGTCGGTACTAACTGTATACAATAATTTATTGTCTTCAGAACTGAAAAAAAGTATCATGTTGTGGATGTTTTGAAGGTCATATGAAGTCGCAAAGGTCAGCAATTAGATTGAAAAAACAGAATTCACAAATGAGTTTCAGTTTTTTTAAATGATAATAATTTACTTCTTCGCTATAATTTCACCATTACATAAACTCCTTCACTTCCACATAATTGCGGTGTTGAATCACAAGCCCTTCATTTTCTAGTTTTTTCATGATTCGGGAGATTACAACTCTGGATGAGTGAAGTTCATTAGCTATCTGAAAATGAGTGATATGAAGTTTGGCGTCTTTTGTGACCATCACTTTGTCGCGCAAAAACTTATAAAGGCGCTCTTCCATATTATTAAAGGCAAGATTGTCTATCGCATCCAGCATTTCATTCATTCGAATATTATAACTATCCAGGACAAAGCCTCTCCAGCTTTTGTATTTTACCATCCAATCCTCCATTTTTTCTACAGGTATAAAAAGAATTTCGGCATCGGATTCTGTGACAGCTTTGATGGTACTTTTTGTTGGTTTGGTACAACAGCTCAATGTAACTGCGCAAGTATCACCAAGCTCCAGATAGTACAATAGTAATTCATTACCTTCTTTATCCTCTTTCATTATTTTTAAGGAACCGTTGATGACCAGAGGCATGTGTGTCAGGATCTGTCCGATATCCATGATGGTAGTGCCTTCTTTAAATTTTCTTATCATCCCGGTGCGGCACATATCCGAAATCAGCCCCGGTTCAAATAAAAATTGAAACTTGTCACTTAGTTTTCGGATACACTCTGAACTGTCAACGTTGAAAGTTACTTCACTCATTTTTGCTTTTTATGTAAATATAGTTAAAAAAGAACATTAAAAAAATAAAAATCGAAAAACGCAAAGTATGGATAACCATATTTTGATAAGTCAAAAAAAATCATGAAATCATGTCTGTAAACTGCATATCATATAGTTCTCTGTAGTATCCATCAGATTTACCCAGCAATATTTCGTGTGTTCCGCTTTCTACGATTTTTCCATTAGAAAGCACTATAATATTGTGGGCGTGCTTGACAGTAGAAAGCCTGTGTGCAATGATGATGGACGTCCGTTTGTCTATGAGCTTCTCTATTGCGTACTGAATGACAGATTCACTTTCAGTATCTATGGAAGACGTAGCTTCGTCGAGTATGAGGATATCAGGGTCAAATACCAAGGCTCTCACAAAAGCTATCAATTGGCGCTGGCCTACAGACAGATTACTTCCTCTCTCCGACACTTTGTAATCATATCCACCTGGCAGTTTTTCAATATAAGTATGTGCCCCTATGGTTTTGGAAGCGGCAATGACATCGGACAAGGTGATGTGGCTGTCCCTGAGGGTTATATTCTGAAAAACAGTTCCTTCAAACAAAAATACATCCTGCAATACGATGGCCATACGGCTACGCAAACTTTTGAGTTCGAAATCTTTTATATCGGTATCATCAATGAGGATTTGACCTTTCTGGATTTCATAAAACCTGTTGAGTATATTGATGATAGTGGATTTGCCTGATCCGGTACTTCCTACTAGAGCTAGCGTTTCGCCTGGCGGTATAATAATGTTAATATCTTTTAGTACTTCATTCTTTTCATCATACGCAAAGCTTACATTTTTAAACTCTACTCTCCCCTGCAGTTTCTTAGGATGTATGGTGCCGTGGTTGGAAATAAAATCCTGACTGTCCAGAATTTTAAAGACGCGTTCGGATGCGACCAGGCCCATCTGGAGTGTATTGAATTTATCTGCCATAAATCTTATAGGTCTGAACATCAAATTGAGATACAGAGGAAATGCTACCAATGCTCCAAAACTTACTTTATCATGCAGATACCCTTTTGCCCCCAGCCAAATCATGAGAGCCAGGGATACGGCTGAAACGAGTTCTACTACAGGAAAAAAGATAGCGTAATAAAAAACAGAATCCAGATTGGCGCTGGTGTAGGACTTGTTGATCACTTTGAATTTTTCAGCTTCCTGCTTTTCAGCGTTGAATATCTGAACGATTTTCATACCCGTGATACGCTCTTGCAGGAAGGCATTCATATTGGCTATCTGTGTACGTACTTTTTGATAAGAAACTTTGACTTTTTCCTTAAAGATATAACTGGCCAGCATCATAAACGGCATGGTGATAAATACGATCGCTGTCAATCTCCAACTAGTATACAACATAATCGCTATTACCGCTATAAGTGTGATGAAGTCTGCCACAATTGTGATCACGCCCTGTGCAAAAACGCTGTTGATAGCTTCTATATCATTGATAGTGCGGGTGGTAGAAGTGCCTATAGGAGTCTGGTCAAAATACCTTAGTCGCAGATTGGTAATGTGTCTGAAAACCTTGACTCTCATGTCTTTAATCACATTCTGACCTAACTCTGCAGTGATATATATAAAGTAATATCTCATTACTACACTAATGATGAGTACTATCAGATACATGACACCCATGAAGATCATTCCTTCCTTTTTTCCGCCTATTATGTTTTCGTCGACTATTTTCTGGATGATGAACGGCTGAGCAATTGAAAAGGGGGTAATCAAAATGGCAAGTACAATGGATTGGATAAACAAGGTGTTGAAGGGCTTAGCTGTAGCCAGAACTCTTTTAAGCAATGCCCAGTCTGTTCCTTTTTTCTGCTCCATGTAGATAAAATACTATGAATTAATGGTCTATAAGATACAAACGTACTGGTTTGAGAAATTGTTTTGAGCATACACTGAAGCAGCTCTGTATACAAACGACATCTCTTATCTACTCAGGAACATAGACCTTCGGCTGTCCAGATTTCTGAAATATGGATCATAGAGGTCTTTAATATAATAAATCATCTCTCCTGTGGACTTCATCTCTGGTCCGAGATTTTTATCGACATTCGGAAATTTATCAAATGAGAAAACCGGCACTTTGATAGCATATCCCGTCAGGTTTTTTATGATGTCAAAGTCTTTTAGCTTGTGCGTGCCCAACATGATTTTAGTTGCAATCTTTAAATAAGGAACCTGATATGCTTTGGCAATGAAAGGTGTTGTTCTGGATGCTCTGGGATTGGCTTCGATAACATATACATCATCATTTTTGATAGCAAACTGAATGTTGATCAGCCCTTTGATGTTGAGTGCAACGGCCAGTTTATTGGCATATTCGACCATCAGGCCTACTGCTGCGGGACTCAGGGAATAAGTAGGTAATACAGCCGAACTGTCACCAGAGTGGATACCGGCGGGTTCGATGTGTTCCATGATACCCATGATATGTAGCTCATCACCGTCAAAAATGGCATCAATTTCTGCTTCTTTGGCTCTGTCCAGAAACTGATCTATCAAGACTTTGTTATCAGGAAGATGTTTAAAAATGCTGAGAACGTGGGTTTCCAGTTCTTTGTCGTTGATGACAATACGCATCCGCTGACCGCCGATGACATAAGAAGGTCGCACTAGGACCGGATAACCTACTCTTTTGGCAACTTCTATAGCTTCATCTACATCACGGGCAACACCATACTCAGGATATGGTATTTCGAGTTCTTTGAGCAAATCAGAAAACCTTCCTCTGTCTTCTGCCAGATCGAGACTATTGAAGTTGGTACCTATGATTTTAATTCCTTTCTGATGAAATTTTTCAGCCAGTTTCAGTGCGGTCTGACCTCCAAGCTGGACGATAACACCCTCTGGTTTTTCAAGATCCACTATTTCCTCGATATGCTCCCAGAATACGGGTTCGAAGTAAAGTTTGTCAGCTACATCAAAATCCGTAGAAACAGTTTCTGGATTACAATTGATCATAATGGCTTCGTATCCCGCTTCTTTGATTGCGAGTAAGCCATGTACACAACAGTAATCAAACTCTATTCCCTGACCTATTCTGTTCGGTCCAGAGCCGAGAACGATGATTTTTTTCTTGTCAGAAGGAAAGCTCTCGTTTTCTGTGTCAAAGGTAGAATAGAAATAAGGAGTTTTGGCTTCAAATTCTGCAGCACAGGTATCTACCATCTTGTATGTACGGATGATGCCCAATTTTTTACGTTGTTTGGTGACTTCATCCTCTTTGATACGAAGCACCCATGCAATCTGAGCATCGGAGTAGCCTACTTTTTTGAGTTCCTTAAAAAAATCAGCCGGTATATCCTGAGCTACATTGAAGCGCATAAGTTTCTCTTCATATTTGACGAGGCGCTTGATCTGTTTGATATACCACGGGTCTATTTTGGTGAGTTTGTGTACTGATTTTTCGGGTACACCCAGTCTCAGTGCATCTTTTACCCTGTATATTCTGTCATCACTGACTTTTTCCAGTCTCTCCAGGATATCTTCAGTCTGAATCCATTCCTTCATATCTGCTCCCAGACCTGCTCTGTTGTTTTCCTGACTCTGACATGCTTTTTGTAATGCTTCCAGAAAGTTTCTACCTATGGCCATGACTTCACCTACAGACTTCATCTGCAGACCAAGAGTGGTATCGGCACCATAAAATTTGTCAAAATTCCATCGGGGCATCTTGACTATGACATAGTCCAGAGCAGGCTCAAAATAAGCCGATGTTGTTTTGGTGATCTGATTTTTTAATTCATTCAGATTGTAACCAATAGCAAGTTTGGCAGCAATTTTAGCTATCGGATAACCTGTCGCTTTGCTAGCCAGTGCCGAAGATCTCGATACACGGGGATTGATCTCCACGGCAATGATCTCCTCGTCATCCGGGTTTAGAGCAAACTGTACATTACAACCTCCCGAAAAATTACCCAATGATCTCATCATCGTTATGGCATCATCTCTCATGTGCTGAAAAGCGGTATCAGAAAGGGTCATAGCAGGGGCCACAGTAATACTGTCTCCCGTGTGAATGCCCATAGGATCGAGATTTTCGACAGTACAAATGATTACTACATTATCATTATTATCTCTTAATAATTCCAGCTCATATTCTTTCCATCCTATGACGGCTTTTTCTACGAGTACTTCGTGAGTTGGAGATGCTTCGAGCCCTCGACGCAGAGCTTCGTCAAAATCTTCTTCCTTCATGACAAATCCACCTCCTGTACCACCCAGAGTATAAGAAGGACGGATGACCAGAGGAAAACCGATCTGCTGTGCAGCCTCTTTACCTTCCAGAAATGAATTGGCGATAAATGAATCTGCCACTTTCATGCCCAGGCCGATGACGTGTTGTTTGAAGGCCTCTCTGTTTTCAGTAAGTTCAATAGCCTGGACATCCACGCCAATCATTTTAACATTGTATCTTGCCCAAATGCCCATTTTTTCTGCTTCGATGGCTAGATTTAGTGCTGTTTGACCACCCATGGTAGGCAGGACTGCGTCGATCTGCCTCTCTTCCAGTATCTTAATAATGCTATCTGTGGTCAGTGGCCAAAGATAGATATGATCTGCCGTGACATTATCAGTCATGATGGTGGCAGGATTGGAGTTGATAAGGGTGACGGCGATTCCTTCTTCACGAAGCGACCTTGAGGCCTGAGTACCGGAATAGTCAAATTCACACGCTTGTCCGATGATAATAGGTCCGCTGCCTATAATTAGCACGGATTTAATAGAGTTGTCTTTTGGCATGGATTGGAAGTATTATGATCGGGACACAAAGGTAGGATATTATTTTAAGTATAAAAAGATTTGGAAAAGGAATTGAAAACTAAATATGTACACTAAATGCTTACCAAATAGTTATTCAATTTTATCATAACTTTACCCCTGATTTAAAAAAATAATTATGTCTGCCAAAAAAATTCTGGTTACAGATAAAGTGCATCCCATTTTGATAGACAGCCTGAGGGCCTATGGAGCTGATGTTACATATGACACTACGATAGATAATACCAAACTGGATGAGATCATACATCTTTATGACGGGATAGTAATCAACAGTAAAATCATAATGGATCCGTCCAGAATAGACAAAGCAAGCCGTTTGACATTTATTGGGAGATTGGGGTCGGGACTTGAAATCATCCATTTAGCTCATGCAAAAAGAAAAAATATTGCAGTTTACAATTCGCCTGAAGGCAATCGAAATGCAGTTGCAGAACATGAGTTTGCGATGATCCTTTGTCTGCTCAATCATATCATCAGAGCGGACAGGGAAGTCAGGGCAGGCCACTGGGACAGAGAAAAAAACAGGGGTACTGAACTCAGAGGAAAAACTGTAGGCATCATTGGTTTAGGTCACACAGGCTCCTCTTTTGCAGAAAAACTGTCGTCTTGGAGACTTAACGTCATATCATACGACAAGTACAGGAAGCGTTATCCGGCCAATCTTCGTTTTGTACATAAGACGGATCTGCAAACAGTAATGACCAATGCGGATATCATCTCACTTCATTTGCCACTTACAGACGAGACAGACATGATGGTCAATGATGCATTTTTAAGCCGATGTAAGAATGGTGTGATCATCAGCAATACATCGCGGGGCAGGATAGTGGACACAAAGGCTTTGATTAGGGGACTTCAATCGGGAAAAGTAGGAGGTGCCTGCCTGGACGTTTTCGAAAACGAAAAACCCGAAACGTACAGCGAAGAAGAAAAGTCCATGTATCATCAACTTTTTGGTATGACAAATGTAGTGCTGAGCCCACATATTGCAGGATGGACCCATGAGTCACTCGAATCGATAGCAAAAGTGCTTTTTGAAAGAATTTTAGAAGGAAAACACCTGTAAAATGTATTCATGGATACATTATGAAAGATATTTAAACTAAAAATTTTGTAAAACCTATGATTATTCATTAACATTGCGAACTTTTTAAGAAATTGTTAACATAATCAAAAATTCAGAGTATGAATAGATTATTACTTATTGCGGGTTTTCTTCTGGCGGCATGGAGCGGAATGATAGCTCAGACCACCATAGAAGGAAAAGTAACGGATGCCAAATCAGGGGAACCCATCCTCTTCGGAACGATAGCTCTATACAGAGGAGGCGTTTTAATTACAGGTACAGAAACAGACCTAGAGGGTAACTTCTTTGTCTCTGATGTTCAGCCGGGCACCTATGATATGGAAGCCAGTTATGTGGGGTATGCAGCCCAAAGACAAACAGGTATAGTCATCAAAGCCGGAAAAACCAACAGGGTAAATTTCCAACTTTCAGATGATACCGTGTTGCTCGATTTGGGTATCGAAATCAAGGAGTTCAAAGTGCCTTTGATAGAAATTGACAATACAACACAAGGGGCCACAGTGACAGCAGAAAAAATCAGATCTCTTCCAACCAAGCAAGTGAATGCCATTGCAGCCACATCTGCAGGTATTTCATCCCAGGATGGAGGTGACATATCTGTGAGAGGATCTAGATCCAATGAGACTGTCTACTTCCTCGATGGTGTAAGGGTCACAGGAAACCTTATCCCTCAGTCGGAGATAGAGCAACTGCAGGTGGTCATCGGAGGTATCGAAGCCAGATATGGTGATGTGACCGGTGGTGTGATATCTCTTACATCCAGAGGGCCATCAGACAAAGTATCAGGAAGTGTGGAAGTAGAAAAGTCTGTAGACGGCTATGGCTATAATCTTATCAGCGGCAACATATCCGGACCCATACTTAAAAACAAAAAGAAACAATCCATACTCGGATACCGTTTTTCAGGACAATATAAAAATATTGCCGATGGAAACCCATCAGCGATAGGAGTAAGGCGAGCTCCGGAATCTTTAATAAGAGCATTGGAACAAAAGCCTACATACAATATCGGTAGTACACAGTTTCCTTCATTGGAGAAAGTCAGAACTTCTGATTTAGGGGCACCTTTTAAAGCAAGGCCAAATGACGAAAACATTGATATTGACCTTACAGGAAGATTAGATATCAAATTGGCAGATAATTTTGACATGCAGCTTTCTGGTAACTATAATGACAGGAAAGATCGATTTACCCCCGCATCATCCGGTGTAAATGGTTCGGGATCATCATGCATTGCTCAACTGGGTAAATAATCCTTATCAGTACTCTAATACATATAGAGGTAATCTCAGGATTACACACAAACTTGGAAAACAAAGCAGTGGGGAGGGAGATGAAAAGGCAACAGGTAGCCTGAGAAATTTTTCTTATACTATTACTTTAGGGTACCAAAAGAATAAGGAAAGAAACGAAGATCTTCGCCATAAGGCAAACTTATTTAATTATGGATATTTTGGAAAAACTTTGCGTACCTGGGAGCCTATTTTTGGAGTTTTGGACCCCTTGGACCCATTATTTGAAATTGATCCATTTGGTCACCTGGGATATAGAGAATTAATCGGAGAATACACACTTAATCCTGATATAAATCCAATTTTAGGCTCCTTCAATGCAGTAGACGGAGTCAATATCAATGGACTATTAAACGATAATATCAATTCTGCCTGGGGAGATTTGTATTCCAATGTAGGACAAGTTTATAATAGATTTAGTAAAACTGACAATGACTTGTATTCTTTTAATCTCTCCACCGGTTTCGATTTGCTTCCCGGGGGATCCGAAAAAGGAAGGCATAATATTCAGTTTGGATTATTATACGAGCAAAGTATCAACCGTAATTGGAATTTAGCGCCATTTGACCTTTGGAATCTTGCGAACATATTGAGCAATGGTCACATCAATGGTTTGGACAAATCCATAATAATAGATACTATGACCATTAATGGCCCTTTTGGACCTCAGGTTGAAAACATCTACCAAACAAAGTTGAATGTTGAACCCGATAATCTATTCTATAAAAGTGTAAGGGATATAACCGGAAAACCGATAATGAGTTTGTAAATGTGTGGGATCTGGATCCCAGTCAGTTGAGGTTAGATATGTTTTCAGCTGGAGAATTGATCAACAGACAAGGTCTATTAGATTACAGCGGCTATGATTATTTAGGCAACAAATTGGGAACGGATGTGAGATTTGAAGACTTTTTTACAAGCAGGGATGCTGACGGAAGACGTACCTTTGTAGTCGCTCCGCAGCAACCAATATATGGTGCTGTATTTTTGCAGGACAAATTTTCTTACAAAGATATCATCTTCCGTCTGGGTATGAGAGTCGATTATTTTGATGCCAACACCAAGGTACTCAGAGACCCATATGCGTTGTATGAAATAGAAAATGCAAAAGATTATTATAATAGAATTGGTAAAGAAAAACCGACTTCAATATCAGATGATTACAGTGTTTATGTAGCATCAGAGGAGTCAGATGGTCTGGTAGCATTCAGAAAAGGTGACAGATGGTTTTTACCAAATGGTACAGCAGTCTCAGGAGGTAATATCATTTATCAGGGTGGTCTTGTTTTTCCTTCATATGCTGGCAAAACACAGGGTAGAACATTAAAAATTCAGGACCCTAACTTTGACCCCAATACATCTTTTATAGATTACAAACCACAAGTTAATTTTATGCCTCGATTGGCGTTTTCTTTTCCTATTTCGGAAGATGCAGGATTTTTTGCCCATTATGATGTATTATACCAAAGACCTCCATCCAATTCATTTTCATCTGCTTTGGATTATTACTTCTTTCAAGACATAAGTAGAATAAATCCTGATGGAGCCGCTTTAAATAATCCCAATCTTAAGCCGGTTCGCACAGTAGATTATGAGGTTGGTTTTCAGCAAAAAGTGTCAGAAGTTATGGCAATGAAAGTATCAGCTTACTACAAAGAGATGAAAGATCTGATACAGCAAAGGGTACTGGCAAACGTAGCAGCTCCACTAAACTCCTATAAGGTTTTTGATAATCTTGATTTTGGTACAGTAAAGGGATTTTCATTTTCGCTAGACAGAAGACGTACTAATAATCTGGAAATAAATGCTACATATACGCTTCAGTTTGCTGATGGATCGGGTAGTGATGCCAACTCATCTAATGGTATCAATAATAGAGGACCTGTAAGGAATCTGATTCCGCTTTCATTTGACGAAAGGCACAGAATTACCACCGTAATTGATTACAGATACGGCTCAGGTAAAGCTTACAACGGCCCAAGGATCGGAAGTACCAATATACTGGAAGATTTTGGTATCAGTTTTACAGGATTTTTAGTGTCCGGTCAACCATACACCAGAAACTTGAATGCACGGGCATTTGGTGGTTCAGGTTTTGCTGGTTCGATCAATGGTGCCAGATTGCCTTGGAATTTTTCAGCTGACTTAAATGTTCAGAAAAGATTTCCTGTTACGGTTAGTAAGACTTCAGGTAAAAAAATGTGGTTCAATGCATATTTCCGGGTTCAGAATGTATTTAATACTAAAAACATCATTGATGTGTATAAATTTTCTGGTGATGCTGACAATGATGGATATTTGCAGTCTAGTTTCGGTTTGGACAGGATCAGAGGTGTAGCTCAGACAGGTCGTGATGTTGACGCATTTTTGGATGCTTACTCATGGCGATTACTTGCTCCTGGAAATTATACATTGCCTAGAAGAATGTATGTAGGTGTAATATTAGATTTTTAATTTGATCATCAAAAAATATAAATCATATGAATTTTGATAAAATATTTATTTGTATACTCTTTTTTCTGGAGTATTAATATCTGATGTTGATGCCAGACAACCTGACATCACAGGTGCAAATAATGCGGTAAAATCAGAAGTGACTGGATGGCGGGCAGCCTGTGTAAGACCAACAACACAGATTACCATGGAGGTAAATAATGTGCGTGCCAGACTTTTGACAGGTGGTGATATATGGAATATCAGTCCCACACTCGGTGGTTATGTAGTGCCAAAACCAGCTCCCGGCCAATTACCAGTTTCTGCCATTTATGCAGGGGGTGTATGGATCGGTGGAAGAGACAGGGCCGGCAATACAAAACTATCAGGGGTTACCTACAGAAGTGATGGAACGGATTTTTTTTCAGGTCCACTTGATATAAATGGTACTACAGATAAAGAAGTTTGTGATAATTGGGACAGATTTTTTTCGGTATCAGGTATCAATGTCAGAAACCATTATAATAAAGTCGTCAAATTTAAAGAAACCGGTGTTCCTATTGACTGTGACTCTATACCTGATGATGTCAAATACTGGCCTGGTCAGGGCAATCCATATTGGAGAGACAAGTTTACCTTCAACCTCCCGGATCAGACACTTGGAGCATACTGGGATGACGATCAGGATAATGTTTATGACCCATGTAAGGGGGATTTTCCATTGATTGACATCCGGGGATGTGAGCCGGATGATATAGGTGAGGCTAAAGAATTGATTCCTGACCAAATGATATTCTGGATTTATAATGATAACGGAGGTCCACAAACCCTATCCGGCCCTAGCTCGATACAAATGGAAGTTCAGGTGCAATCATTCGCTTACTCCACAAATGACGAGATAAATGACATGACATTCTACCGCTATAAGTTGATTAATAAGGCAGCTGAAGACCTGGTGGACTGTTATTTTTCCATGTGGATTGACCCGGATTTGGGTTGCTCGGAAGATGATTTTATAGGTTGTGACATTTCCAGATCACTTGCTATCGTGTATAATCAAGATGCCATAGATGGAAATAATGGCTCCTCTTGTGATGGCACCAATACATATGGTAGTGAAATTCCTATCATAGGTATGGATTATTTCAGAGGCCCACTAGGTCCAAAAGTCTTCAAAAGAGATGCCAATGGCACTCCCATTTTGGATGCTGAAGGAAATGTTATTTTGGAAGAACCAGAGCCTTACACAGGACAGCAAGATACATTGGTAGAATTGGGAATGACATCATTTACATATCATGAAAGGCAGATTGGCGGTTCTTTTCCACCAGCTACCACAGACCCGCAGAGAGGTAGGGAAGATGGTTTTTATAACTATATACGTGGATTCTGGAGAGATGGAACTCCTTTGACTTTCGGAGGTTCAGGGTATAACCCCGGTAGTACAGATACGGTAAGATATGCTTTTCCTGACGAACCAAATAAACCGACGGGTTGGTCAATGTGTACTGCCGGCCTTCCTATCGGCGACAGAAGAACGTTGCAAGCGACCGGACCGCTTTTATTGCAGCCTGGTGCTACTAATGAGTTGATCTTGGGAGTAGTCTTTGTACCGGATGTAGACTATCCATGTCCCGATATTACCAGACTTAAGTTTGCGGATGATATTGCACAGGCATTGTTTGACAACTGTTTTGACATTACAGATGGGCCGGATGCTCCTGATATCACCGCTGTTGAGCTGGATCAGGAATTGATTCTTATGTTTTCCAATGAATCTACTTCCAATAATTTTAACGAAAGTTATGCAGAAAAAGACCTTCAGGCACCAAGAGAAGTGGATAATATTTACAGATTTGAAGGTTATAGACTTTATCAACTGGCCAACGCAAGTGTCACGGCGCAGGAATTGGGTGATATCAGCAAAGCGAGACAAATCGTACAAGTCGATGTAAAAAATGGAATAAGGGAAATCTATAACTGGACAGGACAACCCAATCCATTGGATCCATTAACAGGTCCAGTGGTGTGGACTCCCACTAGAGAGGTGATAGGTGAAAACAAAGGTATCAGAAATTCATTTAGAGTTACTGAAGATCAGTTTGCTCTTACCAACAGAAGACTGATAAACCACAAACAATACCATTTTCTGGTTTTGGCTTATGCCCACAATAGTTGGCAGCTATTTGACATAATTTCTGGCACAGGCCAACGAAGGGCTTATCTGGAAGGAAGAGGAAATGTAGGGGGACCTGAAAAGAGAGCTTATACTTTGGTACCTAGACCTATAGTATATGAATCCCTTCAGTCATCTTACGGTGAGGGTCCTACAGTGACACGAATCACAGGAGAGGGAAATCCAGGTAAATTCCTTGAAATGGATAATACTATGTATGACCTTATCTTGAAAAAGGAACACGGGGGAAAAATATTGTATAAATCAGGCGGAGGCCCAATAGATGCAAAAATAGTAGACCCATTGAGAATTAAAGACGGAAAATACAGACTGGAAATAACAGGGAATTTCAACTATGCCCGAACCAATTGTTCATTTGACGATAAAGCAGTTTGGAAACTAACCGATGTTACCAATAATAAGGTATTACTTCAGGATAGATCTCTGGCGTATATCAAGGAATACATTGTCAATAATCTGGGATTCTCCATTACTGTAGGTAATGAAGATGACCCGGGTCAGACCAAAACTGGTACGAATGGCGGTGTAGGAGCAAAATTAGAATACAAAGATCCTGCTGGATCTAAATGGTTTAACGCAGTCAGGGATGGTGGTGTTTATCAGATCAATGCCCAGGGCAATCAGGCTATTCCATTCTTTGATTTTGTGAGAAACGCATTTACACAGGACCCTGCTGCAGCATTATCTAAAATGGGGGATGGTTATTTTGTGCCATTCCTTTCTACAAGATTTGAAACGGACCCTGAACTACCATTTTATCTCAGTCCTGCTGCCAGAGATTTTATGGCATTGATGACCAATGCCACCAACAATTCTGTCAGATACAGAGACCTTAATAATGTGGACATTGTATTTACAAACGACAAATCGAAGTGGAGCAAATGTATCGTGGTAGAAACAGCCAGTCCTGACTTTATTAATGGTGGTCTGGCTACTATTGATAACACTAAGAACTTTGAGGTTCGTAGAACACCGTCTATTGATATGAACGGCAATCCGGTTGGAGACGGCACTTTCGGATTCAGTTATTTTCCTGGATATGCTATCGATGTTGAGACTGGAAAACGGTTGAACATTTTCTTTGGTGAAAACAGTATTTATTCAGGCACCAACGGAGACATTCTTGAAGGTAAAAACCCTATCGGAGGTGACCTTATATTTAATCCATCTTCTGAAGCAGTGGTTGAAAATTTTGTTGTCAGAAATCCAAGTACCGGAGACATTTTAGGTGCTACTGATCCAAGAGCATGGGTTGCAGGAGGACAACATTACATCTATGTCACCAGACAGGAATACGATGAGTGTAAGTTACTGGAAACAAAACTCAGAAAAGGAGCCTCAACCCTTAATAAAGCCAAAGCAGGCCCTGCTGTCACTTGGGTGTCTTTCCCATTAGGAGTGTCCAGTGCACCAATGCTTTCTCTGGACAAGGGGCTTATACCTAATGATCTTACAGTAAAACTAAGAGTCAATAACCCTTATGGTGAATCCCGAAAATACAATATCGAAAAAGAAAGAGATTGTGAGACGGACGGGGATCAGCCTGTATATGAATTTGCCTTTACGGGTACAGAATCCAAAAAGCTTGTCACTCAGGAAGAATATGAAGGAGCACTGGCCAATGTCAATGTAGTGCCAAACCCCTACTATGCTTATAGTGCTTATGAGACATCTCAGTTTACCAATGTTATCAAGGTGACTAATTTGCCGGCTAAGGCTACGGTTACCATCTATAGCATAGACGGAAGTTTTATCAGGCAGTTTAACAGAGATGAGAGAGCCAGATACTTTCAGGTAGCAACAGGCCGACATCTACGTCTCAGGTGTTTCCAGATCTGGAGTGGGATATGAAGAATTTTAAAGACATCCCTGTAGCCAGTGGAGTCTACCTTATCCATATCTCTGCGCCCGAACTGGGAGAAGAGAGGACCATCAAATGGTTTGGTATAGGTAGAAAATTCGATCCAAGTGGATTATAAAAAATGAATAACCGGAGGAGTTCTAAAGAGCTACTCCGGTTATTTATATCTCTTAACAAGATAATCAGATAAAAATGAATAATAAATTTTACACTATTGCAGCATTATTATTACTGAGCGCTTTCCATGTGATTGCAGGAAACCCTGACAGGCAAGGACAGGCTGGTGCTGCTGAATTATTAATGAATCCCTGGGGTAGAAGTGCGGGATTACACTCCATGAGTACATCTTCAGTGATGGGAGTAGAAGCCATGAGAATAAATATTGCCGGGCTCAGCCGTATAAAAAAGCTCGAAATAGGTATATCCAACAACCGACTGTTCAGCGGTACAGGTATGAATCTCAATAGTTTCGGACTCGGATTTAAAATGGGTAAATCAGGCGCTTTTGGGGTCGAATTTGCATCATTGGATTTTGGCCAGATTCCCGTGACAACGGTCAATCAGCCTGCCGGAACAGGTGGTTTTTTTTCGCCTAGTTTTTTCCAATTGGGATTGGGGTATTCTTTTACATATGCCAATAAAATATCTGTCGGAATGCTAATGAGACTTGTTTCTGAGAGTATTCAGGATGTCACTGCCTCCGGTGTCGCTATAGATGCAGGAGTGCAGTATGTAGCGGGACCGAAAGACAACTTTAAATTAGGTATAGCATTGAGAAATGTGGGGTCACCTATGGTTTTTGGAGGAGAGGGATTGTCTACCAAAAGAGGGAACCCGGACCCGGCTGGAGGAGTGACATACGAACTTACCTATGATGCCCGTGCTGCCAGTTTTGAGTTGCCGTCCATGTTAAATATGGGAGTTTCTTATGACTTTTATTTCGGCAGTGACAACTATTTACGTGGATTGGCCAATTTTACTTCCAATGCTTTTTCCAGAGATCAGGTAGGTGCAGGACTTGAGTTTTCTTTCCAGAATCTGGTAGCCTTAAGAGCAGCATACAAGTATGATCTTGGCAAAACGGATGTGGAAACTAAAAACGTATATACAGGATTATCTGCCGGAGCATCCGTAGAGGTGCCGATTTCTAAAGGTGGTGCCAATAATTTGGGCATTGATTATGCATACAGGACTACAAATCCATTTAAAGGAACGCATAATTTAACCCTTAGATTCTCATTTTAAGGAAACTTTTTTAATCACATATTCGTTTTATCATTAACATAGGTTAATCAGACAAACGTTTTCACTTCTCGAAAGAGTGAAAACGTTTGTTTTTTATTTTATAAATAATATAAACAATAAGTAATGTCAGTATCATATATGACACAGGAAGGGTATGAAAAGCTTAAAAATGAGCTGGAAGAACTCAAAACAAAAGGTAGAGAAGACGTTGCAAAAGCCATAGCTGAAGCACGCGAAAAGGGCGATCTGTCTGAAAATGCTGAGTATGACGCAGCCAAAAATGCGCAAGGTATGCTCGAGATGAAGATCAATGAGTACGAAAAAGTATTTGCTAATGCCCGTATTATAGACGAAAGTACACTAGATACTTCTAAAGTGACTGTACTTACCAATGTTACTATCAAAAATATGAACAATAATGCAGAGGTGACGTACAAACTGGTAGCTGAGGCAGAAGCCAACCTGAAAGAGAAGAAAATTTCTGTGAGTTCGCCTATCGGTCAGGGCTTACTTGGAAAAACAGTAGGAGACGTCGCTCAGATTTCAACACCTGCCGGTTTGATCAATTTTAAAATAATCAATATATCGCTTTAATATGGCAAGTATATTTTCAAGGATTATTGCGGGAGAAATACCTTCACACAAAATTTTGGAAGATGACAGATTCATTGCCTTTTTAGATGTTTTTCCCCTGGTAAAGGGCCACACCCTGGTGGTTCCAAAGATAGAAACAGATTATATTTTTGATATCCCGGATACTGATTTGGGGGATATGATGATTTTTTCAAAAAAGGTAGCTAAAGCGATCGATGCCGCCATCCCTTGTGTACGGGTAGGTGTAGCAGTAATAGGTCTGGAAGTGCCCCATGCACATATACACCTTATACCTCTCAATCAAATTTCCGACATGAACTTCAGACAAAAAAAGCTGTCTCTTGCCACGGAAGAAATGGAAGAGATCGCAGCTATGATCAGAGCTAAGCTGTAATGTTTTTTGCTTTACTGCGATACAGGTAAATGATACCCAATATACCAGCTACCACAAATAAGATAGATATATACTGTGCCTGACTCCAGTGAAAACCCAGGAAATCGTACTTTTCATTGACTCTTATTTTCTCGATAAAAAAACGTTCTACACCATTGAGTATCATATATAAAAAGAAGATAGTCCCCGGAATCTTGAATCTGTGTTTATTGAACCATAAAAGAGCAAAAGCACTCAGACCAAATATGGTCTCATATACAGGAGTGGGATATACTTTGGGATTCAACTCGTGGCAGTACCTAAAACCGCAACTCTTCAGACAGCTGTCTTCGGGTGACATACGCGACATGATAGCAGACTTGTAAACTTCAGGATCGCATGAAGCCATCAGGACACCGTCATTATTGACATTATTGGGATAATGAAATGACCATAACCAATCAGGCAGAAACCACCATTGAGGCATTGCTGCGGCTTCTATACCCCAGTCTCCATCTCCTGACAACTGACACCCAATACGCCCTACAGCATATCCAAGTAAAATACCCATACCGGCTATATCCATCATGTAAATAGGCTTGATACCAATTTTTTTGACATACCAGTACACGGCTATGAATGCCAATATCAACCCTCCGTAAACATTGAGCCCGCTACCAGAAAACAATGCTCCTAAAGGATCTTTAAAAAAGCCAGATAGATCTTCAGTGACAGAGAATAGCTTACTGCCGAGCACACCTGATAAACCGGCTATTATGATAATGTCATTTGTTTTAGAAGAGGGGTAGCGGAGCATTTCGGTTTTTTGGGGATTGGGGTCTGCTTTGCTGTTAGACCAGAAATAATAAGCCATAGTAGCAGCTGCTGCCAAAGATCCAACCCACCATATTCCCTGCATTGAAAAGACAAACGAAGCAGGATCTCCTTTAAACTGATCGAATTGCATGATCAGCAGAGGTAGCTTGGCTCCGATAAAAAGTGAAAATAAGCTGTTGATGAGAATATCCTGAAAGCTGAGTTTTTCCGTGCTGATGAGGGTGATTTTTTGTGGGAGTATCAGCCCTTCTTTTTCTTTCTGCTCCAATTCGTATTTCAGGAGCACACCACATGCCGCAAGTGCAACGACAAGCATGAAACCGAATGTCTTGAAAATGGATGTCCAATTGTCCACATCAGTACCTAGTAAAGCATTAAATAAGTAGGAAAGGTCAGGATACATGATATTAATTTGTGACAAATGTATGAAATAGTAGTCAAAATTTGAATCTTAGCACGATTTTTGACTATTAAAATGTGAATATGAAAAAACTTACAGTCTTACGTGTACTAAAAAGTAATTAAAAATTTTAATATGAAAATTCAGTTAACCATAGTTTTTTTAGTGTTGGGCATCCTTAACGTTTTCAGTCAGGCACCAGGCTTGGTAGTACAGACAGGATTGACAGCAGCGTATTCCAAAGATGGTAATGTAACAAAAGCCAATCAGGGACATTACGGATGGATGGTAGGTGCGGATGCACGTATTCTTGATGGGGATTTATATTTTATAGTGGGTGGTCAGTATCACCAGACAAGTTTGGCATCAACTGCCAGCCCTTCTTTTTTTAGTAAAAATGATTTTAAGTTTTTGAGTGGACGGGCAGGAATAGGATTCAACGTGCTTCGACTTAGTGAGAAAATCTCATTCAGGTCCAAAATAGTAGGTTCTATCAATTTTATTTTTGATGCACCATCAGATGGATTAAACATAGCAGGATATAAAGATGTCAACGACTCATCTATGGGTGCAGTGACAGGTCTGGGACTTACCATGGGAAGTATAGATATAGACCTGGATTTTCAGTATGGTTTGATTAATGTATTTTATAAGCAACCCAAGACTACTTTTGATAGTTGGACATTGATGGCGGGTTTTCATTTTTAAAAAAATGGGTTAGTCCTTTTTTCAATCCCGATGGTCGTAGGATCGCCATGTCCCGAGTACACTATGGTATCATCAGGCAATGTAAAAAACTTTGCTTTGATCACTCTGGTAAGCGTCTCGAAATTGCCTCCGGGCAAATCTGTACGGCCTATACTGCCCTGAAATAATACATCACCTGCGATCAGGATTTGATCCTTTTTGTTTATCAAAGAAATGCTGGCAGGTGAGTGACCGGGGGTAAAAAGTACCTCCAGCGATGTTTTGCCGAATGTCACTATGTCACCCTCGTCAATAAAAAGTTCGATATCAGGAGATTTTTCATAATGTATTTGATACATCATAGCTGTCTGAGCACCAAATAAGAGTACGGGCATTTCGTTTTTATGTGCCGTAAGTCGTAATCCATATGTATCGCTGACAAACTTATTTCCCAATATATGGTCAATATGGCAGTGTGTATTGATAAGCGCTACTGGAGTAAGCTTGTATTCTGATATAAACTGCCTCAATAATTGTTGTTCTGAAGCCGAATTACAGCCTGGGTCCACTATGATACACTCTAAAGATTCGTCATACAGCACATAAGTATTTTCTGAAAAGTCATTAAATACAAAGGATTGGACATTCATGGGTAACCTGATTGATTCAAGGTGTAAATGTATTTTTAAAATTTTGATTGGGTGGATTATTTTAAAAATAAAACTGGAAATACTTAAAAAGATTTTCTAAAACGAAAATAAAGCTTATCTTTGCAGCCGCTATAATGGTCGGGTGGCCGAGCGGCTAGGCAGAGGTCTGCAAAACCTCGTACAGCGGTTCGAATCCGCTCCCGACCTCAAAGACCGCATTTACAATAAGTGCGGTCTTTTTTTTTGCCCTTCATTGCAGCATTTATTGTGTCACTATTAGGTAATAAAGTATGAGTCAAAATGAGTTTTTTCCCGGCAAATATGTAGAAACCGAAAAAATACAAAACGGATATCTAGTAAAAACAGACAGTCAATGCGTGATCATGATATCTTTTCTTACAGATCAGATAGTAAGGATCAGGTATTCTACAGACGGTATTTTCGATAATGATTTCAGTTATGCCATCAGCAGCAAATTTGTCCCGCAATACCCTGAAGTTATTTTCAATGAACTGGCAGGACACATTGAGTTCAGAACCGCAGCACTTATTGTAAGCATAAATAAAGCTGACTGTAAGGTGTTTTTTACTGACCTGAATGGTAAGATCATTTGTCGGGACGAAAAAGGTTTTCACTGGGAAGAGAATCAGAGACACGGTGGAAATATCGTCAAAATGGGTAAAATGGTTCAGGAAGGTGAGCATTTCTATGGGATGGGAGATAAAACAATGCACCTTAACCTCAGAGGAAGAAGGGTTAGCAATTGGGCAATGGATACGTATGGTTTTAAGAAGGAGGAAGACCCGATTTACAAGGCGATACCTTTTTACTCTGCCATTCACACAGAGATGGCGTACGGTATATTTTTTGACAATACTTTCAAGGCACATTTTGATTTTGGCTCTGAAAGAAGGTCAGTGACTAGTTTTTGGGCTGAAGGCGGTGAAATGAATTATTATTTTATCAATGGGCCTGAATTGATGGATGTGATCAAAAGATACACACAGCTCACGGGAACACCTGAGCTGCCGCCAATGTGGGCATTGGGTTATCAGCAAAGTAAGTGGAGCTACTACCCGGAAGCAAAGGTAAAAGAAATCGCTTCTAAGATGAGAAGTAACCGTATCCCGTGTGATGCCATTTATCTCGATATTGACTACATGGATGGTTTCAGGTGTTTTACCTGGGATAAAGAGAAATTTCCAGACCCCAAAAAAATGATTTCTGAGCTCAAGGAAAATGGTTTCAAAACGATTGTTATCATAGATCCGGGTATTAAAATTGATATGGACTACCATGTCTTTAAAGAGGCATTAGAAAACAATTACTTTTGCAGAAGGGCAGATGGTCCATTTATGAAGGGAAAAGTGTGGCCGGGAGAGTGTTATTTCCCTGATTTTACCAATGCCAAAGTGAGAAAATGGTGGTCAGGCCTCTTTCAGGAACTCATAGAAGAAACAGGTGTACGTGGTGTATGGAATGATATGAACGAACCGGCTCTTTTCGAAATCGAAGGAAAAACATTTCCTGATGATGTCAGACATGACTACGATGGCAATCCGGCCAGTCACCGCAAAGCCCACAATATCTATGGTATGCAGATGGCCAGAGCGACGTACAAGGGTGTAAGGAAATACAATAATGGACTGAGACCGCTTGTCATTACGAGGTCTGCATATGCTGGTGCTCAGAGGTACGCCTCCGGGTGGACGGGTGACAATATTGCTTCGTGGGAACATCTGTGGATAGCCACCATGCAATGTCAGAGACTCAGCACAAGCGGATTTTCTTTTGTAGGGTCTGATATTGGGGGTTTTATAGATCATCCTACACCCGAGTTGTATATAAGGTGGATGCAACTGGCAGTTTTTCACCCATTTTTCAGGACCCACAGCTCGGGAGATCACGGGGAGCAGGAGCCATGGTCATTTGGACCTGACGCACTGAACATTGTTAGAAAATATATCGAATTCAGATACCAGTTGCTGCCATATATTTATACCACATTTTATCAGTATGTGACGGAATTTGCACCTATGTTGCGTCCCATTTCTGTTTTTGATCAGCACGATAACGATACGCTGTACAGAGTAGATGAGTTTTTACTTGGAGATCACCTCCTGGTATGTCCGGTACTCGAACCCAATGCCAAATCACGATATGTATATCTTCCCAAAGGCAAGTGGTATCACTTCTGGACCCACAAGGTGTTAGAAGGAGGTAAGGAAATATTAGCGGAGGCAGTATTGGAAGAAATTCCGCTTTATATACGACAGGGTGCGGTCCTTCCTTTATTTCCGGTGATGCAGCACACAGGAGAAAAGAGCATAGACCAACTGATGCTTCATGTCTATTTTGGGGATGAAAATGTCAATAGCTATCTTTACGAAGACGAGGGGATGGATACGAATATGAAAAAGGAATCTACAATCGCAAAAGATTTAAGACCAATTCGACAGATGGGTCATTCACACTTCACTTAAAGACTAACGGACATTATGAACCTACATACAGCACGTACAAGATAATGTTGCATGGACTGCCTTTTGTACCGGGGAGAGTGATCATCAATGATAAATCTCTTGATCCCGCTGGATTGGTTTATGAAAATCAGTGTCTTATCATCACTACTGACAGGACATCTTTCAATAGTCTGGAGGTATATTGTGATTGATATTATTATATGTTTTACTAATAAGTTTTAATATTTTTACGCAGTGATATTTTTATTTACATTTTTATACTCCAATGGAAAAATATACGTTTATCAGTAATATGGACAAGGTAATGAAATATTGGATAATGATGATCATCGTAATAGGTGTCAGTCATGGTCTGAAAGCGCAAAAAGGATATGAATTGGGAGGGTGGATAGGAACAAGTTACTATCACGGCGACCTAAATACGTCTCTGAGAATAACCGAGCCGGGTTTGGCAGGTGGATTGCTGGCAAGGTATAATTTCAATACGAGGCTGGCTATGCGTACATCGTTGAATTATGGAAGAGTAGGGGCTGATGATGCTACTTCGAGCAATAATTTTGAGAGAAACAGAAACTTGAGCTTCAAGTCTCACATCATAGATATGACAAATGTGGTGGAATTTAATTTTTTTCAGTACGAACATGGACATCAGACATACAATAAGACACCATATTTTTTTGGAGGATTCAATGTGTTTTACTTTAATCCGACTGCAGAGCTCGATGGACAAAGGTATAAGCTACGGGACTTAGGTACAGAAGGACAGCCACAAGGCCAAGAGTATAGTGCTGTCAATGCAGGATTGGTACTCGGAGGTGGCTTCAAGTTTGACATCAACAGAACTGTAAGTGTAAATATAGATATGAGTGCCCGGTTTTTATTTACAGATTACCTGGACGATGTGAGTACTATTTTTCCGGATAAAAACATCCTGGAAGCTACACGAGGTGCCACGGCAGTTGCTTTGTCCGACAGATCACTGATAGAAGGGTTGGGTACTGCAGGGAGACAAAGAGGAGATACCAAGGGTAAAGACAAATATACATTTGTAGGTATTTCTGTGATGAAATATTTTGGTGGTATAGAGTGCCCGGAAATTTCAAGGATAAAATAATGACATATTTATAAGCAATAATTCATTGGCAACAGCAAGAAGTATTATAATAAAAGTGACCAATGACTTCATTTGGTTTAACGATAATACATCCATTGCATTGACCCAAACAAATCTTCCATGTGATGATTTTAAATTTGTGCAAGGCCGAACCATCTTCTGGGAGGCTGAAATGTTGTCTTTTGATAGAAATAATGCAGAATTAATTATCCAAATTATTAATTATCGACCAGAAAATGTCAATCACTATTACAACCAACAACCTAAAAACCAAATTCTTAAGTTAAAATTTCAAAATATATATTGGCCGGCTTTTTGTGCTGATTTGAGTTTTTACAAAAAAGCTTCTTTTTTAAATCTTTTATCTGAAAATCCTCCTTTTTCACCTGATAAAAACATAAAAACAGTACATATAATTGCAAATATTGCATTTAGTAAAGTTCGTTTTGGTGCAGGCTATGTTGCCTTTGATTACAGATTTTTATGGAATGATCATAAGACAGAAATCAAAATTATGGATGGTCATTTGATACCTGAATTTGACTACGTAAAAACATATTTTTCAAAATATTTTAATTCTCGAACTTTTGAAGTACTGATAGTGGTTACTAAAACAGGCAACAATATTCAAAACATAGTAGCCACCTCACGACAGATTGAACAAATCAAAGATGCAGCCATTGAAAATTTAAAATTTGTTAAGGTTCAATTATTTAAGAAGCCACCTAAGTACATAAAAGAATTGAATCAAAGCTTGTTTACTCAAGAAGACGTCTTCGATCCTTTTGATAAAAATTTAAAAGGGACTTTTCCAATGACCCAAAAAGAATTGTTTGACCAAATCATGAAATGGGAAGATATCAGAAATAAAAGACAAATAGAGTTTCTCTCAGGTCACCTACATGAAGTGAACGAAAAAATAAGATTTACCCTCATTCCAGATTTTGGGTTTTTATTTGTGACCTATGGAGATAGGATGTATCACTATATTTGGGAAATGCTCAATACTAATGCTACTTATATTTGGAGCTTTGAAAAAACAACATGGGCTCCAGCTGAACGATTGGCTAAACTGGAAGAAGTCATATCTTTTATTCGAAATAACGGGCGTGACACGTACCTGCGGCATGTCTCTCCTCATGAAAAAGTACTATTCAGAAGGATACTACATCAGGGAGCCGGGTCAAATATTGCCGATTTTTTCCCAAGATGGAGACATGCGGTGCTGGAAGCCATAGTATAGTAGCCTCTTTATTTGTAAAATTTCAATAAACACATTCAACCATTTTACCCAATGATTGTTTCCTAAGAAAATAGTTTATCATGAATAGAATGCTTATCATGTTGGTTGCCTTTACTCTTGTCCTTTCTTGCAAAAAAGAAGATATAAGCGGAGACACAGGAGTATTGAAAACAATCACCTCCTTAACCGAATATGAAAATGACATCAAGTCTGGTGTATCACTCATGTTTTTCCATGCTACCTGGTGCACTAAATGTGCCGCTCAGAGACCTGCAGTAGAAGGCCTTACAAAAGATGCCACTTTTTCGGCAGTTAAATTTGGTCAGGTCGATTATGAAAAGATAAAAGATGTTTCTGATAAGTACCAAGTGGCAGGGTTTCCTACTATTTTGATTTACAAAAACAATGTACTCAAACACGAATTACTGGGCCAGGGACACAGCCAACAGGAATTGACAAACCTGATTAAAGCCTTATTGTAATGTTTGTATCAAAGCGTATCATCTACAGCTTTGAGTTCTTTTAAATCCGGTTGTCGGTAAAACTGTAGCAACTTGGCTCTAGCCTTCGCTCTGACTTCTTCGTCTATATAACACGCTATGGCTACCAATCCGAAACTCAACACGCCCAAATCATCTGTAAATCCGAATACTGGTGTTAAATCCGGAATGCTGTCCAGTGGAGAAAGAAGATAAGCTATCGAACCGAGAATGATTCTTTTAGCCCATTTAGGTGTTTTTTCAGAATGGTATGCATAGACCATTAGTAAGACCGTATATACCAATCTTGTTCCCAGACTTTTTATTCTTTTACCCAGAAAAGAAAATATTTGCATTAATTTCATCTGTATTTATTTTTTTTAAAGATACCAACTTAAAAATATAACAAAATCCGAGCTGGATTAATTTCAATAGTGGCAAAAATAAAATGGAAAACAGCATAAATAAAACTATTCACAATAAAGTGAAAGCTGGCATGATTGCTGCATTAAAAAATGATAATTTGCAGATTCACAATTGATTCATATCTTTGCAGAATGTTTCCAAAATATAATGTCATAGTAGTAGGGGCCGGCCATGCAGGATGTGAAGCTGCAGTAGCTGCTGCCAATATGGGGTCAAAGGTACTGCTGATCACCATGAATATGAATACTATAGCCCAAATGTCATGCAATCCGGCTATGGGTGGTGTGGCCAAGGGGCAGATAGTCCGAGAGGTAGATGCCTTAGGAGGATATTCAGGTATTGTCACAGACTACTCCATGGTACAGTTCAGAATGCTCAATATGTCCAAAGGACCTGCTATGTGGAGTCCTCGAGCTCAAAACGACAGAATGATGTTTGCGGCCAAGTGGAGGCAGATGCTGGAGGCACATCCCAATATAGATTTTTGGCAGGAAACAGTACCCGGGCTCGTCGTTAAAAACGGTGTATGCAAGGGTGTAGTCACAAGTCTGGGATTAGAGATAGAGAGTGACGCAGTTGTACTCACCAATGGGACTTTCCTCAATGGTATCATCCATATAGGTGAGAAGCAATTCGGGGGGGGACGTGCAGGTGAAAAAGCAGCAACAGGCATCACTGAGCAGTTGATAGGATTTGGATTCGAATCAGGCAGAATGAAGACAGGAACACCGCCACGCATTGATGGCAGATCACTGGATTACAGCAAGATGGAGGTTCAGGATGGAGATGTGAAGATTGGAAAATTTTCATATACTGAAACTCCCACCATCACAAAACAATTGCCTTGTCATGTCACTTATACAAGCGAAGAAGTACACGATACGCTCAAGGAAGGTTTTGACAGATCACCTATGTTTAATGGTCGTATACAAGGATTGGGACCCAGATACTGCCCATCCATAGAAGACAAAATAAATAGATTTGCTGACAAAGACAGACATCAGTTGTTTGTAGAACCAGAAGGATGGGATACCTGTGAGATTTATGTAAATGGTTTTTCCTCATCCCTTCCGGAAGATGTGCAATACAAAGCACTGAGGAAAGTGGCAGGGTTTGAAAACATGAAAATGTTCAGACCTGGTTATGCCATAGAGTATGATTACTTCCCGCCTACCCAGTTGGATATGAATCTGGAGACAAAGCTGATAAAAAACCTGTTTTTTGCAGGACAAATCAATGGTACAACAGGTTATGAGGAAGCAGCATGTCAAGGTTTGATGGCTGGTCTCAACGCTCACCTTGCCGTACATGACAAAGAGCCTTTTATAATCAAAAGATCTGATGCTTATATCGGAGTGCTCATAGATGACCTGGTCAATAAAGGGACGAATGAACCATATCGTATGTTTACCTCCAGAGCTGAATACAGGATTCTCCTTCGCCAGGACAACGCCGACATTCGGCTCACACCACTAGCGTATGAACTAGGTATGCAGGGGCTGGAGTCCAGGATGGAAAGGGTGGAGTCTAAAAAGCAAAATGCTGTAAAAATAGAACGGTATTTTGACGAAACCAGCGTAGATCCGGACTTAATCAATCCCCTTCTGGACACAATAGACTCCTCACCGCTCAAACAAAAAATAAAGGCCAGGTCTATTCTCGGCAGACCCAATATCGGGATCAAAGAAATGAGATCGGTGCTATCTGACATTGATGATTACCTCGTCGATTATGATGAAGAAACGATAACCATTGCCGAAATAAGTATGAAATACGAAGGGTATATACGCAAAGAACAGGAGATGGTGGACAAAATGGACAGGCTGGAATCAGTAAGACTGGCCGATCATCTGGACTACAAATCTCTAAAATCACTTTCGTTTGAGGCTAGAGAGAAGTTGCATCAGATCAAACCCAGGACAATAGGTCAGGCTAGCAGGATCAGTGGTGTCTCTCCATCAGATATTTCAGTATTGCTGGTACACGTAGGAAGATAAATCACATTCATATGAAATTTTCAGCATGTTGTCCAAAATGTCAAAACAGTGATATAGCCGTCATCGAAGGTGGTGCGTTCAAGGGGAATATGTATAATATACTCACCTTTGGTCTTACCACGGTGTACCTTACCAGATATGTTTGTACAGTCTGTGGTTTTACTGAAAACTATGTGGATGATGCCAAAGACCTGCAAAAAATCAAAGAGAAGTTCGTCAGACGCGGAAACAGCGATGAATTTGTGTAGATAAAATACACAATTGATGAGCCAGGTCGATTTTCAATGTGGTTTGGGGTCTTTTTTATAGTTTAATATATTTTTAACTATATAAAATAAGTTTTGATAGTCTACAGAATTACTTAGAATGGATGTGTGATTTACAGAATATGGTCTTAATAATTGGTTAATCCTGTAATATATGTTCTTATATAGTAAAATTTTATCATATTTGCACTTTGTTAAAGTCTCAACTCCTTGGAAAACAAGGCAAACTTATCTGTATGTATATTAGAAAATTATTTATACTTTTTGCATTTACCTTGAGCATATCTGCCGCATATACCCAGGCATCTCCTGATCTGGATAAGATCAAAGCCCTGAATAATTATGTCAATTTTTCGAATGAGAGTACTCATGGACTTTTGATCGTACACAGACTACTCGAGAACTTCAATAAAAATATCAACAAATATGTAGATCTGCCCGACCAGCAAATCAACTTCTATTCTAATAAAGACCTGCCTCAGGATATTTTTGAAGATGCTGAAAACTGGTTTTATGATACGTCGCCCAATGAGTGGTTTGGGAAAATAGGATCTTATAGCGGTATATTGCCTGCGGCTACAGAGAGCAGACTGAAAGCAACTGCTACAGAAATGAAAACCATCATCACAGCTGTCAATAAAATCAGGTTTGACCTGGAAGAACAAATCAAAACACTCGACCTCTCCAAAAGAGAAAACCTGAGTCTGGTATATGACAAGCTAGAAGAAGGGGTCAAACTTTACAAAAGTTTTTACACTAAACAACTAGTACTTGAAGCTGATATAGACGCCTATTACAAAACTCTGAAGTTTTCTAAAGATGAGATGCAGTTTCCTGAAGTACTGGGGACTTTAAAAAGCGTATATACCACTACACGAAGTGCATTGACAGCTTTATACAATAAAGAAGATGACAATTTTGGTGATCTCATCAAAGCACAGCAAACAGCTCTGAATAATTTTTCGGTCATCAATCTGGCTGACTACAACAGCACAAGACTGATAAACAGCAGAATACAAATGTACTGGGGTAATATAAAAAGACAGGCAGATGAGTCTATTAAATCAGAAAAGGCATTTTTGGAATCTGAAAACCTACAAGAAGAGTACAAGCTATATGACAAGTACTACTACTATTACAATATCTCTGTGATCAACAAATTCAACAGATACGGAAATGGTGTTGTTTTTGAAATCAACAGAATCATAGATTATCTGGGAGTGCCGGTATTGAGATATTTCGAAATGCCGCATTATTTTAAGGTTATTTATCCTAAGTTATTGGAAAAATCGAATTATTTGGCGTCATCAGATCCTTTTATCAAAAGCCTTACCAAAAGTGTAAAGGTCAGAAAGTGGTCACTGCTACCAGAGTTATTAAGGTGGATTCCTTTCTGGTTGATTTTACAATGTATGATCATAAAATCATAGATAGGGATGTAGTGTCATTGAGCTATAATGGTGACTGGATAGTGGAGAAATTTGAAATTTCACAAAAACCATATGAGTTTACCATAAAACTAAACGCTGAAGGTAAAAACTTCCTACTCCTGCACGCTGATGATATGGGAAGGCAACCTCCTGCTACCATTGCACTTTCCTATAAATATAAAGGAAAAAAAGAAGTGATAATCCTAAACTCTGACACCGTAAAAAGTGAAGTCATAGAGATAGTCGTCGGGCAATAGTTTTGGTCTTTTTTATAGCACTCTTACAAAAAGTGTGATGCCAAAAATGATCAGCATAACCCCTGCGATCCTGCTAAAAAGTATAATATGATGGTGTTTCATCCTGGACCTGATGAGTTTGGCAAGGATGACTTTTAGAGAGTCAGTCAATACAATAGTAGCCATGATGCCTCCAAACAGAAGTACAGTTTCCATTCCATTGATACCTTTACCCAAAACATAGGTAGACATCACTCCGAGCCAAAATACAAAAGTAAACGGATTGATAAAATTGACAGCAAAACCTTTGGTAAAATAGCCAAAATATGTTCTAGCTGAAAAGGCCTTAGTTTGGTCATCTTTTTTGTGTTTGTTCAGTATGGAAAGGATGCCAAAAGTGATTAAAATGATACCCCCCACCATTCCCATCCATAACTGAAATGAAGGATGCTTTGCCATTGAATCTAATTGTTTTATGAAAAACCATCCAACTGATATGACCAAAATATCACTTACCCAGATTCCCGTACCAACTGACAATCCAGCCCTGATGCCATGCTTGATACCTGTCTGTGTCAGTGCCACAAAGATCGGACCCAGTAGGATAGATAGCGTCAGGCCGAGCATGACCCCTTCTGTAAAGTAAAGCATCAGTGATTGGTCAGTTACTATTCGTGGATTCCTGCTGACTGTTTCACACGTCTTACCAAAGCATTTTCTTTGGAACTGTAGTAGTCTTTCCTACTTTGGACCATATCCACGGCAGTAAATATGGCATTTAAAAAAGATGATTCATCCGCTACGTTATTACCGGCTATATCATAAGCAGTGCCATGGTCCGGAGATGTTCTTACGAAAGAAAGTCCGGCAGTCACATTAGTTCCTGTTCCAAAAGAGAGCGCCTTAAAAGGAATGAGGCCCTGATCATGATACATTGCCAGTATGGCGTCCGTCTTCCTCCACAAACCACTACCAAAAAACCCATCTGCTGGGTATGGACCGGTGACCATGATACCTTGTTTTTTGAGCTCCACTATAGCCGGTCTGATTACTTTTTCTTCTTCATCCCCTATCACAGAGTCGTCAGAAGCATGTGGGTTCAGTCCCAGCACGCTGATTACAGGTCTTTCATATCCAAAATCCTCTATCAGCGTTTTATTCAGTATTTTTATTTTCTCCATAATCAGTTCCTTAGTAATGGTATCTGCTACTTGGGATATCGGAACATGGTTGGTTGCCAAAGCAACTTTCAAAGAATCACCTACCAAAAGCATCAGGCTCTGAGATTTGCCATCATTAGCTGTAAAGTATTCTGTATGACCCGGGTATGGAAATTTGGCCATTTGCATGGCATTTTTATTGATCGGTGCAGTCACTATGGCATCTATACTACCGTCCTTGATATCACTCATAGCTCTGTCCAGTGCCAGATAAGCATATTTACCTCCATCTGTGGTAGCTTTGCCGAGAGAAATGTTTATATTATCATCCCAACAGTTGACCAGATTTACTTTATTGGCCACTGCCTGTTTGCCATTTTGGATAGAGTGAAAAACTATACTACTGTCTTTCACAATGTTTTTGTGATATGACATTACTTTGTATGAGCCATATATAACCGGTGTAAAGGATGTCAAAACACGTGGATCTGAAAGGGCTTTGATGATGACTTCAGGTCCTATTCCATTTATATCTCCTATAGTGATTCCTATTTTCATTCAATTATTTATTTTATTTTATGCTAAAAATGTCAATACTCATGTGGTATTGCTGATTCGCTGACTTTTTTCTTCCAGAGTTTTAAGAATGAAATAATTACAAGCCAAGCACAAAAGTAATAAAAAGACGGCAAAATAACTCATATTTTTCAAAGTCTGTTGTAATACAACTGTGATAAAAACTATTACAATGATATTAGTTACAATTTGGTAAAAAATTAATAGGGATAAGAAAATTTGGAATATTTTATTATTTTTACTTTAAATTTAACGTTCATGTCTTCCGGAGTTAAAAATATACTGATCGTAATTGGCGCTATCATAGCAGGAAGTGTTGTGGTATTTGGTATAGAAAGTATCAGCCATATCATGTTTCCACCACCTTCAGACTTGCAACTGGATGACATGGATTCTCTTAAGAGGTATATGCCTCAGGCACCGGCTGGCAGTTTGGCTCTTTTGATTTTGGCGCATGCTGCAGGAGCACTTATCTCGGGATGGATTATAGGGAGGTTTGCCCATGGCGATAAACGGTGGTTGGCCATGTTGACAGGTGTTGTCTGGACTTTTTTCGGTTTGATCAATCTGGTCATGATTCCGCATCCGATTTGGTTTACAATAGCAGATATCTGTGTTTATCTCCCTATGACAGTTTTAGGAGTAAAACTTGCAGCTATGCAGAAAACCTGACAAATTGATTTTTTATTTTCAAAACAATATATTATGAATACAAAGATGATTATCGGTGCATTGGTAGGCGGACTACTAGTGTTTTTCTGGCAGTTTTTATCATGGTCATTGGTCAATGTACACAGCTCTGAGCAGAAGTACACGCCACATCAGGACTCTATTCTGCAAAACCTCAGTGCTCAACTCACAGAAGATGGTACATATTTTTTACCCATGTATCCTCCAGGTGCCAGTATGGAAGAGCAGCAAAAAGTCATGGATGCTGGTGCCGGAAAACCATGGGCTCAGATTTCTTTTCACAAAGCAATGAATACAAATATGAGCATGAATATGATAAGAGGATATCTGGCGGATGTTGTTGCGGTTTTACTATTGTGCTGGTTACTTGCCAAAATACAGGATCTTACATTTATGACAGCAGTAATAGCTAGTGTGACTGTGGGTATCATAGGTTATCTGACTACTTCCTACACCAATTCTATTTGGTTCGAAAATAACTCTATACCTGTTTTGATAGATGCCATAGTTGCTTGGGTGCTTTCGGTGGCTTGGTTGGTGTGGTGGCTCAGACGGTAAGTATTAAGTATTATCTGTTAGCGACATTAAATAAGCAAAAGAGGCTTTCTGAAAAGTTGGATTCCAAATTTTTACCACCTTCTTTGATATTGACTTTTTAGACAGACCCTCTTAACTTTTCAGCCATATTATTGGGGATATGAAAGTTGTCATTTATGACAATCAGGATGAATATTACCTAAACAATATACTATTCATAAATATTGTTATTAATTTGCAGCATTAATCATGTTGTTATCTACTTATGAAAATATATTCAACGATTTCAACCATTGTAATTCTGATTTTCAGTCATTTGTACAGTGCAGCTCAATGCAGCAGGATGACAGATTCGTTGGCATTGGTCAGTATTTATAACAATACATTGGGTTCAGGATGGTCCAACAAGACCAATTGGTTAGTACCAGGCAGGAGTATATCTACATGGTATGGTGTAAGGCTGAATGCAGCAGGGTGTGTGGAGTCTCTTATCATGGCTACCAACAAAATGAATGGCGCACTGCCCGACTCAGTAGGTTTGTTGCTGGGCTTAAAAATATTGTCATTGCCCAACAACAATCTTGGTGGTAATCTTCCTGTTTCTATAGGAAATCTGACAGCATTGGAAGAAATAAATCTTTCGAACAATAGTCTGAACGGACCGATACACTCACAATTCGGGAATCTTACGCAGCTCAAAAAACTTCAACTGAGTCTCAATAATTTTAGTGGTAACCTTCCTTCATCTCTTGGGAATCTCAAACAGCTGGTCATTTTGCATCTTCATCAAAATAGCCTCAATGGTTTTATATCACCATCATTGGGTTCGTTACCAAATCTGGAAGAGCTCTTGCTTTCCCAAAACGCTATAGGAGGTCCCATCCCTTCCTCTATAGGCAATCTGACAAAATTGAAGACCCTCATACTTTCTCAAAACAGATTATCTGGCAGTATCCCACCTTCCATAGGCAATATATCCGGATTACTTTACTTCTATGCAGACGAAAATCAACTTACAGGGACTATACCGGCAGAAATTGGCAAGCTTACCGAACTGCGTGAACTATGGTTGAATAAAAATAAAATCACAGGTGCGATACCGGCTGAAGCATCCAACTTAACCCAAATACAGAAACTGCTTCTTAATGACAACAATCTCAATGGCCAAATACCCGAATTTACAGGCAATTTGGTAAATCTCATCAGCTTGCATCTATCTAATAATATGCTGAGTGGGCCGCTACCTTCTTCATTTGGCAACCTTGTCAATCTTCTCAGTTTTCTTGCCGGCAACAATAAGCTATCTGGTAGTATTCCATCCTCCTTCGGCGGGCTCAAGTCACTTGCCAATCTTGATTTAAGTAAAAATGCACTTACAGGTGAGATACCCCCATCATTTGGTCAAATTATTAATCTCAAAAGAATGTATCTCAATGATAATATGCTGGAAGGTTGTTTTCCGTCTTCCATGCAAAAATTTTGCAGTTTTACAGAGAGCGACAATATAAGCATTAACGGATACAACTTCCGAGGTAATGTCAACCTCATTTTTGGCGGTGACTTCAAGAGGTGGTGTAGTGGTGAGGGAAGAGCCAAAGCAACCATAGTAAGCAATGCACCCCTTTGTGAAGGTTCGGATCTGATGCTAAAGGGTTCAGGAGGCGTTGTCTTTAATTGGGCTGGACCAGAAAATTATTCATCATCTTTACAAAATCCTGTCATTACAGGCACTACTGCTTCTCAATTCGGGAAATACACCCTGATAGTTATTAACGAAAATAAATGTACTGACACAACTCAGATCAATGTACAATCTATAGGTGCAGTAAGTGCTTCAGGCACTAGTCCGGTATGTGAAGGAGTGACAATAGAACTGAATGCCAGTGGTGGGATATCTTATAAATGGACAGGTCCCAATGGATTTGCGTCTATTCTACAGAATCCCGTACTGCCTGATGCTACATCTATCATGGAAGGAGAATATACAGTAGAAATAAAAACAAATGACTGTACCATTACAAGGAAAATCAGGATTGATTTTGTAAAAACTGCCACCATCATTACCAATAGTCCGGTCTGCGAGGGAGACACCCTTCATCTGGAAGTAAGCTCAGGCTTATCTTTTGTCTGGGATGGCCCGCAAGGATTCAAATCCGACCAGCAATCCCCCGATATTTTTAGTATTAAAGCCGGTCAGGAGGGAGTCTATAAAGTACAGGTAAAAAACGGTGACAACTGTGTTTTTACTCTAAATGCAGACGTCAGCATTACTCCGAGACTTAAACCTGCAACAGAAATTCAGGATTACATATGTAGTTATGATTTGCCGATTGACCTGCCTTCAATGGTAGATTCTTTTCGAGGTGTCTGGACAGGTCCAGGAGTGGTGCAGAATGGCGCACAACAGGTTTTTGATCCTGCCGGACTCAAGGGTATACAGGCGATAACTTATACTCCGCAGGAAAATGGAAGTTGTGTCTCCGAAGCAATAGAAAACGTATTTGTAAATAGTGTGGTCATTGACGCAATGGAAAAGTCACCCTCTCTGGATGAGAATGACAGCAGCGGATCTATGTCCATTCTGCTCAAAGCAAATACCGGTATTGGCCAGAATATTTTGTATTCAGGTCCTAAAAATGGCCAAGTCAGTTCCATTAACACTGAAGAGATCATTGTGGACAAATTGCCATCAGGTCTGTACAACATAATAGTTACCGATCTGGAAGGATGTACCGATACCGCTTCGGTCACCATAAGGTATCTGAAACCATTTTACTTTTTACCTAATATCGTCAGTGCAGGTGCCAATACAGAAAATAACAGTTTTTTTGTCAAGGGATCGAATGTGTCTTCATATCAACTTTCAGTGTATGACCGTTGGGGAAATCCTGTTTTTATTGGTAAAAACCTGATGGTAAATAATAAAGACCAAGGCTGGTATCCATCGGATGCATCTGCCGGGGTCTATGTTTATGTTCTTTCATTAGAAACTTTTAGCGGTTCAAAAGTTGTTTACGGCTCAGTGACAGTCATTAAATAATATAATTTATATTTGCAGCAATGAAGCCACTTATGTCAATTACCTGATAAAGTCGTCGGCATTCTTATTCACAATAACACTTATCCCTCATGGATTACCAAATGATAAAAACGGAGCAAAAAGCGCTCGATATAAATCTCAACGACCCAATTTATGGAACTTTTGCAGAAATCGGTGCCGGGCAGGAAGTAGCCAGGAATTTTTTTCAGGCAGGAGCAGCAGCAGGTACGATTGCTAAAACCATGTCAGCATATGACAAGACATATTCGGATGCTATTTATGGCCTGGAGCCCTCAGGGAGATATGTGTCAGAATCCAGATTATACAAGATGCTGGATCATGAATGGAGCCTGATGGAAGAAAGATTGAGTGCATCACGACCTGACGCTACATTTTTTGTATTTGCGGACACGGTACAAGCCATCAACTATACCCGTACCATAAAAGGAAACGGGTGGATGGGTCTGAGATTCAGATTAAAACCCAATGGTCCCGTCAATGATATGGTGCTGCATGTAAAAATGCTGGATACCAATAATCGTCTACAACAGGAAGCCATTGGAGTATTAGGTGTCAATATGATTTATGCCAGCTTTTATTATAACGAGGACCCTGAAAAGATGGTACACTCGCTCGTAAATAATATCAAAGACAGGGTATCCATAGATTTACTCAGGATAAATGGGGAGGACTTTAATTATTTTGACAAGCGATTGATCTCTCTGTATCTGGTGAAACACAAACTGACGGCAGTAGCCATGTTTGATGTCAATAAAAGTAGTATTCACGCTTCAGAATTTCTCTACAAGGAGTCACTTATGGTAGTCAGAGGCAATTTCAGACCTCCCACTATCGTAACACAGGATGTCATTGATTCTAGTTTTACTCAGTTTAAAGAAGAAACATCACTACCTGACGACAAACTCAATCTGATGATGGAGATGACAATGGACTATCTCAAAGGCGAGCATGCAGAAATAGATGAAAAAGATTTTCTTGATCGGGCGGATATGTTGTGTGCATTGGGCTATAAAGTTCTTCTTTCTGACTGTGCCAATCATGAGATGCTGATCAATTATCTAAGCGATTATAAAATCGCCAATCTTGGTATTGTCATCGGAGTCAGAGAATTACAATCCATCATTACGGAGAAATATACACAGAATCAGGACGGCAGGCTATTGGTGGCTTTCGGAGAGTTGTTCAGTCAGAATATCAAAATATATGCTTACCCTGTGCAGAATGCTGAAACGCATGCCATAATGACGGCCGAAAATATGTCCGTACCTGACGGTATCAGGTTTTTATACCAGTATCTGCTGGAAAGCAAACAAATAGTGCCGGTCAAGTCATTCGATCAGTCGATCCTGCATATTTATCCGATGGATGTACTTCGGGACATTCAGGACAACAAACCGGGCTGGGAAAGCAAAGTTCCTGAAGCGCTTGTTCACCTTATAAAAGACAAACAACTATTCGGGTATTCAGGATAAAAAGTACGAAAAGTCGACTCAAAACAAAAATAATTAGCTTTCATATACTAAGTTTACATAAAATAGTGATATTTGTTTATTCAATCATCAAAACAAACTTCATATGGAAAACAGACAATCAATCCAAAGAGCAATTGACAACGGTTATTCCTTCCCCATAGGAAATTATTTTTCACGAGGATGGGAAATTTTTAAAAGAAATCCAGGGGCCTATATAGGCTATACGCTCATATTTATTTTGGTTTCTATAATAATCAATATGATACCCTTGCTAGGAATGCTGATAGCTCTGATCGTAAATCCCGCACTTATGGTCGGAACAGCTATAGCAGCCTACAAGCAGGAAAAGTACAATGATACTGAGTTTGGCAATTTTTTTAAAGGTTTCGACCATCTGGCACAGCTTATTGTAGCTAATATTATCATCACCCTAATTTACTTTGTTGTTGCTATTCCTTTGATATTTGTGTTAGGATTTAGTTTTATCACTGCTTTAGCTACCGGAGATGCTGATTCTATTCTGAATTCATCCACACAGATTGCCAGCATGGGCTTATGGTTTTTAATATTTTTTATTTTATTTTTGTATATGGCCATCTCACTTAGGTGGACCAATTATCTGATAGTATTCCATCAGTATGATGCTGTTTCAGCCATCAAAACCAGCTGGAAGCTTACTAATAAAAAATGGTTTTACCATTTAGGTTTTTCATTGTTGTCAGGTATAGTTGTTTTGCTTGGGGTTCTGGCTTTATTTATCGGAATCATATTTGCCTTACCTGTAATCATGGCAGCTGATTACGCAGGCTTTGCCGATGTGACCGGCATGGAAAACAATGACGATATCATTGATCAGATAGGAGGCGAAAAGGACCTGGTCTGAGGATTACTTTAAGTCTTGATAAAATAATTTTAAGGGATATTTCGCTTCAAAAGAGTAAATATCCTTTTTTATTTTTAAAAAAATCGTACTTTTGGAAAAATAGATAAGACAATTTCCAAATCCCTCGTAGATATATCAAAAGTTGGAACGATTTTTTCTATACGATAACAAGCAAGATATAAATATTGATGTACCTCAAGACAATCATACAGGGAAGGCTGGAGTTCGGGACGCAAAAAAGTTATGATAAGGTAACTAAAATGTTTTTACAGCGACTGGAGACCTATTATAAAACAGACGTTTTTTTCAAATTTGAAGATATCTTCAAAGACGAAGAGCTATCTTTGGAGATACCAAGGTATGTGGGACAAGTGACGGACAAAGCATTTCGAACGACCACCAACCTATTAGGTTATTGTGCGCAGTTTGCTGTAGCGGGTTCTATTCGAGCCTGGTTGATAAATGAAGGTGAAATTGTCCATTTCGAAACGCTCCAACCGGAAAGCGATAAGGGAGCAGTCCAGTCTTTTGTAAAGGGTCGAAGACTGGTAAAAGTTAAAGGCAAGGAAAGTGAAGCATTGGCAGCGCTAAGTCAGGCAATAGAAAAATATGACCGCCATGCACAAGCATATGAACGTCGTGCGAAAGTCAATTTCCTCATGAAAAACTATCATGATGCTCTCAGGGACTATAACAAGTGCATCAATATTGACCCGACAATTCCTACTGCCTATTATGGAAAAGCAAAAATCCACATGTTGAAGGGAGAATGGGAAGATGCTATACAAAACCTGGATGAAGCCATTAAAAAGTCTATTGCCTTACAGACCCTATACTGGAAGTCCAGAAAACTAAAAGCTGAATGCCATATCAAACTCAAAGAGTGGCAAAAAGCTGCTTTCGACCTCAAGCTATTCACCAACCGAAATTTCGAAGCCGGAAACCCAAACAGGTTTTATATCAGATGGGCCAATTATCATTATGGGCTGGTGTTGCTGGAACTGGAAGAGTTTCCTGATGCATTGAAAGCATTTGACAAAGCACTAGAAGCTGAGGCTGTGGCGGATGGAATAATCGAGGCAGATATCCTGACATACAGAGGAATAGCCAAACAAAAGTCAGGCAAAAACGGATATGTAAAAGATATCAAAGATGCTGCTGCAAAAGGCGGTAAAAGAGCAAAAAATTTGCTTAAGGTTATTAAGTAATCTTCAAAATCTCTGAATAGAAGTCTACCGACACTTCTCAAATAAATTGTGGCAATTACTATAATAGTCAATTATCTCATAAAGATATTGGATTCATTCATTCAGCTTTTTTTCATCAGGGTACTGATTGACTGTAAATATGGATTGGTTAGGTAATCAGCCGAAGTAAAGACTTGTGCGTACGTTTTTCAATAATTATTTTATTAATTGGTACAATAATAAAAAAATAATTATACTTTTAACGTCAAAATAGTCAAAAACAATATGAGTACAGCAACAGCAAGCACTTCCCACCCTAAGGGACTTTGGGTACTTTTTGGTACTGAAATGTGGGAAAGATTTAACTTCTATGGCATGAGGACCCTCCTAACACTTTTTATAGTGCATGCATTGATGATCAGTGAAGAACAGTCATCTATAATTTACGGGGGCTTTTTGGGATTATGTTACCTTACTCCGATGTTGGGTGGGTTTATTTCAGATAGATTTTTAGGAAACAGAAATTGTATTATGATCGGTGGCCTCCTGATGGCCCTGGGTCAGTTTTTGCTTTTTACAAGTGCGAGTACGTTTGGTACCAACCTGGAATTAGCAAAGACATTGCTTTACGTGGCTTTGGGGGTTTTGATTTTTGGAAATGGGTTTTTCAAACCCAACATTTCGAGCATGGTGACTAACCTGTATCCAAAAGAAGAAAAAAACAAGTTGGATACAGCCTTTACTATTTTCTATATGGGTATCAATGTAGGTGCATTTTTAGGTCAGGCTATTTGTCCTTACTTAGGTGATGTGGTAGCTGTTGATGGTACGAGAGATGTGTTTGCATTCAAATGGGGATTTTTAGCAGCCGGTATTGCCATGCTAATAGGAACTTTTACTTTCTACATGCTTAAAGACAAATATGTAGTGACCCCGGAGGGAAGACCTTTAGGTGGTTTGCCAAAACATAATATTTCTTCAGACTATGAAGAAGGAGAATCTCAGAAAGCCATCTTCTCCAACCAATCTCTGATGTTGGCAGTACTTGCATTCATCGGTTTAGCATTGTTTTTCTTTTATGTGGTTGGTCAGAATGTCATCTATTCTGCTATCTATGCCAGCGGTATTACATTGGCCGGATTGATACTTACCGATACTTCCTTATCTAAAATAGAAACGGACAGAATACTGGTTATATATGTGGTATCGTTTTTTGTCATCTTTTTCTGGGCTGCATTTGAGCAGGCAGGATCATCATTGACATTTATTGCCAATAATCAGACAGACAGAAATTTTCTGGGTTGGAATATGCCTCCGTCCATGGTACAGATTTTTAATGGTATTTTTGTTGTCATACTTGCTATTCCTTTCAGTATACTTTGGGATAAATTGAGAGCCGCAGGTAAGGAGCCAATATCACCAGTAAAACAAGCTATAGGACTGGCTACCATCGCTATCGCATATTTTATCATTGCCAATAATGTCAAAGATCTGGGCAATGCGGGATTATTGGGTATCAAATGGCTTATATTATTATATCTTTTGCAGACCATAGGGGAACTATGTTTGTCACCAATTGGGCTATCTCTCGTAGGTAAATTGGCGCCTAAAAGATTTACATCATTGTTGTATGGTGTGTTTTTCTTGTCCAATGCATCTGGATATGCTCTGGCAGGTACACTGGGGTCTATCTTACCTGCAACAGGTGATAAATTTAAGACGGCCAGTGACATGGGAATAGATCTTCAGGCTGTCCTTGACAAAACTATCACTCCGACGCCAGAACAATTAAAAATGCTGGCTGATAAAAACATAATGGATCACTATCCTGTCTTTGCAGGATTTCAAATTACCAATTTATATGAATTTTTTATGGTGTTTGTCATCCTTTGTGGTATTGCTGCAGTCATATTATTTTCACTTACTCCTAAGTTGAAAAAAATGATGCACGGGGTAAATTAAAAAAGCAAAACAACAATCATTAATCATGTAATTCAAAGGACAAGTATCGTCACAGAACTTGTCCTTTTTGATTAAATCGTCACAAATAAATATCATCAGATGACAACACTGGACTCAATCCAAAACTTCGAAGGGAAATACCCAAAACAAATCTGGCCTTTGTTTTTTTCAGAAATGTGGGAGCGGTTTTGTTTTTACGGGATGAGAGGTATGCTCATTTACTTCATGGTCACCGAACTGATGCTCAATGATGCTGTTGCCAATCTTCAGTATGGTGCCACGCAGGCATTTGTATATGCTTTTACATTCATTGGTGGCTTATTTGCCGATAAGATATTAGGATACAGAAAGTCACTTTTCTGGGGTGGAATACTGATGATTGCAGGAAGTTTGATTTTGGCTATTGACCCCAAAGCGTTTTTCTTTTTTGGTATCAGTTTTACCATAATAGGTACGGGTTTTTTCAAACCTAATATTTCTACTATGGTAGGTCAGTTGTATAAGGAAGGTGATCCGAGAAGAGATGCCGGATTTTCATTGTTTTATGCCGGTATCAATATCGGTGCATTGCTGGGAGGATACCTCTGCATCGCAGTAGGCAAGGGAGAGATGCTGAGCGGCCTTGTACCCGCTCACTTGAGATGGAATGTGGCTTTCGGCTTCGCTGCAATCGTTATGGTCATCAGTCTGCTTACCTTCCTCCGTACCCAAAAGACAATAGGTGAGATCGGTAAATCGCCACTGGCACATCTGGAAGGTAGCAAACGCAAAATGATGGAATGGGCTACTTATATAGGATCATTGTTACTTTTGCCTATCATCATGACAATGGTGGCAAAAACAGAGTACACGGATTATTTTATGTACACAATCGGGCCACTTACATTGGTGTATATAGCGTATGAAATGATGTCGATGACAGTTGCTGACAGGAAAAAAATGATTGCAGGGTTAGTCTTCATATTTTTCAGTATTATTTTCTGGGCATTCTTTGAGCAGAGTGGAGGGTCGCTAAGCCTTTTTGCTGCCAACAATCTCGACAATAAAGTATTGGGGATCACACTAGACCCTAATGGTGTCAACAATTCTGCCAACTCTCTATTTGTCATCATGTTTGCAGCTTTGCTGGGCATAGTTTGGATCTGGCTGGCAAACAGGAAGTTGGAGCCCAATACACTTATTAAATTTGGACTGGCTTTTCTTTTTCTGGCTGCCGGCTTTTATATTTTTTACAGCACCAGATTTTTTACAAACCAAAATGGTGTCACATCACTTGATCTTTTTACTTTCGGGTGGTTGATCATTACATTTGGCGAACTTTGTCTTTCACCCATTGGTATGTCCATCATGACAAAGCTGGCCCCACAAAAACTGCAGGCCATCATGATGGGTATGTGGTTTCTGGCCAGTGCATATGGGCAATATTTTGCTGGAATCCTCGGGGCAAATATATCAGAGGCATCGGAGAATGCCGACAATTATAATAAGTTGATGGCATATACGGACGGTTATCTGCAGCTTGCTATTTATGCTCTGATAGCAGGGGTAGTACTGATAGCCATATCTCCATTGGTGCGAAAGCTGATGCAGGAAGTAAAATAAAATTTTAAATTTAAAAACACTATTTACATATGTCACCAAATACATCTTCAGGGGACTTTTTTAAATCAAATGTTCTGGGCCATCCGGCGGGGTTGTTTACACTTTTTTTTACTGAAATGTGGGAGCGATTTTCGTTCTATGGTATGCGTGCCCTTCTTGTACTATTTCTGACCTCATCCTTGATGGATGAAGGGTGGGGCTGGCCGAGGGTCAATGCTTTGGCACTGTATGGGACATATACATCTATGGTTTATCTGACTCCTATTATTGGAGGTATTCTGGCGGATAAATTTCTGGGACACAGAAAGGCCATTATCATCGGTGCTTGCTTGATGACATTGGGACATGCTTCTATGGCGATGGAAACTCCTTTGTTTTTGTACCTTGGTCTCACGTTCCTTATTTTTGGAAATGGTTTTTTTAAACCAAACATGACTTCCATGGTTGCCAAATTATATAAAGACCACCCTGAAAAAAAAGATGGAGCATATACTATTTTTTACATGGGCGTCAACTCAGGTGCATTTCTGGGCATCATGCTTTGTGGTTATATAGGAGAAAAGGTAGGTTTTTCATGGGGGTTCGGCTTGGCAGGAATATTCATGTTTTTCGGCATGCTTCAGTTTTATCTTTCACAAAAAATATTTGGTGATGTAGGCCTACCACCTGACAGAAATGCCGTAGCAGCTATTGCAGGATCTGCAGATGATATGACTACTGAAGTGAATGGCGGAAAGCTTAATCCATTTACCAATGTTGATCTTATCCTTACTTGTATCACCGCAGTCGGAGCACTCATGGATTGTAAATGATCCTATGTCCAAAGTCTATAATAACAATATTTTTGGCAATTCGACCAATGCTGGCTATGTGATACTGGGTTGCCTGGCTTTATTTCTCTTCATACTTTTCAGTCGCATTTTCAGATATTCCACCGTAACCAGAGACAGGATGCTCGCAGTATTTACTATAGCTGTTTTCTACATGTTTTTCTGGGCGTCATTTGAGCAGGCCGGAGGCTCTATGACTATATTTGCCAAAGACTACATGGATAGATCACTCGAGGGTAGCAGTGCATTGATTTTTAAAGTTTTTAACACACTGCTGACCATTGTGCCCTTAGGCATCATCACTTTTGTGTTATGGAAACTGTTTAAACAGACTTTTGAAAAATTCGGATTGGCCAATATTTTTCTGGGTACCAGTTTTGTAATAATTTGGGGCATTGTCATCTGGATGTTGGTCAATGAGTTTAATCAACCTAATACTGAAATTGCCGCTACTTGGTTTGGTATTTTGAATTCATTTTTTATCATATCGTTAGGCCCTCTTTTTTCCAAGATTTGGGAAAGCAAATACAACCCTTCAGCTTCAGTCAAATACAGCATTGGTCTTATTTTTCTTGGTTTAGGTTTTCTATCCCTGGCATATGGTTCCTCCGGTATACCTTTGGGAGCCAAGACAGCTGCTGTAAGTATTATCTGGCTGGTTGTGGCTTATTTGTTTCATACTCTGGGCGAACTTTGTATATCTCCGGTAGGTCTTTCATATGTCAGTAAACTTGTGCCGGGCAGAATGATTGCTGTAACATACGGTATATGGTATCTTGCCATAGCGGTTGGCAATAAGGTTGCTGGTACTATGGGTGGTATGATAGACAGCATATCAGAACAATATGGTATGTCCAATTTCTTTCTGATTTTCACCTTCGTTCCATTTGTGGCGGGTGTTTTGATTTTATTACTTGGACCTGTACTCAGAAAACTGATGCACGGAGTAAGGTAGGCATTTGATCCTAAAGACAGACAAGGGTCAGAGATGATGTCCAAGGCCTTGACTTTATTTTCGTATCAGTCTTTTTGATATGATGGTTTCATCAGTTTGAATATTCAGAAGATAAAATCCCGACTCAAGCAAGCTGATGTCAGCTTTGGTGTGATCGTCATTGACATCTTGTTCTATGAGTATTTTGCCGGTCATATCCAGTATTTTATATGAGATCATCTCCACATTTGACTGAATATGTACAATATCCTGTGAGGGGTTAGGGAAAATTTTCAAATCAGCCTTAAATACAGGTATTTCGCCCAAATAATGACCGACAGTACTGATATTGTCAGGCTCATATTTTTCCCGATTATCGGCAGATATTCCAGTAATTTTGATGGCATCCAGATATATCTGATCTGCATTTGTACTGGCATCACACATAAATCTGAATTTTGATTTTTGTGCGAATGTTTGTGTTGAGGAGTCCAGAGTATATACTACTTCATAAAAATTATTATTGTAGAAGTCGGTCTCACTTACATATGTCCTGAGTGTATTCCATTTATTACCATCGTAGTATTGCAAGAAGAAATCTTCACCTTTTTCCATACTATATGCATAAAACGAAAAATCGATCTTTATTTTGCTAAATGATCTGATATCTACCTCCGGTGATGTGATGGCAGATTCTTCACCGCTATTGTCCCTTATCATGATAGAATGATCACCTTCCCAAGAGAAGTCACCCAAATACCTTTCAGTGTCAGTAGCGCCTCCTGTCCAGTTGTCCCACCCCTGTTCGAAAAATGCTCCTGTCAAATTTGTGCCTGATGATGTACCCGTACCATCCGGTAAAGTAACACAAGGCGGACAATCCGGGCCACCACAATCTATGTTTGTCTCCGTTCCGTTTTTAATACCATCAGTACATGATGGGCAGGGTAAACATAATATGCCACCACAATCTATCCCCGTCTCAGAGCCATTTTTGATACCGTCTGTGCAGGTAGGCGTTTTGGATTCGATGCAAAAAGAATGCATCGCAGATTTTCCGAAACTACCTCCCTCAGCTATCAGTTTGTCTGCTGCATAGACCTTGTAGTTGCCCTGACCATACTTGCAGCATATACCATCGCTGTATACATCATTGATTATAAAATCATAACAACCCACCGTCAGACAAGAGTCCAGTTTGACGGATTTATTTTTTTCTGTGCTGAGATAATTTCTACTTTTTAGTATTACAACTCCCTTTTTATCTTTGATTTCCCATGAAGTTTCCTGAGGATAGTTGTCCAGTGTCATTTGTACACTTATTTTTTCGCAATATTCCGAAATGACTGGTACGGTGCCACAGCCTTTGGACTGAGTGATGCTGTTTCTGAATCCTCCTGGCGCAAATAAAGACAACATTCTGGTTTTCTGTCCGGCTGTAAAAAGATTCATACAGTCATCATTAGAATAATCCATATAATTTTCGACCATGTTGACACTTCCACACGAACGACTTCCTTTGTTACAACCATAATTGGGTCCATCTGCCAGCGGTGTATCTACCACCAGATCATCAGACGTACAGTCGGCGTTACCCCAGATGTGCTTCAGATTGAGCCAGTGTCCTATTTCATGAGTGGCTGTCCTGCCGAGGTGAAATCCGGGTGTGACGTTAGGTCCCGTGCCAAAGACTTTGTAATCTATAACGACACCGTCTGTCTCTGCTTTACCACCGGGAAACTGTGCATAACCAAGCAAAGATCCTGTCAGATCTCCGACCCATATATTTAGATAACTGTCAGATGGCCAAGCATCTTTTCCGCCCTTGGATGCATATTTTATATAATCTCCGGAACTGGCAAATGAAGACAAGAAGTAAAACTTCGTGTGATACCGCTAGTTGTTTTACCGTAAGGGTCGACACTTGCTAAACAAAATTCTACTCCTGCGTCTACTGCCTGAGGCCAAACAGTAGTGGCATCCGAATTCAATCTTCTGAAATCTTTGTTGAGTACATCTATTTGGGACCTAATCTGCTCATCACTGATATTTTCTGCAGCTTCGTTATAAAGGATATGTACTACCACAGGAATAGTCACCACTGAGGTTGATCGTAAATCACTGTGATGCTTAAACATGGAAGTATGCCTTTCGATTTCCTCCATTATTTTTAGTCTTCTTGGATTTTGATTCAGGTCTTCCTGCAAATATTGGTCAGAATAGCAATCGCGTACCTGACTGGTGACTTGATTGGTCAGGACAAAAAGCAATAACACAAGCGTAAAAAAGGATCGTTCCATAGAGTATATTTAGAAAAACTACATATTCATATTACAAAATTATCAAATATGATGCCAATTTCCTTGAACAAGCTTGGTAATTCATAGTGAGGACATAATTTAAACATTGTATTTTTATTAAATATGAATTTTTTTTACCATGCCTGTTACTTAATACTGATTTATATCATATTATTTGTAATTAGATTTATTCTAAATAAATTCTTTTAAAAGAATTTCTTAATTTACCTTTGCCTTGATTTAAATAAACAATATTTGTTATGATTCGTCTTATTTCAACTCTTAGTATTATAGTATTCATATGTATTGAGATCAATTGGGCTAATGACAAGTATTTCGTATTTACTAATAACTGGATTGAGGACACTACTCTCATTGATACCATTAAAACCTGGGAGTTTGATGCTTTGACTATAGTGGGTGATAGGGCAAAATCTATTCCGGGTTCAGGACAATACATAAGCAGTCGCCAATTGTCTGTATTGAATCAGCCAAATATAAATCAGATATTGCGTTCGATACCTGGTATAAATGTCAGAGACGAAGAGGGTTTTGGTTTGCGCCCAAATATTGGGCTGAGAGGTACTCCTGTCAACAGGTGTGCAAAAATTACATTAATGGAGGATGGTATGCTGATAGCTCCGGCACCTTATTCAGATCCATCTGCTTATTATTTTCCTACATTTGCCCGCATGCAAGGCATAGAAGTGCTGAAAGGTAGTAGCCAGATAAAGTACGGTCCATATACCATCGGTGGTGCTATCAATTTGATTTCCACGCCAATTCCGGAATCATTTAAGGCTTTTGCTCAGTTTTCATACGGAAGTTTTGGTACACAACAGCAGAGAATTTGGATGGGAGACAGTCACAAGAATATTGACTATATTTTTGAAGTGAACAGGCTGGCAAGCAACGGGTTTAAAGAACTGGACAAAGGTGGCAATACAGGATTCGACAGGAGAGATGTCTTAGCAAAACTACGATGGCATACAGATGACAAGGCCTCTATACCACAATCTGTAACATTAAAATTTGTGCATTCGACCGAAGCCGGCAATGAAAGCTATCTGGGATTAACACTTGAAGACTTTAAAGCCAATCCTTATCGAAGGTATGCAGCTACACAAAAAGATATTCTGGACATGAGCCATTATCACGTATCGATCAATCATACAATCAAGCCAATATCTGGCTTTTCTGTCATCACTACTGCTTATTATGCACACACATTTAGAGACTGGGCAAGGGTAAATACAATAGGAGGGCAAAGTATAAACAATATTTTGGGCAAACCTGTACAGTATTCATTACCTTATGAAATTATGACTGGAGAGGCGGATGGCTATTTGGATTACCAAAATGCTGCGAGAACTTACTTTTCTGAAGGTATTCAATCAAACGCACAATACATTTTTAATACCAATCAGATTTCACATAAAGTTATGTTGGGAGGCAGGTATCACAGAGATCAGGCAGATAGATATGCCACTAAATCGGAATATTCTATGACAGCAGGCAATATGTCACTTGCCACATCAGGAACCAAAGGAAATCAGGAAAACCAGATCAGAAACGGAACAAGCTGGGCATTTTTTATTAATTATGATATTCACTTTAAAAATCTTAAAGTTAGTCCGGGATTGAGATACGAAAATATTGCCTTTGACTTCCAAAACTATGGTACATCTGACAAGACCCGCACAGGATTACAATTAAAATCCGCAACAAATCAATTAGATGTTGTTTTGCCTGGTGTAGGTATAAATTATACTTAAATAAAAGTATGAGTATTTTTGGGGGTGTTCACAAGGGGTTTTCGCCTCCGGGTATGCCGTCAGTGGGCAGTAATACAGTTCAGGCACAACCTGAAACAGCTATAAATTATGAAATGGGATACAGAATCAATAGAGAAAATCTCCAGTTTCAGGCAGTAGGTTTTTTGAATGTTTATGATAACATTTTGGGTTCTGACAATGTATCAGGAGGTGGCGCCGGTACCGGAGATATGTTCAATGCCGGAAAAGCAAAAATACAAGGCTTGGAAGCGAGCATAGATTACGACCTGTGGCATAGCAAAAGAGAAAAATCACCCATAAAAGTGCCAGTCAATATTTCATATACTCTTACCAATGCACGGTTTTTGGAAACCTTTATTAATGCCGGAGGCGACTGGGGTTCCGGTCAGATAAACCGAAATGACAAACTTCCATTTATCACGCCACATTTATTGAGTTCTAGTATAGGTTTTGAAAATATTAAGGGCAATATTACCTTGACAGGTCGATATATAGGAACTACCAGAACTAAATCAGGTCAGGGCAAAATGATAACTCCTGAGGATAATGTGGGTTATAATACGGTAAATGCACTTGGAAATTTTTGATTATTGATTTGTCTTCCAATGTGAGAATAAATAAATACTTTTCCGTTTTTTCTACGATAAATAATTTGACTAACAACAAAAGTATTGTTTCAAATTTGCCAAATGGTTACAGGCCGGGAATGCCTTTTAGTTTCAATTTTGGTATGAAAGTAGTAATATAGGATATTGATTACAGCATTTTTCATTGGATTGGGGAGTAATTGTCGGTTATAAAAACCAATTTAAGCGAAAATATTTTTTGTAATACTCCAATAAGCTTATTATTGTCCTCAAAATAAAATTCTTAGTATGAAACTGATATCCTGGAATGTAAACGGTATAAGAGCAGTCGCTGGCAAAGACTTTTTCAGGCAATTTGCAGAAATAGATGCTGACATATTCTGCCTGCAGGAGACAAAAGCACAGGATGATCAAGTCATGCAAACATTACAGCCACTCATAGATCAGAATTATCATATTAATAGCAACTCAGCCGACAAGAAAGGTTATTCTGGTGTATGTATAATATCGAAAAAAGAGCCAATAGCCATTTTTAAAGATATTGGTATGGCCGATCATGATATGGAAGGAAGGGTTATTACTGCTGAGTTTGACACTTTTTACCTGGTCAATGTCTATGTACCAAACAGTGGAGATGGATTGAAAAGGCTGGAATACAGGGCTGCATGGGACGAAGTTTTTTCATCATTTCTGGCTAACCTCCGGCAGAAGAAAAATGTGATTGTAACAGGAGATTTTAATGTAGCACATCAGGCCATAGACCTCGCACGTCCCAAAGAAAATTACAACAAAACATCCGGATATACTCAGGTAGAAATCGATGGTATGAATAAAATTCTTAGTAAAGGTTTTACGGATTCCTTCAGATTTATACATCCGGAAAAGATTCAGTATTCTTTCTGGAGCGTTCGGTTCGGAGCCAGACCCAAAAATCTTGGATGGAGAATAGACTACTTTTTAGTAGACGAAAGATGGAGGCACCTTATACAGGAAGCATTTATACTTGATCAGGAGATGGGTTCTGACCATTGTCCAGTCGGAGTAAAACTTACATTGGGTTGACAACCGCTACTTTCTTAACCTTTCAAGCCGGAATCTTTAAAATTACGTTAAACTTACTTTTGTGATGTTACAATTGGACAATAATCATGTCTTAAAGGGATAAGTTATAATTTTCTCACAAATTCAAATAGTTATAAAAAATGAAAAAATCATTTGTAATACTAGTTATCGTATTCGTTTCTTCCATTTTTGCTGGACAAACACAAGCTCAGAACAACCCAACACCTGGCAAATCAGGAGTAGAATTGCCGGCAAAAGCCAAAAAAGCCCAAAAAGCAGAAAATCAGGAGTCCGAAAAGGCTACCAAGGCTGCTGAAATTGAAACTAAAAAGGCTGTAAAAAACAATAAAAAGGAAGCACACCAGGCTGAAAAAGAAGCACACCAGGCTGAAAAAGAAGCACATCACGCTGAAAAAGAAGCACATCACGCTGAAAAAGAAGCACACCACGCTGAAAAAGAAGCGCGTAAAGCTGAAAAACAAGCTCGTAAAGTGGGCAAGGAAGCGCGCAAATCACAAAGAAAAGCTGGCAAGAATGATGGAAGTAAAAATAAAGGAAATCGTCCTGAAGTAAAAAACCAGAAGAAAAACGGAAGTAAGAATAATGAAGTGCCAGAGATAAAAACAGACAAAGAAACTGGCTTGAAATAATTTTAATTGCTTGAGCGACAAAAAAGGAGATAACTTTTACAGAGTTTTCTCCTTTTTTTTTGCTGTATTCGGTATTGTTTTTGCTGTGTAAATGAAAATTAAGCGTATAATATTTTACGTGACAGCAAATTTTGTAGAACAATTGCATAAATAAACGGTTGACAAACCTGTATGTGTTATGTAAAATGCAATATTTGCCATATTTTCTTTTGTAGGAGAAAGGTGAAAAACATGTATAATCTTCGTAAATAAAAGACTATCAATGATATTAGATAACATATAGTTTTATTACCTTTGCGCCAAAATTTTCAAACAGATAATATCATTTAATGAAATATTCACTTCTCTTACTGGTTTTATCGTTTTCATTTTACACTTCATCTATGTTTGGACAGTCTCACAGTAGTCATACTACAGACTCCACGATGATGACCCATCAAACAAATACAGCCTCATCAGGTGAGCATAACGTGACTGAAGGTCATGAAATGCCTGCAGATGCACACGCTAAAGGAGCCGCAGCCCACGATGCACATGGTGCACATGCACCATTTGATCCTGCATCTACAGCCATACACCATATCAGCGATGCCAATGTTTATACAATACTGGATGGCATTGGCTTCAGAATTCCATTGCCTACATTTTTATATGCGCCTGAAAAAGGATGGGATATTTTTAGTTCCGGAAAATTTCATGTTGGAGATCATGAAGATGGTCACGCTTCGTACAATGGTTATGTGATGCATCATGGTAGTGTACATAGAGTGGTAGACCAGGGTTTTCCTATGGAAGGGTCAGTAGACATCGAAGGTTTTACCCATAAGCAGGAAGAGAAAAAAGGAAAAAAAGTCGACATAAATTACGCGCTTTATCAAGGTAAAGAATATAGATTAGATGCCAGATCAACGCTGGACGGAGGGATCCTGGGAGGCGGTATCACCTCTTTTTATGATTTTTCGGTTTCGAAAAACGTATTGTCCATGATTCTGGTATCTCTCTTTTTGTTTTGGATATTCAGAAAAGCAGCCCAAGCATATAAAGCCAATCCTGACAAAGCACCGACGGGAGTGCAGAGTTTTATCGAACCCATGTTTACCTTTATCAGGGATGAGGTTGCAATACCTTTTATAGGCAAGGAGAAATATATGAAATTTTTGCCACTACTGATGAGCATTTTCTTTTTTGTGCTCGGTCTGAATCTTTTTGGTCAGATTCCGTTTTTAGGAGGGACCAATGTAACGGGAAACCTTACCGTCACTATGATCATGGCTTTGATAGTATTTTTTGTAGTAAATGTTAATGGTAAGAAGGATTACTGGCAGCACATATTCTGGATGCCCAATGTACCGGTTTTTGTAAAACCATTACTGGCGGCAGTGGAGATCATGGGTTTGTTTATCAAACCATTGACACTGATGCTGCGATTGGCAGGCAATATATCTGCGGGTCACATTGCTATATTGAGTTTTATAGGTTTAATATTTATATTCGGAAATTCAGGAGCCAGCTTGGGAGGAGGAGCCATTGGCACGGCAATGGCAATACCGCTGACATTGTTTATGATGGCGATTGAGCTTATTGTTGCCTTTGTGCAGGCCTTTGTGTTTACCATATTGACAGCGTCTTATATCGGAGCTGCCATAGAAGAGCATCATCATGCTGACCACCACGCGGAGGGTCATCATTAATTATAATTAGTAATAAAATATTTTTTTAATCCATAATACTAAAATCATGACTGGAACATTAGCAGCAGTAGGAGCCGGATTGGCTGTAATCGGAGCTGGTATCGGTATCGGAATGGTAGGTGGTAAAGCAATGGAAGCAATAGCAAGACAACCTGAAGCATCTGGCGACATCAGATCAGGTATGATTCTTATGGCAGCCTTCGTAGAAGGAGCTGCTCTTATTGCCATCCTGCTTTCTATCTTCATGGCTGGTTAATACTGACTAACAAAACCAAAAACAGCCAGGCAAAGCGGTTGGCAGAGCATGGCTGTTTTTATTAAAATTTTAGTAAAAAGTAAATATTATTCATTGTCATAAAAAAAGTATAGTTATATGTTTTCTTTATTAAGTTTTACACCATTCCAGCCTACACCGGGACTCGCAATCTGGTCACTTCTTATCTTTTTACTATTTTTGCTTATCATGGGTAAGTTTGCCTTCAAACCCATCGCAGAAGCTTTGTCTAAAAGAGAAGGTGATATCCAGGAAGCTATAGACCAGGCCAAAAAGACTCGTGAAGAAATGGCTAACATGAAAGCAGAGAATGAAAAACTTCTAAATCAGGCAAGAGAAGAAAGATCTAAAATATTGCAGGAAGCCAAAGAAATCAAAAATCAGATGATAACTGAGGCCAAAGAGAAAGCAAAAGAAGAAGCCACCAAGATAGTAACTAATGCTATGAATGATATTGAAAATCAGAAAAAAGCAGCTATCACAGAAGTGAAAAATGAACTGGGAGCTATGGCTATCAGCATTGCTGAAAAAGTCATCCGAAAAGAGCTTAAAGGAAATGCTGAGCAAGAGACTTATGTCAACAGCCTGGTAAAAGACCTTAACCTGAATTAATTGATTATACCAAAATAAGGAAAATGTCAATAAGCAGAATTTCAACCAGATACGCAAAATCATTGCTTGATCTGGCCATTGAAAGAAATGAATTGGAAAGCATCAGAAAGGATATGGAATATTTTTCAGAAGCAGTCAAAAACCGCGACCTTTATCTGATGTTAAAGTCACCAATCATCAATGCGGCTAAAAAAACATCCGTGCTGAAAATTATCATGGATGGCAAAATCAATAAGACTACTTCTGCATTTTTGGATATCATTGTCAAAAAAGGAAGAGAAATGTACCTTCCGGAGATAGCAGCTGATTTCATTACACAGTACAAAGAGTTTAACAAAATATCCACAGTCAAAATCACTACAGCGGCTCCACTCAATGATGGATCACTGGCAGAGATAAAAGCTAAGTTGCTGGGTAGTGACATCACAATGGATAAGCTGGACATCATTACAGCAATAGACCCAAAAATTTTAGGTGGATTTATAATAGAAGTCGGTGACAGACTTTATGATGCCAGCATCCAACACCGGCTGGAACAGGTCAAAAAGGAATTTGCCAGCAACGAATACGTAAAATCATTTTAATAAAATTATAAATTATAATAGATATGGTTGATGTAAAACCTGATGAAATATCCGCAATACTGAAACAACAGTTATCAGGATTTAAAACAGAAGCAGAACTCGAAGAAGTAGGTACAGTACTCCAGGTAGGTGACGGTATCGCCAGGGTATATGGTTTATCAAAAGCGCAGGCCGGAGAATTGGTGGAATTTGAAAATGGTGTTCAGGCTATTGTATTAAACCTCGAAGAAGATAATGTGGGCGTTGTTCTCCTGGGTGCCGGTGATGGTATCAAAGAAGGGTCTACTGTAAGAAGGACATCCAGGATTGCTTCTATCAATGTAGGTGAAGGCTATATCGGAAGAGTAGTCAACCCATTGGGACAACCTATCGATGGAAAAGGACCTATCAAAGGGGATGTGTACGAAATGCCTATAGAAAGAAAAGCTCCGGGTGTTATCTTCAGACAACCCGTAAATGAGCCTCTCCAAACGGGTATCAAAGCGATAGACTCAATGATTCCGATCGGTAGAGGACAAAGAGAGCTTATCATTGGTGACAGACAGACAGGCAAGACTGCTATCGCTATAGATACTATCATCAATCAAAAAGAATTTTTTGACAGGGGTGAGCCTGTTTATTGTATATATGTGGCTTCAGGCCAAAAAGCATCTACAGTGGCACAGGTGATGAAGTCACTGGAAGAAGGAGGAGCGATGTCTTACACCACTATAGTAGCTGCATCTGCTTCAGATCCTGCACCTATACAGTTTTATGCTCCATTTGCCGGTGCAGCGATAGGTGAGTTTTTCAGAGATACAGGAAGACCAGCTTTGATCATTTACGATGATTTATCTAAGCAGGCAGTTGCTTACAGGGAAGTTTCCCTGCTCCTCAAAAGACCTCCGGGAAGAGAGGCTTATCCAGGAGACGTTTTTTACTTACACTCAAGATTACTGGAGAGAGCGGCTAAAATTATCAACAACGATGCTATTGCAAGAGACATGAATGATTTGCCTGAGTCTCTCAGAAAATCAGGTCTGGTAAGAGGCGGCGGGTCGCTCACAGCACTACCGATCATTGAAACACAAGCAGGAGACGTATCAGCTTATATCCCTACCAACGTGATATCTATTACCGACGGGCAGATATTCCTAGAGTCCAATTTGTTTAATGCGGGAATAAGACCTGCCATTAACGTAGGTATCTCCGTATCAAGGGTAGGAGGAAATGCACAAATCAAATCCATGAAAAAAGTGGCCGGAACATTGAAATTGGACCAGGCACAGTACAGAGAACTCGAAGCATTTGCAAAATTTGGTTCAGACCTGGATGCAGCTACACAATCCGTGCTGGAGAAAGGAAAACGAAATGTGGAAATCCTGAAGCAACCTCAGTATTCACCGGTTTCAGTAGAGAAGCAAGTAGCTATCATCTATCTGGGATCACAGGGATTACTGAGAAATGTACCTGTCAATAAAGTGAAAGCTTTTGAAGAAACCTTCCTTACCACATTAGAAAGAACCGAAGCCGGTACTCTCGAAGCATTAAGAAAAGGTAATTTATCTGACGAAGTAATGGCCACACTAAAAAGAGTGGGTGCAGAGGTCGCAGGTCAGTTTAAGTAAATTAGTTTGATATAAACAATAATCTAGTCAGGCATGTCCGGAAAATTAAAGGAAGTACGCGAAAGGATAAAATCTGTGCAGTCAACGCAGCAAATAACCAAAGCCATGAAAATGGTTTCGGCATCTAAGTTGCGCAGGGCTCAGCAAGCGATTACAGAGATGCGCCCTTATGCCAACAGATTGGACAAGATGATGAAAAACATTGTCTCAAATCTGGAAGGAGATGTCAATTCTCCTTATGTAAAAACAAGAGACCCTAAAAAGATAGCTATAGTCGTCATCACCTCTAATCGTGGTTTGTGTGGTGCTTTCAATACCAATATCATCAAAGAGGCGATCCTTAAAGTGGAAGGCATGTACAGTGAGCAAAGAGCAACAAAATCTGTTACGCTGATATTTGTGGGAAAAAAAGGGTATGATGTACTCAAAAAAAGATTTTCTGACTGTGATATAGTAAGTGATTACGTGGACCTTTTTGCAGACCTTAGTTTTGAAAATGTGTCGAGGGTATCACAGCTTTTGATGGATAAGTTTATGTCAGGTGATTTTGACAAAGTCGAGGTTTGTTACGGACAGTTCAGAAATGCAGCATTACAGGAGCCGAAAGCAGTATTGTATTTGCCGGTGTCAGGAGTGATAGAGAAAAAAGAAAAGCTTGATAAAGGTGCTGTGATAAGCAAATCCAAAGCAGATTATATCTTTGAACCTGATAAAGTAACATTGCTGGACGAACTTATACCAAGTATATTGCACACATCATTTCAGAAATTTGTACTGGACAATCATGCATCGGAGCATGGAGCGCGTATGACAGCCATGGACAATGCAACCACCAATGCTGAAGAGCTGATGAAGGAACTGAAAATCAATTATAACAAAGCACGTCAGGAAGCCATTACTAAAGAGCTATCTGAAATCGTCGGAGGTGCTGCTGCACTCAATGGATAAAGTATAAAGCAGTTTTTAGAAAATTAAATAAAATAGCTAACCAGAACAAAATGGTTAGCTATATTTTTTTAGTTAAACTGAGAATTAAAAGTGCTGAAGGAAAAGTTTGCAATCGCTTGAAATATTATAAAAAAATAAGAATCAGCTCACAAGTTTGTAGCAGATTCTTATTTTTATTGATTCATTATTTGATACTATACCTTACTCCGGCATAGATATTAATACCCATGATGGGTCCCCAAGCCAGTGAGCTGTCAAAATATTCACCAAAAGGAGCATGAGATCCGATGATAGGATGCTCTAATCGGTAATTAAAAATATTTTCACCCCCAAGGTATACTTCAAAATTGTTTTTCCAGCTTTTGCTTATCTGTGCATTGGTCAGGAAATAAGAAGGGGATGTATCCGGCCACCTGTGTGCCTCGTCGTTGGCTGATGTGGAAGGTATCCTGACGGCACTTAGCCAGTTGATAGTATAATCTATAGTCCAGCTCTTTCCGGGGTGCAGAGCGACATTGGCGAATGCTCTTTGTGGAGAAACCAGAGGTTTTCTGAGTAATTGTTCGCCATACGTTGTATTGACATCATTGTACCTGTATGCCAATCTTAAGTCAATCCATGATGTGGGACTTATCTCAGCCTGTAACTGTGTACTATTGGAATATGACTGTCCCTTCAGATTATAAAAAGCTACCTGTCTTGCCGTCCTGTCAAAATCTACAACAATCTGATTGGTAAAATCAATGCGGTTATAATCCATCGACAAAGCAAGTATTTTACTGCCAACTTCTATTTCTTTGGTTAGGCTGACCCCGATATTCCAGGCTACTTCAGCCTGAAGGCCATATGGCGTTTTTGCATTGCTGCTTTCTACTATAATCTCTCTATTGCTGGCAAAAATACCTATATTCTCTGCAAAAATGCTGGCTGTTTTTTGTCCTCTACCAGCTGCAAATCTAAAGACTGTTTTCTGGTTGGGAGCATACCGGACATTCAGTCTGGGTGTGAAAAATAAACCAAAGTTGTTATGGTAATCTGCCCTTCCTCCTGCAAGTATAGAGAATTTTTCACTACCCTTATAAGTGTATTCGCCGAATATACCTGGTACCCATTCATTTCTTTCATAAAGCGTGGTGGAAACGACTTCATTGTAATTGTCATACTGAAAACTTGAACCCATTCTTACCTGATGATCTGTATTGTCTATGATGCTTTGATAAATCATATTAAAATATAAGGACTTTTGTGTAGCATCATACCGACGGAGTCCGAATTGGGATTTCTGATCATGATAAACGCCTGAAAACTGAAATCCGAGTGTTTTATAAGGTGTAGCAAGATTAACAAAACCTCGTTTACCCCACACTTCTGCCCTTTGAGTTGTCATATTGGCTCCCCATATTTGATTTCTTGCAGAAATGAGAGGGTCAAATTCTTTTTGTCCACTGATATTGTCTATGAAGGTCAGCTTCATTCCGATTTGTGCTTCCTGACCATTATTATTGGTCCACTTCCATCTATTGATAAATCCGAATTGTTTGCCTATGGGCATATCTAAAAAACCGTCATGATTATGATCTCGTCTTTGACTCCGTGTAGAAGCGTGAAGCATGGTAGCGGTACTCCATTTATCATTGATCTCGTTTTTTGCAAAGGTATTGAGTTCCAGCCTTGCCGCCTGACTACCATATGCATTGAAGTACATCTTGTCTTCATGACAGGGTTTTCGCAATTCTACATTGATCTGACCTGTGATACTCTCGAATCCATTTACTACTGAACCTGCACCCATGTTGAGTTGCATACCTTCTACCCACGGTCCCGGAGTAGACGCTAGCCCTTGCAAAGCAGCCAGTCCACGTATGTCAGGGATGTTTTCTCTCGTAATCTGAACATAGGGTCCAGCTAAACCAAGCATTTCTATTTTACGGGTTCCTGTCACGGCATCTGTCATGGATGCATCGACAGCAGGTGTAGTATCAAAACTCTCTGCCAGATTGCAGCATGCAGCTTTTAATAATTCTTTACTGGAGATCTGATGAACTTTTACGGTTTCGAGATAAGAAATTTCTGTGGTTCGCTTTTTATGAGTGATTTCTACCGCATCGAGTATGTTTTGAGCTTCTGCAATAACTATATTGACAGAACCTGCTTTTTCGATATAAACAGTGTCTGGCGCATATCCGACATAAGACACTACAAGATACTTTGATTTTGGGTTCATACGAATGTTGAAGTAGCCGTTCATATCAGATACTGTACCCTCTGATGTAGTAGCCCAAGTAATAGTAGCACCTATGAGTGGTATTAGTTGGCCATTATCACTTTTTTCGAATACTGTACCACTCAGAGATCGACTTTTTCTTGGGCACTTTCAGGGTGTTTTTTTGCTTCAGCATCTCTATATTTACAGCATACTGGCAGCTTATTGTATATATCATCAGGAGCAGTTAGCCCATCAGCATCATGGCCTGCCTGAAGGATGGATTTAATAAGTTCGATTTTGACAAATAAATGAGGATCTACCTCTACAGTTAGCAGGTGTGTGCTTAGGTCATAATCTGCAAATGCAACACCTATCACTTTCAGGGCAGTGTCTTCGATGCGGCTTTCACACATTCCACATTCGCCTCTCACAGGGATAGTTAGTTTGTAAGAAGTATCCAACGGGTCTATGGGTTCAGGGGTTGATTTGTCCGTGAGCTCATCATGACTTGACGCTGGTCTATACTTGCAACATTCAGGAAGGTTATTATATATGTCATCCGGCGCTTTTTGTCCATCAGCATCGTGTCCTGCCATGATTATAGCTGACACAAGTTTGGTTTTATTAAAATCTTTATCTGTATCTATGGTAAGGGTCTGGGAATCCAAATCGTAATCTGCATGGTTCACACCCGCGACTTTGAGGGAAGTTGCTTCTATGCGGTCTTCGCACATGCCACATGAGCCTGCTACCTGAATGGTTACTTTCGACTGTGAGGCAACATCTGATAAAAACACCATTATAATACTTAGTGTTATCAGCAGTTTATAATAACTATACATTGTTCTTTATTTAATTTTCAGAAAATAATTATTTTTCAGCTAATAAAGAGCTGAAAATCTCATGACCGGACATACCAAGCCCTGAGCTACTGAAAATTAAAGATTTGGTGGATATGAGATAGAAGGGTGAAAATCGTAACTATGAACTAAAACAGGAAAAAGAACTTTTTTGGTAAAAGTGTTAGGTTCAGATATTGTAATCTTAGTAAACAAAAATGTATTCAAACAAACCTTGGCACAAGTGATGCACTGACAGTTGTCACCACAGCAACCTTTTTTATCTTTTTGTTTATTATCTTTTTTAGAGCAGCATCCCTTTACAGGTGTAGATTTTCCTGCATCTTCTATTTTACACTCACTACCCTTACTATTAGCCTGGTGTCTGTAAAAGGTGGGACCGCAGACAGAAAGTGACTGACAAAATATAAGGAGGGACAGTATGAGAGCTACTATTTTCATAAAACTTTTGCAAAAGTAAGGCTTTCAAAAATATAAATCAAGTATATCTGCACTTTAACGAAAGTTTAGGATACAAAAAGTAGGACTATTTATCAAAAACAGAATTGCCATGACATATAAAATCAGTTTTTTGGATGTATATTTGAAGGCCAATAGGTTAAAATAACTGAGCATATGTTTTTTATATTGTAAAAAGGAACCTTTACGTTGTTTTTTGATTTAGTATGAATGTATTTTATGAAGAAAAGGGTACATATCGTTGTATAAAAAAATAAGAATATCATGACAGACGCGTGGAAAGTAGGCAAGGAAGAGAAAAAGGGAATATTAAAAACACAGGAATATTGTATTCTGGTAGGTGTCATCACCAAGGATGAACAAGAGGTTCAGGTCATGGAGTATCTGGACGAACTGGATTTTCTGGCTACTACAGCAGGAGCTATCACAAAAAAGATATTTACCCAAAAGATGCCTCACCCCAATGTCAAGACGTTTGTAGGGTCAGGAAAACTCGAGGAAATTCGTGAATACATAGAAAGAAATGAAGATATAACACTTGCGATCTTTGATGAGGACTTAACGGGTAAACAAAATAGTTTTCTGGAAGAGTATCTCAAGGTCAAAATAGTTGATAGAAGTACATTGATCCTCGATATATTTGCGGAAAGAGCACAAACAGCACAAGCAAAAACACAAGTAGAACTGGCACAGATGCAATATCTGTTACCAAGATTGAGAGGATTGTGGACTCACCTGGAAAGACAGCGTGGGGGGATAGGCATGCGCGGTCCAGGGGAGCAGGAGATAGAGACTGACCGAAGGATTATCAGAGATAAAATAGCATTGCTCAAAAAAAGGCTCGAAAAAATAGATCAGCAAGCGCAGACACAACGAAAAAATCGTGGTGAACTCATCCGCGTTTCTTTGGTCGGTTATACCAATGTAGGTAAGTCTACACTTATGAATGTATTAAGCAAATCTGATGTATTTGCAGAAAACAAGCTATTTGCCACATTGGATACCACTGTAAGAAAAGTAGTGTGGGATACCATGCCTTTTTGCTTTCGGATACTGTAGGTTTCATAAGGAAGCTTCCCCACCATCTGATAGAAAGCTTTAAGTCTACCTTGGATGAAGTAAGAGAAAGTGACATTCTCGTTCACGTTGTAGATATTTCTCATCCACAACATGAAGATCAGATACGCACGGTGCAGAATACGCTTAATGAGTTGGGCGCCGGAGACCGTACGACCTTGATGGTTTTTAACAAAGTGGATCTGTATAGAGATAAGTACTTTGATGACTATCTCGATGATGGCACTAAAAAGGAAATCATGGAAGAAATCAAGGACAAGTTTAATAACATGTTCAATTTCCCCAATGTACTTATATCTGCCACTAATAAGGAAAACATAGACCAACTCAGAGAGACTCTCAGAGCAATGATCATAGAAGAGTATAAGGTAAGATATCCTTTTCAAGTGAAAAGTTGGTAATAAGTATTGCGTCTTTAGTTGTCGGTTGATCTTTTTGTCCTTTTATAAAAAACAACGTAGGCAAATAATCATCCTGAATGGATCCTAACCCACTTGCAGGGATGGTATGTCTGACAAATATTTAATTAAGATAAAATAATTTGTAATTTTGTCATTTTGAAAATTGCCATGATTTCATTTTTGAAATGACAGGGTGCATTTTTCAAAACATTTGGCAAAAAGTTTAAATTTAAAACAAATTGGATATACTTAAGAAGTATGCGCACTTGCTGGTACATTATTGCCTGGAAATAAAAAAAGGTGAAAAACTTTATATAACTACAACAACACTGGCCGAACCTCTGCTGAGAGAAGTATATCGGGAAGCGATAAGGGCAGGGGCCATGGTGGATTACCAAATGACATTTAGGGAGCAGCATAAGATATTCATCGCTGAAGCCAACGATCAACAACTGGACTATGTCAACCCTGCATATCAGGAAATGATGCAAACCTATGATGCGTATCTTGTCATCAGAGCCCCATTTAATGTGAGAGAAGACCAATCAAATGCCGCAGAGAAGACTTCCCGAAGACAAGCAGCACTAAATGTTGTCAATCAAATATACTCTGAACGTATTGCGGACAGAAGCCTGAAAAGATGTTTGTGCCAATACCCAACTCAGGCAGCTGCTCAGGAAGCAGGGATGAGTCTGGAAGAGTATGAAAATTTTGTTTATGAGGCTTGCCATCTGTTTGCTAATAATCCATCTGAAGAATGGATAAAAGTAAGGACTCAGCAGCAAAGTATCGTAGATTACCTGAACCAATGTGATCTCATCAGATATAAAAACAAAAAGTCAGACATCTCCTTTAGTGTTAAAGACAGAATATGGATTAATTCCGATGGCAGATCCAATATGCCGAGTGGTGAAGTCTTTACAGGACCAATAGAAAATAGCGTAGAGGGCTACATTTACTTTAATTTTCCAATTGTTTTTATGGGGCACGAAATAGAAGGAGTCACCTTGTATGTAGAGAAGGGTCAGGTCATGTCTTGGGATGCTGAAAAAGGAAAGGATTTTCTGAACGATATTTTTAAAATAGAAGGTGCCAGATATTTTGGAGAAGTAGCAATTGGTACCAATTATAATATCAGGAAAACTACTAAAAATATACTTTTTGATGAAAAAATAGGTGGCTCTGTGCACATGGCTATTGGTCAGTCCTACAAACAAACAGGAGGCACCAACCACTCTCCCATCCACTGGGATATGATTACAGATATGAAAGACGGTGGAGAGATATGGGCTGATGGTAAGCTCATCTATATGAACGGTGCTTTTTTATTTTAACAAAATTAAAGACTGAGTGCAAACCGACAAAATAAGTTCTACCAAGGACCTCATTTTATCCTCCCTTCGTGGCGAAGAAAGAGATTATACACAAGGAAGTATTAGGCTGGCTATTATTCTTTTGGCTATTCCGATGATTCTGGAGTTAAGTCTGGAAAGTGTCTTTGCCCTTGTAGATATGTATTTTGTTGGAAAGCTTGGTCAAAACGCCATTGCGGTGGTGGGGTATACAGAGTCTATGATAACTTTGGTCTATTCAGTAGCCATAGGACTCAGTACAGCAGCTACTGCTGTCATAGCCAGGCGCGTAGGTGAAAAAGAACTGAAAGGTGCCTCAAAAGCTGCAATACAGGCGTTGTTTATTGCAGCAGTACTATCTGCTGCTGTCAGCATTATCGGCTTTGTGTACGCAGATGAAATGCTCAAATTTATGGGAGCAACAGATGAAGTAATCAAAGAAGGTGCCAACTTTACCAGGATCATGTTTGGCTTTAATATCGTGATCATGCTACTTTTTCTGATAAATGGTATTTTCAGAGGAGCCGGCAATGCTGCACTAGCTATGAAAAGCCTATGGATTGCCAGTATTTGTAATATTATCCTCGACCCATTGCTTATTTACGGATTCGGTAGCTGGCAAGGATGGGGTCTGGAAGGGGCGGCTATTGCCACCTGTATTGGCAGAGGAACAGGGGTCGTATATCAGATTTATCATTTGTTTTCAGGAAGTGGGCTTATCAAGATCAGAAAGGCGGATATACTCCCGGATTATACCATTATCAAATCTATGATTCATCTGGCTTGGCCGGCTACATTTCAGTTTATCATTGCTTCAGGCAGCTGGATTGTTCTTACCCGTATTGTTGCTGAGACAGGAGGAACTGAAGCGTCGGCCGGGTATCAGATTGCAATCAGAAATGTTGTATTTTTTATTTTGCCTGCATGGGGATTGAGTAATGCAGCAGCCACACTGGTAGGACAGAATCTGGGAGCAAACCAACCTAAAAGGGCAGAGGAAAGTGTACTGCTGGCTACAAAGTACAACGCTATATTTATGGCTTTAGTCAGTGTTGTTTTTATATTTTTTTCATCGCCTATCATTTCATTTTTTACAGATGTTGCCGAGGTGCATCAGATAGGAGTCAGAGCTTTACAGATTATTGGTTCAGGGTTTGTTTTTTATGGCATCGGTATGGTGATGGTGCAGTCGCTGAATGGTGCCGGAGACACCCGTACACCCACTTGGATCAATTTTATAGGATTTTGGTTAATACAAATACCACTGGCTTATTTTTTTAAGCATTTTACAGATTTTGGTCTGGACGCTATATTTGCAGCAATCCCCATTGCAGAGACAGGTATAGCTATTGTGGCTTACTATATTTTTCGCAAAGGCAGTTGGAAAAAAGTCAAAGTCTGACACTCGTACAAACTTTGACTTTTATCGACCAACAATTTGATACACACAACGTAGATGGTGTTGTTTGTTATTTAATTATGAAATTAACTACTTTAGTGGCTTTATTTCCTTCTTTATCAGTAGCTGTGACGGTAAATGTTCCTGCTGTATTGGTAGTGGTTGCAGGTATGGGTAGGGTAATATTAGCCAAACTATGGCTTGTTTTTGAGTCAAAAGTAGTGATTTTAACTCCGCCTGCGTCAATTTCTGCCAGTTCAGTATCGTCAGTGATAGTACCTGTCACAGGATAAGACTTTCCTTTTTCGAGAGTGCTGCCTTCCACTGGTGAAGTGATAACAATATTTGGGGCTGTATCGTCCTTACTGCATGAAGGCAACATCATCATTGACAAAAGGAAGATAACGGATAAAACTTTAATGGACTTCATTTTAATATTTTTAGATAATTAAATAATGTAATAAAATTATAAACATAAACGATAGACAAATATCAAATGTTGTCATTTTACAAGAATGTAATTGTAAAATCAGTCAATTCCTGAGGGTAATGGGTCTGATCTTTTAACATACCCAGTATCATGCCCCCCCCACCTGCTCCGCATAGTTTGAGATAAAACTGTTCGCTTTGTAGACCTGATAACCAAAGTTTTCTGAATGATAATGGAATCATCTCTGAAAAATGCTCATATTGTAGGGCACTAATGTTATGAAAATTAGCATAAAGATCGTTCGAAATATCACCTAGTATCGATTGTATAGCCACACGGTTGTACTCGGAAAGGTTGTGTACGGTCTCTTTGAACGAATCGTGATGCAAGTATTTTTCTTTAAAAGCAGCAACCAGTGGCGCTGTCTCTCTGGGCAAACCGGTATCAAGAAGAAAAAGGCCTTTATTTTTTAAATTTGGATTCACTATGGAGATGTCATTGCTATCTTTTATCATCAGTGGCTCATGGATATAGGATACCAAAGGATCTATACCTGAACTGGAGCCATGAAAAGCATTTTCGGTGGCACCAAGTATATTTTTCAGGGTGCCAAGGTTGGTTGTTTTACGGGTACTGTATGAATGATAAAACCAGGCTACTACTGCACCACTACTGCCTAATCCGTACCCTGCAGGGATGTTTGATGAGAAATAAAGTCCATTTTCTAAATCTTTGGTAAATGCTTCCAGATCGTATACATTTTCGATTAGGTCTGTTTTACTTACATAAGATAAGAGTCTGAATAGATTTTTTCTGGATTCATCATGCCCGTGCCCGTAATCGCTATGTCCCCTGAAGCCTTGGTATGGTATAGCAAGTGCACCAGAACCGAGGGTCACTGTATATTCACCAAAAAGTAAGACTTTGGAATAAAAATTTTTAGAGGTTTCTGCCAAAGTTAATGATGGATTATAGTGTTTGTTTTTTATTAATCTGCTACATTTGCAGGGTAAAAGTAATATTGAAAAACAAAAATAACTAAACAATATGACATCTTCTTCTGATTCAGTTAGAATTTATTGGGTGTATACTCTTTTATCAGTAGTAGGTATAGTTCTATTCCTGATGTTTAAACCTGAGTGGTTTTGGGTTATGTTACCTCCATTTTGTACTTATTTTGTAAAAGGTATGAGGTGGATGTAACCAATCACTGCTTGTAAGGACTACAAAGCTTTGAATCTTTATATATACCTGCTTAAGTGTTACATTCCATTTAATATTATAAAAAAGTCCTCCGTTCATTTTCAGATCGGAGGACTTTTTTATTTAGCGAAAGAAAAGAGCCGTATTAGAATTTTACATCAAAGGTGTACTGATCTTTATTATCAGTTGTAGTTACTTTTACTTCTTTTACTGAGAGCAAATAGTACTTATCATCTTTTTTCACGATAAAGTTATCGCCTACAACTACTTTAGCTGAAATGTCTCTCAGGTTGTCAGTGCTTCTTTTGTTGAAAGCTACACCATTGCTCCAAAGGCCAGAAATTTCTTCCTGAAATTTTATATTTTCAAATTTGTAGGTTTCGGCTACTCCATTGACACCTTTAGTGATGTATTTGATTACACTTCCGTTCATACCTGAAATCTGTTGTTTCCAGGTAGGGTCATTCTGATTGTCCACTATACCCTCATCTCTGATTTCTGCGCTGGCTGATGTAGGATTGGATGCTACTGTTCCTGTACTTGCTCCAGTATCCAGGTCAAGTCCACCGGTGTTGCCTGTTCCTGCCGGATTTAGTAATACACCTGCAAGCATTGATACCTGTGTACCTACATTGACAGTTATATCTCTGCTGGAAAACAAGCCTGTTTCATCTATGAATTTTACTGTGTATTTATATGTACCTGTAGCCGCCGGTGCTCTGAAATAAATTTCTTTATTTAGAATGTCTTTGTCACCTGCTGGAAGGGTGTATGGATTGGCATCAATAGGCGTTAGTACTTGACCATAAAAGATCTTGGTAAGGTCAGTTGCCTTTACGTCATTGATAAGAACTTCCATAGATTTTAGAGCAGCTGTTCCTTTAGTTACTTTAAAAACTGATGTAAACAACGCATTGGGTGCTATATCAAATTTAAGGCCAGGAGCAGGCTCCGTAATAGCAGGAGGTGTACCTAAAGTGGTAATGCTGATTGTTTTTGAAGTAGTATTACCTTTAGTATCAGCGATAGTAAATTTATATGATTTGGTAGATATATCAGTATGAGCCTTGATAGTGATTTTAAAATCAAAAGCAGACTGAAGATCATTATTAAGAGATACCGGATTGCCGAAAGAAGTAAGACCTGCAATAGCTATTCTGTCTAAACTGACCTTTGCACCTGCATCTTCAATGGTCAGGGTTGCCATAGGATTGTCGCCTTTATTAGCTACCAGATTTACAGTAAAATCACTTGCAACATTTACTGTAGCATCTGAAACAAGGATACCTGTTCCGGCAATAAAATCGGCTTTAGGTTTAATAACCGTAGGATCTGTAGTACCACTACCATCGTCAGTACATGACGTAATAAAAAGGGCAAAAAATGCCACTGTTAAAAACGATTTAAAAAAATGAATGGTTTTCATATTAAAGTATGTTTTAATGAAATAAAATATATTTTTATGTAGACGCCAGCCAATTGACTTGTCACATATCCGTAAGACGTAAATAATTTGTAAAGATAGCACGAGTTAAGCCTTACAAATAAAAATTATAGAATAATTAACATTTCAAAAGGTTATCAGAGAATGTGTCAATTACCATAACGGGCATGATGTATAATACCGTCTTCACAGCTAACAGCAATGATGTCGGGTTTGATGTTAAATTTTTTTTCATAATCCGATGTGAGTGAATGTATGGTTTCTTTATGAAGCTGACCGTTTATTAGGTTGATAGTACACCCTCCAAAACCACCTCCCATCATACGGGCACCAGCAATTTCATCTGCTTCGAGACTATAATCTACCAACCAGTCCAACTCTTCACAACTCACATGGTACATTTGGGACAATCCATCATGAGACTCATATAGCAGTTCTCCCAGCTTGGGGTAGTTCCCATGAAGGATAGCATTTCTGGCATGCAGTACTCTGTTGTTTTCCTGTACCACAAAACTCACTCTGTTGAATAAAGTATCATCCAGCAGATTTCTGATAAGAGGTAAGTCTTCCATACCTATATCCCTTATAGATTTGATGTTTCTGTAGTGTTTATCCAGCAATCTTACTGCGTGTTCGCATTCGGCCCTTCTTTGGTTGTAGTCAGTCTGGATAAGGTTGTGTTTTACATTGGTATTGATGAGACAGAAATGGTATTTGCCCATATTCAAGTCAATATATTCGTGGGTATTCGTTTGACAGTCGAGGAGGATGGCTTTATTTTTTATACCGTTGATGATAGTGTATTGATCCATGATACCTCCTCTGACTCCGTACCCTCTTTCGGCCTTCACAGAGGTATCCACCATGTTATCAGCATTCATACCCCATTGGTTGAGTTGATTCAGTAAAGCAACAAAACCACAGGTGATGGCGGATGAAGATGAAACACCTGCACCTATCGGCAGATTTCCACCAAAAACTATATTTGCCCCTTTGATATGGTGCAGATCCAAAACAGCAAGTACTTGCCTGAAATATTTTTCCCAACCAAAACGCACCTTTTCGTCAGTGCTTTTATTTTCTATTATTGTATACTCTCCTGTATCAAAAGCGGTGATGCAGAGATTTTCTGATGTATTGTCGTTGGCAAAAAACCACACTCCCTGTCCTATGGCAAAAGGCATTACAAATCCATCATTGTAGTCGGTATGTTCCCCGATGATATTGGCCCTTCCGGGTGCAAAAACCGAAGCATCAGGTATTCCATATTGTTCAAAAAAAGATTTGTAAACGGAGTGATTCATAAGAGATTAAAAATAAATGAATGTTAAGCAAAGGATTGCATTTCCACAAACCGTTTATATGGGCCATTTTTAGCTGTAAGTTCTGTGTGTGTACCTTGCTCTACGATCCTGCCGTTTTCGAGAACGAGGATGACATCAGCTTGCTGAATGGTCGAAAGGCGATGCGCTACTACAACTGACGTTCTGCTTTCCATGACCTTATGAAGGGCATCCTGTACCAGTCTCTCTGATTCCGAATCCAATGCAGAGGTGGCTTCGTCCAGGATTAGTACAGGAGGGTTTCGGAGGATAGCTCTGGCTATTGTCAGTCTTTGTCTCTGTCCTCCTGATAGTTTGAGTCCCCGATCTCCAATGCTGGTATTATATCCTTCAGGGAGTGCAGATATAAAATCATGAGCATTGGCGATGACAGCTGCATTTTTTATTTCGTCCGGAGTATATTTGGTGTTCCCAAAACTGATATTATTGGCTATGGTGTCATGAAAGAGGATAGGATCCTGAGTGACGATTCCAAAAAGGTGTCTGAGGTCGTCCAGGGCAATATCCCTGACATCGAAACCGTCTATGCTGATTGTTCCGCTGGTCACATCATAGAATCTTGGAAGGAGATCTACGAAAGTTGATTTTCCGGCACCTGATGAGCCCACCAGTGCTATCACCTGTCCTTTTTGTATTGTAATGCTGACATCAGACAATGCGCTGTAATCATTGTCTTTATAACTAAATGACACATGTTCAAATCTTATTTCTTTTTCAAGAGAAGTTTTTGAAATTGCGTTCGGTTTTGAAATTATATCATTAGGTGTATCCAGAATTCTGTCTATACGGTCTATGGAAGCCAACCCTTTCTGTATATTGAAGTATGCCGATGAAAAAGATTTGGCTGGTTCTATCACCTGGTAGAAGGCAAAAACAAAAGCAAAAAATGTTTCAGGAGCAAGAGTGTTTTGAAAAACGAGGTTAGATCCATACCACATGAGGATAGTGACGACCGTGACGCCTAAAAATTCTGAAACCGGTGCTGCCATATCCCTTCGGGTGACGACTTTTGTCAGAGATTTTCTGAAAGACTCATTTTCTTTTTCAAATTTTGAAGCCTGATATTGCTCTGCATTAAAACCCTTAATGATGCGCAGACTACCCAGTGTTTCTTCTACATGAGCTGTGAGGTTGCCTATGAGATCCTGGACATTAGATGAGTTTTCTCTAAGGGAGGTGACTATTTTGCCAATGATAAATCCTGCAAAAACGACCAGAATGAAAACAAAAAATGTCAACGCAGGACTGATATAAAACATAAAAAAAATGCTGCCCAGCATAATGATGGGAGACTTAAAAATAACTTCGATTACATTAAGTACCGACCACTCAACCTCTTGCACATCCAAGGTCATACTGGAAAGTAATGATCCTTTACGTTCGTTGCTGTAAAAGCTTAAGGGCAGGTCAAGGTACTTATTATAGAGTTGTTTTCTGAGATCATATATGATTCCATTACGAAGGGGTGCCATAAAATAAAGGGCACTGTACCTGAAAAGATTTTTTAAAAAGAAAACCAAGATCAGCGATGCACACACCCACAATAGAGTGGTCTCCTTTCCATATACTGCTATGGCATCAGATATATAATATTTTATCCATTCATTGATATCATTTCCTGATGGTCTCTGAGGAATTGTCTGTGTTCTGTCAAAAAGTATCTGAAAAAAAGGTATCAGCAGTGGGATACTGATAACGGTAAATATTGACAGCAATATATTGGAAGCAATACTTAATATAAAACTCCTTTTATAATCCTTGATACGGGACAGCAACCGCCAGAATCCCTTCATTTTGATTTTTTTAAAACGCTATTCTACGCAATCTTCAATATTGAATGTATTCATAAATCCGGTATTGAAGTCACCTGATCTGAATTTTTCATTTTTCATTAGAGCTTTATGAAAGGGTATAGTGGTCTTAATTCCTTCAATTACAAACTCATCTAAAGCTCTCTGCATTTTTTTAATACAATCTTCTCTCGTTTGTGCTTTGCATATCAGTTTTGCAATCATGGAGTCATAAAACGGAGGAACAGTATATCCGGCGTATACATGTGTATCTACTCTCACTCCATGGCCTTTTGCACTATGGAATGAAGTGATTTTGCCGGGATTAGGTCTAAAGCCATTAAAAACGTCTTCGGCATTGATACGGCATTCCATAGCATGCATCGTAGGGTAATAATTTTTGCCTGAAATAGGGATTCCTGCAGCTACTTTGATTTGTTCTTTTATCAGGTCATGATCGATCACTTCTTCTGTTACGGGATGTTCCACCTGTATGCGGGTATTCATTTCCATAAAATAAAAGTTTCTGTGTTTGTCCACAAGAAATTCTATTGTCCCGACGCCTTCATAGTTGATAGATTTTCCTGCTTTTACGGCAGCGTCACCCATTTTTTCACGAAGCTCAGGAGTCATAAAAGGGGAAGGACTTTCTTCTACTAATTTTTGGTGTCTCCGCTGTATAGAACAGTCTCTTTCTGAAAGGTGAATGACATTGCCATACTGGTCACCAATGATCTGAAATTCTATGTGTCTGGGTTCTTCTACATATTTTTCGACATAAATACCGTCGTTGGAAAAAGATGCCTTGGCTTCTTTTCGGGCGCTATCCCATGCATCTTCAAACTCCTCATCTTTTGTTACTATGCGCATACCTTTGCCACCACCGCCTGCTGTAGCTTTGAGGATGACAGGATATCCTATCTGGTTAGCAATTTTTATGCCTTGTTTGACATCTTTGAGCAGCCCGTCTGATCCTGGCACTACAGGAACACCTGCTTTAACCATAGTCTCTTTTGCAGTGACTTTGTCACCCATTTTATTGATCATTTCAGCAGTAGGGCCAATAAATTTTACTCCCGATTGATTGCAAATTTCAGCAAAGCGGGCATTTTCTGCAAGGAATCCATATCCAGGATGTATAGCATCTGCATTTGTGATTTCCATGGCAGCCATAATCCTTGGGATATTGAGATATGACTCAGAGGAGGCAGGCGGACCTATACATACAGCTTCGTCTGCAAATCTCACGTGAAGGCTTTCAGCATCTGCCTTCGAATAAATGGCTACAGTCTTAATGCCCATTTCTTTGCAGGTCCTAATGATACGCAGAGCTATCTCACCGCGATTTGCAATTAATATTTTATTAAACATGAAAAGCTTGTTTTAGGTAATAATGAGAAAGAATATCGATGATAAAATGTTATACCTCTACGAGGAATAAGACCTGATCATACTCTACAGGAGACGCATCTTCCACCAGGACTTTCACAACAGTTCCTGTAACATCACTTTCTATTTCATTAAAGAGTTTCATAGCTTCTATGATACAAACTACATCACCTTGTTTTACCTGATCGCCAACCTTTGTAAACAGAGGCTTGTCGGGTCCAGGTGATCTGTAAAATGTGCCTACTATCGGTGATTTGATTTCCACTACATTTTTCCCTTTGGGTGCTTCGGGGCCCGGAGACTCTACTGAATCCACACGGGATGGTGCAGGTGGTGCAGTGAAACTGGCCGGACTCGCTGCCGGTGGCATAGAAGGCATAATCTGTGGGGCAGTGACAAAAGTCTGACCCGCGCCTTTATAGTACTTTTTAGTACGAATCTGTACTTCGAAATCTTTGTCTTTTAGTTTAAATTCTGTCAGATTGGATTTATTGACTAATCTTATTAGTTCCTGGATTTCATTGAAATTCATATGGCTTTATTTTTAAATGATTATGCTTTGACCCTTTCCAGATATGCGCCTGTCTTTGTATCAATTTTTATTTTGTCCCCCTGATTTATAAATATAGGTACTTTTACCTCAGCACCCGTCTCTACAGTAGCTGGTTTAGTTACATTGGTAGCAGTATCTCCTCTCACTCCCGGTTCAGTATAAGTGACTTCCAAAACGATATTCTGAGGCATATCTGCTGTCAGTGGAATATTTTTTTCTGCATGAAAAAGTATTTCGATTTCACTTCCTTCTTTCAAGAAATCTGGTCTTTCCAGCATAGCTTCGGATAATGAAACCTGATCATAAGTCTCATTGTCCATAAAGTTATATCCATTCTCGTCATTGTAAAGATATTGGTATTTTCTTCTCTCTACCCTTACATCATCTATTTTGTGTCCTGCAGGAAACGTATTTTCTACCACTTTACCTGTAGTAAGGCTTTTTAGTTTTGTCCTTACAAAAGCGTTGCCTTTACCTGGTTTTACATGCAGGAATTCAACGATTGAATAGATATCTCCATTGAGATTTAAACATAAGCCATTTCTTATATCAGAAGTACTTGCCATAAATTTGTTTACATTAAATGTTAAAAACGACGCAAAATTAATAAACTTCTTTGGTAATCCAAATAATAAGAACTCAGTAAGTATTTTTACGGCACAATTGTCAAAATAAAAAAGATGGCACATAAATTAACAAAAGTCGAAATGGAAAAGGAACCGGTCATTCCTTATCATCAAATAAGGCAAAATCTGAAAACAGGTCAGTTGGTCTTTTGTTCCGGCAGGTACCTGTTTAGCGGCATTATACAAAAGTTGACAGGAAGTGAGTGGAGTCATGTAGGCATTATATACAAAGATGAAACTCTGGGCAGGGTCTTAATCCTGGAAGCAGAACCTTATATCGGTATCAGATTGATTCCTCTGTCAAAGTATCTCAATGATTACAAAGGAAAACGAAGGCCATACAAAGGACTTATGTATATTGCAGACTTCAATGAACCCATCAAAACAGATAACCTCAATAAGGCAATCAGTTTTGGACTGGATGAACTGACAAGACCCTATGACAATTGGGAAATCATCAGAATCATGATTCGTATTTTATTCAGAGTAGGCAAAAAGGAGAAAAACAGAAACTACATATGTTCGGAGCTTGTCAGAGATGCTTTTGCAAAAGCAAAAATAGATTTCAGGCTTACGGATACCTATATCAGCCCCAATAGTGTCTGGATAGATGACAGAATAACAAAAAAATACAGAATCCTGTGATTTAATAATGCCATTTTAGCAAGGTGCTTCCCCATGTAAATCCTCCTCCAAAAGCACTCAGCATGAGATAGTCACCTTTTTTAAGCTGAGGCTCGTATTCCCACAAGCACAATGGTAATGTTGCCGCAGTAGTATTACCGTATTTATGGATATTGACCATAACTTTATCCTTGGGCATATCCAGCATGTCGCCGACTGCATTAATGATGCGCATATTGGCTTGATGTGGAACCAGCCATGCCAAATCATCAATATTCAAATTGTTTCTTTGCAACACCTGCTTTACAGTAGTGGCCATACCCGTTACTGCAGCTTTGAAAACCGGCTTTCCATCCTGAAAAACAAAATGCTCTTTGTTGGATACAGTTTCACTAGTAGCGGGTCTTAGCGATCCTCCGGCTTTCATATGCAGATATTCTCTACCCGAACCGTCAGATCTTAGTACAGAGTCGATTATACCTGTACCGTCTTCTGTCGGTTCCAGTAAAACTCCACCTGCCCCATCACCAAAAATGATACAGGTAGTCCTGTCAGTATAATCCACTATGGAGGACATTTTGTCCGCACCTATGATGATGACTTTTTTGTACATTCCGGATTCTATAAATTTGGCTCCGGTAGTAAGGGCATACAGGAATCCAGAACAAGCAGCATTGATATCGTAGCCAAAAGCATTTTTTGCACCTACTTTGTCGAGTATCGTATTGGCTGTATCCGGAAATATAGTGTCAGGAGTTACTGTAGCGCAAATAAGCATCTCTAACTCCTCAGGAAGTATGCCTGATTTTTTTAAAATTTGATTGACTACTTCCACTGCCATGTCAGAGGTCGCTTTGCCGGGTGTTTTCAGTATATGTCTTTCTTTTATACCGGTTCGGGTGGTAATCCATTCATCAGTCGTGTCAACCATTTTTTCAAGATCGGCATTGGTCAATATGTCTTCAGGTACATAACCAGCTACTGCTGTGATAGCTGCGAGGATTTTTGGCATGGCATTTTGGTTTTTACTTCAGTGTCGAAACGCGCTGCAAGATAAAGCAATTTTGATTTTTGGTTTATAAAAATAAGATTTTTTAAGTAAATTTTATATTAATTTAAATTATTTTATAACACATAAGTTATTGTATATCAATATAAAACATAATTTTATTTTAGTTAAATATCTGTAACAATAAGCGCCTACAGGCTTTTGGTATTAAAATTGATATACTATAATCACATGCTGATCAGTATATTACAAATGCGCGAATAATGTAATTTGTATTATTTTTCCTTTCGGCTTGTCAGGTTTTATTATTAATTATTTCAAAAAATAAATAGCATGAAGATATTTAAAATTTATCTCCCGATGTTTTTGTTTTTGATTTCTTTTGGTACCGTTGTGGCCAATGATGTCAAAATAAATTTTGCGACTTTCAATATCAACGAAGCGCGAAAAAAAGCTGGTGAAGAAGGCAAATTATTGTTTATTGACTTTCATGCTGTGTGGTGTACTCCATGTCAATGGATGGATCAGACGACTTTTAAGGATGAAGATGTGGCCAATGCCCTCAACCAAAATTTTGTAGCCGTAAAAGTGGATATTGATAATTTTGATGGGTATGACCTCAAGACGGCCTACGATGTAAAATATCTTCCTACTATGCTGATATTTAATTCACAAGGCCAGCTTCTGGATAGGGTCGAGGAGACATTGTCCCCCCGTAAGCTATTGAGTTTGCTGGATAAGTACAATGCTCCGGAGCACAGGCAAATCATCAAACACGAGTTTAATACGTCGCCATCAGATATCAAATCAGAACAACCGCTCAAAGAATCAGAAACCATGATGTTATCTGCTGCTGAGTACAAAAAATACTTTACACAGCAACAATCTGAAAGCGCTTACAAGGTACAGGTGGGTGTTTTCCAGAGGGTATGAAGGAGCAAAAGAAATGGTCAACGCTCTAAGACAACTTTTTGTGGAACAAATATCTGTGACCAATGAGTATAAAGAAAGCATGCCAATTTTTAAAGTCAAGATAGGACAATTTGCAACCAAGGATGAAGCAGAGGCATTCAAGAAAATTCTTAAAGATGAATATAATATGGATGGGATAGTTTATAATTAAACTGAGGGAGTTGAATACCATCATTTTAGATTTTAATATTAACAATTTATGTCCTCTACCCTGATCAGAAATATAAAAACCATTTATGGCATTCAGACTCAGCCGTTACCTTACAAAAAAGGAGCGGCTATGTCTGTAGTGGATACATTGTCAGATGCATATATCCTTACAGAAGGGGAGGTAATAGTGTCCTACGGACCTATGACCTCTATGCCTGAAAGGGCCGACGTAGTCATCGATGCCAACTATGGACTTGTCATGCCGGCCTGGTGCGATAGCCATACACACATTGTCTATGCTCAAGGTCGTGAAGGGGAGTATGTTGACAGACTAAAAGGTGTATCATATGAAGAAATCGCACGTAACGGGGGTGGCATATTGAATTCTGCCGGAAAATTACAAGCTAAAACTGAAGAAGAACTGTATCTTTCAGCACTGGCTCGTCTGGATGAAGTCATCCAATATGGAACCGGGGCCTTAGAGATCAAAAGTGGTTATGGGCTCACAACAGAAAGCGAAATCAAAATGCTGAGGGTCATCAGGAGACTGAAAGAAAGCAGCACCGCTACTATCAAAGCAACCTTCCTCGGTGCCCATGCTATTCCATTGAAATACAAAGAAAACAGGCAGGCTTATATAGAACTGGTGATCAATGAGATGATTCCATTGATAGCTGGAGAAGGACTGGCAGACTACTGTGATGTATTTTGCGACAAAGGTTTTTACACAGTGGAAGAAACGGACAAAATCCTAAAATCTGCTTCCTCTTATGGTTTGAAAGCCAAAATTCACGCCAATGAACTTGCCATATCAGGCGGAGTGCAGATAGGAGTAGCCAATCAGGCCATCTCCGTGGATCACCTGGAAGCCATAGGACAGGAAGAAATAGAATGTCTATTAGCATCAGATACGATACCAACTGTGCTGCCTTCATGTTCGTTTTTTCTGCATATTCCTGATGCTCCTGCCCGCAAAATGATAGACGCTGGTCTGGGAATCGCCATAGCTACAGACTACAATCCGGGGTCTAGTCCTTCCGGAAATATTCCATTGCTTATGGCTTTAGCCTGCAATAACATGCGGCTTCTTCCTACAGAAGCTTTCAATGGTGTGACAATTAATGGTGCATGTGCTATGGAGTTGGGAGAATCTCATGGCTCGATAGCACCTGGTAAAATTGCCAATCTTATCATCACCAAACCCATTTCATCCCTGGATTATATGGTCTATGCTTTTGGGAGCGGACACATAGACAAAGTGATGCTGAAAGGAAAGATGAGATGAATAGTCTGTTCGTCAGAATAGAAGTCATATTTTTCATTTTATTTGCAGATATTTGCAGCCGATTTATGTTTTACAGGTTTATATAACACGGATGACAAATATCCGCTACCATTAAATATATGCGACAACATCTGGCTAAAGGAGCAAAAATTGGAATTTTTTTCACCGTAGGCATCGTCATTCTTTATCTGGTGTACAGACGTCAGGATATAGCTTTTCAAGCCGATTGTGCCATCAAAGGGATACCATCAGAAAATTGCAGCCTGCTAAATAAAATTGTCGAAGACATCAGCAATGCTAATTATTATTGGGTATTAATCACCATGTTGTTGTTTATGGCTACCAATATCATAAGAGCTTTGCGGTGGAAAATGATGTTTAAAGCTATAGGTTACCAGCCCCGATTTATCAACCTCATAGGTAGTATTATGATCAATTATCTGGCCAATTTGGGTATACCTCGATCAGGAGAGATCATCAGAGCAGGTTTAATATCGCAATACGAGGATATACCTGTAGAAAAAGTATTGGGTACGATTTTTACAGACAGGATATTTGATGTCATTATGCTATTGATAGTTATAAGTTTGGCTATGTTGCTGGGAGGTAATGACTTTCTGGCTTATCTGGATGAAAATATCAACATAGGTGAAAGAATACGACAAGCCTTGCAACAACCGTGGTTGATCGTTGGCTTTTGCCTGGTGACAGGAATCTTAGCCTTGGTTGTTTGGAAAAGCAGAAGAAGAATAGCCGGGTCCACTCTGGGTCAAAAAATGATAAATTTGATTGCCGGGTTTGGCGACGGTGTGAAGAGCGTGCAGCATGTTTCCAGTATCCCCTTGTTTATATTCTATACACTGGCCATATGGTTCATTTATTACCTTATGATGTACTTTGCTTTTTTTACTTTTACGCCTACATCACATCTGGGACCTACAGCTGGATTAGTAGTCTTTGTGTTTGGGAGTCTAGGTATCCTCATCCCCACTCCTGGTGGTATGGGGAGCTATCATTACCTCGTGGGTGAAGCACTGGCTATGTATGGAATCAATGGTTCTGATGCCTTTTCGTTTGCCAATATAGTGTTTTTCTCTATTCAGATTTTTGTAAATATATTTTTTGGTACTATAGCCATCCTATTATTACCGGCTATCAATAAAGAATAACATAAGGTGGGAAAGATAAACAACAAAGTTTTTACAGATATCGGTGTAGCTGTTGAGCAAATCAACAAGTGGAAGCAGCAAGGAAAGGTGATCGTTTTTACTAATGGATGTTTTGATCTCCTTCATATCGGTCATGTCCTCTATCTGGAAGAAGCCAAAAGTTTGGGTGATATACTTATCGTCGCAGCCAATAGTGACGAGTCAGTCAGCAGACTCAAAGGCCCACACAGACCTATCAAAGATGAATACAACAGAACCCACATTCTTGCAGCTTTAGAAAGTGTGGATATGGTACTGACATTCGAAGACGAGACCCTTATCATCTCATTCAGAAGATTGTACCTGATATCCTGGTCAAAGGTGGCGATTGGCCAATTGAACAGATAGTTGGGAGCAACATTGTACTTTCTCACGGTGGTCAGGTGTTAGCATTGCAATTTGTGGAAGGCTATTCTACAACTGCACTTGAAAAAAAGATAAGGGAATCAAAAGACTAATAATAAAAGTACTTTTTAATAGAAATTGGGATATGATTGTTGACATGAAATCGGCTTAAAAAATCATTTAAAAATAAAAGTATGAAAGTATTTTTTCTATTAACCTTTGTGGCTTAAATATTGTTATAGTCTAGTTATATGAAACTCAACCAACTTATCCAATTTTTTCAGGACATCGCACCTGCCTATCTGCAGGAAGATTATGACAATGCAGGTCTTATTACAGGTCATCCGGATATGGAGATAAAAGGCGTTGTAGTATGTCTCGATTGCATAGAAGAAGTTATAAATGAAGCTATAGATTTGGGGTGTAATGTAGTAGTAGCTCACCACCCAATAGTTTTCAGAGGTCTCAAACGGCTGAATGGAAACAACTATATAGAACGTACGATAATAAAAGCCATCAAAAACGACATTGCCATCTTTGCGATACATACGAATCTGGATAATGTTTTTATCTCCGGCGTTAATACCAAAATTGCAGAAAAACTGGGACTCAAAGACATCCGTATTCTTGCACCAAAAGGCAATCTGACATATAAGGAGCAGACAGTAGGAGCAGGCATGATAGGGTATCTGGATAAAGAGCTAGAAACATCTGTTTTTATGTCATATCTGAAAAGTCGCATGAACCTTGAAATCATCCGGCACACAGCATGGTGTAAAGAAAAAATAAGCACAGTAGCTGTCTGTGGTGGTTCAGGAGGATTCCTGCTCAACCACGCTAAAAATCAAGGAGCAGATATCTTCATAACAGCAGATTACAAATATCATGAGTTCTTTGATGCCGATGGAGATATAGTCATTGCAGATATAGGTCATTTTGAAAGCGAAAAATTTACAATTGAATTACTTTATGATTTAATTATCAATAATTTTAGTACCTTTGCATCCCATTGTACAAAAAATGTTACTAATCCGATAAAATATTTTTAATATAATAATATGGCAGCAGTTAAAGAACAAAGCATTGCTGATAAATTGAGAGCTTTGCATGCTCTTCAGCAAATAGACTCAAAATTGGGCGAAATCGCCATTCTCAAAGGTGAACTACCCATGGAAGTGAGTGACCTGGAAGATGAAATCACAGGGTTAAAGACCAGAATTAAAAAACTGGAAGGATCTATCTCTGAGATAGATCTGGAAATCGCCAGGCACAATGCCAATATTAAGGAAAGTGAAGCCCTTATAGTCAAATACGAAAAACAGTTGGATAACGTAAAAAATAACCGTGAATTCGACGCACTGACTAAAGAAATTGAGTTGCAGAAACTTGAAATCCAATTGTCTCAGAAAAAAATAAGAGAAGCCACCACTGGTAAAGATACTAAAACAGAATCACTCGATGGCATTTCTTCAAAACTCAATCAGAGAAATAAAGATCTTGAATCCAAGAAAGTGGAGCTTCAGAAGATCATTGAAAAAACAGAAAAAGAGGAAGCGAAATTAGGAAAAGAGTCAGATAAAGCCAGAAAAGACATAGAAGAGAGACTGCTTGTATCTTATGATAAAATCAGAAAGGCATATCGCAATGGGTTGGCAGTAGTCACAGTAGCAAGAGGCGCATGTGGTGGCTGTTTCAACAGAATACCACCGCAGCTGCAAATAGAAATAGGAGTAATGAAAAAAATCATTGCTTGTGAGCATTGTGGCAGAGTTCTTGTAGATGAAGGCATCCTTACTCATCAGGAAGACTAATTACATTTGTCAATAAAAAATTTTAAAATAGCTCTGAATGAATGGATCATTGAGAGCTATTTTTGTATTAGTATATGTCCGAAATTGTAAAAGCATTTATTGTTATTTCTTTTGTCTGTCTTGGTTTCACTGTATCCAGTCAGCAAAAATTGGTCATGTCTGATGCAATAAAAGATGCTTACAGAGATATCTCATCGTTAAAAATACGAAGTGGCACACAAAAACTCAACCTCATAAAGTTAAATGAGCCGGACAATGCCATGGTTTACTACATGGAAAACTATGCAGATTTTTTTACTCTTTTTATTCAGGAGGACGAGACTAAGTATAAAACACTGTTAAAAAACAGAGACGTCAGACTCAATAAAATCAGGGCATCTGATCCTGCTTCACCATATTATCTGTACTGTCAGGCGGAAATCATCCTTCAGTGGGCAACCATAAAGCTTAAGTTTAATGATAAAATCAATGCGGCCACGGATGTATTTGAAGCCTATAAATTGCTGGAAAAAAACGCTAAAAAATTTCCGGATTTTTTAGAAAACAATAAAAGCCTTAGTATCATCCATGCTCTGGCAGAGAGTGTACCTGGATGGGTCCGAAAAATCATGGGAATAAAAGGCTCCATAGATCAGGGCACCAAAGAGATAAGTATGCTCGCAACAAGAGCAGCTTTCGAAAACCATATCTTTAAAGAAGAAATAGTAGCTATATACAGCTACATTCTCTTTTATTCTAACAACAGGAAAGAGGAAGCCTATGCTCTGTTTGACCGTTTTCGCCTCAACCATAAACTTAATCCTCTTGTTGCATTTCTGAAAGCTACCATGGCGCAGAAAACAGGACGAAATGAGATTGCTTTAAAAATACTGGAAGAAAGGCCAAAGAGCAGTGATTACATCCCGTTTTATTATCTGGATTTTATGTATGGAAAATTTAAACTTTACAGACTTGATAAAGATGCCGATATGCATATTCAGTATTTTCTAACCCATTTTAAAGGTAAACACTATATCAAAGAAGCATGGCAAAAAATGGCTTGGTATCACATGGCTGTTCACAATGATAAAGTCATGTATAAAAAATGTATGGTCAACTGCGCCAAATATGGACAGTCACTAATAGACGAGGATATACAGGCTGGAAAAGAAGCCGGCAATGCAACTATGCCAAATGATGTCATGCTCAAAGCCAGACTTCTTTTTGATGGAGGTTATTATACAAAATGTGAAAATCTTCTCATCCTGCATAGTGAGAAATTTGTAAACGCTATACACGATGGGGAATATTATTACAGATTGGCCAGAGTCATGGATGCCCTGAAAAACTATCATGATGCGCTGGATTATTACGATTTGACTATTATCAAAAGTGACCCCGGCAAATATTATGCATGTAACGCAGCACCCAATGCAGGTTTGATATATGAGCAAACAAAAAAGTATGCTAAATCGAAAACCTATTTTGAAAAATGTCTCGAACTAAACCCGGCAGGGTACACTTCCAGCTTACACCAAAAGCTAAGTCGGGACTCGAGCGGATCAGACATAAAAAATAGAAGAGGTATGTTTTAAAAACAGCATTGTGTAACAGGACTAAAATTAATGTAACTTTTGAGCCTTTTCTTCAGCATCCTTTTTATTCCCTTCGCTTAAAATATCCAGAAGGTCCTTAATATTAATAAATATCAGCAGAAGTGTACCTCCAAAACCAAAAGCCAGAAGAGTACCCTGTACAAAATACTCCATCACAACAAAGAATGATAATATGATACGCAACTCAGTAGGTCCCATCTTATTGGTATCAATACTGTATTTATTGGTGATTTTATACCTAAGTAATGCATTGATCATAGACCAACCATAAGTAAAGACAAAGGCAAAAGCAATATATTTATAGTCATCATAGTAGTAATAAAAACCGAATCCAATAATAGCAATAGAAATCCAATCTACGGAAATGTCTAATGCCCACCCGTACCATTTGCGTGGAGTATTTCTATAATATGCCAGCCTGCCATCCAATGAATCTCCAAACCACTGAACAGCTAGTGCCAAAACAATCAAAAATAAACACCATTTTTCGGACTTTGCCAGAAAAAGACTAATGGACACCATGACACTACCTACAAAACCTATTGCCGTAAGCAAATCAGACGTGATCCATGAAGGCATAATACTGCATAGATAATGAATGGTTTTGAATTCTATTTCTTTCAGAATATTGGTGCGCATTCTGCCTGTAGTGATATCCGGAACTTTATCGCTCACTTGTATTGTTTTTGGACAAATTGAATAATTTTACAAATCGGACACAAAATATTGCTTTTAATATTATTGTGTGTATTTTTTCTAGTGCAATTGTAAAAAGCTTAACTGAGGAATGATACGTTGTATCTAACAAAAGTTATACGTGGGTAAGAGCATGTACGCTGTAATTTTGCAGTCCAACCAATAGATTGTAGCACAGAAAACATTTTAATATGGAACATACTAAACCGACCGACCAATTAACGAATACGGAAGTAATTTTTCAATTTACTTTAACAATATTGCTCATTATTGCGAGCCTATTTGCATAAAATACAAAAGTGGAGGATTATTGTACCAGCGTGCCGATATTTTCCCCGCAACTGATTCTCGTCAGATGTCCTGGCTGGTTGATATCAAACACAATGATTGGGAGGTTGTTTTCCTGACAGAGTGTAAATGCTGTCATATCCATCACAGAAAGACCCATACTGATGACCTTAGCAAATGTAATATTGTCATATTTGATGGCATCAGGATTTTTTTCCGGATCGCTGTCATAAATACCATCTACTCTTGTACCTTTGAGTATGACTTCTGCATTGATTTCATTGGCACGCAAGGCAGCAGCAGAGTCTGTAGTAAAGTAAGGACTGCCTGTCCCGGCTGAAAAAATGACAACCCTGCCTTTTTCCAGATGTCTGATAGCTCGGCGACGGATATATGGTTCAGCTATTTGTCTCATTTCTATGGCAGTGATCAATCGAGTGTAGACTCCATGTGTTTCAAGGGCACTCTGCAGAGCCATTCCATTGATACATGTTGCTAGCATACCCATATAATCTCCGGTGACACGCTCGATACCTGAAGATTCTGCACTGAGACCGCGATAGATATTACCTCCACCTATGACAATCGCTATTTCAGCTTTGTGAGAAACCAATTCTTTTATCTGTTCAGCATAGTAGTTTAGCATATCCGAAGATATTCCGAATTTTTGCTCACCCATGAGGGATTCACCACTGAGTTTTAGTAGAATTCGCTTGTATTTTAATGCCATCGGCTGGTTTTTTGTGATTGGTAAGGAAAAATGATATTCGACCAAAGATAAAAAGATATTTTGTTTCAGAGAAGGGCATAAAAAAAGAGCGGTTGAAATACCGCTCTTTTTTTTAAACCATTAACCCAATTTAACATGTTTGAACCCAATGACTGTTAAATCAGGGTTCTTTGATTTCAGATATTCTGCTACGCTCATTTTGCCGTCTTTCACAAATATCTGATTCAATAGTGTATTGTCCTTAAAGAATCTGTTCAATTTGCCAAGGGCAATTTTTTCAAGCATATCTTCAGACTTTCCTTCTTGTCTTGCTATTTCTTTACCTATTTCTATTTCTTTTTCGATGATATCAGAAGGTACATCATCTTTATCCAGAGCTACAGGTTTCATTGCTGCTACTTGCATAGCTACATCCCTTCCTGCATCTACAAATGTATGATCTGCTTTATTTAAACCTACAAGCACACCTGCTTTGTTGCCCATGTGTATATACGAAGTCACCAATGGTGCTTCCATCTTCTGATAGTCAGCAATTTCGATTTTTTCACCGATCTTAGCTACCTGTTCTGCCATTACCATGTCCAGTGTTACGCCATTGAGGCTTTTTGTGTATAACTCAGCTTTGTCAGCCGGAAATTCATTTAAAGCAATAGCAGCAATCTGTTTTGTAAGGTTTACAAAATCATCATTTTTGGATACAAAGTCAGTCTCGCAGCTCAGTCTTACCACGATACCTTTGTCTTGCTTATCGTTCACCAAAGCGATGACTACTCCTTCTTTAGCATCTCTGTCGGCTCTTTTTTCAGACATTTTTTGTCCTCTTAATCTAAGTAATTCTATGGCTTTTTCAAAATCTCCTGCTGCTTCAACAAGGGCTTTTTTACAGTCCATCATACCGGCACCCGTCTGATCTCTCAGGTCCTTAACTGCGGTTGCTGAAATATTTACTTCACTCATTTTATATACTTTTAAATGTTTTTTAAAATGTTGCCTTTCAATTATTCTTCCTTCGTATCTAATTTGGCTACTCTTCTTTCTTCCAATCCTTCTTTAATGGCACTGATAATATAGTCAGTAATCAGTTTTACTGATTTAGATGCATCATCATTAGCCGGAATGGCAAAGTCACTTTGTTAGGATCAGAGTTGGTATCTACCATGGCAATGGTTTTCATACCCAATCTTTTTGCTTCAGCAAGTGCAATGTGTTCGTGGTGAATGTCTACCATAAAAACAGCACTTGGCAACCTGTTGAGGTTAGCTACCCCACCCAGTACTTTCTCCAGTTTTTCTTTTTCTCTGGTAAGTGTGAGTCTTTCCTTTTTAGTGATGGATACTGCAGGATCTGTCAGCATTTTGTCTATGCTGTTCATTTTTTTGACTGATTTACGGATAGTGGCAAAATTTGTCATCATACCTCCCAACCATCTTTCAGTGACAAAAGGCATCTCTGCGCTTCTTGCTGCCTCAGCTACAATATCTTTTGCCTGCTTTTTAGTAGCAACAAAAAGAATTTTTTTACCTGATTTTGCCATTTGTTTCATCGCATAAGCGGCTCTGTCCAAACATTCTGCAGTTCTGTTAAGATCTATTATGTGAATACCTTTTCTTTCCATGAAGATGTAAGGAAGCATTTTCGGATTCCACTTTCTTTTTAAGTGTCCGTAGTGTACTCCGGCTTCTAACATTTCATTATATGTCGGCTTATTCATTTCTTTAAAATTTTTGACTTTATAATTAATAAAATGGTGATAAAAAGATTAACGTTTAGAGAACTGGAAGCTCTTTCTCGCTTTTGGTTTTCCAAATTTCTTTCTTTCTACCTCTCTTGCATCTCTGGTAAGGTATTTTTTCTCCTTCAAAGGTTTTTTGAAGTCTTCATTTATTTTTACCAATGATCTGGATATAGCCATTCTGATGGCTTCGGATTGTCCTTTAAATCCACCACCATCCACAGTGATTTTCACGTCATACTGACCTTCAGCACCTGCTACTTTCATAGGGTCCAAAATAGTAGCCTGCGTACTTGGCATCGGAAAGTAATCTTTCAGGTCTTTACCATTGATGGTGATTTTTCCTGAACCTTTGGTTACATAAATTCTTGCTGTAGATGCTTTTCTTCTACCTATGCTGTTTATCATTTCCATATCTTATTAAAATTTAAATGGTTCAGGTTTTTGTGCACTGTGCGGATGTGTACCTGCTGTGTACAAAAACAACTTTTTAATCATGGCTCTACCCAGTTTAGTTTTTGGAAGCATACCTTTGATAGCTAACTCCATAACCATTTCTGGTCTTTTTGCCAACATTTCTTTGGCTGTCCTTCTTCTCAGTCCACCCGGATATCCAGTATATCTCTGATATTCCTTGTCGTCCATTTTGGAGCCTGTAAATCTTACCTTATCGGCATTTATGACTATCACAAAATCACCTGTATCCACGTGAGGTGTATAGTCAGGTTTGTGCTTGCCTCTGAGCACAGTAGCGATTCTGGTAGCCAATCTTCCTACTACCTCTCCCTCTGCATCCACTACATACCACTTTTGATTTACTGTGGCTGCGTTGGCAGATTTGGTCTTGTAACTTAGTGTATCCACTTTTCCTATTTTTAAATTTTTTAATACTTGAGCTAGTCGGTCTGACGATAGCGGCCGCAAAGGTAAGTGCTTTCATTATAAAAAAAAATATTTTTGAAATTATTTTTAATAAAAAAATCCATAACTTGTTGAAATACAGTCAAAATATTGCATTGTGTTTTTATTGGACTGTAAATTAGTGCTCTGCAATCATCGGGTGGCATATAATTTTTTTGTGTCGATATTGCTAAACAAAGTCCATTTCCATATAATAGTATGCAGTTTTAATATATAAATTGTTAGTTTTTAGTATAATACATAAAATTAATTTATGAAATAATTGCGAATTTCATCAATATGATTATTTTTGTGACGAATTTTTAAAAACCAAAACATATCAAAACGAAATACTACGGACACGGCAAACTGCTGCTCACGGGTGAGTATGCTGTTTTAGATGGTGCCAAGGCACTCGGATTACCCACTAAATTGGGGCAAAAACTGGTTGTCAAGCGGACCACCAGTTCGGACCTTATATGGGAAAGCTTGGATATGAAAGGAAAGCCCTGGTTTGATTCCACTATTTCGTTGTTTGATTTCTCCGCAGTCACGACAAGCAATCAGGAAATATCTGATTATCTTCAGAAATTGCTAAAAAATGCTGTAAGACTCAACTCAGAATTCCTTTCTCAATGGAATGGTTTTAAAATAGAGACTCAACTTGAGTTTCCGTTGGACTGGGGCCTGGGATCCAGCAGTACACTGATATATCTTGTTGCCGAATGGGCTGAAGTCAACCCATTACTACTATAAGTGCATTAGTCAAAACTATTACAAAGATTACTGAAGAGATCAGGACTGCCAGTTCATTGTCTGATTTCAGTGCTTTGTTGGACAAACATGAAGAGACCATCGCTCATCATACCGGTTTTACAAAAGTGAAAGATCAGCTGTTCGGAGATTTTTGGGGTAGTGTAAAATCACTCGGGGCATGGGGAGGTGATTTCGTTTTGGCAACATCTGACAAAGGGGCACAAGAGACAAAAGAATATTTTGCTTCGAAGGGTCTCAAGACGGTTCTTTCTTACAAAGAAATTATTTTGTAAATATTTTCTAAGCACATGACAAAAATTTAAAAATTAGGTTAAATCTCTTAACTACTCCATTCAAAAGTATGTTCATTAGGTCATCAATTCCTGCCCTAAATATACTAAGTTTTGGACGACCGTTGCTTGATATTTTGAATAATTCTGGCTTTTCTCTCATTAATATTTTTCCAGCATTTATAGCGCATATGTAGCCTAGTGTCAATAGCCCAAATAATGTCTCTAGCCGATCAAGATTTGTGATATGGGTGTCTTCCATATTAAATCCGTTCGTCTTAAAATTCTTAAACATATTCGATAATACTATTAATATACTCCTGTCTCTTAAATCAAATTAATTATCTTTTTTCTAAGAATGTAAATGTCTCCATCAATACTTTTTTATGTACTGTTTGCTTGTTATTCGCTTTGCATATTGGTTATCTCTGATCCTAAATAAAATACCTTGTTGTTGTTCTTCAGATATTTAAACCACTTGGTACCTACAAATTCCCTATCTCCGATGATCGTTTTTCTTGGCAAATTTGGTATCTTTAGTAATTTACCAATCAAATCCATTCTTTCTTCTTGGGAGCTATTACCGTTTGTCCAATAATTTCCATATTAATGGAACACAAAATCCATCACCTAAAACACTAATGCAAAGGATGTTGATATTGGACTTACCTTCCAGTTCGTCCTTCAATAATAATATAAGGGCAAAGATGCCAGACCATTTTAGTTATGTTTTAATTATCTATAAATCAAACATTTACGCATGGCTATTTGTTTTTTTGTCATGTGCTAAGAAATATTTTATAAAAAACAAAAGCACATTACCTTTATTATGTAATGTGCTTGCCTTTTATTAACAGAGTTGTTTTATTTACAACGCATATTCTCCCTCAGCAATCAGCAATGCAGCAATTTTTCTTCGGTTTTCCTTTATATTCTGTAGAGGATATTTAGTGAATTTTCTTAACCCACTTATAAAACCTGCCTGCATCTCCGGAGCAATAAATGAAGCAATGGCGTCTGTAGCATGTCGGCTTACTTCTCCTGTTACGTCGTGTATAAGCGTACGTAAAATGGCATTATACAATTCTATGTCTTTTGAGGGATGCTGTTCGCTAATTTTCATGACACGCATCATTGTACTTTCGGCATTAAAGATTTCTATAATGATATCAGATAAATTCATCAGAATCTCTTGCTCTGATTTCAAATCCAGTTTACCACCCATAGCCTGCTGAGCAGCGGTGCCGAGTAGCATGATCAGAATCTTTTTAAAATTGGCTACAGCTGTTTGTTCTGCAGCATATTGGCCGGTAAATACTTCAGAAGAACTTACTCCGTTCATAAGTTCATTTTGTACAGCTATACCGGGAGTCATCAAATCTAATTCTCCTTTCATGGCACTTTTCAGAATGCTGCTCAGGATAACCATACGATTGATTTCGTTGGTACCTTCGAAAATGCGATTTATTCTGGAGTCTCTGTAAGCTCTTGCCACATTTCCTTCTTCCGAATAACCCATCCCTCCGTAAATCTGAACAGCTTCGTCCACTACGTAATCTAATGTTTCAGAACCGATGATTTTAATGATAGAACATTCCAGAGCGTACTCCTCAGCTGCCATTAATTTTGACTTGGCAAAATCCTGTCCTGTTATTTTATTTTCTGCTTCAGCATCTTGTATCAGTTGCGCTGTTCTGTAGATAGCAGTCTCTGTCACAAAACACCTGATCGCCTGCTCTGCCAGTTTATATTGAATCGCTCCGAATGAAGCTATTGGTTTTTTGAACTGTTCTCTCTCTTTTGCATACTGGACAGACGTAGAAGCCACTTTTTTACTACCTCCCAGGCACGAAGCACCTAACTTGAATCTGCCGGTATTCAGTACATTAAAGGCAATCAAATGTCCTTTGCCCACTTCCCCCAAAAGATTTTCAACCGGAACTTTCACATTTTCCATAAAAATCTGGCGAGTGGACGAACCCTTGATACCTAATTTTTTTTCTTCAGCACCTAAAGTAAAGCCCTCCATGCCTTTTTCAAGGATGAAGCCTGTAAACTTGTCACCATCTACCTGTGCGAATACTGTAAAAATATCTGCAAATCCTGCATTGGTAATCCACATTTTTTGGCCATTGAGGATGTAATGTGTACCCTCGGCATTTAAGATTGCCGTAGATTTAGCCGACAAGGCATCAGATCCACTAGATGGCTCAGTCAGGCAATAACTAGATTTGAGTTCGCCTGTGATCAGTTTTGGAAGGTATTTAAGTTTTTGAGCTTCAGTGCCATAATATAAAATAGGCAACATTCCTATGCCAGTATGTGCATTGTAACTAACGCTAAAAGAGCCAGAAGGACCCACTTCTTCGCCAATAAGGGTATTGGTGATGTAATCCAGATTACTACCTCCAAGCTCCTCAGGCATATGAGTACCCAAAAGACCTAATTGAGCAAAATTTTCAAGAATTTGTGGAATCAGACCTTCTTCAAGTTTTTCTATTCTCTCAGTGAGCGGAATAATTTCCTGTTCGACAAAAGACTTTACTGTTCCTTTGACCATCAGTTGTTCTTCATTGAAATCCTCAGGGATAAACATCTCCTGATAATTGCTTTCTTTAATGAGGAATTCACCTCCTTTTAGTACTTTACTGGATACGACAGTGGCTGACATGTTGTTGTGATTTTGAAATTTAACTCAAAGTTAAATAAATTTATTTTAATTGTCAATAATTTTTTTTAAAAATAATATTTTCCACACATATTCAGTATATTATGCTCCTTAATAACTGAACTCAAAGTTAATAAATGGATAAGTTTATTTATAAAGAACCCTGTTTTTTACGTTAAGTTGTTACTTAAAATATAAAGATGATTTTTTAAAGACTGAATTATACATATCTTTACAGAATAAAAGATAAAATATGAGATGTCTGCTTGTCTTACTGTTTTCTTTCTGTCTCATAACGGGTACATTTGCTCAGGTGACATTTACAAAGTCTAATCTGCCGATCATTACAATCAATACTAACGGAGCTGTCATCCAGGATGAACCAAAAATCAATGCAAAAATGGGCATTATAAATAACGGACCGGGTGCAGAAAACAAAATCACCGACTCCCCCAATGATTATAACGGTAACATTAGTATAGAATACAGAGGATCTTCTTCACAATGGTTTCCAAAAAAGCCATATGGTTTTGAGACTAAGGATGGTGAGGGAGTAACTACTGATGTGAAACTACTGGGTATGCCCAAAGAAAATGACTGGACACTCAATGCAACTTACAATGACAAGACACTGATGAGGGACGGGCTGGCTTATATCTTTGCAGGTTCCATCATGGAATATGCACCAAGGGTAAGATATACCGAACTGCTGGTGAATGGCCAATATCAGGGTATATATCTGCTGATTGAAAAAATCAAAAGAGATAATAATAGAGTCGATATTGCTAAAATGGAAGCTACTGACAATGAGGGAGATGCACTGAGTGGTGGTTATATAATCAAAATAGATAAAGAAACTGGCTCCAATAATGGTGGGTGGGCATCGTTGTACAAACCTTATAATAATGCATGGCAAAATACTTTTTTTCAGTACGATTATCCCAAGACTTCGGATATTTCTCAGCAACAGCGAATCTACATACGCTCACATATGAATACTGTAGAGAACAGTATAGCAGGCCAGGACTATAAAGATCCCGTCAAAGGCTACAGGAAATATATCGACACACAAAGCCTGATGGACTATATCATCATAAATGAACTCGGTAAAAATCCTGATGCTTACAGATTAAGCACTTATTTCTATAAAGAACGGGACAGCGATGGGGGAATGGTAAAATTTGGACCGGTTTGGGATTTTAACCTGGGATTTGGTAATGTGGATTATTGTACTCAAGGCAATCCGGAGGGCCTTGTCATTCAAACTTTTAATGATGTTTGCAGTGAAGATGGATGGGTGATACACTTCTGGTGGAAAAAATTTCTAGATGATGAAGCGTTTTACAATGACCTGAAAAAAAGATGGAAGACACTCAGATCCAAAGAACTTTCTAATGAACGGGTCAATTTTGTAATAGACTCTATATCTACCATGCTCGGGCAGGCACAAGTCAGAAATTTCCAGCAATGGCCGGTATTAGGTCAGTATGTTTGGCCTCATTACTATGTAGGCAATACTTATGCCGAAGAGGTAAGCTACCTTAGAAACTGGATGAAAAACAGACTACTTTATCTAGACAAAGTCTGGGAGATCAAAGACAGTAATTCCACAGATACCACCGACAATGGAATAACTCTTTTCCCAAATCCTACCAATGAAAGTATGACTTTGGGATTTACAAATAGTATACCTGCCAATATTCAGATCTTTGTCACAAATAGTACTGGTCAACTCCTGGATGTACCGCAAACAATCTCTGACAAAAAGTCCATTAAAATGGAAACCGGCCATCTTAGCAAAGGAATATATTTTGTACATCTGATGGATAGGTCACAAAAAAGATATTTGAAGTTTATGAAACTTTAATATCATACCCGCTTGAAGACAATGCAAAAGAAGAATCTCCTTACTTTTAGTGTTTGTACCATACTGTCAGGGGTATTTTATTATTTTAATTTTTTTAGTTTTAACGATGATGCCATAAAGGTGCTTTCTGTGGCATTGCTCATGATAGGCTTATGGGTATCGGATTCAATTCCCATGCCTGTGGTTGCCCTGATGCCTTTGGTTTTGTTTCCTTTATTTAAAATTAATAGTTTGGAGGAGACAGCAAAATCATATGCCAATCCTATTATTTTTTTGTTTTTAGGAGGATTTATGCTTGGTCTTGCTATAGAAAAATGGCATCTCCATAAAAGGATCGCGCTCAAAATCATCCATACTACAGGCACCCGGGGCGACAGGATTGTCCTGGGTTTCATCCTCTCGACAGGATTGCTGAGTATGTGGTTGAGTAATACAGCCACGACTATGATGATGTACCCTATTGCGCTTTCAGTGATTGCGGTAATGTCACAGCAGCAAGATAAGACCGGCAATCAAGCCGCTTTCAACCTAACTGTCATGCTATCTATTGCATACGCATCCAATATCGGAGGCATCGCCACAGTCATAGGAACTCCGCCAAATGTCGCTTTCATAGGATTTTATCAAAACAAATATGGAACGGAAATAGATTTTTTGAGTTGGATGATCGTTTGCTTTCCCATCTCTTTATTGTTATTAGGGGCTTTGTATGTAGTGATGGTAAAATGGTTGTATCCCAATGGGATTAAAGCCAGCATTTCTACCAGCCACTATATCCGGGATCAGCTGAGTAATATGGGCCACATGACCACAGCTGAAAAGAGAGTTTTTGGTGTGTTTTTGCTGACGGCAGGCCTATGGATATTTAGGTCTCTGATCAATCAGTTTCAGTCCTTTGTAAAGCTGGACGATACTATCATTGCTGTATTTAGTGCTTTGTTGCTTTTCATCATTCCTTCAGGTGTAAAGGACGAAAGTAGAGAAGAAGCGCCATTATTGATATGGGAAGATACTGACAAGATGGCCTGGGGTATCTTACTGCTCTTTGGAGGGGGAATTTGCTTGGCGGATGCTTTGGAGAAAGCAGGTTTAATCAGCGCATTGGGTTTGTGGTTATCCGGATTTTCGTCCAGTTTATGGGTGATGATCATTATGGTAACAGTTTTGTCCATATTTATCAGTGAGGTTATGAGCAATGTAGCCCAAGTCATCGTTTTTGCTCCGGTAGTGACAAGTATTGCAGAGGCTATGCATGTCAATCCCTTGTTTTTGGGTATACCCATGACATTGGCAGCCAGTTGTGCAGGTATGCTGCCGATGGGCACTCCACCCAATGCCATCGTTTTTGCAAGCAATTATATCAAAATGAAAGACATGATCAAGGTAGGTTTTGTCATGAATCTCATAGCCATAACGTTGATATGTATCTTCGTATGGTATTTTATCCCTTTGATATTTGAATAACTTCTGGTTTTGAACAGATTGCTTATTGTAACAATTCTTTTACAGCTGCTGCTATGGCTTTTCCTTCTGCTTTACCCGCAAGACGCTGATTGGCCAATCCTATAACTTTGCCCATTTCCTTCCCTGAAGTGGAACCCGTCTCCAAAATGATAGCCTTTATAGCTGATTTTAACTCCTCTTCTGTCAATTGTACCGGAAGATATTTTTGTATGACAGCAATTTCTTCTCTTTCTGTGACAGCGAGGTCTTCTCTTCCCTGTTTTACATAAATATCCAGAGAGTCCTGGCGTTGCTTCACCAGCTTCTGCAGGATTTTGATTTCGCCTTCTTCGTTGAGCTCATTACCACTTCCATCTGTCTTGAATAGGAGGATAGCTGCTTTGATAGCCCTAACCGACCGTAATGCTGCCTGGTCTTTGTTTTTCATAGCTTCTTTCAGATCATTGGTAATTTTTGTTTCAAGACTCATATCACTCATTGTTTATTTGATTAGATAATTTTATAGTAATACCAACAAAATCCTCTACACTTAGTTGCTCAGGTCGTTGTGTAAAAAAGGCATCTTCCAGTATAGTTGGATCTTGTACCAGTGGTTTCAGGGTATTGCGAAGCATTTTTCTACGGGAGTTGAAGCTGGTTTTTACTACTGATCTAAACAATCTGTCGTCGCATGGCAGTATGTAGTTTTCTTTTCTGACCAATCTGATGACACTGGAGTTGACCTTGGGTGGTGGACTAAAACAACCAGGAGCTACATCAATTATTGTTTTGCCGGTGTAATAAGCTTGAACCAGTACACTGATGACCCCATAAGTTTTGGATCCGGGCGGGGCGACGACTCTGTCTGCTACTTCTTTCTGAAACATACCTACCATTTCTGGCACCAGTTCCTTGGAGTTGATCATTTTGAAGAGGATCTGAGAGGAAATGTTGTAAGGGTAATTGCCTATGAGATAAAACTGTTCGCCATCAAATACCCTCGATAGATTGAGTTTCAGAAAATCAAGAAAAATTATTTTGTCTGGATCAATGATTTTATTTCTTGTGAGAAAATCAACCATGTCCTGATCTGCCTCCACCACTTTGAGGTTCATATCGTGCTGTGTCAGATATTTTGTGAGCACCCCTTTGCCCGGTCCGATCTCCAGTATGTTTTTGATTCCTTCTGATTTAAGAAGACCACAAGCAATTTTTTCTGCTATGTGCTCATTGACGAGGAAATGTTGTCCAAAGGATTTTTTTGCTTTCATTATTTGCATTGCGAATCACAAAGGTAAGAAATTTTTATTCTACTGAATTTTCTTATTCCACGCCAAACGAAATCTGACAAAATGAAACAACAAATTTGATGAGAATATGAATAGCCTTGGAGGCGGAAGTTCCAGTTGGTCTTAGATGATAAAACTAAAAAACATTTTAAAAATGAAATGACCTAATTTTTGTGAGATGTCAAGCTAAAGGGGTACTTCAGGCCTGAAAATGATTTCAGCACAGCCTTAGCACTGCCTACTGAAAGCGGAGATTCTATGAGCAGAGGTAGTTTATTGCCGTCATTGGTGACCCAAACATGCATTCTGTTGCCATCCTTAAATACATTACCTGTTACCAGGTCAGGGATCACTTTTATAGTGTTGAAGGTACCCAGGTCTTTGATATTAAATTGATCATATTTGCCCTCATATCTTACCTTGATGGGGTAAATAGTCTCGTCAAATAAAATTTTTGTAGGTATCATGTCACCCGGTTTGTGTTTGGCGACATTCATATTTCTCATGAAGTAAAGGACTGATAGCAAATCATGTGTACACTGGTGAATCGTGATGACTTTACGTTTTGCGGTGCTTCTGGATTTGCCGTTGAAACTTACTGCATTGAGCTGATTTTGATTAAAAACCAGACTGTCGAATTTTCTGTATTTGCCCTCTTCCACTATTCTGACAAATGACCTGGGATACATGGTTTTTTTGTCTACCACGCTGTGAAAGTAATCTCTTACCCTGAAAAATGCATCATATCCTCTATATGTTTTTCCGACGACCGTAATTTCGTAAGTGTCTTCATTTTCTTTGATATTAAACTCTGCTTCTCCGGCAGGAATCCAAACAAACTCCCAGTTGTAATAAGCTTTGTAGACAATTTTTTCGCCTCCCTGGATGGCTGTATTTTCGATGGAACAATCATTGCTGATATCATGTAAATAACTATCTCCTGCATTGATAAATATAAATGCTGATGCCAACGTCAAAACGAAAATGGAAAGAGGTTTAAATATTTTCATCATTTGTTATAACTCCATTTTGCTATAAAAAATTTCATTACAGGAATTTTTTTCAATGGGGAAATACAAATAAAACTCCTGTCGGAGCACCATCCAATCCCCTATGATTATTACTGTAGTCTTAAATCGAGAATATTGCCCATCTCATAACATACTCTGCATCTAGGTTCATATTTATCTTTTTCGCCCAGTAATACTGTATCTTGCTCAGCACTCAGCCGGTACGAGTGGGTGGCCAAATTGCCACAATGCGGGCAAATGGCATGTACTTTGGTAATATATTCGGCCACTGCCAACAGATTGGGTATTGGTCCGAAAGGCCGGCCTTTAAAATCCATATCAAGTCCTGCAATGATGACCCTAGCCCCTTTGATAGCTAGTTTTTGACAGACTTCTGGAAGTTTATCATCAAAAAATTGGGCTTCATCTATTCCTATCACATTGATATCTTTGATATGGTCAAATATCTCTATACTACTCTGGACAGGTATGGAATCAATGGTATTTTCATCGTGAGAGACTACCTTGATAATATCATATCTGGTATCTTTAGAAGGCTTGAATATCTGTACATGCTGATTAGCTATTTTTGCTCTTTTCAACCTTCTGATCAGTTCTTCGGTTTTTCCGGAAAACATAGAGCCGCAAATCACTTCTATCCAGCCACTTCGCTGACCTCTAAAACTTGGCTCTAAAAACATATGGACTATTTTTTCACAAAGAAAAAAATATTTGACCAGTTTTTATAGTTAAGTATAGCATAAGTTGTCAAACTTTTTGGAAGCCAACCATTTTTGTGACAAAAGTGTTTTAAATGGGTAGATTTTGTCAGTAAATCGAATTTAGTTTATACTTATCAGATAAATTGGCAGTATATAATGATTTCGGACTTACTTGGTATAAAAATTGTTACATATTAAAATAAATATTGATATTAATCATAAATTCAAAAAAAAGCATGAATATTCAGATTTTTAATAAAAAACTTCAAAAAATAGGTGCTTTGGCCGATAACGGAAATACTGAAGGACAGTTTTCCTCTCTCGAAAGAGACTTGTTGCTGAGTTACATACGTGAATTATATGATTTGGTACTGGATGGTAAGGCGCATCCTGCTCCTGCACATCAACCTGCAACACCAAAAGTACCACATTATCAGACGCCGGTGATCGAGACTACACCATCAGCACCTGTCGCAGCAGAAGTAGAAGAAGTAAAAACTCCCCCGATGGCTGAAATTGCAAAGGCAGACATACCACCGGTCGTACAGGAGGTAAAGCACTTTGTTCCGGATGCAGATGTAGTGCTTCCTGTCATGGAGACGTTACCTATACAAACAAAAAATGTAAAATCTGAAAACAAAGAGGCGCTTGCAGAGATTTTTGCTGATGAAAAAATATCTGACCTGTCTGACAAACTGGCTCTAACGCCTGTCAAGGACCTAACAAAGTCTATGGGCATTAATGAAAAAATATTTACTCAGCAGGAGTTATTTGGCAATAATCAAGAAAAATTTAATGAAACCTTGGTGAAGCTAAATGGGTTTCAACATTTTGAAGAGGCAAAACAATACCTGTCAGAGTCTATTATTCCCTTGTTTGATTGGACAAATGAAAATAAAGTCAAAAAAGCAGCTACTTTTGTAAAACTGGTGAAAAGGAGATTTGTCTGATGAAGGATATCAACCATGATTAAAGAAATAGCCGAATTTGTTTATAAAATAAGGGGACCTCTGATTATTCTCATATTGCTTTGGGTGATAAAGGGAGTAGATCAGTTTTTTGGACTTGGATTACAAGTACTTGGTATTTACCCACGGGAATGGTCAGGGTTACCGGGGATATTTACAGCACCATTTATACACGGTTCCTGGGGACATCTTGCTTCCAATTCACTTCCTGTTTTGGCATTGACAACAATAATGGTATTATTTTACAGAAAAGTTGCGTTCCAGTCTATAGTGACAATCATGTTGGGAACCGGTATGATGGTATGGCTATTCGGAAGAATTTCTTATCATATCGGGGCCAGTGGCATAGTATATGGTCTTATTGCATTTATATTCTGGACAGGAGTTTTTAAAAAAAATGCGAAGTCTGTAGTATTGGCTCTTATAGTACTGACTTTGTATTCGGGCAGCGTAGAAACCATGTTTCCCAATGTAGAAAAAAACATAAGTTGGGAGAGTCATCTTTTTGGAGCTATCGTAGGGATAATAACAGCATTTTTGTTTAAAAATGTCATAGAAGAGGATGAGCAGTATTATCATGAATCTCCCTGGAAAGCTGACGATACCACTAAACAATATTTTTTGCCACGTGATGTATTCGAAAAAACAAAGTTGCAACGATACTACGAATATCTCGAAGAAGAACGCCGTAAAACAGAATCCTGGACGATCACGGGTCAGGAAAAAGACAACTATTACATACAGTGACATTGATGAGATTTAAATTTTTAGGATATCTTTAAGACAGCAGTTGCCAATTACTATTATCTTTGTTCAAGTTTTTCAAAAAAGCCAATTCCCATTTGTAAGAGTATTTTTATTTATTAAAAAAATATCAATTTTAAAATTCAGGATATGAATGACTTTTTTGACCATCTTTTACACGAGTTTGAACTTCCTCTTCATAATCCTGTTCTTATTTTTTCACTTATACTTTTTATTATACTTTTAGCACCAATCCTGCTAAAACGCCTGAATGTGCCCGGTATCATTGGTTTGATTATTTCTGGTGTTGTCATTGGTCCGCACGGACTAAATATCCTTGAGAAAACATCAGCTGTAGAGCTTTTTTCAACCATCGGACTACTATATATTATGTTTATCGCCGGTCTGGAACTGGATATGAATGAATTTAAAACATATCGAAACAAGAGTCTTTTGTTTGGATTTTTTACTTTTATCATTCCTATATTGCTTGGGTTTCCGGTATGTTATTACTTGCTCAAATTTGATTTTAATGCCAGCATACTTACTGCAAGTATGTTTGCTACACATACATTAGTGGCATATCCCATAGTAAGCCGCTTCGGGATATCTAAAAATCAGGCCGTTGCCATTACTGTAGGAGGAACGATCCTGACAGACACTGCAGTACTTATCATACTGGCAGTCATCATGCGCAATGCTCAGGGAAATTTGAATGCCGTTTTTTGGTACAGGATGTTTATTTCCCTGGCCATTTTTTCAGCAATTATGTTTGTGGTTATACCCCGCATCGCCAAGTGGTTTTTTAGCAAGCTGGAAAGTGAAAAACACGCGCACTATATTTTTGTGCTTTCAGTGATATTTTTTGCAGCCTTTCTGGCAGAAGTAGCAGGTGTAGAAAAAATCATAGGTGCATTTGTTGCAGGCCTTGCTCTTAATAAACTGATACCACACTCTTCTGCCTTGATGAATAGAATCGAATTTATTGGTAATGCACTTTTTATTCCTTTTTTCCTCATTTCGGTGGGAATGATCGTAGATGTGAGGGTCATCATGAATGGCAAAATGGCCATTATTGTAGCAGCAACACTTACTATAGTCGCCTTGCTGGGAAAATGGGTTGCAGCATGGATTACACAAATGGTTTTTCATTATTCAGCGGCACAAAGACAGTTGATTTTTGGGCTGAGCAGCTCACATGCAGCAGCGACACTGGCTATTATTCTGGTGGGATACAATGCCCATATTCTGGACGAAAACATCCTCAATGGTACTATTATTCTCATCCTAGTGACTTGTGTAGTAGCCTCTTTTGCTACTGAAAAAGCTTCCAAAAAAATTATTATATCAGGTGAAGGAGATGAAAAACTCAAAACCGGCAACAATTTATCGAATGAGCACATCTTGCTTCCTGTGGCCAATGTAGATAACATAGTAGGAAATCTGGAGCTTGCTCTACTTATTAAAGATAAAAAATCACCCAACCCAGTCTCCATTCTGAGTGTAGTTCCAAATGACCATGTGGCAGAAATCAATATCCTGAAATCCAAAGCCAAACTGGAGCAATATGTCAGACAGGGGTCATCAGCCGAAATAAAGGTCAATGTCATCGCTACAATAGATCACAACGCTATGAGTGGGATATCCAGAACATCCAGGGAGATAATGGCAGATATTCTTATCCTGGGCTGGCCTCAGAAGATGGGGTATATAGAAAAGCTCATGGGCGAAAAACTGGATACTATTCTAACCAATAGCGACAAAACCATTTTTATTTGTCATCTCGAAAAAGCACTGGTATCGCACAAAAGAATCACTTTAATTGTTCCTCCGTTGGCAGAGTTAGAAATTGGCTTTTATTTATGGCTGACAAAATTTTTAAAACTGGCCCACGAGCTTAGTATATCTATCGTCGTACACACTAATCAGAGGACTTTTGAAGCCGTTCAGGAAGGTATCAAAAAAGCCAGTTATAATGTATTGGTGCTGCATAAGATGTTTGAAGAATGGGAGGACATTTTGATTCTGTCCAGAGATATCACTTCTGACGATCTTATCGTCCTGATTAGCTCAAGAAGAGGGTTTGTCTCATCTATGAATATACTGGATAATATCCCTGCAAAACTGGAAAAACATTTTGAAAGCAACAGTAAGATTGTTGTCTACCCAAAACAACACGATTACAGCTACGGGGCGGAAAATTATGAGGACATAACCAGTGGACCCATATCCAAAGGTATTGAAACTATCGGTAAAGGTCTAGAATCTATTTTCAGATTGGGAAAGCAAGAATAAATACCTGAGAGGCTATGATTTTTTTAGTTGTCTCCAGTATTTAAGCTCATTTTTCTTGAGCTTATATTCGTTTTTTGCGATTACAAAGCCAAAATGACCATCCAGAATGCCAAGTTTTAAGATATATGTTCTAAAAAATCTGAAAGCCGGACCAAAATATTGTTTGAGGACAGAAGGTTTTATGCTGGATTTTTTCCATTCTTCGGCTCTAAGTCGGGCATAATAGTCAAATTTTGAAATCATATGCTCCTCATCTCTAAAACTGAAATGCTCAACTATGCCTGATAGTTTTACGTGATTAAGGGGATGGTGAGATACTAGCTTCTCATGGACAAAATTATCATTCCACTGCATTACTTTTTTATTGAAAAGTCGGATATTCCAGTCTGGAAACCAACCGCAATACTTTACCGGATAGTCGCCAAACCAAGTCCTAATATTCATTTCATAAACCGAATCTAAGTCAGGATGTAGCTGTAGCAGATTTTCGACCAATCTATCATTGATGACTTCATCAGCATCTACACATATGATCCAGTCATGCAAGGATAGATCTACACCAAAGTTTTTATTGGCAGAGTAACCTTCCCATTTTTTCTTGTATACCCGAGCTCCTAATGCTGTAGAAATATCAGCAGTGTTATCATCAGATCTGTCATCCAGGACAATAACAATATCATTCGTCACCCTCCAAAGTGCCTGAATACATTTTCCGATTGTATGTGCTTCATTTTTTGCAATGACTACTGCGCTGTACAACGATTGCATTTTATATGATTTTGCCGCAAGCGATGAAGTATGGATTGACCATTGATGACTTATTATACATAAGTGGCAGACCGGTATTTGCGTCAGTAAGGCTTCCTCCGGCTTCTTCTATAATGATCTGACCAGCTGCTGTATCCCATTCTTTGATATGGATCATGCGTGGATAGTAATCTGCTTCGCCTTTTGCTATGCTCGTAAATTTTAAAGCACTTCCAAGAGTGATAAGTTCAGGATCTTTCAGTTTGTCTATGTATGTTTTTGTTTGTAAATCCATGTGATTTCTGCTGATAACAACTTTTAATAGTGGTTGGTCCAGTGAAAAAGTGGAAGCATTCAATCTAACTTCATACCCATCTTTAAGCTGATAAGCACCTTCGCCATGTATTGCATAGTATAAGTGGGAGTACACAGGCAAAGAGATAAATCCAGCCACTGGACTTCCTTTATAAACTAATGCAAGATTGATACTAAATTCATCTGTTTGATTGATAAATTCTTTTGTTCCATCCAGCGGGTCCAGCAACCACACATAATCCCGCTTCTTTCTGAATTCGTAAGGAAGCAACTCGGTCTCCTCGGAAATAACCGGGATATCAGGAAATTTACGGTTGAGAAATTTTGTAATCATATCGTTGGCTAAAATATCAGCATCTGTTACAGGGGTCTCATCCGTTTTAGTCAAGGTAGTATATGTGGAACTCCTGTAGATTTTTAGGATGGCTTCAGAGGCATCCTTCATGATATTCAAAATATCTGATTTATTATGGGCAACATTTTTTAAGATATCCAAAGTCAGGCTTGATTTTGAGTTTGATTACTATTGGATAATATTAAAATAGATGCGCCATTCATGTTATTCAGATGTGCAGGAAGGTATTTTTACTTGGGCTTATTTCTGTTTTGATTACTTGGTGGTCTGTTTTTATTGACCTGATTTTTGTTGGGTTGGTTATTGGAAGGTTTTCCTTTATATCTTGGTGTTTTGAAGGTATTGACGTTAGAATTAGGCAAATTATTTTTTGTCACTACCTGAATAGTATGGTCATCGTCTACCGATAATTTGTTGCCAGACATGACTGAGAGGTCAGATATTATTATATCGTCACTAACAAAGTGTTCCTTATTCCATGTCCTGTAAGACAGTTTCATATATGAGAGAATCGTCTCTGTATAACCTTGTTTGACTGGGCCGTCTTCCATTTTAAGTGCTTTATCTATCATCACCCTTATATTATACCCATAATGTCTCCAGTTGAATTCGTGCTGAGGGTAGGGTACTTTGTCAGGTCTGAATCGATTGTCCTCTGCGGTAGGATGTTCGCCATATGGATGATCTACATCGAGCTCATAATCAGCCATCTGAAAGACATGTCTCCAAAGTTTTTGTTTATATTCCAGCACATTTTTTGTCTGAGGGTTGAGTTGATTGATTAGTTCTACTATTTCCTCTACTACTCGCTGTCTTTCCGCTTTGCTTTCAATGGATTTTGCATATTGAATCAGCTTCTGGACACTTCGTCCATATTCTGAAAACTGAAGCTTGTCTCTGGTAGAGTTATATTCAAGACTTAATGACTTTTTCATTCCGGCTATATTAATATTTTATTCTACGGTTACTGATTTTGCTAAATTACGCGGCTGATCTACATCACAGCCCCTGTACACAGCGATATGATAGGCCAGAAGTTGTAATGGGATTACAGACAAAAGTGGTGTCAAAGGTTCTTCTGTTTCAGGTATTTCTATACAGTAGTCTGACATTTCCTTTATTTTAGTATCACCTTCGGTTACGATGGAGATAACTATTGCTTTTCTGGCTTTTACCTCCTGGATATTACTGGCTACTTTGTCATATGCTGACTTATTGGTCGCAATGATGATTACAGGCATATTTTCGTCTATCAGCGCTATAGGTCCGTGTTTCATCTCTGCAGCAGGATATCCTTCAGCATGGATATAGGATATTTCCTTAAGTTTTAATGCGCCTTCCAAAGCTACAGGAAAGTTATATCCTCTGCCCAGATAAAGTGCGTTGGATACATCTTTAATTTCGCTGGCTATAAATTTAATTTTTTCATTTTGTTGCAAGACTTTTTCTACTTTAGCAGGGATACTCTCAAGGGCATAAGCTAGCTGTCTGAAGTAATCTTCAGAGATTGTCCCTCTGCGATGTCCCAGATTGAGGGCCATCAGAGTGAGTACTGTAAGCTGGCTGGTAAATGCTTTGGTGGACGCAACACCTATCTCAGGTCCTGCGTGCGTATAGGAGCCACAGTGAGTGATTCTTGCAATGGACGAACCCACCACATTGACCAGGCCATAAATAAGGGCACCCTTTTCTTTGGCCAGCTCTAGAGCAGCCAGGGTATCAGCAGTTTCGCCTGATTGAGATATGGCTATGACCACATCATCTGCATTGATGATCGGATTTCTGTATCTTAGTTCTGATGCATATTCAACTTCTACCGGAATCCTCGCCAGTTCTTCTATAATGTATTCTGCTACTAAGGCTGAGTGCCATGATGTACCGCAAGCTGCAAAAATGATACGCTTGGCATTCATGATTCTGTTGATATATTGTTGCATCCCTCCTACCATGACCCAGCCATCGTGGGCATTGATACGGCCTCTCATACTTTCGCTGATGGTGGTAGGTTGCTGATATATTTCCTTAAGCATAAAATGATCATAGCCTTCTTTTTCGAGCTCTTCCAGTTTCAGGTCCAGTTCGTGTACCTCAGGCTGCTGAACTTCATTTTTGAGGTTGATGATTTCATAGCTGCCATTATGGTGGATAGTGACAATCTCCTCATCATTAAGATAGATGACTTTATTTGTATATTTGATAATAGGTGATGCATCTGATGCCAAAAAATACTCATCTTCACCTATACCCATCACTAGAGGACTTGATTTTCTGGCGCCTACGATGATGTCAGGGTTTTCTTTATCTATGACTACTATGGCATATGCTCCGATAGCTTTTTCGAGGGCACGGCGTACTGCCTGACTCAAGCTGAGGTTGTCTCTTTTCTGGTATTCTTCTATGAGGTGTACCAGTACTTCGGTATCAGTTTCACTTTTGAACGTGTGCCCAATCTCCGAAAGTGCTTTTTTTAAAGTCGAGTAATTCTCGATGATACCATTATGTATAAGGGCCAGTCTGCCGTTGCCGGAAAGATGGGGGTGCGCATTGATATCATCTGGTTTTCCATGAGTAGCCCACCTGGTATGTCCGATACCTATATGACCTGATACATCCTGGTCTTTTGCTGCAGCCTCCAGCTTGGATACTTTGCCTTTCTTCTTTACTGTTTTTATATCACCATTGAGGACAGATATACCTGCGCTGTCATAACCTCTGTATTCGAGCCTTTTAAGGCCTTCAAGTATGATCGGATATGCCTGCTGTGTACCAATGTAAGCTACAATACCACACATATATTTTATATTTTATTTGTTTTTAGTATAAGTTATTTTCAACTTCATGGGGTAGGTACTATGCCCGGCACCATAAAGTACTGCCCTTCTTGCAGTTTCAGATTCAGTAAGGATACCCAGATAGAGATCTGAGGCATAGCTACTGTCTTTTACTGCACTTTTTATATGATTTGTTATATTTATCGTATAAGTGATCACATTATTTGACTCTACTGGTTTTCCACCAAAAACAGTAGAAAAATTAACGCCAGTATTAATAAGCTGAGAAATATCTTTTATTAACTCTAATTTACCATCACTTTTTTTGTGACTTGCTATCAACTGCAGTGGCGGATCGTAAGCACCATTTTGACCTGAAACCTGAGCAACGGTCACTTCGAGTTCTGCTTTATTTATCAATAATGAGTCATTCAATTTAAGATCATTAAATTTAACTATGGTTTTTACTCCACCTACACCTTGAAGAAAAGTCAAAGAGTCTCCTTTCGCAGGATTTAGAATAAACTCTTCTACCTTACTACCCGTTCTGTCATGTACATATCTGTTGATTGTCGCTGTATTAATCAGATATTCATAAGTTTTTCTGAGTGTAGTGTCGCCTGACGCAACATTGTAATACATGATGAGCTTATTTACCGGGTTTTGGGTAGATAGTGCACCATCTGTCAAGTTAAAGCCATATATAAAAGGGTCAGAAGAAACAGGTGTAGATTTGATATAAATTCCTTTGAATAATTCGGCAAATGCAGTATCATTTTTAGCAGCATTCTCATCATTGATGAGTTTAGTTCCGAAGTCATTCGACAGTTTGATCCTGAGCTGCGGTGCTTGTCTGACAACTTTTCTGGTCACGTGGTTTACAACAGATACAGAATCTTTAGGCCTGATAACAGTAGAAAAAACTGCCAATGGATCGGGTTTAAATTGAAAACTGGCATCAGAGTAAAATGTGTCTTTTTCTGCAAAACTTTCACTAAGTTCAAGGACCTCTATTTTTTGAGCAGCAATGGATCTGGCATAAGTTGCGAGACTGTCATACCCCAATACAAGTACCAGGGAGTCGAACTTGAGTAATTGTTCGAGATGATAGTTTGCTTTGGTGGATGATAGCATATTGAATTTCATATACAATTCAGCAGAGACTTTGCCAAACAAATCATCATTGAGTTGCCCCAGTAAATATGTTCTTGTGTCTACAGAAGGGCGGTATGTAGTTACTTTTTCACCGACTATTGTCTGGCTGCTCAGGTCGAAGTTGTCAGAAACTTTCAACTCCAGTCTTTCGTCATCCAGCAAATCATTTCCTACCAGTATAGGGTCCTGACAGCTCCACACAAAACTTACTGCAATCATCAAAACCCAGCTCAGGTTTGAAATTGTTTTTTTTGACATGTTATTCAATTTTTCTTACTCTTCAAAAAGGGTTTTATAAAACTCAACGGAAGCTTGTGCTAATAAATCGATTCCTTCAGGGCTCGTCTGAAACGGTTTATTATTTTCTTCTCCATATTTCTTAACGATATCATTGGACGATTCGCTTCCTGAGATGATTCCGTCAGAATATTTTATTGCTCCCAGATCGAGATTAATTTTACCATCTTCTTTGAAAACATCAAGGTCTTCAGGCTCTAGATCATTGATAGCAGCAATGTTTAAAAACTTAGAATCAAACGAATCGCTCAATTCATTATTGTAAACTGAATAGATTATTTTAGCGTCTGCAAATACAGGGTCGTTTTTATAAGCTTTTTTCATGTATAAAGGTATCAGACTGGTGATTTGTCCGTGCAAATGTACTATGTCTGGTGACCATCCAAATTTTTTGACAGTCTCCATGACACCTTTACAAAAGAAAACCAACCTCTCCTGATTGTCTGTAAAAGGTACATTGTCTTCATCATGAAAAACAGATTTTCTTTTAAAAAACTCTTCATTATCTAAAAATATACCTGTAATCGTGCACCTGGCAGCGATGCTACTTTGATTATCAGTGGATAATCTTCGTCATCTACAATGATATTCATTCCAGAAAGTCTTACCACTTCATGAAGTCTGTGCCGTCTTTCATTGATGATTCCAAACTTGGGCATCAAAACCCTTAATTCATATCCTTCGTTGGCTGCATAGTGAGGGATTTTACGGGCAAGATCAGATAAAAAGGAAATTTCTGTGTAAGGATTCAACTCCTGAGTAACGAATAAAACTTTCTTTTTACTCATAATATATTCATATTGAATGAAATTTTTAAAAATGCGTGCAAAGATAATACTAATTTTCTGATAATTTCACTATATTTAAGAAGGAAAAATAAAAATATCTGAAAATCAATGTAATATAGATTTTTGCTAAAGACCTGGGAAGTAAGATTTTGGCTGAAAAAGGTGTAAAAAACCAAGACTTCTGGAGTGAATATATAATTATTGTTAACCCTCAGAATGTTATTATTTGAAAAAATGTTTTATTGATTAGTTTTGTCGGAGAAATGAATAGGCTGAAGATAAATATTTAAACATCATGGTCAGACACACATTTCTTAAAGGTCTGTGCACATTCTTCTTTGGATAAAAAGTAAAATAAAAACTGTATGAAATATCCGCCATTGTTTACTGATGATTTTGTTGTATTCGGGATACTGATGCTAATTTTGGCATTCATTTTTTATACTTCATCAGGCACTCATCCATTCTGGAAAAAATTTTATGTTTTTTTCCCGTCCCTGATGATGTGTTATTTGTTACCCTCCATATTGACTTCTCTGGGTGTCATTGCCCCTGAGTGGAATGTACTGGATACCTCCGGTCAACCGTTACTGGATGAGAATCTAAAACCTGTCATTGCAAAGCTTTCCATCTATAAAGTGGCAAGCAGACTATTATTGCCTGCTGCCCTGATTTTACTCACACTTAGCATAGATCTCAAAGCTTTAATGGGACTTGGCAGTAAAGCATTGATTATGTTTCTGGCTGGTACCGTCGGTGTGATACTTGGTGGTCCCTTGGCTGTGTATCTAGTTTCTTTTTTTTCGCCTGAAACGGTAGGTGGAGTAGGAAATGATGCTGTATGGAAAGGACTCTCTACGATCGCCGGCAGTTGGATAGGAGGAGGAGCTAATCAGACTGCCATGTTGGAAATATTTAAGTATAACCAGGAAAAATATGGAGCTATGGTGCTTGTAGATATCATAGTAGCGAATATCTGGATGGCTATACTGTTGTATGGCATTGGTAAAAGGGAGACCATTGATAAATGGCTTGAGGCAGACAACTCTTCTATTGATACTTTGAAAGATAAGGTGTCCTCTTATTCTGCATCTATTACCAGAAACCCATCCCTGGATGATTATATTATCTTGCTTGGAGTTACTTTCGGTGCTGTGGGCTTCTCGCATTGGGCTAGTATAATGCTGCCCAAATTAATCATTTCTGTTCTGCCTCAGGTCGCTGATACGTCCAGTATACTGAGTACATTCGGCGATAGCTTTTTCTGGATGGTGACTGTAGCTACTGTACTGGGGGTTTTGTTTTCCTTTACACCCATCAAAAAATACGAAGGCATCGGTGCCAGTAAAATAGGCACTGTTTTGATTTACATATTGGTGGCAGCCATCGGTATGAGGATGGACCTTGCATCTGTATGGAGCAATCCCGGCTTAATGATTGTGGGTTTGATATGGATGATGGTGCATGGATTGGTCTTAATAATCGTCGCAAAATTAATCAAAGCACCTTATTTCTTTTTTGCTGTAGGAAGCCAGGCTAACATAGGAGGCGCTGCTTCAGCACCGATCATGGCTTCTGCATTTCATCCTTCGTTAGCCAGTGTAGGCGTTTTGTTGGCTATTTTTGGGTATATCATTGGCACTTATGGAGCGATATTAAGTGCTATGCTGATGGAATTGGTTGCGCCCGTTGGTTAAGGTTGTTGTTTGTTTAAAACGATACCAAACAAAAAAGCCTGATCAATTTTACTTGACCAGGCTTTTGCGCCCCCTCCAGGACTTGAACCTGGGACCTGCGGATTAACAGTCCGTCGCTCTAACCGACTGAGCTAAGGGGGCAATTGAGATTGAGTTTAAGTTGGCTCTTTTGTTTTTTCAAATGCGGTGCAAATTTATAACTCTTATGTAAATTGCACAATTTATTTAAATATTTTTTTAAAAAACTTTTATATCGGTGTCAAAGGTGTCGTTCGGCATGATAGGAACTTCGTACTAGCGGTCCACTCTCCACAAAATTAAAACCACGTTTTTCTCCCTCTTCTTTATACATGGCAAATATATCGGGATGAACAAATTCAGCTACTTCTATATGCATTTTGGTGGGTTGCAGGTACTGGCCTATAGTCAAAACATCACAACCATGTGCATACAGGTCATCCATGATCTGTAACACTTCATCTTTGGTTTCACCCAATCCTACCATGATACCTGATTTAGTCCTTTTTCCAAAGTCTTTTGTCCTGCGTATTTGTTCCAGTGATCTTTCGTATCTGGCTTGTGGTCTTACCCTGCGATAAAGGCTTTGTACAGTTTCCATATTGTGAGATACGACTTCCTGTCCGGGACTGATCATTCTTTCCAATGCTTCCCAATTGGATTTTACATCTGGTATTAATGTTTCTATTGTGGTAGCAGGGGATGCTTCTTTAATTTTTTTTACGGTCTGATGCCAGACTTCTGCCCCCCTATCTTTGAGTTCGTCTCTGTTTACGGATGTGATGACGGCATGTTTTACCTGCATGAGGAATATTGCTTCGGCAACACGCCGTGGTTCGTCTTCATCATATTCATTGGGTCTACCTGTTTTTACAGCACAAAACGAACAGCTTCGGGTGCATACATTACCGAGGATCATAAACGTTGCTGTACCTGCACCCCAGCATTCGCCCATATTGGGGCAATTTCCGCTTTGACATATTGTATGCAACTTATATTCATCTACCAGATGCCTGACCCTTCTGTAATCTTCACCGATGGGCAGTTTTACACGCAACCAATCCGGTTTTTTTCTTTTTTCTACAGCATCTATGTTGGATAAGACTGGAAGTTCGTCCACTATATTTTATTCTGAAAATTTATAAATCAATTTGTCCTTTTACCAAACTCTATGGTTGCATAAAAGTTTAAAAAATATGGCTTGGAGCTAATGGCATCTGTTTCTACCATGACAGGGATTTTCTTGATAAAGAAATCACCCATTAACCCTATTTCAAGAGATCTTGCATATTCTTCAAAGGCACCTAAAGAAAAAAACAGACCTAATTTTCCCTGTACGCCTGGCACTATCGATAATTCTGACCATCCCTTGTTTCCGGGAGCCCCACCGAAGACTGAATTGTAATCCAAAAATTTAACAGCATTGTCTTCTGAATATTTTTCGACTCTCAGCTCATTATAAAATCTCCCATCCTGTTCTATATTATAAATCAATTCCAGATAATAAGGTCTTAAAAAAGCAATGGAAGGCCCTGCTTCATAATTATATCCGACAGCTACCCCTTTGCGCTTGGCTTTGTCGGTAATCAGTCTTTTGGTACCTTTACCTGCCCTGAGTACATAGAGATAATTTTGTTTTCCAAACTTAAATGCCTGGCTGACTTTATTGAAAGAAAGGGGAATGTTTCTGTTTTGTTTTTGTTCTCTGGGGTCAGTCATGTATCCCAGTTCGAGGTGATAGTAGTTTGTTTTGTAGTATGTTTTTATTTTACCGCTATTATAAGCGATGGTATACCCATTGGTGTGCAAAGTAGCATTTCCTGTTTTTTCGTTGCGATAGATTATGCCTTTCCATTCATTATCTACCTGCTTGGGCTGAAATGATTTTTGTGCTACAATGTGAACAAGTGTCGATGCGATAGCAAAAAATACCAACAATATGCGTGACATCAGGGCTACGTATTTTTGATTAACATATTATAAATAAGTAAAGCAGCAACCAAAAGTATGACATTTTTATCATAAATCAGTAAAAAGAGGAAGATTATTAGCTATTTTTGTCAAAAGTCTATTTTACTTAATGAGCTCTCTGGTCATCTTTTTTATTCGGTCTTCTAGTTTTTCTGAGGTAAGCTTTTCTCTGCTCAGTCTGTCCACGATGATTGGAAAGGAGAAGGGACTTGCTTTTTGTGGCCTACTAATGATAATGTGACTGGATTCTATTTTTTGTAATGATCTCCTGAGTCTAACTTCTTCCAGCTGAAATGTCATTACTTCATCAAATGTTTGTCTGTAAAGGAGGTTATCAGGCTCATAGTCTTTAAAAACTTCGAATAGTAGCTGGCTGGAAGCCTGTAAATGCCTGTCCTTTTTTTGTTTGCCAGGGAATCCTGAAAATATCAAACCTGAAATCCTTGCAATATCCCTGAATCTTCGTCTCGCCATTTCGACATTATTTATGCTGGACTGTATATCAGATGACAGCTCACGTGTGGAAAAAAGCGATTTGTTGATGAGGAGGTCTACATCTATTATTTGGTCTGACAACAACTCAAAACCCAGATCATTCATGGCCAATGAAAAACTTATTGGCATCTTCATACTGAGCCTTTTTGCTATCAGTGCGGCCATACCCTCATGTACATTGCGTCCTTCGAAGGGGTACATCACTAAATGGTAACCCTCTTTACTCTGAAAATATTCTACCAGAAACTCATCTCTTTTAGGTATTAAGGACCTTCTTTCCTGCTCATCAAACAATGGTTTCAAAACATTCATCTCTACATCTTCTACTATTCCCTCTGTATACCTGTATATTTTTTCTCTCAGCACTTCTGACATCTGAGAGCTAAGAGGCATTCTTCCTCCCTGATAAGATGGTATTTTGCCTGATTTGGACTGGCTTATTTTGACCTGTGCAGTCATCTCTTTTATACGTACTAGTTGTAGAGGTTTGCCTGCAAACCAAAAAACATCTCCGGGGTTGAGCTGAGAGACAAACCACTCTTCTATTACACCAAGGTGAGTACCTTTGAGTAGTTTGATGGATATCATGGCATCTGAAATAATCGTACCAATACTAAGCTTGTGTCTGAGTATTGTTTTATTGTCCATTACATAATACAGCCCGTCCTCATTTATTTTCAGTTTTTTGTATTCGTCATAAGCTTGTAAAGTATGGCTGCCATATACCATATAGCTGAGTATTTGTTGCCACTCCGATTGGTCCATAGACGCAAAGCAATATGTATTTTTTAGTTGTTCGAAAACATCATCGGCCATAAATCCTTCAGATACTGCCAGTGTCATGAGATACTGTATGAGTACATCAAAACTCCTTATATAGGGTATACGTTCTTCCAGATCATGGTTGGAAATGGCCATACGTAGGCCTGCAGCCTCTACAAGTTCCAGGGCATGTGTTGGTACAAACCATATGCTACTGGAAGCGCCAGGCTGGTGACCACTACGTCCAGCTCGCTGAACGAATCTTGCTACACCTTTAGGGCTGCCTATCTGCACTATAGTCTCTACTGGCCTGAAGTCAACACCCAGATCCAGACTCGAAGTACAGATTACAGCTTTTATTCTTCCCTCGTATAGAGCATCTTCTACCCACTCTCTGATTTCTTTGCTGATGGACCCATGATGCATGGCTATGAGCCCGGAGAGTTCGGGGTCTAAGTCAAGAATTTTTTGATACCATATTTCACATTGTGCCCTTGTGTTGGTAAATATCAGGGTAGTCCTGGATTGATGAATGATGTGCACTACCTCTCCAGCCAATCTCAGGCTCAGATGTCCCGCCCAGGGATACTTTTCTATTACGTCCGGAATGACAGAATGAAGCGTGATTTGTTTATGGATTTCAGCTTTGACGATGAGCCTTTTATTTTCGGGTACGGTAAACAGTAATACATCAATGGCCTCTTCCATATTTCCTATGGTGGCTGAGATACCCCAAATTCTTAGGTTGGAGCACAAATTTTGGAGTCGGGATATCACAAGTTCTGTTTGGACACCACGCTTGCTTCCTATCAGCTCATGCCACTCATCGATGACTATGCAGCTCACGGTACTCAGCAGGACAGAATATCCCTTTGTGGCCATAATAACATGCAGGCTTTCAGGTGTGGAGATCAGGATTTCGGGGGGATTTTTAAACTGTGACTGTTTGTCTTTGGCAGAGGAGTCACCTGTGCGGATTTCTGCTTTCCATGGCAAATCCAATGCTCTGAGTGCTTTCTGACATGACAAATGTATTTCTTTGGCCAGGGCTCTGATAGGTGTCACCCAAATGAGTTGTATTCCACCGGGACGTGTGGTTGTGTAATCTTTCTTATGTCTGTCTATGTAGTCGATAAGCACCGCCAATAATGCCGAGTACGTCTTTCCGCTACCTGTGGGAGCATTGATCACACCTGATAGTCCATCTTTATATGCCTTCCATGTTTGTAACTGAAAATCCATTGGTTTCCACTCCAAGGACGCAAACCATTTTTCGACCTGGTTTATTCCACTGATACTATCCTGAGGTGTTTCAGCTTGTTTAGCGTTTTTTTTAATAGCATTAATGTTCATCAGATTTTTAATAATCTGAGCGGAAGGTCAGAAAACTGAGACGATGATTTTATAAAATACAATCCAGGTGCCAGTTTGTCCAGTAGGACGGTTTTTTCTGTCTCATTGGGCAAAGTGGTAAATTTTTCGACCAGTCTGCCATAGGGGTCTATGATACTGAAATGTATGGTGGAAAACACACTGTTTTGTTTTAAACTTATGGCGTCTGACACAGGATTGGGTGTGAAACTATATGTAAAATGATGGGGCAACACATCTACCTGTGATGACAAACATTCAGATGCAATATATGTTTCAGTATCGTTTCTGAGTCCCGGCAACAGATTATATAGAGCCTGGCCAGGACAAGTAGTATAACCGGGGGCACATCCGTCTCTATGACCTGAAATATGGTGCATCACTCCCGGAAAAGACACAATGGATCCGGTACTTGTGGCACCTATGTCATCCTGACAGCACTTCCATGCAAGTAGTTTTTAAAGATATTATTGCAGTATCAGAAGGAATCAAAGATACAAAATTCCCCATCACACAAACACCCAGAGTATTATTGTTATATCCGCACATGTGGGCTCCACGTACATTTTCGCCTCCTCCACGGCCTTCATATAAGACTCCATTGGGATCGATGAGCCAGTTATAGCCTATATCTTGCCATCCATTGGTATTTACATGAAAATCGAAAATGGAAGCTACCACATTTTCCAGTTGTTGCTGATATTGGTTCCGGCGCTATGGTGCACAATGAGATGCGACACATCTGTGTAAGCGGGTGGTGGTATAAATATATTTTGGTCGAGATGGAACGATGCCCCCCAATCAGCTCTTTGTATGGCAGCAGGTGTGGGACATTTACAATCGCTTCTTTTTTTTACGCCTTGTTGTTTGGTTTTGGATTTTGGTTTTTTGGTTTCAGCCGGAGAAAAAATGTGTATTTTACCCATTATCAGTTTTGGATCTAGCCCTTGATCAAAAGTGTATTCGAATCGGATGACACCTTTTTCATCCGGTTTAAGATAGATGATTTCGCTGACGTATCTGTTTTCTACTATCTCTTCTCCGAAATGTGTAATAGCATGCCTGGATTTATTGCTTATCACACTACCTGTTAGAGAGGTGGGCGTTATACCTTTGCAATCCATTAATATAGATATAGCCATAAAATCATAAATGTGATGAGAACCTATGTCAATAGTCTGTTCATAACTACCGTTGGTGTTGTGTTTTAATATGATGGGTATATCCAAACTTAAGTGCTGCTGTGCTGCCACCATATACGCAGATAATAGTATGATAAATATAACTCTCAATGTTTGCATGATCAGGATATCTAATGCTAAGGTAAGACTATAAAGCTAATTATCAGATATATTAGATGTAATAATAAAAAAGGCCCTCTACATAGAAGGCCTTTTTTTACTTGTATTTTTTATTTGTTTAGTTTCTGAAAGGATTACTCCACTTTGGATTTTTTGCCATTTCGTGATCTGTGAGTGTCTTGAGAAAAGCTACCAAGGCTTTCTTTTCTATCGAATTTAAGTGAAGTGGTTTGACATTTCCTTTCCCGTCTGTGAATTTTACATCCAGATTTTTGTGAGGCTTTACACCTTCGCTGTAATGATTGATTACTTCTTCCAGGGTTTTAAACCTACCATCATGCATATAAGGTGCTGTCAATTCTATATTGCGTAATCCAGGGATTTTAAAATTTCCATTACCCAATCCATTATCTTTATAGTCGATATCCAATCCAATATTAGTTGCACCTCTTAAATCCTGACCTAGAGAAAATGAACCTCCTCCGCCGTATGGATCATTGGGGCCGTCCTGAGCACTCATATTGTTGCCACCATGACATGATGCACATTTGGCTTTATCACTGTTGAATAGTTGCCTGCCCATATTCTCCAGTTCACTATAATTGGAAAAATTATTATTTAAACCAACATCAAACTTAGATCTGCTGGTAGTGATGGAGGCCACAAATTGGGAAAGGGCTTTAGATATATTTTCTGGACTTACTTTATCAGAACCAAAAGCTTTTAAAAATAGTGGTTTGTAGTAATCTGTTTCGTTAATTTTAGTAACGAGTCTGTCCAGATTTTCCATTCCCATTTCGATATGGTTTTGTATAGGTTGCAGAGACAAATCATGGATCGTTTTAGATCTGGAATCCCAAAAGAGATTGTTTTGCAAAATAGGATTAATGATGGCCATACTATTTCTGGTAGTGATACGACCTTCGAATCCTGTGCTGAATTGCTGTCCATCTGCAAATCCTTTATCCTGATGGTGGCATGAAGCGCACGAAATAGTATTGTTTAGAGATAATTTTTTGTCATAAAAAAGCACTCTGCCCAAAGTAGCTCCCCACGGAGTAATGTCAGACTTAAACTGTGTATTAACTGGTACACCATTGATTATTTCAAAATCGATAAAATTGGTAAAGGCAGGTTGAGTTTCTTTCGGAAGATCCAGCTGGTCATAAGCATAAGGTTCAGCGGGAAGGGAAATTTTATCTTCCTCAACAGTAGTTACAAGTGTTTTGTCATTGCACGATAACAGCGCAAAACCTGTAAGAATGATAATAAATAAAAGTTTCTTCATGATGAATGTTTTTAAATTTTATTCAAAAATAGATTATAAATATTAAATTGTCAATGTTTTGTAAAATTTTAACAAAAAAATAAATTAAGCTCCGTTCAATAAAGTCGGATATTTACAAAAATGGCAGTCGGAATCTGGTAGTCAAAAACAGGACCTCCTTCGTCAGCGTTTAAACCAAGGAAAAGGGCAGCTTCTGTGGAGATAAATAATCTTTTAGTAAAGTGGTATTCAAATCCGTAGGTTTTGCGGACGCCTAATGCATTGTCATTCTCTACTTCGCTGGCATTTAAGAAAAGTTCCCATCCACTGGTATAAGCCATTTTTTTATCCTTAGTGATGGGGTGCCTTTTTTCCAATCCTATACCGAGGAAAAAGAAATTGTTACCAGTACCATCATCAAAATTTCTTAACTTGGCTCCCAAACTAATTCTGAAAGCTCGGGATGAATAGTATTTTTTCCAGATCAGCCCCACATTACCCGCATCGTTTTCGCCCAGATTGAAAGGTACCAGTTTGGATATCAAAGGTGTAAAATTTACTCCGACTTCACGCGAATAGGACCAGTAATAAGGATCATCCTCATATTGATCTTCTTCGGCATATACAGATATTTTTTCTGTCGGAGCAGTTGACTGCATCCACGCCATGTATGGCAAACCTATTAGTAATAGCAAAATCAGAAAGGCATGTTTCATCATAATCAAAATGAGATATTAAAAAACAAAGATTGAGGTAGTTCCAGGATAAGAGATGATGCCTTTTTTGAAGGCTCTTCGGTTAGACTACCATTGATGGTAAGGCTTTCATTTGTTGTATTATATATTCCGTATAATGATGATTCTGAGCTGATGTATATCCTGTCTGAAATCTTATATTCCAGTCTCAACATTGGGCCCAGCCCTCCACCTATCGTTTTTTGATTACTGAGGAAAGTAGACCCATTGGTATTCAAGTCAATTATTTCTGAATTTTCTCGACCATAAGAAACCAGGACATCAAATCCATACGAAAATTGCAGTTTTTTATGTACTACGAGGTGTTTTTCCAAACCGAATCTGACATTGGTAGTTAATATGTTTAAAGTCCGCTGAAAAAAACTACCACTGGAAAAATCATTTGTCTGATTTGAACCGTATCTGATATTTAAGGCTGATCTGAAAGAGGAGTTTTTCATATGCCGACGATATGTGAGGCCATAGGGCGAACTGGCATTATTCGGGTTGAGACTCAGGACATTGCCAAGTACATTGGTGAAGTTGATACCTATTTCGTTTTTGTACGTGTAAAAAGCATTTTCTTTCTGAGCAAAACTGATACAGTAACTAAAACAGAGACATACCATAATGTAAAAATATTTCATATCAACCAGTGTGTTTTTATTTGAAACGAACTAAAATTGCCATATGTTGCTATCAGACGGAATTTTTTTTAGGATGCTTTATTTCTCAATGGTAAACGTAGTACCCCATACATAGAATTTTGGAGACAAAATAAAAGAATGTAAATAAGTCGAGGCTTATTTTCTGATACCCATTAAAAAATCCCGGACTCCTGAGAAGGATATTGTTTTATCTTCAAAAAAAATCACTGCAGCTGCACTTTCAGTCTCTGAAGCATTCAGATGATGCAGAATATTCATCAGGTGCATTTTCATATGTCCTTGCTGGATGCCGGTGGTCACCAGTGACCTTACAGCGGCAAAATTCTGAGCTAGGCCAACTGATGCTATGATACGCATGAGTTGCTGAGCAGATGGGTTGCCTAAAATGTCAAGTGTTTTTTTAGCCAGTGGATGTAATGACGTTAAACCACCAACAGTTCCTATAGCCAATGGAATGTCGAGCCAAAAATGGAATATTCCATCTTTTATTTCACAATAACTCAGGCTACTGTACCGTCCATTTCTCGCTGCATAGGTATGTCCTGCAGCTTCTGTTGCTCTGAAATCATTTCCTGTAGCCAGGATCACGGAATCTATTCCATTGAATATACCTTTATTGTGTGTGGTTGCCCTGTAAGGGTCTATGTGAGCAATCTGTACTGCCATTCTGAATTTTTCTGCCAAAGTTTCGGCCATCATTCCATTGGCAAAAGTGCCAAGTTCATTGACAGGACAAAATACTTCTGCCCTGACCAGGCATTCAGGTGTATAATTGGACAGTATTGACATGATGATATTGACATCCCGCATATTATCAGGGATAGAGGCATGGTCTACAAAAAATTCCTCCAGGGAATTAGCAAAATTTTCCAGTGTAGAGTTTATAAAATTAGCACCCATAGAATCACAGGTTTCAAAATGTGCTCTTATCTGATAAAGTCCCGGCTCTTCGTCGGTGAAGTCAATGAGCTCGACATTTGTGATGCCACCACCTCGTTTGACCATGTTTTCGGTAATAGCAGTCGCTTTTTCCAGCAAGGCAGCTTTTATTTGAGGGAATAGTGCACGTATGAGTTCTTTATTACCATGCCAGAGGAAGTGCACCTGTCCCACTTTTGTTGTTCCTAAAATTTCTGTTTTAAATCCACCCCGGTCCATCCAGTATTTTGCTGCTGAAGAGGCTGCGGCTACTACCGAACTTTCTTCTATGACCATTGGCACACAATATATCTGTCCGTCTATCAAAAAATTTGGAGCCAGTCCATATGGCATAATAAAATTACTGACAGTATTTTCGCTAAAGCCATCTATAATTTTTTGTATGACTTCATCATTGAGCCGATACTGGTCAAATATACAGTCGACTTCCTCCTGATGCAGAAAATGGTATTTTAGCCAACTGATTTTTTGCTCTCTGCTTAGTTTAGAAAAGCCCGATACTGATTTAGATTCCATCCTGTTTTACTTTTAAAAAAGCTTTTGCTAGTATTAGTCCTTTGATCTGTAAATCCAGATGTTGCTGTAGTAGTTCGTATGATTGCTGGGCATGTTTGAGAAGTCCGGAAGCCTGACCGTAGATAGAAGGCACTTTAAGTTTTTGCATAAGAAAATAACCATCCAGGAAGTCAGCTATTCCTCCGGAAATGATTACTTGGTTACATACCATTTTGTTTGGCTGACCTAAAAATATATCATTGACAAAAGTTACCATTTCTTCAGCACTATGACCTACATGGGCCAACTTCTGATAATTTTCTGTAATAGCTTGTGACGAGCGGAATAATTCCAGCAACGCAAAATTAGTACCACCGCTGGCACCAAAGTCCACTGCTTCTATGGGCAACTCCAATAATGCTCTCAAGCTTTCAGGACCCATACCTTGCCCCACCTCTTTTACTATAATTTTGTAACCTGCCTTATCCAGCAATCTTTTGATAGTATCCAAAGGGGCATACTTAAATCTGTCTCCTTCTGGTTGTAGCCATTCCTGCAACGGATTGACGTGGACTATGAGACCATCTGCCTCCAGCTTATCGAGCAAAGTATCTATTTTGTCCCATTGATGGAGATCTGCGAGGGTTTCAAGTTGGGCAATACCGAGATTGGCATACAGTGGCTGTGATCCCATGTATTTCCTGACCTGGAAATCAGCCAGGTAGTCATCACTAAACAGCAGTTGCCTGCATGACCCCAGGCCCATGCCCATACCAAATTCGCCACAAGCTTTTGCCAGATTTTTATTGATGGTAGCAGCTGCGGAAGTACCACCTGTCATGCTGGAAACCCATATGGGAGTGCTGAAGGTTTTTCCTAAAAAATGCATTGCAATAGAAGATGGATCTGCTTCATGCAAACTAACCATCGGTTCATAATAAAATCTTGCATCCAGCATATCTGCTGTCACCCGAGATTTGAAAGCAAGATTTATGTGATCTTTTTTTCTGTCCGCTGCTCCTAAGTCAGTGTTTTCAGCCATATTAAAATACAGGGTTTGCCATGAATTAGCATGTCCGGTTAAAAATAATTGCCCAAAAGTAAGTATAAAACCATTATCTTTTTGCAAATTTGCCAAACAATACAATGATTGAATAGTTCAACACCGTTTCCCCCCAGGCTGTTGAATTGACAAAATGTCCTTTTTAAAACCGATTGAAAATTTAATTATTTATGCAAAAAAAGAGTTTATTACTTATCATGTCCATTTTTGTGGCTGGTGCTATCGTAGGCCAATCAGGTAATACTGCTTTGGATTATTATAATAAGGGTGTGGAATACTTTAATGTAAAAAACTATGAGCTGGCGTTGGCTTCTTATTCTACTTGTATCGAAAAAGATCCGACTTATACAAAAGCTTATTATAACAGGGGGAACTGCGCTCTAAATTTACAGCAATACGATAATGCTATTATTGACTTCAATCAAACTATCAAGTTGGATCCGGGGCACAGCAAAGCGCATTTATACAAGGGGTATTGTTATCTTCTGAAAGGGGAGTACAGTACATGTATTTCAGTCTTAACTGAGGCAATCACTAAGGATCCAGGGCTTACAAAGGCATACCTCAATCGCGGAACTGCTTATATGAAGTCCAACAACTATGAAATGGCCATAAATGATCTGAATGTGGCGATATCTAAAGGTGAACACACGTACACCGCTTTTTTAAACAGAGCCATATGTAAATCAAAAAAAGATGACATCAATGGCGCACTTGCAGATTTTAATGCTGCTTCCGATGTTAAGCCCGACCAGGTGGTGACTTCTTTAGAAAAGTCCAAAATCTACCTTAAGCTCAATAAGTGGAACGAAGCTATATCTGAGTTAACAAGTGCCCTTCGCAAAACACCTTCTGATGGAGATTTGTACTATTATCGTGGATATGCTAAGTTGATGCTGGAAGATCTGCCCGGTGCACTCAATGATTTTAATATTTGTCTTCAGTTAAATCCGGGTCATCAGGCAGCAATGCAAAACAAAGCTTTCACTACATTTAAACTGGGCAAGTTTGATGAAGCAGTGATGGATTATACCAATCTTTTAAAAACGGATGGGAAAAATCCTGAGTTGTATGTACAGAGAGGTACTTGTTTTCTTGAAACAAAGAGTTATGACAGAGCCCTGACAGATTTTTCGGATGCCATCTCATGCAAAAAAGATTTTGCTGAAGCCTACTTTAACAGAGCCAATGTCTATACCAAGATGATGGATTTTAAAAAAGCTTGCAACGATATCCGAGAGTCAGTAAAACTGGGATACGCCCCTGCAAAAGCCCATGTCAATAATCTCTGTAACTGATGAGACTAATGATAAATAGGGACCAGCGGATTTAGTTTTAAATCTCCTCAATAAAGCCTGGTCTTATAAAATGTAAACGCTCCTTAATTGAGTAAGACCTTACAATTTCCAATCAAAGTCGTATTGGCTGCCTGCCCACTATTTATAGTCGCTGTAGAGTTGCCTGCAAATTTGTAGGTGAAGACATCTTCTAGTATTAAGTTACCCAGGTTGTTGATAGCCCCGATATTAGCATTGGATGAGTGAATGTGCAAGCCTTTGATCTTTAAAACCTGATTTGACACAGGAGCATTATTGACCAATGTAGGATTGCTGCTGGTAGACATGATGTGTATATTTTTTGTGATGTCACTTTGGATAAAAATATGCTTATTAGTTACCAGATTCAGATTACCTAAAAAGATGGTATCATTCATGATGGAAGAGACAAATCTAATCGTATCACCGTCTGTAGCACAATCGATGGCTGCCTTGAGACTTCCTGGTCCTGAAGCCCTGGTATGATCTACAGTAAGTCTGCAAAAATTATTTGCACAATTTTTTAATGACCATGATTGCAATGAACCTGTATAACCTGCCAGGGTGTTTTCTATCTGCAGATTCCAGATACCCTTCATAGGGTGAGTATTGAGTGCAGATAGTGGATTTGTGGGTATGTAAGTCAAACCATCAACAGGTGGGCAGGGCCATGTACCTGAAGAAGCAGCATCATCAAATTTAATATTAAAGTTGGAATCATTTTTACTACATGGTTGACTCCAAAATAAGTCAATAGTGTTGTCAGGTGTTTTTAATGTCCAATTTGTAAAAAATATTTTTTCGTGCGTACCCTGAAGATCAATAATATTGACGTCTGTAAGTGTGCCTTTGTCAGGTATTGTCATATAAGAATAAACAGATGTCACAACTCCCGGAATGGTAACCGGTACATTTGTCGCAGTGTAATTCCAGCAGGGTTCTGTTTCGAATGACCTGACAGTAGACCAGCTATTGGTACCACAGGCATTGATACCTCTGACTCTCCAGTAAAAAGTAGTAAGGCCATAAAGCGGACTTGCAACCTGGTAAGACGTAGATGTAGTACTTGTGTTCAGCAATATATCCTGAAACGTATTGTCATATGCTATTTGCAATGTATAACTAACTACATTGGTTGTTGCAGCCCAGGTAAGAGCAGGAAGTGTATTGACATTTGTGGCAGCATTGGCGGGTGATGACAATACAGGTATGCCAGGTAATGGGTTTATTGTCAGAGATACAGAAGACGTTTTACTCAGAGATCCACTTACCCCAGTTACAATTGCAGTATAATTTCCTGATATCGAAAGGTTAGAAAGTGACAAGGTAGATGTAGAACCCGGTGTCACAGGATTAGGACTGAAAGTTGCTGAGGAGCCTGAAGGCAATCCTGTGACAGAGAGTGTGACAGGGGCAGAAAAACCTCCTGTAGGAGTTACAGAAATAATGGTTGATGTATTTTGACCCACACAGATCGATAAGTTTTGGGGATTGGCTGATAGGTTGAAGCTTACAGTGGGCTCAGATATGGTTATATTGGAATTATTAATATCAAAAAAGATATTTCCATTTGCCTTAACCATGATTCTGCCGGTAGTGGTTGTAGTAGAAGGCACTATAATATCCTGAGAACCATCATTCGCAACAGCAGTTGACAAGACTGTCGGATATGTATAACCACCATCAAAAGACATCAAAATATTGACATTTGCACAGTTGATTCCATTGGCCGTGGTCCCTGCCACATTCCATGTAATTGTTTTAGTTTCCCCTGGGACCCATGCTGTTGCTGTGGCTGTAGAATTGTTGTGAGATGTCACCAAAAATGGCCCTGCTGCTGCTACAGTTGTTACATTGAGGCTATTTATTTCTGAATTACACCCGGCTACACCCGTGAAATCTCTTACCACACCCCTGAAATTAAGTGTTCTCCCGACTGAGGGAACTACCTCCCATGTATTGGATGTGCTTCCAGATATAACCGTTGCCAGGTTGGGGAAATACCGGGATGGATTTGTAGTAGGGGTAAGACTTCTGAATACTGGACCACTTGTATTAGTAGAAACAGGCGGCATGGTTTGCGACGGGCTTGAATAAGCGTTCATTTGATCCCAGCAATAGGTCATTGGGTCGTTATCGGCATCGGTCGCTGTAAGTGTAAGTACAAAAGGTGTCGACTTGGGAATAGTGTAATGGCCTTGAGCTGTGACTACGGGGGCACTATTACTGAAAGTGCCTACAAATGTTTCACACCCACTCCCGGTATTGATAAAAGTTTTAATTTCATCTAGATTCTTAGCATGAAAATAGGCATCACTGTTAGTCTGCACATCAGGGTTACAGATGCCCGCATATCCCATGATAGTAGATGCACTGCCAGGTTCCATAGCGGTTGCGTCGTTTCTGTTACAATTGTTGTACTGAGTATGGTTTCCTCCAAACTGATGACCCATCTCGTGTGCGACATAATCAATAGTAAAAGGATCTCCTACCGGTGCAGATGAGCCCGTGACTCCTCCAGCTTTAATACTACTGTTGCAGACCGAACCGAGGTAAGCTACTCCACCGCCACCCGTACTAAAAACGTGTCCTATATCATAGTTGGCACTACCGATGATATTATCACAGGTGGTTTGGTTTTCAGCCAGCATTGTTCCGCCATTACCATTGGTAAACGGATCAGTGGCCGAATTATAATAAAAAATCTGATCAGTATTGCCTACAAGGATAAGCCTTACGGCCACTTCTGCTTCATAAACCTGATTGATTCTATTGATGGCTGTGATGACAGCAGACATGACAGAAGCAGGGGTGTTGCCGTGATATAAGCTATATTCTCCGGTAGTAGCCTGTGCCAATCTATAGCTACGTAGTTGGCAATCACCTATTCTTAGGCCTCCATCTGTTGTACCATGTCCAAATTTTGGATTTTCCGGACTGACAAAATTACAACCCCATGATGGCTTCTTTTTGTAATCATTTTTATAATAAACGATTCTGGTGTTTTTATCCCCACGCTGATAATGATCTATAAATATATGATCCTGATCAGGTGATATAATGACAGCCCTGAAGCCGTGGATAGTATAGTCGATCCGAATATTTCTGAGACTTCCGGAAGTGGCAACCCCGTAAAAAGTGCCAAAATCATTGTATTTGGATGATAAAGGTGCTTCCATCATTTCATAACGAACGATCCTAAAAGTTTCTGTACTATAATCTGGTAGTCCAACTACAAGCATTGTTTCAGAAGACCTTACATCCTGAATCGATTCTGATTGAGCACTCCAGAGCAATGTCTTTATCGTTTGATCATCAGTTGTGTACAATGCATATTTTTCAGGTTGAATATCTTTAACACCGGTTTCGGGCAAAGATTCTTTGGAAATTTGAACCCAGCTTTGAGCACCTGTAAAATTCATAAAAATGAAAGTTAAAAATAAAGTATTGCAAAGTCTGCTAAGCATAAAGTTTAATTTTTTTTTAAAAACGGAACGAAGTTAGTAATAGTTGTAAAATATGGTTGTATTTTATTTTTTAATAAGCATTCATTATCTTTAAATTGGTTATTTATTTTTCTCAAGAATCTCGAGTATAAACTCCCATAAGTATTCATAAGGAATAATTTCTACTTGTGTACTCTTTTCATTCATGATTAAATGTGAATTATTCAGTTTTATTCTTAGTTCAGAAGTATAGGTGTTAGTCCTTACAGGGTGGAAATCAGCTTTGATCATAAGTAATAGCATTTTTATAAAACAATTGGATCTGAAGGATTCGTCTTTGCGAAGGTATCTATACGTATATTGACTTAGGGCATCTATGCGATCTATGATTTTGTTGTATTTTCGATCCGACAAAAAGAAAAGAATTTGAATAACGATGATGGTGATATTCTGACCCGACTTATCTTTGGAATGAAAAGGAACGCTGTTGAGAAATTTAGAAATGGAAAAATGTTTGATGTTTTCATTATTGAAGGTTGATAAATCTATCTTGTCAATTTTAATCAAAAAGTAAACATATGCCTCCCGGATGCTCCATTGCTCAGAAAAATAAGGAAACTTGATAATATTTTTGTTTTGAGTGACCAACAGAGTCATTTTAAGTAGTTCTTCATAATTTCGCATACTGATAATGGTTAGGAAATACAGGCCATTGGTATAAAACCAGTTTCTTGAACCCGGTGTTATCATTTTCAAAATCTTTTCAAACCAGATGGAGGCTTCCAGGTAGTTTTTTAGGTAAAAATAGGACACTGCAATATTAATGCTGCACCCATAAATTCCTAGAACCTCTATGTTTTTCAGTGCACTGATTTCTTCAAGGGCAAGCGTAGCTACTTCCAGACCTTTTTTGTAATTTCCCGATACCTGATAGTAAAAATAAGTGAGGTCATGGACAAAAAAAATAATGGTATTGGATGAGTATTTTGATTTAATTTCCTGCATTTTATCCACCATTTCTTTAATGATTTTGAGTTGTAAGGTACTCATACCGCCTTTATTCATGGCATCCATATGCGATATAATGGCATTGCATTTTCTTACATATATTTCAGCATTAAAAAGTTCAGTATAATGATCGACTTCATCCATGATGCTTTGCATCTTACGAGGATTGGGCTCCACAAAACTATAATAGTTCATAAGTGAAAGCAATAGTTTCAGAGTAATATCAGTGTAAGAGTATTTTTTGGATAAGTTGATAGCTTTTTCAGTCAGCACAATCCCCTTTTTCCTATTGGCGTGCTTGCTGAGAGCGAGAGCTATCAATGCCATTTTCTCCACATTAAGTACTGCGTTAACCCTTGAATCCAGGTTGCGCTCAGAAGATAGCAACAGGAAGATATCATTCATGAGTTTTTCTTCCATTCGGTACTTGAGCGACCTGAAAGTAGTAGTAATGTTTGTTTTTCCGTAAAGTAAGAGATTGGCTTGTTGTTCACTCAGATTATCATCAGCTTCCAGTATTTCCTCAAACTGAGTAAGCTTAGATGCATACACCTGGTCATCAGTTCTTTTAGTTTTTACAGATTTTTTTAGTTTGTATAATGTGTGTATTAATTCCATTTTAATAAGTTTGTATTTTTTATTATACTGAAATTCAGTCAATTATCCATATTTATTTCTTAGATTATGCCTTTATTAGCATAAGTTTTAATATACATTTTTGTTATTGGCCATTCCATGATTTGTAAATACTTTTGTTTAAGATTAAAGAAAAACATGCCATAAAAGTGGTGTAAAGATATCACTTTATAATAATAGTGTGTTTGTTAAGAAATATTAAATTATTGGAAAAGAGTATTTTAGATATAAAAGTAGAAGTAAAATGATCATTTTATGATACGTTTTATCTTTGAATACTGTTATATATTGTGCCGAGTGGCTTCTATATTTTTGTTCTTTATTTACATAAAAATATAGATTGGCATGATTTTATTTGAAATTATCAAGGCTTTATTAGGTATAGGCAATGATGATATTGATAGCTTTTAAGTTTGATTGATTTATAATTATTTATTCACAATAACGGGTGGTGTATGGAGTACGATTGTAGGCCGCCGGGTCTTAGATACGGCTCCATACCCTTTTTTCCTAATAATTGATATAGGAATTAAATGATGCTGTAAGAGGTGAAGTTTCCCTGGTTTCGGAGCCAAAGGGAAATTTTTTTTGTATTATTCTGAGACTTAGATCGTTAGGGAATTTGATTCAGCAGCTCCCTGCTGCTATGCTTTATCAAAACTAATCATAGTTGGTTTTAATAATTAATCTTAAAAAAGTCGATTTTAAACCATAGTTTTATTACATTTGCGGCACTTTTGCAGATTTTTATATACCAGATGCTTTCACTAAAGGAAAATTTAAATTTAGATAAACTCCCCAGCCATATTGCTATTATCATGGATGGTAACGGTAGGTGGGCAAAAACTCAAGGCAAGCCAAGAGTTTTTGGACATAAGAGCGGAGTGACAGCCGTCAGGGAGGTCACGGAAGCAGCGGCAGAGCTCGGTATTCAGTTCCTAACTCTTTATGCTTTTTCTACTGAAAACTGGTCAAGGCCCTCGATGGAAGTCAATGCGCTCATGTCACTTCTGGTAGAAACAGTCAAACGCGAAATGGCGACACTCAATAAAAACAATATCAGGCTTCAGGCCATTGGGGATCTGATGCGACTACCTGATAAAACAAGAAAAGCGTTGTTGGATGGAATAGAAATGACAAAAAACAACTCAAGGATGACCCTTGTACTAGCACTTAATTATTCTTCCAGATGGGAAATTGTCGAAGCATCAAAAAAAATTGCCGAAAAAGTGCAAAACGGTGAGCTTACGATTAGTGAGATTGATTCAGATGTCTTTTCACAAAATCTTACTACAAAAGATATTCCGGATCCAGAGCTTTTGATAAGAACTAGTGGCGAACATCGAATCAGCAATTATTTGCTTTGGCAGGCGGCTTATGCCGAACTATATTTTACTCCTGTACTTTGGCCCGACTTTCGTAAAGAACATTTTTATACCGCTATACTGGATTATCAAAATCGGGAAAGAAGATTTGGTAAAACCAGTGAGCAAGTGGCGGAGGTTTGACAGTAAAATTCATTAAGAAAACGTTAAAAGAAATAAAATAAACAGCAGTTGGAATACACTTGTCGTTACTCACTGCAACAGAGATACCTTAGATATGAAGATTAATATAATAAAATATTTGTTTCTCATCGGTGCCATAATCGGTTTTGATTTGCATCTGGATGCTCAGTCACTGGATTCATTGGTCAATTACGGTGAGAAAAAAAGTTATGAAATTGGCGGGATTACTGTCATAGGTGCAGAAAACAGAGACAGAAATGCCATCAAATCCATTGCAGGATTAAAAGAAGGTGGCAAGTTACAGATACCCGGACCTATGATTCCTGCAGCCATAAAAGCATTATTAAAACTCAGACTGTTTGATGATGTTCAGATATATAGGGAAAGGATTGAAGGTGATATTGTTTTCCTGAAAATGGTGCTTGTAGAGAGACCTACCTTGTCAAAATGGTCTTTTAAAGGTATCAAATCTTCACAGCAAGAGGATATCAATGAGACCCTCAAAAATATTCTGACTAAAGGAGGTATAGTGACAGATGATCAGAAGGAATTGGCTAAGTCCAAAATTAAAGAGTTTTATATCGAAAAAGGTAAGCTGGACGCTACTGTAAAAGTCAATGAGTATCCTGATGAAGGTAAAAATGCCAGTGTAAGGCTGGAATTTGATGTCAATGTGAAGGACAGGGTCAAAATTGAAGATATCGTTTTTGAAGGAAATACTGTATTTACAGACAGGAAACTGAGAAAGAAACTCGGAAAAACAAAACGAAAAGGCACACTCCTGAAAAAATCAAAGTTTATTGAAAAGGACTATCGTGAAGATTTAACAGCACTTTCAAAGTTTTACCACAATGAAGGATTTAAAAACATGATTGTCTCTAATGATACCATGTACAGAAACGCTGACGGTAATGTCATGCTCAAGCTGAATATAGAAGAGGGCAAAAGACATTTTTTCAGAAACATAAAATGGAAAGGCAATACGCTATATACTAACGATCAGCTTTACACCATCCTTGGCATTTCCAAAGGAGATGTTTACAATCCCGAGTTGCTGCAAAACAGACTTAAGTTTAGTTTGGATGGAAGGGATATATCTTCTTTATACCTGGATGATGGATATTTGTCGTTTGATATCACTCCAGTGGAGGTGGCCATCGAAAACGACTCGGTAGACATAGAGATGCGTATATTCGAAGGTCCGCAATTTACGGTAGAAAACGTCGTCATCAAAGGAAATGACCGAACCAACGAACATATAGTACGCAGGGAAATAAGAACAAGGCCGGGACAAAAGTTCAGCAGGTCAGACATCATCAGATCTCAACGTGAGATCATCAGTCTAGGATATTTTAATCCTGAAAAACTGGGTATCAACACACCGGTCAATCAATCCAGAGGCACAGTTAATATAGAATATCAGCTGGAAGAAAAACCTTCGGATCAGCTCGAATTATCGGCCGGTTATGGTGGTTTCAGCGGTCTTATTGGTACATTGGGTGTCGTATTCAATAACTTTTCCATAGCTAATGCAAGAGACAGATCTACCTGGAGTCCATTACCTCAGGGAGACGGACAGAAGCTGTCTGTCCGCTTGCAATCCAATAGCCGTTTTTTTAAGTCTTACAATTTTTCATTTACAGAACCATGGCTTGGTGGTGAAAAACCAGGATCTCTTACAGTAGGTGCTGTTCAGACAGCCTTTGACTATTCCCTTTCTGGTGCAGGTAAACTAAAAATTACCAGGGGTTTTGTAGGAATAGGGTCACAACTCAAATGGCCTGATGACTTTTTCTCTTCCAATACCACGCTTAACATTGAGCAGATAAATCTTGACAATTTCAGGTCGGGAGGCTTTGCCATTACCAAGGGTACCTTTAACAACTTTAGCGTCAAACAGACTTTTACACGAAGCAGCATCAGTGACCCGCTTTTTCCACGCCGTGGATCCAAAGTTTCACTAGCACTGCAGATTACACCACCATATTCCTTATTTAGAAAAGACAACACATTTACTCCATCAGCTGAACAAAGGGCAGAAATAGTACGGGAACTTATCTTTCTCAATGGTCCGGGAAAACCTGTCACAGAAGCAGATATTGAAGCTAAAATAGATGAATTGAAACAGGCCAGTAAATTTAAATGGCTCGAGTATCACAAGTGGAGAGTTACTTCAGAGTGGTATTATAATATTTTCGGAAAGGCAGTATTAGCTACTTCAGCAAAGATAGGAATACTCGGGACGTACAATAACAATATTGGTACACCACCTTTTGAAAGATATGAGTTGGGTGGAGATGGTATCAATAATCAGAATGCAGGACTTCAGGGTAAGGAAATCCTGGCACTCAGGGGTTATGCGAATACGGACATTACCGGCAATGGTGAACAAACCCCAAGCGGTGGTTTTGTAGGTGCACCGATCTTCAATAAATTTACCGTTGAATTGAGATATCCTTTGTCACTAAATCCAAATTCTACTATATACGTTACCAGCTGGTTACAGGGCGGAAACGCTTATAAAAGTTTTAATGAATACAATCCATTTGATCTGAAACGTTCAGCAGGATTTGGTGCAAGAGTATTTTTACCTATGTTTGGATTACTTGGGTTTGATTACGGATGGGGATTTGATAAAAATGTAACCGATGGTAAATACGGAAGGTTCAACATAGTATTGGGTTTCGAACCTGAATAGTATTAATTTTTAGTTAAGAATAAACATTATTGAATTATTTTACGTCCTTATATAGTTATACAACAAAATATTTTAAACAAATCAAACAAAAATGAAGCACACTTTTTAATTATTTTATTAGCAATAGCATCATCTTTTACAGTAAATGCGCAGAAATTTGGATTTATAAACACACAGGAATTGCTTTCAGGTATGGCAGAAATGAAACTTGCTGATAATCAGGTACAGGCACTACAAAATGATTTGATAACTAAAGGCGAAGCACTAGTGATCAAATTTGAAGCAGATTACAAAGCCTATATGGCTGAAGCCCAGGGCGGTACTCTGTCCAAAGTACAGATGCAACAAAAAGAAGAAGTCCTTGTCGCAAAGCAGGATGAAATCAAAAAATACGAGGCTGAAATACAGCAAAAAGTTTCGATGAAGAAGGAAGAATTGTACAAACCTATTATAGAGAAGGTAAAATCAGAGATTGAAAAACTGGGTAAAGAAGGTGGATATACTATGATATTTGATTCAAGTGGCGGTGTATTATTACATGCTGCAGAGTCCGAAAATCTGATGCCGGTTTTAAAAACCAAATTAGGTATCAACTAAATTTTTTTGTAGATAAAAAAGAAAAGGAGGCTTCGTGAGATTGGTCTCCTTTTTTTTTTGGTACTTGTGTCCTGCTCATATGAGGAATCAGAATATTTAAACTAGCCTTTATTAGGTGTTAAAAGGCTAATTCGGTATCAAATTACTGCAAAATAAAACTTCAACTGCACCAATGAGGTTTAATGTGCTTCAAGCCAATTGTTGCCTACTCCGATTTCTACCAGTATAGGAACTTTAAGATTAGGGATGGCATTTTTCATTTTGTCCTGAATAATGGACTTTAGTGTTTCCAGTTCTGGTTTATACACATCAAAAACAAGTTCGTCATGCACCTGCAGCACCATTCGGGACCGAAGCTGTTTTTCCTTGATGGTCTGGTGGATATCTATCATGGCAATCTTTATCATGTCTGCCGCAGTACCCTGAATAGGCGTATTGATGGCTACCCGCTCAGCGTTGCTGGCTGTGAGTGAGTTGCGGGAGTTGATGTCTCTAAGATTTCTTCTTCGACCCAGTAAAGTCTTGACATAGCCAAACTCCCTGGCTTGCTTTACGGTTTCGTCCATATAATTTTTTAAACCGCTGAACTCCCTGAAATAGCTTTTGATAAGCTCAGTTGCTTCTTTTCTTGAAATTTTCAGTTGTCTTGAAAGATTAGTGGCACCGGCTCCATATGTGATAGAAAAATTTACTGTTTTGGCGTTTCTTCTTTGTTCTGACGTGACATCATCATAGGCTACACTATACACTTTGGCAGCTGTAGCTTTATGGAAATCATTTCCTGCTATAAATGCATCCAGCATGGATTGATCATTGCTTATTTCGGCTATGATACGAAGCTCTATCTGTGAGTAGTCGGCTGCGAGTATAACGTGATCATCATCTCTTGGGATAAATGCTTTTCGGATTTCACGTCCGGCTTCATCTTTGATGGGGATGTTCTGAAGATTAGGGTTTTCCGAACTTAGCCTTCCAGTTGCAGCTCTGGCCTGATTAAAATTACTATGGACCCTTCCTGTCCGCGGATTGATCATGGTAGGCAAGGCATCTACATATGTGGATTTTAATTTTGAAAATTTGCGGTATTCTAGGATGGTGTCTATGACAATATGCTCTCCTGCCAGTTCGGTAAGTTTGTCAAAATCTGTAGAGTATTGCCCCGATGAAGTTTTTTTCCATCTGTATGGTACTTTTAATCTGTCAAACAGCACTTCTCCTACCTGTCGGGGAGAAGATATATTAAACTTGACACCTGCATTGCGGTAGATCTCCTGCTCTTTTTCAAGGATGATTTTATCGAGCTCTTTGGAATACTCATTGAGAAAATCACCACTGATCCTTATTCCTTCGTATTCCAGATCACACAAGACCCTGATGAGGGGCTCCTCGATTTTGATGTACAAATCATCGAGTTCATTTTCGTGCATCATTTTTTTAAGGACGGGCACCATTTGCAGTGTGAGGTCGGCATCCTCGCAGGCATACTCCTTTACTTTTTCGAGTGCTACATCTCTCATGGTAAGCTGGTTTTTACCACCTCTACCTATCAGATCTTCTATCGGTACCATTTTGTAATCCAGATAAGACTCTGTCAGATAGTCCAACTTGTGGCGTAGATCGGGCTCACAGAGATAATGTGTAATCATCGTGTCATATAAGTGACCTGCCAGTTCTACACCATACCATTTCATCATGGCCATGTCGTATTTAATGTTTTGGCCTATTTTACTGATTTCAGGATTTTCAAGGATACCTTTAAAGCGGGCCACTGTTGTTCGGGCCTGATCTTGGTCTGCAGATACAGGCATATAATATGCTTCACCAGGCGTCACAGAGAATGATAAACCAACCAGTTCAGCCTGATGAGCATCAATACCGGTGGTTTCGGTATCAAAGCTGATGGTTTTTTGCTGACTTAGCATTTCTATTAGCTTTTATATCACTATCACTCTCCACGAGATGGTAGTTATGGCTGATGTTGTCTATATTTTTTTTAGCTATCTGATAATCCGCCTTGGGAGTTTCCTGATTACTGGGTACAGATACTGGATTTTCGTCGCCAAATAATGATTGCTGTATGCCGGCTTGGTTGGCAGATGCTACCGGGCCTGCATCACTGCCTAATATTTGCTGTGCAAGGGTACGGAATTCAAGCTCGAGAAATATCTCTTTGAGCTTCTCTTTGTTCATAGGATCCAGGTTGAATCGGGTTGCATCAAACTGAATAGGAGAATGGGTGTCTATGGTCGCCAATCGTTTAGAGAGCAGAGCCTGGTCTGCAAAATGGATGACATTTTCTTTTTGTTTGCCTTTCAGATTTTCTGCATTAGCAATTATGTTTTCTACAGTTCCATACTCTTTTAGTAAAGCTACTGCTGTTTTTGGGCCAATGCCTGGTATACCTGGTATATTATCTACACTATCACCCTGCAATCCGAGGACGTCTATCACCTGATCCACCCGTTCTATATCCCAGTTGGCCAATATTTCTTTTTCGCCGAGAATTTCCACTTCATTGCCTTGTCTGCCTGGTTTGTACATGTATATATTTGGTGAGACCAGCTGTGCATAATCTTTGTCAGGTGTAACCATATAGACAGTATATCCTTCCTTCTCTGCCTGCTTTGCCAGTGTGCCAATAACATCATCAGCCTCATAATTTGTCACCATGACAGCGGGAATGTTAAAGGCTTCGACAATCTGAGGTATATACTTCATAGCGATAGTGATATCTTCGGGTTGAGCGTCTCTGTTGGCTTTATATTGTGGGTAGTACTCATGTCTGAATGTTCCTCCTTTAGGATCAAATGCGACGGCTATATGAGTAGGTTTCTGATGCACCATCAGGTCCCAAAGGGTGCGTACGAATCCTGTGATGGCCGAAGTGTTGAGCCCTTTGGAATTGATAAGAGGCCTGGTAATAAAGGCGAAGTGAGCGCGATACACTAATGCATGTCCATCGAGAAGAAAAAGTCGTTTGTCTTCCATTGTTGATCGATTTGGTTGTATCAACAAAGGTATAAATAAAAACTGAAAAAGGGATGCATCAGACGGATGCATCCCTTAGGAATTAATTTAAGCAAATTGTTGTTACTCGAGGCCGATCATCTTTTTGGTTGCAGTATTTGCTCCACTTTCTATTTGGTAAATCATCACACCTGTAGATGGAAGATCACCTCTTGTCAGTATAAAGGAGTTTTTACCTTTACCATAAGATCCAGTATTTTTAAATATCACTTTACCATTCACATCAAATACTTTTAGGGTAGCATTTCCTGCTTCAGGCAATGTGAAAGATATGGTTGTTTTATCATTGAACGGGTTAGGTTCGTTTTGGTATACTGCAAACTCATTGGTTTCTTCTGAACCCGCAAATCTTAGGGACAATTTGCCTGTCTGAAGATTTTCGCCAGAGTAGATCTCTGCTGAAGTAATCGATGAGTTCATAGATATTACATCTGAAATTTTAGCATCAGCTTTAGGCACAACGTTGACTGTCAGGATGTCCTTGCCGCTTACAGCTTTAAGGTCATTCCAGCTTACGGTGTATCTGTTGTCTGATAATTTTGCAATATTGGCATCTGACAGTTTGGTTGTACCAACAAATACATCTGCAAGATCGGCATTGCTGAGTGTAAGTGTAAATTGTAAACCATAAACTTTGTCAATGTCTGCACTGAATGCTGCAGAATGTATTGTATTGGCTGATACAGCTTCGTTTTCAGAGGTCAAAGTGACATTGCTTCTTGATTCTGTAGCAGGGCTATTGATATTGCCTGTAGCAGAACCATTGACATCTCCTACTTTTACAGCTATGAAGTTCTGATTGGTCATGGCATAAGAAAGATCCTGTATGAATACTTTTTCATTAAGAGGCCAAGGATTGTTGATATCTGCAAAAGTGCTTGTGCTATTGATAAATCTCCAGCTATCATTTTTTGGCAATTGTGTGTAGATACCCAGAATAAGTTTTCTCAGTTCGACCAGGTCAGAAGCTGTTACTTTTTCATCATTGTTGATATCTGCTGCTATAACACTGAATGGATCAGTAAATGTGTTGATGGCCAATACATGTCTCTGAATCATTACCAGGTCAAGTGTACTTACACCGTTCAGATAGTCATCATTTTTCTTACCTGATACATTGTAATCGTAGTGCATCACAGCTGCAGGGAATGCATAATCGCCACTTGCATTAGAGATAGTGGTTTTAGTCATTTCTACTATACCGTTGTCCAGTATCAGCTCTGCGGCAGCGATGTTTTTTCCTGCATTAGATACTAATTTTCCTGAAACTGATGTTGTAGGCGCATTACCACATGCACCTTGATTGTCAGCAAGATTAAGGGTCACAACACAGAAGTCATAATTGCCTTTTTCGTCCCAAACTGTCATTTTTACATCCACAGATGGCAAATCAGCACAGTCAAAAATCATACCGGAGCTTTTGGTAGCCGGGATCCATTTTTGAGCATTTCCTGCATTATACTCTGCTTCAGTTGCATTTTGACCAGCTCCCTTGAAGAAATGGGTCTGACCTATTTTAGTAGTTACAGGACTAGCTTCATTGAAAGTATATAACAGACTTGATTTTGAAGTACAGTTGTCAAATGATCCCAGATTGAAGTCTACCGCCCAAAGTTCTACCTTACCATTCTGCATCAATGCAGAACTGATATTTAAGCAGTATGGTGTTGGTTTCTTCTTATCTACTACCATGAAGTTCTGTGTACAGCTTGTTACATTTCCACAACCATCGATGACTTTCCAGGTAACTTTGTGATTAGACATATTTCCTTGGATATCTTCAGGGATAGTCACTTTGACTTCTCCACCTTGTCCTGTTGGTGAAACGTATCTGTCTTTGATACCATTTCCGTTAGAGTCATTGAATGTTCCGTCAGTAGATGGAAGGAATGAAGAGTACTCATAATCTGCTGTACCATCACCCCAAAGGTCTACAAATACTATCCACTTCAACCAGTCAGAAGCACATTGTCCCTGATCGGTAGCTGTCTGTCTGAGCATAAGGTTTTTGGTTTCACATCTGTTTCCATCATTGTCCGCATCACCATGATCGTCGATTTCGAACATTCTGTCAGCACATGATCCTAAAGTTGGCTTAATTTCGTCTATCACTTTCACTACTTGTGTATGTGAATAATAACCATCAGATTCAGAATCATTAGGGTCATATGTACACCAGTTGATAATAGTCCACTTATTCAGGATTTTCATACATGAATTGCCTTCAAAATAGAATGTATCACTCTTTAAGCTCAGGCCTATCACATCACACGGTCCTGCAGTCCACGTTGGTTTTATCAAAGCGGCATTGTCAGCACAGTTGGTTGTTACATTGTCAGGCCATTTAATTTTTGAATCATCAAATGGTCCAAAAGGATTTCTCAATGTGATTCTTTGTACGCAGATGATAGATGTATTGTTTTTGATTCTCCATGTACGGTCTATATATCCTACTTTACAGTTGTTAAGGTATTCTCTGTCTGTATATTCTACATCGAGATCAAGACAATTGGAAAATGCACGAGCTTTTCCTGTCAGGGTAAGATTGTGTGAATCCTCATCACAATTGATAGTCACAGGAGCAGGGCAAACAATCTGAGGAGTCAACTTATCTTCTACTCTTACTTCGACCCAAGTCTCATTGTAATTATCTGACATACCATTTACTACGTCTCCATATTTTCCTGACATATTACCATCATCCCATACTCTCATCCATACTTTTACGATTCCAAAAGGAATGGTGCTTTCTCTGTTAGTGATATCTGCACAACAGAATTTAACGTATTCTCCATTGTCTGGGTCATAATTTGGACTTGCAGGATTGGAAGAACCGTCATTAGGATGTCCATCGTCATTGTAAGTTTTGTTTCCTGTATATCCGCATCCGTCTTCGTCTCGGACCGGATCGTCTTCTCTTCTGAGTTCTAAGTGTACAGGTGTACAGCTGTCATAAGAACCATTGTCTACAGAATTGGCAAATAATTTGGCTATTCCGTCATTCTCACCACCGGTGGTCAATGAAATGACAATATGTTGCTTAGCTACTGCTACTGGGGCTGTTTTATCTAAAACTGTTACTGTAACCTCATCTGATCCTTCATTACCACAGCAGTCTTTTGCCGTATATGTAAAAGTATGAACACCTTTTGGCGCTCCTACTACCAGGAATCTTCCGCTAGGGATATCCAGTTTTATGTTTACACCAATAGGACCAGTCACAACATAAGTCGGATTGGCATCACAGTTGTCATGTAAAATTTCTGGAGCAGGTATCAAGAAGTTGGCAGCACAAGACCAAGGGTCTACGCTTACTGTTACATCTTTGGCATCAATTGTTGGTTTTTCTCTGTCAGATGCATCGATTACTTGTGTTACGGTACGGGTGAGGCCATTACACCAATCTAGAATAGTCCAAAGTCTGATGACTTTTTTACTGTTTGTACAAGTAGCATTACATCCCGGAAGCTCTGTGTCTGACTTTGCAGCCATGATATTGCATACCTGTCCTGTGACCGGCACACCATTTACTGTAGGCCATGCAGCTTCTGTGGCTAAACGTGTAGACTCAGTAGTAGCAGCTGCATCTGCCTGTGCATTTGTCTGGAAAGGTGCAGGAGCTGGTCCTACCTGTGATCTGTACAATGTCTGTAAAGCAGTGAAAGTTTTTGCCTTGACAAAATTAAAAATACCTGTCATGGATACATCGGCACCGCATGTAAGAGTAACACTCGCAGTAGGAGGAGTCACAGCACTTAAAGCTACAGGAACAAATGTATATTCAGATACACACGGCAACGATTTGTTTCCGTAAAGGTCTGTGAAAATCCATGTTCTACGGATAATTTTGGCGCCGCAAACTGCTGTAGGAATAACTTCGTCAGCAAATTGTGTAGTGTATGCATTGTTGTTACAGTTTTCAGTAACAACAGGCTTGGGAAAGTTTAGCGTACCAGCAAGAAATGCAGATTCGTCTGTGCATTTAAATACACAGTTTTCATTTTGATTGCCTTGAGGACAAGCACAGTTGACTACAGGAGCCAGCTTGTCTTCCACTTTGATCGTACCCCAGCAAGAGTTACCTTGTGAGTTGGTGACGGTGACAGTGTAGTTTCCTACAGCTGTGATAACAGGCGCATTGGAATTGTTGTTCTGGATTCCACTGCCGCTGATTTTAATGGTAAAAGGTGGTGCATACTGCCCGTTAGGACCCTCGAGGATCATATCAGGTCTGATTACTGCCTGACATTGACCATCTAAGGACACTTGTACGTTGTCATTACAGACGATCTGTGCCTGACCAAAGCCATTAAAAGTAATTGTGAAAAATAAAAGGAGACTCAACAGTGATTTAAACAATACCGGAATCCCCTTACTTTGGGTAAGTAAATCTTGTTTTACCATGGGTAAAAAGTTTTGGTTATTAAAAAAATGAGTACATGCCCGCGTCTTTCGGGCTTAGGTCAGATTTAAATAAGATTTACTCTTATGAGTGGGAATGGTGCAAAGGTATATCGGACAGACCTATGAAAGAGAATAAATGTTGGGGTAATTTTGGTATATTTTTTTCAATAATATCTGATATATATATTTATTTTATAAAAAATATTTGTATAAAATATAGGTTATCAGGTATTTGTAATTTTATATGATGGTTTTTCTTATTGTATTTCTTACAGAATAAAAATACGAATGGGTTACAAAACTATACCCAATCAAATAAGCTTCTATATAATAAATCAAATAGCGTGCCAAATGGTAAATAGCCTGAATTGGCTTTTTGTGATGGATATAGAAGTAATGGTTTATAACCTGCTCGTTTCCATTCTGTAACCTATACCATGGACTACTGCAATATTGAGTGAGCTGTCGCCAGCCAGCTTTTTGCGTAGTCTGGACACAAAAACATCCACGCTTCGTCCTACGAGTATACCTTCGTCTGCCCACACACGCTGTATGATAAAATCTCTTTGCAATAACTGATCGGGGTGTGTAGCAAATAGATGCAATAATTTGGCTTCTCTGAATGTGAGTGTCTGCTTGACGCCTTCGCACAGGAGTGTCTGACCGGTTGTATCCAGTTTCGAATTTCCTATTTCTATCCAATCTGTATTGGGAGGCATTACATCCTGTCGAAAAGATTCTTTTCTTATTCTCTGAAAATACCAAAATCCAAGCAAACCCGAACAACCCAATATGGCCGAAAGTAGAATGTAGTTTGTACTTGGAGCGGATGCGCTTGTAACATTAAAACTCACTTCTATATAATGACAACCTATAGGCATATTTCTACCCTGACATGGCACACCGTTTTTTGACCAGATATCAAGCTGCTGGTATCCCAGATCGATGGTGCCATCATCACATCGGCGGACAGTGACATTATATTGTTCTTTGATCCCATACAGATCGAGTGATTGCTGCAATAAATAGGGTAGTGAATCATAACTGAAAGCTTGCTCCAGGTGAACCCTCCATTTGACGGATTCTGTTTGTTCAATGGCTGGAATTTGACTTGTAGTATCTCCTGATAGCCGTAGCAATGCATCAGCTGTTCTGCGTAAAGCGAGATTTACTTTTTCCGGTGATATGACTAACTCTGCTTTTACATCCATATTCAGCCAGCAAACCAGCAGGAACATTGTTGAGAGATGAAATGATGTTTGCAGCATTTTTGGATTAAATGAAAACATTTATACAAATATAAGTTGTGTACAAAAGCCGTTCTTGATTTGTTTGTAAAAACATGTAAATGAAATGTAAAATTACATTTATGCTGATAAAATGGTTTAAAGTATTTTTTTATTGTTGACTGAAACTATTTCTTTTCAGAATGGTGAAGCGATACTGGTGCTGATAGCACAAACAAAAAAAGCAAGCGTACATCAAAGAGTACGCCTGCCGTTTTATTTTTTTGAAAGCTTTAATAGTTATGCTTTACCAACAAATCTGTTTACTGCAAAACTCGCTTTATTAATAACATCATAATTTATATGATAAATATGATATTTTCCAGTAACTTCTACTGAAACTACACCTGACATTCTGAGTATTTTCAGATGCTGTGATGTAATACTTTGTTCTAAATCAAGATTACTGTAGATTTTGTTGACATTGATAGATTTATTGGTATCAATGAATTCTAAAATCTTTAACCTTAACGGGTGAGCCAGTGCTCTCATCAACTCCGACGAATAGTGTAACTTCTCGTTGTCGAAAGTAACTTTTGTACCTTTCATGTGTGTTCCTTATTTTTATTTTTAAGACCTTGGCACAAATATGATGAGATATTTTAATATGTCAAAATAAATATATAAAAAAATTATAATTTATTAGCAAATAATATCACTCAGGCTAAAAATACAATTAAAAACGATGATTTAAGTAAAAAAGTGTTACATAAATTGTTGATGATCATTAAATAATAAGGGCTTACTGAAAGTAAGTAATTAACTAGTCAAATCTTCCACTAAAGTCGAAATCTGACCTAATCTCTCCTTGTCCAGGGAGTAATAAATAAATTTACCCTGCCTGTCGGTGGCTACCACTCCAGCTCTCCTAAGAATGGCCAGGTGTTGGGATGCTACGGACTGTTCCAATCTTAGTTTGATATAAATATCAGTGACTGTCATGGTTTCACCATCTTCTAAAAGATCGATGATTCTTTGGCGAAGTTTGTGGTTTACGGCTCTAAGTACCAATACTGCCTTTCTCAGGTCAGCATAATCTAACTGTACTTCCTTACCCCCCTTCTTTAACGTTACTGTTTCGTTCTTCTTATTTCTCATGCGAATGATTTGTTAGTTCACGGAATTCTGATACGATAATTCAATAACCATACCAATTCTGTTATTCGCTAACAATTATTTAAAATAATTTTTATATGACAATTATTGCAATATATAAATAACTATAATATAGCTCTAAAAGTTCAAATTGTCAGAATAATTTCTTAGTTGAAGTTGTAATGTTCGGATCCTTGAAATAATTGGGTGTATAATAAGCGAGGTTTTCAAATTTTCTATTCTCATAAGCAGCCATTGATAATTCACTCAAATACGATGCTGAAGCTGTTATGTGGTGCAATACCAGTCGGTCAGAGGGGTAGTGCAGATAATATTTTTCGGCACCATTACCGCAAAGATGGATGTGGGCATACTTATCTAAATAATCATCAAAAGAAGATGGACTGAGGATTTCTGCAAAAGTATCAGCTATTTTGTTTTTTTGATAGTCATAAACAGAGGTATAGACTTCCATACGTCGAGCATCTATCATAGGCAGGATGATCTCATTCGGGCCTAGTTGTGTTGCCGATACACCGCTTGCAAGAGCAGAAAGACTGTCTATACTTATCAGGGGTATGCCTAGTGCATAGCACATACCTTTGGCAGTGCTGACTCCTATCCTCAATGATGTATACGAGCCTGGTCCCTCACTCACAGCAACGGCATCCAATTCGCTAATGGATACCACAGCTTCTGCCATGCAAGCAGATATCAGTTGTGTAATCTTTTCTGAATGACTGTTGGGCGTTGTTGACTCCACGCAAGACAGCACCTGCCCGTTTTGTGATAGCGCAATAGAACACACATCTGTGGATGTTTCGATCTGTAGTATCAATGGCATCACCTGATTATTTGATACCTAATAGCGCCTTGTACCTATTATTATCTTTCAAAATAGAAATAGCTTCCTTTACCTCAGGATCATCGTCCAGGGATTGCTGGACCTTACCTTTCTGAAAATAATATCTGGTAACAATTTCTTTTTCTATTTCATCTATGATTTGTGCTTTGGCTTGATTTAATTCATTGTTCTTAGCTGAATTTATCTTATTCTGCAACTTATTGATTTCATCCACAAGGTCTGAAGAAGCATTTTTTTCCAGCTCTTCCTTTGCTGATTTGAGATGAGCTTCAGCCTCCGTCTCGTATTTAAAGCCCTTTTTCTTTAAGAAATCTGTGAAATCAGCATAATCTGAAAAGTTGAAGGTTCCCACTTTAGCAATGCTGTCTTTATTCTGACAATACTTATTGACATACTCATAAATGATATTCTGATCAACTAATGCCTTTGTCACGGGATAAATATTTTTTGCCATGAGCTTTACATCCGGAGTTACTCCTCCACCATCCAAAACAAGGCGTCCGTTTTTAGTTTTGAATTTTGATCTCTGGCTATCCGGAATGTCTTTAGGTTCTCCATTTTCATATTCTACACCCTGAATACATCTCCCGCTTGGTATGTAGTATTTGGATGTTGTCAGCTTGAGTCTGCTGTTGTATGGCAATTCCTTAGTATTCTGGACCAAACCCTTTCCAAAGGTTCGTTGGCCAATTAAAACGGCTCTGTCCAGATCTTGCATCACGCCGGAAACTATTTCGGAAGCAGAGGCTGATCTTTTGTCTACCAGGATGGCGACCGGGATTTCAAGGTCTATAGGCGGTGCGAGTGTTTTGAATGTCTGGTCACGATCTTTTATTTTTCCTTTGGTCGTCACTACTATCTCTCCATTAGGAATGAATATATTGCATATGTTTACAGCTTCGTGGAGCAAACCACCACCATTTTGTCTTAGGTCGAGGATGACACCTGACATATTTGGATTTTTTGTCTTCAGATCCTTAAGAGCTTTTGTGATATTGTTGCCGGCGTTTTGAGTGAAGACTGTCAGCGAAATATAACCCACTCCATCAGATACAAATCCTGAATATGGAACATTAGGGATGTTGACTTCGCCCCGGATGAGTTTTTTATCCTCAATTGTTGTTTTTCCATTCGGTCTGACTTTTAGCAGGAGATCTGTTCCCGGCAATCCTCTGAGGATGGCATTTATTTCTTCAAGTTTTTTCCCTTCTATGTTGATACCATCTATTGAGACAATCTCATCTCCTGCCTTTATCCCAGATGTAAATGCTGGACCACCTTCATAGGGTTCGAGTATCATTAGTTTTTTATCTATGATGCTAATCCTGGCACCGATGCCCTGATATTTTTCATCATCATTGATCCAGTAACTTTCTACCTGAGACTCTGACACAAAATTGGTATATGGATCCAGATTTTTTGTCATAGCGTCTATGGCTGTCCGCATCATCGTGCCGGGATCGAGTTCGTCTACAAAGTTTGTATTCAATTCTTTATACACACTAATGAATATCTCCAGATTTTTACTTATTTCGAAAAGTTTATCATTAGTGACAACCACTGCAGCAATAGTCGAAAAAAAGGTCGCTGCGATAACCAGAATTTTTATCTTTTTGGTCATTATTTATTAATATTATATGAGTATAACGTTGACTGTATGTTTTAGTCTCTTATAAAATGTATAATTTCATCAAAAAGTTCAATGGGCTTGTCAGCATGAACCCAATGACCTGCATCCTGAATAGTGACAAAGCGTGCTTCCGGCAGCGATGCAAGTATATCTGGGATGTCATGATCTAAGATGTAGTCTGACTTATCACCTCTGATAAAAAGTGTCCTGGTGTGACACAAGTGGTCAAAGCTTATTTTTCCAAGTATATTTTTGTAATGTCGGTGTAATAGTGAAAGATTCATTTTCCACTCAAAACCACCTTCTTTCTTTCTGGTCAGGTTTTTCATTAAAAACTGCACTGTTCCCCTATCATCGAGGGTCTTCATCATGGTTTGCTCAGCTTCATCTCTGGATTGAATCTTGTCCAAATCAATGGTAAACAATGCTTCAAACACATCATGGTGACCGGGTTCATATTGTTTGATACCAATATCTATCACAATAAATTTAGAAATCATAGACTCGTGTTCGGATACAAATTGCAACCCTGTTTTACCACCCATACTATGACCTATCAATATGGCTTCATGTATCCAGTTTTCATCCATAAAATGAAGTAAATCTTCTGCTAAAGTAGGGTAGTCAAAGGCGTCTGTGTGCTCCGATCTGCCATGATCCCTCTGATCGATAAGTATGGCCATATAACCTTCATTTTCAAGTTTTTTGGCAATATTCATCCAATTGTCCAACATGCCGAACAAACCATGTAGGATGATAACAGGCTTACCCTGCCCCAAAATTCTGTAATTTAACAAAGGGACCATTTACGTTTCCAATTTAAGCTGCAAAGATACATATCTGCTTTCAATGTATTTTACAAGTAAATACATTCATTTACAGAGTAATTCGGCTCCCGGGTCTGCCAGGCCTTGCTTTTAATAGACACCAAAACAAATAAATCTGACATCTTAGTGCATGTAAAAGAACTTTTTTAATGTATAAGATATTAAAATTTAAAGAATTAGGACCAAATGAAAACGTAAGAATTTAAATCACTTAAAAAGATGATTTATGTCATGTAAGCCTTAAAAAGTCATTTTTATCTTGCACTCAAATTGTACTGCAATGAGTATATTACTGTATCTTATCATTATTAGTCTTTGTGTAGCTGTAGCCTTTTTGGGTGCCTTTTTTTGGGCAGTCAGAGACGGTCAGTATGATGATGACTATACACCAAGTATTCGCATCTTGCTGGATGATGATATGATAGACAAATCAGAAAAAACCAATTAATAATAATAAAATCTGACTTATGGCAAATTTAGAAACATTTAGTTATGACAACAAGATAGTACGCAATTTTGCTTACGCTTCCGTTATTTTCGGGGTGATAGGTATGTTGGTGGGTATTCTTGCTGCTCTTCAACTGGTTTTTCCCGCAATGAACCTTGGCTTAGCTGAGACCACTTACGGTAGGATCAGACCATTACACACCAATGCGGTGATTTTTGCATTTGTGGGTAACGGTATTTTTACAGGAGTATATTATTCTCTCCAGAGACTTCTTAAAACAAGGATGTTTAGTGACTTACTATCCAATCTTCACTTTTGGGGATGGCAACTGATCATCTTATCAGCAGCTATTACTCTTCCTTTGGGGCTCACAAGTAGTAAGGAATATGCTGAATTGATCTGGCCTATAGACTTGGCAATAGCTGTGGTCTGGATCATATTTGGTATCAATATGTTTGGGACTATACTTAAAAGAAGAGAGCAGCACTTATATGTAGCTATATGGTTTTATATTGCCACTTGGATCACTGTTACAGTGTTACACGTATTTAATAATATACAAATACCAGTCAGTCTTGGTCATGGTGTATATGCTTTTGCAGGAGTTCAAGATGCCTTGATTCAATGGTGGTATGGTCACAATGCGGTGGCATTTTTCCTTACAACACCTTATTTGGGTTTGATGTACTACTTTATGCCAAAAGCGGCCAACAGACCGGTGTACTCTTATAAATTATCCATCATTCACTTCTGGGGATTGATATTTATCTATATATGGGCAGGCCCTCACCATTTATTATATACTTCACTACCTGACTGGGCTCAATCACTCGGAACAGTGTTCTCCATCATGCTCATCGCACCCTCATGGGGCGGTATGTTGAATGGTCTATTGACACTCAGAGGCGTTTGGGATAAAGTGAGGACAGATCCTATTCTTAAGTTTTTTGTAGTAGCGGTGACTGCTTATGGTATGGCTACCTTAGAAGGTCCGCTATTATCAGTAAAATCTTTGAATGCCATCACACACTATACTGACTGGACAGTAGGTCACGTACATATAGGTGCTTTGGGTTGGAATGGTATGTTGACATTCGGTATGTTGTACTGGCTCATACCCAGAATACATGGTACAAAACTATATTCTGTAAAACTAGCCAACACTCACTTCTGGATCGGAACTTTAGGAATTCTTTTTTATGCTATTCCTTTGTACTGGGCGGGATGGACACAGTCTTTGATGTGGAAACAATTTACACCGGACGGCTTCCTGCAGTATGGTAACTTCCTGGAAACAGTGACACAAATATTACCCATGTATATGATCAGAGCCATAGGTGGTACTATTTACTTCAGTGGTGTCATAGTCATGATATACAACCTTGTGAAAACTGTACAAAGTGGCAAACTTATTGCCGATCAGGAGGCGTCTGCACCTGCATTGGTGGCCTACGAAGCACATAACAATGAATACTGGCACAAATGGATAGAAAGAAAACCTATTCAAATGTTGATATTAAGTGCTGTATTGGTTTTGATAGGCGGGATGGTAGAGATTATACCTATGATGATGATTGATAATAACGTGCCAAAGATAGCTTCTGTTAAACCTTATACACCTCTTGAAATGGAAGGCCGTGATCTATACATCAGAGAAGGTTGTGTCGGTTGCCACTCTCAGATGGTAAGACCATTCAGAAGTGAAACTGAAAGGTATGGAGAATACTCCAAATCAGGAGAGTTTATTTACGACAGACCATTCTTGTGGGGAAGCAAGCGTACCGGTCCGGATTTGCATAGAGTAGGTGCAAAATATCCTGATAGCTGGCATTACAACCACATGATGGACCCAACATCCATGGCGCCGGGCTCTATCATGCCTCCATATCCATGGTTGCATAAAAAAGATCTGAATACACAATATACAGCTTCAAAAATCAAAGTTTTACAATCACTGGGTACACCATATCCTGATGGATTTGCAGACAAGGCAGTGGATGATCTGAAAGCGCAATCCAAAAAAATTGCCGAAAGCCTTGCTAAAGATAAAATCACTCAGGAAAATCTGGAAAATAAAGAGATCGTTGCTCTGATTGCGTACCTGCAAAGATTGGGTACGGATATCAAAGTTAAAGTACCTTCTAAATAAATCATCAAGCTAAAATTTAAATATCATGGCAAAATATATATTAGAAGGCGCAGGCAATATCAACTGGATGGCCATTTTCGCATTGATAACATTTATGACCATATTTGTACTAAGTGCTTTGATGGCTTTCAGAAAAAACAATCCTGTCATCAAGAGGATGGAAAATCTTCCTTTGGATGACGATGCCTGAACCAAATCAATTTAAATCATTATTAAACAAAAAATCAAAAATAAAATGATGAAGAAGCTCTTTTTAACCATCATACTTTATATAACAACACTATTGAGCGCTGTGGGCATTTATGCTCAGGATACTGCTGCCCCGGCTGAAGGAGCCGCTCAGGCTGCACCCAATGTCCTCAACATGGCGTATAACAATATTTTTTTAATACTGGCAGTACTGGTGCTCATTGGAGTAATCATGGCAGGGTTGAGTCTTATCTGGGCATTGATAGAAGTTCAGAAAATGAAGCTTCTGGAGAAATTCGGTCCTGAAGGGCTGGAAAAAGCCAACCTTACTCCAGCTGGTTCATTGTGGAGTACCATATCTGACAAAGCATGGAATTTGGTGCCCAAAGATAAAGAAGCAGATATCGATCTTGGGCATGAGTATGATGGAATCCGCGAGTTGGACAACTCATTACCGCCTTGGTGGTTGTGGTTGTTCTACGGTACGATCATATGGGCTGCCGGATATCTTTGGTATTATCACGTATCAGCCAAAGGGCCTAATCAAGAGCAGGAGTATATAGCAGCGATGGAACTTGGTGAGGCAGACAAGGCCAGGTTTCTCTCTACACAAGCTGATGCTATAGACGAAAAAACAGTGACCCTTCTTACAGATACAAAGGATCTGGCTGAAGGGAAAGAAATCTACACTGCGAATTGTCTGGTTTGCCATGGTGCAAATGGGGAAGGAACCGTAGGACCAAATTTTACGGACAAGTACTGGATTCATGGGGGTAGTATAAATAATCTTTTCACTACCATTAAATATGGTGTACCTGAAAAAGGGATGATATCCTGGAAGTCTCAGCTCAGACCCGGCGCCATGCAAAAAGTGGCCAGCTATATATTATCGCTACAGGGTACCAATCCACCTAACGCAAAAGCGCCTCAGGGCGATCTTTATGAGCCTGCCGGAGATGTAGGGGCTGCGCCGGCAACAAAGGACAGTACAACACTCAAAAGCCCTTCTACCAACCCTTCAGACAGTCTTTAATGTAAAACAGAACTTAAATGGACCTTTAAAAAAAAAGGAGAATTTATTTAATTCTCCTTTTTTTTTATAACCGTACCTATTTGGATGATCGTATTTCTTTTATTATTATTCTACACTGCAAAACTTTCGCCACATCCACAGGTTCTGGCAGCATTAGGATGATTAAAATAAAACCCTTTACCTTCCAGTCCACCTGAAAATTCCAAAGTAGTATTGCATAGATAAAGAAAACTCTTGAGGTCAGTCACGATTTTCACACCGTTATCATCAAAAACCTGATCATTGGGTTTGTTTTCGTTATCAAAATCCATCTGATAGCTTAGTCCTGAACATCCCCCACTGGTCACACTTACCCTCACAAAATAATCTTCAGATAAGCTTTTACTTTCTACGATCTCTTTGATTCTTTCCTTGGCACTATCGGCAACAAATAACATATAATGTTTACTTTCGGTTATAAATACAGAAAAAAGGACTAAGCCGGCACTTTTTCATTTTTCTTTTTATAGTCGGCAATGGCGCTTTTTATGGCATCCTCAGCCAAAACTGAACAATGGATTTTGACCGGTGGAAGTGCCAATTCCTCTACAATAGCCATATTGTCTATTGTAAGAGCCTGATCAATCGTTTTACCCTTAAGCCACTCTGTTGCCAGAGAAGAAGAGGCAATAGCCGAACCACAACCAAAAGTCTTAAATTTGGCATCTATGATGGTATCTGTAGATTCATCTACTTCTATCTGTAACCTCATGACATCACCGCACTCAGGAGCACCTACTAATCCTGTACCGACATTTTTTTTATCCTTGTCCATGGTACCCACGTTTTTAGGATTTTTGAAATGATCAAGTAATTTTTCTGAATAAGCCATATCTATTATTTTTTAATTTATAAATTATTTAATGTTCAGACCATTCTACAGCATCAAGATCAATACCTTCTTTGTACATCTCCCAGATAGGGCTTAGATCCCTCATGTGAGTGACGCCTTTACTTACTGCTTCTAATGCATAGTCTACATCGTCTTCTGTTGTAAACCGGCCCAAACTAAATCTGATAGATGAATGAGCAAGATCGTCACCCAAACCTAATGCTACCAGTACATATGATGGCTCTAGTGATGCTGAAGTACAGGCTGATCCTGATGACACTGCAATATTCTGATTAAATGTCATCATGAGGCCTTCGCCCTCCACATGCTTAAAGGATATATTGGTAACATGCGGCATCCTTGAATCTACATTTCCATTTATATATACTTCTTCAAGGCTGTTTTTAAATCCGCTCTCCAGTTTATCTCGAAGTTTGGACAATCTTTTGCTTTCTTCAGCCATTTCAGCTTTTGCGATGGCAGCAGCCTTCCCAAAACCTACGATTCCCGGGACATTAAGTGTACCAGATCTCATTCCTCTTTCGTGGCCACCACCATCCATTTGGGCAGTGACTTTCACTCTCGGATTTTTTCTGCACACATACAGGGCTCCTACACCTTTGGGTCCGTACATCTTGTGCGATGTAAAAGCCATCAGGTGCACGCCTACTTCTTTGGGATGTGCAGGAATTTTGCCCACTGCCTGAGTGGCGTCACTCATAAACAAAATACCATGCTTATTACATATGTCGCCTATCTCTTTCATGTGTTGGATGACACCTGTTTCATTATTGGCCCACATGATAGATATCATGATGGTTTTGTCAGTAATGGCTGCTTCCAGTTCTTTCAGATCTACAAGACCATCATTTTGAACATTGAGATATGTAACCTGACCGCCCATTTTTTCTACCTTCTTACAGGCATCGAGGACTGCTTTATGTTCTGTCTTGGCAGTGATGATGTGATTTCCTTTGGATGCGTACATTTCGAACACGCCTTTGATAGCCAAATTATCTGATTCAGTCGCACCTGAAGTGAATATAATCTCCTTCGGGTCTACTTCCAATAAATCAGCCACCTGCTCACGGGCATACTCTACAGCTTCCTCAGCTTTCCATCCATATGGGTGATTTCTGCTGGCAGCATTACCCGGTATTTCATAAAAATATGGAAGCATGGTTTCTACTACCCTGGGGTCTGTAGGTGTAGTAGCATTGTTGTCAAGATAAATCAGTCTGTTATCAGCCATTATTTCTTAATTATATTTAATCTAAATACAAAAGTAACGCAAATTTGTTTAATCTTGTAAGGTATATGATTAAACTTTTTTTATGATGATATAATCAAATCCAATCTTTGGGTAGTATTATCAGATAAATTAAAATTCTATAATTTGTTAATCATGATAATTAAACGAGTTATATCATCGGTTTATTGATCATATTAACTAAACATGAGATGCTATGCCGAAATTAAAATCAGCTGTTGGACGATTTTTTTTCTGTATGACCAGATATTTTGATCACTCTTACTTCTTCGATCTTAGTGTCTGATTTGGACAAGATGACAAATTTATAATTGTCCAGAAGGATTTCCTCCCCTTCTTCAGGAATAGACCCATAAGTCATCACAATATATCCCGAAAGGGTGACATAGTCTTCCTCCGGAAAATCAAGGTGTTCATATTTGGAATTTAAGTAAGCTAACTCCAGTCTGCCTGAAAAAATAAACTCGTGCTCTGAAATCATTTTTTCAGTAAAATCTTCTTCGTCATGCTCATCGGCAATCTCACCAAAGATTTCTTCCAGTATATCCTCCAGAGTGATAATGCCGGCAGTACCACCGAACTCATCTACAACACAAGCTATATTGCTGCTATCTTTGATAAATTTATGCATCAGATCCTGGACATTCATCACATCCGGCACAAAATCTATTTCCATGATGTGTCTTTTGATGGATGAAATATTTTTGAATAATTGCTGATGGTGAAAATATCCTACAATGTTTTCAACCTCCCCATCGACCACAATGAGTCTGGAATGTTTGGAGGAGATGAATACATTTTTTACTGTCTGTATGTCATCATTTTTATCTATAAAGACAATTTCATTTCTGGGTATCATACATTCCCTGACTTTGAGCTGATTCAGGTTTAGGGCATTGGTGAGAATCTCTTTATCAATATCTTTTTCTTCCGGGACTTTTGTTTGTATATAATGCTCGAGGTCAAGTTTGGTGATATTGTATTCATCATCTGCTTTGATATTGCCAAAAATAAGTCTTATTATCAGATTGGAGGTCTTTGTAAGAATCCAACTGGGTATAAGAAGCAGCCATTTAGAAAATTTAAGGGCAGGCGCCAGTCTGAAAATCAGTTCATTGGCATATAATCTGAAAAGTGTTTTGGGTAAAAACTCACCTGTGATTAGAATCACCATTGTGAGTATGATAGTTGTTATGAAAGAGATCGCAAATCCTCCTGCCGGCAATATCATCTCCAGCAATGGTGTCACTATCGAACCAAACAAAATCGTATACATGACCAAAACGATATTGTTGCCCACCAGCATCGTGCTCAAAAATGTTTTTGGGTCATTATACAGGTCAGTCAGTATATGACCTCTTTTGGAGCCTTTGTTTTTAAGTACTTCTACACCAAGTTTATTGGCTGATAGATAGGCGATTTCACTCCCGGAAAAGAAAGCCGAAAGAAGAAGCATCAAAATCACCAGTAAGATTGTCGTGAACATAAAGTCTGTTTGCGGTGCAAAATTACTTAATTGAAGTGACAAATTCAGAAACATTTATTTTGCCCTGAACTTTTTTCTTGATTTCAAAGCGGGTAAAAGCCTGATTTGCCACAAACCCAAACCCATAAGTAGTATCTCCTTTTTCTGCCTGAGTGATCCTCACTAGCTTGTCCGTATAGACTATTCTCTCTTTTTCATCCCATATAAGCTCAGGAGTTTCGAGTTTTTCCTTTTTTTCATTATAAAAAATAACATTGCCTCGGGCTGTTATCTTTTGGGTGCGTTGTTCCCTGATGGCGGTTTCTGCTTTGAGCCAACTGTAAACGACCTTTTGTTCATTTAAAAACTCCATTAAAATACCTTTAGGAAATACATCCTTACTGTCTCCGTAATCAGTGTATCTCTCCATCACGGGAGCATGTATGACGACTTTCACCAAGGCAGAGTCGCTGTACACTATTCTGACATTGTTGCCACGCTCTACATCTGCTCTCAGATCCGCAGCCAGCAATTTATCTATATCGTCTACATTGTTGCTACAGGATACAATGACTATCATCACCATGCTCCAGAGCGCAATTTTACTCCTTTCAATCATGTCAGAAATTTTGTTATGTTATTTATCTGACAAGTGTCAAATCTCCGCTGTACTCTTTTATCTCATCATCTATAAATCTGACTTTGGCTCGCCATGCAAATATGCCGGATTGGACAGGGAGGTTTTTAAAACTGCCATCCCAACCGTTGTTTTGAGTACTTACTACAAGATTTCCTGATGCAGGTGCTCTGGTATCTATGCCCTGATACACCAGGTTGCCCCATCTGTCGTAGACTTCGAGCAATTCTACATATTTTACGGCTTTTGGCGTCCAGATATTAAAAAAATCATTGGCACCACTGCCGTCAGGTGTAAAAATATTGGGAACAAAAACTTTATATTCCTTATTGACCCGAATGGTTACCTGGTCTTCTTCAGTACAGCCATTTTCGTCAGTGACAATAAAAGTATAAGTAGTCGTGGTTTTTGGAAAAACTTCAGGGTTGGTAATACCATTGATACTGAAGTCACCAGGTGGTTTCCAGAATAATGAGTCGACCCCGTTAAATGAGGTATAGGTGGCATTCAAAAAAGTGGTATTTCCAAAATCTACTACCTGGTCAGGTCCTGCATCTACTACGATGGGTGGAGGCTGATTGATTAGCTTAGTGATGGTATCTACGCACCCTTTGAGGTCCTGAACCCGTATGAAATACTGACCTGCAGGCAGGTTGCCATAAAGTGGATTAGGTCTGAAGGGCTCACCATTCAGGCTGTAGCTGTAATCAGGTGACCCACGTAGGCCCATGGCGATGATTTTACCTTCGGGAATTTCGAAACAACGGAGGTCAGTAGTCAGCGCGTCCAGTGCTAAAGTACTGGTATCTTTACAACACGGATCTACAAAAAAATCTACTATTTTAGTGACAGTACAACCACGAGAACTCTCTACTGTCAGTGCTGCTGTTTTATTGCCAAACGACTGGTAAATGACGTCATAAGGCCCTGTACCAGTTTGTCTATTGGGTACAGATCTGTCTCCAAAGTTCCAGGTGTAATTCACGATAGGATCGGTGACAGAAGAGGATTTATTGGTGAAAACAACTGATTTATCACATTCGAATGCCTTATTGGCATTGACCTCAAAATCAGGTTTTGGTCCCAGGAATGTTCCGCTACCACCGAATTCGATACCGAAGCCTAACCCTGATCTGCTGAAATTATTGATAATAAGAACATAGGACTTGCCTGCTTCCATATCTATAGGTGAGACAAAATTATTATTCGAACCCTGACATCCACCAGGCTCTGAGATATCTGTCTCTCCTACTCTCAATCCGGTGGGGCCGTTGCATCTGGACCACTGTGGGAGAGGCTGTGCGTTTCCAAAAGCGTCTGTATTGGCTCCTGCCCCTTCGCAACGGAGCAATTTTTTATTGGTACAATTATCGAGGCCATTGGGTAATTCGTATAGGGCAAAATCGATATCATCTGTGATCTGATTGGCAAAATTGTTGTTGGGTGTCAGTGTGAAAGTCAGACTTCCAGATGTCTCACATGTCCATTTATACCAGGCAGAAGCAAATTCTCCACCAATACAGATATTAGCTTCGAGTTCAGATTTATCATTTCCGTTTCCTTCGAGTTTATTGACTACAAAAGATGATTTGTCACAAAGCACTACACCTTTACTGCAATCGCTTTCGGGAGATTTGACAGGTATAAAGTCATCTACACATAATTTAAAAGTCCCTTCACCACCGATGGACGATTCTATCATGATAAAATAAGTCTGACCTATATTGAGGTCGTCAAACACTAATTCGTCAATACCCACATCCTTTCCAGGCGAGCAGGAAATATATTTTCCACATTTTTCAAATAGGATAATTTTAGGACTCCTGATGGTTCCGCCATTTCCCAATCCAAGAACCCTGATCAATACAGCTGGTTGTTTGGGTACAAAAGAAAACCATACGCCGTTGGCCCATTTTAATGAAATACAGGCAGCTGTTCCCTGAGTAAATTCAAGGTCAGATTTTGCACCGACATTGGTGTACTGTCCGTCTGATGAACAAAAGCCATCTGTGGAGGGTAAAGGAGTAGCAAATATACAGTCATCATTGAGAATCTGTGCCTGTAAAGCTGTCTGTGCCAATAACACAAGCAGTAATATGATTTTGAATGAATTTATTTTTTTTGTTGGCCCCATGAAATTGTTATTTTCTTTTAAAGAAACGAATTTATATGCCTGAGTGTTTTGGTAAGTTCATGATTTATCATCGTGAGCATAACACAAAGCTACCATTTTAACGGGAATTTAATCTTTTTGTCACTCCTATATGGGATATGATTACTTTTGCATTGGATTTATATTAGAGTGATACCTCATTTTATTAAAAAATGATTCATAATTTGTTGGGAAAATGCTTTATTTAGTACCCACACCCATCGGGAACCTGGACGACATGACTTTTCGGGCTATAGATACGCTCCGAGCCTGTGATGTAGTACTCACAGAGGATACCCGTACCAGTGGCAAGCTCCTCAAACATTTTAACATAGACAAACCTATGTGGGCTTTTCATGCATTCAATGAACATAAAGCCCTTGGAAGTATCATCTCACATCTCCAGCAAGGTAAAAATATAGCACTTATATCCGATGCAGGGACGCCGGGTATTTCAGATCCCGGATTTTTGCTTGTCAGAGAGTGTGTAGCTCAGGGTATCCGAATCAGTTGTCTGCCGGGAGCTACTGCTTTTGTTCCAGCCCTGGTGTCATCAGGTATGTCGACGGACAAATTTTTTTTTGAGGGCTTTTTGCCGCATAAAAAAGGGAGACAAACCAGGCTAAAATTTCTGTGTACTCTCAATGTGACCATCATACTTTACGAATCTCCGCACAGACTGATCAAATCGCTGGAAGAAATCAGGGATGTACTAGGCAGTGACAGAAGAGTATGTGTAGCCCGTGAGATAAGTAAGATGTTTGAGGAGTTTGTGACATTGCCAGTCACAGAAGCGATTACCCACTACAAAAATAAGCCTGCCAAAGGTGAAATAGTACTCATCATAGAAGGTGACAGTACTCAGGTTAAAAGAAAATCTCCGGACAAAAAAAGCAAAAGATATCAAGATCAAAAAGATGAAGAAGAATGATAGCATTTGAGCGGTTTGTATTGCAGAATGGTCTTAGGGTCATCATACATGAAGATAAATCTACACCTATGGTGGCGGTCAATATCGTGTACAATGTAGGTTCAAAATATGAAGAGCCTGACAAAACAGGATTTGCACACCTCTTTGAGCATCTGATGTTTGGAGGATCGGCCAATATTCCGGATTTTGATGGACCTATACAGGAAGCAGGTGGCGAAAACAATGCGTTTACCAATACTGACCTAACCAATTTTTATGAAATAGTACCGGCTCAAAATGTAGAAACAGCCCTTTGGTTGGAGTCAGATAGAATGCTGCAGCTTAGATTTAGTAAAAAATCACTGCAAACACAGAAAAAAGTAGTCATAGAAGAATTTAAAGAAACGTGTCTCAATGAACCCTATGGAGACATGTGGCATCATCTTAGCGGACTTTGCTACAAGATTCACCCTTATCAATGGCCTACCATAGGCAAAGAAATCAGCCACATTGCTGATGCAACGCTAGAACAGGTAGAAACTTTTTTTTACCAATATTACAGACCTGATAATGCCATACTGGTACTGGCAGGAAATATTACTGCCCAAGATGGTATAGCCTTGGTCGAAAAATGGTTTGGTGATATTCAGGCAGGTCAGTTATCCAAAAAGCAATATAAGTTCGAACCCATACAGAACGAATTCAGACAACACTTTTTATATCAGGATGTACCACACGATGCTGTGTACAGGGGTTATCATATGGCTGCAAGACTTACCAAGGAATATTATGCTTGTGATCTATTGTCAGATGTCATGTCCAATGGCAGATCATCCAGATTTTATCAGAGGTTGTACAAAGAACAACAACTATTCAGTACCATTGACGCTTTCATTTCAGGTACTATAGACCCGGGTCTTTTTATCATAGAGGGCAAAACAATGCCTGGTGTTTCTATGGAAAAGGCCCGAACAGCTATCGACGAACAGCTACAATTACTGCAGCATGATCGAATCAGTGAAACAGAACTAACAAAACTCAAAAACGGAGTCGAAAGCAGTCTGGAATATTCAGAAGTGAGCATTCTGAACAAAGGAATAAGTCTTGCCTATTTCGAAATACTGGGAGATGCAGCCATGATTAATGACGAAGCAGAAAGATATCAGAGCATCACTGCCGAAGACATCAGGACGGCTGCTCAAACCGTCTTCAGGAGAGACAACTGCAGCGAGTTGGTTTATATACAAAAGAAAAAAAACAAATAATACGGGTTATAAACACGAAGTAAATGGTTTAGCGATATCTATCCTTTGCAAGAGAGCATTATCTTTAACATTTGGGCCAACCACTAATCACTCTCCATCTGCCAACAGCAGCTCGAGCATGCCAAGCTGGGTGTCCACCCTCCCCATTTTAGCCTCAGAATTGATATATCTTATACCGGCGCTTGCAGCATAAACAGACATAGAACCATCGTCTACCGGATGGGCATTCTGTAGTACTACTGTATACCTTTTTTTTACCAGTAAATCGAAGTCAATCTTTTTTGTTACAATAAAAAATTCACTGTTGTTGATTTCAGGATTGATATATGTCTGAGCAGGATTTGTTGCTGTCGCTAGACTGATCGTGTGACTTGATGTATGATTTGATGCTATATGATTCCGGCTCAATGTGCTTCCAGAATATCCACTTTGTTTTGTAGCTTGCCGGCAAATTTTTGTTATTGTGCAGAGCGATGATTTGTGTAGATGATTTTAGTTCGTCCCAGATTTGCGTTGACAGATTTTTGACTATATTCGATACCTCAGCAGTAACAGCTCCTTTGCCACGAGCAACCTTTATAGAATTGGACAAAACGGCATCATTATGGGTATAAATTCTGTTGGGGTCAAACTGATAGGTCGTACCATGAAGATTGAAAGTTATATTTCTGTTTTTGGTACCGTCAGTTGAATGCTCCAAAGTCAGTAATTTTCCTCCATACTTCTCTATTATAGCTATCCCTGCTGCCAGGGATGCGGATTCGTTTTCGTGTACATGCGCAAAGACTAGATTTTGACCTTGTTTGGAGATGATTTTGATTGTCACTTTTTTATCACCAAGAAAAACACTTTTGACAGATGTGGAGATAAGTTGAGCACTTAGTTTTTGTACACTGAAAAAAGGAAAGAAATTACAAGCAATCTGTACATGGAAAGAATGATTTTAATATTGGGCAAAAGTAGGGATTATTGTTGATTTAAGATGATTCAGTATATATATCTTTGCCATGGTAGCTAAGTCCAAAGCTTCATCAACTTCTTTTGTGCTTTTCCCGAAGTCTGGAAAATTGGCTTCCGGCTTGATGCATATCAATCATAGTACTACATAATGGTAAAAATCAATATATCCAAATCGCCAAATAGAACTTATATCATTACAATTTCTTAGTTTTGTAGCTTCTTTATAAAATTAATTATTATGATCATACTCACCGGAGTATCAGGTTTTATAGGTTCGTGTCTGCTTACAGACTTAAATGTGCATGGCTATAACCGAGATGTGGTAGTGGTGGATGATTTTTACAAGCTTTATAAAGACAAAAATACGGATGACAAAACCGTGAGAGAGTGGATGCACAGAGATATATTTCTGGAATGGTTTGAAAAAACAAGTCAAAAAATAGATGCTGTCATTCATATGGGAGCCAGGACGGACACTACGCTGATGGATATTGAGATTTTTGATGAGTTGAATCTCAATTACAGTAAACGCATCTGGCAGGTATGTGCTCGCCGGGAGATACCCCTTATATACGCATCCAGTGCAGCTACCTATGGCGATGGTTCCTTTGGCTTTGATGATGATCATGCCATCATACATAAACTAAAACCCTTGAATCCTTATGGGGAGAGTAAACATCAGTTTGACCTGTGGGCACTGGCCCAGGAGCAAAAACCACCCTTTTGGATAGGATGCAAATTTTTTAATGTATATGGACCGAATGAATATCATAAAGGCAGAATGGCATCGGTGATCTTTCACACCTTCCACCAAATCCGAAATACGGGGTGTATGAAGCTTTTTAAATCTCATCGGCAAGGTATTAAAGATGGGCATCAAAGCCGGGATTTTATATACATAAAAGACATATCTGACATGATTTTGTATTTATTACACAATCAGCATAGCGAAAGCGGTATCTATAATTTCGGCACCGGCAAAGCCCGCACTTTTGTAGACCTTGCTGTCCGGACTTTTGAGGCTATGGATGTTCCTCAAAATATAACATACATAGACACGCCCGAAGATATCAGAGATAGTTACCAGTATTTTACAGAGGCAAAAATGACTAAAATGGCCAATGCCGGATATACCAAACCATTTTGGTCACTGGAGGATGGGGTAGAAGAGTATGTCAGGCAGTATCTGAAGGGAAACAAATACTATTAATTTCTGACTTTAAATGTAGTGCTGAAATTAAACAAGTGGAACTTTGAGTGTAGTAAGGAATATTATACTGAATATGATGATATAAACATACAATTTGATTCTCTTGGGAAAACGTTACTTTTGACAAACGAAGATCGAAATTACGTGATCTTTATCCAAAAACAAAATGACGTGTGGCGTGACCGCAAGTTTTTTTTCACTAATGGTAACAACCAAAAAGTATCATATAAATCGTATTCATTAGATGCCAGGGTTTGTATGGACATCTCATATGGAAGTTGCGCCAACAAGGTGGAATTGATTGAATATCAAATCGATGTCGTTACAGGCATAAAGGAAGTGAGAAGTCAAACTTTAGATGTTTGCTCTTATGGGTATCATGTTATGTCCGGTGATGGTAACACCCTTGTTTTTAGTGATGAAGATGGACCGCCCCCCCCCCCCCCCCCCCCGCCCCCGCCACCCCCGCCCCCCCCCCCCAACGGCCCCCCCCCAAAGCCCCCTCTCCCCCCCCCCCCCCCCGGCCCCCCCCCCCCCCACCCCCCCCCCCCCCCCCCGCCCCCCCCCCCCCCCCCCCCCCCCCCCCCCCCCCCAAACCCCCGTGCGGTTTTGAATATAGGAAAGTACTGTAATACTATCACTAGTATTACAGTGGTAATGTATCAGGTTATCAGCTGGTTAATGCTGCAATCATCTTGTGCGCTAACTCCTCTCCTATTTTATTTTGGGCTTCCTCAGTCGATGCACCTATGTGTGGAGTGAGTGATATACGTGGATGGGTGAGCAAATCTTTGCGTGGAGTAGGTTCGTTTTCGAATACATCCAATCCTGCTGCAGCAACCTTGCCTGAAGCCAGGGCTTCCAGCAGAGCATCTTCATCGATCGTACCTCCGCGGCTGCAGTTGACTACGATCACACCGTTTTTCATTTTTGCAAATTCCTCTTTACCCAAAATGGCTTTACCTACAGAAGGGATGTGCAAAGAGATATAATCAGCATCGGCAAGCATACTGTCCATGGTGACCGTTTTTAAAGTTGCCTTAAAGCCCAGAGAAGCATGTCCTACGGCCAGTGTGACTTCAGAAACATAAGGGTCCACTGCAAGCACATGCATGCCAAGGCCCAAACCACATCTGGCAGCCTCCTGTCCTATTCTACCCAGGCCGATGATTCCCAGGGTTTTCCCTTCCAGTTCCGCACCTTTTGCATATGCTTTTTTGAAGTCATTAAATCTGGTATCTCCCTCCGAAGGCATTTGCCTGTTGGATTGGTAGAGAAATCTTGACAAGCTCAGCATATGAGCCATAGCGAGTTCTCCCACAGATCTGGAAGAAGCGGCAGGTGTATTGATGACAGCAATACCTTTAGATTGCGCATACTCTACATCGATATTATCGAGGCCTACACCTCCACGGCCAATGGCCTTGAGATTAGGACAAGCATCAATCAATTCTTTTCTGACTTTTGTAGCACTTCTGACGCAGATGGCATCGTACTCATTTAATCTGGTCGGAAGGTCAGCTTGTTCTATTTTGTTCATTTCCACTTCGAAGCCGGCAGCTTCGAGCAGGGTTTTGCCGATGGGTTCAATACCATCATTTACAAGGATTTTCATTTGTTTTATTTTCTTATTAACAATGTGATGCAAATTTACCGTAAAAATATATGAATACCGGATTTAAGCCAGCAATTTAATAATTATTAACTTTAAGTAAAAATTTTACAATTTTAAAAAATTGATATTTAGTACATTATATATTAAATAAAATAAATTATATATTTTTTACATTCTTCAGGCAACATATTGCATACTTAATGGCTCTTTCATACAGAGACCCCAAGTCTCAGATTGATATTCTTTTCAAATTTATTGAAAAAAATCTTTAGCGAAGAAAAAGAGCCTTCTGAAAGCAGAGGGCTTTTTTATTTATTGCAGTACCATAATGATGTGTGGTATACCATCTTCGAGGTAAGGGATTCCCATGTCTACAAATCCAAAACTTTCATAAAATTTCTTTAGATACGCCTGTGCGCCTATTTTTACTGGCATGTCAGGGTATAGATTCTTAATTTTGCTATAGAATATTGCATCAGAGTCTTGCCTTGACCTTGACCACGCACGAGTGCTGTATTGATGACTCTGCCTATCGATGTAAATCCCGGATAAGAAACCCCTTCCGGCAGTAACCTGCTGTAACATTGCAATTGTCCGTTTGTGTCTTTGCCCATTACATGATGTGCATAGAGATCTTTGCCGTCCGCATCGAGATAAGGACAGTTTTGTTCTACTACAAAAACCTCCTGTCTGGCCTTCATGATATCGTAAAGGTCGGCATTGGTGAGCTTGCTGAATGGAAGGCAGGAATAAGTGATTTGCATGGGCGATTACCTGGATTTCTGGTTTTTAAACTGGAAAGAAGATTTGCAACCGAAGTGATTACCGTCACTGTCATTTAATTCTTCAAAATAGAAGCACTCCAGGTCTGGAGAGTAAAATATATGATCATACGGCATTTTCATAGTCGTCGGAAAAACATTTCGGCGGCTATTGAGGAGTCCTGTTTTATTGCGAAAACTCAGGATATCATGTGACCAGTAAACCTGATTAAATTCACCCATGATGATTTTGCCATCCTTGTTTTTTAAAGAGTATTCTTCCAAAAATCTAAATTGGGATTTTGCCTGCGTTTTAGACATATTGTCGAGTGCCGGAGTCATATAAGAAGATAGTATTGTAAATACATCATCGCCGGATTCTATCTGTGTTTCGATGTTAGGGATATCGGTGTAATTGATGACTTCACTTTTGCGGATGATATTTTTTGAAAAAATAGCTTTGCCATATAAATCTATACGCACATCCTGATAAATATATGGAAACTTGGCTTTTGTGATCTCAGGGATGATACTAGCCCAGTCAGGGGTATATTCCTGAAAGGAAATGACCTGTATGCTTTCATCAGAAATGATGTTCCGCACTGTCTCTACATCGGTGATCAGACTAAGATTGATATGTACGAGGGTCAGTTTGTTTCTGCCGTTGGTTGTTGGATTTTTCAATTCTGGATTAGACGCATTTTTTAGAAAAAAAGCCAAAGCAGCAGCACACCCAAAACTGGTATACAGAATGGTTTTATTACTTAAAATTAAGCCTATCAGTCCTGAAAATATTAGAAATATCAGGAAATGTACCAGATAATCCTGAAACTTTTCTGTAAATTCGAAGATAGGAATAAACACAGCACATACAGTGAGCAGAATGATGAATCCTGCCATGAATTTATTGCCTGTACTAATGATTCTTTTCACAGGTATAATTTATTATTTAAAATTTCTGTGCAACTACTACTACTTGCTTTGAATCAATGACATCACCATCAGGATGAAAAAGTCTGCTGTATACTATATAAATACCCATTCGCATGATGTTGCCTTCACCATCTATACCATCCCATTTTAAAGCACCTTCTGTACCCAGTAAAAGATTATTGGCTAAATCAGCGACTGCAAAACCTTCAGCGTCATATATTCTCACTGTAGCTAGATAGCCGGGTTTAGCTAGTTCGTATTTGAGTAAAACAAAATCATCTATGCTGTCTCCATTGGGTGTAAAGACTTTTTTATCAGGTATGAGACCCTTTGAGCTGCCGGTAGCGGTATTGTCCTTAATCAGATTGGAGTTTTTATATCCAGGCGTTGCGTACAGCACAAGTGACGAAGATGAGTGCCAGAAGTTAGCATCATTGGATGGGGCTTTCAGACTGATTTTTTCCAAACTCACCCCTTTTGTCTCATCGATCAACTGGAAATGATACTTCTCACTATAGTCAAATGAATCTATCGTTATGGGCTGATTGCCTGAAGTGGATATAATCGTTATATTGGCACCATCTACATTCAATGATGGTAAAGTGGCTATGATAAAATTGGCAGTATCCGGTGTTTTATAAGTTGTCTTCAGAAAATCTATGTTTTTGGACAAAGCCACATACCTACCCGGATAGAGAACGTCGGATGTCAACAATGTTTTACTTTCGTTTTTCTGTGTATTTTTGAGTATCAGGCTATCCAGTTTTATAAATTTGTCTGAGGCATTATAAAGTTCAATAAAATCTTCACCACCTGAATATGGATCGGTCAGCACCTCTGTAATAATAAGGTCACCTTTTACAGGCTTTATAGCATATACAAATGAAATCGTTTGTTTCTTCTGATTGTTGCTCCTGTCTTTCACACCATTGATAGTCAAGGTGTAGTTTTTACCACTTTTTATTTTGCCCCCTGTGTAAGTCAGTGTGACTTCATTAGGAGTGGCGGTAGAATAACTGATCAGGTCGGGAGAACCCAATCCATTATCGGCGACATAAGCTGCTGTATTTTTAACAGAGACTTCATCCAGAGACTCCGAAAATGAAAGTCTCAGATTACTGTCGTTCACTACCTCTGCCTTCAATACCAGAGGTGGGACAGTATCTCGTTCTATAGTTTTATATATGATATCGTCATAGAAAAACTTATCGATTCGGGATGCGCTATACTTGCAATATATGCCAAAATAAGTGGCGTCAGGCAATGAAAAAGCAGGATCAGAAAATTCAATGTCATCTTCATACAAGGTTTTGCCAGTGTAGTCAGTGGTGACTAACCATAAGCCATTGCGGTATATCTTGCACCTGATACGGGCGTCTGCAGGCTCCGCGCTGATGCCTCCCATTTTTCCGGATGCCATGAGCGAGCCAATGCCTTGGGTCAGTTTCCATACCTGTATGGCATCATTGGAACCATTTTCTCCCAGACGCAGATAGTAACCATTGGCTTTAGTTTCATCCTTATTGTCAGTAAAGAGATATATTTTCCCAAAATTATCATTGGAAGGGGCAAACTGAAGTTTGAAATAAAGATCGAGTTGTATGCTGTCTTTAGGCACTTTAAATTTTGTGAAAATAGTGGATTCCCCCGCTACTGCTGCATTGAGCTGCAATTGGCCTTCTGTATTGATAATAAAATTATTAATATTACCTTCCCATTTGACTTGATTGATATTTCCGTTATCAAAATCGAGATTAATTTGTGCTGAAATGTCAGTACTTACCCCAATTAACCCGTATAACATAAAATATCTTAGTAATGAAAGGGTAAGTTTATTATACGAAAGTATATCTTTGCATTTCATTTTCATTAAGGTGTTTATATTTCAGAATACAATTACTTTAAATGTTTCGAATGTAGACTAATTCAAAAAGTGTTAGTCACATAAAAAAGCAAATATAATAAGAAAGGTCTGAATTCAGTTTTATAATAGGTTAATAAGATAAAAATTTAAAAATGAAAGTTGCTTTGGTAGGCGCAACAGGGCTCGTCGGGAGGGTCATGAATGAAGTCCTGGAAGAGTTTGATTTTCCGGTCACTGAATATATTCCGGTAGCATCCAGTAAGTCGGTGGGCAAAAAAGTGAGTTATAGGGGTAAGGAGTACAGTATTGTAGGTATGCAGGATGCGGTGGATATGGTGCCAGATATAGCTATTTTTTCAGCAGGTGGGGGCACATCATTAGAGTGGGCACCCAAGTTTGCAGAAAAAGGAACTGTAGTCATAGATAATTCGAGTGCGTGGAGGATGGATCCCACAAAAAAGCTGATAGTACCGGAGATTAATGCAGATGAGTTGACAAAAAATGATAAAATCATTGCCAATCCCAATTGTTCTACCATTCAGATGGTAGTAGCGCTTGCACCTTTACATCGGAAGTATGGCATTAAGCGACTTGTTATATCCACATACCAATCCTTTACAGGTACAGGCGCCAAGGCTGTTGCACAGTATGAAGCTGAAAAATCAGGGCAGAATCCTGAAAAAACAGATATGGCTTACCATTATCAGATTTTTGAAAATGCCATACCTCAATGTGACGTTTTTCTCGACAATGGGTATACAAAAGAAGAAATGAAGCTAGTCCACGAGACTAAAAAAATACTGGGTGACCAATCCCTGAAGATAACGGCTACTGCCGTGAGAATACCTGTCAATGGTGGTCACTCAGAGTCAGTCAATGCTGAGTTTCACAGACCTTTCGAAATCGAAGATGTGAGGCAATTGCTGGAGTCATCAGAAGGTATTACAGTCCTGGATGACCTCGAAAATTTTAAATATCCTATGCCACTTTATGCAAAAAATAAAAATGAAGTGTTTGTAGGGAGACTTAGACGGGATGATTCCGTCGAAAATGGATTGAATATGTGGATCGTTGCTGATAACCTGCGTAAAGGAGCAGCAACGAATGCAGTACAAATAGCCAAATATTTAGTAGAGCATCATTTGGTTTGATTTTTTGAATTTTTAATTACATAACGATTTATTGATTTTTAATTACATTGTATCATGAGACGCAAATTAGTACTTTGGGGTTCCAATGAAAAAGATGAAAAAATGCTTGTAGCATTGGAACTTTTGGAAAAAGAAAATGTCGTAAATATTTACACTTTTCCAGAAAATGTAGCAACTGAAGAATTTTACAAGGCAATGTCCGAAAAATGGAAGGACGATGCAGAGGTTGAATTTCCTTCGGGTTTTACTAAAATAGAAAGAAAACTTTCAGTATCTGACTCCTTACTACCTGACGAAATCAAAGTCGAAAGGCCTGACCTGATTTCCAGAGCCCAGGCCGAATGGCATTTTGTCGTACTTTCATCGAAGTTGTACGGATTGTACAAATCAGAGCTTGATGAGCTGAAAGACAAGGTCGAAAGCCTGAGTGACTATGACAATGTATTGTGGGATGACCTGCGTGGATTTTGGAATAAGGTCCAGGGACAGGTAAATGACAAAAATTTGTTCAGAGAACATGGAGCTGCGCTAAGAGAAAAAACCAATGGTCTTTTTGACAAACTCAAAGAGCTTAAAAAATCTCTCGAAGACGAGTTTGAGACACAATCGAAAAAATATGTTGATTCTTTTGGTGAAGAACTAAAGGATATCGAAGATAAAATAGACAAGGGACTCGGTTTAGGGCCACTTTTTGAGGACCTTAAAAAAGTGCAAGCTAAAATCAAAGACTTCAAATTTACCAAGGAGGACAGAAACGATCTTTGGAATAAAATTGACGATACTTTCAAAAAACTCAAGGAAAAAAGAGGAGCAGGTGGTGGTGCGCCTGGTCAGCAGGGAAATAATAACCTTGCGAGATTGGAAGCCAGATACAATGGGCTGGTCGGTGCCATTCAGAAAATGCAAAAATCTATAGATTTTGATCAGAAAGACCTGGATTTTCAGACTAAAAAAGTAGCCGACAGCGACGGTCAGCTCGAATCTCAGCTTCGTCAGGCTAAGATTAGAATGATAGAAGAAAGAGTTAAGTCCAAACAGGAAAAACTGGATGATATGAATCTGACCAAAGCAGATCTTGAGGCCAAAATGGAGAAGGAAAAGAAAAGAGCTGTCAAAGTAGAAAAACAGGAAAAATTGGATGAAGCCAAAGAAGCAGTGAAGCAAAAAATTGCAAGCAGCATCTCTGAAAACGCCAAAGAGCTGGATAAAATGTCTGGTAAACTCGAAAAAGCAGCCAGCGAACTTGCTACACAGCCTAAAAAACAGGCAGCTTCTTTGATAGATCAACTATCTGAATCAGTAGGCCAGCTGGTCGAAGATGTAGTGGATACTGCCAGGGCAGTAGCAGACGTGGTAGCAGAAAAACTGGATGATGCAATGGATAAAGCAGAAGACCTCTCTGAATCTGCATCCGAAAAATTGGATGATATCATGGATAAGGCGGATGCACTAGCAGACATTGCCGAACAAAAACTGGCCAAGGCAATGGATAAAGCAGGTGAAGCAGTAGATGAAATGAATGATAAAGTAAAGGCAGGGACTAAAACAGCCTCCAAATCTGACAAAAAAGAGGAAGAAGAGTAATATCTCATATACAGACTAAAAAAGCAGGAGTCATACAAAGTGGCTTCTGCTTTTTTTTTTGCCCAAAAGACTGAAAAGGATATAAACCTTTTCCTGGTAAAAAGAGTTTATTGTAAATACCCAAATCAAAACTGTATAAAATAAAAAAGCGGAGACGAAAGTTAATTCGTGCCCCGCATAACCCCAAAAAACCAATTGAAAACAATTTACTTTATTACTCCACTTTTGGAATGTATATGTATTTTTATCAATTTCTATATTTAAGACGTTGACAAATTCGACTGTCACATTTTTTTGTAAAAAAAAAAATAAAAAAAATATTTTGAAAGTCAAATCAGCTTTTTTTTGCTCCCATTGTGGGGCGGAGGCACCTAAATGGATAGGCAAATGTCCTTCTTGCGGAGAATGGAATACCTATGTAGAAGAAGTGATAGAAAAATCTACCAGTCTGGCTGAAAAAGATAAAGCGTGGAAAGATCCAAAGAAGGAAAAGCACGTCCCTAAAAAACTGGATGATGTAGTATCGCTCACTAACAGAAGGATAGACACCAGAGATGGCGAATTGAACAGAGTCTTAGGCGGAGGACTTGTATACGGGTCTATCATTCTGGTGGGAGGTCAGCCCGGCATAGGTAAATCCACACTTCTACTCCAGTTGGCACTGAAGCAAAACCAAAAAAGTACTTTATGTCTCCGGCGAAGAAAGTGAAGAACAAATCAAAATGAGGGCAGACAGAATCGGTCACCACAATAAAGATTGTTATATATACACAGATGTCAATGTAAGTCAGATATTAAAGGAGGCGAATAAACTACAGCCTGATATCATCATTATTGATTCAGTACAGACGCTGATGAGTCCTTATATAGATAGTACTCCCGGTAGCATATCTCAGGTGCGCGAGTGTACAGGAGAGTTGCAGAGGTACGCCAAAGAAACCAATATCCCGGTATTTATCATAGGTCACATCACCAAGGAAGGTGGCATAGCAGGGCCAAAACTACTCGAGCATATCGTAGATGTGGTGTTGCAGTTTGAGGGAGATCAGCATTATGCTTATCGTATACTTCGTACTCTCAAGAATAGGTTTGGTAGTACGGATGAAATAGGAATCTATGCCATGGACATCAATGGTCTAAGAGAAATTACAAATCCATCAGAGTTGCTGATATCACCCGACGATGCGCATTTGAGTGGCAGTGCTGTAGCTGCATCGGTAGAGGGACTGCGTCCCCTCTTACTGGAGACACAGGCACTGGTGAGTCCTGCTATATATGGCACTCCGCAGCGGTCAGCAACAGGTTTTGACCTGCGGCGGCTTTCGATGCTGCTTGCCGTCCTGGAAAAGAGGTGCGGACTGGCATATGGACAGGCTGATGTTTTTTTAAATATAGCCGGAGGGATCAAAGTGACTGACCCTTCTATAGACCTTGCTGTGGTTACGGCGCTTATATCTTCTCTACAGGATATGCATATCAGCAAAAAGATATGTTTTGCAGGTGAAGTAGGACTTTCAGGAGAGATCAGGCCTGTCAGTAGGGTAGAACAAAGGATACAGGAGGCAGGCCGCCTTGGTTTCGAGACGATTTATATTTCAAGATACAAGGCAGAATTACTTCCCAAAAAAGACTTCGGTGTAGAGGTCCGAATGCTGTCGAGAATAGATGATTTGCTAAGAGAAGTCTTTGCATGAATGAACATGTATCATTGAGAGACTTATCATATCAGTATCCGATTATCATTTTTGACGGAGTCTGTCATTTGTGTGACCATACAGTTACTTTTATTTTAGACCATGATAAAGAAGAGCAATTCAGGTTCTGTACATTGCAACATTATCAGCAAAACAGACTATTGCCTCATGTAGTAGCAAACAGTGTTGTACTCATGCACAATGGCCAGATATTTAGTCACAGTGAGGCAGTGATGAAAATATTGCTTTTACTTGGAGGTAAATTTCGTTGGGTGGGAATGAGCATGAAGCTATTTCCATCGTTTCTTAGAAATACCGTTTATAATATCATCGCCAGATACCGATACCGGTGGTTTGGCAAATATGAGGTCTGCCGTTTACCTGATGCAGATTCTGCGCATAGATTTATTGGCTCATGATTAGTCCAGACTTACTCTGTTTTCAATATCAAGGTACTCATCGAGCCTCATCAGTGGGATGGAAATGTAAAAATCAGTCCCTTGTCCCACTCTTGTTTCAAAGTATATGCGTCCGTTGAAGGATTCTATCATGTTGGCAGATATGGCCAGACCCAAGCCTGTGCCCGAACTTTTGGTAGTGAAATTGGGTGTAAAAACTTTGTCTTTCATATGGTCAGGAATGCCTGTACCATTATCAGAAATGCGAATAAGAGCATTGTTTTCGTGGCGCTTTAATTCTATCTCTATGCGGCCTCGCCTATTTTCAGGGATAGCCTGAATGGCATTTTTAAGTAAGTTGTTGAGTATTCTGACAAGGTGGTTTTTATCAGCAAAAACATATAGATCGTCAATAGGCTCTATCATATTGATATCCATATCGTCTCTTTTTCTGAAAAGGTCGTGTATAGTTTCTACGATTTCGTTGAGGATGATTTTTTCGTTGCTAGCCTGTGGCATGGATGCAAAATTGGAAAATTCATTAGCAATTTGACTTAGATTGTCTATCTGTTCTATCAGAGTAGACGATATACGAGGTATAAGTTCCATAGCTTTTTCAGGCTGATCTTTAGTAGCACGGTCCAGATACTGAATACTCAGTTTCATAGGTGTTAGTGGGTTTTTTATCTCATGTGCTACCTGTTTGGCCATCTCACGCCACGCCATATCCCTTTCGGTTTTTGCCAGTAGCCCTGCACTTTTTTCCAGCTCCTGGGTCAGATTATTATAGTCGTGTATGAGCGTTCCGATTTCGTCATTGGATTTCCACTCAAGCAACTCATTGGTTTTTCCGAGTTTAAATTTTTTAAGCTTTTCTGCCAGTATGGTCAGTGGCTGAGTGATGGAGTTAGCTATTGTAATCGCAATGGCACCGGCGATGAGAAATAAAAAGATATAAGCATTGAGGATTGTACTAAGGAAGTCAAGAATACTTCCTGAAGAGTTGTTGTAAGAAGTGTGGTCTACACCAATATAGGCAAAAGGCATGACGCCTGCAAGATAGATAGGTATAAACTCCTGTTTTCTTTTTATCAAGTTTATATGAAGATACAGGCATTTTTCTTTCGGAGGTTTGGTCCCAGATTCTGAACGGAATTCTCATATCCGGTTCTCCTCTCATAGTGGAACTCATCAGTTTTCCCTGCGCATCATACAGGCTCAACTCCTTGTCATGAACGAAAGAAAGATCTTTAAGTTTGCTGTTGAGATAAGTCATGGCGTATTCATCATCTGCAATATTCTGGATATCAGATCTGATATTATTGATGACGCTGTTGGTCTCTTCTTTGTTTTTGGCGTTTTGATTGACTTCGATCAGATTTTTGAAATAAAATCCAGTAATGGCGCCTATGATAAGAAACGTAACCAAGATCAGTAAGATGATGGCTAGCTGGATTTTAGTTTTTAAAGATGACCTTGAGCCGAATTTGAGAGAAATATTGGAAGGAAGAAAATCAAACTTAGTGTTTATCAGTGAAATAAGTAACAACAACAGGCCACTAAGCGTAAAAATGAATGAAAACAGCGAAATTGGTTTGATAAGACCTGACACTTTTTTCCATGAAACAATTTTGTATTGATCAGATGGAGAGGAAACCACCAACGAATAGCCTCCTGATATACTATTGGACTCAGTTGTGGCAAGCAACGCGGCTTCGGGTGTGGATTGCAGGTTTTCAGATTTTTCTATCAACTTATCATGACTAAATACGGCGTAGCCATACTTGAGTATATCTTTTTTTGACAGTAGTTTATTGGCATGACTGTTTCCTTTCTGAATGATAAACAGATACCAGGACGCATCATATGGAAAAGACCGGGCTATTTCTAATCTGATAATATACAGATCTTCAAAAGGATTGTGGAAAACATTTTTACCAACCCTTCTTGCATTTTCATATGTTTGGTTGAGCTTGTAGTAGTCTGAAAAATGATTGTTAAATAACGAGGCACCACTCTTTTTATCAAACAACTCTATAGAAATATACTGACCATTGGCTTCATCTTTTGATTTTTTAAATATAAACTGATACAGGTCTTTCATGTCCAGTTTGGAAGATGTCTCCAGGGATGCAATTTTATTAAATACATCTCCTGCCAATAATGAATCTTGCAAGACCGACAGGGATTGCACTGTAGAGTCTGCAGGCTGGACATAGTAGTTTGTTAAAAACTGCTGTCTATCGCTTATGTCTTTTTTCAAACCGAAATAGAAAAGCGTCACAGCCAAAAAGCCTGAAAACATAATCAGCCACCATATAAGATAAGTGATTTTTTTATCACGGTTTTCTGAGTAGGCATCCAGGATCAAAGTGTAGGCAGCGATAAAACAAATAAAAATCCATACTGGCACATGCAGACATTCTGTCAAATATAACATACACCATGCACACAGCCACCCTGTGATGATATAACCCCATTTTGCCCAGCCGGTTTCAGGACTCGAGTTGACCCATTCGTAAAGCATTTGTGTACTCTGAAAAATGAGTATCATCAGAGCACTGAAACACAATACAAGAACAAAGCTTACATGGTCAAATGTCATCAGGTCTTCGATCTCAAGATTGACATCAGGGTGTATGACAAAACCTTCTATCAATGCTACGGCCACCCCAAAAATGAAAAAGGTGTAAAATCCAGCCACAAATGAAATAAGTTGTGCGAACTTTTTAGTCGTTTTGATCGATGGAATCCATTGATTCAATATATAAATAAGCACACCAAAAATCCATAAATTGATGATCAGGTGAGCTATACTTGGAGACATCAGGGATATGTCATTGGTCGTTTTTAATGCATCCAATCCTTCAAAAAGGTGCGTAAAAGCCCCGACATAATGCAAACCCTTAAACCCAATGAGTATTACCGACAAAGCCAGCATCACTTTTCTATTATTTGTTACCTCACCAGATTTCAAATTCTGTAACATTCTGACAGATAGGATCAAAAAGCTTATAAATAGTAATATCCATGCTATTGATTTCAGGTAAATATGCGAAGGCAAAGCTTTTATTGAAGCTGAGAGTTTTTTTCCGGCAAGATGAAGAGGATGCCCGTTGTCTCCCTCAGGATCGAGTTGCAAAAAGTAAGATTGTCCAAGAGAAGTGCTTTGGTTGAAAGCGTTCAGATTAAATTTGATTATGCCATAAGAGGTGGTATCTTTTGTCCTCAGCAGCAAAAGATTGTTGCGATCAAAACTGAATGGTTGAGTAGAGGGGTTATTCCAGTATTGTATGCTGTCATGGTGATAAACTTCTATACTGAAAGGAGATAAATCAAGACCGCTGAGGATAGATTTGTCATTGTCACTCATCAGATATCGGCTAATCATGGCTGAATCCATTTGTAGCCTTTTCTGAAGAGCAAGCTCTGTTTTTTGAATAATAGATACCTGGTCCGGGCCTTTGTTGGATATATACAACAGCAAACACGAGATAAATATTAATGCAGGCAATAGCCACCGCAATATCATACACTATATTTTATGAGTGGGCAATGTCGCCGCTAAGGTAGCATAATTCTGAAAAAGAAAGAAATAAATATTAAATAAAAATGTAATGTGAAAAAAACGAACGCTTTGTAATTACTTATTAACATAGTTCAGCGCCTACTTCTCTGATGACTTTCAGGAGGTATTCCACAGATTGGGTTTGTTTTCGGTGATTGATAAGACATGCCCTAATTACAAATTCATTTCTCAGTTTAGTGCCGGTTATAAAAACTCTCCCATCCTTTTCCAAGGCAGCAATCAGCTTGTGATTAAGTTCTGAAATGTCATGATGAGTACCTGGTTTACCCAGATATCTGAAGCATACGATAGCAAGTGCAGATACAGACTTTATTTCAAAATCATCTGATTCTGTTATCAGCTTTGACAAGTACTGAGTCAAAGCTATATCTTTTTGAATCATTTTTATAATTTTCGAAAATCCATAAGCTTTCACAGACATCCATACTTTGAACGCTTTGGCATTGCGCGACAGCTGAAAATAGTGTTCGTTAAATTCCAGTCTCAAGGACAAATCATTCTGGACAGACTCAAGGTAGTCGGCAGGCTTATAATATGTCTCATTCAACTTTTTCCAGTCTCGGACCAGTATACAACCTATCTCAAAAGGCTGATACAGCCACTTGTGAAAATCCAAAGCTATAGAATCAGCCTTTTCAATGCCGGCATACAGCGACTTGATTTCCGGCAGGGCTGAAGCAAGACCTCCATAAGCCCCATCTATATGAAACCATGTTTCATATCTTGCAGATACATCTGCTAGCGCTTTCAGATCGTCAATGGCTCCGGTATTGACAGTTCCAGCATTTCCGATAATACAAAAAGGCGTGAATCCATCCTTTATGTCCTGTTCAATCTGATTGATCAATGACGGGATATGTATCGTATAATCATCATTCGTCTCAATACGTCGGATATGTTTACTTCCGATACCGAGGAGTGAAACACTTTTGTCAATGCAATTATGGGTTTCCTGAGAACAATATAGCGTAAATGGAGGGAGGTTAAATAGCCCGTTTTTTTGAATATTATTTTTTTTGAAAAAGATATTGCGGGCAACAGTCAGCCCTGCCAGATTGGCTTCTGAACCACCACTTACCATAGCTCCTCCGGCATCCAATGTAAAGCCCACCATTTCTGAAGTCCATTTTACAACCCTCTTTTCTATTTCTGTCATAGAGGGTGCCAGATGCCATTTGGTATTATTCTGATTGATTACAGACATAATGAACTCAGCAACTGCAGAAACCTGATTGCCTCCTGACATCACATAAGCATACATATTGGGACCAATGTTGCCTGTAGCAGTATCCAGAACCTTTGTTTTTACATCGTCCAGCAAGGCAATCACATTTGTACCTTCCATAGGCAACGGCTCATCAAACCAGGATTGCACTTCCAGTTCAGACTGTACATTAAACCCTTTTTTTTGTGAGGCATTCAAATATTCATTTAGGATGAGTTCTGTGGTTTTGTTCAAAACATCCTGGAACACCTGCTGATCATAATCCAAAGTTACATCCATCTGTGATATCATTAAAAACCCCAAAAATAGAAGATAAACCAATAAACATCAAGGAAAAGCAATTATTTGGTCATCTATTATTAGAAATCCTTTCATTACTCAAAAATACCCTACCTTTGTGCCAGATATACCGCTCTATCGCTTTCGGAATGCCGAAAGAGGAAAGTCCGGACAACGTAGAGAACCACACCACCTAACGGGTGGGATCGTACCTCGGTACGGTACAGCATAGTGTCACAGAAAATAACCGCCGGACCTAGGTCAGGTAAGGGTGAAAATGAGAGGTAAGAGCTCTCGTGGTCTTGCAGCAATGTGTGATCAGGACAAACCTTGTGGGTTGAAATGCCATGTACATCCGTATTCTCTCAGGAGGAGAAATTGCTCGGTTTTATAGTCGCAAGACTTATGCGGAGGGGTAGGCAGCTTAGATAAATGATAGAGCGCATATCGTAAGGTATGTGACAGAATCCGGCTTACAGGTATATCCTTTTTTAAAAACCTTATGGTATCAGATGGCCATAAGGTTTTTTTATTGATTAAGTTATGTTTGGTATTGGTAAAAAACATATCAGGAGATGATTAAGGTCATTAAATCAGGCTTCATCAGGCTATATCTTTGCCATGGATTTGTGAATATACATTTGTATTCATATGAGATGTGTATTTATTTATCCTTTGTAAAGCATTAGACAGCATCTCCGTTTTGAATGATCTGATGGAGAAATGTGAATTGAGTCATTAAAATTATTTTTTACATTATGCCTTCATTACCTGGCACCCAAAACCAAGAGCAATTCAGAGACAATATTGCCACCGTTGATAAATCAGGAAAAAGAATATGGATTTACCCCAAAAAGCCATCAGGAAAATTTACCAATTATAGAACTTGGCTGTCTTGGTTATTTTAGCTGTTTTGTTTGGTCTTCCCCTTGTTAATTACGGTGAGCCTTTAGTCCTCATCAATATACTGGAAAGGAATTTTATTTTATTTGGTATTCATTTCGACCGCAGGACTTTTATCTGTTTGCCATCGGAATGCTGATTCTGTTGGTTTTTATCATTCTTTTTACTGTAATATTTGGACGGTTGTTTTGTGGTTGGATATGTCCTCAGACTGTTTTCATGGAGTTGGTGTACCGCAAAGTGGAATATTGGATTGATGGGGATTATAATGCACAAAAGAAGTTGGACAATGCACCATGGACATCGGACAAAATCATAAAAAGAGTTTCAAAACATATCATATTCTTTGCCATTGCCGTGCTGATAGCCAATACTTTTTTGTCCTATATAATAGGCTTCGATCAGGTAAAGAAAATCGTCACAGAACCGTTATCATTACACATGAGTGGTTTTATAGCCATGATCATTTTTTCATTTGTTTTTTATATAGTATTTGCAAGATTACGGGAGCAGGTATGTACTACTATTTGCCCATATGGCAGGTTGCAGGGAGTCATGCTGGACAATAAATCACTGGTAGTAGCTTATGATTTTGTGAGGGGAGAACCAAGAGGAAAGATTCAGAAAAATAAAACCATCTCCGAACCTGCTGCTGTCGCTACGGTTGATGCTACCGAAGACTATATATCCTCAGTGCAGAATAAACTCGGGGATTGTATAGACTGCAAGCTTTGTATTCATGTGTGTCCAACAGGCATAGATATACGTAATGGTACTCAGCTGGAATGTGTCAACTGTACAGCCTGTATGGATGCCTGTGATGACGTTATGGTAAAGGTTCAAAGACCCAGAGGGCTTATTAGAATTGACAGTATAGAAGGAATTGAAAAAGGAGAACACAAAATATTTAACGCCAGGACAATAGCATATTCTGCTGTACTCCTGATTCTCATAGGAGTAGAAATTGCTCTTTTCAGTCTGAGGTCAGATGTGGAAGTATTATTGTTGAGAACCGGTGGACTACTCTCACAGGAGCAGAGTGATGGCACAATAAGCAATTTATATAATTACCAAATGATCAATAAAACGGCTGATTCACTGGCAGTAGAATTTAAAATGCTCGAACCTGAAACAGGAACATTTGAAATTATTGGAGATAAAAATCCATCCGTCGGTAAAAACAGCAAATCTGAAGGTGCCGTTTTTATCAAGATTCCTAAAGACAAACTTGAAGGTGGTAAAAACAAAATATTAGTAGGCGTATATTCTAAAGGCAAACTGATTACAAAAGTGAAAACAACCTTCTTTGGTCCTATTAAGTAATTTTAAACATGAATAACAGTTTTATGTTAATAACGTCAAATTCTCTGTTTGTACATTTAAAATAAATATTCTGATATGAAATTCAATTGGGCCACAGGGCTTACTATATTCTTTACTCTTTTTGTGGCTACTTTGGCATTTATCCTTTACCAATCCCGGCAGGTACATGATAGCCTGGTGGTCGAAAACTATTATGATGAAGATCTCAATTATCAAAGTCACTATGATAAGAAACAAAATACCGCAGACCTCACCGTAAAAGTCAAAATGGAATATAACCGTGAAGCAGGACAAATCCTGATTACCTTTCCCATAGATTCAGTATCTGTTACATCAGGCACGATCCTACTGTTTAATCCATATTCAAATAAGTCAGATGTCAAATATGATTTTAATCTGGGCAAGGAGGCCACATACAAGTTGCCTGTAAAAAACATCAAACCAGGTCGATGGAAGTTGAAAATCGACTGGAAACGTGGTGAAAAGCTGTTTTATCAGGAGGAAGAAATCGTCATTTAATCTCAGCGTGTGTACTGGATAGCATTTACCCTTGGTTTTTTTGGTAGTCTGCATTGCATCGGTATGTGTGGACCATTGGCTATTGGCATGCTGTCAGGTAAAAACGAACATGGTATCAAGGCTTTGGTTTCTGCAGTATCTTATAACGCCGGACGCACAGTCAGTTATGTCATTATTGGCATTGGCTTTGGTTTATTGGGGAGCACAGTATCTTTTGCAGGACTACAAAAAGGACTTTGTATTGGCCTTGGTGTATTCATGGTCATTTTGTTTCTTTTTTCAGTGAATCCTGACCAATGGATTTCAAGACAACCCTGGCTTCGGAGTTTTTACGGACACGTTAGCAAAAAATTGAGTGCCCTCGCAGGAAAGAGTGAAAAAACATCACCTGTTTTTTTGGGTATTGTCAATGGTTTTTTACCATGTGGATTGGTCTATCTGGCTATAGCAGGAGCATTATCTCTTGGTAATATCTGGGGAGGAATGGGATTTATGATGTTTTTTGGCTTGGGTACTTTTCCTGCTATGCTGGGAGTGACTATTGGTTATAAGGTATTTGCCCCTTCATGGAGGGCTTCATTGCGCAAGCTTTATCCTGTCATTATGCTTACAATGGGAGTGTACCTCATTTACAGGGGACTCATGTCTAAGTTGCCACTGGAGTTGGATTTTTTTGAAGCGCTTAAAAATCCTGTCATGTGTCACTAATTATAGTGGATAATATAAATCCTTTTGGAAGTTTTATTGTTAAACAAAAAAATATCTGAATAAATGGTTGTATTTTATATCATAGTTGTATTGGTCACCGTACTGGGTATGGAGTTTGTGGCATGGTCAGCACATAAATATCTAATGCATGGATGGCTGTGGATATGGCATGAAGATCACCACAAGCCACATTACGAAAAAGATGGTTTTTTCGAAAAAAACGATCTTTTCTTTCTGGTCTTTGCCTTGCCTAGTATGGCATGTTATATCATAGGGTCTTTGATGGCAGATTACAGGTGGGTGTTATTTATTGGTATAGGTATTTCTATATACGGATTGATTTACTTCCTGATTCACGATGTGTATATACATCAGCGCTTCAAGTGGTTCAGACAGCTGGACAATAAATACAGCAGAGCCATCTTAAGAGCCCACGGTGCTCACCATGCCAAAACTTACAAGGAAGATGGAGAGTCTTTCGGACTCCTTATAGTCGACCCTAAATACTTTGCGTCCAAAACCAAAAAGAATTAATCTCATCAGATAAACTGAGTAGCATTGTACCCTTTCATTGCTTTGTAAATGAGGGATTGGATTTTTGTTCTGTATTCTTTGTTGTTGTATGACTGATTGTGCCTTCCAGGATAAGTTCGATTAGTACATATTATGAAGATGATATTATTGGTGGGATCTGCCCATGCAGCGGTACCTGTAAACCCGGTATGTCCGAATGTTGTTGCAGGAGCTAGGTCCGACATACTTTCAGACTTGCTGCTATCAAGTTCTTTCATATCAAAACCGAGTCCCCGTCTTGTAGATTTATAATATCTTGTAGTAAAAAGCTGCACAGTTTCAGCAGAAATATATTGTTTGCCGCCATAATAACCTTTATTGAGGAGCATCTGCATCAGCACAGCCATATCACCGGTATTGGAAAAAAGACCAGCATGTCCCGAGACACCACCCAGCATAGCGGCAGCCATATCGTGTACGTGACCCTGTAGTGTCTGCATTCTGAAGTAATTATCTATTTCAGTAGGAGCAATATTGGATGAGTTATAACGCAACAAAGGCTTGTAACCGGTGTATCTCAGCCCAAGAGGTTTGTAAAAATTTTTCATAGAGTATTCGTCCAGTGGAGTTCCTGATTGCCCTTCAATAATTTTCTGCATGATCATAAAACCAAGGTCACTGTACTTGTAACTGTCAGAATCCCGGAGTTTACTGTTCCATATGATGTGGTACACTGAATCCCTGTAATCTGTTCTCATAAACATGCCTCTTGCCACAGGTATGGTGTATTTTTCCTGTAGTATCCCACTGTAATACGTCGAATTATATCCAAAGCTCTTTTGAGGAAGCACTGTTTTTTCATAAAAACCTATCCATGGAATCAGTCTGCCATGATGGGCAAGGATACTTTCTACAGTGAGATTTGCCTTATTGGTAGTATCTATACCAGATATGTAGTTTCTAATCGGGTTGTGAATATTTATTTTATGTTCGTCTACCAGTTTCATAGCTGAGATGGTAGTTGCCAGCACCTTAGTAATGGATGCTATATCATAAATGGTATTGTTCGACACATAATATCCATCATGTGATTGTTTGCCGAATGCTTTCTGGAATACGATCTTTCCATCTTTTGCGACTAATACCTGTGATCCTGGTGCGGCATTGATTTTAATCATTTGTGCCATCAAACTATCTATCATCTTGAGGGTGTCGCTACTCAAACCTACCATTTCCGGAAGTGCGTATCCCAATCTTTTGAGGGATCCCTTATAGATGCCATGTCCTGCGAACCATTTGTCATTGACAGTGACAGGTAATTTGCCTGAGATGTCATTGACACCAAAAATTGATTGGGCTGTGGCATCCTGTGTATACTTGTCATTGTCATAGCTCAAAATAAGATTTTTTGCAAACCCTAGTTTATTGAGAAGGTAGGGGTTGCCAAAAAGGACAATAATCAAATCCGTTTTGTTGTCCAGTTCTTTGAGAAATTTTACAATACCATCAGGAAGATCACTGGTAAAATCGCTTTTTTTACCTGATGTGTGGATGCCTATTATTACTTTTTTAAACTGTGTCAGTGTCTGTAACTTTTGCTGATACTGTGCTGTGATCTGATTTGGCATCAGATTGTAATGTTTTGCTTCTAAATAACTGTCTACTCTCTCCTGAAATCTGGTTTTCTGTGTCGTATTGATGCTTAACGTACCCAAAGACAATCCATCCAGATTTTCAATAGGTATCAGATCGTCATCATTAGCGACCAGAGTGATAGAAGCTTCTGCAAGTTTTTGTTTGATAGCAAGGGCGTGATTACGATTGAGATACTGACTCAGTCCTGCCGGATTGTTGTATGGTATGGAATTGAGACCTAGTTTATATTTTGCTCTAAGTATACGCTCTACGCTTTCATCTATCCTTTGTGGGGTGATTTTGCCGGTGGATATATAATCCTTGATGGACGTGATCGCTTTAGGGAGGTTTTCGGGAAGTAAAATTACATCATTTCCAGCAAGCAGGGCTTCAGCTTCAGCTACTCCATTTGGAAAATATTTGGTCACACCTTTCATATCCATGGCATCTGTAAAAATCAATCCATTGTAACCCATATCTTCACGAAGTATGTTTTTAATGACCTTGGATGAAAGGGTCGTAGGCCTGTTGGGTCTATTATCCAGCGAAGGTACATTGAGGTGACCGACCATCATGGCGCCAGCACCCTGACTGGCGAGTCTTCTGAATGGAAAAAATTCGGTTTGCTCGAGCCTGGAGAGACTATGATTCAGCACGGGAAGCTCTAAATGAGAGTCTGTATCAGTATCACCGTGTCCGGGAAAATGTTTTACACAAGCCATGACGCCTTCATCTTCCATAGCTTTCATGTACATATATCCCTTGGAGGTTACATTTTGTGGCATTTCGCCGAATGATCTGTCAAAAATCACGGGATTGGAAGGGTTGTTATTGATGTCTACTGAAGGAGCAAAATTGATATTGATTCCAGCGCGTTTACATTGTCGAGCGACCTCTCTGCCCATTTCATAGATCAATTGATCATCCTGTATAGCACCCAGCATGATCTGTTTGGGAAATGATATGGTTTCTTTTTGAAATCGCATACCAAGACCCCACTCAGCATCAATGCCCATGAACAGTGGAAGGGCAGCTTCTTTTTGGTATCTGTTGATCAGGTTTACCTGTTCCAGCGGGGATCCCTGAAAAAAGCAAACACCTCCGATGTGGTATTTGCGAATATAATCCATGATGATTTTTTCTTCCTGAATGTTTCCTCTTGAGTATGCCCTGACCATCAGCATTTGGCCGATTTTCTGATCAAGCGTCATTTCTGCCATCTTGGTATTGACCCAAAGATCTTCTCTTTCGAGGTAACTCTGGGATAGCACAGGGTGGGCTGACCAATGTATCAGTAGGAAAATCAGAATACCCAGCTTGGAGCTATTTTTTATCATAATAATAAATCATTGGTAAATGGATGCAGCTACAAAACCTGCTCCTAATATACTATGAGACGCAAAAAGATACAAATGTCTTTTAAAATTTTATTAATTTTACTGTTCGGCGGGTCTATTAACAATCTGTGGGTCCAATTGCAGTGCTTTTTGCATATTTTTTCTGCTTCTGCCATATTGCCTGCATTTCTGTAAGCATTACTGAGATTCAGAAAACTGGCGGCATTTTTAGGGTCCAACTGAACAACCTGATCAAAATATTTCACAGCTTCCATGTGACTGCCTTTAATACCATTAACCACTCCAAGAAGCCTGAGTGTCTCAGAGTCATTTGGGGTCAGACCAATGGATTTTAACAACATAGCTTCAGATTTCACCAGATTATTTTCTACCTCTCCTGCCTGCCTGCCTCCATCTCTGAGGGCTACAGCAAGATTGGTTTTAGCGTCATTGAAGTCTGAATCCAGAGCAAGGGCTTGTTCGTAGGCAGCTACTGCCGGGTCATATTCTTTGCGGTAATAATGTGCATTCCCCATGATAAGATATGCATTTTTATATGTTGGATGAATAGAAACCGCTTTTGTAAGGTATCCTATAGCAGTCACAAGCATCTCCTTTTTTTTATTTTCATCTTTTTCTTTTACAGACTGGGTGGTAAGGGCACCACCTGCTGCATTGAGGACCTTGGCACTATTGGTAGAAGTCCTGACATCTGTGGTGAAAAGCCTGAAATCACTTTCCCACACAAAGTTTCGTGTGATTGTTTTCAAACTATATAACAATATCATGACTCCCAATACTGCTGTGAATGCCTTTTTCCCTGCTTTTTCGAATACATATTTTTGTAATAAATAAGCCAGAACCAGTGCAAAACCTAATGATGGCATAAACATAAAACGTTCGGACATATTGGTGCCTATGGGAAAAACGATGTTGGATACAATGGATAATGTTATAAGAAAAAATGCAGATCCATAGCCCAGTATGCTTTTGGGCCTCAACCCTCTGATAGCCAGATACCCAATAAAAATATACAACAAAAGCCCTGAAATCACCCTCCAGTCTCCAAAACTCATAATATCTATATACCGAGGATAATAGTCATGGGTCAATGTGACAGGAAATATAAGAAGTTGTACATATTTTGCAAGGGTGTATATTATAGTAGCCATTTTTTCTCCTGTATCAAATGGTATATAACTTCCATTTACAAACTTAAGATATGGATTATTCATAAGTTCCATAGGTGTTCCTCCGAAATCGTTGCCCAATATGGAAGATCTTATCATAAGAAACAATATGGCAGGTAGCAGCAATACAGCACTTTTTAAGGCGGCATCTTTGAATGTCAGGTCTCTGAAATAGTACAATGTCAATGGGATGACTGCCAAAAAAGTAATGGTATTCTCTTTAGACATGAAGGCTATAAAAAAACTAATACACGCGTATATTATGTATTTAACCTGGCGCAGATCCACATATTTAAGCATGGCATATAGTGAAAATATACTGCCTAGCATACACATAATTTCATCCCTTCCTTTGATATTAGCAACAGCTTCAGTATGAATTGGGTGAGCAGCATATAAAAGTGCAGCTGCCAGTACCATATATCTTTTACTTTCGCTATCATCCTTGTGACAAATCATGGTGATAAGCAATTTATACACCATCAGACAGAGAAATCCGTATAGTAGGATGTTGATAAGATGCCCTAGCCATGGTTTTTTACCGACAAGCTGATACTCTATGGCAAACATAGCCGGTGTAAGAGGCCGGTAACGACCACCTGATACCAGCTTGGCCTTTCCTTCCTCCTTGAAAAATCCAAAAAAGGTATCTTTGGTAAACAATCCTTTCAGGCCTGCCAGGCCCTTGGTAGTGTACATATTGTCATAGATTACAATAGCATCATCTTGTGTAAAGTCATGTGTAATCGTGTTTAAATAAAGTACTGCACCAAATAAAAATACAATCCAACCATGCCATTGGGTAGAAAAACCTCCAAAGGTTTGCGCAGCCGGGACGTTTGTACTTACAATATTTGTGCTTACATTTTGAGTGGATTGTTTTCTGTTTTTCATGAGGACAAAGATATAAATAAAATAAATTTATAATATGTATTTTGTTAATAAAAAAAATATAGCAGTAACTGGAACAAGCATAAAAAAGTAAGTTTTATTTATCCTTGACTTTGACGAAATCAAGGAGTGACTGGATTGATAAAAATTTTTCATTTAATCAGAGCTTCGTAATGTGAATAAATTGTAAAATTTCTTTGGCAATAGGAATGAATAAACATATCTTTACCTTTCGTATCATTGTACAGATACGCAATATTGTTTTTAATATTATTTTATTTCAAAATATAATTATAATATGCAAGCCACAAGACTTTTTGACTACATTGTTAAACAATATGATGATGGAGATATTGCCCGATTTGCAGGGTCCAAGATTGGGGAAGACTGGCAGTTTTACAGTACATCTCAGGTCATCGAAATGTCCCGAAAATTGGCATCAGGTATGTTGGATTTGGGTATTAACCCTGGAGATAAAGTAGGGATTGTAGTCTATAAAAACAGGCCAGAGTGGCTGGTTACTGATTTGGCTATTCTGCTCATAGGTGCTATAGGTGTACCTATGTATCCGACTATCAGCTCCAGGGAGTACGAGTATATTATGAACGAAGCCGAGGTCAAAATTTGTTTTGTAGGCATGGGAGACCTGTATGATAAAGTTTCTTTAGCTCAGGCCAAAGTGGATACATTAAAGGAAATTATTTGTTTTTCGATAAACAGGGAGGTCGTCCTTTCTGGACCGATTTTATGAATTCAAACAACCTTGAGAAAGTAGAATCCATCAGTCAGAATGTCAAAACAGAGGATCTCGCAACAATTATATATACTTCAGGGACGACAGGCAATCCCAAAGGGGTCATGCTCACTCATAGCAATATCATCAGCGTCGTCGAAAGCTGTTGTGACTTACTTCCGGTCAAAAGAGGAGAAAAAGTATTGAGCTTTCTTCCGCTTTGCCATATCTTCGAGAGAGCGGTGCTTTACGTTTATACAGCAATAGGTGCCGAAATATATTTTACCGGCACTGACAATCTGGGCGGAGAGACAGGAGATTTGGCCAATGTCAAACCACATTACTTTACTACAGTACCACGTTTGCTGGAGAAGGTCTACGAAAAATATTCAATAAAGGCTTATTGCTGACTGGTGTGAAGAAAAAACTTTTCTTTTGGGCACTAAGCCTTACAGATGATTTTGAGCATGGCAAGACATTTACCGGTTTGGATAGCATCAAGCGCAAAATAGCTGACAAGTTGATTTTCAGTAAATGGCGTGCCGCGCTGGGAGGAAATGTCAGAGCCATTGCTACGGGTGCAGCAGCCTGCCCTGCCAAAATTGCACGTGTTTTTTCTGCAGCAGGTATCACCATTACTGAAGGTTATGGCCTTACAGAAACATCTCCGGTACTGACGCTCAATCATTTTTATGGTGGTAGTAATAAAATAGGAACAGTAGGTGTATCTCTTGATATTTGTGATATCAGGATTGATGATTCTGAAGGTGATTACAATCCGGGTGAAGGAGAAATCATAGCAGCAGGTCCTAATATAATGCAAGGTTATTACAAACAGCCTGAGCAGACAGCAGCTGTTTTTAAGGTGGTCGATGGGAAAACTTATTTCAGGACAGGTGATATAGGTACATTTGTAGACGGCCCTAATGGAAAAAAATATCTTAAAATCACAGACAGAAAAAAAGAATTGCTAAAAACCTCCGGTGGTAAATATGTGGCGCCGGCTCCAATAGAGAGTCAGCTGAAAGAAGAGTTTCTCATCGAACAGGCCATGGTAGTGGGCGATCAGAAAAAATTTGTTTCTGCATTGATCGTTCCATCTCCGGATGCTCTCAAAGTTTATTGTGATGATCATAACATATCGTGGACCACACTGGAAGAAGCCATTAAGAATGAAACTGTCATATCCAGATATCAGCACAGCATAGACAAGGTCAATGAACACCTCAGTCACATCGAGCAGATTAAAAAGTTTAAATTATTAGCTACTACATGGGAAGCAAGCCGCAGCGATGGGACAGATTCCGAACTTACCCCAACGATGAAGCTGAAAAGGAGAGTCATCCTGGATAAATTTGCAGGCGAAATAAATGATATATATGCCTGATCCCAAAAATCAGTTATGGGATTAAGAATTTTGAGTAGGGATGAGATAGATGATGATCAATGGAATCTTTGCGTCAGTCTTTCAGCAGGTACTAAAATTTATGCTTACACGTGGTTTCTTGACGCAGTCACAGACAGAAAATGGAAGGGTGTAGTCTCTGATTCATACCAAGCCGTGATGCCTTTTTTCCTTAAAAGGAAATTATTAATTCCATATGTCACTCAGCCTTTTTTGTGTCAGCAACTCGGAGTTTTTGCCCTTCCCGGCATCATGCCTGACAAAAATGCTTTTTATGAAGTACTTAAAGACGGAATTCTGAAAATAGACATCATGACAGGGTCTAATCTACCTGCTCATATACTTTTTACAGAAAAAACAAATCACGTCCTTAATGTGAACCGCAGCTATGAGAACATCCGGGCAGACTATAGCAGAAATACTAAAAGGAACATTGCCTCCGCCTTGGAGTCAGGTTTGAGTATCGTTCCGCTCGATGATGCCCAAAATTTGGTTTCTTTTTTATCATTGCATGATCCCACTGCACTTGTCAGCAGGAATATGGGGAAAATAAAAAAACTTATTTCAACTTCCTTTAAGATGTCAGCAGGTCTTGCATGGGGGGCGGCAGACCATGAAGGCAGCCTGCATGCTGTAGCTTATTTTATAGTGGAGAGAGAAACTGTTTACTTTTTACTTTGTGCGTCAGATGACACAGGTAAAAATGCCAAATCCATGTACCACCTCATAGATCACGCCATTCATACCTTTGCCGGACATAAAAATGCATTTGATTTTACAGGATCAAGCATACCAAACATTGCTAGAAGGAATCTTGGATTTGGGGCTTCGCCAGAGACTTATTATCACGTAAAATGGAAGAAGTTTTTTTAAAAAACAAACCAATTACAGAAAACAATCTTCTGAATGAATGATATCAATCATTAAAGATTTTGGATATTCACCATAACTTTGTTTTTTAAAACGGCCCAATGGGTTTGATCTCGTCTTGTTTCTGAAAGAAATTTTTTAAAATTATGTTCAAATGTTTTTGGTCTAATAAACCGTGGTATTTGCTATTATTGTTTACTCTGAGTTCCTGTAAAAAGGAGGTACCTCACATCACTCCGACATTAAAGTCTATTGTAGAGTCGGTCTATGCCTCAGGTATGGTCAAAAGCACCCATCAATATCAGGCTTTCGGGACTGTCAGCGGTAATATAAAAACAATCTTTGTCAAAGAAGGAGATATCATTAAAAAAGGAAGTCCTATTATGGTCATCCAGAATACATCAGCGCTTCTCAATACAGAAAATGCCGCTTTGTCAGCCAATTACAATGAATATAATAGCAATCAGGATAAGCTTAGACTAATAGAAAAGGAACAGCAACTGGCCAGAATAAAGCTACACGCAGACTCACTTATGATGGTAAGACAAAATGCACTTTGGGCACAGGGAATAGGTACAAAAATGGAGCAAGAACAACGGGAGTTGACTTATCAAAATGCAAGGGCAAACCTCGAAAGCGCAAATTTGCGGTACAAAGACTTAAAAAGACAATTGAAGTATTTGTCAGACCAGTCAAAGAAAAATCTGAAAATTAGCCAGAATAACTTATCTGAGTATGTAGTAAAAAGCGATATCAACGGCAGGGTGTATGATATATTGAAGGAAACAGGCGAAATGGTCAATCAGCAGACACCATTGTGTATAATAGGAGATGCAACTGATTTTATCATAGAATTGGAAGTAGACGAATATGATGTCACCAAAGTCAAGCCGGGCCAGGAAGTCATCGTGAAACTGGATAGCTATCAGGATAAGGTATTTGAAGCCAGATTGCAGCGGATCAACCCATTAATGAATACCAAATCAAGAACTTTTACGGTAGAGGCATCCTTTGTCAGTGCTCCTGAGATACTATATCCTAATCTTTCACTTGAAGCCAACATAGTATTAGCTAAAAAAACTGGTGTTCTCACCATTCCGGTCAAATATGTAAACCGGCAAAACTATGTCACCCTTAAGGATGGAAGCCTGAAACAAATCAAAACAGGATTGCGTGATTATCAGATAGTAGAGGTAACCGAAGGCTTAGATTCTACTTCACAAATTATTGAGGCAAAATGAAAACCGGATTGATACCTGATATTGCCTATGCGCTGATGACAGCCAGGTTGAGGCAAACGTTGGTGGCTGCAGCAGGAGTGACTTTCAGTATCACTATGTTTGTCGCCTTGTTGGGATTTATGAATGGCCTCAATACACTGCTTGACGACCTCATTCTCAATAGAAGCCCTCATGTAAGGCTTTATAATGACATCAAGCCTTCACCCGTTCAGCCCATAAGTATGGCTACAGCATACAAAGACGATTATCATTTTATCTCATCTGTCAAACCCGGTGCTGTCAGAAAAGAACTTTACAATTCCGGCGCTATACTTTCGGCCCTTAAGGCAGATACTAGGGTGGCGGGTGTCTCTCCTAAAGTAACGGCACAAGTTTTTTATAATATAGGCCCGATAGATATGACAGGCGTGATCAATGGTATAGATGTCGAAAATGAGCAGAGGCTTTTCTTCTTTGCTAATTATGTCACATCGGGAAGGGCATCAGATCTAGAGGACGTATCCAATAGTGTCATATTAGGTAAAGGTGCAGCAGATAAAATGCTGGCCAACATTGGGGATATCATTCAGGTGACATCCATCACCGGCGATCCTTTGTCTCTGAAAGTAGTAGGTATTTTTCAGTCGGGAATCGCTGAACTGGATAAGGTACAAAGCTACGCTTCTATCAGAACAACACAAAAAATATTGGGAAAAACCAATAATTATCTCACTGAGCTGCAAATTAAACTGCATGACATGTCTACGGCTCCATCTGTCGCCAAAGAATATGCCGATCTCTTCAGATGCGATTCTGAAGACATACAGACAGCTAATGCACAGTTCGAAACAGGAAGTTCGGTCAGGTCACTCATTTCGTATGCGGTAGGAATCACTTTGCTCATCGTATCTGGTTTTGGTATCTACAATATTCTGAACATGATGATTTATGAAAAAATGGACACCATAGCCATACTGAAAGCGACAGGCTTTTCGGGTAGCGATGTCAAGTTGATTTTTCTGGTTATAGCCTTGAGTATCGGATTTTTTGGTGGATTGGCAGGCTTGATTTTTGGTTATATATTATCCCTTATCATTGACAATATACCTTTTGTAACAGCTGCTCTGCCCACCATACATACTTATCCTATAGACTATAACCTCAAATATTACATAATTGCCGCTATTTTTTCTTTGGTCACAACTTATCTTGCCGGATATTTTCCTGCCCGTAAAGCCAGTAAGACAGATCCGGTAAACATCATAAGAGGTAAATAATGGATAGTAATATCGTACTGAAAGCACAAGCCATCGAAAAGTATTTTACTGATCCTGAACCCTTCAAGGTACTGGACAATGTCAGTTTTGAAATACTGAAGGGGGAGTTTACATCTATAGTCGGAAAATCCGGATGTGGTAAGTCCACGCTTTTGTACATACTTTCTACGATGGATACAGATTATTCGGGTCAGTTGTGGATAGGAGGAGAAGATATGAAAATTAAATCCGAAAAAGAGCTTGCTGCAGTAAGGAATGAACATATTGGCTTTGTTTTTCAGTTTCATTATCTGCTAAACGAATTCAGTGTACTGAAAAATGTAATCCTTCCGGGCTTAAAACTTCAAAAACTGTCCCCTAAGGATTTGGAAGAAAAAGCGATGTTACATCTCAAACAACTGGGCATAGACTCCCTTGCCCCAAAAATGGCATATAAACTTTCAGGGGGCGAAAAACAACGAGTAGCTATAGCCAGGGCACTCATCAACGATCCGCTGATCATCATGGGAGACGAACCTACAGGCAATCTGGATCATAAAAACAGTGAGATTGTTTTTGACATATTCGAGCAATTATCAAAGGAATACGGCCAATCCCTGCTGATTGTGACACACGATGATGAGTTTGCAGCCCGCACTGGCAAAACTATCATCATGGAAGATGGAAGGATAGTTCAAAAAAACTGATGGAAGCCATCAACTGCTCAAAATAAACGCTACACAAGTAAGCACTAATTTATAAAATATTATCTTTGACTTTAATGTAATCAAAACACTAAGGATGCCGACACCCTTGCAAAAAAGTATAGCTCAATTTCAAAACGATATTGCTATAAAATTTCAACTCTATAACAGTCTTTTTTTGTCATTGCCATTTGTAAAAATAGAAAAGACCGGCATTTTACTTTCTGTATTATTGTCGCATTGTGAAGAGGGATTTGCTGCAGGTCAGAATGTTGAGGATATTTTGGATTCCTTTCTGAAAAATCACACCTCGTTTACTTCCGAGAATGATAAAACTGACCTTATGTTTAGGTCGATTCAGTATATAGAGAGGCAAATTGTACTTTTTGACGCATTGGAGGATGCCGCTTACAATAAAATCAACGACTTACAGGGCAGTGGTACACTCAAACAGCTGGAGTCGAGATTTGCAAATTTGAAATACTCTGCTGAGGACAATAAAAAACTGGAAGACTTTTGTGTCCGGCTGGTATTGACAGCACATCCCACTCAGTTTTATCCAGGTTCGGTCCTTGGGATCATCAATGATCTGACGGTCTCCTTAAAAGAAAACGATACAGAAAACATTAATTTGCTGCTGCAGCAACTGGGCAAAACGCCTTTTCTCAATAAACAGAAACCTACACCGTATGACGAAGCTGTCAGTCTCATATGGTTTCTCGAAAATGTATTCTATCAGAGTGTCGGAGCTATGATCAATGAATATAAAGATACTCTGCCATTCATGGACCCTTCCCGAAATGCTATTATAAAAATGGGTTTCTGGCCGGGAGGGGACAGGGACGGCAATCCATTTGTACTGGCATCGACCACTTATCAGGTGGCTACGTCCTTGCATATTGCATTACTCAAGTGCTATTACCGCGATGTGCGCAAACTCAAAAGAAGACTAACTTTCAAAGGTGTCGATACCATCATATCAAAACTGGAAAATGACCTGTACGAGCAGGCTTTTTTGAGAATTAGTACAACTATAGCCTCGTCCGAAGACCTTTTGCGTCCACTTAATGAAATTAAACAATTATTGTTGACAAATCATAATGGACTTTTTGTATATCAGGTTGAAGATCTGATCAATAAAATTCATTGCTTCGGCTTACATTTTGCATTTATTGACATCAGACAGGAAAACGAGGTTCACTCTCGCCTGATCGAAACTATCATACATCAGACCACCGTAGATGGTAACGAATATAACGCATCTGACGAAAGGACAAAAATTGCTTATCTCAAAAAGTCAGAGATCAGGATAGAGCCAAAAGCCCTGACGGATGTCATCCAGAGTGATACTATTCTGACCATGCAGACCATCCGCAAAATACAGAATGAATTTGGAGAAGCAGCCTGTCATCGATATATTATCAGCCAGTGTTCCAGTGCGCTCAATGTCATCGAGGTATTGACCCTTTTCAGGATAGCAAGCTGGGATAAGGATAAGATATCCGTAGATATTGTACCACTTTTCGAGACCATAGACGACCTTATCAATGCTCCAGCCATTATGGAAAATTTGTATCAGGACATGGATTACAGAACACATCTGGAAGGCAGAAAACATAAACAAACCATCATGCTGGGTTTTTCTGACGGCACCAAAGACGGCGGTTACCTGATGGCCAACTGGATGATCTATAAGGCGAAAGAAAATCTGAGTGAATTATCCAGAAAATATGGAATAACTGTTCTGTTTTTTGACGGACGCGGAGGACCTCCCGCCCGGGGTGGTGGCAAGACACACAAGTTTTACGCATCTATGGACAAAGACATTTCCAGTAAAGAGATACAACTTACTATTCAGGGACAAACTATCAGTTCTAACTTCGGGATTATGGACTCTGCCAGATATAATATAGAACAACTTGTCAATGCCGGTGTTACCAACAATGTTTTTGCAGACAACAAAGACAACTTAGACGCAGCTGAGGAAGCTCTTATTTTCCGCATAGCAGAGATCAGTCTGGAAGCTTATTTACAACTCAAGAATCATCCGGACTTTGTCACCTATATGACAGATGTTAGCCCGTTAAAATACTTCGGAATGACCAATATAGGCAGTCGCCCTGCCAAGCGTGGGAAGACTGAAAAAATGACCATCAAGGACTTGCGTGCAATTCCATTTGTAGCATCGTGGAATATGATCAAACAAAATGTACCCGGATTTTATGGGTTGGGTACTGCCCTGCAACAGTTGGAAAATGAAGGAAAATTTGAAGAGATCCAGGCAATATACAGGAAGTCTCTGTTTTTCAGGACACTTATCGACAATAGTGAGATGACTCTTTTTAAAACATTCATGCCTCTGACAGCGCATGTGGCAAAGGACCCGGTCCTGGGAGTCGTAAGAAAAAAAATAGATGATGAATATCACCTAACCTGCAAAAACCTGATAAAACTGGGGAATCACACCGAACTGATGGAAGAGTATCCTGTGGAAAGACTTTCAGTACAGATGCGCGAAAGAATAGTACTGCCTCTTGTCACCATACAGCAATATGCGCTCTCTATGCTGAAAAATAACGCGGAAACCTTAACACACGAAAGCAGAATCTTATATGAAACAATGGTAGTAAGGTGTGCTTTCGGTATTATCAATGCAGGTAGAAACTCAGCTTAAAGAAACTAGACAAGATTCGGGTGACTGCGATGTGATAATAGAATTGCATTACTTTTATTTCTTAATGACACCCGGGAAGGTCGCTGTCTTTACGATGCAATCCAGCTGCTGTACAAAATCTCTTTTTCTTTGCCGGGTGCAAAAACAAATGCATCGATAAATACTATTTCGCCTTTGGCCTCATTGTGCAACATGTAGCTCACAAATGGCCCCCCCATAAAGTCATTGACAGTCTCCCATATACCGCGTACTTCCTTAATATAAATTCCATTGTGTATATAGGTGTATTCGTAAGCCGGGAGATCTATGACGTTGGTACTCATGTATGCATCCGCAAAACCGGTATGGATATATTGTTTACCATATTCATTTCGCAGTTGTATCACATTGTTCAAGTCAAACTGACTTTTGTCCTTATATGGGAATTTTCTGAATACCAGACTCTGATTTATTTCTTTAGTATCCATCCTTACCCATAGAAAGTTATCTTGTAGCATAGCTTTTTTATACAAGCCCGGTATTTTGATATTGAGTCCAAAACTGTCCAGTACCAGGGAAGTCAAAGCTTTGTTTTGATTCTGAAGCCCAAACACAGTGGCGCTCAGATTCTTCAGGTCGTGCTGGTTGATTCTGGTAGCAATAGAAGGAAAATTAGTACGTATTGATTTTGCAATATTGTCTTTGCCATTGCCGAAAAGATAAATAATGATCTGGTCTCTTGCCCATTTGTCTTTACCCATGGAAGAAGTGTATGAAGCGTCTGACAGACATCGTTTAAATTTTTCCTCACCCATGTCCTCTCGCAGCATCCTGGTAGTACGGGAAGTAGTATCTGATACATCCGCCACCACAACAAAAGTTCGCAGTTCTTTCCTGAGTGGCTTGGCATCCAGGTCCAGGGGTGTCATAAACCTGAGGTCAAAAATAGGCTCCTCAGCGGGGAGTACAGGATAGGCGGATTCGAAATAGTAGGCAAGGGTGTCTCCAATCGGACTTTCTACCAACTCCTTGTCTGCCAGGATTACTACATCATTGATACGGCCCATAGCAGCTGGTTTTTGTGTGAGCCCTGATGTCAGATCCCCCCGACAAGAAGTCAGCATCATAGTCAGACCTGAAAATAACCATATGATATTTTTAAAACCCTTCATCCTCGATGTTTTTTGTGCAACACGTACACTGATAAGATGCAAAACTAAAGAATTTTGGTGTTCAGCTATTAAAATAGATGTAAATAATCTTTGAGGTGTTTTTAATAATTACGTTTTTACCATAACATAATAGGTCGATTATGCGTTGTATTTTTGCATTTTTTGTAAAATAGGAACCTTTAGATGAGTAGAATACTGACTTTTATAGTTTTAATTTCATTTGCCATATCTTGTAAGAAGTCTGGAATACCTGATGTATCAAAAATATCTGCGGATATAGAATTTGTTCGTACAGAAAGAGAGCTGGCAAGTGTAAAAAAACGGGAAGAATGGACATTGTTAATACAGCAAAACCCTGCTTTTTTTCAGATATACAACAATGAGATATTGCCAGTACTTAAAAGCAATAATCAGGATAGCAGTTTTATAAGTCTGAATGAATTTCTTGCAGATACTTTGGTGCACGATCTCTTCCTCAAGGTGGAAAAAGAGTACGGTGATATTGAAGATGTCAAACAAGCCACTGCACAGATGTACAAATACTTCAAGTATTATTTTCCAAAATATACTTCAATTCCGCGTATCTATACCTTTATATCTGAGTTTGGGTATCAAATATTTATTTTCGAAGACCAGGGAGGGAAGGACGGCATAGGACTGGGCCTGGATATGTTTTTAAACCCGCAGGTCGACTATAAGATGGTCGACCCTGATAATACCAATTTTTCTGATTACATCACGAGGACCTGGAACAGACACCACATCCCCAGAAAGATTGCAGACCTTCATATTTCAGACTTGTTGGGAGAAGCCCCCGGGCACAGGCTGATAGACCATATGATACACAACGGTAAGGCACTGTATATTGCTGATATGGTACTGCCTGAGGTTCATGATACGATTATTACGGAATATAGTGATAGGCAACTGAAATGGTGCTTAGAAAATGAACTACAAATGTGGTCATTCTTTTTTGATCAGAAACTGTTTTTTGAAACCAGTCCAGGGAAGATCGGGAAATACATTCATCCTAGCCCTGGCAGCCCTGATATGCCTGCTGAAGCACCCGGACGAACTGCCAATTTTATTGGTTGGCAAATCGTAAAAGCCTATATGGACAGATACCCGGAGACCACTTTGCAGCAATTGTTAGATATGAAGGATAGTCAGATGATGATGGAAAAATCAAAATATAAACCAAGGCAAAAATAAGTTGGAGCTCCTAAAAATTGCTTCAGAACTGACTTTATTGTTGGACGTGTATTTTCTTTTTTGTTTTTGTGTATGAATAATCATATCTTTGCATTATAATAAAATAATCAGAAATGTTTAATCTAGTATTTGGTTTAGGTGGACAAGAGCTTATGGTAATAGGTCTTATTATACTTGTGTTTTTCGGCGGTAAAAAAATACCGGAACTTATGCGTGGATTAGGAAGCGGAATCAGAGAGTTTAATAATGCTAAAAATAATATTGAAGCTGAAGTCAAAGAAAATATGAAGGAATTGGATAAAAAATAAATAAACCAACCTTCATAAACCTTATAAGCTCCTGGACTTAAGGTCTAAGGGGCTTTTTTTTTCATTTCACATACATATAAAACTAATGAGACCTGCTACTGCAAGGTGTAACCTATAATTATTCTCAATTCGCTATGATAATTGCTTCTGCGTTGAAAACCCAATGAAGTGTAATATGCACTATTGCGATGATAGCGGTCGTACTGCAGTCCTATATTTGTCCGTTTATTTAACGGATATAGATAACGTCCTCTCAACAGCTCAATGTTTTCAATTCCAGTGGGATTGACCCTGGAGTATATTCTAAAATGACTGGCATTGGCTGCCAGAATTCCTATGTTTTTAAAAATGGCTTTCACTTCTGCTTCTGCCATCAGACCTTGTCCATATATATAGTCACGATTAAATTTTTCAAATAATTCTTCATGGATTGGTTTTACTGATTCTGAATTTCCACTTCCGAATAGGATGATACCAACTTTAGTGGAAGATGTCAGGAGTACATTTTCAAACTGTCTCATATAGGTCCAGTCTCCTGTGAGTACGATGGTACCTAGTTTAAACATATCGTTATGTATAAAATCATAATGTTGTGATAAACTGACCAATTCCACCTTGTTGGGTATATTTTTGATTTTTTTACCGTAGATGATAGCTTCTGAGCTCATATTATAGTATGGTATGTTTTTGGACTCTGCATTTTGTGAAAACGTCAACCATGAATTTACCTTAAAATAATCAAATGGTCCGAAGGTTTTCACATTTTTGTCAAAAAGGTTGCCATAGTACAAATCCGCATTTAGGTATAGACCTGTTGGATTTATGACGGGTATGATATATTGAAATGGATAATTAAAACCTAGAAATAAGTCCATACTTACAGGTGTCAATGATTGAGCGCTGACTGGAATTTTTTTCCTGAAAGCATATCTGTTGATACTTCCAATAGGATTTATTACACCTGTAGTGATAGCCTGAAACCATGGGTGTCCCTGATTTCTGGGATGATTCCATGTGTAATCAGAAAGCCGGTATATCACTTCTCCCAAATACATCCCGCCGAATGTTGTCGTCATGATATCGATCTCACTGGGAGGTTCGGTTTCACCAAAATACTCCCACATCAGACTTCCTCCCAAAACATATGGAAAAGTCTTCCATAAATCCACACTGTTGGACCTGGCAGCATTGTGATACAATGAGCCGTGTATAGGGTGGGCAATCCAGTTGGTAGAGAAAGCATCTCCATCAGTATAGAACCCCCTTTGGATATTAAGCCACCAGGAAGAAGGCGTCACTTCGGCCCATTTAAAACCTGTGACATAAACATGAAGTCTATTGACAATGAGATTGACAGCAGTGACATCACTAGCAGCTCTGAAGTATGAAGGTTTTTGTTCAAAATTATACTGGAAGCTATCTTTATATATGACATTAATGCTGTCCTTCGGTCGTATTTGAGCATTTATAACCGATGTCCAGGTTATAGAAACCATCCATATCCATATCCATCTGAGACACATTTTATGCGACGCTGATCATAAAAAATCGATCCATACAAATCGCATTATAAAAGTATGAAAAATAATTATTAATTTTGATGATTCTGATCAGCATCAGATGTGATACAATACAAATATAAAACATCTCTCATTGGAAAATCGACTGGTTTTTATTGTAAACAGCCTTCGACCATTGGACCCGCCACTGCAGCAATTGCTGGCAGAATACGAAGTAAAGTCACATCAGGTAGTATATACGAGGTATTCTGGTCATGCGACTGAGCTTGCTAAAAAAGCATGCAGAAAAAAAGCGAGTATCATCGTGGCGGTAGGAGGGGATGGTACTTTCAGTGAGGTGGTACAGGGCATACTGACAAGTGGTGAGACCTCTGTGACACTTGCATTAATCCCCAATGGAACCGGAAATGATTTTTGCAGGGGTCAGTCCCTGACCTTTACGGCTGAAAGTTTTAACCGGGCGTTGTTTAGCCCTGTTTACCGATTGCTGGATGTAGGCAGAATCACTATAAACGGTAAGGTTCGATATTTTCTTAATGTTGCAGATGCGGGTTTTGGAGGATTTACTACACTGCTACTTAACCGGCAACGAAGGAAGGGTATCAGGGGTGGTATGTCTTATTCACTTGCCATTCTCAGGGCCTTTATTCATTATAAAAGACCTAGGGTTACAATCTGTGTAGATGATACCCTCTGTTATGTAGGCACTCTGATGATGGTAGCCATGTGCAACAGTGATACTTTTGGCAATGGGCTCATCATACACCCGGGAGCGACCCCTGATGATGGTGAGATGAATGTGACCCTGTTGGGCGATGTAACATTCTGGGATTATATACGCAATATTTCTAAGCTGCGCCGTGGAATACTAATACAGCATCCACAGGTGTTTTATTTGAAGGGCCGACACATTTCCATACAATCCGTAGACGGTCTGATACCTGTGGAGGCAGACGGAGAAGTTTGCGGAGATGGTAACCTGGAAGTAGATTTAGTCCCCGGATGCTTACAGTTGCTCGTTTACTGACAGGTAATTCTCATCCTGCCCAACCTTCTCTGTCCAGACTTCTGTACTGGATAGCTTCAGCAAGGTGCTCTATTTTTATCTCAGGACTTCCGGCCAGGTCAGCAGCGGTCCTTGCTACTTTTAGTATTCTATCATAAGCTCGGGCAGAGAGCTGCAGTCTCGTCATGGCCGTTTTCAGCAGATTGGCTCCGGCTGGTGTAAGTTCACACACATCTCTTACCATCCTGCTGGGCATCTGTGCATTACAGAATATTCCCGGCTGATTTTTAAATCTTTCATTTTGAATGTTCCTGGCGTTGATCACTCTGGCTACTATTTGTTCGCTGGTTTCACTTTTATATTCGTGATTGGAGAGTTCGTCATAGGATACAGGTGTGATTTCCACATGAAGGTCTATCCTGTCCAGCAATGGTCCTGAAATCTTCGTCAGATATTTTTTGACGACACCAGGACCGCAGACACACTCTTTTTCCGGATGATTGTAGAATCCGCAAGGGCATGGATTCATCGATGCTATCAACATAAAACTGGCCGGATAGTCCACTGATACTTTAGCACGAGAGATAGTCACTTTGCGTTCTTCCATAGGTTGTCGCATGACTTCCAGCACCTGTCGTTTGAATTCAGGCAGTTCATCCAGAAAGAGAACACCATTGTGAGCCAGGGAGATTTCACCGGGATTGGGATTAGACCCTCCTCCTACCAGGGCTACATCACTGATAGTATGATGAGGCGCTCTGAAAGGCCTTTCGGTTACAAGCGACGAGTTGGCTCCCAGGATACCAGCTACAGAATGGATTTTTGTTGTTTCCAGCGCTTCATGAATGTTGAGGGGTGGGAGTATGGTAGGTAGCCGTCTGGCCAACATCGTTTTTCCGGCTCCAGGGGGACCTATTAAGATGACATTATGGCCACCTGCTGCAGCTAGTTCGAGTGCCCTTTTGATGTTTTCCTGTCCTTTTACATCATTAAAATTGACGGCATACTGGTTGCTTGTATCTGCAAATACCTCTCTGGTATCGTATATTAAAGGGGCTAATTCGATGTCACCATTGACAAAATCTATTGCTTCTTTAAAATTTTCGACTCCATAGACATCTATGTCGTTGACTATGGCAGCTTCACGGGCGTTGGCTTTAGGCAATATGAATGATTTAAAACCTTCTTTCCTTGCCTGGATAGCTATTGGCAATGCCCCTTTGATGGGTCGCAGCTGACCATCCAGTGCCAGTTCTCCCATAAAAATAGTTTTGTCGAGCATATCAGCCTTCACTTGATTGGTGGAGGCAAGAATACCCATAGCGATGGGCAGATCGTAAGATGAGCCTTCTTTTTTGATGTCAGCAGGAGCCAGATTGACAACTAGTTTGACACGCGGGACTTGCAAGCCAATATTTTTAATGGCAGCTTCTATACGTTGCCACCCTTCTTTGACAGCATTATCGGGGAGGCCGACCAGAAAATACATTTGTTTACCTGCAGCAACCATGCCACCTGCATTGACTTCCACCGTTATGGTTTGTGCTTCAACACCATGTACAGCACTGGCATATGTTTTTGAAAGCATGTTTTCATTTTCATTTTTACATGGATAAAGATAATTAAGTTTACATAAATGAAGTTTTTTTTATCGAAGATTTGCTATAAAACAATAAATATCAGGATTTCAGATACTAGAAATTTTTGGTTTGCGGGCGAACTCGATTTATTTCTTTTTTGTAACGACAATTACAATAATATAACGAAATATTCGTTATAGACTTTAAATAAAGATATATTTGCACTAAAATATTCAATATGATGATCCTAAATGCGCTCGAAGAACAAATTATGAACTTATTCTGGAAACTTGGCAAAGCATTTCCTAAAGAAATTGTGGCATATCTGGACGAGCCAAAACCTCCGTACAATACCATACTTTCTACTATCAGTAAACTCGAAAAAGAAGGCTGGCTTGATTATAATATTTTTGGCAAGTCTCATCAATATTACCCAATTATTGAAAAAAAACAGTTTAACAAGTCAATATTCAGTAAGTTTTATCATCAATATATGGGTGGAAATAAGTCATCTCTACTCTCTTATTTTATGGAAGAAGAAAAAATAGACATTGTAGAGTTAGAAGAATTGGTCAAAGCTTTAAAAAAATGAAGCAGAATATAGTGTCAAGCCCTGGTTTTGAGCATATATATGTTCCCATTAATAGATTTTCCAAAACAGCTGACGAATTCAATATTAACATTAAGGGTTGGGAGATACAAATCTATAAATATGAAGATGGCAGAGCAAAAATCGATGGGTCGAATTTGAAATAATTAAAAAGTAATCTTATTATGGACTGCCTACAAACATTAATCACAAATCTTTCAGAGTTTCATTACCTGGTCAAAGCATCTTTGATATTAAGTTTTTTATACCTGCTTTACCATGTATACTTTTCGAAAGACACCTCATTTGCAGCCAATAGATTGTACCTTTTGGGTACCGTGGCATGGACGATTTGTATACCACTGATCGGCATTGATGTATTTCCAGTATGGTTTCATCCTGCAACACCTGCGTCAAAAGCTACAGATGTGCCGATGATAGATTCAACTTCCTTCAGGCACTTCTCATTGGTCTTTACATTGCAAATAATATATCTTTCAGGACTTATCTGTATGCTGACAAAGATGGTCCTCCAACTTTTTAATATTGTGAATATCATAAAGCATTCAGAAATAATAGTGATGGACACTTATAATTTGATTGTAGGTGCACCATTACCGGTGTCAAGTTTTTTAAACTACATTTTTTTACCTCAACATACTACAGAGAAGATGCTGATAGACCATGAAATCATACATGTGCGACAAAAGCACTCATTTGATCTTTTTATAGCAGAGATATTCAAGTGTGTGTTTTGGTTTCATCCTTTTGCATATGGGTTAGTACGCAGTATCCGATTGAATCATGAGTATGAATGTGATGCAAAAATGGCTACTCAATACTCCTACGCCATGTATGGTAGTGTATTATTAGATCAGGCACAGTCGCAGACTAAACATATTTTTATCAATCAATTTTATTCATTCACCAAAAAAAGAATCGCTATGATGTTACATCAAAAAAACAACCCAAGACACAGTTATCGTTATTTATTAATGATACCCGCATTTTTTGTATTGTTCACTTTCTTTAGTTTTAGGAGTTACTATGTTCCCATGACAAACCCTGAATCGGCCAGCATCTCTGTCACAGATACAGTTCCTTCAGGTAAAGTAAAGATGGATACGATAATCACACTAGATCCTGTCAATTTTCAGGAAACAAAACAAATAGTAGTAAGAAAAATGGATATCGAACCATTAGATGAAGTAAAGGTAATTCAGATGAATCCTGAAGTCATTACATTTTCTGACACTATCTTCACTTTTGACCCAAATACTTTTATAGAAAAGGTAGAAGTCAATAATGGTAAAATGGTAAAAGGGTATAAAATACTTATTGAACATGAGAGAAGAAAGGCCAGCCCTGATTTTAAACAGATTGAAAAATGGCAGAAGGCCGGACAACGGGAATAATCTCAATAGTCAACCACAGTAATTGGGGCCTAAACAGTTGGGTTTAAACCACACCAACTATCTGATTTCAATGATGTTATTTTGTTTCGCCATTCTCGTGATCTTCCTTGACAGGACCGTTTAGTTTCCAAATCATAAAACCAAAACCGACTATCAGATGCAGAATGATGATGCCTATCAGAATACTGGTCCACATATACAAAGTAAAATTTGAAACAAAAATATTACTATGAAACTGCTTAAGAGATGATTATTGTCATCTCATTTTTTTTTGAGCTTTCATATTTTGAAATTTTGGTAAAAATTATATTTGCAACTTAGTTTGCGATAGCTTTGTTATTTTTTATTTATATGTAAAACTGGTAGTTTTTTAAGTATTATTTCCAATATGATTCAGACAGATATTCTCATAATAGGAGCAGGTCCGGTAGGTTTATTTACCGTTTTTGAAGCAGGATTACTAAAGTTAAAGTGTCATCTGGTAGATTCTCTGGGTCAGCCGGGAGGTCAGTTGACCGAAATTTATCCCAAAAACCCATTTATGATATTCCTGGTTACCCAAGTATCTTGGCTGGAGAATTAACTGAAAATTTACTGAAGCAAATAGAACCTTTCAAACCTGGATTTACTCTCGGCGAAAGAGCCGAAAAACTGGAGAAAGTAGGAGATAAACTCTTTAAACTTACCACCAGTAAGGGTACAGTCATCACGGCACCGGTAGTAGCCATTGCCGGAGGTTTGGGCTGTTTTGAACCACGTAAACCACCCATTGACAATATCGAACAATTTGAAGATAAAGGTGTCGACTATATCATCAAGGACCCTGAAAAGTTTAGAAATAAGCGTGTCATTGTGGCTGGAGGGGGTGACTCAGCACTAGACTGGAGCATTATCCTGGCAGATATCGCATCTGAAGTGACACTTGTCCACAGACGAACATCTTTCAGAGGAGCACTGGACTCTGTGGAGAAAGTCTCGGAGCTCGCAAAAACTGGTAAAATAAATCTCATTACCAATGCACAAATCGTAGGACTTACAGGCAATAACCAACTGGCAGAAGTGATAATAGAAGAAGAAGGCAAAGAAAATTATAATTTGGGAATAGATCATTTTATCCCTTTGTTTGGCCTTGCACCTAAACTAGGTCCTATAGGTGAATGGAACCTGGATATACAAGACAATGCCATAGTAGTCAATACATTAGATTACAGTACAAATATTCCCGGCATATATGCTATAGGTGACATCAATACTTATCCGGGTAAACTAAAACTGATTCTTTGTGGTTTTCACGAAGGTACTCTCATGGTACAATCTGCGTTCAAATATATCTATCCGGATCAAAAATTATCATTTAAGTACACTACTGTTGCCGGTGTCAATGGTTTTGAATAATATTAAGTAACATAAGTAGCTTCCATATATTGTTACATCCTTACCTTTGCCCGTCTTATATAATAAATTAGATAAAATATCATGAAGGATAATATCGTCCATGTAACTGTCTTTGATAAGGAAGGGTGCGAACACGTACTAGTTGCGCCTACTGATATGGCGATGAATATGATGGAGGTATGCAAGTCATACCAATTGCCTGTAGAAGGTATCTGTGGTGGCATGGCATTGTGTGCTTCGTGTCATATGTACGTGGAGAGTGACCACATCCTGACAGAGCCATCAGAGGATGAACACGATATGCTGGATCAGGCATTTTTTGTTAAATCCAACTCCCGTCTTGGATGCCAGATAAAAATTACACCTGACATAGATGGGCTTGTAGTAAAGCTAGCTCCTGTGGGTGAGTAAATTATTATTGGACTACCAATTTTTTAGAAAAGGTCTTGCCATTATTTTCCTTGAATATGAGTATGTACATGCCATTTGGAAGGAATGTAATGTCCAATTTTTTCATCTTCGACTGTTGAATATTGTCTATTTTTAAGTGCTCCTTCCAAGTGTAATCGTATATGCTTATACTACCTTTGAATGGATTTTGGAATTCTACTTCTATCTCATTAATAGCAGGATTTGGATATATTTTTACAACATTTTTTTCATCCAGTTTTTCATCTAAGGCATTCGCTATAAAGCAGCCTTGTACTCCGTCAGCCTTGAATATATCTTTATAATTGTCGGCATAAAAGACACACTTCAGCTCCCAAGTTTCTACAGGGTCCAATAATGAGCACATCACATAAGAAAATAGAAAAGAATATACGTCACCAATGAATTCTATCCATACTACATCGTGCTTGTCGCTTGAAGGGTCGCATCCCAGATAGTAGCGGTGTCTAGGCTTATTATCAGCCAAGAGTACTGTGTCTGTTTTGATCACAAAAACGCTAGATGTAGATCCATACCGTAGATCAAATTTATCTCCTTTTTGTAATGTAAAATCAAAATATGGTATATCGACTCCATTCTCTAAGTAATGTACAACACTGTCTTCTTCTCTAAAAAACATATCAGTCCCCGACCAATTTACCGATGTAGGAGTGTGTCCTTCTGATTTAAGAAGTTCTCGATATGATTTGCTATTAATGGTTTTTGGTGGTCCAAATCTATACAGCCTTTCTATGACACCTGGCAGAGCTGGACGACTCACATTAACTTGCCAGATATATTCTGAGCTGACCATAGTTTTATACAGATTTGGGTCCAGGCACACGTTATGGGAATAAACCACGTTTCCATTCTGTAAAAAACAATCCAGGACTGGCTCCGGGTCAATTGTAAAACACACAAGAGGGAGTGGATATCCTTTTTCCATTTCGCCTATGCCTTGAATCCAAAAGACTTCTCCAATAGGCGATCCCCCACAAAACCTATCAAAAATTAATTTTCTTCTGGATAGACCATCTGAAGTAATAATATTTTCTACTTTTTTAACTTTTAATTTTGCGTTTCCTTCATTAAGTAAACTATCTCCCACATTCAGATTGAAATCATAATGCAAAATCTCACGTTGGTCTTTCAATTCATAGACCCTGCCATTTTCTTCTCTAAAGTAACTTCCAGTATCCATCCATCCAGGATAAAATTTATCATCTTTCATTTCTTTAAAATAGTACTTATCTCCTATTTTAATGCTGTCTTTGCTAAAAGATTTCTGCCAATAACTTGGACCAGATATCCAAGCCGGGCGGCTCATTTGCCACAGATTTTCACTATGCACAAATTTCAAAGTCTTCTGTTGTCCAAAGCAATGAACTGCAGTAATTAGTAATATGATTAATTTTAGTTTTGCCATGATGTAAAATTCTATAAGTTTTTTGTCTTAGACAAATATAGTTTTTTCTTTTGGGGAACAAAGAAAAAATTGACGCATTAATCTGCAATCAATAGCCCACAAGACAATTTATATGCTCAGTACTCCATCTCCACCACAGATTTTGCTACTTTTCCACCTAATTGAGGAGCTATTTTTTTCATTCGCACCCTGGCAGAAACAATATTAGGCAATTCATCTTTAAACCGTGATATGATGTTCAGCACTACTGTTTCCAGTAACTTTTGGGTACGGTTCATTTCCTGATCACAAATATTGTACAGTAGCTCGTAATTGACCGTATCGTAGATGTTGTCATCATTGGAGTCAAACGATTTTAACGTTACTTCGGCATCAATGATGAAGGTATTTCCTGCTTTACGCTCTGCTTCGTAATACCCATGATAAGCATAAAATTCTGCACCTTGGATGGCTACTTTTGTTTTCATAACATTTATTTTTTATGGTCAGCAAAGATAATGGTTCTTTATGTTATGATTTTAAAGTGTTTTTGTTTTGTAGTGTTAGATTACATCATTACGACTTTTTTGACCCAATATTTGTTTAAGCTTTTGTCCAATACTTTGACAAAATATATGCCTTGACTTAGGTTTTCTATCGTTAGTTCAGATATGTCATCCTTGTGTAAAACCTGTACACCAGTGATATTGTATATGTCGACCGTTACATTTCCATAGCCATCAGACTTAAAATACATAACATCAAAACTAGGATTTGGAAATAATTGGAATGGAAAATCTGACTTAAGATTCGTTGTACTAGTCAGTATGCTACCATCACAATTGTCATCTATGCCATTGTCTGCAATTTCTATGGCTTCTGGGTTTATTGCTGGATTTTGGTCATTACAATCTTCTTCGATACTAAACCCATCGCCATCATTATCTATGCGATTGCTACAATTATTGGTTTGATAATGTAATAATTTTGCAATTCTACTATTGTAATTGGGATACTCAGGAATATTCCGGAGGACAATCAAAAGTGATGAGTCATTAAGTATTTGTGGAAGGCCACTCATTCTTTTGCCACAGGCAATCGGGACATAGGTTTTGAAAAAATCAGTAGTAATGTAATTTTGTCCGTTATCATTTGCGAAACTACCAATGCGATCACCTGAAATATTAAATGATAAGATGTTTTGATTGATACCTGTAGGTGACCAAGAGTCTCCACCGTCTATGGTAGTAAATATTGACCCATCATACTCTAGACCTAAACCGCGGCTTGAATTATAAAATTCAAATTGTGAAATATTGGAAGGTAAAGACGTGAATTTCCAAGTGACACCATTGTCCAATGAAGTATAAATAGATGTTGTGATAATTCCTCCTTGTTTTTCCTTTATAGCTCTTGCAATAATAGTATCTCCAGAAACATATTTAAAATCATCAATTTGATTTTCCAGGTCATATTCTATAGTGTCCCAAGTGAGGCCATAATCTGCAGTCCTATAATAATAATCACGATATCTACCAGCAGATACCCATGCAATACCACCTGTATCTAGGACAATATTATCCACCCAATATGAACCATCGACTTTCAATTGCCAAGTTACTCCACCATCTTCTGTTATCATGACGCATTTATTGCTTTCTTTATAGTTTAGATTATTTGTACCCATGATGCCTCTTTTATCATCCCACATTTTAATTTCCAATGCTTGACGTTCTTCATTAAGATCAGATAAAATTGGTTGTTTTGTCCATGTTTCCCCACCATTATTTGACCTGTACAAATTAGAGCCGAATATGTAAAATAGTATGTTATCGTTTACTTTACAAAAACTAGAATAATAAGATAGTGGAATGTTTTCTGACTTAATAAATGCATCTTCTGTACATACAGCCAAACTGTTTTTTATGGTATATCCTTCAGGAAAACAGGCATTTGTTACTTTAAGTGATGCAATATAACATCCTTTTTGAGCATAGGTATGCGTAGGTGATTTTTCTGTAGAAGTAAAACCATCTCCAAAGCTCCAGAAATATTCATCTCCATAGCTAGAAGTATTGTCAAAGGACACTTCATTGTCATTGATCACAGAAGAATAATCGGGTTTGGGTTTGACACAAGTCAAAAGGTCACAATCAATATTAAAATGCGTAGCAGTCCAAGGTGATAATGGTTTTTCTATTAAAAGTACTCCATTTAATTTTGCACAAACAAAAACATTACTTGGCAGACCCGAAATTGGTGATACAATTCCTATTCCATTTATCCATTCAAACTCATCACTAAACCCATTTTGTAAAATATACTTGGTAGCAATATCTCCATTAAGTAAGGTAATTGAAAATTTTTCAATCAAAGTATATTCATTATTGATTCCTAATTTAATGGTTTGGCCTATTTGCATTCCAAAATCATACAATAGCTCTTCACTATCACAATTGTAATGACGGTATACTTTATCACCATTTATATAATAATAAATATAAAATTTATGAGATGAATCATTATAAATATACCTGAGCACTTTTTTTCCTCCACATACTGTATCTATGCCATCGTAGGCCGATCCACTTATTCCCCAATCTCCAATATCTCCAAACCAGGCCGAACCAATAACAAGCCCTTTGCGAGAGAATAGATCAAAAGTACTTTGGCTAGTAGCATTACTCGGTAAGAAATGAAAGATCATCATTATGAGAATGCAAGAACATAAGTTTTTCATAAAATAAATTTTAAAGATTAGTCAAATCCCCATTTTTCATTATAAAGCTACACTATTCTTTACATATTCTACTGGTTTTTTACTAAAAATATTGATTCAGTTTATATTTACATACACTTTTGCCCAAATTATTAGATAAATATAGTCCATGTGTATCCACATTCTTAATCCCAACCTTTATCTTTGTGCTTTGTTAACCTTACCCAACCAAATAGTATTTTTTTACAAAAAAGTATAAACCATAATTAAGTGAGCCACGATATCAAAAAATCATCAAAAACAGATCTTTACGAATACCATGACTATTACTGTATAGATGAGCTGCTAAGCGAAGACCATCTGCTCGCCCGTGATGCCGTACGGGAGTGGGTAAAACAGGAAGTAAGTCCTATCATAGAGGACTATGCCAACAGAGCAGCTTGTCCTACTCATTTATTCAAAGGGCTGGCAGAAGTCGGTGCTTTTGGCCCGAGTCTTCCAGCTGAGTATGGCGGTGGCGGCATGGATGAAATCGCCTATGGTATCATCATGCAAGAGCTGGAACGTGGTGATTCTGGTATCAGGTCAATGGCATCGGTACAGGGTTCACTGGTGATGTATCCTATTTACAAATATGGAAATGAAGAGCAAAGAAGAAAATATCTCCCCAAACTCGGCAGTGGTGAGTTCATCGGTTGTTTCGGATTGACAGAGCCGGATCACGGATCCAATCCGTCAGGTATGATTACCAATATCAAAGATGATGGAGATGCATATATCCTTAATGGTGCCAAAATGTGGATCACCAACTCTCCGGTTGCCGATATCGCAGTAGTGTGGGCCAAAGACGAACAAGGTATCATAAGAGGGCTTATAGTAGAAAAGGATATGAAAGGGTTTTCTGCTCCTGAGATACATGGCAAATGGTCGCTTAGGGCATCAGTTACCGGAGAGCTGGTATTCGAAGATGTAAGAGTCCCAAAAGCCAATCTTCTGCCCAATGTCCAGGGATTAAAAGGTCCATTGGGGTGTCTTTCCAAAGCCAGATATGGTATTGCCTGGGGAGCTGTAGGTGCAGCATTAGACTGTTATGATTCCGCTTTGAGATATAGCAAAGAGAGGGAGCAATTCGGCAAAAAACTTGGTCAGTTCCAATTGACTCAAAAGAAACTGGCTGAGATGATCACAGAAATTACTAAAGCACAGTTATTGAGCTGGAGATTGGGTACTCTTGTTAATCAGGGCAAAGCAACACCGGCACAAATATCAATGGCTAAGCGAAATAATGTAGCAATGGCACTCGAAGTGGCACGTGAAGCCAGACAAATGCATGGTGGTATGGGCATAACTGGCGAATATCCCATCATGAGACATATGATGAATCTGGAATCTGTTGTGACTTATGAAGGGACCCATGACATTCATTTACTCATTACAGGCATGGACGTCACAGGGTTCAATGCATTCAGCTAATCTGAAAAAGCATATTCTAGTTTTTATAGAAGCGCAACGATTCTATACCACCACCCTTCTTCTGAAGATTAAGTAAATACATACCGGTATTAAGTGTACTAATGTCTATAGCTTCATTTTCCACCGGCAAAGACAACAGAAGTACATTCTGAAGGTCGTAAATAAAGGCATAATCGAATTTGTATTCTGATGCAATACGGATAATCTCAGTAGCCGGGTTGGGGTAGACGGAAACTTTATCACCAGCAGAAATATTTTTACAAACCTGAATTTTACAGGACTGGGGACTATTGACAGCGACAAGGCATACCTCATACACACCACTTTTATCAAAATTTATACTGATATCACTGCCTGAGAGATTGACAGCAATGTCCTTACTGTACCAGTAATAGGAGGCTGCATTGTCAGAAGATTGAGCCGAAAACCGAACAGTATTGCCTGTATTGACATAACTGAAATCTGTTTTCAGTTCACATGGCTTTATTTCTATTTTTTTGCACGTTCGAACTTTACAGGTTTCTGCACCATCTACTGTCACCAGGCATACTTCATAATACCCTTCTTTTTCGAAAGGTAATTTGATTTCTTTACCAGTATACGAAGGGCTCAGACCGGTGACATACCAATAGTATGTCGCTTTGTCATCATTACTCCTTGCATTTAAGTAAACATTGTTGCCATCTGTTTTATATTCGAAATCAGATTCCAAGCCACAATCCTGAGTATCAGCAGTAACTATTATCTTTTTACAGACAAATGCAGAACAGTCCTGCGAAACAAGTACTTTCAGACACACCTCGTATTCTCCGGATTTTTGATACTTGTGCTTGATAATCTGACCTGAATCAGTTTGGTTGTCACCTGTATACCAATGCCATTCTGACACCACTTTATCACATTCTCCACTGAATACAACGATATTGTCAATCAATTCATATTTAAAATCCAATTCAGCACAATTTTGCGCATAACCAGGTAAAAACGAAAGAAAAATGACAATTATTGAACAAAGTTGTCTGACGATTAGATATTTAAAACTTTTCATTTGCATATTTTTTATTTCTCAGCCGGATTAAAATTAATTGCAAATATATGATAAATCTCAAACCAACTCAGGAAATAATTTTATTGAAAAATCAGAATTAATTCACTAGCCTATACGTTCTAATTTGGGTTTAAGGTAATCTTATTGTAATTTAGCCCTGTAATTTTGTAAGTTATGACATCCTTTTACTCTCATCTGGAATGCGACCAGTGTCATCATCGTTTTGACAAGGCCTACATTCACAGTTATTGCCCTCAGTGTACACAACCTCTTGTAGCAAAATATCATCTGCATAAGGGTATAAGCAAGTCCGTTATCCTCCATGATAGATACGATATGTGGAGATATAAATATTTGCTACCGGTAGAGAGAGACGAAAATATTGTTACGTTGGGAGAAGGGTGGACACCTTTACTAAAGCTATCTAAAACGGCACGAGCATTGGGACTGACCACCGTATTCATCAAGGAGGAAGGTCTGAATCCTACAGGATCATTTAAAGCAAGAGGTATAGGTATGGCTGTATCTAAAGCCAGAGAGCTGGGACTGTCATCTTTTTGTATACCTACAGCAGGAAATGCCGGGAGTGCTCTGGCAGCATATACTGCAGTCATAGGAGGCGAGGCGCATATTTATATGCCGGAGGCAACGCCACGGGTTTTTCAGTTGGATTGTGAAGTAATGTGTGCACATGTAAAACGAATAAAGGGAAGTATCAGGGATGCAGGGTTAGCTATGGCAGCGGACAATGCAGAAGGTCAGTGGTGGGATATTACCACCCTCAAGGAACCATTCAGACTAGAGGGTAAAAAACCATGGGATATGAAATAGCTGAGCAACTGGGATGGAAACTCCCTGATGTGATAATCTATCCAACAGGTGGTGGTACCGGTCTGATTGGTATCTGGAAAGCATTCAATGAAATGAAGGAAATGGGTTGGGTGACTGAAGTACCTACCCGAATGGTAGCTGTACAGACAGTGGGTTGTAACCCTGTAGTCAGGGCCTTTCAGAGTGGGCAAGACCATTGTGAGCTATATCAAAATCCCGATGAAACTATGGCCAATGGACTCAGAGTACCCAAAGCATTCGGAGACCGTCTGATTATGAAGACTCTTAATGAAAGCAATGGTTATGCTTTGGACGTGACTGAGTCTGAGATGATGTCAGCCATCCATGAATTTGGAAGACAAGAAGGTATTTTTCTATCGCCGGAAGGGGCTGCAGTATATCATGGTATGAAAAAACTAATCGATCTTCAATACATCAAACCTACGGATACAGTGGTGATCATCAATACAGGTTCGCCATATAAATATGTAGACAATATGCATTAAAACATAAAAGAGAATATCACAAACAAAAAAAACATCAGACGAACTTCCTGATGTTCAGTATATGTCCCATGTGAAGTGCTTCGTGATATTGATTGAAGGCAATAGCACTTTCAAGATCATTTATTTCAAATTTGAGAGCAGTGATAAAAGGACGAAATGTAATGAATTTGCCTTCATTGATATCATGGGTCAGTTGTTCGAAGCTTGTATATAATAAGGTTTTTACATAGTCTGAAAAATCCGAATCATACACACTTTCAGGTTTTGTACCTGGTGAAAACCTGAAAACATCTTCCTTATTTATGGCAAAAGGCTGGTCAGTCAATCCATAGGTTAGCATCTGTTGAACAGATACAATGTGCGCACAATTCCAGAGAATATTATTATTGAATCCAGAAGGAATAGCATTCAGTTGATCCATACTCAGTGAGTCAATGATTTTTTTACAGACTTTTCTGTTTTGAAGGGTGATGGCCAGATTAGCTTTAATGGACATGTGCGAGTGATTTTTATTTTGAATGATGAATGTTACAACAAAAGATACCATTGTATGTTTCTCGGCGAAAGAAAGTCATGAAGGTTTATACACTTACTAAAAAACAATTTTTGCCCATTTCTATAGATCAGGCATGGGACTTTTTTTCATCTCCTGTCAATCTGAAAAAGATCACACCGGAATATATGGGTTTTAAAATCACTTCTGATCTGGGTGATGGCAAGATGTATTCGGGGCAGATAATATCGTATATAGTTACACCTGTTTTAGGCATTCCCATGAGTTGGACTACCGAAATTACGCATGTGCTCGATAAAAAATATTTTGTGGACGAACAGCGATTTGGGCCCTACAGTTTCTGGCATCATCAGCATTGGTTCAAAGAAGTAGATGGAGGAGTAGAGATGACAGATATTGTAAATTATGGTCTACCTCTCTCATTTTTGGGTAGGATAGCTAATACATTATTTGTAAAAAGTAAGTTACAGGAAATTTTCGATTACAGGGAGGAGGTAGTCAGCAAATACTTCTGATTTCAGGGCTCAGGCAAATCTTTTATGCTGGAGCAAGCTATCTCCCAAGTATGTCAAATACTACCTGATCCCTGTTGCCCCATTGGTCTACGACTGTAAGTGTATGGGCTCCTGCATTGACTTTAGTGAGCCACTCATGTGGGGCTGCTATTGTCTCGGACAGATATTTGTCATCTATAAACCAGTACAGTTTTGCCTGCTTGTCTCGGTGATATGCTTTTATTACGAGTTCGTTGACCAGGTTTTCTTTTACTTTGGGAAGAAAAATTTTAAGACCATCATAAGGATATATAATTTTGCATGCTGTCCCTGATGTAATGCACGAAGGATCGATCTCAGGCATACCCTTATACTCAAAATGGGCAGGTTTGTAATAGTACTCCATGTAGGGAGGAAGTATAAATATTGTATCTGAATATACGGCAGTGTTGTGACAATCTTCTGATAATGCCTGACCTTTCTGATTAAACCCAACAACCTGGTGGTAAGTACATGGTTGGTATTTAAAAGAAGTATTTTCAGTAGCGATACGTTGCTTCAGTTTGCATAGTGGTCCGGCAAGCTTGCCAGATTCTTTACATACAGAGATGACTTCTTTTCTGAGATATCTGGGAGGCATCCCAAACCACTGATTATTAGGAAGTGAATTAAATATCTTAAACATCAGTGGAGCTGATTTGGAGATACCGGTAAGGTCAAATCTTCCCTCTCCACCTTCGTTGCCCACCCAGACTCCCACCATGTACTGACCATTAAAACCTAGAGCCCACGCATCCTTATGGCCATAGCTGGTACCGGTTTTCCAGGCAATTTTATAGTCAGTGCCAAAAACATCCCAGGATTTCTCCTCTCTGGGACGCGTGAGGTCTGACATGGCTGTGATCAGATGGTCTATGGTAGCAGCTGAAAATGAAAAGGATTGTTTTCCACCTTCCGCAGGATATTCTGTAAGGCATTGCACCTGTCTGAATGGTTCCTGCTGTCCGGCATAATTCTGAGCCAAACCTTTATAAATCCTGCTTAGATCCCAAAGTGAGGATTCTCCACCACCAAGTATGATACTGAGGCCATAATGATCCGAGCCTTTATCCAGGTATGCCAGGTTCAGTTTTTTGACAAGGTCGTAAAAGCTCTGTAAACCGACTGAATTAAGTACTCTGACTGCAGGTACATTGAGTGATTGGATAATCATCTCCTCAAAAGGTATAGCTCCCCTGTATTTTTTATCAAAGTTTTCCGGCTGGAAATCCCCGATGGATGTGGGGATATCGGCAATCATTTCGTGCGGAAGTAGCTGATTGGTTTCGAGAGCATGGGCGTAGAGTAGGGGTTTAAGAAGGCTTCCGAAACTCCTTGGTGCCTGAGCTACATCGACGTAAGAAAACTGATCTTTTAGAGATTTGACATTGCCCTGATATGCCAGGAGCTGATTACTTTTTACATCTATCACTATTGCTGCCAAATTGCGGATGTCATCTGTCTTCAGAAAAGCAGCCTCTCTTTCAGTCAATTCGACAATACGGGATTGTATTTCGTATGGTATGGTTGAATACAATACGTTTTGTGCCGGATATCTTTTCGTGAGATACTGCAATGCATGGTAGGCTAGCTGCGGAATTTCTTTAGTTTCCGCAGGTAGATCTTCGCCAAGGTACAAATCAAGAGCTGACTTATCAAAATAACCTTTACGGTGCAATTTATTTAGAAGAAAATCTCTTTTTCGTAATAGGATATCCCTGTTTTTAGTCAGATTGGCTGTAGAAGGACCATTAGGCAGGACAGCGAGCAAAGCGTATTCCGCCCATGAAAGTTTGTCTAACGATCGACCAAAATACTTTAAAGAAGCTGCCTTTACACCTATGGTATTACCACCAAAAGGGGCAATTTCACACCAATCCCGAAGTATGGTTTTGTCTCTTGTGATGAAGCTGTATTTGATAGCACTTAAGGTTTCTTTACATTTATTGAACCAATTGCGCTCAGCATTTTTATTTTTCATACGCATTACCTGCATGGCGAGTGTACTGGCGCCCCGCACTACCTTTCCTGCTTTGAAATTGGAGATCAGGGCTTTGATGGCAGAAACAGGATTTATTCCGGGATGATAAGCCATATACTCATCTTCGTAATTGGCAATACACTGCCAGAGTCGTTCAGGTATTTCTTTATCCATCGGAAAACACCATTGCTGCTCTGATGATATAGTAGCCGAGAGTAGAATACCTTCTTTACTATAAAGCATTTTGCTAAAACTGGGCTTGTAATCCGGCAATGGCATGCAAATCCAGAGGAGCCCCAGAGAAATGACTACCGCTATGGAAGCCTTTTTTACACGTTGTGTGAAATATTTCAAGCGCAATAATTATTCAATCAGCTGCTTATTTTGCAACAGTCACTCTTTTGGTATCCGTCCTGGCGAAGGTTGTCCCTTTATACATGTGTTCACAACTGACAGCAGGCATATAAAAATCTCCTGTAAAAGCTGCTTTTGCCTTGAAAGTGTATGTTTGATTACCCCCTGGCCTCAAACTGAAAAACGTATATACTCTATCGTCTTTGTAATCCTGATAATGGTAATTACCACTATTTTTATTGGTTTCGGTTTCATATAGCCTTGGATTGATCAGCTCCCAACCTGCAGGCATCTTGAGATTGAGCGCCAAATCATTGACTTCAAGCGCTGATGGATTATTGACTTTGACATTGATTAATATATCGTCACCTATCCTGGTTCCTGACGTACCTGATGATTTTCGGGTAACATTGAAATATTCCACATTCAGACCCAAATTGCTTGCTGCTCCGGCTTTGACCAGATTGTTGTCAATATATCTGTCACTTTGGTAGACATAAAGTTTTCCCTTTCCTTTGTTTTGTATGGTGATAGTTTTGTTCATATCTACTTTTTCTACATTAATGAGTTTTGGTTCATAAGCTGAGTGCTGGAAAGATTTAGTACCTCCTGTCAAGCCAGAGATGGTATAATCTGATTTTCCGGTGATGCCCAATGCTTTACCGAAATACTTATAAGCAGCGATGAAAGCAAACCCTTTAGTTTGAGTACTGGTCCAGGATATTTTATTGAGAGACTCTACCATTTGATCATAATAGCTCTCGAGCTTGGTTTTATCATTGTCGATGTAACTCAGGACTTCTACTATTATGGCCAAGTCACGTCCACGATCTCCGAATGTATCATAATCTCTACTCTGATCATCGGTTTTTTGGAGAGCCTCAGCTTTGGTTACAAGTTCTTTGGCTTTACTGTCGTATCCACTCAGTTGAAAAGCCCCTGCAACCAACCACCAGACAATAGGGTTTTTTGACTGACTCGAAGAGATAAATCTGTTCATGGCTGATTTTGCCGGTTTACCTCCCTTAGCCAGAACGAAAAGTCTGAAGGCCTGAGCTATGCTTTCAGATTCATAAATATATTCATTGCTTACTTCTGCAACAGCCCAGTTATTGGCAGTCGTAAAGTGGACATTGAGCCATTTTTCCAGCATTTCTGACTTATTGGGCAAATAATTGAGTCGCTTCATTTCCACCATAAAATTCCCTGCATATATATCTGACCAGGCATGGTAGTATGAACCATCCCAATAATTGAACTTTCCTGAAGCCTGCTGGAATCTTGATATTTTATTGATACTGGCTTGCAGATTTTCCATTCTGACTTTATTGTCTTTAGGGTCGAGCTGAATGATTTTGTCGATATACAACTGACCAAATCCCGAAGAGGTTGTTTGCTCCAGACATCCATAAGGGTATTCCACCAATTCTGCAGCATATTGTGTAAAATTGGGTACTTTCAACCCACTTATCATTATTTTAGAGGTGAATACTTCTTTGTATCCCTTGGGCTGGATGGTGTAATTAAGTTTCGCACCAGTTTCTATGATGTTTTTTGTGACAGAAGATTCGTAAGAATTGGGGTAATTTATAAGAATATCAGTCGCTTCCTTCATATTTTTACCACCACCACTTATAGCCATTTCTACATTGAGCTTGCCTGTTTTATTGAGTATTTCTATGTCATATGTTTGTGATAATTGATTTTTACCATTAAATGTCATGGATTTTGCTTCTGAAAAACCTTTGACCATAGTAGGGTCTGCTTTGGCAGTAAGGTTGGCTGTGTTGATACTCTGATCGTCCCTAAGGACAGTAACTGGCAGTTGAAGTTTGTCACTGACATTGAGTGTACGTGGAAACTGAGACTGGACCATCAATGGGTTTTTAACTTGCATAAATTTTTCCATTTTACCGAAATTGCCTGGATTGCAGGCTATGACCATGAGTCTGACCTTGCCGATATAATTAGGAATTACTATGGTGTGGTTGTTTTTACCTCCCTTGCCTATTTTGAATGGTCCCTGGTGGATCGCTACAGGCCTAAACCGATTTATCTCGGCAATTGCATCAGGATTATAGGCATCATCCCCTCCTATGGAGATAATACCTGCAAACTTCCCTTTGAAATATGCTATGAGGTATTGATAGATATCCCACGTTTTGACAAGAAGAGGAAATTTTCCATTGAAGTGCTTTACCGGATCAGGAGTAGCAAATCCTGTCAGATTGAGAAGTCCTTCATCCACTAATGCCACTGTATATTCCATGGGTCTACCTTCGCTTTCTGTGATCGCAAATGTATACGATTTATTAGATTCGAGTTTGTCAGGTATGCCAGCTACAGGTTTTAACTGGCTCGATGCGCCATCCATTTTTATATGTCTGATACCATACATCCTCAATGGGAGATCATTTTCGACATTTTTATAAGGTTGCATGATCGTAACATGGATATATACATTGGGTGACCAGTTTTCATTGGATGCCAACGATACTACATTGTTGGATTTACCCAATGTGTGCCATGACTGGGAGATGACCTGATTTCCACGTTCGATACTTATCAGCGCTTTGGAACCGTTGATATCCGGTAGTGAGATTTTTACAGATTCACCTGCTTTATAGGCCTCTTTGTCTGTTTGGAATTCTACTATATAGGGTTGAGCTCCGGGGATACTTTCCATTCCATCATAGACTGTAAAATACACTTGCGTCATATGACCAGAGGCTTCATCGGTCATAGTCAACTTGTAAGCGCCTTTTGAAAGCTTCCCTTTGGGGAATATAATTTTGCCTTTTCCTGTGATATCGAGGTTGCCATTATCGAGATCTTTCCAGTAATCTGCATTGACAAAATTTCCAGAAGATCTCAGTCGGTATTTGTCTACCCACCAGGTTGAAATGTGTTGACGGAGGATGTAAGAGACTTTATTGTTTTTCGTACTCATTTTTCCGGTATTGTTCAGATTGACGAGGGAGACTTCGATATTTTCGTTAAAAGTATGATTGCCGTTCCAGCCTGAGCCATCTTTGCGTTTTGCACCAATGTAAGTTTCGAAGGGGGATACTATGATAGTTTTACCTTCTTTGTTGGTACCACCACCTGGCAAGATAGTGGTAGTTTCGATAGCCACATTCAGGGGACTATTGAATGATTTGAGTTCCTGCTGGCCTTTAAACCCGGCTATGCCATTTTCATTGGTCTGGACATCTAGAATATCAAAATTATTATCGATGCTGACATTGTCCAATACATCAAAAGTGTAGTCTTTAAACTCCACAAACGGAACTGCGATTTTCCTACCCCTTCCTACTGCTTTGACTTTGGCATTAGCTATAGTAAAGCCTGTCAGATAGCGGGCTTGTATGGATCCCGAAATATGGTCACTGTAAATCGTTTTGTCTAACAAGTCTTCAAAAGTATAACTCACCTCTGCTGTGTTGGGTTTAATGGTTTCAATCCTTATATTTTTTCTGATGGATTTTGGCCCTATCTGAAACATACATCTGTAATTTCCGGTCCTGGTATTGGAAGGAGTAGATAATCTGAAGCTGTAAATGAGCTTGTTGTCTGTATCTATCTGCTGTACTTGCTCATCGATAATCATGTTGTCAGGGTTGTAAAAATACATTTTAACAGGTATACCTTTGGGTAAATCCGATGCTGATTTATTGATCATAATATCTACATAAATACTATCTCCTGGTCTCCAAACATCTCTGTCAGCATAAACATAAAACTCAGTTTCTGTCTCTGACCTTTCTCCAGCAATGTCAAATTCTGTGAGAGGATTACTCTGATCGGGGTCCAGAGCCAGATAAGTCACCTGTTTTCCTTTCTCAACTTTCAGAACGGAGGCATCTTCTCTTATTTTTTCAAATTTAATCATTCCATCGCCCCCGGTGCGCAATTGGCCAATTTTCTCAGCCTGCAAATTGTACAAAGTTATGTCCGCATCCGAAACCGCACTGAGGTCCATGAGCTTTGTCAGGGCAATATAGTAGTTATCACCGGCTTTTTTACTTATGACTGAGAAGTCTGAACAAATAAAAAGTTTATGCACAGGTTGTTTATTGACATAATATGCCAGCTTGCAAGGGTCATTATTTTCTTGCCAGTTGTAGTCCTCATAATATTCATAATAATCATTGTAATAACTATCTTTAATTGTAAAATAGTCTCCATTAGGTATCTTTGTAGAGATTTTGTATTTTTTTAATTCCTTTCTGCAGGATAGGGTTGTATTGTCAGGAGCAAATTCCATACTGATGTGATAGATGCTACCAGGATTTTTTCGAATACGGGTAGTGAGGTCAATGCCGTGGACCGTCCAGCCTTCGTTATCACGGATACCTTGATTGAGCGGTACTACCTGATCATAGACAGGTTTGCCATACATGCGCAGATTGTAATAATCAGCATAAGCCAATGACTGCCACGCCAGATAATGCATGACGTTTACCTGTTTTATTTCAATGACTACTATGCGAAGTGCTTGCAATGCTCTTGTTTTGATGGGTATCTTAAAATCACCCTCTGAAGGAAAGTAATTACCATCGCTTACAAATTGTGCATCAGGATGATCTGTCTGAACATTGATGTCAAAACTATGGTCAGTAAGTAGATTTTTTCCGTCCTGTGATTTGATGGCTTTATTCAGTTGGATCTTTACGAGATTCTGATCTTTTATCTCAGAGAGAAAAATAGTCAGCACATTGTTTTTAACAGTATATGAGGCATTTTCATTCTGCACTTTCAGCAGGCCAGTCAGATCCATTTGCCTGTTGAGTTTTTTAGAAAAATATATATTGAACTCCTTGCTGTCTGTGTTGTGGTGCGTGTACACTATTTCAAAAGCATTAGGGTCGAAATCAAATAAATCTACCTGCCCATTGGCGTCGCAGCCTATATTTTTACCATTGTAAGATATATTTGACCCCTTTTTGATACCACCTGTAAACGTAAATTCGACTTCATAGTCCATTGGGTTTCTCTCCATGATTTCGATAGAAGCAGCATCGGTAACGAAACATGATTTTAGTTTTTCCGCAGTGACTTTGTCAGCTGTTTTTACACCTAATAAGATAGAGACTGACTCATCATCATTGATGACCAAACCTTCTTTTTCCACTTTCATATCCTGTGCAAAAGTTTTAATCTGGTATTCGATACTTTCATCAAAACGTTTGCTGTCCAGTGCTTTCAGATTGAGGTTTACCGTATAGCTTTGGTCTGCTGCCAATGCTTCATCAGGTGTGAATGTGATCACTGTATTATTGGAAAGTGTTACTTTACCGGCAACTGACGGACTGAGGGTGACCACTTTCTGCAATAGATTTTCATCCACACTGGAAGCCAGTGGTTCCTTGAGCACATATCTCAGCTCATCCCCGGTCGATATAACACCCACTGTTGCGGCCATAAAATATTTGTCCAGAAGCTCCTGGTCTCTGGCTACATCCAGGAGGGAGGCATTATCTTTTCCGGACTTGCAGGAAATGGTAAATATCAATGTTGCCAGGACATACAGCAAAAGGTTTTTCATATCTATCTATGTTATTGGTTATTACTGTAAAGATAACGCAAAATGTCCAATTAAAAATAAAAAAAATAGTTACAAAAAATGAAGTTTCTAGTTTTACATTTAAACAAAGATTAGCATCGACGATAGGTGCAAAAGAAGAGTATTGATATTTGCTGGATTATGTTACTTATGAAGTGTTTTTTTGGGGAAAAAGGCAAGTGTGTTTTGAAGTTATACTGGCAAAAGTGATTTCTATTTAACATAATCATTGATACACTCCCCATACACTATCCATACCTTTCCCATACTTTATCTATGGATTATCTATAAGGTATCTGCAGGGCTATTTATTCTTTTATACTTCTGAAAACATAGCCAGGGGGAATATTGACCGGGACAAAGCTAGTGTGCACATTTCCAAAAATATTTTTGTACATTTTTCGGATAGATCTGATGTAATGCATCTGAATGAAAGAGCCACCTTTTTTGAGTATTTTTTTTGAAATAGAGAGGATTTCTTTTGTAAGTTCATCGGGAAGCACAAGGAAAGGAATAGCCGAAATAATAGTATCTACTTCAATTATTCCATACTTGGAGAGATGGGTTTCCATATTTTGGGCTCCATCATTGATAAGTACCATCCGGGGATCTTTGATTGTGGAGATGATGTCGCACAATTCTTTGTTGATTTCGAAAACAAATAGTTTGGCATTCTTTGACATTCTATCCAGAATGTATGAAGTGATAACACCGTCACCGGCCCCCAGCTCGACCAGTATCATATCATTTTTTGGGTCTATATAATGCGTCATTTTGCGACACATAGGGCCGCCGCTACGCACCACAGTACCCATCTGCTGAAAATTTTTAATACTATGCCATAAAAATCTGACCTTTTCCAAAACGAAGATTAAGTGGTAAATATCCGAAAACTACCCTCCTTCCCTGATGGATATTTTCAATGCAAAGGTAAAGTAATTATTTTCGAAAAGAGCATTTTATCATATCTAATTGAGCGACTTAATGTTTAAATAATGTTACTTAGATACACATTTATTGTGATTTTCAGCTCATCTTTACGTCATAGTTTTTTATATAAATACAATGATATGTTTTTGAGAATACTTTTTATGTTTTTATGGACATTGAGTTTATCAAGTTTTATGATAGCACAGTCTCCATATATGCTCAGGGGCGACCAGTCGTATCATACCTATGACCGTGTAGAAATATTGCAAACAGGGGATACCACCATGTCCAATAGTATCAATAATTATAACCGAAAAGAGCTGATCCAATATTTCAAAAAGATCCATGAAAGTGAGAATCTGACCCCAAAAGACAGATATGACCTCCGACATATATTTGCTGATAACATGGAGTTTTTATCTCAAAACCTACAGACAGAAGACGCGCTTGTTCCTGCAGATATGGAATTATTCAGGTCCGGTCCGGATGAAAAGGACAATGAATCCTCGAGTCAGGACACTGAGGTGGGTACATATAGACGCGATAAGGTGAATAATGACAATATCGTATTTCAGAATACACGTGGCGTGGATGTCAGGGCTTATATTGATGATAAAGTTTATTTTTACACCCAACTATTGGAGAACCAACGCAGTTACCTTGATTTTGTAGAAACCAGGATTCAGAAATATCAAACTTTACCAGGACAGGGATATTGGAAGGGATACAATTCTACAGTATTAGATAATCTTAAGGGTTATGATTTTTTTAATGCCAGAGCATATGTTGGTTTTAATCCTGTTAAGAGTATAAATATCGAGTTTGGACACGGTAATCATTTTATAGGTAATGGTGTCAGATCCTTACTTTTATCAGATTTCAGTGCTAATTACCTGTATTTAAAATTCAATACCCGCATCTGGAAGTTCCATTATCAGAATATATTTGCAGAAATGTCCCCTGTAACAGCTGTAGCTGCACAAAAGGGAGATAAACTCCTTCCTAAAAAATATACGGCTATGCATTACCTATCCTTCAAACCCAATACCAGGTTCGAAGTGGGTATATTTGAAACGGTAGTATTTGCCAGACCTGATCATTTCGAATTTCAATACCTTAATCCCGTCATACTGTACAGAGCGGTAGAACATGCTATAGGTAGCCCTGACAATGTCATCCTTGGGCTCAATGCCAAATGGAATCCCATAAAAGGTGTTTCCCTGTATGGACAGTTTGTTATGGATGAGTTTAAGCTTTCAGAAGTAAAAGAGCAAACAGGTTGGTGGGCCAATAAATTCGGAGGGCAGATTGGACTGAAATATATCAATGCACTCGGTATTGACCATCTGGACTTGCAAGTGGAGTACAATGCTGTGAGGCCTTACACCTATGCTCACAGAGATACTTTACCTACCTTGCCCAACTATTCTGTAGCCAATTACAGCCACTCCAATCAGCCACTGGCACATCCATTAGGCGCCAATTTTAAAGAGGTTATTTTTGTGGCCAGATATAAACCTACAGACAGGCTTTACATACTGGCCAAAGGTTTATTTACTAAATATGGAGATGACAGACCTGGAGAAGACTGGGGCGGAAATATACTGACACCGCTGGAAAACAGAGAGCAGGATTATGGGAATGTCATTGGTCAGGGCTTAAAAACCCATGTTGCTGCTTTTAATGTAGACGTTAGCTATGAAATTTTTCACAATTACTTCCTTGATCTACAGGGAATGTGGCGACAAACCCAAACGGATGTGACCAAAGACCAGCATTATATAGGTGGAGGAGTAAGAGTAAACATTGCTAATATTAGCTACGATTATTGATTTTCTGCCTAACGTTTCAGAATAATCTGCGGTTTCTGTACCTTTGTGCCCATTATGACCATACTAAATGAAATAGCAAAAACGAGAGTGCTGGTACTGGATGGTGCCATGGGTACCATGATTCAGCGGTATAAGCTCCAGGAACAAGATTACCGGGGCGAAAGATTCAAGAATCATCATTCAGACCTGAAGGGCAACAACGATTTATTATCCATCACCAGACCGGATATCATTGAGGCGATACACAGGGCATATCTTGATGCCGGAGCGGATATCATAGAAACCAATACGTTCAACGGCACCCGAATCTCCCAGTCAGATTACCATCTGGAAGATCTCACCTATGAACTCAATAAGGCATCAGCTCAGATAGCCAAAAAAGCAGCAGAAGAGTATACAGTAAAAAATCCTGATAAGCCCAGATTTGTAGCTGGTGCTATGGGTCCAACCAATAAAACGGCTTCCATCTCTCCTGATGTCAATAATCCGGGATACAGGGCTATCAGTTTTGATGAACTGGTAGAAAATTATTACGAACAGGCAAGTGGGCTAATGGACGGCGGGGCCGACATACTGCTGATAGAAACGGTTTTTGATACACTCAACTGTAAAGCAGCTCTGTTTGCCGTACAAAACATCAAAGAGGAAAGGCACTCTGATATACCTGTGATGGTTTCAGGAACGATTACCGACGCTTCAGGCCGCACGTTAAGCGGGCAAACAACCGAAGCTTTTTACATATCCATATCCCATGCCCATCTCTTTAGTGTCGGACTCAACTGCGCGCTGGGTGCCAAAGAACTAAGGCCCCACCTGGAAGACCTGAGTCAGATTGCCGACTGCCTGGTCAGTGCCTATCCAAATGCCGGCTTGCCCAATGAGCTGGGAGCTTATGACCAGAGTCCTGATGAAATGAAGGAGTACATCAGAGAGTTTGTATCTTCGGGACTGGTCAATATCATAGGCGGTTGTTGCGGAACAACTCCCGATCATATCAAAGCGATGGCCGAAGCAGTGGCGGGTATGCAGCCAAGACAAAAACCTGCCCGTAAAAAGTTGTCCTGTTATGCCGGACTAGAGCCACTCATCGTCAGAGAAGACCTCAATTTTATCAATATAGGAGAAAGAACCAATGTCACCGGTTCCAGAAAATTTGCGAAGCTTATAGCAGAAAATAAATACAGCGAAGCTTTATCGGTAGCAGCACAGCAGGTGGAAAGCGGCGCTCAGATCATAGATGTCAATATGGACGAAGGGCTCCTGGACTCAAAAGAAGCCATGAAGACCTTTCTGCATCTGGTTATGTCGGAGCCAGATATAGCCAAAGTACCCGTGATGATAGACTCCTCCAAGTTTGAGGTCATAGAAGCAGGATTAAAATGCGTGCAAGGCAAGTGCATTGTCAATTCCATATCCATGAAGGAGGGCGAAACTGAATTCAGGAGACAAGCGAACTTATTGCGCAAATACGGAGCAGCTACAGTCGTCATGGCTTTTGATGAGCAAGGGCAGGCTGATACTACAGAACGCAAAGTAGAGATTTGTAAAAGAGCTTATAAAATCCTGACAGAAGAAATACAATTCCCTGCCGAAGACATCATTTTTGATCCGAACATTTTTGCTGTAGCTACCGGCATCAAGGAACACAATGAATACGCCATTCATTTTATAGAGGCTACCCGACAGATCAAGGCAGCGTGCCCGGGAGCCAAAATCAGCGGTGGTGTCAGTAATATATCATTTTCGTACAGGGGCAATGACAAGGTTCGCGAAGCGATGCATTCTGCTTTTCTGTATCACGCTATACAGGCGGGTATGGATATGGGTATCGTCAATGCCGGTATGATAGAAGTTTATGAAGAAGTAGACAAAGAATTGCTGGTATTGGTGGAAGATGTACTCTTTAACAGAAACGAAAAAGCCACAGAAGAACTTACCAACTATGCTGAAAGGGTAGCCGGCGGAGGCAAGGTTATTGTCAAGGATCTCAAATGGAGAGAAAGTAGTGTAGAAGAGCGACTTTCCCATGCACTGGTCAGAGGCATCACGGATTATATAGACGAGGATACTGAAGAAGCCAGACAGAAGTACACATCGCCCCTGCAGGTCATAGAAGGACCCCTCATGGACGGCATGAATGTAGTAGGAGATTTGTTTGGTGCAGGTAAAATGTTTCTCCCTCAGGTAGTGAAAAGTGCCCGGGTGATGAAAAAGTCAGTGGCATATCTGACACCCTATATCGATGCAGAAAAAGCCATCTCAGGTGGTTCGGCCAAAGGCAAAATACTTATGGCTACCGTCAAGGGAGATGTACATGATATTGGCAAAAACATTGTAGGTGTGGTGCTGGCATGTAATAATTATGACATCATAGATTTGGGTGTCATGGTCTCTGCTGACAGGATCCTGCATGCCGCCAGAGAGCATCAGGCAGACATTATTGGACTCAGTGGCCTTATCACCCCTTCTCTGGACGAAATGGTCCATGTTGCCAGGGAGATGCAGCGTCAGGGTTTTACCACACCATTGCTGATAGGTGGTGCCACTACTTCCAAAACTCACACAGCATTAAAAATAGACCCCGAATATCAGGGGCCGGTGGTATATGTGTTAGATGCCAGCAGGAGTGTGGGCGTAGTCAGCCAGCTTTTGACCAAAGAGGAAAACACGGCAGACAACTTTATATCCAATACAAAAGCGGAATATGTATCACTCAGGGACAAAAGAGCATCAACAGAATCCGATAAGGAGTATATCTCCATCGATGAAGCCAGGAAGCAGAAGACAGCCATGGATTGGGCAAGTTATATACCCGTGGTGCCTGCTCAACTTGGCATTAAGGTCTGGGACGATATCCGCATAGAAACACTGGTACCATATATTGACTGGACACCTTTTTTCAGTAGCTGGCAGCTGAAAGGAAAATATCCGACTATTTTCAGGGATGCATATGTAGGTGTCGAAGCTAAAAAATTGTTTGACCATGCCCAGGAAATATTATCTCTTATTATAGAGGAAAAACGACTGCAAGTCAGAGCGGTTACAGGGTTGTTTGAAGCCAATAGTGATGGTGATGATGTCATCATATACGATCATCATACAGGAAAAATAAGTGACACAGTGCATTTTTTGCGTCAACAAAGAAAGAAATCAGACGGATTGGAATATCATTGTCTGGCAGACTATGTTGCACCGGTGGGTTCAGGTAAAAAAGATTATTTTGGAGCTTTTGCGGTGAGTAGCGGATTTGGGATAGAGCCTTGGGTAAAAATGTACGAAGATCAGCATGATGATTATAATGCCATCATGATGAAAGCACTTGCTGATAGATTAGCAGAAGCACTGGCAGAGTATCTGCACCAAGAAATCAGGACTAATATCTGGGGTTACAGTAAGGGTGAGACCTTGAACAACGAAGCATTGATTGCCGAAAAATACAAAGGTATAAGGCCCGCACCAGGCTATCCGGCTTGTCCAGATCATACAGAAAAGGATACGCTTTGGCAATTATTGGATGCAGACAGGAATACGGGAATTGTGTTGACAGAAAGTAGAGCCATGTTTCCGGCAGCCTCCGTCAGTGGATGGTACATTGGGCATCCTGCTTCCAAATATTTTGGACTTGGAAATATTTCAAAAGATCAGGTTATAGATTACGCTAAAAGGAAGCAAATGGACGTTACAGAGATAGAAAAGTGGCTTTCGCCGAATTTAAATTATTAAATCAATGTGAAATCGCTCTTTTATGATGAATCCAAATTCTTTATCAGGAACCAAACAATACAACCAATTCAACTAAAATAAAAAAAATGTTATACAGAGTTTTACTTCTTATTTTTATTAGTTTTTTAAGTGTCAATAATTACGGACAAGCGTTAAATGAAGCTGCAGCACGTGCAGAACTGGAGAAAAGAGGCTATGATGCGGACCGATTTGAGCAGGAGATGATCAAAAAAGGGGTCAATCCTAAAGCTGTTGATGCCAACAATCCTGCTGATGTAGCCCGAGCACAAAAAGCTGCTCAGGAAGTGATGGCTATGTTGGATGCTGAAAAAAAGGCAAAAGACAAACCTGCACCTACTCCTGCCCCTGCACAGACAGTATCTGAGCCACAGTCCAAAATAGATGATACCAGATCAGTGGACGATAAAGGAAAGGTGACCAACCAGACCAAAGACATCCAAAAAGCTGTAAAAGATGGAGCTACCATAGAAGAAGCAGTATCAGAAAAGCTACAGGAAACAGCAAAAGAAAAACTACCCCCAGCGACCACCTATGGGCAGCACATATTCAGGGACAAATCCCTTCAATTATTCAGGACTGCCGAAGATGCCAAACCCACTAAAGCTTATGTCCTGGGACCTGGAGATAAAGTGGCAATCTCTATCTGGGGTCCCACTCAGGAGAATTTTGCTCTCGAAATCCAAAAGGATGGATACATCCAGCCTACGGGTTTGCCCAGGTATTACCTTGCCGGATTGACAGTAGATGCCGCAGAGCAATTGATGGCTTCCCGGTTAAGAAACTACTATTATTTCCAAAAGGAAAATTTTGAACTCGCTGTTTCTACAGCCCGAACCCTGAATGTCAACATCGTCGGAGAAGTATTCAACAATGGGACATTTAATATATCAGCCATCAATACTGCTTTCAATGCCATCGTGGCAGCCGGTGGCCCCAATGATATCGGTAGTGTAAGGAAAATACAATTGCTCAGACCAGGAAAAAAACCACGAACACTCGATGTGTATCAATACTTACAAAATCCTGTCATCAGTCAGGATTTTTATCTGGCTGAGAATGACTATATCAATGTACCGGTAGCAGAAAAACTTGTCACTATCAATGGCGCTGTCAACAGGCCTTTCAGATATGAACTGGTGGACAATGAACAGCTTACAGAACTGGTGAAATTTGCAGGCGGTCTCAGGGCCAATGCACTTAAGAACAACATACAGGTAAAAAGGATAGAAAACGACACCATCAGAATCATTGATGTCAACTTTGCTGACATGCAAAAAGCAGGAAAAAATTTCACCCTATATAATGGGGATATCATAGAGGTTCAGGAAATCAACGATAATATCCGCAATGAGGTTTCCGTAAGCGGTGCAGTAGAAAACCCCGGAATATATGCACTCAACAAGAATGAAAAAATATCAGATTTGCTCAGAAAGGGTATATTACTGGATAATGCCATTACATCTATCGCTTATCTAAAACGCTACAATGATGATTTAAAGACCATACGCTATGAATTTATCAATCTGGACAATGTCATCAGTAACCCAACTTCTACAGATAATTTTATACTTAGAAAAGGGGATGAACTGATTATTTCTTCCAAAGCATCATTTGCAGACAACTATACCATTTCTGTGGAAGGGGCGGTAAGAATTCCTAATAAAATGACACTGGACATCGAAAAAAACCTTAAAGTATCAGATGCTGTCTTTTTTGCCGGAGGGCTGAAAGATGATGCTATTGTAGATTTTGCTTACATATTCAGAACTAAGATAGCTGAAGCCAAGACGCAGGAATACATAGCTGTCAACCTCAGTGAAGCATTACAAAATCCCGCATCAGCTGCCAATATATCCCTGCAACCAGGTGACAGGCTGGTCATTTACTCCAAAAACAGCTATGTGGATGAATCTTTTGTAAGAGTAGCGGGCGCAGTGAGAAATCCGGGAGAATTTTTATATAACCCTTCATTGAAACTGAAGGATTTGATGCTGCTGGCAGGAGGGTTCAGGAGGGAAGCATCGTATGACAGGATAGATGTATATAGATTGTATTTTGAAGACAACAAGGCCACCAGAGTGCTTGCAGCCAACCTTCGTATGGATGAAGGCTACAACCTGAAATCAGGCACTTCTGAATTTGGCTTACAGCCCTTTGATCAGATTTTTGTTCGTACTGCTCCTGAGTTTGAACTCCAGAGAAATGTTTTTATCAATGGAGAGGTAAGATATCCGGGTACCTATGCGCTGATGAGCGATAATACCAAGCTAGCTACTGTGATCAGAGAATCAGGCGGTGTCACAGATGAAGCGTTTCTCAAAGGTGCTACGCTCACCAGACGAAAGGATAATATTGGTTTTGTGATCATAGACCTGGAGAAAGCCATCAAAAGCCCTAAGTCTTTTGAAAATATAATATTGCAGGAGGGTGATGAGATTTCTATTCCGAAAATCAATAATATTGTTTCTATCACAGGTGCAACCAAAGCTAATGAAGTGTACCCCGATAAAATAACTGCTCAGGGAAAAATACAAGTGCCTTACCGCAATGGTAAATCTGCCCGGTATTATATCGATGAGTATGCGGGAGGCCTATCCAAAGATGCTGCTTCGCGAAAGATATCCGTCATAGACGCCTCCGGAAAAGTCACAAAAGCCAAAGGTTTCCTGTTTTTTAAAAAATATCCCAAAAGTAGGTCCCGGGGCAGAAATCAGAATCGGCTATAAAGATGTGAAGATCGAAAAAGAGAAAAACGGTGAAAAAGAAGATGTCAAATGGGGGGATATTCTTGCCAATTCGATAGCTCAGGCTACTGCCATACTTTCTTTGATTTTATTGATTCAAAACGTAAATTAATTCTAAAGATACCATTATCTTTGAGTAATTTTTCTACTCAATATGCTGGAGACACTTATATCATCCAAAACCCGAATCAAGCTATTGCTGAAGTTTTTTCTAAACAGCAAAGCTACTTCCTACCTCAGGGGTTTGGAGTCCGAGTTTGGTGATTCTACCAATGCCATCAGGGTAGAATTGAATCGATTTGAAAAAGCCGGTATGCTGACTTCCTTTTCCAAGGGTAATAAAAAATATTTTCAGGCCAATACCCAACATCCCCTGTACAAGGATACACATAATCTGATGATGAAATATACAGGTCTGGATAAGGTGGTGGATACTGTCGTGGAAAATCTGGGGGATATCAGAAAGGTATATGTCACCGGCGCATTTGCCAATGGTATGGATAACAGCCATATTGATCTGGTTTTTATAGGAGAGCTAAACCAAACTATATTTGTGCGAATTGATAACAAAAATAGAAAAGCATATTTCCAGAAATATCCGGTTTGAAATCTTTAATGAAAAGGATGTTATAGCTTCAGGTTGGGAAGAAGCAAACTGGCAGGCATTATTAATCTGGGAAAGCTGATCGGTATGAGTGTGTCTAAACAAACCCTGAAATCAGAAACTGTCATCAATCAGTTGGCAGAAAAGGAAAAACGCTGGTTTGCCGTCTATACCAAATACAAGTGCGAAAAATATGTTGCTGAACATTTGGGCAAAAAGCAAATTGAAGTGTATTTACCTATCATAACAAAGACCAAAAGGTACACCAGAAAAGTAAAAAAATATGATGTTCCACTTATTAACTGTTATGTTTTTGTGTATATAGATAAGGGCCAATATTTGCCTACACTAGAGACTGAGTATGTTTTAAAATTTTTAAGGCAGGGTAAAGATCTACTGGCAATACCACCATCAGAAATAGAAATATTAAAACGGGTGTCTGGTGATGTAGAAGAGGTCGAAGCCATCGACAGGCATTCACCGGAACCGGGAGAAGCGGTGGAGGTAGTTTCCGGGCACTTAGCCGGTATGCGGGGAAAGATTTTAGCCAAAGCCGGCAAAAAAGTTTTTTAGTCGAATTAAAATCCATTGGATTCCAATTGAGCATCAACATTGATCTGAAAATGTTGCGAACAATTGAGCAAAATATACTCAAAGTCTGATCATCAGGCTGATAAGAAGGAGGGAAAAAAAGTTATACAGAATAGGTACTTGCGACTTATCAGAGGCGAAGCCATGTGTTAAGGTTGAGGTTAAGATTAAGGTTAAGACTGAGATTAAGGTTGAGAGGCTGAGATTAAGGTTAAGATAGAGATTAAGGTTAAGATTGAGAAAATAGAACTAAAAATTATAATAAAAATGTATCATTCTTTTGAAGAAATGCCTGTTTGGCAAAAGTCATTGGAGCTTTCAAGTAAAGTTTTTGAATTGACGATTTCTTTGCCAAGAAGTGAAGATTATGGTCTTACATCCCAAATCAGGAGATCATCAAATAGTATTTCAGGAAATATTGCAGAAGCGTTTGGACGGATGGCGCCTAATGATAAGAAAAACTTTTATGTTTTTGCAAGAGGATCGGCAAACGAAACTAAAAGTCATTTACTTTATGGTATTACTGTTGGGTATTTTAATGAAGATTCTTGCAAACCAATATTGAATGGATATGACAATCTGATATTTGAAATCAATAAAATAATTAAAACGCTCAAAGATACTTAATCTAAAACTTAGTCTTAATCTGAAACAATGAATATACAAATGGTGGACGTAAAGTCCCAATACTTAAAAATCAAGGAAGAGGTGGATCGTGGTATTCAGGAAGTACTGGATACTACTGCTTTTATTAATGGTCCGCAGGTAAAGAAATTTCAGAAGGAATTTGAAACTTATCTGGGAGTAAAACATGTCATCCCATGTGCCAATGGTACAGATGCGCTGCAAATAGCGATGATGGCAGTCGGACTCAAACCTGGCGATGAAGTTATTGTTCCGGCATTTACGTATGTGGCTACAGCCGAAGTCATTGCTTTACTGGGCCTTGTACCAGTAATGGTAGATGTAGATGCAGATACATTTAATGTAAACATCAAAGGCATCCAGGCAGCGATTACTTCCAAAACAAAAGCCATCGTACCGGTGCATTTGTATGGTCAAGCTGCAGATATGGAATCCATCATGAAGATTGCCGAAGAGCACCAACTTTGGGTGATAGAAGATAATGCCCAGGCCATAGGTGCGGATTACACTTTTAGTGATGGTCGAACAGCCAAAACGGGTACGATAGGACATATAGGATGTACCTCCTTTTATCCATCCAAAAATCTCGGATGTTATGGTGACGGAGGTGCTATCATGACCAATGATGACGAGTTGGGCACTTTGCTTCACAAAATAGCCAATCACGGTCAGGTAGTAAGGTATTATCATGATGTCGTAGGCTGCAATAGCCGTTTGGACTCTATCCAGGCAGTAGTGCTTTCTGCTAAGCTGCCCCATCTGGATGCCTACCGTGATGCCAGAGTCAAAGTCGCGGATTTTTATGATGCTGCTTTCAAAGATGTCAAAGCTTTAGAAACTCCATACAGAGCTTCATACACGACACATGTTTTTCATCAGTACACACTGAAGGTCAAAGATGGAAGTCGTGATGCCCTAAAAGCTTATCTGGATGAACAAAAGATACCTAATATGATCTATTATCCTGTGCCCTTATACAAACAAGAGGCATTCAAAGCTTCTTCCAATGGATTGGATTACCTCGAAAATACTGAGACACTTTGTAAGGAAGTCATATCATTGCCTATACATACTGAGATGAGTGAAGAGCAATTGGCTTATATTTGTGAAAAGGTAAAGGCGTTTTTTGGGTAAGGCTAATTATTTTACCACTAAGGGCACTTAGGATTTTACCACTAAGGGCACTTAGATTAATCACTCAGGGCACTTAGGATTTACCACTCAGGACACTAAGATTAATCACTAAGGACACTGAAGATTTACCACTCTTGTGACACTTTAGCGTTTTAGGGCGCTTAGATTTACCACTAAGGAAACTATTGATTTACCACTCAGGGCGCTAAGGTTTACCACTTAGGAAACTTAGAAAGGCACTAAGGGCAATGTATAAAGATATTGTACTGATGCTTTTTGGAACTTATCATTGATTCATTTTGTATTATATTTAAATTATTTTTATGGAAACATTAACCATTAAAAAAAGGAGACAACCACCTATAAAAAGTATTGAAAAGTATTTAGATCAGGAAGTTATGTCTCCTGAAAAACACGAATACTATAATGGAAGAATTAGAAAAATGCCAGGATCTTCATATAATCATAATAAAATAGGAGCAAATATAATAATTGCCTTAGGTCAAATATTTGAGACCAACCAATTATCATTCGAAGTTATTTCAAGTGATCAAAAGGTCTATATTCCCAAATTAAATCAAGTTTTATATCCTGATGCATTGGTCGTATATCAAAAACCTGAATTTTGGAATGGACGAAAAGATGTATTGTTAAATCCTATATTAATTGTAGAAGTTTTATCGCCTACTACAGAAAAGTATGATAGACAAGACAAATTTATGTCTTATAAAAACATACCCACTTTTATGGAGTACGTGATGGTAAGGCAAGATATCAAAGAAGTCGAAACTTGGTATAGAGAAGAAACCCATCTTTGGCGGGAGACAACTTTTAATGATAGTGGAGAAGTTAAATTAACTTCCATTGGTATTTCAATTTCAATGGATAAGATTTATAGGAATATAGAATTTTAAGTTTAAATTAACCACTAAGGACACTAAGGATTTACTACTTAGGACACTTAGATTAATCACTAAGGACACTGAAGATTTACCACTTAGGGCACTTTGATTAACCACTTAGGTCACTAAGGATTGTACCACTCAGGACACTAAGTTTTTCACTTAGGAAACCAAGGGTTTAGGAGGGGGAAGTTAAATGTTTAATCGTTTAGGGTTTAAGCAAGATTGATAAAAATTCATAAAAATAATATACAAACAATACATAATAAATGAAAATCGCAGTCGTAGGAACAGGATATGTGGGACTCGTATCCGGAACGTGTTTTGCCGAGTCAGGCAATGATGTCACTTGCGTAGATATCGACGCAGCCAAAGTGGAAAAAATGAAAAATGGGTATGTTCCCATTTATGAACCAGGGCTGGAAATACTTTTTGAACGCAATACCAAGCAAGGCAGGCTTCAATTTACCACCGACCTTGCCGAAGGTATCAAAGATGCCAAGATTATATTTTTGGCATTACCTACACCTCCGGGAGCGGATGGGTCAGCGGACCTTTCCTTTGTATTAAAAGTAGCACAAGACCTTTCTGAAATCATCACCGATTATAAGGTTATCGTCGATAAAAGTACTGTCCCCGTAGGAACTGCCGAAAGAGTAGAAGCAGTGTTACTGGAAAAATTAGATCATTCCCTCTTTGATGTGGTATCCAATCCGGAGTTTCTACGTGAAGGAGTGGCCGTGGAAGACTTTATGAAGCCGGATAGAGTTGTCGTCGGTACTTCATCAGAAAAAGCTAAAAAAGTGATGACAGCGCTCTACGAACCATTCGTACGGCAAGGCAATCCTATCATTTTTATGGATGAACGCAGTGCTGAGATGACTAAATATGCTGCCAATTCGTACCTTGCTACGAGGATTAGCTTTATGAATGAAATCGCCAATCTTTGTGAAAAAATGGGAGCGGATGTGGATATGGTGCGTAAAGGAATGGGATCTGACAGCCGTATTGGCAAAAGATTTCTTTTTCCCGGTGTGGGCTATGGGGGGTCTTGTTTTCCGAAAGACGTACAAGCTCTTGCCAAATCAGCCCAGGAAAATGAATATGATTTTAAGATACTCAAAGCAGTCATGCATGTCAATGACCTTCAGAAAGAGATTTTATCTACCAAGATTTTACAATACTTCCATGGTGATCTTACCGGCAAAACCATTGGCGTTTGGGGACTGGCTTTCAAGCCCAATACTGACGATATCAGAGAAGCACCTGCATTGACCATCATATCCAGATTGTTGAACAAAGGTGCTAAGGTTAAAGCTTATGACCCGGAAGCCATGGAAAATGTCAAACAGGTATTTGGCAACAAAATCGAATTTTCAGCCAATGAATATGATGCCATCCAAGGTGTAGACGCATTGGCTATCGTGACAGAGTGGAACGAATTCAGAACGCCAGATTTTGACAGAATGAAACAAATGATGAACACGCCTGTCATTTTTGATGGCAGGAATATTTATGATGTACAGACAACCAAGGATTTGGGATTTTATTATGATAGCATAGGGAGGTGATTTTGTTTTAATTTATTTTACCACTTTGAGTATTAAGGTTGTCACTAAGGAAACTTAGGGTTAGGTTGGTTTACAATGTTTAGGGTTTAAAGTTTAATGTTTAAAGTTTTTACCACTCAAGGCACTAAGATTGTCACTAAGGAAACTTAAGGTTTCACTCAGTAACTAAGGATTTGTTTTGGCTTGAGATGCGATTCAGGTGATTGAGTGAAATTTGTGGAACCGAAATCACCAAACGAAGAATGGTTAGGTTTGATTTAAAATTTAGTGTTTAGGATGTTTATGGCATGATATCAGGTATAGAAAAGATTAAGGCAAGATTTGAATGCGAAATTGAAGATAATTTAGTTTCTCGAGTTTACACTTATGTAAATACTGACACTTCGATTTTTAATCCACTAGAATACAAGGATAAAGAAGATGAAGCTGTGATTTTGGAAAACTATATTGAGGAAAATAATTTGTGGTATAATGACTTACAATTTGGTATTTTCTTTAGATGAAGGTGCCGAGCAAAAAATATTTTTCAACGACGAAGAGTCTAAAGTCATCAAGTTGAATGACGTCATTTTTTATGTCAATTGGTCACAGTATTTTGAAAGTCTTTTGATTCACAATATTCTTTTCACGCAAACTAAATACACGTTATTGGGATTTATTAAAATTAATAAAATCTTATATTCGGTTGTATCTCAAGACTACATCAAACCAACAGAAAAAACTAATATAGATCAAGTCAAAAAATACATGCAATCTAAAGGATTTACGATTAAGAAGAAAAATGACTATGTTCATACAGAATTAGGCCTTATCATAGAAGACCTGCATGAAGAAAATGTGTTGGTCAAGGATAACACTCTATTTTTTATTGATACTGTAATATATCTAAAATGAGTAGCAAGAAACTAAAACCTTACCAACTTTTTGAAGATTTGGTAGAAAAGCAAAAGATTGTAAAAGCCAAAGCAGAAAAAACCACACTCGAAGAAGCAAGAGCTATTATCAAGTGGTTGAAGGACGGGACGGCGGATAAGAAAGAAAGACCCGATGTAAGCAAGTTATGATGGGTGGATTATTTTGCCGGGGACGTCACTACTAACCCAAGCTTGGCGAGGACGCTAAGCTTATCAAAAAGGATTGATGGATCATTTTGGCGGGGACGCGCCACTACCAGTTTGCTGGAGTGGAACGGAGGCAGATTTAATTGTTTGGGAATGTGGCTTCGGCTCCGTTGTACTGCGCTCAGCCACAAAAGGAACTTGATTTGTTGATATGATGGTGATGCTGAAACAAATTATAAAATTGGTAAAGCATAAACTTCAAAATTAATCTGATCTTAAACCTATCAATAATCTTATTTAAGAAACTTTTTAACTAGAAGCTGAGTTTAAATATTTAATATACTTCAATTATAAGTCATGACCATCACATATCAATTTGACAATATTGATCAGATAGATCAAAAATTTATTCAGTCTCTGAAGGCTGCATTTAAAGGTAAAAGTGTGCAGCTCAATGTTGAAGTCATAGAAGTTCTCCCTCCGAAAATAGAAGCAGCTATCCAAAGAGTTGAAAATGGTGGGGAGCTTATAGATGTTGATTTGACTAAATATGAATCATTAGTAAAAGATTTATGAGTTGTAGTCTATGAGCCAAATGCATCTGATGATTTGGAGTATTGGGCTTATCATAATCTTAAAGTCTTAAAGAAAGTAATTAAAAATAATTCATTCTTGTCGTAAATCACCCTTTGAAGGTCTTGGGAAACCCGAACCTTTAAGATATAATTTAAAAGGGTATTGGTCTAGAAGATAAATGATGAGCACAGATTGGTCTACAAAGTTGAAAATGAAAGGATTATTATAGTTTCATGTAAGGATCATTACTGATTGATAACAATATTAATTTTTCTTTTATATAGAAATATTTGAATTAATGAAATAATCACAACGTTGCATTATATGGTTTAATGTTTTATGCCTGTTGCGGGACTTCGCTGCGCTTCGTTTGGGGACCTGCCTGCCGATTAAACGTCATTCAGGCAGGACTGATGAATTGTTGAACTGCAAAGTTGTGGAAGCAGAATAAATGTTTAAATCACAAAGAACTGAAGCTTAGCGAGGATGCTAAGGTTATTTTGGCGGGGACGCCACTACTAACCCAAGCTTGGCGAGGACGCTAAGCTTATCAAAGAGCTACAGAAAACATTAATAAAAAAATAGAAATAATGAATATACTTATTACAGGCGGAGCCGGTTTTATAGGCTCACACGTAGTCAGAAGACTAGTTACAAACTATCCACATGATAATATCATAAATCTTGATGTACTGACGTATGCCGGCAATCTCGAAAATCTAAAAGATATCCAGGATAAACCTAATTATATATTTGTCAAAGGCGATATCGGGGATGAAGCTTTGGTGGATGAACTTTTCAAAAAACATCATATCACCCATGTTGTCCATCTAGCAGCAGAATCTCATGTGGACAGGTCTATCAAAGATCCGTTGATATTTCTCAAAACCAATATCATCGGAACAGCCAATCTTCTGCAAGTTGCCAAAAAACATTGGTCAGGTGATTATAATGGGAAATTATTTTACCACATCAGTACAGACGAAGTGTATGGATCACTGGAGATGGGAACAGATATGTTTACCGAAGAAACGGCTTACGATCCAAGATCGCCTTATTCTGCCTCCAAGGCCAGTTCAGATCATTTGGTCAGAGCTTTTTATCATACATACCATATGCCTGTAGTAATTTCCAATTGCAGTAACAATTACGGGCCAAACCATTTTCCTGAGAAGCTCATTCCCCTGATGCTGCACAACATTATTCATAAAAAACCATTGCCTGTGTATGGTAAAGGTGAAAATGTCAGAGACTGGCTTTATGTGGAAGACCATGCCAGAGCGATAGATGTTATCCTCCATCATGGAAAACCCGGCGAAACCTATAATATCGGTGGCCACAATGAATGGAAAAACATTGACATTGTCCATTACCTTTGTGATGCTATGGATGCAAAACTGGGTCGTTCTTCTGGAGAAAGCAGGGAACTCATCACCTATGTGACCGATCGAGCAGGACATGATTTGAGATATGCTATAGATGCTTCCAAGATCAAAAACGAATTGGGTTGGGTACCTGCAGAAACATTTGAGACTGGAATAGCAAAAACCATAGACTGGTATCTCCATAATCAGGAGTGGCTGGATCATGTGACCTCGGGTGCTTATCAGGAGTATTATGAGAAGATGTATCATGAATGATGGTGAAGCGTTTAAACAGTTTAATTTGTAATTGATGGGACTTATAATAAAATGGTGTTGCAAACTGAATTTACAACACACTTGCAAATTGAATTTGCAAGACCATTAAATTTGGAGACAAAATAATATAAAATTTTTCATTGTATTTTAATTAAAAGAAATTCCATTACATGGATCAGCAACAAAATGTAAATCCTGGTTATCAGGATGATGAAATAACGCTTAAAGAACTGATAGAGAAAATTCTTGAGTTCTGGCGTGAATTATGGGCCAAAAAATGGTGGATCATTGCCTTGACGATCCCTGTTATAGCTTATTTTGGTTATAAAGCAAAAAAAGCGGATGTAACTTATACCGCCCAACTTACCTATTTGCTAAATGATGGCAGTGGTGGTGGAGGAGCACTGGGAGGTATCCTTGGTTCTTTTGGCTTGGGAAATGGTGGAGACGTAAATTTAGATCGGATTGTGGAACTATCGAAATCCAGAAATATTATTCAGAAAGTATTATTTACTAAAGTAGAATTAGACACTTTTCCGGGAAAAACAGATTTTATTGCCAATTATTTGATAGAATTACATGAATTGGATAAAGAGTGGACTAATAATAAAAAAGATTGGACTGGTTTTAGGTTTACAAGTGATTCTATAGGCAGTTTTGATAAAAATCAAATGGCGGCATTAAAAATGTTGTATGGGAAGGTGGTGGGAGGAAAAAACGTCAAAAATCCTATTTTCGGTAACGGATTTAATGAAGATACTGGTATTTTGACCATCTCTGCCACGACAGTAGATGAGGAACTTTCTATCTTATTTTCTAACCTGGTTTACAACGAATTAAAACAGTATTATACTGAAAGTAGTATTAAAGGAAATCAAAACACCTTTGAGTTTGTAGAAGCAAAGACGGATTCCGTATTTACCCTATTACGAAATAAAGAGTTTCAACTTTCCAGGTTTAATGATTCGCACAGGAATCTCACTGATCCAAATTTATTGACTCAAAAAGACTTCTTGAAACGGAAATATTAAAGTTAAAAACTATGTATGGGGAAGCCACCAAAAACAGAGATTGGCCGATTTTTCTTTAGCGTCAGGTAAGCCTGATATAGCCATCATCGACGAACCTTTGCCACCAATAGAACCTAATGCGATGTCATTTATTGATTGAGTTAATTAAAGGCGGATTGCTTGGAGGGTTACTGGCCGCAGGATTTTTTATTGCCAGGAAGATTGTGGTAGACGCTATGGCTTAAAAAATTTGCAGAACTAACAAATTGCATAACATTTTATCCGCCTTTAAACACCATATTTGTATTTATAAAAAATGGTGCTGCAAATCAGTTTACAATTACGTTATGCACTTGCAAATTGAATTTGCAAGACCATTTAGATAACTGAGCTGATTAATTTAATATATAAAATATGAACTATTTCGCACACGTATCTTCTTATGTAGACGAGCCATGTACCATCGGGGATGGCACAAAAATATGGCACTTCAGTCATATTATGCCGCATTGTATCATAGGAGAAAACTGTAATATCGGTCAGAATGTCGTTATCTCTCCCGAAGTAGTATTAGGGGATAATGTGAAGGTCCAGAATAATGTGTCTATTTATACAGGAGTCACTTGTGATGATGATGTCTTCCTAGGTCCTTCGTGTGTGTTTACCAATGTGATCAATCCACGCAGCGCGGTCAACCGCAAAAGTGAATATCTCAAAACCCATGTAGGCAAAGGCGCTTCCATTGGTGCCAATGCGACCATAGTCTGTGGCCACGACATCGGTAAGTTTGCTTTTATCGGTGCAGGAGCTGTAGTGACCAAACACGTACCCGATTATGCATTGATGGTGGGTAATCCTGCCAGACAGATGGGGTGGATGAGTGAGTATGGACATAGGTTGACATTCGATGATAAGGGAGTTGCTGTTTGTTCGGAAAGTGGGGAGAGGTACCAATTGATAGACTCGAAAGTGGAAAAATTAACCACTAAGACCACTTAGGTCAATTAGATTTACCACTTAGGTCACGGAATTTTTTACCACTTAGGTCACGGAGAATTCACTTAGAATACTAAACTTGTAAAGTTTAATTTATTAGTAAACAAAGAAATATACAATTTATTTTTTTTTCTTGTATGGAAGTTACTAAAAGATTTGTAAATCAATTGGCATATAAGATAGTAGGATGCGCAATTGAAGTTCATAAGGAATTAGGACCAGGTTTACTGGAGAACTTGTATGAAGAATGTCTGATTTTCGAACTAAAAAACATGGGATTAAAAGTAACTTCGCAACAACAAATTGTGCCTATTTATAAAGGTATCGAATGTATAAGTAGATTGAGGTTTGATATCTTAGTTGAAGATTTGGTATTGGTTGAAAACAAATCTACAAATGGTTTTTCTCCTATTGATCAAGCTCAACTACTGAGTTATATGAATCTATTAGAAAAACCTAAAGGTCTTTTAATCAACTATAACGTGCTAAATATTACCACAGAAGGCTTAATTCCTTTGGTAAACAAATATTTTGCAAAATTACCGGAGTAAAGTTTAACCACTAAGATCATTTAGTATTACCACTAAGACCACAAAGATTAACCACTAAGATCACATAGTTTAAAATTCAGTTTTACTTAGTGTATTGTTTAGTTTAACCACTAAGATCACAAAGAATAACCACTAAGATCATTTAGTATTACCACTAAGACCACAAAGATTAACCACAAAGTTCACATAGTTTAAAATTATTTTTTTGATAGGAAAACACATTCATCGTATGGCGGATTTATTAAAATTTGATAGGACATCATTTCGAATAGTTACTTTTACTGATAAAGGTCAAAACGTAGAGTATTGGCTTACCAAATCTGTCTACGAAAGGTTATGTGCATCTTGGTTTTTAACCTGTGCGAGCTATAATTTACCTTACTCTTCCGATCACAAAGTGGATAGGACATCTTTTCGAATTAGAAAATTTACAGATGAATAATATCTTTAACAGCGATTTTCAGGAATTTCTTAAAGCTTTTGAAGATTTTAAGGTTGAATATGTTTTGGTGGGTGGTTATTCTGTCATTATTCATGGATATAGCAGGACAACAGGAGATATGGATTTATTTGTTAATTCGAGTAAAGAGAATTATAACAAAGTTGTACAGGCATTTGCTCAGTTTGGAATGCCGCTTTTTGGGATGGACATAGAAAGGTTTTTGGATACTGATCATTTTGACGTTTTTGAATATGGAAGACCACCCATGGCCATTGATATTCTTACAAAATTAAAAGGAGTTACTTTTATGGATGCATATGAAAATGCCATTAGATATGAAATTACAGACACTTTATGTATAAATGTCATCCATATAAATCAATTAATTCAGAATAAAATGGCAGTAGGACGGCCAAAAGATATATCAGATATTGATTATTTAAACGGAAAATAGTAAACCAAAAATATTAATGAAATCATTTGCTTTAATTGGCGCAGCGGGATACATCGCTCCCCGTCATATGCAGGCCATTCGGGATACAGGACATGATCTGGTGGCTGCTATGGATACCAATGATTCGGTAGGTATCATGGATAGCTATTTTCCTGATGCTGCTTTTTTTACGGAGTTTGAGCGTTTTGACCGGCATTTGGAAAAATTGAAGCGATCTGGCCATCAGGTGGATTATGTCAGTATATGTAGTCCCAATTATTTGCATGATGCTCATATCCGTTTTGGACTGCGTTATGGGGCGGATGTCATATGCGAAAAACCTATCGTACTCAATCCCTGGAACATCGATGCACTCGAAGAACTCGAAAATGAAACCGGGCATAAAGTATTTAATATTCTCCAGCTAAGGCTGCATCCCAGCATCATTGCCCTTAAGGAAAAAGTATCTGGAGCACCATCAGACAAAGTATTCGAATTTGACCTCACATACATCACATCCAGGGGCAACTGGTATTATACGTCATGGAAAGGAAATAATGAAAAATCCGGCGGTATAGCGACTAATATAGGCGTGCATTTTTATGATATGTTGCAGTGGGTATTTGGACCGGTTAAAGAAAATATTGTGCATATCCATACCCATGATCGGGCGGCAGGATATTTTGAATTTGCAAAAGCAAAGGTTAGGTGGTTTTTAAGCATCAATTCAGACACACTCCCTGAAGATGTCAAAGCCAAAGGAAAACGTACCTACCGATCCCTTAATATTGAAGGTGAGGAGCTGGAGTTTTCAGATGGATTTACAGACTTACATACCTTGAGTTATAAAGGTATATTGAATGGTGGTGGATTTCGAATCGGAGAGGCACGTGCTGCTATCAATATCGTACATGAAATCAGAACGACTATTCCTGTGGGATTGATTGGAAGTTATCATCCGTTTTGTGAATTGCCTTTGGCCAATCATCCGTTTAAGTGAAGAAATAACCAGTAAGTACATATAAAAATCACAACAGAGAATAAAAGTTTAACCACTAAGTAAACATAGGAATCACTAAGAAAACTAAGCTAAACTGAACCCTTTAGCGTTCCTTAGTGAAAAACTCAGTTACTAAGTAGTTATCACAACTAAACAATTAAATCATGAAAGGTATCATACTCGCCGGGGGATCCGGAACGCGTCTTTATCCCATCACCAAAGCGATCAGTAAACAGCTTATGCCTATTTACGATAAGCCGATGATTTATTATCCGCTATCCATACTTATGCTTTCAGGGATTAGAGAAGTATTGATCATCACCACTCCGGAAGATCAGGCCGGATTTATTCGATTATTGGGAGATGGCAGTGAACTGGGATGTAGATTTGAGTACGCCGTCCAGCATGTACCCAATGGTCTTGCACAGGCATTTGTGATAGGGGCGGATTTTATAGGAAATGACACATCGTGCCTGGTCCTTGGCGATAATATATTTTATGGGTCAGGATTGTCCAAACTACTTCAACAAAGTGCTGCTACCACATCAGGTGCCAGAGTTTTCGCCTATCCGGTCCAGGATCCGGAGAGATATGGTGTGGTTGAATTTGACCAAAATCAAAAAGCCATTTCCATAGAAGAAAAACCGACAAAACCAAAATCTGATTATGCTGTCCCAGGATTATATTATTATGACAACCATGTTGTGGAAATCGCCAAAAATATACAACCATCAGCGCGTGGAGAATACGAAATCACTACAGTAAATCAATACTACCTTGAAAAAGGTCTTCTGACCGTTGGTATTATGGACAGAGGAACTGCGTGGCTGGATACAGGCACTTTTGATTCCTTGCACGATGCGTCAGAATTTGTGCGCGTGATCGAAAAAAGACAAGGATATAAGATCGGATGTATAGAAGAAGTTGCCTGGCGAATGGGATTTATTTCCAGCGAACAATTATCAAAACTTGCTGCTCCACTCATCAAAAGCGGTTATGGAGAGTATCTGATGAAGGTGATGAGATAGGGTTGAAAGTTTAAGGTTTAGTTTTACCACTAAGGGTACTAAGGTTTTCACTTAGGACATTAAGGGATAGCATTAGAGAGCTCGAAGGATGAACTACTTATTTAGATTTATTGTTTTATTTCATAATATTACCTTTTATGGAAAATAAAGTTAGTTTTACTTATTGGATAGAGGCAGATAGCAAATATATTGGGTTTTTAAATGATTATCCAGACCATTGGACACAAGGTGAAGATTTGGTGGATCTTAAAGAACACCTGTTAGACTTGCATTCCTTGTTTACGACTCATAAAATAGTGGGAATCAGAAAAGTTGAAGAGTTGATTATTGCATGAAACGTAAAGATTTACTCAAAATTTTATCTAAAAATGGATGCATTTTACTAAGAAATGGCGCCAAACACGATATTTACCACAACCCAAACAAAGGAACTACCCAACCCATACCCAGGCATAATGAAATTAATGAAATGTTAGCTAAAAAAATTCTTAAGGACTTGACTTAATTTTAAGGTTTGTCTGCTGGAATGGAGTGGAAGCAGAATTATTGTTTAACCACTTAGATCACACAAGGTTAGCACTAAGGAAACTAAGGGGTAGGTTGGTTTAGGAGGTTTAGAATGTTTCATGTTTAATGAAGAACAAGTCTGCAAAGTGACTTCATTGCTTTTTGGGTGGTTTTTTTCAGATTTTTACATTCCCAAATTCCAAAAACCTCCCATACCAACAAAGAGGTAACACCAACTACAATGGTTCAACATTTTACTAATTTGCTACCTAAAAATAAAAAAATCAACGCATATTGAGTAACTTTGCTACTCATTATTAGTCTAAACGGCGTATCGAATTTTAACCCATTACAGATCAAGTACTTGCGACTTATCAGCGGCGAAGCCATTATGCCTTTTGACTCTTTAGTATAAAAAATGGCGTTGTAAATTCAATTTACAACATGCAGACCCGCTTGCAAATTGAATTTGCAAGACCATTTAGAAAGCACCGATGTGGTAGGCTTAAAGATCTCAATAATAGTTGCTCCGGTGAGAACATTTGTAAATGGAAAAAAATTAATGACAGAATTTACTTTTTCTAAACATGCCCTTGAACAGATGTTAATAAGACATATATCTATGGAGGAAGCTTTGGGAACTTTACAATATGCAGATAATGTTATTAAGCTTGAAGATGAACAATATATTTATCAAAAGACTTTTGAATCAGTAGATAAACCAAAATATCTTATTAGAATATTGGTAAATGGAAATAAAAAAAAAAAAACCCCCCGGACTTATAAAAACGCTATACCGTACTTCAAAATTTATAAATATTATTAAGATCATGTTATTAAATCGACATAAAAAATAATCATGGTCTATTTTATACAAACCACAATGATTATTTTTTTTCAAAGATTCCATCTGACCATTAAAAATCAAATAAAAATAAACAGATGAAAGTTAAGTATGATAAAGAAACTGATATCCTGTATATACAATTAAATGAGTTGAAAATTGCAGAAACTGATGAAAGAAATGGGGTTATCCTTGATTTTGCATCAACAGGGGAATTGATTGGCATCGAAGTACTTGATGCATCCAAATCAAACCTATCTCCATTGAAAGTAGAATATGAAGTTGCATAATATGTAATTTAGAAGATCTAAAATCTATCAAGAAACTTTATCATAAAAATGGAAACCATCATTATTCACTAAGGTAACTTAGGGTAGATTTGTTTAGATGGTTTAAGATGTTTAACGTTTAGGGCCTGTCTGCTGAAATGCAATGGAGGCAGATTAAGGTTTAGTTTTTAACCACTCTCCTGACGCTTTGGCACTTTGATTAAAATGGTGTTGTAAATTCAATTTACAACATGCAGACCCGCTTGCAAATTGAATTTGCAAGACCATTTAGAAAAGCACAAGAAGAATGGAGTGCATTAA
>JADKCF010000003.1 GCA_016714765.1 Saprospiraceae bacterium | reverse complement strand
ACATTTTGACACCATCGGAGCAATGATTTACAAGTTTGGTCTCTCCATAGCCTTTGGCGGTAATCCTATTTTGACTTACACCTTTTGAAACTATGTATTGGACTGCAGATTGTGCCCTTCTCTGACTAAGACCATCATTATATGAGTCAGATGATCGACTATCCGTATGTGATCCCAGCTCAATGGTGAGTTTTGGGTTTTTATTCATAAAATCTACAACTTTATCCAATGCAACGGTGGCATCAGGCCTATATCAGCTTTTATCAAGGTCATAGAAAATGGGTTCAAATGGGAAGATCCAATAGACTCTTTGCCCAAAATTTTTGTTTCTCCTATGATGACTTCTTCTATGGTCAAAAAAAGTTTTACATACAAAGTCTGTGATCGATTCAAGCCCTTTGTTGAAGCTTCGGACACACTTGTATAATACCCATCTTTGGTACCGCTGATCTCATAATCAGCATTTTGGTCCAATTGAAATTGAAAAAATCCATTTTCGTCAGTGACTATTGACTCTTCAATATTTTTAGTTTTGTTGAAGCAAATCACTGAAACGCCTTGAACACCTTTTTTGTCTATGGTTTTGAGTGCAAATCCTTCTAGTGAAAATCTTGGATCGTTATGTAGCAATGTAAAATAATAGGTATCAGATGTATTGGCCTTAGTTATGATTTCTGAAGATGTTGGGATACCATTTTTACTACCCGTCAAGCTATAATTTTGCTCGGAGATCGCTTCGAATGAAAATCTTCCATCATCTTTAGTAATAATGGAAAACTCTTCACCATTCAATGTATTTTTCAGTACTACTGAAGTCTCTTTGAGTGGCAACTTTGTGAATTCATCGATTACCTTACCATTGATTAAAATCTTTTGAGGAAATTGTATTTTCCTTTTCTCAAAATACCAAATATTGTCTTTATCTCCATTTCCACCTGTATTTGATGAGAAATATCCAGATTGCATGTTATCTTTAGTGATTAGTCCAAAATCATCTCGCGCGCTGTTGATCGTACTTCCCACATTTTCGATAGTACTTATGTTTGCATCAATAATAGATGCCTTAAAAATATCAAGCCCACCATACCCAGGCCTACCATCTGATGAAAAAAATAAATTTGTACCATCATAAGTAGAAAAGACTTCATTACCTTTGGTATTTACGTCCGACCCAAAATTTATCGGGTCCGCCCATTTACCATCATAAGACTTTGAATAATATAAGTCCATGCCACCGAAACCACCAGGTCTATCAGACGAAAATATCAGTATTTTTTGCGAAGGAATATATGTTGGATAGCCATTGGAAAAATCTTTGCTATTGAAGGGCATTTCTTGTTTAAAATTCCACTTTTCATTGACTTTAGTCGCAATAGCAAGTATAAGGTTATAATCACTATTAGCACCTTTCTTACTATTATTCCTGGTAAAGACCATAGTTTCATTATCCATAAAAGTACACGCACCATTATGAAATTTTCCATTTAGATTTCCATCAAGCATCACAGGGTTACTTTTATTTTCATCAGTGATGTATAAATTAGTAAAAGACTTTCCTGTCCAAGGATCTATTTTTCCTCCTTTCTGTGAGGTAAATATAATTTGAGATCCATAATACACAGGGCTAAAATCAGAAACATCAGAAGAAAAAGCGCTCTTTGATAATAAAGTTTTGAATTGCTTATCTTCTTGGTCATTCTTCAGTTGCACGATCTCAAAAAGCCTTTTGTATTCATCAGATGATGGGAAAGATCGTATATAATCTTGCAATATGCTTGATGCCTTACTTTTTTTATCATTCAATACCAATACATTGGCATATTTTAGCATTGCATTGCCATCCTTATTCGTCAAAAGTAACTTTTCAAGGACTACTTCTGCTTTCTGGTACTGACTTGTAAACATTAAGGCATCTACTAGCTTTACCCTTACGGCATTGTCATCCTTATTCAAAAGATGTTTTTCATACATCTGTATTGCTTCTTCGTATTTGAATAATCTAAACGCTTCATCTCCCTGTTGAAGTTCGTTTTGACAGATAACAGACAAAGAAGACAGCAAGATTAGAATTGCAACTATTGTGCATTTTTTGAAAACATTAAAAACGGCCTCCATATCTTAAACTTTTTATGCGTGGGTTATTTTTATTAGTTGTGACTTTGTATCCAAACATTGCCTCCAATGTTCCAGAAGAATGGTTTCTGATAGGTGATATCGTAAAATCGTATGCAATACCAAATCTAAATTTTTCCATAAAATGAATTTCACTACTTATTGCAACTGCATCTTCAGATCTCCAATGCACACCTACAGCAAAATCATCGCTAAACCATGCGTTTGTCCCAAAAGTAAATTGTGGTTTTACAGATTTTTGGATATTAAAAAGTATCGAAGGCTCAAACTTGACTGCCGAATATTCATCTCCTATCATCAATCCTGTATGAAAATATATGTGTGGGACTCTATCCCCAATAGACTTTGACTTACTAGCTACAAACAATGTAGGAACAGAAGCACCAAAGTATAAGCCATCTGTATGATAATAAATACCCGCGCCACCACTTATAATGTTATAGCTAGTGAAATTGCTTTCAGGAACTTCAGAAGTAGCTCGTGTAAAATCATTATTGAAGAAACTCATTCCTAATCTCAATCCGCCACAGAGGTAACCTTTATTTAATTTTATTCTGTATGCATAATTGGTGGCAATTTCATTCCTTCTTTCCACACCAATATTTTCATTGTATACTGTAAGTCCTATACCTACTTTATCCCTGAAGAGATTGATTTCCCCGCCTGCCATCAATGTGATGGGAGCACCATCGAAGCCAATCCATTGATTTCTATATTGTACATTGGCTGTTCCGATACTTTCACCATGTGAGCCAGCATAAGCTGGATTAAAAAATAGACTATTGTAGGTGTATTTAGTCAGCAGTATTTCCTGCTGACTATGTGATGTATTTATGATAAATATAGTAATTAAAAGCACAAATAAGCACTTAAATTTCAAACTATGTTTCATGATCAATTAATTTTAATTTGTTAAGAATAATGAATATTATTTATCTCGTCTGAGATCAATGAATGTTTTGATTTGTTTTTCCTTATCATTGGTATCTGGAAAAGTAACAATCAAATAATACGTTCCATCTGGGAGTGGTTTCGACTCATTGCTTTCACCATTCCAAGTATTTTTATAAGAATTTTCTGACCAAACTTTTTGTCCCCATCTATTGTAAATCTCTATATCTACATTGCCACATACTTGAGGTATATTATTGATTTTCAGAAACTCATTCACTTGGTCTCCATTAGGTGTGATGGCGTTAAATACCACTATACCAGATATGTCACAATCTTTCTTACATTCATTGATTTGGTACTCTTTGGTTATAGTCGTTTCATTACATGGATCTCCAATATCATCCAGCCTTACTAATTCCATTAATACTTCAAAATTATCAGCATTACTGTATTTGTGACAGTGTTTTGTACCGTCTCCTATAGCAATAGTATCAATATTATCGCCCCAGTTTATATAAATGAAAGTACATGAGTCTATTGGCATTTGCAAACACAATTCGCAATCAACAATCTCTGCATCGTCCAATACTTTCATATATTTTGTTTCGAGTTCTGCATTGGTAAGTGTACAACATGAAGATGCCACTTGACAATTCTTATTGTAATTCAATGTTTTGATGGCTTCCAGACAAATACTATCATTGCTATTTTTCCTGAATATTTTGACCTTTATACTGTCTGCACCAATAGCACCTGGATCCATTCTAACACAATATATGCTATCTACCCCAGGGTCAAAATTTTTAACATTATTGTTGCCAAAGTCAATTCGCGCAAACGTACATGAGTCGAGTGTTATCGATACACACAATTCGCATTCTACATTATTAGATATTAAAGAAATATTTTCTAATTTCTTATCTAATTCGCTTTGGGTAATATCACAACATGTAGCAGGGTCACAAGCTTATCGACCACTGTGGTGCACAGCTGTCCAGTCCAGCATGGAGCAACATTGACACCATCTGTACTTTCAAATACATTGATACAAATATTATAAGTGCCAGATGCTGAGTACTTGTGTGTAAATATTTCTCCACTAGCAGCCGACACTATGACATTAGTGACTGGTGTGCCATCGCCCCAACTAGGATTTCCATTTGAAAACCAATGGCATGAATCAAATTGTGGCACATAAACTGATACTTCACAACCATTCACAGAAATTTGCCAGCCTTGAGACAATAATTTTTGGAATTGCAAGGAGTCTTTACAGCATGAATTATTGGTAGAGCCACAATCTGGTATTATTATGCTATTTTCTATCGTATCTGTACAACATAATATAGGGCCTCCACTGCCCGTGGTGTAATCTTGGTGTCCAAGTATTGAATAACTAAATTCTTGACCAGATGAGATACCACTGTAATCAACACAAATCCAATCAGACGTGGCGCCTGGCACAAGTAATGGAATCTTAATAGGATTAGGTGAAATATTAACACCGCTAGGTGCAAGATTCCAAAATTCTACAATTGAGATATTGAAGCCTGGTGATGTGCTATTTTTGACTTGGAAGCAATATTTCTGATTTGTACAATCTATTGAGTCCTTCACCAAAGTAAGGCATTTATTAGATGGTGGTGGCGGTGTACAGTTACGTGTAAATGTTACGCCAGTGCAGCAATAAGGCACTTTGAAACAGTGATTTATCGTATCGATGCAACAATATTGTGGCTCTGTACTTCCACCTATTATCTCTCTGTGGCCTACTAGCTTATAGCATACATTGTCATTTGGATTTACATTTTTATAATCAACACATATCCAATCTGATGTAGCTCCAGGCACAAGTAATGGTATAGTGACGATAGTAGGTGTCAATACATTGGACGGTGTGCTCATATACAATTCTACGCCTACTATATTGAAACCTGGTGATGTGCTATTTTTGACTTTGAAACAATATTTCTGATTTGTACAATCTATTGAGTCCTTGACCAAAGTAAGGCATTTATTAGATGGTGGTGGCGGTGTACAGCTGCGAGTGAATGTCTTGGTACATTGATCCACTGGTCCTATGAAACCTGATATGACGAATGATACTTTGATCTCGACATTGCCATTTAAGTTCTCTGGACACATGGTAAAGATCTGTGCACTGCCCTTTGGCACATAGCCTGTCGCTGGATATAAGTATGCGTTGTTTGGATCTATTGCATCTAAAGTGTAGCCACTCAATGCTTGGATTTGCGATATCGTCGCTGGAGCTGTTACTTCCACATGGAAGCCTGTATAAATATTTTCACAATATGCATTGGTCATACTGCCTGTAAAGCAACAATTACTTCCTCCACTCGTAGATAGCGTAATGTCAGTCTGTGCGCAGGCATCACCCGTACAGCAATCAGGCACTTTGAAACAGTGATTTATTGTATCGATGCAACAATATTGTGGCTCTGTACTTCCACCTACTATCTCTCTATGACCTACTAGCTTATAGCATACATTGTCATTTGGATTGACATTTTTATAATCAACACAAATCCAGTCTGATGTAGCGCCAGGTGCCAACAATGGTATATTGATGAACTTTGGTGTCAATGCATTGGACGGACTTGCCATATAAAGTTCTACGCCTACTATATTGAAGCCTGGTGATGTGCTATTTTTACTTGAAAACAATATTTTTCTTGTACAATCTATTGAGTCTTTGACTAAGGTAAGGCATTTATTAGGTGGTGGCGGTGGCGAACATGTACGTTGGAATGTTTTGGTACATTGGTCCACTGGGCCAGTGAATCCTGGTATAATGAATGAAATTTGAATCTCTACATTGTTATTTAAGTTCTCTGGACACATGGTAAAGACCTGTGCACTGCCTTTCGGTACATAGGCTGTCGCTGGATACAAGTATGCGTTGTTTGGATCTATAGCATAAATGGTATATCCACTCAATGCCTGAATCTGTGATATCGTAGCTGGAGCTGTGACTTGGACATGGAATCCTGTGTAGATATTGTCACAATAATTATTGGTCATGGTGCCGGTAAAACAACAGTTGGATCCACCACTTGACAATGTGATGTCTGTTAAAGTACAGGCATCACCTGTACAGCAGTTATCGACTTTTACCATTTTGCATATCTGGTTAGTCCAACATGGAGTATTACCACCATCATTGCTCTCCAAAACTTCAAGGCATATATTGTAAACACCAGGTGTTGTGTAAGTATGAACAAACGGCCCAGCATTCAACGCCGGAATGATCAGTGAAGTATTAAAACTTCCATCTCCCCAAATAGGACCTCCATTGTCTATATAATGACAGGTATCAAAAGGTGGTAAGGATACAGAAACTGTACATCCGTTTACAATTACATCTATACCTTTAGCTATTAAATTATCAAATAATTTACGATCTGTACAACATTGAGATATAGCTGGACATCCGATAGTTATTGAATCAACACATTGGTTTACTCCCCAGTCAAAGTAAACACTTTGGCTTTTTCCAGCAGCACTGCATATAGAAACAAGATCACCCAAGTTCCCTTGAGGTATAGAACCACCACCTTTATATTGCAATTCATAAATTAATCCAGGTATAAACCCAATCGGATTTAAGTCCCAATTAGTTGGATCACTATTATTAATATCCAATGCGTAATCACTTGAAATTAAAATATTCTTTGTTAAAAGATTTGGATTTGTGTTGTTTTCAAAAAATATTCTGTAACAACAAGTGTCCAAATTGGTAGTACGGATTGACTCTGCCCTAACTACTAAGGAATCACAGACAGTACTACAAACAGGTAACTCAATACAGGTTGGCGTTGCACTAATACAGCCTTCTCCTCTATTGAATAGAGTAGTGTTGAAGCAGAAATTAGTATTAGATGTAATAGGACTTAGTGAAACAACCCTTACACATACATCATTTAAGCACGCACCTGGTGCCAAACCAGATAATGGTAAAGAAATAAAATTATTTGGTGTGATACTCGAGCCATCACAACGCAAAAATAAAAAATTAGGATTTATACTTTCTATATTAATAGCAGCAGCAGTAAAACTTGAATTATTACATACAGTAATCTTTAGTTCATAAGTATGATCATCTACACATGATGAAGTTACTTCTAGTGCTGCACATTCTTTTCCACCTACAGGTGGTTGACAATATGAGGTAATGGTATCTCTACATTTTATTTGAGGAATGTCTGTAGGACCAGTTTCATAAAATAAAACATCTACGACTTGTGGTACATTGACAAGGGAGTCTATATTGCTTAAACAATATTTAAGAATACCCGGATAGTTACCTGCTACAATAGGTCTCGGCCTACCCAAAACAGTATCCCTGATACAAACAATGCCTGATAATAAATTAGTATCTAGTTTAAAGCCTGCATTGCGCAATAGTACTCGATCAAAAGTAATACCTGGTGTATTCATATTTAAACAAACAGAGATAGTTCCTTCGGGGATATTCAAATCAACATCGTGGCAACATTCCGCTGGAAAAACTTGAGCACTGTTACAGGCTCCACTAACATATGAAGTAACGCCATTTCTCATCGCCAAACAAGGATTATTATAATTTTTTCTGTCACAACCACAAACAGGGTCATACTCTAAGGTACAAGGTTCGGACGAAATCAAAGTAGAATCTATACATTCTGACGGGGTAATATGGGCAATTGCATCTTTACAACAATCTTTAAAACAAAGACAAGATATAGGTGCTTTTAGCGTAATCCCACACTCTTTCAAGACGGAAGGAGGAGTGCCATCTTCTGTTATTAATTTCCACTTCAAATCAACGGTTAGGTCAGTTGTGTTTCCAGCAGGATTACAGAGTTTTACTAATGGGCCATTGGATCCAGGTAAAATGACTTTTCCTGGAATGCTTGTAATATTATATATGCCTGCATTGATAGGAACTATTTTCCAACTTGTAGGATCAATCAATTGAGGTGTTACATTTAACCAATTTGGGATAATTAAGTCAAAGCTCTCAATATTGATTTGGTTTAATTGATTATTTAGGCTCAATTCAAAACAGCAACCATCTTTTTGTTCTAATGTGAATTTTGTTAGATCGCATGTTGGCTCGCATTTTGGAAACTGAATTGCTTTCAAACCCGATTGTACCGTCAGATTAGGGTGTTCACATCTTATTACGCAGCTATCACCGTTAACATCATAAAGCGTAAGTGTGTAAGCAAAAAAACTTGGATGGGCTGCACCACTTCCAGAAACTATATACTCCTCATTGGAGACTCCTGCAGGAGGAATATTAACAACCTGAATAAATGGATTAGATTGAGTAAAAGGAGGCTCTCCTTCACCGATATAGATATTAGGATTGTCTGGAATTATGGCAATTTTTACAATTGGATTTAGAAGATTATTAGTGATAGAAAGATTATAGAGATAAAACCCATCTACACATGTCATAGTTTGTTTGAAGGATGTACAAGGTCCACAAGGAGGAGCAGCTACACATCCTTCAATTATATTAGCACCAGCAGCTTGGAGTTTAAAAACATAACAGAAATTTTCGCCAGATTTTAAATTTCCTACAATTTTAAGTCTAACCACTGCAGACGTATCGCCGATACCTAACTGCGGAGAAAAAATAATACTTGAATTTTGCAGAGACACACCGGAAGGACTATTAGCTTCGACATATATGCTACCCAAGCTATTTGTACCTTTATTGACCACATTAAATTCAAAAAACAGACTATCATTTTCGCATTTTATTTGAGGATTGATGACTGTAAAATCATCAATTCCATTGAATTTTGAAGTAAAAATCCCTCTCCCAAATGCAGTGGAAATTATTTTTGCATCAGATTTTCTAACTTTAATATCCAAAGTTCTTACTAATGGATAATCCAATGATATACCCCATTGCAAATTAGGTATTGAAATATCATCACAAGACCAAATACCAGCCCAAGATGATAATACAACCTGATTATAATCATATGGATTAAACACTGCATCTGTGGCTGAAAAACCGTTCGGTAAGCCTGATGGTGCTGATAAATTTCCCGGTTTTTTTAGTCCTTTCCAATTTAATCCACCATCTTGGGTATAGAAAATAGTTTCAGCATTAGTAGCAGCATCGACCAAAACAATTATTTCGTCATCATTTCGCCCAATAGCAATATTTCCATCATAAGCGAAAATTTGATTACTATTCATCAGGGTCACAACTGGATTGTTGGATTTAAAATCTTTTATCTTATATAAGAGACCTCCTCCTTTTGCACCTTGACCTGCGTGAATAAAGAAAAACAGGGTATTTGGATCATGACCGAACTTTAAAGTCCTTACCACTTCCCAATTGGGTGTGATGATGGTATTATTCTTAGCAAAAATACCATCTATATAAAAAGTTGTTACTTGATTGCTACCCGGCAAGGTACTTAATGTAACATTTTCTACCATATCAAAATGAATTCTGCCAGGAATATTTTGATCAATTCTATTATAAACCACATAGGTGTTTGTGCTTGAATTATAATCTCTTGCTGCAAGGCTCCATCCATTTCCAATTACGTTTAGAATTTTCACTGTTTGATTATTTGACAAATTATGAATATAAGACCTTGATAGTCCGCCAAAAACAGTGTAAATAGATAAGTTTGGTTCATCTTCATCAATAAATGTATAATAACCTTCACTTCCTGGCAAACTAATTGCATCTGATTTCCCAGGTGAGTTTAATAAAATTCCGGGTTGATCTTGCGCTGCTGAAATCATTAAATTTGAGCCAGCAATTGGTGAAAGTGAAGAGTTATATGGCTGATAAGTAATCAAATGATTATATCTTGCAACACCTTTTGCATTAGCTGGGCTGCTTAAATTATTGCAATATAAAACACCTTGGTCGTTACCAATAATAGCCTGATTGGTATCATTTGTATTGAATGCAATCTCATGATAATCACCATTACCCACAGGCCCATTTATATTAAAATGTTGAAATGTATTGCCTCCATTATAAGAAATAAAAAGCCTAAGTGTACCTACAAAGACTATATTCGGATTATTTGGATTTACTTGAAGAACAAAATTACGCCAAAGTTGAAGGGTGCTAACTACATTTGGTGGGGGTGGAGTTGGCCATGACAAAGGTGTCCAAGTTGAACCTCCATCTATTGATTTAGCAAAAAATTTATTAAGTGTATTATTTGCATCTTCTGAACCAATAGCGTAAATGACATCTTGGTTAGTGGTCGGATCATTTGACACAGATATCAGTGTATAGCTTTTATTGCTATTATTGGTTGGATAAAATATATTTGTCCAAGTTTGTCCATTATTAGTCGATTTGAATACATCTCCTGCACCAAAAGATGCATAACAATTTCCATTAGAACTTCTTTTTACATTATATGCTTGTCTAAAATTACCACCAACATTAGTGCCACTATAACTACCTATTGATGGAACTATATTAGGGTTTAAACTCTTAGGATATAATTTTCTGCTCCAAGTCAATCCTCCATCATTGGACACACAAACACCTTCTTGGGTTCCGGCTATTAATATTGAGCCATATGCTACCATAGAATACGTCCTAGTCACAGCAAATTGGATATCATACCAGTTTGGAGAAGCAGTAATAATAGTATTCCAAGTATTACCCCCATCTGTAGACTTATACATTGCTGCATTATAGGCAACTACGTACATAATTTGTGGATTTAATTCGTCAAATTCAATTTCACTAATACTTAAGGAAAACCAAAATCATCAACCAATTGCCATTGGCTTAGTGTATCTGTAACATTATTATTAAACCATAGCCCACCAGTTTCGGAGCCCGCCCATACTTTTTGCCCTGTTGGGTCGTTAGGGTCGTATGCAACCCTTGATGTATAGCCTGACCTATTAGTTGGCCCTCTTGATTCCCAGGTGAGACCATTTATAGGTCCTCTTCTTCCTCCAAAATACTTTTTATTTAATTCATTAAGAGTTTGATTTTTAATTTTCAGATCTAGTTCTTTTGTTTCAGGGTTCATGAAAGTACTATTCTCAATGAGCCACCTCTGGGACATTTTTAAATCCCTTTCTGTTGCCTTACCTGATTCAACATCCGATGGAACGACTAAATTTTTCGGGTATGGTGCTTCAATAGATTGAGAATATAAAAAAGAATATCCCAATGATAAAATAAATAAGAAAAAGACTTTAATTTTCATTTTTATAATTTTAAATATTTAATTAATACCTATTGATCCCGATATCCCAAAAGTAACCCAATAGCAGCAAATAAAATAAATAAAGCCGCTGATTTTTTAAGTCCAGCGGCTTGAATGTTATGCGAAGATTTATATTTAGAAACTATTTGTTTAAAATTTAACAATTTTAATTTTGCTAAAAATTTTTCACAAAGACAGGTGATTAGCATCTATTGGGTTATTCATGAATCACAACTTTTGGTTGATAGCATACTTTTTATTTTGTAGACGAATGATATACATGCCAGGTTGAAATTTCCTATTTATTTCTATCGCTGCACCTTGCGTGACCCTTGTCTCTTCTGACATTATTATGTGCCCTCTGACATCCATAATATTGATGAAAATCGGAAAATTAGAATCAAAACCTACCATCGGTATTATCGAAAAAGCACCATTACTTGGGTTTGGAAATATTTTTGCATATAAATGGTGGTCGTCTCCAGTTATATCTACCACCGATACAGTACCTTTACATGCTACAGAATCAGGATCTACTAATGGACCCATAAGACAAGGCTCTATTACAACTCCATTTCTGAATATTCCTGTTACCGCCTGTACATTGGTTTTGATGATGTCATTGGCATCATTCTCACAGGCACCAAACCAATTTTGCATCACCGATTTATAGACTTGTCGGTAGTCATATTGTAAAGGGACATTCGTTTTATCATTAATCAGATTGACATCATCTATCTTGAAATTATTACCGATGATACCACCTTTGACCATACTGCCAAACACAAACATAGGTGCAGCCAACCGTGTTCGGTTCCACCAAAACCATTTTGAACCACTCTTCTTCCAAACTCAGAGTACGTCATCCCAAGGACTCTATCTGCAAGACCAAGTTGATTGATATCTTTTTGGAAAGCACCAATAGCTTCACTCAAATCTTTTAACAACAACGAATGCCAATTGCTTGTAACTTGTGAAACATGGGTATCAAAATTGCCTATAGAAACCACAAAAATTCGAGTCTTCAGGCCACCTTTTAGTAATCTGGCTACTATTTTTAATTGTTGGGCAAGGGTTGTGGGTTTTACATTGGGATGATTATTGGAAATTGAACTTGGTGGATAAACCACACTACTGTTGTTTCCATCATTCCATGCTTTTATGATCTTTTTACCATAATCATTAGTAAAACTTTGTTGTTGTCTAAGGAATTTAAGTTCTTCCTTCATGTTGTTACTTAGATCACCGTCACCATAGAAATCCAGTAGTTCCGTAATGTTACCATTAAATTCCGGGTTTAAGGTTTGGCTATATAATGAACCGGTGCCTCTGCCGAGCAATGTGTTTTGTCCCACTTCGATCACAAAAGGATCTGGCATACAAGTATTGGGATAATGTGTGGAAGCGAGACGATACGTTTTCTCAATGTACCTACCGATCCAACTAGAGTAATAAGTCTGTGTGCTATCTGAAGCAGTTTCCCACTGATCTATCCCGTGAAAATGAGAAAAAACATTGGCTGTATTGCCCACACCTTGAATGATAGACAATTGATCATCATCATACATACTTCTCATGGCTGACATAGAAGGGTGCATGCCCAAGGTAGTTGTATTTTTTAGCTTTAATATCTGATTCTCTATTGACATGAGATCTTTTCTGACTTTGGGGTCTATTAAAGCAGCATATTGATCCAATGGTATTAATGTATTGAGACCGTCATTACCACCATCCATTCTGACCAAAACCAAGACTCTATCTATATCTCCTGCTAGCATCTCGATAGTTTCAGGTCTTAAGGATGCAGGATGAAGTACATTAGCAAACAATCGGTCAGAAATAAGAGGAATGGCTGCTAAAGGCAAGATATTTTTTAAAAAATTTCGTCGTTCCATGGTATTATTTTTTATTATTTTTACATTAATTGAAATTCGGCATAACTAAATAGTGCATCATAAAACTCCCTTAACTTGTGGTATAAGGTCCCATAATTGTTTTTATTTGCTTTATAGTTGTTCCAAGTAGTTAGCCATGCTTCATTTCTTGAATTTAAAATCAAACTCAATTTATCTTTTTCTTGTTGATTTAAGTCTTTAACTAAGAAATATTGTATGTTTTGATCAATGAATTCTTCAATGTTTGAAGGGGTTTCGAGTTTTTCAGCAAATTTTATTACTATAGGGTCTTGATTGATAGTAAAATCTGTTAAAAATTCACTCATAGTAAGAAAACCAATAAATGTTCCATGTTTTTCTGAATAATAATGTATAGATTGTTTCCTAGCTCTTAGATAATCTGCATTGATCCAAAGCCTATGATAATCAGGTCCTTGATAATAAGCTGGGTATCCTGCTACATCTGGCACATTGGAAACAACCATTCCTGATTGAAAACAAAGACTTCTTATAAATTGAGCTTGCTGATGTGAGCGCATAGCTGGCAAGCTTACACTATTATAAGTATTGACGAAATCGGTGTCTTCATAAATTTTCACTCCCATCATACGTGACATACCTAATATTAAATCATATGGGTTTTTGATCATGCAGCCAATTTGTTCAGTATCATAGAAGTGTGTACTTGTGAAGAGTGCCTTCAAAACAGGCTTAACATCATATGGCTTGTAACCATTTCCACCTTGGAGTAATAATATTGCCAAAGGCTTTATGACTTCATTTTCAGTCTTTTCTGTTATATATGCATATACAAAAAATCTATATAGCTTTCGCACAAGATTTCTAGCAGACTCTTCACGGCCCAACAACATATCAAATAATTCATCAATTTCTTCTAACCCACCATTTGGGCCTGGTTTAGCTTTGATGATATGATTGCCATATAAACCAGAAAACTGTTTATCATTGGCATCATGCATTTCTGGAGTAAAAGAAGATGTATATGAAACAGTATCTTTACATAGGTGTTTTTTGATATGTACATCTACATTATTATTGCATACACACCAACCGCTGAGTACTCTTGCTGCAGCTTTTACATCGTCTTCAGTAAAAAGTACTTCATTATTCTCCCTTCCTTTGCCTACTGTGTATAATTCCTGAAGCTCTCGAGCGTAGTTTTCATTGGCAAAGAGTGGTTCTTTCTTTTTGACTGGAGGAACGAAATAAGAATAATATTTGTAAACAAAACTAAAGTTCATATCCAAATAATACATCATGGAAGGCTCTAAAGTCACTTTTTTCATCAAGTCCTTATAATTGCCTGTGGCATGTTCTCTTAGTAATTTGATACGATTGTAATAAAATAAACCTTGACCTATATTGTTTTTACCATTGTTGGATGGAATGTGATTTTCATAAAAAAGGACCATCTTCTCCCTGATATTTCTATCCTGCTTCATCATTAAGTTATGCCACCAGTAGGACACATTAAATTGCATGATGGTTTCTGTCCAAGACCTTTCACCTTTTGTCCCAACCCAAGTTTTGCCCGTTTTGAATGATTCAGAATCTCCGTAGTCAAATTGAAAAGACCAGGGTGGTGGTGGTGCAGAAGGATCTGTATTTAACAATTCATCCACCACGGCATCCATGGACTTGCCTTCGAAATGCTTCATATCGTCCATCGTAGCCCCAAAAAGAGTCCGCCTTAACAAGTGTTTCAATTGGTATTCTCCAAATGGGCCATTATATTTGTCTAGGCTGTTTTGAGATATGCCTACATTTACAATAAAAAATAACGAAAAAAACAAAATTACATTTTTCATATTTAAAAATTTTAAAAGATTTACACCCATTAATCCAAGCTTTACTAAAAGTAACCCATGGATATTAAATTATTTTATTTTACATCATTTCTTCACGAAATATCTCACCAATCGTTTCTTCTTCTCTAGGTGAATTTGCACTATTAATTGTATAACCGATAAGCACTTTTTAACTGGACCAACTCACTCTGGCGTACCAAGTAGAACCATAATTATAATAATTAATTTCAGAATTTACTTTTGATAAAGTCTTGACATCGTATATAAATGATCTGCATGCAAACATGGGAATAATGTACCATTAACGTCAATGTCAGGAGCATTTTTCATAGTGATGGAATGATTGATTTTTATACCTTGTTGGTCTAATACAAGTTTTTCATGTATTTTAAAATCTTCCATTTTAGTAGAAAACCATTTATACCCCAAATGTGCTAATAGAAATTCTAGAAGAATCTCTGAGGTAATAAGTTTTGGGAATATTGGGTGGACTCCCAACATATTCCCCATAAGTAGTATGTATGGAATGATACTTCTTTCCAGATATTATTGTGTCTTTACCTATATAAGTACTATCAGAATATTGTGTCTTTTCAAATGCCAAACTGCCTTTCTGAGCATAAATATCATATATCCAATAGTTTCCTTCTTTAAGGGGAAAGTAGTCTTTTGGGCCGATACTGGAGTCCGTTGTTTCTATACCTTCCTTTGCGCAACTCGAAAACAAAAGAAAGGAACATATTGCTAAAGTGAAATTTAAAAGATTTGATTGCATGTTTTTAAATGTTTATTATTAATTAATTAGGAAGCTGTATCTAATTTACTGAATATCGAATTAATTGCTTTTCAAACCTTATATTATTAGATGGATACAAGTCTCCATTGATGACTATCGTAGCAAAACCAATACCTTTTACAAAATAGATAGAACTATCTTCCTTAAACTCGTCATTTCCTGATGTAGAGATGCTTTTGTCCGTAAAATGTACCACTTCCCACTTGAGTGCATCTTTAATACCAATTGGCAGATTTACATTTGGAATATATTTTGCTTTGCCAGTAATAGTATATACGGTTTTATTATTTACTGCTTCGGTAGCATAATGCGCTTTTATTATGGTATCAGTGGAAAAATAGGTTCCCCCTTCCCCATGGATCATTCTTGAATCTTTAGTTCTTAAGCTTGCGAGCAGATATGTTCTTATGTTACTTTTTGACCATTTAAAAGCTCATATCTCATACTGTAAATTTTAGTATGTTTTAGCCCATTTATAATTGTATCACTTCCTACATATGTAGAATCCATGTACTCTGTTGGTCTTAAAGTTCCAGACTGACTACCATTGTTGGAATATGTTTGAAAGATCCAATAGTTACCTGTTTTTAAAGGTAAATATTCTGATGGATCGGTAAAATTAGTCGGCTTGGCTCAATAATGTCTTCGTTCTTAGTACAACTTTAGACAAAAACTAAAACAAAAAAATAATAGAAAATTTTATAAAGGTCTCATAACATTTTTTTTTGTAGTTTATCCCATGCTTTGCTAACCCATTTATCAAAAATTAAATAAAAAGCCGCTGATTTTTAAGTCGAGCGGCTCGAATATTATAGTAAGGATATATTATTAAAAAATCTTTTTTATAATTTTTTTCATTTAGCTACATAATATCTCACCAATATCTTCTCTTCATTTGGTAGATCAGAACTACTATATATATTGCCAATAAGTACTTTTTTAACGGGACCTATTCCTTTGGCATACCATGTAGTACTATAGTTTTTATTAGTTAATTCTGGATTTCCCGTTGTTGATGACTTTGACATAGCATATATGTGTTCTGCATGCAAACATTGAAAAAATGAAACCATTAATATTAATGTCAGGAGCTTTTTCATTATAATGGAATGATTGATTTTTATACCTTGTTGGTCTAATACAAGTTTTTCATGTATTTAACATCTTCCACTTTAGTAGTAAACCATTTATATCCCAAAGGTGCTAATAGAAATTCTAAAGAATCTCTGAGAGTAATAAGTTTTGGGGAATATTGGGTGGGCTCCCAACATATTCCCCATAGGTAGTATATATGGAATGATACTTTTTCCAGATATTATTGTATCTTTCCTATATAAGTACTATCAGTATATTGTGTCTTTTCAAATGGCGAACTGCCTTTCTGAGGCATAAATATCATATATCCAATAGTTTCCTTTTTGAGGAAAATAATCTAAAGAACCTATACTAAAGTTTTCAGTTTCTATAACCTCCTTTTCGCAACTCGAATATATTAGCATGGTGCAATGACCATTGATAATTTTAAATGGTGATGTTCAAACATTATTTTATAAGGTTTAAAAAATACTATCATACTTTCTCCACTTAAGTTTTGTGGCGCTATTTGGGCTAAATAAGATTGGCCCCACATAACAAATAGATACCTGCTGCACCAGGCTGAGTGATAACATATAACTTAGTGTCAGATGATATCATCTTTAATACTTCACCAGTAATGATGGGTTCAAACACCTTACTCTGTATCATATTTAAAGTTAAATCTTTACCTCTTAATTCAATATTGGGATGAATATTAGATTTCGCTTATCGGGGAAAGTGGAAATGCTATTAAGCCACCTGCAGAAGGAATTGCAAATTTGTCTAAAAATATCTCCAGGTAGTTTTTCAAAATTTTTTTTATAATCATTACAGTCTTGGGTTTTATAATAAACTTTATCTCTGTATTGTTTTCCTTTATAAATATTGGGAAATCACTCAATTGGACTTCCCCAAGTATATCTAAAATAATATGTTTGGTACGAATTATTTGGAATGCTATTAAAATCAATTGTATAATTTTCCACCAGCATTATTACTTGCAACCAACACAGGTGCATTGGCATCGATTAAACTGCAATCCGGTAACAAACGATGGGAAGATCGCGCTACCGACTTTTGAGTCATATAAAGACTTTTCGTTTTAAATACAGTACTTGGTTTTTATAGAGGCTTGGCACAAATTCATTACTATCTTACAGTAAGTAGTGATTTCGAAATACACATTATATCCTGAACCCAAAGTGTACCAAAAACATTGTTCATTGATGGAGTATATGATAATAAAAAGAGAAGTTACGTCAATACATCCTTTATTCTTACATGTATATCCTTCCTCACCAGGTACCTTATCCCATGTAATTTCTATTTCATTAGTTAGGGAGTCAAGATTAACATATATTTTGAGCTTTTTGTAAATTGCAAAATCCTTTGTTTTGAAAGTGGAAAGTTGCAGTTTGTCCGCT
>JADKCF010000002.1 GCA_016714765.1 Saprospiraceae bacterium | reverse complement strand
CGATCAGGGTACAAAACTTTGAGCTTTTAGCAATACTGCTCAGACCATATCCGGAATGCATATTTTCTGAAAAAGGTGGCCCACTATCATAAATACGAAGTGTGAGCGACTTGTCATTAGTTTCTTGCTGTGATGCGAATTTGGATCATATTATCTACCGTGTTATATCCATATTTTATGGCGTTTTCGACGATCGGTTGCAATGTAAATGATGGTATCATGACTTCCATTGCATCATCAATGTTAGGTAGTATCACTTGAAGCCGATCACCAAATCTGATTTTTTCTATCATGAGATATGATTTTAATATCTCCAATTCTTCACCTAAGGTTATCATTGGTTTTGATTTGAGTTCACTACATTGCTCATAAAATTTTGCCAGTTGGAGCGCCATTTCTTCTGTCTTTTTAGGTTCTGTATGAGCGAGAGAAGCGATGCTATTGAGTGCATTGTAGAGGAAATGTGGATTGATACGTGATTGGATGGAAGCTAATGTGGATGAGGCTAAAGTACCTTCTGATTTTTGAAATGAAAACATTTTTTCCTTGTTTCTTAATCCAAATATATAATTAGTGAGATTGCTTGTGAAATTGGCAATAGCGAAGTAGATCCAGTATTTAAACCAACCCATGATGTTAGAAAATTGGTCAAAGTCATAATAAATCCCACCTTTGAAGTATATGTAGAAAAGATAATTAAAAATATGGCCGCCTATAAATTCTGCAAAAAAACCGAAAGCAACAATAGTTATAAATTTTATAACTTCTTTTTTCCCAAAATCAAAATGGCCCCATTTCATGTTGACGTATCTTAATAAAAGCCACAAACCGTAAAACGTCAATATGTTTTTAACTATAAATATGTTAAATAACAAAGAATTAAAGCCATTTGAAAATATTAAAGCAATAATAAAAGCGACACAAAAAATAAGACCTAAAACTAGCGTTATAGCAAAAATAAAATAATTCTCCCTTAATTTTTCGTAAGTAATTAGTACTAAAAAAGTTATCAAATACATTCCTAATAAAATGGTTAATCTTAAAGATATAATCACCATGTTTTTGGAATAGTACCCACTACCAATAGTTCTTTTGTAATAGTAGGTTTTGTTTTTTTCGGTCATATCTAGTATTTTATCTTGTGAAATAATAGACAATTCTTTGCTCCATGCATTTTTATTTTCAAAAAGTTCAGAAACCCAAAGTTGGGAAGTGTGAATTTCTTTACCATCAGAAGTAAACGTTTTTTAACTAAATTTGATGGATTGATTAACTTTGGAACTGTACCATATCTTATGCATAATTGGTGATCATGCGTATGACCCAAGACCGTAAAGAAAGTAATTTTACTGGTCGTTTTATCCACAAGAAAACCTATGTCTTTAGGCTCTGAACTTTCATAAGTCCAATCAGTCTGGACATAATGATAGTCCTTTCTGTAATTTTCTTTATATAAATCCCACGAAATTAAGGATATAATTACGGCAAATAAAACTAAACTATAGATGTATACCTTTTTCATATCTTATTATTTGTGTTGATTAACACCACTTCCACACACTTCACTGCTTCATTGACAAAACTGATCGTATGTCTATCAGGATAAAATCGCTTCAGCAAATCTTTAACTTGCCTGATTCCTGTACCTATTTCCATTTGATCACCAAAAGATTTGCCACTATCACAGACAGATATTTTGAGTGTATCATCATCATTTTTATAACCACAATCTTGATTTCAGTGGTGTCATTTTTTGCATTATAACCATACTTTACGGCATTTTCTATCAAAGGTTGAAGAATAAATTTTGGTATGTTAAAAATCGAAACAACGTTCGATAATTCGAAAGCATAAGTCAGTTTTTCGCCCATCCTGATCTTTTCTACTTCGAGATAAGCTGTCAAAGCTTCGACCTCATCCTTGATGGTGATCCATGTTTCGTCATATCTATTGGTGGTATATCTGTAGTATTTGGCTAGAGAGAGGGCGAGAGTTTCGGTTTTGTCAGGAGCTACAGGAGCCAATGCTGCGATGGCATGTAGTGAGTTATACAGAAAATGAGTGTTGACATGGGCTTCTGATTGCTGTAGTGCATCTGCGGATATCTGAGCGTCTGATGTGACGGCTTGTAGTTGTTTGGATTTACGACGTAAGGAACTGATATATTTTACCAGATTATTGAAAAAATTGGCTGAAGCTACTAAAACCCAAAACTTAAAAGAAACTACTAGAAAAACAGTAAACATTGTTTTTAAGTCATAGTTTTCCTGATTATGAGCCTTATTTATTAAAAAGTCAAAACCGATCCTAAATATAAACTCGCTAACCAATCCTAAAACAATGATGCTAAAAAACTTTGCAATTTCTTTTACTTCAAACGACATTCTTTCAACTCTTTTGGAAATATTTTGAAATGAAAAAAATACCAAAACGTGACTTAATAATATATATCCATATCCGATCCATGTGTTACCATAAAAGGAAGAAAACATCATATAATTTCCATTTATTAAGGCATAAATCAAGATCACACAAATAACTATAATAGGCCTAAGAATGGTAAGCTTTTCTGATGGTAATAAGATCTGAGTCATCATGTCAAATAAGTAAAATAAGATAAATAATCCCAATAAAAAAATTATTAATAGTAGTGGACTTCCAAAATAGTATTCTACACTTAATTGGAAAATAAAGTCCATTTCAGGAGAATCATTATCGTAGCCATGTATTGTATGATTTGAAAAAATGGAATCTAACTCAGTTTTTGATAAAAAATCAAGTTTATCATTGAAATTATCTTGGTTTTCCAGTACTTCAGCTACCCAGTTTTTATGTTTGTCTAGCAGTAAGCCCTCTTTTAGCAAAATGGTCGATTGTCCTAAATCTGAGGGTAAAATACTAGTATCCTTACCGTAAGTTATACAATAAGATGAGTCGCTTGTTTGGCCAATGACTTTAAAGAATGTTTTTTTTAATGTAGAATCCTGGACTACATACAGGTCTCCTTGATTTACAAATGCAATACCTAATTCCAATTTATTTTGGTATTTCATATTTTCTTCCCACTGCGAAGTTGCAAGGTTTCCGAGCCAAAACAAAAACCCCATGACTGCTAAAATAATCAGATACATTAAAAACCTTTTCATAACATCCGTATTTACCAACAAAGTAAACACAAACCACTAAGTACTGCAAGCTATTTCCGACGGATGGGGATATAATGGTGTGAAGTGGGTTTTTAGGTGTTTTTGCCGGTAATTTATAATTTTAGCTAATTCCTACTATATAGCCCACATATTCAGAAAACCATTACATGCACTTAGCTTGGGTTGACTTATTGAAAACCCTTTTTGACTCTGTTGGGATAGAAAAAATTACTCCACTATTTGCAGCTTAGCAAATTGCAGCATGATACGTTTTTCGGGTGTATCACTCAGACCATCAAATAGTATTGTTGCTACTAATCTTTCGTCCACGCTTTTGACTATGCCCTGACCAAATTTGAGATGTATGACTTCCATACCAGGCTTGATGTCATATGGGTTGGCAGCCACAAAATCTTCAGGATTGATAGAAAGCATGGGTTTTTTAGCTCCAAGAGGTTTAAAATTACCCAGGATTTTCGGTTCGGGAAACTCAGGTTTCTTTGTGATGGATATGATGGAGTCCAGGTTTTTTTCAGAGATCTCCTCTAAAAAGCGGCTTGGATCATTATAGCGCATCTGGCCGTACTGATAACGGCTGTTGGCATATGTCAGACACAATAGTTCTTCAGCTCTAGTGATGGCCACATAAAATAATCGGCGTTCCTCATCCACATTATTGCTCTCGCTGAGCGCCATGTAACTGGGAAACAGATTTTCTTCGAGCCCCACTACAAACACAGATCTGAACTCTAGTCCTTTGGCAGAGTGTACTGACATAAGAGTGACGTTGTCCGGATTCTCTTCTTTTTGGTCTGCATCTGTCATGAGTGATATTGTCTGCAGATAAGCTGACAGACTTCTGTCTGTAGACCCTTCCTCACCTGCTTCCAGCTCATCATCCTGCACAAACTCCTGAATACCGTCCAGCAACGATGTGATATTTTCCAGTCTTCCCTGGCCTTCGGGGGATTTGTCTTCTTTAAGCAAAGTCTGTATACCGCTGTGCCTGGCTATATAGTCTGCAATCTCATAGGCGTTAGATTTGGCAGCCTTGGCCTTGAATGCATATATGAGTTGCACAAACTCCCCGATGTTTTTGCGGGACCTGTTATTAAATTCAATCTTTGTCAGCACTTCCCACATACTCATATCATTGTCATCTGCCAGCTGTGATATCTGCTCTATGGTGCTTTCGCCAATACCCCTCCTCGGATAATTTATGACCCTTTTGAGGGCTTCGTCGTCCTTATCATTGATGGTCAGTCTCATGTATGCAATGAGGTCTTTGATTTCCTTACGGGAATAGAATGAAAGTCCACCATAAACTCTGTAAGGTATATTGTAACGTCTGAGTTGCTCTTCGAATACTCTTGATTGCCCGTTAGTCCGGTACAGAATGGCTATGTCTTTATTGGCAAGGTTGTGCCTGTTTTTTTGTTCTATGATCGTATCCGCAACCCGTTTGCCCTCCTCAGTTTCGGTCATGGTTTTGATGACTTTGATCTTATTGCCTTCGATTTTGTCTGTCCAGATTTTTTTCTGTATCTGTTTTTTGTTATGATTGATGACTTCGTTGGCCGCTTCTACAATAAACTGCGTAGAGCGATAGTTTTGTTCAAGTTTAAATGTCTTCAATTCCGGAAAATCATGTTCGAACTGGAGGATATTTTCTATCGTTGCTCCGCGAAAAGAGTAGATGCTCTGTGCATCATCCCCTACTATGCATATATTGTTATTACTACCAGGATATACTGTCAGCAACTTTAAGATTTCATACTGAAGATAATTAGTATCCTGAAACTCATCCACCATGATGTACTGAAACTGCCGCTGGTACTTCTCACGCGTATTATCGGGATTTTGATACAGCAATCTGAACATCTGGAGGAGTAGATCATCAAAATCCATTGCTCCTGCACGAAGACATCTTGCTGCATACTTCTCGTAGATGACATGGATGAGAGGTCTCCTGTTCATTCTGTCATAAGCCATGAGTTCATCATTTGCTACGTATGCCTTGGGTGTTATCAGATTGCTTTTTGCTGCCGAAATTCTGGATCTCACAATGCCTGGAGCATACACTTTTTTATCCAGATTTAACTGGGTGATGATTTCAGAAACGACACTCTTGGTGTCATCCGTGTCATAGATAGTAAAATTATTGGGGTAGCCTATACGATGCGCTTCCACACGCAGTATACGTGCAAAAAGCGAGTGGAATGTACCCGCCCACACACGTTGCGCTTTGGGACCTACGACTCTCTCTATCCGGTCTTTCATCTCTCTGGCTGCTTTATTGGTAAATGTCAGAGCCAGAATGCTGCCGGGATTGATGCCGGAATGTATCATGTGTGCTATACGGAAAGTAAGCACTCTTGTTTTGCCCGATCCTGGTCCTGCTATGACCATGACAGGTCCATCAAGGCAAGATGCTGCTTGCCTTTGGACATCATTTAATTCATTGAGATATGAAAAACCTACTTCACGCATATGGGTGCAAAGTTGCTAATTTTTAGCCAACTCTCACTATTTTTGAGATGCTATCTCTAAAAAATTTTAATCTGAAATTTGATGACAAATGTTTCAGTATATCAATTGAGTTTGAAATCTGAGACAAGTAAAAACTCCGGTATTTCTACCGTAAAGGTGGATTTATCCGCTAAATTGACAAAAGTAAAATAGCCAAACATTTTACCTATGGGGCTATGCAAAGGACACCAGGACATATACTGAAAAATGTCTCCCGGAGATAATTCGGGTTTTTGCCCTATCACTCCTTCGCCTTTGACTTCTCTTTTTTCCTGGATTGAATCTACGATAAACCAATGTCTGGACAGGAGCATAACTGTTTTTGGACCTAGATTCTCCATAGTCACCTGATAGGAATAGATAAATTTCCCAATGGCCGGATTGGATTCTTCGGCTTCATATTTAGGCAATACGCTGATACTGATATTGTCAGTAATGGCTGAATAAATTTTCGTTTTGTCTGTCATATTTTTTTTGCAAACCCTAAAATAAATGTACTTATAATATGCTCAGCTTCCTTAAGGGATATTTCGAGCAGGTCATTAACAAGGACAATATCAAAAGTGTTTTCAAAAACCATCTCTCTTTTCACTTTATTTAATCTTTTTTCGAGGCTTTCAGCTGTTTCGGTATTGCGCTGTATCAATCTTTGAATCAATACCTGTACAGAAGGAGGTCTGACAAATACAGACATACATTTATTCGTGTATATTTTTTTGAGATTTTGGGCACCTCTGACATCGATATCAAAAACAAGATGTTTACCTGCTGCCCATATTCTTTCTACTTCAGACTTTAATTTCCCGTAAAATTGGCCATGGTACACTTCTTCCCATTCCACAAAATCACCATTTGCTACTCTTTCCTTAAAAGTCTCGACACTCATGAAGTAATAGTCTTTACCGTCGGTTTCATAGTCCCTTTTGGCTCGGGTTGTAGCTGATATAGAAAATCCAAGAAAATCATATTTTTCCAGGAGATGTCTGACGATTGTCGTTTTGCCGGCGCCGGAAGGAGCTGTAAAAATAAACATTTTCCCTTCGAATCTCTCTACACTCATCTCTTACAGAATATTAGCTAATTGTTCTTTGAGTTTTTCGAGTTCGTCTTTCATCATGACCACAAACTGTTGTATGTCAGAATCCTGAGCTTTTGCGCCTATGGTGTTTATCTCCCTGCCTATTTCCTGAGCGATGAAAGAAAGTTTTCTACCTTTCTGGTCATCTTTATTGTCCAATTCTTCCATAAAGTAGATACAATGCTGCGAAAGCCTTACTTTTTCTTCGTTGATATCGAGTTTTTCTATGTAATATAATATCTCCTGCTCATAACGGTTTTGGTCTACTTGTTGCTTCATAGCAAACTCTTCCATGTTTTTTTTCAGGCGATCCTTTATTCTATCCAGTCTTACCACTTCATAAGGTTCAATGGCCTTTAGATGTTGGTCTATCATTTTGATTCTTTCTATGAGATCAGCTTTCAGGACCAGGCCTTCATCGGCTCTGAATTTTTTGATGTTGACGATAGCTTCATCCAGTGTTTGCTCTACCAGATGCCATTCGGCATCGTCAGCAAGTTCTTCATTCTGTCCGATGACATTCGGTATTCTCAGCACAGACTGCAGGATGTCCCCTTCAGTGATCTCCAGTTCCTGGCGAAGAGCATTAAGTTCTTTATAGTACTTTCTGAAAGCATCTGCATTGATAAAGGTGTTTTCTTCGTCAGAAAATCCATCCAGTGTCACAGTAAGGTCGAGTTTACCCCGCTGGAGAGAATCAATGACTTTTTTGCGTAGGTCCATCTCACGGTCCCGATACGAATTAGGCAATTTGCATCTGATCTCAGTCGACCTGGCATTCAGTGATTTTAGTTCTACTCTGATCACCTTACCGTTTATTTCTGCTTTGCTGTGACCAAAACCAGTCATTGACAATATCATATCCATTATGTTTAGGCGACAAATATAGTCTCAAAAAGCCAATAATTTTGATGAATATTGCTAACTTTCTAATAATATATTGTAAATGAACCACTTAAACTGACTTTTTTTTAAAAAATAAGTGAAAAAAAAATAAAATAATTTTCTTAATTGCAATAATTTACGAAATTTGCGCCTCTTTAGTCCAAACGGATCGAAATTTATAGAAAAATATAAAACCAACAATATGCGTAAGGCAGATTTAGTCAACTTAATAACAGAAAAAACGGGTGTTCCTAAAGTGGATGTGTTAGTCACTCTCGAGATGTTTTTTAAAGAAGTAAAAAATTCACTGTCAGGAGGTGAAAATGTATATGTGAGAGGGTTTGGGTCTTTTGTTATCAAAAAAAGAGCTAAGAAAATTGGAAGACATATTAAGAAAAATAAGTCCATAGAGATTCCTGAACATTTTATTCCATCATTTAAGCCTGCAAAAGTATTTGTAGATCAGGTGAAAGCCAATGTAGACTCACTACCTGAGGACGACGGAGATGATGATTAATGGAATGTCAATTGTAAACCATGAATAAATCTCAGATAGCTGTTATTTCAGGGGCGATTATACTTTTCCTGATTTTATATCTGGGTTTTGACAAAATACCACCAAAATCAAAAAACCTCGAAAAGTCGAGGATGATGAGTATGGAGTCTACTGGAGTTTCTAATCTCATAAGAGAAGCAACACCTCAGCTGGACAATGAGCAAAAAAGCATCATCGAAGCCATCAATCTGGATCTCGAAAAAGCGGGTACAGACACGCTAAAAAAGATGCAAATCTTAAAATCCCTATCTGGTACATGGTATGACTTAGGTCATCCGGGCATTGCAGGAGCGTACGCAGAAGACATTGCTGTTCTTCAGAAAACAGAGGAAGCATGGTCTATGTCAGGCACAACTTATGCTATTTGTGTAAAAAATGCCGATGACCCTAAGATTAAAGATTTTTGTTCAAAAAGATCTATCAAAGCTTTCGAGAACGCTATCTCCATAGCTCCGGATAAGATAGAACCAAGGATAAATCTTGCCATTTGCTATGTAGATAATCCCTTACAGGACAACCCTATGCAAGGCATCCTGATGTTGAGAGAACTCAATACAAAGTATCCGGAAAACGTTCCGGTACTTAACCAGTTGGGTAAACTTGCCCTCCAGACCAACCAGATAGACAAAGCGCTGGAGAGACTGGAAGCAGCTTATAAACTGGAACCGAAAAATATGAATACTATTTGCCTTTTGGCTACAGCTTATAAAAATGCCGGTAGCGTCAAAGCCAAAGAGTTTGAAAATAAATGTGTTAATTAATTTACTTTTAAAATATTGAAATATGCCTTGTGGTAAAAAAAGAAAACGTCATAAGATATCGACGCATAAGCGTAAGAAAAGATTGAGAAAAAACAGACACAAGAAAAAGAACAGATAAGATAGTCTGAAGTCGGGCAGATTTTGTCTGCCCGACCCTTTCTTGAATGCTAGTGTACAGTGAACGTTATAGTCCTTATTAATATCCCAAAAACAGGACTCAAAAAAGAAAACAAGTAAAAGAAATCCAAATCTTGGTCGCATAAAGCTTATCATTGATTTGTACTACATTATATACACTATTCCTTCACTTTCGCTACTTAGTTTGTCGTTCCAAAAAATTTGATCGGTATGCAGATCAGACTCCTTCGGAGATTATCACTTTACATCAAAGTGACAATTTATTTATATTACGGTACATACTCATATTGCTCTATATAAGGCACAAAATTTTTGATGTATGGACTATTATTTAGGATTTCTGTATTATATGTTAATCATCATACTTATCAAATATCAGGGGGCTATCTCTTCAGGAAAGCACGTTGTGTACAATTAATTAAACAACAACAGAAGAATGTAAAGTTGTGGAAAAAGAATTAATCATAAAGTCCTCACCCACCGAAGTAGAAATAGCGCTGCTGGAGGGTTCAAAGCTGGTCGAAATACACAGGCAAAAGACAAACAATAGCTCTACAGTAGGAGATATTTTCCTGGCAAGTGCTAAAAAACTAATGCCTGGACTCAATGCCGGATTTATGGATATCGGGCACAGAAAAGATGCCTTCCTTCATTACACTGACCTTGGGCCTCAGATCAAGTCATTGATAAAATATACCAATGCAGTGATGAAAGGGAGTTATAACAATAATCAACTCGATCATTTCGAACTGGAGCCGGACAATCCAAAAACAGGAAAAATAGATCAGGTTTTTGATAAAAACGGGTACGTCCTGGTCCAGGTACTCAAAGAGCCAATCTCTACCAAAGGACCCAGACTCAGCTGCGAATTAACTCTGCCGGGAAGATATGTCGTTCTCACCCCATTCTCTGACATAGTAGCCGTTTCCAAAAAAATAGCCTCCAATGACGAAAGAAAAAGGCTCAAAGTGCTGGTCGAAAGTATCAAGCCCAAAAATTTTGGGGTCATCGTACGTACGGCTGCAGAAGGTAAAAAAGTAGCTGATCTACATAATGATATCAAAGAACTGGAAGACAAATGGAAAACTATTTATGAGCAGCTGAAGCAAACCAGCGCTCCTGATAAAATCCTTAGCGAAATAGACAAAACTTCTACCATACTCAGGGATATCCTCAACGACAATTTTAACAAAATAACTATTGACGACAAAGACCTGTACAACAGTATCAAGGACTACCTCGGCAATATAGCACCGGATAAAGTCAAGATTCTGCAGCAGTACAAAGGCTCCAGACCTATTTTTGATCACTATGACATCAATCGTCAGATCAAAGCATCATTTGGCAAAACGTCTACGATGAGCAGTGGTGCGTATATTGTCATCGAACATACCGAAGCCATGCATGTCATAGATGTCAACAGTGGTCCGAAAATGCAGCGCAAGGATCAGGAGGATGCCGCCATGTCCGTCAATCTGGAAGCAGCCGAAGAGATAGCCCGCCAACTTAGACTCAGAGATATAGGAGGCCTTATCATCATCGATTTTATAGATATGAGGACTCCTGACAATAAAGTCAGTCTCTTCAATAAGATGCGTGATTTTATGGAAGGTGACAGAGCGCAGCACACGATACTTCCGCTAAGTAAGTTTGGTCTGATGCAGATCACTCGTCAGCGCACAAGACCTGAAGTAAATATCGATACTACAGAAGTTTGCCCGGCCTGTCAGGGATCTGGCAAGGTCAATCCATCTATACTAGTGATAGACAATATACAGAGGGATATAGATTATATTATAGACTCCAGACCTAAATCTAAAATCAGGCTTCAGGTCAACCAGTTTATTTACGCTTATCTGAAAAACGGTTTCCCGAGCATACAAATGAAGTGGTTCGGAAAATATAAAAAATGGATCAGCCTCAGTAGCGATGCTAATTTTCATCTGTTCGAATATAAGTTTTATGACGAAGCAGATGACGAGATAAGATTGTCCTGATATCAAAGAAATAGTTACATTTACGTCCTGACATGGACCATCAATATTTAGAAGCAGAATCGGCTTTAAAGCACTTAATTACACCAGAGGACATCGTCGTGGTTGCACCCTTAAATTGGGGTCTGGGTCATGCCACTCGATGTATCCCGCTGATACATTTGCTTTCGGGATACTGCAGTAAAGTGATAATTGCCTCTGATGGGGATGCGCTCAGTATCCTGCGGGCTGAGTTTCCTGATATAGAATTTTATGTGATTCCTCCATACGGTATCAGATACAAATACAATAATATGATGTATAATTTACTCATATCTTTACCGTCCATGATTTCGGGTATTGTAGCAGAAGGTAAAGCAGCAAAAAAGATTATACAAAAAACCGGGGCCAATGTCATTATATCAGATAATAGACTTGGATTCAGAGCTTCTGGTGTCACAAATTATTACATGACCCATCAGATAAATATTTTATACAAACAAACCACCATTTCGAAAGTAGCAAGTATGCTCCATCAGTGGTTTATCCGAAAATTTGACGTTTGCCTGGTACCGGATTTTGAAAATCACAGATCTTTGTGTCCTGCGCTTTCACACAATCCTGGCATAAAAAAGATATTTATTGGCCCGCTCACCAGGATCTCAAAAAAACAACTTAAGCCGGTTTATGATATTTGTTTCCTGTTATCGGGACCTGAACCCCAAAGAACTTTTTTGGAAGATCTTTTAATTACAGAATTGGCTGACCTAGCACTTTCATATAAAATAATAATGATACGTGGGACGACTCTGAAAGGTAAAAAGAAGGCTCCATATGTGGACGGCATCACGGTGATAGACCTCGCTCACAGCTCAGAGATAGAAAAAATTCTGAATACCTCCCGACTTCTGATCTCTCGGTCAGGGTATTCGACCATAATGGATATCAGCAGACTAGATATCAAAGCCATATTTATACCTACTCCCGGCCAAACAGAACAGGAATATCTGGCTTTGAGACTTTCAGAAATGCCCAAATATGCAGTTTTAAATCAAAATGAATTAAATAATCTTCAAAAAACTATAAAGTCTCTCATTTAATTTCAAATTTTGCGGTTTGCATAAAACAGAAATAAGCGTGAACAGCACCTTTGATGATAAAAAAATAGTAGTTTCAGACCATTTTGCTACTGAGAAAATTCTAGCGCTTACGGATGAGTTTGTGACTCCATATCTTACCGGTGCCGAATCGGAATTTTATGAAAAAGCCGAATTACTTAAACCAAGACGCCTGCTAGGTAACTACCTAACTTATCTGGTGAAAGATGTCGAAAAGACCTATTCTGTCATCATTAAAAAAATCAGGATAAATACGGAGTACAGTGCGACTGTCCGGAGTACAACCAAAATGAAAAATGCCGACATATTGCCGAAGTGCTGGTAGCGATGCAGGTGCAACTCAATGAGGAATCTTTGATAAAATCAAGATGGAAGGCACAGGAGGAGATGCGAAAAAAATTGCAGGATGAAGAATCAGAAACCAAAAACCTACTTCACTTTACACCCCTTCTGCAAAATGATCTTCCTTTCGGAGTAAAAGGCCCCATCCAAAAAAATATTAAAAACCTGGATCCAGAAATTCTCAAACAACCTTTTATCATTACCAATGCCAAAGATTTTAGTTTTTATCGAATCGGAACCCTTATTCCGTCATTGAGAAATGCATCCAAACGCAACAAACACTTTGCTAAGATTACAGGGCCGGTTAAAGGATTTGATGTCTCATATCAGCATTATAAAGAAAAACAAACCATTGCTTTTAGGGTCAATGAAAACGATGATATAGAAATTAAATGTAGTTGTGGCTTGTGTTACAGAGATCAAATTTGTATTCATGCCGTGGATTGTATTTATTTTCTCAATGATGAAGGAGGATTTTCACAGTTTGTGCCATATACCAATCTGGATAAAGAAAAAAACCAGTTGCTGGCCGATTTTGGACTCTCTGTAGAAGATGAAGAGTCAAAAGAATTCAAATTTGCTTCTGATTATTCGGGCAAACTGTCCCTCAGTTTTGTGCCTTCACATTATGTCAGTATGTCCCGATTGCCAAAGATAAAGGAGCTGATCGTTTCCGACGCTAAAAAGAAGATGCCATTCAAACCCCGGGAAGAAAACTATGACATCGGCATTTATTTCCAATTGTCCCATCGCACTCAGGATAATGCTCCTCTGAAAATAGAAGCTTATAAAATAGAAACAAGCAAAAAGGGAGAGGAAAAAATATCCCGGGTATATATCGGTAAAGAAGAGAATCTGCATCTGCTTTCTATACTGGAAGAAACAAGATACAATGTACTGATGGACTTTAGTTACATCACTTTTAAGGAATACATCGGGCCTAGTTATTACACACAGTCTTATCAGAACTTCCAGAATCAGTTTTATGAGGCTACCCGAAAACAATATCTAAAACATTTTCTAATCAAAGTGGAGGAACATTGGTCTGTCATAAGCAGATGGGAAAAAATAAAATTACTGGCTGATGACGAAAATTTTGCCAAGTCCAATCTCACAGTTATCACTCTGGCACCGGAGCCTGTTTATGCAGAGATTCATGTAAAAAACAACGATAAATTTATCACTCTCCAAGTCAGTTTTACCGATGGCGATGGCAAAGTCGTCATTGGTGCAAATGATACAAAAGACATCTATGAGGGTAAGCTTATTTTTTCTGACAATACACTCTACCTTCATAAAAGAAACGAACTAAACAAGTTGTTGCAATCCATGCCCAAAGGAAAGTTAAGTTTTTCGGCAAAACATGGAGAAAACATCGTCAAGGAGATTCTTCACCCTCTATCTTCAAGATACGGTGTCTCATTGCCTGAAGACCTTAAAATCAAAGTTAGGGAAAGTGTTTTTGTGCCTGCAGTTCATCTGAGGGAGCTCGATGACAAATACCTGGTGGTAGCACCCAAATTTTACTACGACGACCTTATCATCGACATGACAGACCTTGGTGATCATTATTTTGATGACGAAAAAGGACACCAGCTGTTGATCAGGAATTCTGAAGAAGAAGAAGCTTTTGTAGAGTTTATGCGTTCTATGCATCATAGTTTTAAAAATCAATCTTTTCAGCCTCATTTTTTTATACACTTCGAGGATGTGATGAAAAATCAATGGTTTATACATTTTTCAAAGCAACTGATGAATGAAAATATCAGAATGGTGGGCTTCAATGAACTCAAAAGATTCAGATACAACTCTGCTACCCCTAAATGGGATATGAACATCAGTAGTGGTATCGACTGGTTTGACATACAAGTGACTGCAGAATGGGGAGATCAGGTTATCCAATTCAAAGAAATAAAAAAAGCTATTCTCAATGGTCAGGATTTTGTGGTGCTGGGTGACGGATCATTTGGTATGTTGCCTGCAGAATGGATAAGCAAATACAGCACTTTGTTTAAATTTGCTGTAGATGATAAATCAGGTCTGAAGGTAAGCAAAAAACATTTCAACATCGTAGAGTTACTGTTTGACCAGATCAATGATGAGGACATTCTAGCAGAAATTGAAGAGAAAAAACAAAAACTCTTACGGATAGAAGACGTAAAACCTCAACCTATTCCTGATATGATCCAAGCTACTCTCAGACCATATCAGGAAACAGGCTATCAATGGATGCAGGTGCTCGACGAAATATCCTGGGGAGGATGCCTCGCTGATGACATGGGACTGGGCAAGACACTGCAGGCTATCACTTTTCTGGCATTTCTCAAAGAAAAGTATTCAAATCCAACAAGTCTGATCATATGCCCTACTTCTCTGATTTACAACTGGGAAAGTGAGCTGAAAAAATTTGCACCCCAACTCAGATACCACTTGTTTTATGGATCCACAAGAGAGTTTTCTGACGAACATTTTAACGACTATGACATTATCATATCATCATATGGTATTGTCCGCAATGATATAGAAACACTTGTCAACTTCGACTGGGAATACATCATACTGGACGAAAGTCAAGCCATCAAAAATCCTGATGCTATATCTACCAAAGCAGTCCAGCTACTCAGAGCACGAAACAAATTTATTCTCAGTGGTACACCCATGCAGAATAATACTTATGATATTTATGCACAGTTTAATTTTTTGAATCCCGGACTGCTGGGAGGAAAAGAGTTTTTCAGACACGAATTTGCCAATCCCATAGATAAAGAAGGAAATAAAGATGCCGGTATTCTGCTACGACGGCTGATCAAACCATTCATGCTCAGGCGAACCAAATCCGAAGTAGCACCTGATCTGCCTGAAAAAGCAGAAATGATCCTCTGGTGTCAGATGGATAAAGCACAAAAAGTCCTGTACGATGAATATAAAGATTACTATAGACATGCATTGATCCAGAAAATAGATACAGAGGGTATTGCCAAAGCTGGAGTTTATATCCTTGAAGGTCTCTTGCGGTTGCGGCAAATATGCGACGATCCCAGGTTGATAAAAGATAAGGAGTCAAAAGCAACCAAAGGCGTCAAAATCCTGGAACTTACAAGAGAGATCAAAGAAAATATTGGAGATCATAAAATGCTCGTATTCTCACAATTTACGGAAATGCTGGCTCTCATTCGTGATGAACTAGATGAAAATAATATTAAATATTGTTATCTGGATGGAGGAACATCAGCTATTCAAAGACAGGAGCAGGTAGAAATATTCCAGCAACAAAAAGAAATACATGTGTTCCTCATATCCCTAAAAGCAGGTGGTGTAGGGCTCAATCTTACAGAAGCAGACTATGTTTATATAGTAGACCCTTGGTGGAATCCTGCTGTCGAACAGCAAGCCATAGACCGTACACACCGGATTGGGCAAAAAAATAAAATATTTGCCTACAAGATGATATGTAAGGACTCTGTGGAAGAAAAAATCATTCAACTGCAGGAAAAAAAGATGTCCATTTCCAAAGAGATTATTCAGGAAGATTCGGCCTTTTTCAAGAGCTTAACCAAAGACGACATAGGCTTTTTGTTTAGTTAAAAGGCATGTGAAACAAAAACCCTATCTTTGTACCATGGAAGACATGATAAAACAGGATATCAGAAAGCTCAGTTTCGAAGAAATCAGGCAAATTTTGACTGATATGGGAGAGCCTGCATTCAGAGCCAAACAGATTTACGAGTGGCTATGGCAAAAATCTGCCCATACTTTTGATGCTATGACCAATCTGTCTAAAGACCTTCGCATAAAATTGTCGGCCAAATTTGAGATTTTGCCTATCTTCACTGACAAAGTACAAAAGAGCAGTGATGGCACGATCAAGAGCAGGTTTATACTCCATGATGGGCATAAAATAGAATCCGTCCTGATCCCGGTACCTGATGACGACAGATATACCGTTTGTGTATCCACTCAGGTAGGTTGCAGTCTTACTTGCAAGTTTTGTGCTACAGGACAGATGAAGCGTGTCCGTAATCTCGACGGAGCAGAGATTTACGACCAGTATGTGCTCGTCAATCAGCAATGTATGGAGATTTATGGCCACCCTCTTACCAATGTTGTTTACATGGGTATGGGCGAACCATTGCTTGCTTACAGCAGTACGCTAGACAGTATTGCCATGCTTACCGAACCATTTGGTCTGAATATATCTCCAAAACGAATCACAGTAAGTACAGCGGGTATTGCAAAAATGATCAGAAAACTTGCTGATGACGATACCAAAGTCAATCTAGCTCTTTCACTACACGCAGCTGATGATACCAAAAGAAATGAGATCATGCCTATCAATGAGCAAAACAATCTCGAGATACTCATGGAATCTCTGGCATATTTTTATGAAAAGACAGGAAATAAAATAAGCTATGAATACATAGCCTTTCAGAACTTCAACGATAGCATAGAAGATGCAAAAAATCTCGTCAAGCTTTGTAAATCATTTCCCGTCAAAGTCAATATCATAGAATACAATCCTATTGACGGGTCATCATATCTGAAAGCGGACGAAGACAAAATCAATCTGTTTGCAAGACATCTTCGCAATCATGATATCATAGTCACCGTGCGCAGAAGCAGGGGAAAAGATATAGACGCAGCCTGCGGACAACTTGCCAATAAAGAGTAAACTATAAACGGCCATTTATATAAATATCTGCGATGAATAAAAATCAAATCACCACGCTTACCAAACAAAACCAGAAGGATTTGGACGATTTTCTGAACGTGAAAAACCCTGATTTCTGGACAACCCATCCTGAAGGAAAATGGACAGCAGGACAACATGTCATCCACCTGGTACAAAGTAATAAACCTTTGCTCAGAGCCCTGAAACTCCCTTCGTTCGTTCTGAAGTGGCGGTTTGGCGATTGCAACAGGGATCCAAGAAGCTATGATGCTGTTGTACAACGATATAAAGAAAAACTTTCCTCTGTAGGCCAAGGAGTGCTTTCGCCTTTTTCGGCCAAAATGCCGGATTCTCCTGCCAGTGATGCTCAAAAATGGAGAAAAGAACTGGAAAAACTGACCGATCAGATCAATAGTACAACCACAAAATTGAATGATAAAAATATGGATCAACTGCTGCTTCCCCATCCGCTGATGGGTAAAATGACATTAAGAGAAATATTGATGTGGAATGCCTACCATACTGAGCACCATCTGCAGATTCTCAAAGAAAAATATTAATCATTTTTATTGTGTTTGTTATGTTAAAGAATGAAATCATACGCTTACCGGAATATTTTGAGAGATATATTGCTAAAGTGCCCGATATACCCTTACTGGATGCACTTACAGAGTTTGGACATCCATACCTCGATGCTCAATACGAAAACTTTAAAAGTTTAGGTCATTCCGGATATGCTCCAGGCAAATGGACAATACACGATATTTTACAGCATATCATAGATACTGAGAGGATTTTTGCGTACCGTGCCCTTAGATTTGCCAGAAATGACAAGACCGTACTTTCGGGCTTTGATGAAAATGCTTATGCTGAAAATGCACATGCCGGGGACAGAAATATGGAAGATTTAATGGAAGAATTCAGGGTAGTCAGGCAAAGCACTATTGTTTTGTTTCAGAGTTTCAATAGCGAAGACCTGATGCGTGAAGGTTTTAGTTTCAAGTCTGACATTTCAGTTCTTGCCATTGGATTTACGTTAGCAGGACATGTGATACATCATATGGACGTTATAAAAGACAGATATTTCCCGCTAATAAACCAGTCTTAAATTTAATCCTACCATATGCCTACACGCTGGTATCAGGGTACCGTTATAAATATAGAATCATTGTCTACTACCACCAGACAGTTTACCTTATCTGTGGATGGAGACACAATATTCGACTTCAAGCCAGGACAGTTTGTCACGATGGATTTGCCGGTTAGTGAAAAAAGGCTTTATAGATGGCGCAGTTATTCCATAGCCAATACACCAAACAACAATAATATTCTGCAATTCTGTATCGTGAGATCCTCCGAGGGGCTGGGCACAAAATACTTTTTTGAAGATGTCACCATCGGGTCTGTTCTGAAATTTAAAGGTCCTGATGGTGGTTTTACATTGCCCGATGACCTATCACGTGAGATTATCATGATTTGCACATGTACAGGAGTTGCGCCCTTCAGAAGTATGATCAGACAAGTGATCGATAAAAAAATGACTTTCAAAAAATACACCTTATCTTCGGCACTCGACATACGGACAGCATACTATATCTGGACGAGTTTTCAGAAATCGCTTCTGCTCACCCGAATTTCAGGTATTCTGTGGCGCTATCCAGAGAACATACAACCCCATTTCATCATGGGTATGTTCATGATATATATTTGGATGAGTATAAAGATGTATACAAAACCAGACAGTTTTATATCTGCGGGTGGACGAATATGATAGACGACGCTGTTGCCAATCTTACTTTGAAACTGGGATATGACAAATCGCAGATTCATTATGAATTGTATGGATAATCAGGATTTCAACATAGAGAAAGAGTGTAGTAAAGTTTTCCGGACAGATATACTTCTTCTGTTTTTGCAACATTTCTCAATTAAGTACGTCTTATTAATTTGTTATTAATTATCAACAATGGGAATTTACATCCATGACATAACAGGCTTCCTAAAAAAGATAACTCTACGAAGAGCAGCCAATGCCGTGGCCCTTTATAGTTCCTATCAGTTGACTAAAATATGGGGCAAACCTTTACAGTGGGGTGTGCCTATGACCATATCTTTTGAACCTACCACAGCCTGCAATCTCCGATGCCCCGAATGCCCTTCAGGTCTGCGTATTTTTACCAGAGAAACAGGTAATCTGAAAGAGGATTTTTTTAGAACCACCATTGACGACGTTTACAAAGACCTGATATACCTTATATTTTATTTCCAGGGCGAACCTTACATCAATCCTAAATTTCTGGATATGGTAAAGTATGCCTGTACCAAAGGTATCTACACCATCACTTCTACCAACGGACATTTTCTAAATGATGAAAATGCCCGAAAAACAATAGAATCGGGCTTAGACCGTCTCATTATAAGTGTCGATGGAACCACTCAGGACGTGTACGAAAATTATCGAAAAGAGGGTAAGCTGGAAAGTGTGTTGCAAGGTGCCCGCAACGTGGTAAAATGGAAAAAAGAATTAAAATCCAATACGCCACATATTATTTTTCAGTTTCTGGTAGTAAAGCCCAACGAGCATCAGATACCGGACATTTATCGATTGGCTCAGGAAATAGGCGTTGACGAGGTAAAGCTCAAAACAGCACAGGTGTATGATTATACTGACGGCAATGAACTTATTCCTACCATTGAAAAGTACTCCAGATATAAAAAGCAGTCCGATGGAAAATACCGTGTAAAAAACGAATTGTTAAATCACTGCTGGAAATTATGGCATGCTTGTGTCATCACCTGGGACGGGCTTGTGGTACCGTGCTGCTTTGATAAAGATGCTATCCACCGATTGGGAGATCTGAAAACCAGCACCTTTAGACAGGTTTGGAGGAGTCCGGCTTACCATGCTTTCCGCTCATCCTTGCTGAAAGGGAGAGATCAGATAGATATATGCACCAACTGCACTGAAGGGTGTAAAGTCTGGGCTGAGTAGCCCTGAGTTATTGTATTCCTTTTTTATTCTTATACCATTTTACAGTCTCTGTCACTGCGCTGTCAAGGTCGGTTTCGGGACTATATCCCAGTAAGTTTGTAGCCTTATCAATAGAAAACCAATAATCTTTGCCCCCATTGTGCATGCGGTAGCTGGTAAGTATAGGGGAATTTTTACTACCTACCAGTTGGTAGCTTTTTTCCATTATAATGGCCAATAAATTACCAACAGAAAAAGGTATAGACAGATGTGGTCTTTTAATATTCATCTCATCAGTCAGACGTTCGGTAAACTGCCTCCAGGTGATGTCAAGACCGTCTGTAATGATAAATGCCTGCCCGGGAGCTTTAGGGTGCGTAGCTGCAATGGCGACAGCCTTAGTGAGATTGCCGATATATACAGGGCAAGTTTTGCTTTTACCCCCATTTACATATCCTCCTTGTCCTTTTACGAGCACGTCCAGATACTTTTCAATAAAAGTATGGTCTCTGGGCCCGAATACATTTCCAGGGCGTGTGGCCGTCACCTCCATCATACTTTTTTTACCAAACTCAAAGAGCCACTTTTCGGCTTCCCACTTAGAAATGCTGTAAAAAAATCCCTGGGTATTAATAGCAGAATCTTCATTCATCGGTGACGATGACCCAAATCCGTGGATAGCGGTCGAACTCATCAATACCATTCGTTTGACTCCTGCGCGCTCTGCAACTCTGGCCAGATTCTGGGTGCCGCCACAGTTGATCTTCATAAATAAATTCAGCTCACCCCAGTCAGAGGCAAGTCCGGCATTATGTATGACGATATCTATTTGTTTTACCGCCTCTGTCAGCGACGCTTCGTCAGTAACATCACCATACTTAAGTGTGATTTTTTTATCCTTAATCAATGATAAATCAGATCGCTGCCTCACCAGACCTACTACCTCATGTCCTTCTGAAATCATCCTGTCAGCAATGTGCGAACCTATAAAACCATTTACACCGGTGATGAGTATTCGCAACATAGGAACTTAATTCTGATAATATATAATAAATAAATCCACCAAAACGCCTAAGGTAGCATGAACAATAAAAACATACCAAAAGGATCTGGTCTTCAAAGCTACAAAACCTAAAATAATCCCTACTGGAATGGACCCAAGGATTTCGGCAAATGGTTTGTCTATGTGTATCAAACATGACGATATCGTTTGGATCAGAATGGCTTCCATTGTCCCATACCGGTCTTTTAGCCCAAAAAGAAGATATCCTCTGAAATAAAACTCCCAGGCTATATAATAGCAAATGACATAAAACAATTCATATCCCGGTATAAACTTATGATTGGAAATCAGTTCCTTGGCCATAGGGTACTCCGTTCTGACAATTTGATCACATGATCCGCCAAATGCAAATGGAATGACCAAAACAATGATCATAACGAGCATAAACTTCAGGCCAGTTTTTATATCTCCACTCCTAAAACCTAGCTCAACAAGTGGTTTTTTCCACCAAAAAAGGACATGAAACATAGGTATGACAAACATCAATAGAAAAAACCGGTAAACTGAAGTTTGTATGATAATATATGACCACCCACACTTTCAGACATGGCAGGGAAATACTGCACAAAATCCTGGGACATAAACAAATACCTGTACAGGGTTATCAATACAGGGGCTGATAGCAGTAATATGTAATAATGCTTATCCTGCGATTTGTAATCGAGAGTCTTTAATATCTCACGTTTCATCCAACATTTTTATAACTTAGTACATGAGTTGATTCTGAAAGTATCGATTGTATTTATGATATATCCATCTGCCTAAATATACTGAAATCACTGCCCACAATATACCAGCAATGATATCAAGTACATAATGATACCTCAAATATATTAAGGAAAAGATTATTATAATACTAATGATTAAGAATGTTTTATATAAACTTCTAAAATATCTGGCAGACAACATAGTCACTACTACCAATATTGATGCATGCAGACTCGGAAAACAATCCAAAGTGCTTGGCTCAAAATAGTTGATAAAATCCCTGATGAAACCCGAAATCAATATTCCATCCAGCGATTTTGTATGCTCCCCAACCAGATAATATCTGGGTCCTTGTACCGGCACAAAAAAATAACAGATGTACGCACCATAGTAATTGATGAATATTGTAAACATGGATATCTCCAGTTTCAAATATGCTCTTTTACGGTAAAGCAATACTATCAGCAGCACCGGTATTAAAAAATAAATAAAATACAGCCAGTAAAACACTTCTGTGATCACAGGGTGCATTATTTTTTGCGACCATACGCTGGGAGATATACCAAAGAAGGCCTTGTCCCAATCATCTATAACTTTATCATATCTCGTCGTACCTGCAAAAACAGGCAACAAACCAGAAATAGAATCATATAATATGACAAACACCACAAATGCTGTGATTAGAAATACCAAGTTTGATCCTTTTTGGGGCCATTTACGTCTGAAATATGATAATGAGAGAATAAAAACTGTCAGTATTCCATACAAAGCATAAAGCCTGTCAGTGTAAGGATTGTAATCATGGGTAGTAATCAGAAAGCCTACCATTATCAGTATAAAAATCAGGTTTAGACTATCGATGAGACTCAAGACAAATTTCGTGACCTTTTTCTTTTGATGTACCATATACCTAATGCTTCTTGAAACGGGATGCAAAAGTAGTAATTTTTTTAAACATTAATGATATGCAGGTAAGAGTCACAAAAGAACGGTTAACACAAGCGTCAGGATAAAAAATTTAATTTTTTTCAAAAATCCGATTTGAGAGTTTAAAAATTTGAAAAAACAAATTATCTTTGCACCCGCTAACGAGCATTGACCTATGGTGTAATGGTAACACTCCGGTTTTTGGTACCGTCATTCTAGGTTCGAGTCCTAGTGGGTCAACTCTTTAATTAAGTCCTTTGCCTTTTTGGTTAAGGACTTTTTTTTATCTTTTTCCCACCATCTACTCATCTCGAAAGTATACTTTCCTAAATCTTTGCTTGGCTCCACCTATTTTGAGCCCATTCTTTTTGGGTGTTTGGATTAAGGTATGTCCAGGTTAGAATACGGCTTGCTTTATGGCCCTGCCCCATAGCAATTGTGCGACTCTCTTGCACTCCTGCTTTTTCTAAAGCCTGAATAGCCCTTTTTAGATTAGACTGCTTGGAAATGAGTGTTGTAAACCAAAAACAAACATCTCTGTATTGCTTGCTTTCTATGATAAGTTCTTTAACGAATGCTTCTTCACCTCCTTCACACCACAATTCATGGCTCTGCCCACCAAAATTGAGCTCCATTGTAGCATTTTTATTTTGAGTCAGATTCTTTATTTTGCGTATACTACCTGTGGCAGCTTCTTCAGCCGAAGCATGAAACGGGGGATTACAGATGACGATATCTATACTTTCGCCTTGTTGTATGATATTTTTTAAAATATCCCCTTCATTGGGTTGCAAATGAAGTTTGACCTTATCTTGAAGATGTGTATTGGCATCGATTATTTTTTGAGCTGAAGCCAATGATTTTTTATCGATATCACTTCCTATAAAGGACCATCCGTATTCCCTGACACCAATGATGGGATATATACAGCTGGCGCCGACACCTATGTCCAAACATATTATGTCAGACCCTACAGGGACTTTGCCAAAGTTTTTTTGTGCCAGAAGATCAGCTGCATTATGGATGTAATCGGCCCTACCCGGGACCGGAGGACATAAATACCCTTTTGGAATATCCCATTTACTCACATTATAATATTGCATTAGCAGCGCTTTATTCAGTACCCTGACAGCTTCAGGATTAGAAAAATCGACAGTATCGTCTCCATATTTATTCGTAACCACCAGTGGTTTCAAATCTGCACATTTTGCCAATAGTAATTTAAAATCATACCGTTCACGGTGTTGATTCCTTGGGTGTAATCTTGTTTTTTCTACCGGATGCTCCCTTTTGAAATCTGGTGATGTTTTTTCTTTTTTGTCCATACATGCCCTTGTTATGAGAAGTTGCGTGTAAATATACTATTATTTGACCCTAATTTATAAATAGTGCCGTTGCTATTATTAATCTGTCTTGATGCTGTCGTCAAACGGAACCTGAAGCTGATAACCGAGTGCAGCAGATTTTGTACCATCCAATACATCCAGTCCGTAAGTAATTTTAAGGGGGTCATCATATACAAAAGTGCCAAAAAGCCTGTCCCAAAAAGAAAATATATTCCCATAATTGGTATCCGTCCAAGGCCTTTCGAAGTGGTGATGAAACTTATGCATGTTGGGTGAAATAAGTACATAGGATATGGCTTTATCCATTTGTGGCGGCAGCATTATGTTGGCATGTGTAAAATAGGTGAAAAAAATGGTCAGTATCCTGTATATCAGATAGAAAGCAACAGGCATTCCAAAAATTAAAATAGCTAAAAGGGCAAATAACTCCCTAATAATAAAATCGCCCGGATGATGCCTGGTGCCTGTAGTAACGTCTACCTCTGTATCACTATGATGAACCATATGAAACCTCCACATAAACTTCACTTTATGAAGCAGAAAATGTACAAAATATTGCGCTATCAGGTCCAGGACCAATACCGAAAGCAGCAATTCTAACCATACCGGTAATGCTAGCAATCGAAAGATGCCAAACTGATGCTCAGAAGTCCAGGCAAAAATCCCTACTGTGGCTACTCCAAATAAAACATTGATAATCATCGTTGTGGCTAAAAGCACCAGATTTAACCTGCTATGTTTCCATTTATCATAGTGAAGAGGGACCATTGGGTAGAAACCCTCTGCTAACCAAAAAATCGAAAGGCACAGCACTATCCATATTAATTTATGCAGGGTGGTCAGGTTTTCAAAAAAATCAAGCAAGGAAGTAAGCATTGGAATGATGGTTTAAAATGATTTTGAATTTATTGTGCTTATATGTAAAGTAAAAATACGAATTCAATTACACTCTACATTTATTTATTATCATTTTTTTAAACTATTAAAAATACAGCAAGGATCACAAAACTGCCATTTACTAATCCCATTCCTACAAGCTCATACCACACTGATGGTTTTTAGCAGCTGATATTTTGTCTTTGATGACATCCTGTATTCTTTTATCATCAATTTTACTGTCCAGCCAGGAGATAATATCCAGATATAGGAACGGTCTTCTTTCATAAGGGTCATCCTGATATTTTTGGAGTTTGGATCTGATTTTTTTAAACTCGTTTTTCAAGTCTCTTCGGTTCATCTGTGGCGTGTTTCTGATGAAACTCAGGATTTCTCTTTGTACTGCCTGCAAGTCTTCCATTTTTGTTAAAAATCGATAAACAGACTTAATTTGATAGCTTACCAGAAAATCATTGCCCAACTCATAATGACTTATTAGGCTCAGAATTCTTGCAAAACACTGAATGTCTTCCCTTAACCCACCAATCGGTGAGTTGCTGATCATATTAAGATATTCCAGCGCATTGTTATAATCGTCAGCTCCGAAATATACACAAGCCATTTTGTAGTAAAAAACCATTTCACGATTCAAATCCCAGGCATATTTCCTTTTTTTTAAAGCCTCTGCAAGTTCTTTTATATCTTTGACACCACCATCATAATCACCAGTGAGAAATGTTTTATTGAGCTGATGCACATACTTAAAGAGGTGGTAATGTGCCTCCAAATTTTCTGAAATCTGTTCTGAAAATGTATCCTCATATTCCAGATAATTGGTAAAATACTGCAGAAATTTTTCTTTTTTATTGGCCATGTACAATGCATTCAATGCGTTATGCATCCCTTTCAGATATAATATCTGATCTTGTTTAATCAGTTCGGGTTGATCCCTGAATGTTTCTATCCACTTTTGTGAATATTTGTAGTAATTTACAAAGTCTTGGGTCATATGGTAATACCACACAAAAGACTGATAGTAATATATTTTTTCATAAAATCCCAACTTGCCAATTTTGACGTCAGGAAGATTATTGTAAAAATAGTCCTTCACAAACTCAAAATCCTTTTTGTCCTTTACATAGCCGTATTTTAAGTACATACCATAAAGCATAAGTGACAGATTAGAAAGCCGATCGTGAATGTCCAGTTTTGTGAGTATTTGTTGGCTTTGTTCATGAATTCTCACTGCCTTCACTGTAGAACTTCCTGTAATAAACTGGGTTTCTATTTTCCTTTCAGCATCTATTATCTCATATAGTAAAACCGTTTCATGGTTGGTTTCTGCCAGTTTTCTGGCTTTTTCCAGCATGTCCAGACTGGCTTTAGTCATGCCTTTTGACTGTAACAGTTTAGCATAGTCCAGCATTTCCCTGATAGTAATATCAGCATAATCCTGCTTGTGAAGATGTCTCAGATTGGACAATATCTGTTTCATCAGGTTGGCCTTGATATTGGACAACTGTACTTTTTTAATCTGAGGTATCTTCTTTAGCAGTTCGGCTTCTTTATAGTTTTTAGCACTTTCGATATAATCAAACAATTGCATAAACAGTTTGTAAGTAGCATTATGATCCCTATTCACATAGAGTCTGAAGCTACGCTTTTCTGCTTTAGTCATAGACCTGATGAGCAGTATTAACTGATCTGTTTGTTGGCTGGGCATAAATCCTACGGTTAACTATAACACCTGAAATCGGATTATTTATTAATTTTGGGGATAAATGTAAGGCTTATGTCATTAAATTATTTGTTTTTATTTCTTTTTATATTGACTTCCTTGTCTGCTGATGGCCAGTACACTCCATTTCCTGTGGATAATCCAGCTGAATTGGGAAAAGTAAAATGGCACCGAAATTATGAAGAGGCATTAAAGGTTTCTGAAGATGTCAGATTGCCTGTATTTATACTTTTTCAGGAAGTGCCTGGCTGCAGTAACTGTACACGATTCGGTAAAAATGTATTATCTCATCCTCTGATTGTAGAAGCCATCGAAACTTGTTTTGTACCTCTATGTATTTATAATAACAATAATGGGGCCGACCAAACTGTACTTAAAAAATACCATGAACCAGCCTGGAATAATCCCGTGATCAGAATAGTAGATACCAAAGGAAAAGATATCATCAATAGGGAGCACGATTTTAATTCAAGAGCCAAAGTCATCCATGCTATAAAAAATGCCCTCACCAAATCAGGAAATACAGTGCCTGAATACTTAATGCTGTTGTTGGAAGAATGGGACGCTGTGGAAAAAAATGTCGTTGAAGGGGCATATTTGAGCATGTACTGTTTTTGGTCAGGTGAAAAAGAAATCGCAGGCATGGATGGTATTCTGTCTACAGAGGCGGGATATATGCATGGCAAAGAAGTGGTAAAAGTCAGGTTTGATACCCAAAAAACAAACTTGGATGCTTTAGTTTCCAAGGCAAGTAAATCTGGTTGTGCTGATCAGGTGTACGGCAATATCCAGAAGAATACAAAACTTACTATCAGACCTGTAGGTACATACAAAAAAGATGCAGAAGATAAATATTATCTTCAAAAATCTGCTTATATGGTCATACCTATGACTGATTTACAAAAGGCTAAAGTCAACAGGGCACTGGCACTCGGACAAAACCCGGACCATTTTCTATCACCCAGACAACTCGGTATTTTAAAAAATAAGAAGTACTCTAAAAGTCAGGTCAACAGCCTGATAGAATCTGTTTGGTGGTAAACCCAATATTTTAGCTCAATAGGCACTGATACTTCCAGACATCCCGGAGTCAATATTTTTATTGACAGGGTTTCCTTTGTATTTGATACTGCCTCCAGAGCTGGCATCGGCTTTGAGAGATTTGGAAGCATGCAGTGATATGCTCCCTCCTGAAGATACATTTGCATCTACTTTTTCTGTGATCATATTGCCTGCTTCTATTTTTGCACCCGATGATACGTCATAAGAGGCATTTTGAGCATTCCCTGTTATCTTAACAGAAGATCCTGATGAGGTATTGACTGATAATAGGTTGCTCTTTAACTTGATCTGGCAACTGGCTCCACTGGAGGCATCGATATCCATCTTTTCAGTAACTATCTCTTCTATAGAAGATATACCCGATCCTGCTGAGCAGTCAATATCTGTCAAGTTTCTGTAATAAACAGTCACCTGGGCTTTAGTGGATGACTGATTCCATAAGCCTGATATTTTTGACTTAATCTTGATCGTCAGCACTTCATTTTTTACCTCCAGCACAAGATCATCTTCTGTTCCTTTGGTGACTTTATAATCAGCTTTGCATTGGTCGGCCCTTTTGAGCGTGACCTGGACATTACCGCTGGTAGATAAGGATGTAAAACAACTCAGATTTTTAGTTTGAGCTTGACTCATTGTAAAAATTAAAGAAGACAACAACATGGAAAGAATGATTCTCATGATTTTGGTTTTTTGTGTTAATAATATTACTTCAAAGACGAAATAAAATAGAATTTGGTTGCATTAATAAGCCAATATATTTCTAACAGCGATACTTATTTTTTCAGCATTGGGAAGCATTGTTTTTTCCAGTACTTCATTAAGAGGTATAGCCGGCATATTTTCTGCCCCAACTGTCCTAACCGGCGCATCCAGGTACTCAAAACAGTTTTCTTGTATTCTTGCCGCAATACTCTGCGCAAAAGTATTATTGACGGGCTCTTCTGTCAGTACAATGATACGACTGTATTCCTTGGCTTTACTGTACAACAATGTTTCATCCAATGGATATAACGACCTTAAATCAAGAATCCCTACCCTATCTTTGATATCAGTATCGATATGCAATGACCAGTGCACACCCATACCATATGTCACAATGAGTACTTTTGGCAACTCCGTAACTTCAGACTCAGAGACCATCAGCCCGACACCCAGCGGTAGGATATAATCTTTTGAAGGCAGTTTGCGGCGTGCAGTTTCTGTGCCTTTGACCTTGCTCCAGTATAGTCCTTTGTGTTCGAGGACGACGACGGGGTTATGATCGTGATATGCCGCTTTGAGCAGTCCTTTCAGGTCTGCCCCATTACTGGGATACACAATTTTTATACCTCTGATATTAGTGAGCACCGACTCTACACTTGAGCTGTGGAAAGGACCGCCACTCCCATATGCACCAATAGGCACTCTCAGTACCATGCTTACCGGCCATTTACCATTTGACAAATAGCAACTTCTGCTTACTTCAGCAAACAATTGGTTGAGCCCCGGCCAGATATAGTCTGCAAACTGCACCTCTACAATTGGTTTTAGTCCCACTGCAGACATGCCTACTGTACTACCGATAATAAATGCCTCTTGTATAGCTGTGTTAAAGACCCTTGCATCACCGAATTTCTGTGCCAAAGTCGCTGCTTCCCTGAAGACACCACCCAATCTGCTTCCGACATCCTGACCATATAGCAAACACTCCGGATGGTCTTCCATTAATTCCTGGATCGCCATAAGAGCACAGTCCACCATCACTTTTTCGTCTGCTTGTTCGGGGCACCTATCGCCGGATTCTTCTGTGACCGGTGTAGGCGCAAAATCATGTGTAAACAGGTCTTCAGGCAAGGGTTCAGATGCCAATTGGGCTTTGATAAGGTCATTTGCTACCGTTTCTTGCGTAGTTCGTAATATATCATCTATTTCATCCTGTAAGAAGCCAGTAGACAAAAGAAGATCTAACATCTTGTCATAAGGATCATCTTTAGCATCTTCTTCCAGATCATCGCGATACCACTCCTTTCTGACTCCTGAGGTGTGATGATTCAGCAGCGGCACCGTGGCATGAACGAGAAATGGCCTTCGTTCGGTACGTATAGTATGGATAATCTGACTAAGCTTCTCATAGCAGGTTTTGAAATCTGTACCGTCAATACTGACGGCTTCTATGCCAGGAAAACCTTTTGCATATTGGTATGCATTCATAGCTCTGGTTTCAGCAGCTGTAGCTGAGATATCCCAACCATTGTCCTGCACAAGATACAATATCGGAAACTGCTTAAGGGCTGCCATCTGGAATGCCTCTGAAACTTCGCCTTCTGTCACCGATGCATCGCCAAAAGAGCATACCACAATGGCACCTTTTTCTGAAGGAATACCAACTTTTTCTTTATACTGTATGCCCATAGCTACTCCAGTTGCCGGAATGGCCTGCATACCAGTTGCAGATGACTGATGCATTATTTTTGGCTTATCGGCATCTTTCAGGCTGGGATGACAATAATATGTGCGTCCTGCAGAAAATGGGTCTTCGCGCTTGGCCAACACCTGCAACATTAAGTCATAAGGTGTCATACCTATAGACAATAACATAGCATCATCTCTATAATAAGGTGATACAAAATCCCTGGAAGCGAGCTGCAAGCCCAACGCAATTTGTATTGCTTCATGGCCTCTCGAAGTAGCGTGGACATATTTGGAAACAATCCTAAACTGATCTTCAAAAATCCCCGTCATTGCTTTGGCTGTACAAATGATGCCAAACGCTTTTGCAAGCAAATGCTTATCTAATATTGGAGTATTCATGATGTAAAAGTAGGAATAAGCTGGTGCATTCTATCCAGAATCACAGGATTTTTATTTCGTCAAATATTCAAAATTTAATTTACCCTACTCTACACTTCCGGCAAAGTTTCTCCAAGGGCATCTTCAAAAAAATAATGAATGGCATATGTTTGTGCTGCTGCCAACTTTTGACCCATTTGACTAGATATATACATCGACGCTGCTATCAAAATAAATACAGGTATCAACCATAATATTTTACTTTCCTGACCCAAGGTTTTTTGCGAAAAGCCTATGATCATAATAAAGACTGAAAGCACACTTAGTGCCAGGTATATGAGGGTAAACAAAGTCCATACATTCGGCATCGGGCCATACACTCCAATGATTTTTGTCATGCTATCTTCGGGTTCCCTTTGCATGATGACATTCAACTGCGGTGACCAATAATGCCGTTGATCCTTATTGACCCTGATAGTGATGTGGTCATGCATGGCCTGACCGTGCAGGTGATGAGTATTATGCTTCAATTTTTCTTTTACATTGCCAATAATCTCATCCATAGTCTTGGGACTGTTCATTTCGAACCTGGGGCGTATTCTAAAACTGGCCATACATTCAACGATATGACCACAAAATAATGAAATATTTATTCCTGTTAAACTAGAAAAGGATGATATTAGTCACTAAACCTTTTATGAATTAGATTTTCTTAAAAAACTTACCCAGGTCCGTGCTGATTGTGACATGATTTGTGGCCCCTGCGATGTGATGGTATCCTACTCCATAATCCAGCTTAAAAGCATTTACTTTAATACCAAAACCAAGGCTAAATCCTGCCAGACTTCTGTATGTCGTGAGTGACAACTCCTTTCTACGCAGATGATTGTAGCCAGCTCTTAGTCGCAGATTTTCATTTCTCCCCAGCAAAAACTCTCCGTTGATAATAATATGTCTGAACACATTATCTACTGATTGCGAAAACTTATTGACCTTCACTTCCTCTCCAAAAATATCAGTCTGGCCTATGTTGGCAGGGTCATCATATCTGACATTGGCCTTGTGGAGTTGATGACCTATGATGGAAATTCTAAAAGGAAGATACTTCAGTTTTTTTGAAATTCCTATCTGCACATCCAAGGGTGTTCCATATCTGGTTCCGGCATAAGTACTCAGTTCTGCCCTATGTTTTTGACGAGAAATGTTATGATTAAACCTGAAGAGTCTTTGGCATAATTCAGCCCAAGGTCAGCAACAATGCCAGTAGAAGAGTAACTTTCCATGCTGCTGAATACACCCTTCAGGTTAGCACCTAATGTTATTCTTTCTGCAATTTTTTTGGAAGCACCCAGTACAAAAGCAGATTCTCTTGCTGTAAAAGTGCCGTTTTGCTGCCCCAAAATGTCTGCATAGGTAAATTCTCCATAGCTGATATACTGTACCCCAACATGTGTATTCAAACCCCATTTGCTGACTTTTCGGCCGTACCCTACATAGCCATTTTGTATATCTGCAAAATGAAAATTATGAGAGAATGAGATCCTGTTGTGCATTTTATCATTGAGGGCTGCTGGATTGGACAATGCCAATGTCACATCTTCGTCATGAACACTTATCAAATGTCCTCCAAGAGCTGTAATACGGGATGACGCAGGGAGATTTAAAAACTCATATGCGTCTTTACCACCTATCTGTGCCACAACACCTTGAAGCCAGATAACAAACAAAGCAATTAGTGTAAGTTGTTTCATCATCATAAACCTATTGAGTCTAGTTTTACGTCCGGCATACCCGGTCTCCAGAATGTACGGCATATAGCCAAAGAATCACATTTCATCTTCTTTATGGGAGCTCCCAGTGAGTCAAACTCCTCAAGCAAACCAAACTCATTATCGCCATTTAGATAAGTACCTTTCCATTGTATCTGGCCGTTTTCAAAATATTCCGTAAAAGGTCCGTTTTCCTGATTCCCATTCATCGTGACCTCTTCTTTTATTTTTCGGAAGGATAATAAACTTTCAGTTGGCCACTTATGACATTATTGGTATAGGTCTTTTCGATCATCAGTGGACCTTCAGGATAAAATGTCCTGTGCAAACCGTTTAGTAGGCCGTCATCTGTATACAACTCTTCCATCTCTGGATTACCATTTTCAAAAAACAAAGTTCGCTTACCTATAAGTTTTCCATTTTTGTATTCGGCCTTTTCCTTAATCTTTCCTGACTCAAAATACATCACATAATCACCATTCTTTTCTGCATTTTTGTTGACTGAGTAAGTTTCCATTATTTTCCCATTTGGATATTTATTCTCTACCTTCCCGGACCTGCATGATACTAGCGCCAAAACAAGAAATAGAAACAACATTTTCATTTGATAATAATTCATCTGTTCCAATATTAAATTTTTAACATAACGCAATTTTACTTAATTTTGGTGTGATACACAAAAGACATTTCATAAATTTACAACTCTCTTAGCTCTTAAAAAGTATATGTGTAAAAAAAAAAGCGGTCATCCATTGAGAATGCCCGCTTTTTTTTAAATATTGATCGTTTAGTATCAGAAAAAAGTAAATCTGTTATCTTCTACTTTATTGGCTTTTTTAAGCGCTTCCATTAGCTTGTAATTGACTTGCATTCTGGTAGCTTGAGTGAGTTGCATTTTTTGACCGAATGCACCTCCTTCTGTAGATGGTGGTGTTTTAGATACCAATTTAGCAACAAATACTCCTGATTTGCCTACCAGTGGTGCGGTAGTAGTACCCGGATTAGATGTGAAGATTTTTCCCACAACTGCCGGCTCCTGTCCTGAATCTCCGATAGTAGCCATTCCAAAATTGACATTATCAGCATTAGCTACTGTCAGTCCAAATGATGAAGCAATCGAATTCAAATCTGTACCTGAAATTTTAGACTTGATGATTTCAGCTTTCTTTTTATTTTTCACTTGACCTTCTATTTGTGACTTAAGCGATTCTACTGTAGCCAATCCTGGCTTGTCCACAGATTTAAGAGCCGCTATAACATGTTTGCTATCTACATAGTTAGCGTCATCTGTATACGTATATAATGTAGGTGAAACATCACCTGCGTCTGTGTCGTCTTCATAAGCCCATCTGATGATATCTCTAGATGTCTGTCCCGAACCTAGGGTACCTACAGTAAAGTCATTTTTTTTCAGACCTCCTGCTACTTCTACTTTGACATCTCCTGTTCCCAGCTTATTAAGGTCATCCAGTGTTTTTGTTTTTTCGAGCAAGCCCATGACTTTATCTTCTATTGCATTTTGTGTTGCCTCAGAAGGAATGATAGGCTGTGCCAGGTAGGCTACCTTATATTTGAGCTCATTGTTTTTGTATGTCAGTTTGTTTACTTTTATCAGGTGGACACCGACCTCTGTTGTCACAGTGTACATGCCTCCGTCTTTACCATTGAATACTGCATCATTGAACTGTGGTACCATTGCTCCCGGTCCAAAAGTTCCCAAGTCACCTCCTTTTTGTGCAGAACCAGGATCCTGACTATTGTTGGTTGCAGCAATTGAAAAAGATACTGATCCGTTGTCGATTGCTGTTCTTAGACTATCTATATATTTCTTTGCTGCAGCAAGCTGTAAGGGGTCACCATTGGTTACACTTCTGAGTATATGAGACGCGCTGGCGGAATCAGCTATTACTTTTTTACCAATCAGTTTTGCCACAAGATAGGTATTGTTATCGATGTAAGGTCCATATACCTGTCCTACTGACAAGGAAGTGATCGTATCTTTTAGTTTGCCCTGTAATTCATCTTTTTTAGAATATGCGTTGCTATAAAAACCATTGTTGGTAGATGCAAAAAGCGAGTCATTGGTGGCTGCTGCAAATCCTGAAGCAAGCGTTTTCATAGATTCTTTGATTTTTAATGAATCTTCAAGTGTTGGTTTAACATCATATGCAATATAAGCAATGTTTCTTACTTCTTCAGTATTGGTATATTTGACCGCATTTTCTTTGATAAATGCTGCATAATCTTCATCTGTAACTTTGACCTCTGTATCTGCTACTGATTCGAAAGGTATTTTAACATACTCAATGCTAGCCGTTTCATTATTGATCTTATCCATTGTTTCAGCTAACCAGGTAGGTGTATAAATAGCCTTGGAGACCATATTGCTCAGCTTGGTTTGTTTCTGGGTTTTGATGATTTGTTTTCTCAATTCGTTAAATCTGGCAGCAAACTCAGGATTGGAAACAGTACCTTCGTCTATAGCTTTTTTGATTTCATTAAGTTGATTTCTATCTACCTGACCAGTTTGTGGATTTCTGTAAAATGACTGTACCAAGGGACTCAGATTAGTTCCGAATTCCAGTTCATTTAGCTCATCTGTGCCTACCCCTATACCTGTGGAGGAGGATATTTTATCCATGATGGCATTCTCTACAAAATAGTTCCATAATGAGTTTCTTCTGCCATATACATCACCTGACCCGCTGTAAAGGGCTGATTCTGCTTTCTGGAAGTCCATATAATCTATTTTTTCTCCCGCCACTTCGCCTATAGTAGTTCGCGAACCAAAACTACCCCTGCTACTGGCATTTGTCATGTCCATGATAATAAATCCAGCCAATGCTACTGCCAAAAGCACAATAACAAGCCACATGTTTTTTCTGATCTTTCCTATTAAAGCCATAGTATCCTTATTGAAATTTTAATATCTGGTTTTACTTTATATAAATACTTCTTCCCACTTTTTGGGAAAAGCGCCACAAAGGTAAATTATTTAAAGGTATTTCCAAATTTACCAAACTAAATTACATATAATAATATGAATTTTAATGGGTTAAATGGAAGTTTTAGCCCTGATCGGTGCCTGTTTTTTTTCATTGACTATATAACACATCTTTTCCAACCAATTTTGTTGGACAGATTTTACTGAATTTTCCAGTTATTCTACTCGATAGTTCCTATTTTAAAGGAAGGTTGTCCATTTTTTTGATACAAAAACCCGAAATACTTGAACTGCAAAGTAACAAGGTCTGCATTCGTACTACCTTTATTGCCATCAGGTGTAACTACTGAAAGTATCAGATTACGGAGTTTGCCATCGTCAAAAAATTCTGAACTTGAATAGTCTATAGTGATACCTTGTTCTGCCAGTTTACTGGACATGGATTGAAGCTCCTCTTTGGTTGTCAAATGAGATACCTTCATCAGTGCGTAGCCCTCTGACTGATCAAGTACAGTAGGAAGCTCTTTTGGCATGCAGGATGGTAACATAAGAAACAGAAAACAGGTAAATATGATATGCTTCATGTGTTAATATTTATATGTATTTTTATCAAAATTAATTGTAGGGGTATCTATAAAAATTTTCCTTATTTAGATTATATATGTAAAGGTTTTTAACTAATTCAAAATTAGTCAAAAAATTTCAATCCAACGCTTGTTGATCAAAATAATTTTATCAAAATTTGAAATTTTCTTTCACTGAGTAACACTTGACTTCCAAACTCTAAAGAAAATTTTAGTACATAAGACAATATTACAAAAATCTGAACGTTTTAATTTAGATTGTTAATAAAATGTAAAGTAAGTTTTCAGTTTTATATGCGCCTTTACGGCTAATTATAAAAATTACAAAGGCTTGCACTCTCCGGAATGCAAGCCTTTGCCTATTTTATATAGATATTGATCACAAAAAAATAGCTCTGCAATTAATATACAGAGCTATTTGAAATAATTTTAGCTTTATGACTTTATTGTCAGATTTTAATTTCTTATTTTATCTGCCAGAGTGACCGATCCAGAATAGTTGATTTCTTTTCCATCTATAAACCTGACCCTGGAATAGTAAACAAAAACTGCCGGGTCAAGCCGACGACCGTTCAATGTACCATCCCAACCATCTGTACCTGCAGGGTCCGGCATATAGTCAGACTTGTCGAAAACCTTGTTGCCCCACCTGTCAAAAATAGTAAAACTGAGTATTTTCTCTACCCCGGGCCCTGTGACAGCTTGAAAATATTCATTTTCACCGTCTCTGTTAGGTGTAAATATATTGGCAAAATATACATTTCTTACATTTTTGACATCGACTGTGATCTCGTCGCTGCCTTTACACCCATTCAGATCTGTCACCGTAATCAGGTAGGTGGTAGTCACTGCCGGTGCCGCTTCTACTGAAATACAGTTTTGTGTCAGACAAATAATATCTCCTGCAGGACTCCATACCAATGTATCAATTCCTACAGACGAATCTACATTCACATTGATCACTGGAGATGGTAAACCAAGCTGAATTTCCCTGTCAAGTCCTGCATCTACTGTAATGGGTGCAGGTTGGCCTATGGTAATGATAGTATCAATAGAGCATCCGGCAGAATCAATGAGATTTATAAAATATTGTCCGGCAAATACCGTAACACATGAATCTATAGGGTATCTGGTTCCGTTGTTTATCTGAAAGGTATATTTATTGCCTGTACCACCGACAAGATATTTTACTGAAATACAGGACTCTCCCCCATTGCACAAGGGTTCGACAGGAGTATTAACCTCTCCTTTTAGTACCGCAGGGGCTGTAAGGGTGTAGCAAACTGTATCTTTACATCCGAAATTATCTGAAACAGTAGCACAATACGTGCCTGGTGACAACCCTATGGCTGTATTATTATCTGTCAAGACACCTGTTTGCCATTGTATGGTTTTTACTCCAGGATTGCCCCCGGTTGTAAATAATCCTATCTTTCCTCCATCCTGATTATTACAATCCAGCTCTACTGTTTTATTATTATCTACAAATGCATCAAGCTTGTCTGGCTGTGAAAGGAAAAAAGTATCTTGCTGACTGCAATTGTTACTGTCACTTATAGTTACGATATACGCACCGGAAGAAATATTGTTCAGGTTGGCACCTGTTTTACCTCCAGCCCAGGCATACTTATAATCTAATCCTGTTCCTCCTTTAGCCTCTATCGTTACGGAACCATTTTTGTCACCGAAACAGACTGGGTTGGATATAATGGTTTTAGCTTCGTCTATGGACAAAACCGGGAAAGTACCAATACTAAATTTTACCGTATCTGACTTGCAGGCGCCACTACTGGCAATCACCCAACCTTCACCTGTAGCAAAGTTTATGGCAAAAGGCCCCACACTTCCAGTCGACCATGTGAAGTTTAGTCCTAAGGGTGGGTTCATTATGGCAGCTTGCCCTGTAGACAAACCAAAACAGGTAACATTTCTTGTTACAGGTGCCGGAAAAGTTATTTTACCCGGCTCAGTGATGGTGATGGTTGTATCTTTTCTGCAATTATTAGGACTAATGGCTGTTACGATGTATTCACCTGCTTTCTCATCGAGTGTATTATCATTGTCTATGATATTTGTCCCTGACTTAGGCTTCCATTCGTAAGTAAAGCCTGTAGGGTTACCCTTGATATTGACTACAATTTTTCCTGCTGCTCCATTGCATGGCGCATTGGTAATAGTAGTGGCAAAGTAGACTGGAATCTTATCTGATATAATAAACGGTATGACTAGACTCTTACACCCATCGGCGGCTATGACCTGCACTGAATAATTGCCTGGAGCTAGATTTTGCATGGTATTGACCTTGATAGGTAAATCGTTGTTATTTCCGTCCCTCCAGAAGATTTCAAACATCTGATTCTGACCTCCTGAAAAAAGCACTGTTACAGTAGCTTTGCCATCATTTTGGCCAGAACAAGTGACATTTTCTTTGGTCAAAGAGATATTAAGGGTTCCTGAGTTGTTCAACTGAAAAATGTCTGTAGCTGTACAATCATTGTTGTCTGTGACAGTGACGGCATAACTTCCTCCTACCAGTCCGGTTAATGTATTTACATCTCCGGATGCAGGAAGCCATTTGTATTTAAAACTGCCTGTGCCTCCGGAAGGAGCCAATGTAATGGATCCAGGTCCGGTACAATCAGGCTGGACCAGTGAAGGATTGATTGCTATGATGGCCGGCTCATTGATAGAAAAGAATACTGTGTCCTTACATCCTGAATTATCGAGCAGTCTGTAAGCATAATTTCCTTTAGGCAGGTCAGAAATTTTAAAAGTATCAATCTTGGGCATACCCAGATTGGGATAACCTATCAATGGGAGGAAAGTATAATCAACAGAGTATGGTGATGCTGTCAGTTTTACTTCCCCATCTATGGCACCAAAACAAGAAATGTCTGTGGTTAGCGCTTTCATGTCTATCGTTTTATTGAAAGGCATATTAAAAACCTCCGCATCAGTATCACAAAAGAGTGAATCTCTTATGATAATTGTAAAGTCACCTGCCGGCAGATTATTTATGGTGTGTGGAGGAGTAAATTTGATCCAGTTGTTGCCATTCAGTGAGAATTCATATGGCATTGAGCCTTTGTATGGTGTGCCACCGATACCTGATATAGAAACTCTGCCATCTTTTACGCTTGGTTGATTGCAGGATGCATTGCGTGTGATATCCAGTGTCAGCTTAAGAGTATCCAGTTTGAGTTCAAATGTTCTTTGTACCTCACACCCGCCAAAATCCGTGATTGTTACTGTGTATGTACCTTTACTAAGTCCCGTAAGTTTACTATATGTATCTGTACCGCTTACCAGATTGGACCACTTATATGTAAAGGGTGAAAGTCCTGCAATGTTCGGAATTTCAATACTGCCATTTTTCCTGTCGGCGCAGGTTGGGTCTGAGACCTTCGGTGTATCATAAGTAATGGGTATGCTGTTACTAATAGTAAATGGTCCTGCAGTAGCCATAAGATTATTGCTATCAGTAATGACTATGGTGTACATTCCTTCAGGAATATTTGGAATAGTGGTTCTCTGTCCATGCAGTGGCAAAGTACCCATATAAGCTCCTGAATTAATATTATAGGTGTAAGGAGGTAACCCACCTGTGCCGTAAAAAGTCAGGGATGCATTGTTGAGGTTATTTACTCCATCAGCATCACATTTGTTGTAAAACACCTGAAGGGTGTTGCTGATAATCATGATAGTGCCTACATTGGAGTTGAGCTCTTCTGTGCACACTGAAGCACCGTTACTGTCCTGACTACAAATTTCTATATCAAGTATCAATCCATTGAAATACACAGGTGATTTATTACCGGGTTTACCTATGATATTAAAACAAAGTGTAAAAATAATTTCATTATCAGGAATAGTGGTAGGATCGCTGGCCCAAACGAAATTTAAAAATCCGTTATCCTTATTAATACAGTTAAATATATCTCCGAATATATTATTAGCCATCAGTGGGTGAACATAAGTGGCAGGGCATTCAGGTACTACAAGGGTAGCATCATAACTAAGATTGAACTGAATGGACTCTATCTGATTAAAATTTTCGGCAGTTACGTCGAGGCATACTCTATTGCCGGTTTCACCCATAGCATCGGTTACTTTCAAATTTAAAATACCCTGTGCTCCCATCTGCCAAGTAGTACACATAGTCAGATAGGTAATGATAAATGTCAATAATGCAGATTTCCTGAATATCATGAGAGACAAGAATTTTCGTGATATATAAATAGAATGTATAACAAACCGCAAATGTATGTAAAATTTTACTAATACATCATTTTAAAAGTGGGAAACTGTAATGTAGAAACGCTGAAGCTCAAAAAATTGTTGTTTTATCCAGTCTTAAATTTTCATAATTTTGTACATGTAACCACTATTATTAAAATGTCAGATCTTTACTTACACTTATAGTATAAGGTTCAATTTTTTATCTGTTTGATGTATGTAAACTTCTGATAGGTTAATAGTTTTTTTACCTTATAAAAACTAAAAAAGGTGAGTACACAAAATGTACTCACCTCGAATCTATATTTTTGGCGAAAATTATAAGCTGTTAACGTACTTAGTCAGTTTTGACTTAAGGTTAGACGCTTTGTTTTTGTGCCATGTATTTTTCTTTGCTAATTTGTCTACCATGCTGATTACTTTAGGCAAAAAGCCGGCTGCTTCTGTTTTGTCAGTCATGAGTCTCAGTTTGGCAATAGACGTTCTCGCAGATTTTTTATAATATCTGTTTCTTAATCTTATTTTTATGTCTTGTCTGATTCTCTTTTTAGACGATTTGTGTTGTGCCATAAACCTTTTATTTTGTATACATTTTCTTAAATGGAGTGCAAAAGTATATCTTTTCCCGTGAAGTAAAAAACATTCTTTCTAAAAAAAACAATAAATATTACATTTATGGGATTAAATAGCATGGTTTTTGTCTTAAAAGTGTAAAACAAACCATAAAGGATTTAAAAAATATTATAAATTCTTATTTTTGCAGCCATAAAGATGGAAGGGTGCAAGGTAATCATACGGAAGTATGATTTTTTTATATTTGACAACACAAGTCTTAAAAACAGTTTTCAATTCCTTCTGACCATTAAAATACAATTAAAAATAAAGAGATGAAAGATTATTCTTATGTATTCAATGCACATCCGGCATTTATTGAATCCATGTATCACAATTACCAGCAGGACCCTACATCCGTTGACGAGGGGTGGAGATTATTTTTTGATGGATTTGAATTCAGTCAGAATGGACATGGTGTTTCGGACAATGAAGGACAAGTAGCTGAAAAAAAACACTTTTCCCAAAAGGAGTTTGGTGTAATGTCTATTATACATGGGTTCAGAAGTCGGGGTCACCTTTTGTCCACTACCAATCCACTAAAGGCCCGAAAAGACAGACATCCTCACCTTGATCTGGCTGATTATGGCTTAGAGGAGGCTGATCTTCAAAATGTTTTTTTTGCAGGCGAAGAGATAGGCTTAAAAAATGCCACCTTAGCACAAATACTGGATAAACTCAGACTCATATATTGTGGAAATCTGGGAGTGGAATATGCCCACATAGAAAATCGTGAAAAACGTATGTGGATGCGTGAAAAAATCGAAAACAGGGTATTTGATGGCTGTTACGGTTTATCTGCAGCAAAGAAAAAACAAATACTAAACAAGCTCAATGGCGCTGTGATCTTCGAAAAATTTCTTCACACCAAGTATGTCGGGCAAAAACGATTTTCATTGGAGGGAGGCGAAACGACCATAGCAGCATTGGACGCTATCATCAGCAAAGGAGCCGAAGGTAGTGTAGAAGAAGTCGTGATGGCAATGGCTCACCGGGGACGACTGAATGTTCTGGCCAATACTTTAGGGAAAACGTATGATCAGATTTTCAATGAATTCGAAGGGACTGCCATTCTTGATCAGAGCTTCGGTGATGGAGACGTCAAGTATCACCTCGGTTTTTCATCCCAAATAAAAATGGCATCGGATAAAACAGTTCACCTGAAACTGGCACCTAATCCTTCGCACCTTGAAGCTGTCAACCCAGTGCTTGAAGGATTTACAAGAGCTAAAGCTGATGTGTTGTATCTGGGTGATTATGACCGCATTTTACCTATCCTTATTCATGGGGATAGTGCGGCTGCAGGACAGGGCATCGTTTACGAAACCGTACAGATGAGTCAGCTGGATGGATATTATACCGGTGGCACCATTCATTTTGTCATCAATAATCAAATCGGATTTACTACAGATTATGACGATGCCAGGTCTTCTACCTACTGCACGGCAGCGGCCAGTCTCGTACAGGCGCCTGTTTTTCATGTCAATGGCGATGATCCGGAGGCTGTTGTCTTTGCGTCCGAACTGGCAGTGGAATACCGTCAGAAATTCAATAACGATGTCTTTATAGATATGGTTTGCTACAGGAGACATGGGCATAACGAAGGTGATGATCCCAAATTTACGCAACCACAGATGTATGAACTTATAGATGCTCACAAAAATCCAAGAGAATTATATCTTGCCAAACTCATAGCAAGAGGAGATGTAGATAATAATGTGGGAGAGGAATTGGAAAAGAAATTTTGGGCCGAGCTGCAGGAAAGGCTCGACATGGTAAAGCAAAAAGCATTACCATACAAATACCAGGAACCGGAACAACACTGGAGAAAACTCAAAAAAACCATCGATGTGGCCGATATGGTCACACCCACGACCGGTATTACTAAAAAGGATGCTGATAAAATATTGAAACATCTCATGAGCTTACCTGATGGATTTACACCACTTGCCAAAATAAATCGATTACAGAAATCCAAACAGGATCTGCTCGACAAAGGACAAATCGACTGGTCTTTCGGAGAGTTGATGGCTTATGGGTCGCTTATGCTTCAGGGCAACAATGTGCGTTTGAGTGGACAAGATGTAAAAAGAGGAACCTTTTCTCACAGGCATGCTGTATTTGTAGATGAAAAAACAAACGAACGCTACAACAGACTAAATACCCTAAATGGAGCAAATGGTAAATTTCTGATTTACAATTCATTACTTTCTGAATTTGCAGTACTTGGATTTGAATATGGATATTCTCAGGCATCACCGGATCATCTGGCTATCTGGGAGGCTCAGTTTGGGGACTTTTATAATGGGGCTCAGACCATTGTAGACCAGTTTATCAGTGCCGGCGAGAGCAAATGGCAAAGGATGAGCGGCCTTGTGATGTTGCTCCCTCATGGTATGGAAGGTCAGGGCCCCGAACACTCCAGTGCAAGATTGGAAAGATTCCTGCTAATGTGTGCGAATTTCAATATGATCGTATGTAATGTAACTACTCCGGCTAACTTCTTCCACATGATCAGAAGACAATTGGCTATGCCGTATAGAAAACCATTGATACATATGTCTCCCAAATCTATGTTGCGCCATCCCGAATGTGTCAGCAGTATAGATGAATGTACAGGTAGTACAAAATTTTTGGAAGTCATCGAAGATATATCCGTCAAAAAAGCCAGAAGAGTCCTCTTTTGTAGTGGAAAAATATATTACGAACTGAACGAATACCGTAAAGCAAATAATATTACAGATGTAGCTATAGTCAGAGTGGAGCAACTATACCCGCTTCCAGAAACTCAGATAAGAAATATCATCAAGCAGAATAACAAAGCACAATGTTACTGGGTCCAGGAGGAATCCGCCAATATGGGATCCTGGTCCTATCTTATGACATATTTTAGAAAAGATCCAATAGAGCTGATAGCAAGAAAAGCCAGTGCATCACCTGCAACAGGATTTAAAAAGGTACACGATCAGCAGCAGGAAGAACTGATCAAAACAGCATTTGGTGAAAAATAATATCGGTAAGATACTGATCATATCAGGCCTTTTTATGAATACCATCATCTCCTGGTGGCTAGCATATGAGTGGCTTGATATGATTGGTTTTGGTATGATACTGTCTGGTCTATTTATTTCTAAAAAAGATATAGCCGCTATACACGACCGCATTGGAATTTATATTTATTACATGCTTATGGCCTTGGTAATAGCATTTATTTATTTCAAGTGGTTTTTATGATGGAATGACAGTTTGTTTTATGCCTTCTGTTTTACTTAAATAAGCATTATATATATGAAACAGGGCTGGCTATATTTAAAAAACCGTCATTGTAAAGTTTGGGCCTATGTGCAATAAAATATAAAGTCCGTTTTTGGAGGATCAGTAAAGCCCAGCTCTCTTCCCATTGTTACGAGTTGACCACGGTGATAAGTGCTGTGATTCATAACATGATGGATAATATTAAAAGTTGATGATGTACCTGTATCACCGGACAAGAGTTTATAATCAATATTTTCATGAAGTTCACTTTCATTTATAGCTTGTAATTTATCTATATAGTATGTTGATGACAATATAATATCATCCGTGATTTGTTTTGCATTTTGTCCATCATGTCGGCTTGCCAAATTTTTCCATACAATTTCCTCGAGTCTGCACATCCACACATGTTCTGCCACCCAGATATGCGATAATGTTTTATTAATAGTAGGAAAACTGCTTTTGACTTCTTTTTCCATTAACGAAGGATCTTTTGACAGAAGCCAGTCGATCATCAATTGATTGGCCCAAAGATTATATGCTGCATATTGTGACAGATGTTGGTGAACAGTCATTTATTTAAATTTGAATTTTGGAAAAAATCTACCTGTTTTGTTTTTGTATTCTTCATAATCTTGATATTTTTTTTTGAGTTGCTGCTCTTCATAGTCTGATTTAAAATAAAAAAGTATTACTAAGCTACATGTAATTAATAATTTATACACAGAAAGTGAATAAAAGGTCAGCCCAAGAAAAATTAATATCACACCGGTATAGATGGGATGTCTTACAAAACCATAAAGTCCTCCGGTGTACAAAAATGCTTTTTCTTTGGGGGTAGGAAATGCGGTAAGATTTCTGTTGAGTTGTATCATTGAGGCCAGAGCTGTTATGCCTCCCATCAGGAATATCAATAAGCCCGGATATTTGATTACTTCAGGCAAGGTATACCCCAGGTCAGGCTTCAAAAAAAATAGACCAAATAACAAAAACTGAAGCCCAACAAAAAAATTATCTTTAAAATTTTGATGCATTGTATGGTGATTGTGTTACAATATTCCTTCATCTGCAAAACTAAAATAGGTATTATCTCCGATGATGATATGGTCACTGACATGGATATCAAATAGCAATGCCCCTTCTTTGACTTTCTGAGTAAGTTTTATATCTTCAGCCGATGGCTTTAGGTTGCCGGAAGGATGATTGTGACATAAGATGATCATAGAAGCGAGGTGCTCTAGGGCACTGCGCATGACAAGCCGGGTATCAGCAACTACACTGGACACACCGCCCTTTCCTATAGGCTGCTTATGAATCACTTTATTGGCTCTATTACAAAAAATAACCCAAAACTCTTCATGCGGCAAGTCTGCCAAAATGGGATAAAGTACCTGAAATGCATCTCTGCTTGAGGTGATGACTTCTTTTTCCATAGCTTCAGTATCCCTGCGCCTGCGTCCCAGTTCAAGTGCTGCAATGATATTGATTGCCTTTGCTTCGCCTACACCTTTATACTTTTTTATGAGAACATTGATACTTATTTTACCGAGTTCATTGAGATTATTTCCATGATCTTTGAGAATGCGTTTACTGAGTTCTACAGCAGACTCTCCGGGAGACCCTGACCCAAGGATAATAGCTAAAAGCTCCGAATCCGTTAGAGTTTGTCTGCCTTTTGCCAGCATTTTTTCCCTTGGTCTGTCGTCTGCAGACCACGATTTGATAGATTTAAGTTTGTCTAAGTCTTCTGCCATACGTCTGACATGATAGCTTCTAAATTGGGTTATTACCGGATTTGAAAGACAATATACTATATTTTTGCCAAAGCCTGTTCTAAATCCTGTATTAAATCTTCTACATCTTCTATTCCTACACTCAACCTGATCAATGAGTCCGTTAAACCTACTTTCAGCCTTTCTTCTCTGGGTATTGAACCGTGTGTCATGCTCGCCGGATGACCAATGAGGGACTCTACTCCACCGAGTGACTCTGCCAATGAAAAATAGTGTGTGCCGCTAAGCACTTTTCTGGCACTTACTTCATTATTGGCAACCAAATCAAAAGATACCATACCGCCAAACATTTTCATTTGTTTTTTAGCTACCTCATGCCCGGGATGACTTGCAAATCCAGGGTAATACACCTTGGATACTTTGGGATGATTTTGGAGAAAATTGGCTATTTTTTCTGCATTTTGACATGCTCTTTCTACTCTGATATGTAGTGTCTTGATACCTCTCAATATCAAAAAACAATCCTGTGGACCAGGTACGGCACCTACTGCATTTTGTAAAAATCTGATTTGGCCGGCAATCTCCGCATTTTTTGTAACCACAACTCCATGGATGACATCAGAGTGTCCTCCCAGATATTTAGTGGCAGAGTGTACTACGATATCAGCACCGAGATCCAATGGATTCTGCAGGTATGGTGAGGCAAATGTATTGTCCACGCAAACTATAATATTTTTGCCTTTGACGTGATCACACACGGCTTTGATATCAATAATATTAAGCATAGGATTAGTGGGTGTTTCTACCCATATCATTTTTGTTTTCGGAGTGATGAGTGATTCCAGAGTAGCTATATTGCTGATGCCTGCAAACTGAAATTTAATACCATATTTTCCAAACACCTTGGTCATAATCCTATAAGAGCCTCCGTACAAATCATCCGTAGCGATTACTTCATCACCAGGATTGAGCAATTTAAGAACACTGTCCATTGCCGCAAGTCCACTTCCAAAACAAATCGCATCTGTGGCATTTTCCAATGCTGCCAGATTATTTTCCAAAACTGTTCTCGTTGGATTTTGAGTGCGGGCATATTCATAGCCTTTGTGATCACCCGGTGCCGCCTGTACATAGGTAGAAGTCTGATAAATCGGTGTCATGATGGCGCCGGTTGAAGGATCCGGATTGATACCGGCATGGATTACTTTTGTTCCGAATTTCATTAATTTATAACTTTTAATTACGATGCAAAGGTACATAAAATTATGTATTCCATGCTTGTCAGAACCCAATACCCTAAAAGTTGTTATATTCCATTACAGTATGACAGATATATGACCAATTTAAAAGTCAACAACTCATTTACTTCACTACTTCCTGCTGATCCTACAGCAAAAAATGAACCCAGACAAGTGGAGCATGCATGCTTTCTTATGTCATGCCTAAAGGTATGGTCCAACCACAGCTTATTATTTATAGTAAGGAAGTTGCTGATGATCTGCTGCTATCACCTGCATTCTGCGAGAGTCAAGCATTTGCAGATGTGATGACAGGCAATGAATTGGCTGAGGGGAGTCGGCCCTATGCTATGTGTTATGGTGGACATCAGTTTGGCCATTGGGCAGGACAGTTGGGAGATGGCCGAGCGATCAATCTTGGTGAAATTAAGACCGACAATGGCCTCTGCCATCTCCAACTAAAAGGAGCCGGACCTACACCATACTCGCGATCTGCAGATGGATTGGCGGTGCTTAGATCTTCTGTTCGTGAGTTTCTGTGCAGTGAGGCTATGTATCACTTAGGCGTACCTACTACCAGAGCCCTATCACTGACTCTAACCGGCGAAAAAGTACTTCGTGATGTCATGTATGACGGTAATGCCGCTTACGAAAAAGGTGCCGTAGTATGTCGGGTTGCTCCTTCCTTTATCAGATTTGGTAATTTCGAGATATTTGCTTCCAGAAATGATACTTTGACCTTAAAAAAACAGGCGGACTATACCATTTCTATACACTTTTCTCATCTGGTTGATAGGGAAGACAAATATCTTGCCTGGTTTAGTGAAGTATCCGAGCTTACCTGCGATATGATAGTACACTGGCAGAGGGTGGGATTTGTACATGGGGTGATGAATACTGACAACATGTCTATACTGGGTATTACTATAGATTTTGGCCCCTATGGATGGGTAGATGCTTATGATCCTGATTGGACGCCCAACACCACCGATCTCCCAGGCAAAAGATACAGATTCGGCAATCAGCCCATGATAGCCCAATGGAATATACTGAAATTGGCCAATGCCATATACCCCCTGGCACCTGAGGAAGATAAGCTAAAGGATATTGTGCAGCAATTCAAAAGCCGATACACAGAAAAATTTCATGTCATGATGATGCAAAAGACGGGCTTATATCATAAAGACCCTGAAGACCAGCACCTCTTTAATCACCTGGAACAGGTATTGAGATATACGGAAACAGATATGACAATTTTTTTCAGACAGCTAGCTTTGGTAAATCATGATAGCACTGATGTTGATATAATAAGGATAATCCATCCGGCATATTATGAGCCTTTATCAGGCGATAAAAGCACTTATATCCTATCTTGGTTTCACAAATACAGGGAAAGACTTGCCAAAGAAAAATGTAATCTTAATGAAAGAATACAAAAAATGAATGCTGTAAATCCCAAATATGTTCTTCGCAATTACATGGCTCAGCTGGCTATTGATGAAGCGGATAAGGGTCATTATAGGTTACTGAATGATTTATATACTCTTCTTAAAAAACCCTACGAAGAACAGCCTCACAATGAAAAATGGTATGCAAGGCGACCTGATTGGGCCAGGGAGAAAATAGGATGCTCTATGCTTTCATGCAGCTCCTGAGAATTTCGAAGTTATCCTGACCCTACCTGGTAGGCCAAATACAAATGTGAGCCACCACTTTAAATAAAAATGATGGATCACATATTATCGTCCATTAAATTTTTGGTCTAAGGCTGCGTACTACCCTGCCTGCTTGCCACATTTCTGAATCTCTCAGTTCCTTGAGTTCGACTTCTAGTTTTTCTCTATAGTCTGGTTGTGAATTGGTATCTATGGATCGTTGTGCTTCTTCGCCGGATGCTACACTTTTATATAAATCTTCAAAAACAGGTGATACTGCATCTCTGAATTTATTTTTCCAGTCCAGGGCACCTCGTTGGGCTGTAGTAGAACAATTTCCGTACATCCAATCCATACCATTTTCAGCTACCAATGGCATTAGTGACTCTGTGAGTTCTTCTACAGTCTCATTGAATGCTTCAGAAGGACTGTGACCATTTTTTCTGAGTACATTGTACTGGGCTTCGAATATACCCTGGATGGCGCCCATCAATGTACCTCTTTCGCCAGTAAGGTCTGAGAATACTTCTTTTTTGAAATCTGTCTCGAATAAATACCCAGAACCAATACCAATACCAAGTGCCACAACCCTATCTTTTGCCCTTCCTGTGGCATCCTGGAAAATCGCATAACTGGAGTTTAAGCCTTTGCCCGCAAGGAATAATCTTCTCAGACTTGTGCCCGATCCTTTGGGTGCAGCCAATATGACGTCTATATCTGCTGGTGGAATGATACCTGTCCTTTCTTTGTAAGTAATCCCGAAACCATGTGAAAAATACAATGCTTTACCTGCTGTCAAGTGTGGTTTTAGTTGTGGCCAAACTGCAATCTGGGCGGCATCAGACAATAAATATTGAATAATAGTACCTTTGGCAGCTGCTTCTTCGATAGGAAATAACGATACTCCGGGTACAAATCCATCCGCTACAGCCTTATCCCATGTCAATGAATTTGGTCGCTGACCGATTATGACATTAAAACCATTGTCTCTTAAGTTGAGAGCTTGACCTGGTCCTTGTACGCCATATCCGATGATGGCGATGGTTTCATCTTTTAGAATCTCCCTAGCTTTATCCAGTGGAAATTCATCACGAGTTACGACGTTTTCTAACGTTCCTCCAAAATTTAATTGAGCCATTCTATTGATTTAAGATTATAAATATTTTATTGTCTGGTTTATTTTATCCTTCTATGGATTTTAGATAATTTTTCAATCGCTCCATTGGTTTTACAATGGCTACCCTGCCTGACCTAACGAACTCATAGATACCAACTACTTTTAGTTCGTTTAGTAAGGCTTCTGTTTCCTCCTGATGACCTGTTTTTTCGATCACTATATATTCTTTCTCTATACTGAGGATACGTGCGTTGTGATTTCTGATAAGATTCTCCACAGTATCACTGCCATAAAATGCTTCAGTAGACACTTTGTACAAGGCTATTTCCTGATATATAATCTGACTGTTATCATAATAAAAAGCCTTCAAAACATCTATCTGTTTATCTATCTGTTCTGTCAGTTTTCTGATTTGATCCTCCTCTAAAACAAGCATGATGGTAAATCTATAGATTCCTTCCATAGATGATGGAGATACAGTTATACTCTTGATATCAAAATGTCTACGAGTGATCACAGTAACTATCCTGTTCAGAATACCCGTTTTATCCTCACTAAAAACTGTTAATGTATATTCCTGCATCTGTTTTTCTTTCTTTGATTATTCCAAAACTATTTCGTCCACCGCTTTTCCACTTGCAATCATCGGGAATACATTATCTTCTTTTTCTACCATGACATGCAATAGATATGGACCATCATATGCCAACATTTCTGTCACGGCATCTTCTAATTCTGTGGCTTTTGTAATTTTTTTAGCCTTGACCCCAAAACCCTCAGAAATCATACAAAAATTAGGGTTCTTAAGCTCAACTGATGAATACCTTCGCTCGAAAAAAAGCTCTTGCCACTGACGAACCATGCCCAAAAATTCATTATCCAAAATGACGATTTTTACTGCTATATTCCACTGTGAACATACCCCCAACTCCTGAAGTGTCATCTGGAAACCGCCATCACCTATGAATGCAACGACAGTACGACCTCCACCAGCTACTTTAGCACCTATGGCGGCAGGAAGGCCATACCCCATAGTACCAGCTCCACCAGATGATACCCATTGATTGTTGCCCAGATAATCATAATATCTTGCTGCAGCCATTTGATGCTGGCCTACGTCGGTAGCTACGATAGCTTTGCCGTGGGTTTGTTTTGATATCTCCTTAATCACTCTACCCATTGTCATACCCTTTTCCAGGCTCAAATCAAGATCTCGGGCAATAACCTTTTCATATTCCTTCTGATGAAAGGCATCAAACTGTGCATACCATTCAGGATATGTCTTATTATCAACCAGTTGTGTCAATGCTTCAAGTGCTTCTTTGGCATCGGCATTTATAGCTACCGTTGTTTTGACGTTTTTATCTATCTCAGATGGGTCGATTTCTATATGAATTACTTTAGCTTGTTTGGCGTACTTTGACAGATTACCAGTCACCCTATCGTCAAAACGCATTCCTACAGCTATCAATACATCACATGAATTGGTCAGCATATTGGGACCCAGATTTCCGTGCATTCCCAGCATTCCCTTCATGAGTGGGTGATCATCAGGGATAGCAGACAGTCCATGAATCGTACTACCGACCGGAATACCAGTTTTCTCTACAAAAGTCTTAAATACTTCTTGGGCATGGGCAATATGTATACCGTGTCCTGCGAGTATGAGAGGTTTCTTGGCACTATTTATAAGAGATGCCGCTTCGGATATCTTATCACTTTTAAGGGCTGGCCGTGGGTGATACGATCTTATGACAGGCTTTTTATACTCAAATGTTGTTTCTTCTATCTGCGCATTTTTAGTAATATCAATCAATACCGGACCTGGTCTTCCAGAATTAGCGACATAAAATGCTTTGGCAATAGCATCACATATTTCTGAGGCCTTTGTCACCTGAAAATTCCATTTGGTGATTGTATTTGTGCATCCGATTACGTCTATTTCCTGGAATGCATCAGATCCCAGCAAGTGAGCAAAAACCTGACCGGTAATACATACCAGCGGAGTAGAGTCCATCAGCGCATCTCCTATACCAGTGACAAGATTGGTGGCACCTGGGCCTGATGTTGCAAAACACACTCCCGGTTTTCTACTGATACGAGCCATACCTTCGGCTGCATGAATGGCACCTTGTTCGTGACGAGTCAGTATGTGTGTAATCTGATCTTCGAAGTCATACAAGGCATCATAAATAGGCATAATAGCACCTCCCGGATAGCCGAATATAGTTTTCACTCCTTCCTCCAACAGACATCGAATCACCGCTTCAGCTCCTGTGATTTTAATTTTTTGGTCGGTTATTTCCTTATTTGATTTTACTTGCAATACTTCCATCTTTATTATTTATAGATCAACAAGTGATACAGCCTTGACTAGCGGATGCTACTGTAGCCCTATACTTTTTTAGAAATCCTTTTAATGGTGTACCTGGTTTTGACCATTTACTTTTTCTTTGTGCCCATATCTCATCAGATACATCACATGACAGGTTATTATTGACAGCATCTATAGTGATGATATCCCCATCTTCTATAAGAGCAATATTACCGCCATCATAGGCTTCCGGAGTGATGTGTCCCACTACAAACCCATGTGTTCCCCCAGAAAATCTACCATCAGTGATCAGTGCAACCCCTTTGCCGAGACCTGCTCCCATGATCAGAGATGTGGGTTTTAACATTTCCGGCATGCCCGGACCACCTTTCGGACCACAATATCGGATCACGATGACATTACCTTCACATATTTCTTTGTTTTGGATTCCGGTATTTGCTTCTTCTTCTGAGTTGTAAACTTTGGCCGGACCTACAAATTTTTCACCTTCTTTACCGGTAATTTTTGCTACTGAACCTTCAGAAGCTAGGTTGCCGAAAAGTATCTGAATATGGCCTGTGGGTTTTACTGGTTGTGAGACTGGATAAATGACCTTTTGTTCGGCTCCTATGGCTTGTATATTTTTCAGATTATCAGCTATCGTATGGCCCGTCACACTCATACACGATCCATCGAGCAGACCTTCGTTCAGCATCATTTTCATTACTGCGGGTATGCCACCGACATCGTGAAGATCTTGCATGACATACTTACCGCTGGGTTTGAGGTCAGCTAAAAATGGTGTGTCGTCACTCCATCTTTGGAAATCATCCAAACTAAATGGTAAATCATAGTCGTGTGCTACAGCTAATAAGTGCAAAACAGCATTAGTACTTCCACCCAATACAGTGATAAGTCTAACCGCATTTTCCAAAGATTTGAGCGTCACGATATCTCTGGGTTTCAGATCCATTTCTAAAAGGTTGCGTATGGCCGCTCCTAATCCTGCACATTCATCAGATTTGTTTTTACTAATCGCTGGATTGGAAGAATTGTAAGGAAGACTCATACCTAATCCTTCTATAGCTGATGCCATGGTATTGGCAGTGTACATACCACCGCATGCGCCAGCGCCAGGACAAGCTTGTAAGATTACATGCTCAAAGGTGACTTGATCAATCTCACCACTTAATTTTTGACCTAAAGCTTCGAAGGCAGATACTACATCAAGATTTTTTCCCGCATGGCAACCCGGAGCTATAGTGCCTCCATAGACAATAATTCCCGGTCTATTAAGTCTTCCTAATGCCATAAGTGCACCTGGCATATTTTTACCACAACCTACTACAGCTATTACCCCATCATACCACTGAGCTGAAACTACTGTCTCTATGGAGTCTGCAATGATATCACGTGATGGTAATGAAAATCTCATGCCCGCAGTACCCATAGATATACCATCACTTACTCCGATGGTATTAAATATAAGCCCAACCAGGTCCTGGGCGTTTACACCGGTCTTGATGTCTTTTGCAAGATCATTTAGGTGCATATTACAAGGATTACCATCCCAACCTGTACTTGCGATGCCTATCTGGGGCTTCAGTAAATCAGCTTTAGTCAGACCAATAGCATGTAGCATGGCCTGCGCTGCAGGTTGATTTGGATCTTGTGTGACGTGTTTACTATATTTATTGATCATAAAATTTATTCATTATGGAATTTTTCCGGCAAAAATACCATTTGACAGAAAAGTGCAAAGATAAAATTGAGTTCAGTGGTTTGGTGCTTAACTTTAAAAGTTGATTACAATTTTCAAATGATGCTTAAATTTTATATATATCTGATTCACAATGTTTTAAGGCATTAAAATTTACTACTTAAAATTGGCTTTTCTCTCATTTTTGGATAATAATTGTTCGGTATTCTATGCTGTTTTGAGTCGCTATTTTCAAAATATATAAACCTGGGCTTATGGTGCTCACATCTGCAACGATATGTTGTGAATCTGTTTTTTGGTGATTAATAATGTTAGTATTACCAAAAACATCCAAAAGGGCTATTGATTTTATATTTTCGGAAAATACAAACAACTGATCATAAACTGGATTTGGAAAAATTCTAACCTCAGAAATATTTTCTTTTACCTCAGAGTAATTTTGATTTTTAAAAGAAGTTTTCAAAATCATCATTCCCCCACTTTCATTCCCTAGTAGGAGTTCAAATAGTCCATCTTTATTGACATCAGAGATATTAGGGATAACATTTTTTCCAAAAAAATGATTATTATGTTCGTTAGTCAGTTTGATAAAGGGTTGCCTGAGATCTTCCTCGACTAGTTTATACGTGTTAATTTCACCATCCTTTGTACCTAACATCAGAAATATTTCCTTATCTGATTCAAAAATCGTAATAGATCCATTTAATTTATTAGCATCTGTCAAGTCAGGAAATAAATTACCCAGGTTTTTTATATTCCTAAAATAATCAGGGTTAGGGTCGAAAAGTGGTGTTCCCAAAGATCCGATATTCTTGTAAAATATCACATCGTGACGCCATTTAGAAATAATGAGATCTGATTGCCCGTCCTTATCCAGATCAAATATCACAGGTACAGCATTTAAACCAACGTAGATGCCTGAATAATCATAGATCGGATTCGCAAAACTGTAGGGCTTTCCTTGCCCGGCAACATTCTCAAGATAGTATAGTTTACCATATCCATCGCCCACGATAAGGTCGGTATCCAAATCGCCGTCCAAATCACCGAATGTTGGAGATAACCTACCGCTGATTGTTTCTCCTATTCCCGAAAAACCCAAGAAATCCTCATCTTCCAGTTCATATTGTACTGTTAAATTTTCAGTTATGTTTTTGTAAAGGACCAGCCTGTTATTTACCTTACCCGATGTGTCCACCTGATGCGTACCGACAACAATATCATTTAGGCCGTCTCCATTAAAGTCACATATCGAAGGGTGGCTGCCTACACCAAATGAAAGCATATCTTGAGCTAAAAAATTTCTTGTAGAAAGACTAAAAATCGGATTACAATTATCGCCTTCGTTTATAAACAAGATAACATGATCTTTTGTCTGCCCGGCTTGACTATCATTATGAGTCAATATCAGATCAAAAACACCATCGTTGTTAATATCCATAAAGTAACCAGATACAAAGGAACTTATCTCTGTTTTGCCATCCGGGTATTTTATAATATTTTCTGTCATCCAGTCTTTGCCTTCCTGACCGCTATTGATCAATAAATTTATATCTTTAGTCTTGCCATCACCTATCAGAAGGTCTATACGCTGATCACAATTTATATCAATAGCACTTACCGACGTACCTCCGTGTATCAATACAGTCCGATTTTGCTCCTGTATACAAGAATCTATTCTACTGCTGAGCAATACCGAAGAATCATACCTGCTCAGCTTAAATTTTCCAAAACATTCATCTTCCTTTATAAATGGTCCAATATCAGGATTATGACCTGTTTCTACACTTATATTTTTATAAAGGGTCAGATATTCATCACCTGCAGGGAAAAAAAGAATATCCAGGTCGATGTCCCCATCTATATCAATAAAATCCAGCCCATTTCCAAAAGGAATCCGAACAGGAGTAAAAAGAGTATCATTTTCCTGGTAATGCAGATACCCTGAAGGCTGGTTTGAAATCAGAGAAAAACTAATTTTTCCTTCCATTGATTTAGAACCGCAATAAATTAAAATAGCGTCCTTTTGACTTTTGCCTCCAGTAAATATATCTTCTATACCATCATGATTAAAATCTCTGAGTAGTGCCCATGTTTCCAGCCTGGGAAATATATGATTATATTCAGATGTGTACTGGTAATTCACTTCATTTTCTTTACCTTTATTAATGTAAGTCTGAATTAAATTGGTTGCCTTATCAAATACAAAAAGATCCTTTTTCCCATCATTATCAAGGTCCAGTTGCGAAAACTGAGGATGTCTGATTCCCCCTGCGTAGGGATTACTTAATGGTTGTTTTGGGGTAATAAAAAAAGCTTCAAATATATCAGTCTGGCTTTGGACTGCCTGCAAATTACAAATCAGGTAGAATAATGAAAAATACCTGCAAAATATCTTTGTCTTTAAAACCATGTAGCAAATTTAATTTTTTACAGGTTCAATAACAATAAAAGGTTTAATAATGTGGTACTGATTCCGTGAATTAGTCTGCATTTATATGTTAAATCCTGAAAATTCAACCAACGGACTTATTTAAGCCGAACTTATGTAGTTCATTCAGTAGTATTTGACTCTCTGAATTCGGAAGGTGGCAGATTGTAAAATTTCTTAAAAGAAGCATTAAATGCTGATTTTGAATTAAATCCACACATACTTGCTATCGTTTCAAGTGTATAGTTTTTTGTAGTTTCATCTTGCATTAATTCTCGTGCCTCCTGAACACGTAATTCATTAATAAAATTACTAAAACTCTTATTATAATATTGATTGATATACTTGGACAAATATTTTGTATTAGAGTTAATTTTATGTGCGAATATTTGAAGGTTCATATCAGGATCAAGATAGATTTTATTAACATGGATAGCCAGGTTCATTTGTTCTCTGATTTTATTAATAACTCCCTCATCAAGTATGTTGCCTTCTTTTTCTTCAATTTCATTTTCTTGTAATTCGTCATAGTCCTTACTTCCCAAAAGTACAACACCACTAACATAAATCACGACCAATATCCTTAAAATAATTTTGCCTGAAGCAAATGAATTTAGCTGAAAAAGGTATACCAGCATCAATATAATGGCATAGCTTGTCAAAAATATGATTATCCAGTTTAAAGTTTTTTTTGTACTTTCCTTATCAATTTGAAAGATTTCCCTATGATTATAATAAACCAAAACAGACAAATACAAGTAAAATATATTTTGGACAAGAAAAATTAAAAAGAAAATACCAAAATTTAAATATGTTACAATATTGGTCAGTAGAATAAAATTTTGCGAATTTTCTTCCAGATTTCGCAGAGCGCCAAAAGAAAAAAGATTGACAACTAAAAAGAAAAAGGGCAGAAGAAAATGCTTAATATTTTGTGAATAGGTCAGCTTATCCTGCAGATTGATTGAAAAAGACTTGGTATAAATGTAAATAGTGGGTGCAACAAAAAGTAATATTGGGTAAAACAAATAGGACACCAACACAGGAAAAAAATGGTCACTCTCTCTTCCGAAAAGAGAAATTATCAATTCGAAAAAGAAAATGTATCCTATAGCTAATAAAAATATACCTAATATTGAATAGTTAAACTTTTTAGTTTTTCGGGATTTATGAAGCAGTATTATGAATCCTGAAAAACAAACAAGGACTATAATCAGCAATAAATATTGCTTTCCTACCCACATTTGAATAACATTTATTTATGATTGATAAAATACAATTAGACAAAAGTAGTTTAAAAATTATTAATTTTATCAAAATAATAAAAAAAGCTGTGCCTTTTGAAGACACAGCCCTTCCATTAACAAAAATACAACCTGTGTATTAACCTTTTTTTCTTTTCCTTGCTTTTTATCTTATTACCGTTAAATCTCCTTTAAACACATCAATATTTTGGTCAAGGAATCTTACCCTGGCCATATAAACAAAAACACCCGGCACTACATGATTACCTCCAAATATTCCATTCCATCCTTGTTCAGGTTTATTTGCTGAGAAATTTTTATTTTCAAAAACTTTATTACCCCATCTGTCAAAAATGATTAATTCCTCTACTGATTCGATATTTTGAACATCTCCTATCGGATAAAAAGTGCCATTATTATTATTACCATCTATAGAAATAATGTTTGGAAAAGTAATGACATTATTTCTCTTTACTTTGACAATAACGTTCGCTGTACCCTCACACCCATTCAGATCTGTGATCGTCACAACAAATTCTGTCGTTTCTGTAAGTTTAGCAATCGGGTTTAAGCAATTATTGCAACTTAGTAGTGTGTTATTATCCCAAGCGATGTTTGATATCTGATTTGTATTCAAATTTACAGTAACTTCCAACTGAACGTCCTCGTTTACCAAAGGGTCTGTTTTATTGGCCTTTGCAGAAACTATTATTTCTGTTGGTTCATTGACCACAATTGATGAAGCGGTACCGCTACAACCATTTGTATCAGTAACGGTCACACTGTAACTACCTTTGCAGACATCACTTATTGACAATTTTCCATTCCATACCGGATTACTCCATACTATTGAGGGATTTGCTGCATTACCATTTATTGAGATAGAAATTTGTCCGTCACAACTTCCAAAACAGAGAGCATCCTGAGCCGTAACACTGGTTGTGAGGTTACACAATACATTTTCTACTTCAAAGTTACATGTACTTGAGCACCCGTTATTATCTGTGACTGTTACCAGATACTGACCGGCTTTCAAGCTTGTTATGGTAAAATTACCGGCTTGCTGATTTGTCTTGGACCCACTTTGTGCACCTGACCAATCTATTTTATAATTGGGTGTTCCTCCTGAGATATTGATGATAGAAACTCCATCATTGGTATTCGGTCCTGAAACAGGATTAGCGGTACAAGAAACTTTCACCTCACTTGGCTGACCTACCAGGACACTTTCTGTTGCGACGCAACCTGCAGCATCGGTAATCGTAACTGAATATGTCCCCGGAGATGCATTTACAATATTTGTAAGCCCATTCCACCCTGCATTGCTCCAAACTATATTTGTGTTTCCTACTGCACCTGTTATAGTTAGCTTTATCGAGCCATCATTACTACCGAAGCAAGAGCTGTTGGTTCCTGTGGCGACAGCTGCAATAGTACATCCTAAACCCTGAACTGTAAATGCACATTCGGCAGTACAACCATTTTTATCCGTAACAGTGACTGAGTATGCACCAGCCTTTAGATTTTGAATAGTGAAGTTGCCTGCTGCCTGATTGATCGAATTGCCAGTCTGTGCCCCATTCCAATCTATACTGTAGTTTGCAGTACCTCCTGATATGGATATGACCGATCTGCCATCTGAACCATTGGCAGTCGTTACACCTGTCGGTGTACAACTGATCACTACTGCAGTTGACTGGTTGAGTACAGTAGTCAACACTCTTTCACAGCCTGTGGAAGTTTCTGTAATAGTCACTGTATAATTTCCTGCACTAAGATTCGTTGGGTTAGAGCCATCGATAGCAGCGTTATTCCACTTATAAGTATAAGCTGCTGTATTTGGTATCAATGCTATAGACCCATTATTCAGCCCACACTTAGGTTGGACAGGCGTGATGGATGCGGTAAATAGCGGACCATCTACTACAAGGATGGTTTCATTATATATACATCCATTTGCATCTTTTACCAGGACAATATAAGTACCTCCTGCCAGATTATTAAATGATGTCGTAGACGAATAGCCCAGATTATTGAAATTGTAAGTAAATGGTGCTGTCCCTCCCGTTACTGCTCCGAGGATCACACTCCCATTTGATTTGCTGCATGTGGCATCTGTTTTTGTAACTGCTATGTCCATAGGGCCACCACTGTTATTGATAGATGCTATTTCGTTGTACTCACAACCGTTGGCATCTTTGACGATGACCGGATATGATCCTGCTGATAAATTACTATAACCTGTGCTCGTCGTAAACCCGGAACCATTAAAACTATACGTGTACGGCGCAATACCGCCGGTTACTGCTCCTAAAGTAATGGAACCATTAGAAGTACCACAGCTTGCTGACGTAGATGTAATATCTATATCGGTAGGACCGGGTACGTTATTGATGACACCATCCGTAGTGAAAATACAATCATTTGAATCTTTTACAGATACCGGATAGATACCTGCCGCCAATCCTGAGTAAGTAGTAGTAGACGAATAAGCCGACCCATTCAGACTATAGGTGTACGGACTTGTTCCTCCTGTAACTATGCCTATGACTATGATACCATTAGACAATCCACACCCTGCATCTGTTTTACTAATAGCCATATCTGTAGGTCCGGCAGTATTTGTTACAGTTACGGATGTATTGAATGTACAGCCACTAGCATCTTTGACCACGATGGTATAACTGCCTGCGATAAGATTACTATATGAAGTGGAAGTGGTGAATGCTGATCCATTAAAACTATAAGTATATGGTGCTACACCTCCAGTCACAGCACCTATTTGTACCGATCCATTGCTTTTGCCGCATGTCTCACTTGTAGGCGTTATAACTACTGCACTCGGACCATTAGAACTGAGAATCGCTACTGAAGTATTATATTCGCAACCATTGTTGTCTCTTACGACTATGGTATAACTTCCTGCTGCCAATCCCGTGTAATTAGTTGTAGACGTAAAAGCTGATCCATTAAAACTGTACGTAAACGGAGCCACACCGGAAGTTACAGCACCCAATGTTACTGTTCCATTTGATGAACCACAACTTGCATCCGTTTTATTGACAACAATAGCAGTAGGTCCAGGGACATTGTTGATCGGTGCTGAGATATTAAAATGTACATCCTGCTGCATCCTGGATAATTACCGGGTAATTGCCTGCTGACAATCCGGTATAAGTCGTAATTGTCGTGAATGGTGAGCCATCAAAACTATAAGTATAAGGTGCTAATCCTCCAGTTACCGCCCCTAAAGTGACTGAACCATTGGACAAGCCACATCCGGCATTGACAAGTGTTAATGCTATGTTGGTCGGACCACCTGAGTTGTTGATTAAGGCATTTTCATTATAATTACATCCATTAGCATCTCTTACTATGACATTGTAAGTCCCTGCACTTAGATTGGTATATAAAGTGGTAGAAGTAAATGGTGACCCATTAAAACTATAGGTATATGGCGCTAATCCACCTGTGACTGTACCCAATAAGACGCTTCCATTAGATTGTCCACAACTTGCCATCGTCACGGTGATATCAATATTGGATGGACCACCACTATCAATAATGACAGCCGATGTATTATATAAACATCCGGAGTTATCCATCACAGTAATAGGGTAAGTACCTGCTGACAAGTTATTGTAGACAGTAGATACTGTAAAACCTGAGCCATCAAAACTATATGTATAAGGTGCAACTCCACCTGTCACTGCGCCCAATGTCACACTTCCATCACTTCCACCACAAGAAGCATTGGTGGTATTGACTACAATAGCTGTAGGGCCAGGAATGTTATTGACATTTACAGAAGTTGAAAATACACAGCCATTTGCATCCATCACCTCCACCGAATAAATTCCAGCCGATAGATTAGGATATGTGGTAGTTGCTGAAAAAGCTCCATTGTTAAAGCTAAAGGTATAAGGCGCAACTCCTCCTGTTACAGCGCCTAAAGTCAAAGATCCATTATTAGTACCACATGTAGCATTCACTACTGAAACAATGATAGCCGTAGGTCCTGAAGTGTTGCTGATATTTACAAAGGTATTATAAATACAACCATTTGCGTCCTGTATAGCAAGAGAGTATGATCCAGATCCCAAATTGGTAAATGTCGTTGTAGGTCCATATCCCATATTATTAAAATTGTAGGTATATGGCGCTAAGCCTCCTGTAACTGCACCTAAAGTGACCGCACCATTGGATTGGCCACATGCTGCGTTAGTTATATTTGTGACCACTGATGTAGCACCACTCTGTACAGTGATGACCATATTGGTCGTAGTGCCACACTGTCCGGCAGTAGGTGTAAAAGTATATACATTAGACCCAACCACAGACGTATTAATGACTGTAGGATTCCAAGATCCTGTAATTGGTGGCGTGTTGGTAGATGAAGTAGGCAATACATCAGGAGTTTCATTTTGACAATATGGTCCTAATTGTGTAAATAAAGGAACCGGTGGTGCCGTGATCGAAACACTCATGGTAGTAACGGATGCACATTGACCAGCATTCGGCGTAAAAGTGTACACTGTACTTCCTATGATGGATGTATTGATGGTAGAAGGTGACCAAGTACCGTTAACTCCATTCAATGAGCTTGGCGGCAATCCTCCAGGTGTAGTATTTTGGCAATATGGCCCAAGTTGTGTAAATGTGGGTAAAGTTGGATTGGTGATGACTATGGTCATGGTCGTAATAGATGCACACTGTCCGGCATTAGGCGTAAAGGTATATACTTGCGAACCCACAGCTGATGTACTGATGACAGCAGGTGACCACGTTCCTGAAATTGGTGTTGTGTTGTTTGACACCAAAGGTAAGTTTGCTGGAGTCGCATTCTGACAATAGGGCCCTAGCTGTGTGAAAGTAGGCAATGCAGGTGCAGTAATTACTATGGACATAGTAGTGACTACACCACACTGACCAGCAGCAGGCGTAAATGTATAGACCTGAGTGCCTATAGTGGAAGTACTGATCACTGATGGGGACCATGTACCGGCTATTGGTGGTGTATTGGTAGATACCAATGGTAATAAACCGGGTGTTTCATTTTGACAATATGGACCTAACTGTAGAAATGTCGGAGTCACTGAATTTGTTATTACTATTGTCATTGTCGTCACTGTACCGCATTGCCCGGCAGCAGGCGTAAATGTATATACAAATGAGCCCGTAGCTGATGTATTTATTGTGGCTGGTGACCAGGTACCTGTAACACCATTATCGGAGGTTAATGATAAACTTGCAGGAGTAGAGTTTACGCAATAAGGTCCTAGCTGATCGAATGTAGGAGTGACACTATTAGCTATCACGACAGTCATGGTCGCCGGTAAAGCACATTGACCAGCTGAAGGTGTAAATGTATATACAGATGATCCTATTATCGATGTATTTACGGCAGGTGGTGACCAGGTGCCTGTTACGGGTGGCGTATTGTTCGAACTGGTAGGTAATACTCCTGGTGTCGCATTCAAACAATAAGGCCCTAACTGATCAAAAGAAGGTGCTACAGGTGCTGTCACAACTACAGTCAGAGTAACTTGTGTTCCGCATTGTCCAGCATCGGGTGTAAATGTATAGACTTGAGACCCTACTGTCGATGTATTTATGACAGATGGGGTCCATGTTCCAGTGATTGGTGGTGTATTGTTCGAACTTGTCGGCAATACTCCTGGAGTTGCATTCTGACAATATGGCCCCAGCTGTGTAAATGTCGGCGTCGTAGGTGCTGTGATGGTAATACTCATTGTCGTCACTGTACCACACTGACCGGCTCCCGGTGTAAAGGTATATACTTGAGTACCAACTGTAGATGTACTTATTACGGACGGAGACCATGTACCAGTGATAGGAGGGCTATTGTTCGAATTGGTTGGCAATATACCAGGTGTTGTGTTCTGACAGTATGGCCCTAATTGTGTAAATGTTGTGGTCGGAGGCGCTGTGATTACTATTGTCATAGTGGTAGTAGATGCGCACTGTCCGGCTGTCGGGGTAAATGTGTACACAGTAGATCCTACCATCGAAGTATTAATAACTGAAGGCGACCATGTACCTATAATAGGAGGCGAGTTATTAGAGCTGGTAGGCAATACTCCCGGCGTGGTGTTTTGACAGTATGGCCCCAACTGTGTAAACACTGGTGTTGGAGGTGCTGTGACGATTATTGTCATGGTGGTACTGGCAGCACATTGACCTGGGTTAGGGGTAAATGTGTAAACCGTTGAGCCAATAGCAGATGTATTGATCACTGAAGGTGACCAGGTACCAATAATCGCCGTAGGATTGTTAGAGCTAGTAGGTAATGCTCCCGGTGTCTCATTCTGACAATACGGCCCTAACTGTGTAAATGTTGGAGTAATGGCATTAGTCACTACGATGGTCATGGTAGTAACAGATGCACATTGCCCAGCATTTGGGGTAAAGGTATATACAGTATTTCCTACGATACTGGTATTAATTACAGATGGTGACCAAGTACCTGTGACAGGAGGTGTATTATTCGAATTAGTAGGTAAAGTTCCTGGAGTCGCATTTACACAATATGGTCCTAGTTGAGTAAAAGTAGGTGTCACTGGTGCTGTTATCATTATTGTCATAGTTGTCGTACTTGCACATTGTCCGGGATTTGGTGTGAATGTATATACTTGTGAACCTACAGTAAGTTGTGTGAAAGTCGGTGTCACTGAACTCGTGATAACAACCGTCATGGTAGTAACAATCCCACATTGCCCTGCACTTGGAGTAAATGTATAAGTAAATGATCCTGCCGTTGATGTGTTTATTACCGCAGGTGACCAGGTACCATTAATATTATTATTTGATTGGGATGGCAACACTCCAGGTGTAGAGCCCAAACAATATGGCCCTAACTGGTCGAATGTAGGTGTGACACTATTTGAAATTACTACCGTCATAGTGGTAGTAGTAGCGCATTGCCCTGCACCTGGTGTAAACGTATACACTGTAGAACCTACACTGGATGTATTTATTGCTGAAGGTGACCAGGTACCTGTAATCGGTGGCGTATTATTCGAACTTGTAGGCAATGGGTCAGGTGTTGCATTAAGACAATATGGCCCCAGTGGTGAAAAAACCGGCATAGTAAGCTGCGTAACTACAATGGTCATCGTTGTAGGTGTGCCACACTGACCTGCTCCAGGAGTAAAGGTGTATACTGTCGACCCCACTGTGGAAGTACTTATGACAGATGGTGACCATGTGCCTGTGATCGGAGGCGAATTTGTCGAGCTGGTAGGAAGTATTCCCGGTGTTGCATTCTGACAATATGGTCCTAATTGATTAAACGTGGTAGTTACCGGAGCCGTGATGGTTATGTTCATGGTAGTGGTAGTACCACACTGACCTGCTCCAGGCGTAAAGGTATAAGTCTGTGTACCCACTGAAGAAGTATTGATTACCGATGGTGACCATGTTCCTGTGATGGGTGGCGAATTTGTCGAACTGGTAGGAAGTACTCCCGGTGTTGCATTCTGACAGTATGGTCCTAACTGCGTAAACGTAGGCGTCGGTGGTGCCGTGATGGTGATACTCATCGTCGTTGTCGTGGCACACTGGCCAGCTGATGGTGTAAAGGTGTATACCTGTGTTCCTATTGTGGCTGTACTGATGACAGAGGGTGACCATGTACCTGTGATAGGTGGTGAGTTGGTCGAACTGGTAGGTAGTGTACCCGGTGTAGTATTCTGACAATATGGTCCTAACTGCGTAAACGTAGGCGTCGGTGGTGCCGTGATGGTGATACTCATCGTCGTTGTTGTGGCACATTGGCCAGCAGTCGGAGTGAAAGTGTACACTTGTGTTCCTACTGTAGTGGTACTGATTGTAGAAGGAGACCATGTGCCTGTGATCGGTGGTGAGTTGGTCGAACTTAGAGGCAAGGTTCCTGGTGTAGTATTCTGACAATATGGTCCTAACTGCGTAAACGTAGGCGTCGGTGGTGCCGTGATGGTGATACTCATCGTAGTGGTTGTTCCACACTGGCCAGCTGATGGTGTAAAAGTATATGTCTGCATTCCTACCGTGGTCGTACTAATTACAGACGGCGACCAAGTACCCGTTATTGGTGGTGAGTTAGTAGAACTTGTAGGTAAAGTCCCTGGTGTGGCATTTTGACAATATGGTCCTAATTGTGTAAATGTCGGCGTAGGTGGTGCGGTGATGGTTATTGTCATCGTGGCCGACGTAGCACACTGACCTGCAGCAGGCGTAAAAGTATATGTCTGCATTCCCACTGTAGTGGTGCTGATTGTAGAAGGTGACCAAGTACCCGTGATCGGTGGTGAGTTAGTAGAACTTGTAGGTAAAGTTCCTGGCGTGGTATTCTGACAATATGGTCCCAATTGTGTAAACGTTGGAGTCACAGGAGTCGTAACGTTTACTGTGACCATAGCGGTTGATGTACATCCAGGAGTACTGGTGACGGTTACGGTATAGGTAGTTGTCATTGTGGGTGACACAGTCTTAGGACCTGCACCTGTACCTAAGCCTCCACTCCATGCATATGTACCACCACCTGAAGCCGTAAGCATGGAAGATGCACCTGAGCAAATGGTGGTGGGACTTGCTACCAATCCCGCTACCGGAGGTATGCAATCATTACCATATGAATCTATACAAATATGATCGCCCAATCCATCAAAAAACCACACGAAGAATTGGATAAGGTATAAGTCACACAAAGCACATAAGAACCGTTTGGTGTCAATCCACTATATTCCGGGTTAAATCCTGAAGCTACTGAATGGGCATTTGGAATAGGGTTGGGAATCGTAGTGCTACAACTTCCTGAGGGACTTAGGGTCCATGTTTTTGTAATACATGTAGATGGGCCATCTTGCACAAATAAGTTTGCGAATCCCAAAAACCCGGTTGCATCTGCAGTTGCACTAAAACAATTTGTAAACGATGTGGGACCATAGATAGCACAGGCAGGTTCCCAACAAGATAAATAAGTTCGGTCATTGTAAGTAGCTACAGCACCCATACCAGGTCCAGTACATGGGGCAGCACATGTACCACAACCCTGTCCTCCCGGACTATTGTTGTACAGCCATACATAAGTGTCGTCGATAGTCAGACAAGAGGTATTGGTGATGGTGATGGTTACACAAAAATTATAAAAGGTATTGGGAAGTACAGTGTATTCAAAACCAGTTCCAAAATCAGCTGCTGTGGTATTAGCCAGAGGTGAACTACAACCTGTACCTTGATACACCTGGTACGTTCTGGTAAATGTACAACTTGAGCCGCCAGTTGTTCCTATGGCATTTACAAATCCTATAGATGTCTCTGTGGGTCCGGTGGTATATTCATAGCACAACTGGTAAGATGTACCATTGGCTGCGCTGAGATCTGGTATAAAATCATATTGTGCAACCGTAGATGCAAGGTTATTATAATCTGACTGAGCTGCTGATGAATTACAAAAATGTTCACCCCCACAGATTCCATTTCCACTGGCACAGGTACAGGGAGATGTAGGTGGTGGTGGTGGTGGCGCACAAGTAACCGTGATCGAATATCCTGCCGCTTGAGTGGTAGCATTAGAGTGAAAAACAAAAGTCAGACATCCATCTGCTGATGTCGAAGTGATGGTTCCCGGATTGTTTGTGCCACACCATGTGCCTAAGAGTGGGTCAGTGATCATATCTCCATTAAATATCTGCACATAATCATTCGCCGTACTACTGCATGCACCACCTCCCTGAAGAGTAAAAGTATTAAAAACTAAACTTACTTTGTCTCCAGGAGTAACAGGACAGATAGTATAAGTCACATCTTCATTGGCGCTGTAATTACCTCCTGCTCCTCCACTGTCATAAAAAGTATCTCCACATACAGGAGGAGTAACAGGAGTGCTGCAGCTAAGTCCGGTAGATAGTGTTTTTTCGCAGGATGCCGAGCCAGAATTCGGACTAGCATCAAACAATATCGTTTCCACACACCCCATTACTGTCACACTGAAAGTCCTTGTAAAATCATCCGTAGCACAGCCAAAAAGATCAGGACATTCATAACTAAGTACATTAGTTACATTATCATACACATTCCAGTCTGAATCTGCAGCCTGTGAATTAACATTTGCACCTATAAATCCCGTAAGATTACTGGACAAAGCCCCACCTGAGGGTAAAGGCGAAGTATATCCAGGCAATACCGTCGGCGTCCCTGAACTGGAAGTAAATTTAAAAACAGAACCGTAATATGATACATCTAAACTACCTAACTCAACAGTAAATGTAATATTATAGGTCCATGTACCATTGCCGTTGTCTACAATACTATTAATGACAAATGAACTATTATTGCATGCCTTGACTTCTCCGCTTCGCCCAAAAAATAATATTGTCAAAACTAAGACTGGCAATAATTTGAAAAAAATGTTTTTAATACAAGAGGTTGTCGATTTTAAACCAGTAAAGTACATACTACTTTCAATTTTGTGGGTTAAGGTATTTTTGTTAATGTTAAATGGTGGGATAAATTTAGTCCCTATTTAAGCTTGTTGTACTAAGTATTTTGTCACTTATTGTATGGATTCCGTGAATCAGTATATTAAATTTTGCTTCTTGAGAGAAATTTTATAATTTTATTACCCATTCTTATTCTATTACAAATTTTACCTCATCCCATACATCAGTGAAATATCCCATTCCATTTTGCATTTCAAACTTTTTATTCGGACAAATCGTCGCTATTTCATTGAATTGACTAAGGAAAAGAATTCCATCCCAATACGATGTGAGTTAAATGGGAGTTAAACATGCAAGACGTAAATTCCCCACGCTCAGTAAAAAGAATAAAAAAGATAAAAAAGAGGAGAGGCAATATTGCCTTCCTCTGGGATTGGATCCATTTGGTTAGATCTTCTCAAATTTTATATTCGCATTTGTCGAGGAACCACCTGAACTGCTGACATGAAACATATAAATTCCTGATTTGAGATCAGTGATATCCAAGTCAAACTTTGGTATTTTCTGAAGCATTTATTTTGTAAGTCTTTACTGCCTGACCTACATGATTATACATGATGATAGTGATATCTTCACCTGCAGCAACTTCCGGTATTTCGAGCGTAACATTATTGTCTGTAACCGGATTTGGATAAGCAGTGACAAAAGACTTTTCAGCACAAGAAGTATTTCTGACTTTTACTACCGGTGAGTATGTAAATCGTCCATCAAAATCTACCTGTTTGATTCTATAATAGGTAACACCCCTGGAGGCCGATGCATCTTTATGCTCATAATGTGTTGTGGATCTTTTATCTCCTTGACCATCTATCATGGCTGCATCCCCGTATATCTTTCCGTCTTTACTCCTCTCAACCACAAAATAATCATTGTTGGTCTCAGACTCTGTGGTCCAAGTAACAATGTTCTGACACTTATCATTTTTGACTGTGATAGAAGACCATGTCACAGGTAATACCAAAGTGGAATATCCGGCTGTCACATTGTAATAATTGGCTGCACCGGTGAAGGCATCATTTCCATTGGACATACCTGATGATGTAGATAAATTAATCACAGGAGAGAGGAAGGTAGTACCTGTTCCCACCGCAACATCACTATCAAAAGCCGGAGCTCCATTATTTTGGCTGGTGGTTGTAGCCGAACTGTATCCGCTTGGAATACCAAAACTGACCTGATAAGTACCCGTTGCCAGACCGGTAAATATGTAATGGCCAAAGGAGTTGGTAGTTGTTGTCGCCACTACATTTCCGTTGCCATCCAATAATTGCACCGGTACGTTGGCCAGAGGTTCTCCTGCATTCATAATTCCATCATTGTTGAGGTCCTGAATGCATCTCCCTGTATGGATCCAACATTAGTAGCCGGACACTGTGCAGAAGATGAGGGGCTGTTAGGACATCCAGCACAAACAGCTGAAAGTAACGATCCCGATCCACCTGTACCTTTTGTTTCATCTGTATTTCTGAAATAATTCTGATTGTATAGGTAGGAATTTGCTGTGCTACTATTTGAAACCCATATTCCTCTGTGTGTCCCTGCAAAAGTACTTGAGTATGTATGACTTGGTGTACAATAGTTAAATCCTCGAGGGTCAATTCCAGAACAATCACTACCACAAGTTGTCACATAAAACTTCCATGTAGTACCCTCGTGTGTAGCTTTCACATTAAATGTACCACTGGTATTTGCTCCATAATCTCCTAACTCTTGGAGCACCGTAATGTTAGCATTTGCATCTAATCCGTTAGCAAAACTTACGAAAGAAAGCTTTCTGTTACGAGATCCCCCTGGTCGCCAAAACACTACTGCATGACCATTTGCTGTGGCAAAATTTGAACCATCTGCTGCTAAAACGTATGCCATCCCTCTTTGACCAGCATCAAAACCAGTAACACTAGACGCGGTATAGCCATTAAAGGTCCAATGATTAACACTACCAAAAGTTGTAGCAACAGAAACCCCAGTATACCCACTTGCATTTATTGTTGTATTCAATGTAGAAGTTGTCGTATTAAATTCCAAAGTGCCAGTATTTGTTGGATTTGTTGCATGATGCCCATCCGCCAAAGCATCAAGTTTATTATTGCTCCCATTTATGTGCATTTCCGTAAACACATCCCTTCCGGTGCACTGGTTGTTGTTGCTTGAAGTATTACTGGTCATTGTATTGCTACTAAAATCATATGTTGCTGTATTTCCTGATTGATTTTTGAAAACAAAAACTGCACCTCCTTCACCTGTTACACTATTGCCAGTGAAGAAGCTAGTATTAAGATTGGTTATTGTATTGTATAGATAGATTGCTCCACCTTTTGATGATGATGTATTAGTAGAATTAGTATTAAAAGTAGTATTTGAAATTGTTAAATTGACACTAGAAGAAGAACCACCAGCAGACCGTATAGCCCCGCCTTGTCTTTTTGCGATATTACCTAAGAATGTACATGTAGTTATAGTAACTGTTGCTCCACTTTCGATGTTTAGAGCTCCTCCATCTTGATCAGTAAGCGTATTAGCTTCATTACAAGTAAATTTTGTATTTATAAAATTTGCAACAGAACCACTACCTTCAATAGACATTGCTCCACCAGGTGCATTTCCACCTGCCTCATTCCCGTCAAATGTACATCCATTGAAGTTTGCAGTACCTCCTACCATATAAATAGCTCCACCGCGGCCACCATTATTATCTCTATAATTACATGAGAATATACAATTATTTAATGTAGTAGTACCACCATTTATATCCATGGCACTTCCGGTAGCAAATAGATGCTTATAAAAATTACAATTGTTGATCGTGCCAGCTCCACCGTCTATCTCCATACCAGATCCACCACCCTTATCACAACCATCAAAATTACAATTATTGACTTCCCATCCAGTGGCACCTGCTGCTAATATTGCGCCTGCAGGTGTAACTCCAGAAAAATCAATAAAAGTGAAACCATCAAGTTTACTATTATTGCCCATTGTGGCAAAACATATAGCACTTGATCCAGCACCTGTGTTATCTATAACCGCTCCGTTTCCGTTTACCGTTATGCCAGCTTTTAAAACAAATCCACCAGAAGCATCGCCCCAGTCTGTCCTAAAACCACTCAAGTTTGTACTATAATACCCTGGTGCAAAGTTAATCGTAGTGACCGAGCTGCTGCCTGCACCAGTGTGTGCATAGTCATATGCGGCCTTCCAGGTGGCAAAGGGTGATGCTCCGTTTGAAGAAGTTGCTGTGGCGTCTTGTTGGGATGGTGTAACCCCCGGGTAGCAATCAGGTGGAACTAAAGAAATGCTTGTTTGCCCAAAAGTTAAAGTAATTTGTAATGTTGACAAAGTAAGAAATAAAATCAGTTTTTGTGTAAATCTACTGTTCATTGGATAAGAATGTTGTGATTAGTTAATAAAATAAATAATAAAGAAATTAATATTTCTACCAATAAAGTAAATTGTTTTCTTAAACCTTGGGGAGGTGTCATCATCTGGTGTAAAAAACTTTGGTATGACAACACAAAAATGATGATATATATCATGTTTAAGTCCTTTTTTTGGGTTTGTTGTCGTATTGATTCACGGAATCCATACAAGTTTTATCTTTTTTATCACCCTTTTTTGATGTTTTTGATACTTTTTTATCGTAGTCATTTTTATAATTATTATTTTATTACTGATTTAGCTAATTTTGATTTATAAATTTTACTTAGAGTACAATTTATAGCCGAAATTTTATTAAAAACAGTATTATATTTTGTAATAGCGATAATTGTTTTGAGCAATCAGAATCACTACCGATTGGACATACCAAAGCAAGCAAATATTATTCTTAATTAGGTGTTTCACATATTAGCAAAATAAAAAATTTGCTTACCTGATCAGGGCAGCAACCCTGTCTCCTACTTCTGAGCATTTTCTGGAAACAGCAGGATGTAAATCTTCAGTCAGAAAACTTTCTGCTATACAATCATCTACTGCACGAATAATATCATTCGCTTCAGATATATAACCAAAGTCTCTGAGCATCATTTCTACAGACAGGATCGTTGCCATTGGGTTGGCTATATCTTTGCCTGCTGCCTGAGGATATGATCCATGTATTGGTTCGTATAATGCTGTGGCTTCTCCTTTGGAAGCGGATGGTAGCAGTCCCATAGACCCGGACAATACACTTGCCTCATCAGAAAGGATATCTCCAAACAGATTGTCGCATAAAACCACATCAAATCTCGATGGATTCAATATAACTTGCATGGCAGCGTTGTCTATAAACATATAATCCAACTCTACTTCGGGATATGATGTGCCTATTTCACGGACGACGGATCTCCACAGACGGGATGTCTCGAGTACATTGGCTTTATCCACAAGAGTTAGCTTTTTTCTGCGCAACATTGCTTGTCTGAATGCCAGATGTGTGATGCGTTCTACCTCATATCTGTGATAAATACATAGATCTGAGGAGTATGTAGCTTCCTTTATCTTCTCACCGAAATATATGCCACCCGTCAGTTCGCGGTAGATAACAAAATCCACATTGCGCAATACCTCCGGTTTAAACACAGATAGATGGACCAACTGGGGATATATTTTGACAGGTCGGATATTGGCATAAAGACCGAGTGATTTTCGCATACGCAGCAATCCCTGCTCCGGCCTCACAAGTGCAGAAGGATCATTATCGTATTTGGGATCGCCTATGGCACCAAGCAGGATAGCGTCAGCTGAATTACAGGCAGAAAGTGAGGCGTCCGGAAATGGATCTCCGGTAGCATCGATGGCACATGCCCCGATCAGTGCTTTTTCTATTTCCCATTGATGACCATACTTTTGTGTAATGGATGTCACCACTTTTAATGCTTGTGTTATAACTTCAGGCCCGATGCCATCTCCCGGCAAAACGGTTATTTTATGGAGTGATTTTATACTCATTGGCTTGTATCTTCAGTTATTATAGTGTAAATACTCTGTTTTTTTCAAAAGATTCTATATCATCTTTGATACTCAATAAGTAATCTATGTCGTCGTAGCCATTTATAAGACAAACTTTTTTATATGGGTCCAGATCAAATGTCACCTGCATGTCCCCAACTTTTAGCTTTTGTTCATCCACGTTGATTTCGAATATAGTACGGTGATCTTTTTCTATTATAGCAAATATCTGATGTAATACGTCCTGGCCAACCTGAAGTGGCAGTATACCATTGTTGAGGGCATTCCCTCTAAATATATCTGCAAAAAAACTACTGATAACTACGCTAAACCCATAATCTGCCAGCGACCAGGCAGCATGTTCTCTACTGGAGCCACATCCGAAATTTCTTCCTGCTACAAGGATCTGACCATTAAATGTATCATTGTTTAGCACAAAATCACTGATCAATGTGCCGTCATTGTGATACCTCCAGTCCCTGAATAAATTTTGTCCAAATCCTTCTTTGGACACCGCCTTAAGGAATCTGGCAGGAATGATCTGATCGGTATCTATATCTTCGATCGGAAGGGGTACTGCCGTGCTGACAATCCTGTTCAATTTTTTCATTATATTTTAGTTTAAATATTGGCGGACATCAACGATCTTACCTTCAATTGCGGCGGCGGCAGCCATCATCGGGCTTGCCAGAATGGTGCGTGCTCCCTGACCTTGTCTACCTTCAAAATTACGATTGGACGTAGAAACACAATATTCGCCGGAGGGAATTTTGTCTTCATTCATGCCCAGGCATGCACTGCACCCTGGTTCTCTTAGTTCGAATCCAGCTTCCGCAAATATTTTGTCCAGTCCCTCAGCCTTGGCTTGCATCTCGACCTGTTTGGACCCTGGGACAATGTACGCTTTGACGTGTGCTGCTTTTTGTTTTCCCCTGATGAAAGCTGCTACTTGCCGAAGGTCTTCTATCCGACTGTTGGTACAACTACCGATGAAAACATTTTCTATGTTTTTGCCTACCAGGGATTGTCCGGTATACAAACCCATATAAGCCAGTGATTTTAGATTAGAGTCCGAAGTATGATCTACAGAGATTGTCTCTGATATGCCCATACCCATGCCGGGATTAGTACCGTAGGTCACCATCGGTTCTATGTCGGCAGCACTAAAAGTGTGTTCTGCATCAAAGACAGCATTTTTGTCAGAAAAAGTGTTTGCCAATATGCCAGTGCTGCATCCCAACGAGTGCCGTCAGGTGCAAATTTTCTTCCTTTAATGTAAGCAAAAGTTGTCTCATCCGGTGCTATCATACCTCCTCTGGCACCCATCTCTATACTCATGTTGCAAATAGTCATCCTGGCCTCCATGGATAATGATCTGATAGCCGATCCCGCAAACTCAATAAAATAACCTGTTCCACCCGCTGCTGTTAGTTTGGATATGATATACAAGACGATATCTTTAGAGTACACACCTTTGGGTATGATACCTTCTATATTGATGCGCATAGTTTTGGGTCGTTCCAGCACAAGACATTGGGTTGCCATGACCTGCTCTACTTGTGATGTACCTATACCAAAAGATATATTTCCAAATGCACCGTGAGTACTGGTATGACTATCTCCGCACACTATTGTCATGCCGGGTAAAGTAATACCTAGCTCAGGTCCGATAACATGAACGATACCCTGATACTGATGACCAAGTCCATACAACTCTACATCAAATTCCATACAGTTTTGGGTGAGTTTTTCTACCTGCAGACGCCCCATAGGGTCATGGATAGGCAAATGTTGATTTATAGTCGGAACATTATGGTCGGCAGTTGCCAAAATCCTATCCTTTCTGAATATACCTAAATTACGTTCTTTAAGACCATCGAAGGCCTGGGGGCTGGTCACTTCATGAATGAGGTGTTTGTCTATGTATATGATGTCCCGATTTTCGTCTATGGATTTAACGATATGAGCATTCCATATTTTTTCAAATAAAGTCAATTTGTCTTTTTTTAATGGGTCAAGTGTGTGGATAATCGAGATTTTATATCAGGATAAATATTTTTTCGTTAAACAGTATCTCCAGGTCATTGTCTACCACTTCTTTTTGCTGATCGGCCAAGACCAAAAAATGCTGATATGCAACATCCAGTTCATCTTTTCTGAGATGGTATCCCAGTTCCTTAAATCTATATGCAAGTGCCGCTCTGCCTGAACGCGCCGTAAGTACAATAGATGAGTGATCTACACCGACATCTGCGGGGTCTATAATCTCGTATGTTTCCCGATGTTTTATAACACCATCCTGATGAATACCTGACGAATGTGCAAAAGCATTAGCTCCGACGATGGCTTTATTGGCCTGCACAGGCATACCCATCGTATCAGCTACCAACTGACTCAGGTTTTTAAGCATTGGTGTTTGTACATTTGTATAATATCGGTGATTAAGTCTTTGTCTGATGATCATCACGACCTCTTCGAGCGCAGTATTGCCTGCTCGTTCGCCGATACCGTTGATCGTACATTCTATTTGTCTGGCGCCGTTCTCAATACCTGCTATGGAGTTGGCAGTGGCCATACCGAGATCATTGTGACAATGGGTCGATAGTATTGCTTTGTGAATACCTGCGACATGCTCCCTCAGATAAGCTATTTTATCACCATACTCATGGGGAAGACAATATCCTGTGGTATCCGGAATATTGAGTACTGTTGCACCTGCTTTTATGGCTGCTTCGCAGACCCTGGCCAAAAATTCATTGTCAGTACGGCCGGCGTCTTCTGCATAAAACTCTACATCCTCTACATAAGACTTGGCAAGTTTAACAGCGGCGATCGCCCTTTCAATAATGTCTTCTCGTGTAGAATTAAGTTTAAATCTGATATGGCTGTCAGAGGTGCCGATACCTGTGTGTATTCTGGGCCTCACCGCATTTTTTACAGCTGCAGCAGCCACTTCTATATCATTGGCGACGGCTCTGGACAAACCACAGACGGTGGCGTTTTTTACTATTCCTGCTACGGCTTGTACTGCATCGAAATCCCCCGGGCTCGATATGGGGAAACCGGCTTCTATCACATCTACTCCGAAAACATCCAATTGTTCAGCAATAGCGATTTTTTGCTCTTTACGCAATTTACATCCCGGTACCTGCTGGCCATCTCTAAGGCTTGTGTCAAATATATATACTCTCTCTGGAGACATAAATCTTTTTTGTTGATCTGAAACTGAACAGCAAAAGTAGGTTTGTGATTATAATAAAACCATACAATTGTCAGGGCTTACTACACTTTTCAAACCACACTTAAAACTACTTAACCCACTGTTTTTCAATGAAATACTCCATGCTTTTTTACTATCTGAAGTATAGGGACAACAATGAAATCCAGTTTAAAAGATTATACTAAAGATTTATAACCAGTACAAAAGATGTTGAGTGTATCAGGTATTCAGTATCAGAATTTAAAGCCCAGTGTCAGAGCTCCTCGAGAACGTGTAGTGCTAATATTGGATAGCGGGTCCAGCTCAGAGTCCAGTACAACATATGGATTATAGCCTTCTTCGTACTTTGCTACTCTGAAACCAAGGTCGATGAAGAAGTTGTCTTCCCTAAAGCCTATTCCGAATGAGGTTTTATGGTTATAAAAATCATCTGCATTAAAAGCAGTACGTTCCCATCCATACCCGGCACGAAGCCTCAGGTTTTTATAAGCTAATTCTGTACCTAATCTAAGATTGGTAGCCTGGCCAAGTCTTCTTTGTATATCTCTGTTTACCTGACTGGTCCACTGTTGTTCTGCCGAGGAAGAACTGTAGGCTGTACCATTATAATTGGCATTGGTGTAATCCAGATATTCGACATCGGCATTGACAAATCCTTTTATATCATCGCCTATTTTGTAAGTAGTCCCCAAGCTTCCTACTGCTCTCCAGGGAGTCGTCATTCTGTACTCAAATGTTCCTTCCGGTGATTCGTATGAATAAGTTTCGGGACTACCATCTACATAAGAATACTCCATAGACGTACTATAATCATCTGTAAATTTATAGTATGTCGGCGAATGAAAAGCACCTGCGAGTCTTAATCTGTTAAATAGTTTATAGGTAAATCCAGCCTTCACATTGAAACCTACACCCGAAGTGTTCAGGTTTTCTGTGTATGACAGACTTCTGAATGTGGCAATCAAATCCTGAGGATCGTCTTCTGTATATGTTTTTATCTCCTCAAAATTTGCAAAAGGTACACCTACTGAAAAACCAAGGTTAAGTTGGTGTTTATACTCTCCTGCCCATCCGAAAGTCAGCTCGTTGATGCCACCTTTTTGCGAAATATCCTGGGTTCGGTAAACCGGTGTGGCAGCATCAACAAAGTCAGTATCGTAGTCATTGTTTTTATCAAAGTCAAAAATAGCTCCTGTATTGTATGCCGCAAAACTCACAAACTCATCTAAATCATCCGGACTTTTACCATTTGCCTGCTCTGCAAAATATGTTGTGATAGATCCGCTGACTTTGCCTTTCAATTCTACATTTCTTTGCAAGTCTGCTATCCTGGAATATCCAAAAGCAAAATTAGAACTTGACCAGTTGGAGCCGGGATTGCTTGCAATGACGAAGCCTATATTGTCCAAACCAATTTTGGTACCTTTAGTAAACTGAGTTTCTGCCGGATTTTTTTCAAAAAAAGCATCGGTTTTTGTGTTTCTCATGGTAGGAGTGAAAGTAAATTCTGACACTCTGTACTCTGCAATACCGGATGGATTGATATTGATGACAGAAAAATCACCACCCATTGAACCAAAGGAGCTTCCTACCCCCAATGTTCTGGCTGTTCCGACCTGGTCGATGGAACTCCATCTTACCATATCAGAAATATTTTGAGCCTTGCTACTCATTACAGAAAATAACACGAGTATAAGTATGTTGAAAGTTTTCATTTTATCTATTTTTTGGTTAAAAAAAGGGCTGAATAATTGTTATATTACTTCAGCCCTGTAGATTATAATGTAACGTGGTTTTTTGAAGCCACATCGATTTTATTTATCCGCCACCTCTGCGTGAGGAACCACCGCCGCCGCCGCCTGATCTGGATGATCCACTACTGCCACTGCTGCCAGATGAGGATGATCTGGATGATCCCATACCGCTACCTTGAGATGAAGAACCAGAATCTCGGCTGCTTCCTCTGGATGGGCTAGAATCCCAACTAGAACTGCTTCTGCTAGATCCCGAATCGATATTCCTGTTTGATCTTGTATTACTTTCTGACCGATTTGGTCTCACGCTTTCATTATTATTTCTTTTTGTATTAGAGTCGTTACCATTTTCCTTTCTTGTTTCTGGTCTGGTACTTCTGGTATCATTTCTTCTGGACTCTGCAGGTTCAGTACTCCTGTTATTGCGGGTATTAGGATTTACTGTTCCGTTGTTTCTGTCAGGATTAGTGTAGATTCTAGATCTTTCTGTCCTTCCGGTACTTTCTTTTTTTACAGTTGACTCTCCGTTTCTATCTCTGATATCCCCACGGAAACTTTTATCCGTACTCTTGCTTCTTTCTGAAACGCCATTGGTATTGTCACGTGTCAATCCCACTTTGTCTTCTTTAGGTCCTGATCCCCCACCTGTCACACCCTCTCTTCTGGGAGATGCATTACGACCTTTGGTGGATGTGGATAAGGAACCGCCTTTACGGCTGCCATAAACTTTATTGGAATAATCGTTGCCTCCATTATTGTTGTTCCATCCGTTGTTACCCCAACCATTGTTGCCCCAACCGTTGTTGTAGTATCCACCACCATAGTAATTATTGGTATAAAAATTATTACCCCATCCATAGTTAGGACATCCATTCCAACTGTTCCAGCCCCACGGATTATTCCATGAATTCCAACTGTTGTATCCCCAGCTGTTATATCCAAAACCATATCCGTAATTATTAAAACCCCATGGTCTGTTCCAGCTGTTCCAGGGAGATCCCAGGAAGATATTGACACCATAATTATTACCGTAATATGGATTATTGTAATAATAATCGTCATACCACCACGAATTAAAATTGGAATAGTAGCTGTTGTGCATAACAGGGTTAGAAAATCTTCTTATACGTGTTTCATAAGAATAATCATCATAATTGTCATAATCATCATTGTCATAATTATAACTATCGTCATTATAAGTTTGATCTGAATAATCATCATTATAAGCTACGTCAGCTGTTTTTTTGACCTTAATCTCGTCCTTTTTGTAATCATAGTACAGATCGTCAAACTGAGCCTGTACCATCATAGACGAGAGAACCATCATCATGACTAAATACTTTGTAAAAAATCGGGCTTTCATGTTATTATTTTTTAAAAATTATTTTTTGATCGCAATAAATATGTCTTTCTTATTAAATCGAGTGCAATTTATTACTTTTGCACTAAATATTACGTTAAAATTCACTTAAAGTTATTTCTTCCAAATGTTAAAGTCTTTACTTAACTATTCAAGAATCATGGACTTATGACTTTATGACGTTTTTAACCCTATAAAAGTTCAATAAAACAAATCATTAATTTATTTTTAACATAAGCATCAGATACTTCATATATGGCAAAAGAGATCACAAGCAGGGAAGAGAATTATTCGCAATGGTATAATGACATTGTAAAGAAGGCGGGACTGGCAGATAGTAGTGCTGTGCGGGGTTGTATGGTCATCAAGCCCTATGGATATGCGATCTGGGAAAAAATGAGAGATCAACTGGACAAAATGTTTAAGGAAACAGGACATGTAAACGCTTATTTTCCCCTGTTTGTACCTAAAAGCCTATTCGAAGCTGAAGAAAAAAATGCAGAAGGTTTTGCCAAGGAATGTGCTATCGTCACACACTACAGACTGAAAGCTGATCCTGACAATAAGGGAAAACTGATCGTAGACCCTGAAGCAAAACTGGAGGAGGAGCTTATCGTAAGGCCCACAAGTGAAGCAATTATATGGAATACATATCGTGACTGGATACAATCTTACAGAGATCTTCCTATCCTTATCAACCAATGGGCCAATGTAGTAAGATGGGAAATGCGTACAAGACCATTTCTACGTACTGCTGAGTTTCTTTGGCAGGAAGGTCACACAGCTCATTCGACTAAAAGCGAGGCTATAGCTGAAGCCAGACTAATACACGATGTTTATGCCAGGTTTGCCGAGGAGTGGATGGCGATGCCTGTCATCAAAGGCTTCAAATCCGAAAACGAACGATTTGCAGGTGCAGACGATACTTTTACAATTGAGGCCCTCATGCAAGATGGTAAGGCATTGCAGGCCGGAACTTCGCATTTTTTGGGCCAGAATTTTGCTAAAGCTTTTAACGTTACTTTCAGCAATGATAAAAATGAAAACGAATATGTTTGGGCTACTTCATGGGGTGTTTCTACTCGTCTGATAGGAGGGCTTATCATGACACATTCGGATGACGAAGGTCTGGTCTTGCCTCCAAAATTGGCTCCTTTTCAGGTGGTCATCGTGCCGATTCCAAAACCTGATCCTGAGTTGCTCGAAAAGGCAAAAAATATAAGTGAAGCTCTCAAAGCACTGGGCATAAGTGTGAAAATAGATACCGATGAGACAAAAAGGCCTGGATTCAAATTTGCAGAATATGAAATGATGGGTGTGCCTGTAAGGTTGGGCCTGGGCAAAAGAGACCTGGAAAACAATACTATAGAAGTAGCAAGGAGAGATACCAAAGAAAAAACAAGCATAGCTATGGATCAGGTCGTCCCTTATGTGTCGTCTCTACTCGATGATATACAGGAAAACCTGTTTCAGAGGGCAAAAGCTTATAGGGATAGCCATATCACAAAGGTGGACAGTTATGATCAGTTTAAAGATGTACTCGAAAACAAGGGTGGATTTTTGTCCTGCCACTGGGACGGTACCTCTGAAACCGAAGAAAAAATCAAAGAAGAAACCAAAGCCACCATCAGATGTATACCTCTGGACGCACCATCTGAGTCGGGAAAATGTATCTATTCCGGAAAAATTTCCGAGCGAAGGGTCATTTTTGCCAAAGCTTATTAATTATTTATCATACTTTTAAAATATTATACCATGACATTCGAGATAGAAGGTACAATGCACAAAAAATTTGACATCGAAAGTAAATCGAGTTCTTTTCAGACTAGAGAGTTTGTTATTACTACAGAAGGCACCTACCCACAATATGTAAAATTTCAACTGACCCAGGATAAATGTGGTATCATAGACAGTTGTGAAGAAGGAGATAAAATAAAAGTCTCTTTTGATCTAAGAGGCCGTGAGTGGCAAGGAAAGTACTTTACCAATCTCAATGCATGGAAAGTAGACAAATCCAATCCTGCCAATCAAGGGTTTCAGGCAGCATCAGCTGCACCTCCGGCACCTCCAGTTTTTGAAGAAAACAATGAATTCGGCGGAGGAGGCTTGCCATCAGACTTTGATGATCTGCCATTTTAATAAATAACTGATCCGTGGCTTACAGGAAGAGAAAAAGATACCAGACCCGTCAGGACATGATCAAGGTTTTTTACAAAAAGTTTAAGGTTGTCATATGGTTTGGTCTGATTGCATTAGCCATCGTAGTATGGATGAACAGAATTTCGCTTTTTGATTATGTAAGGACATTCTTTTACTAGCAGGATGATATCTTCAATCCATTAAATTGGTAAACAACTGCCTATTTTGGTTTTTTCTTTCATCCAGGCATACGATCTGGAATTAGATATCATTTCTCATAAGAGATCATTAACATTTGGATTCTTCAGAGTTAAAGTATTAATAAACTCGCAGATTGGTGTGTACAAAAGTGTGACTTTAGGGGTTTCATTATAAAACAAGAAGCCTTATGATACGATTATTACTTTTTACAATATTATCTGCTACAGTGCTGAGTTCGTGCTATGATATAGACGAAGCTATCTTACCTGTGGTTGGAATTTATAGAGCTCATGTAGTAGGAGTCGCAGGACCATTTGACCTGATCATTAGCACAAACGGCGGTGACAATGTCATCATAGAAGCCCCTTTTGATGGCATAGACTGGTATACTGTCAAAGCAGACATTGACAATCAGCACGAAAGGACAATGGATATCCGTGTTGGAAATCAGGAAATAGCACCTTTTACAAAGATGAAAGGTACCGGTTTTTTCAGAGACGGCACCATAGAACTCAGATATTCCATCAATTTTGATGGTGAATGGATAGACTTCAAACTGGTAGGGACCAAAATATAAATCTACTCTAAAGCCTACGACCGCCTGCCACGTGTATTTCGAAACCATTCATTTTGATCGCAACTAAATAATGTCTTTCTGGGTGGCGGCGGCCGTTTTTTTGGCTGTATCTGCATTATTTAGTTTAAAACACCCCAATGTTGATTTTTGATCAGAAAAGACTACTATCTCCTTCCTCTCTGTTCCAAAAATTTTATCTTTTTTCCAAAAAATGGAATAAAGCTCTTGTTTTTCGCATTTAGTAACAGTATTAGAAATATAAATAAAATTATCTTATTTATTACTTAACAATGTTTTATGTATGTGATATGTAAATATATTTCAGCTTTTACAAAATTGGTCCTTCATTCGTATTGTTTATCATGAATTTTAAAAAATAATACAAAATGAAACAGTTTTTAACTTCTATCCTTTTTTTCTTCCTGATAATGAATGCTTATGCTCAATGCTCCCAGTGTCCGGCAGGCTCTGTTCAGGTCACAGGAAGCACCAGTATCAATAACCAAAATACCGCCGCTAATTATTGTGTCTATGGTACATGGTCAGGGACCATCAATCCTGTTCTTGCCAACGGGTCTACCATTACCTTTTGCCCGACAGCTACATGGAATATGCCGGCCAATACTACCATTCAAAACAATGTAACAATAAAAAATTACGGAAGTATAGTCGATGGTGTAAACAACTACAGTTTAACCATACAGAGTCAAGCTAACTTTTATAATCAGGCAGGCGCCGTCATCGATATCAATTTTTTTGAAAACCAGGAAGGCGATTTTTTTAATTACGGACAGTTTACTACTAAAAGTATGTTTCTTCATGGAAGTGTCATCAATGTTGGAAGTATCAATATTACGGCTAGTTGCGGTGGAAATGCCTCCACGAGTTGTGGTTTTTACATCGGAAACAAATCGATAGATCTCAACAATTCAGGCACTATCACTTTTGTGGATGGCAATATCAATGACGGAATAATAGGCGGAGGTATTATCAACTCCACGGGCAAACTAATTATCAACAATAATGGCGACAACACTTTGAATACTTTAAACCTGCATAACCTCACCCTTCAAAACACTAATACCCTGGCCAACGGAACTTTTAAAATCAATGGCAATTTTTCTTGCAACAATGTAACCAATAATGCTTCTGTTTGTCTCCAGGCTGGAGCAACTCAAAGTTGTAATGTGACTGGTAACCCCGTTACGGTATGTGCAGCACCATTGCCTGTCAAGCTGGTTTCATTCGATAAAATGATAGTTAATCAACAATTGCTTTTTCAGTGGGAGTCAGAATCAGAAATAAATTTTTCACACTATAATTTACAGCAATCCACGGATGGTCAAAATTTTGAAACTATCGAAACCATCAAGGCCTTGGGTATAGCCGGTTTTTACCAGTCATCATATCTTTCGCAGAGAGAAGGACTGACATATTATCGCCTGCAAGGTATAGATTTTGATGGACAAACAGAGCATTTCAAAATATTGACCCACATCAAAAAACAAGATGAAAAAGGGCTTGTCCTGTATCCGTCACCCGCTACCCAGGGTAACCAGCTAAATATCATACTGCCTGAGAGCGAAGGTTATATCATTTCAATATATGACATGAACGGCATGAAAATACATATGCAATTATTGGATGAAATAGAAAATGTTTCAATACCTTTAACTGACAAATACAGAAATGGGGAATATATCCTGGAAGCAGTCAACGCCAATGCAGTGTACAGAAAAAAGTTTACAATACTACAATAAAGGTATAGTAGGATTCATTCTGCTATTATGCCATGTCACTTTTGTAGCGTCAGGTCAGACTTTTGATGGTACTACAGGTCAGATTATTGATTTTAACAATGAAGCAGTCCCGACAGTCTTTAACATCGATGTCTCCCTGACGCAACAAAAAATAGATCAAACATATGGTCTCGAAAGAGTATGTATTGATATCAATCACAAAAGGGCCTCAGATCTCAAAATCGAACTGATTTCACCTGATGGCACGACATTCTGGCTCAGCAATCGTAATGGTGAAGAAAACAGATACGGCTACTTCAATACTTGCTTTTCAGCAAATGGTTTTGATGGATATATTTATGATGCAAAATACAACCTGGAGGGTACTTTTACACCTGAAGGAAAAATGGATTTTGTCAATAATTCTCAAAACCCCAATGGAAGATGGTTTTTATCTGTCACCGACCTAAGAAACGGTGTGATCGGTAAGGTAAGAAGTATTTCACTAACTTTTGGAAATAATCCAGCCTTCAGTAGTGCAGGCCCCTGCTCATTTGCTTCCCCAAAAAACTGTTACTCTTCTCCTCTATCCAATGGAGAACTTTTGCCTGATCTGATCGTTGTACCCGCATTAACTACCGGTCATATAAAATATTATAGACCCAATGACCCCGATACCCTGAACAGAAATCAGCTCCGTTTTGCAGCTGCTATGGCCAATGTCGGTGAAGGGCCTTTTGAAATACATTCAGGTCAAATCTGGAAATGCGGTGACTCCATCGTAAATAAAACAGACAGATGTCAGGATGGCAATCTACCGTCTGCCACAGTCTATCAGCAGATATACATCAAAAAAGGTGAGGAAATGAAAATGGATGCACATCCTGGTGGACATCTTTACTTTGACAATAGTCCCGGTCACAATCACTATCATGTCGCAGACTGGGTGGATTTTGTTTTGTTAAAGAAGAGATGGTGGACCGGAAATCCACTGAAATGGAAAGTAGTTGCCAAAAGCACTAAAGTCAGCTATTGCTTATTTGATAATCTCAACTGTAATGCACAGAATAATTATTGTCAGGAAAAAACTATTAGCCATACGGAACACACTTTGCAAAATTATGGATTTGGACATTTTGCGTCTTGCGAAAGTGCCAAACAAGGTATTTCGGTTGGAGGCATAGATTATTATGGCATCAATTATGAAGGCCAAAGTATCCTATTACCTTCTGATATTAAAAAGGGGGAATACAGCTTGATGATCCATATAGATCCCTTGAAAAAATATCGTGAAAAAAGTACTGCAAATAATATTTTTATCACTGAAGTAATCATAGACTAAGTTTTTAGAGGGTTGGTAATATCACAGTAACAATGGGTTGTTTATACCCTAATACTTTCATGAAGGCAAGTCTGACTAAAATCTTTCACCTTTATCAGCTATCTTTGTTCCAAATTTTAGACCATGAGCAATAACACATACCCTACTTTTACGGATGTAAACACATTAGGGGAATTCGGACTGATTGACGACTTGACCAAAGATAAGACAACCTGTCAGGAGACTACCATAAAAAGTATTGGAGATGATGCTGCTGTAATAAAAAATACCGGTGAAGTGACCGTCGTTTCTACAGATATGCTGGTAGAGGGAATACACTTCGACCTGATGTACACACCTCTCAAACATCTGGGTTACAAGGCTGTTGTAGTCAATCTTTCAGATATTTTTGCAATGAACGCTGTACCCACACAAATTACAGTATCTATTGCCATTTCCAATAAATATTCTCTGGAAGCCATCAGAGAGTTGTATGATGGTATTTATACAGCCTGCAAAATGTACCATGTGGATTTGATTGGAGGAGACACCACATCATCACCCAAAGGAATGATCATCAGCGTCACAGCCATAGGACAAGCCCGACAGGATGACATTGTCTACCGGAATGGTGCTAAAAAAGGAAATATCCTATGCGTCACCGGAGATCTGGGAGCTTCATATTTGGGATTACAGATGCTGGAGAGAGAAAAACAAGTATATCTGGCGCATCCCGGAGTACAACCTGAGCTGGAAAACAGCCAGTATCTCATCGAACGCCAGCTCAAACCTGAAGCTCAGGCAGGAGCAATTGAATATTTTAGAAAGATGAAATTCAAGCCTACTGCTATGATTGATATTTCTGATGGTCTGGCAAGCGAGCTGATTCATATTTGTCGTCAATCCGGAACAGGTGCGTTTATAGAGGAGGGTAAAGTGCCTATTCATCCAGACTCTGAGCGAACAGCCCTTGAATTCAATTTGGACCCCATCACTTGTGCGCTTCACGGCGGAGAAGATTACGAATTGTTATTTACCATAGACGAAAAAGATCTTGAGAGCATCCGTTTTATGCCGGAGGTTTTTATTATTGGCGAAATGACAGACCCATCCGAGGGAATTACACTGCACACCACTGGCGGTAATATTCATCCTATTACTGCACAAGGATGGAATCATTTCAAAGAAGGATAAAATACGGAAACACTACTTCTGTAAATCATTTTTTACTGTAGATAAATTTTATATTTTTGTATCTTATTACTAAAAAATGCAAAAACCATTACGTTTAAGAATAGTATTTATGGTGTTGTCATCAGTATGGATGATCGGGATACAAGCCCAGGATACAGACGCACTTATGATAAAAAAGATCCACAATGAAGCACTGGGTAACGGGTTTTCATATCGATTTTTGAGTGAACTGTGTACATCGTTTGGCGGACGGATTGCCGGATCGGACGCTTATGCAGGAGCGGCATCCCATACCAGAAAGGTCATGGAAGAAATAAAAAATGTAAAAGCGTATCTTCAGGATTGTGAAGCAAGCTACTGGAAGCGTGGAGAAAAAGAAAAAGTCATCATGACTGGAAAGAATGGCAAAAAAATATCCTTAGATGCTCTGTCTCTAGGTAACTCTGTGAGTACTCCACCTGATGGTATTACAGCTGAAGTCATAGAAGTTCAAAGCCTGGACGAGGTAGAAAATCTGGGTGAAAAGATGATAAAGGGAAAAATTGTCTTCTACAACCGACCTATGGACCCTACTCAAATCCGCACATTCAGTGCTTATGGTGGTGCAGTTGATCAGAGGGTTTATGGCCCTTCCAAAGCAGCAGAATACGGAGCAGTGGCAGCTATAGTCAGGTCTATGACAACGTCACCTGACGATTATCCACACACAGGTGTGACTATCTATAAGGACTCTCTCAGGAAGATTCCGGGTATAGCCATCAGCACCAATGCTGCTGACCTGCTGAGTCGTACCATCCAGTCTGGTCCCGTCAAACTTTTTTTAAAAACTCAGTGTAAAATGATGGGCAAACGCCCGGCTCCCACCGCCATAGGAGAGATACGAGGCTCTGAATTTCCTGAAGAAATCATCCTTGTAGGTGGTCATCTGGACAGTTGGGATGTAGGACAGGGTGCCCATGATGATGGTGCGGGATGTGTACAGTCAATGGAAGTATTAAGAATTCTATCTGATCTGGGATATCAGCCCAAGAGAACCATCCGCTGTGTACTTTTTTCCAATGAAGAGAACGGACTAGCCGGAGGACGGACTTATGCCAGGATATCCAACGAAAAAAGGAATTTCATTTGGCTGCTCTTGAATCAGACGCAGGAGGTTTTTCACCAAGAGGTTTCAGTTTTGAAGCGGATACATCGGTTTTAAAACCTATTACAGGCATGTCAGTAATTGGTTACCCTTACTGGAAAGTTATGGGCTTCATTTTGAGACGGGAGGATAGGGAGCAGATATAGGACCCCTCAAATCCCAAAAAGGATTATTGATAGGTCTTAGACCGGACTCACAGCGTTATTTTGATTTCCACCATACCGCAAATGACAGAATAGAAAATGTAAATAAAAGAGAATTAGAGCTAGGTGCCGCCGCTATGGCAAGCATGGTATATTTATTAGACAAATACGGAATAAAGTGAGTAATAAAAAAGAACAAGACGTCATCCAGGTTGGAAACCTAACTTTTACAAAGTATATCAATGCTGCAGCGTTGGAAGATAAAGTGCAGGAGATTGCAGACAGCATCAGGGAAGATTTTCATGAAAAATACCCCATGTTTTTAGTAGTCATGAACGGGGCATTCATTTATGCCGCAGACCTTATAAGAAAGCTGGACTTTCCGTGTGAACTGAATTTTGTAAGAATAAAATCTTATCATGGAACCCAGAGTACTGGCAAGATTGATATATATATGCCTCCCAATATCGAATTAAAAAACAGGCATCTGATTATAGTAGAAGACATTATAGATACCGGCAACACGATGGCTTCTTTTATACCTGAGCTACAATCGTATGGCCCGGCGTCAGTCAGCCTTACTTCTATCCTGGTCAAGCCTGAGGCACACATGCACGACATAGTCACGGATTATCCGGGTTTTGTCATACCCAATAAATTTGTGGTGGGATATGGGCTCGACTATGATGGTATGGGCAGAAATTTAAAAGATCTATACCAATTAAAAGAGTAAAATGATGACAGGATCGACGTTGGCTTTAAAAATCGTACACCGACTTATGTATGAAAATGATGCGTTTTCCAAGTGGATGAACCTTCGCATAGATGATGTAGGTCCGGGAAGGTGTACAGTAAGTATGGAAATACGCCCTGAGATGCTCAATGGATTTAAAATCTGTCATGGAGGTGTGACGTTTTCGATTGCCGACAGCGCATTTGCATTTGCAAGTAATTCGCATGGCATACAGGCAGTTTCCATAGAGACCTCGATATCACACATCAAAATGGTACATCCGGGAGATATCATCACTGCTACTGCCACAGAACAAAGCCTATCCCAAAAACTGGCTATCTACCATGTAGATCTCACCAATCAGCTAGGTGAAAAAGTCGCCTTGTTTAAAGGAACCGTTTACAGGACCGGGAAGGAATGGGAACTTTGACCTTGCCATATTTGTTAGTAGTTCATAAAAATCAATTAGGTTGTTTTTTTTTATTAAACCTGGAGGAATACCCATAAAAATTCTTGAAAGATGATGAGTAAATTTTATTTCTTTTGTTGTATATTTTCCTTATCCTTTGGTGATGTAAGCGCACAGGGCATAGAGTTTTTTCATGGCACCTGGAAAGATGCAATGGCTAAAGCCAAAGCTGAGGATAAAATCATTTTCGTTGATGCTTTTGCCAAATGGTGCGGACCTTGTAAGGCAATGGCAAAAAATGTATTTACTCAGGATAAAGTTGGAAAATTTTTTAACTCCAATTTTATAAACCTGAAACTCGACATGGAAGAAGAAGATGGTGTATCCTTCGGTCACAAATACCCTGTAAGCGCATATCCAACTTTATTTTTTTTAGACGGTGATGGCAAAGTTATCAAAAATGTGAAAGGAGGACAACAACCCGAAGGTCTTATTGCACTAGGTGAAGATGCCTTGAAGAAAAACGATAAAAGTGGCAAATATGAGGAAAAATACCTCGCAGGAGACAGAAGTTATGACCTTATGCTCAGTTATGTAAAAGCCCTCAATGCAGCAGGAAAACCCAGTTTGAAAATATCCAACGAGTACCTTGCTTCTAAGCCCGCCATCACAGAAAATCAGCAACTCGCTTTCACTCTTGAAGCAGCAGTCGATGCTGACAGCAAGTTGTTTGAGCAGGTGATAGTCCGGAAAGACAAAATTATCGGTATAATAGATAAGGAGACATTCGAAAAAAAATGTGAAGCAGCCTGCCAGAATACTGTCAATAAAGCTGTGGAATATGAGATGGAATCTTTACTCACAGAAACAATAGAGAAAGCTGAGAAAACCTTTCCTGACAAAGCAGACAAATTTACAGCAAAAGCATATATGCAGTATTATAAATCTTTTAAAATGAACCCAAATACATGTCTGCTTACAGGTCATTGGCCAAAAAAGCAGATAAAGATCAGGAAGTATTAAAGTTCATCATTCAGGATATTACAAAATCTTTTAAGGATCATCCCAAAATGTTGGAGGATGCCACAGGATATGGTGAAAAATTATACCAGTCATCCCAGAGTCCTGAATCCCTTAATTTGTATTGCTCACTCCTTGTGATGAGTAAGCAGGTTGATAAAGCCATCAAAACAGTCACAGAAGCTAAATTAAAAGCAGAAAAAGAAGGTAAAGACGTGTCTTCATTTGACGGATTGCTCCAATACCTTAATTCCAGAAAAGCATAAACTTTAATACCAGTTTAACAAATAAGAAGTGTGACATAGTATCTTTTAAAATGTCTTTATAACAGATTGAATTCATTAACCTTATAAAATATCTTAAAATGAAATCATTTATTACAATTTTACTACTTTTTTGTGGCATCAGCTTTACAGCAAGGAGTCAGGATGCCGTCGAAAAAAAAATATCCATGAGCTTGGGACCACAAAATGCTTTTTACCTTGAAATCCCCGGAGCAGATAAAAAAATGGCCGAAAAAGTTTTCTATGAATTTGTAAAGGACTACGGCAAAATCAAAGAAAACGGCAAAGCAAAAGAACACGTCATGATGGCTACAAAAATACCTGTGATCAATGGTACTTCGCCCTTAGACTTGTATGCAAAATTTGAAGATGGTAAAAATATGGCCACAACTTTTCTGTGGGTAGATATGGGAGGAGCTTTTATCAATGCTGGTGATCACCCTTCTCAAGCTGCATCTACCAAACAATTTATGTATGACTATTTTGTAGCTGTACGTAAAAAAGTGGTGGGCGAAGAGCTGAAAAAAGAAGAAAAAATGCTTTCTGATCTAGAAAAAGATCTTAAAAAGCTTAAAGAAAAAAATGAAGATTTTCACAACGATATTGAAAAAGCCAAGCAGAAAATCATTGAAGCAGAAAAGAATATAGAAAAAAACATAGTGGATCAGGAAAACAAAGGTAAGGAAATAGATACACAGAAGGTAGCAGTAGAGAAAGTAGTCGAAAAACTCAACAATCTGGGTAAAAAAGATTAAGCCAAATTATACTATTATCACAACATACAAGGGAACGGCCATTAGGTTGTTCCCTTTTTTTTTGTTAAAATTAAATACAAACGTCAGCTCTTAGATATAATGATAAGATTTTTATTGTACTTTTGAAGTTTAATCTTATTTTTGACTTTACTTTAGAAAGTCGCACCTTTATTCAAAAAAGAAATACTAAATATGCATATCAGAATCAGTGCTGTTTTATTATCAGTTTTTGCAATTTTACAACTAGGAACTGCACAGCAAAAATTCCACAGGACCTATCCTTCTGTCAATAGCAAAGATATACTTTGTATCAGCTCCACTCAGATGAAGGATGGAAACTATCTGGCGCTCGAATTGGAAATCGAAAGAGATGCCAATAATGAAGTTTTTTCTGATACACTAATCATAACCAGCTACAAACCTAAAGGTGATATCAACTGGACAAAAGCCATCGGTGTAGAGATGTCACTCAATGGTTATGAACCTGCATTAGGGAGCATCGTGCAGGGGGACAACGATAGCATCTACTACAGCATTATCACAAAATCACTGACCAGCCCCAACAAAGTCATCGGTGCGATGGGAAAAGGAGGAGCAGATGGATGGATGAAATCATACTCTTCGGTATCCAATATAGCTGATGGTACTGCAGAGAGCCACTTACTGGCCAATTATAATAAATCCATCTTCAATACATACATTGGTGGAACTTCAACAGAAAACGATCTAGCTCTAAGCCGAAAAAATTATGCAGGTAAAAACATCTGGTCAAAATTGCTGGCAGCCAAAGATGATAATGGAGATGATCTGTCTGAAAGTATAACTCATTTATCCTTTGAAGCAGATAGCACACTACTGCTTTCGGGCATAGTGGACTCCAACAATGTAGCTTCTTTTATCACCATAGCCGATACATTGGGTAATGTAAAATGGAGTAAAAAGTACAGTGACCTGGAAGCCCTCATCGGATTTCCTTTTGCGTATGATGCCGTAAGAATGCCTGACTCTACTTATATTATAGGTGGGTTGTCTGTCGAACTCGATGCTACTTTCAATTTTTCTTTCAAAGGATTTCTGATCAAAACCACCAAAAACGGTGACGTGGATTGGGGTAAAAAAGTGATCTTTAATGATGATGATATCACAACGGTAAAACACATTGCGCTCGATAAGGATAAAAATATACTTGTGGCAGGTTTTAATTTTGATGCCGCCACTCAGGAGGCCTATAATTTTGTCACTAAAATAAGAAGTAACGGGACGGTCATCTGGAAGAAAAAATATCCCCGGGTAGGAGGAACCCTCGATTTTACAGGTGCTCTTTTTTCTACCAAAGATGGAGGGTCAGCCTTTATCAACAGCGTCATCGAAGACTCTAAAGTTCGCCCTTCTTTTATAAAGTTGGACAATGATGGCAGTTCTTCATGCGAGGAAAACATTGAAGAAAACATATTGATAGATAATAGTTATGGTGCTGACACCCTCGTATGGACATCCCGATCAGCCGGTGAAGAAAAAGCAGTCACTTTTGCTTCCAAACCTTATGCATATGATGTTGCTGTAGTAACTCTGGAAGTCAGACCGTTTTGTCCTAATGAGCCTATAGACTGGACTTTTCGTATTCCACCCATAAAAGGTGCAACGGATTATCAGTGGAGTACCGGTACAAACAGAGGAGTAGATAGTCTGCGAGTATTCAAAGAAGGTGAATACTCTGTCACAGTAACGATCAATGAAGGTGTGTGTTTTATGTTATGTGACACATCCAAGTTAGCAAGGTATGACAAACCTCAGGCCCAGTTAAAATTGGCTATTGGTAATTTTTGCAGTAACAATAAAATGAGGCTGGATGCAGGATATATACCAGGGCATCCTCAGATCAAGTCTATCACATGGAGTACAGACGAAACAGGAGTACAGAGTATAGAAATAGCTCAGGCGGGTACATACAAGGTCACAATAGTAGACCAGTGTGATGAGAGTGCGACAGCCGAAATCGCTACCGGGGCATTCCCTAAAAAAATAACGACAGCCACTATATCCAGTGAAGTAGCCGTGGATTGTTATCAGGGACAAGCCACGGGCATACTTACTGCATCCGGTAACACATCAGGGCTTGGTCAGAAAAATCTGAATGGAGCAACAAGAGGTGCTGAAAACCCAAAATATCAATATCAATGATATCGCTACCACAATCCTACACTGTAAGCCCCTCTACTGATGGATTCGAGCGGCACTGGCATACCATCCCTCATTTACTTCCAAAATAGAAGGGCCAGGTGTTAAAAGTGTCAGCATAGTATTGGATAAGTCCAGACTTTGTGCTGAAAATTTGGTAAAGCTAAATGCTGTAACTGATAAAAATGGAAGATTTAAATACGTTTGGTCGCAAAGTGCTGTAACACCTGACATTAGTGTTAAAGATCCAGAACATACAGAAAGTAACTGTGACAGTGACGTTTGTGGCAATACTGCCACTGCCACACAAGGCTATCCGAAGATGATCTGTCTCCTCAGACACTGAAGTATGCACATGTCTTTTTTCCAGACGGTACAGATTACAGATTCGAGGGCGGGTCTTTGCAGGATACAATGGCATATAAGGCATTGTCGCTCAACCGTACTTTCGGTCCTATCAATACTGCAGAATATTGTATAGATGATATTCAAAATTATGAGTTTTATATTTTTAACAGATGGGGACAAAAAGTATTTGAGTCCAATAACATCAAAGAAGAGTGGGATGGTATGATAAAAGATCAGAAAGCACAGGGAGATACTTATGTTTGGGTAGCCAAATACACGATATTCGGATTTACAAAAACAGTCAAAGGTGATGTCACCATGATAAGGCTGTAGCACACATCTTAATAAATAATAAAACTTTCGAAATATTAAGCCTGATCATGATCTATGTTCAGGTTTTTTTTTATAAAATACTCCATCATGCATAAAATAGAACATATAGGTATCGCCGTCAAAGACCTGAATGCAGCTGAAGAAATATATCATAAACTGTTGGGCAGCGCCTCATATAAAAAAGAAGAAGTGGCCTCAGAATACGTCATAACTTCTTTTTTTCAGTCAGGGCCCAATAAAATAGAGCTCCTTGCAGCTACTGATGAAAAAAGTGCTATTCACAAATTTATCGAGAAAAAAGGAGAAGGTATTCATCATGTGGCCTTTGCTGTGGAGGATATTTTTACTGAAATGGAAAGATTGCGTCAGGAGGGTTTTGTCCTTCTCAACGAACAGCCCAAAATCGGTGCAGATAATAAACTTGTCTGTTTTGTACACCCTAAATGTACCCATGGCGTACTGGTAGAACTATGCCAGGAAATAAGAAGCACTTCCTGATATGGAGCTCACTGTTTTGGAATACTCCGCAGCCATGATAGGAAGTTTTATCGCAGGTGCCATCAATACACTTGCAGGAAATGGATCTGTCATTACATTGAGCATTCTTACTGACCTGATAGGATTGCCAGGAAATATAGCCAATGGGACCAACAGAGTCGGTGTTTTATTGCAAGCAGCAGGAAGTAGCTCCGGTTTTGCAAAAAACAATGTGACTGACCTTTCCAAATCAAAACTAATCATTGCGCTCACCATCAGCGGGGCTATCATTGGCGTATACTGTGCTACAATAGTCTCTAATGAGCAATTTATGTTTGTATTTAAATATCTGATGATCATCATGCTGCTGGTAATTATGGTTAAGCCCGAAAGATGGCTACAAACATCAGATGTAAAAGCACTGCCCTTCTGGGTGAGTATACCTGTATTTCTTGCCCTTGGATTCTATGGTGGTTTTATTCAGATGGGAATGGGCATCTTTTTTCTTGCTGTATTGGTACTTATATCCAGATACAGCATTATGGAAGCCAATGCAATTAAAACCATCATCATTCTTATCTACACTGTAATAGTCCTGGCCATTTTTGCATATAAAGGACTAGTCAATTGGGAGGCGGGCATTATTATGGCCATAGGTCAGACACTGGGTGGGTACCTTACTGCAGCATATGCCTCTCAGAGATCAGATATTCATATTTGGGCTTATCGCCTTCTGATTGCAATCATTATTTTTGCCATTTGTACACAATTTGGATTAATAAAATTATTCTGATGAAAACATCCGGAGTCTTGCTTTTAGCATATTATGTCATTTTATTCACCTTCACGTCGTGTGCAGGAAATAGAAATATCATAAGCAAACTTATAAAACAAGATCCCTTTCTATTTGCGGTTGCCAGTAATCCGGAATATGAGGTACAAGTTATATTTACTACGGTAGACAAAAAGAAAGATGCATTCAAATCTTCTGCATATCATCTCCAAAATGACAAATACTTTTATCCAGCCAGCACAGTAAAAATGCCCGTCGCTATCCTGGCTTTACAAAAATTAAGAGAGTGGCAGCTCGCCGGCACAGACATCAAGCTAGATGATATCATGCTGACAGCCGGCATAGATGATAAACTTGGCCCTGCATTATCAGATACGACCAAAACAAATAAAAAACCAAGCATAGAAAGATATATTCAGAAAATATTTGCCGTCAGCGACAATGATGCATACAACAGACTTTATGAGATGCTTGGCCAGGATTACATCAATCAAACACTACATGGCAAAGGTGTATTTACAAATTCTGTCATCAATCACAGGCTGAGCATACCCGGACTGAGCAAAGAGGACAACCGTCGTAGTAATAACATTAGGTTCTTCAGAGATCAGAAATTGATTTTAGACATCCCTGAATCTATAGCCCAAAAAGAATGGAACCATCATGCCATTGATGCGGTAAAAGGGGTAGGATATCTAGACGCGAATGACAGTTTGATTTATCGCCCCTTCGACTTTACCGGCAAAAATTTTTACAGTTTGCAGGATATGGAGGCGACACTGCAGCGCATCATTTTTCCTCAATATTTTGAAAAAAATCAACAGTTTGATCTTACATCGGGTGATTATGATTTTTTAAAAAAATGTATGTCAGATCTTCCAAAAACTTATACCCATTATGCCGACCATCCTGAATACTATGACAGCTATGTCAAGTTTCTTATGTTTGGTGACTCTAAGGAACCCATACCGGATAGTATTCGTATTTATAATAAAGTAGGCAATGCTTACGGATACCTAATAGATTGCGCTTATATCGAAAACAGAGCCAGCAACACAGGTTTTTTTCTGACAGCGGTAATCCATGTCAACAAAAACAGGATTTACAATGACGGAAAGTATGAGTATGAGGAGATTGGATACCCTTTTTGCTCGCTTGGGCAAAAGTATATGAATATCATCTTAAAAAATAATCACTTTCTGTTACGCATCAATAAAAACCAATACATTTTCGACCAAGATTTAAAAAAAGTGATGAAAAGAATGTAACGTTTGATCGATATTTTTGAGATTTCGTCGATAAATTCGATTCGTTTGTATATAGTACTGTCTTAAGATAGTACTATGTATTGCATGGTACTGTTAAAAGTCATATTTTTGCAGTGTCAATTGTTGATAACATCATCATTTACTAAACAAACAAGGATAACATGGAATTAAAAATCGAAAATACAAAAGCCCAAATGCGCAAAGGTGTGCTCGAACTCTGTGTTCTGTCTATCATCGCTCAGGAAGAAGCATATCCTACAGACATCATCAATAAACTCAAAGAGTCAAAGCTGATAGTAGTAGAGGGGACACTTTATCCATTGCTAAATAGGCTTAAAGATGCAGAGTTGCTCGAATACACCTGGAAAGAATCCAAATCAGGACCTCCACGCAAATACTATCAGATCACCGATCAGGGTGGCGAGTTTCTGGCAGGACTAAAAGATACCTGGCAGGAACTAAATCATGCAGTCAGTCAATCACAAAACCAATTAAAAACAAATAAAAAATGAATAAGACCTTTAATATCAATTTAGGAAGCTATCCTTTTGCTATCGACGAGGATGCTTATGAATACATACAGGATTATCTTGGCACCATCAGAAAGCACTTTTCAGCGTCTGACGGCTGCGAAGAGATACTATATGATATAGAAGTACGTATGGCTGAGTTATTTCAGGAGCATCTGAAAGGCCGCGCTATCATCAGTATGAAGGAAATAGATGAAGTCATCATGATTATGGGCAAACCCGAAGATTTCGGAGCTGAACCCATGTCAGATACTTACAATGCATCCGGCAGAGCCAAACCATCACACGGAAGAATACAAACCGGCAAAAGGCTTTTCAGGGATCCTGATGACCAAAAAATTGGTGGTGTTTGTTCAGGTATATCTGCTTATCTGGGTATAGAGGATCCATTGTGGATACGACTGATCTTTGCTTTGCTGTTTTTTACCGGGGGTATAGGTGTGATTACTTATATAATTTTGTGGGCTCTTGTACCTGAAGCATCCAATGCCGGAGATAAACTTTCCATGAGAGGAGAGCCGGCTACTATTCAGAATATTGCTAAAGTAGTAGAAGAAGAACTGACTGAATTTGGTGATAAAATCAATGAATGGAGCAAAGACCTGGGTTCGAAAAAAAAAAGTGATGGCACATCCCCAGGGTTCACTGCAAAGTCAGTACTGGCCAATGGATTAAATATTTTTGCAACAGTAGGGTCGGGCATATTTATCTTTTTGAGAAAATTTTTTACACCCGTTATAACAGTTCTTTCAGTAATTGTTTTGTCCCTGCTGGGTTTGACATGGGCAGCATCATTCGTAGGTCTGTCTTTAGCATCCCCCATATTATTTGCTGCGGGGCCAGATTCAGGATTCCTGAGTTACCTCGGTATCGGATCTCTTTTTTTTACGGTAGGCCTTCCTATTTTGGGCATTATGCTCTTTCTCGCCAGAATAGCTTTTGGGTACAGGGTTCATAAAAATGTCAAAACCGGGTTTTGGACAGCATGGTTTTTATCCATTTTCACTACTTCCTTTGCCGCTATGAGTACTGTCAAGGAATACAGCAATGTGTACGAATACCGGACTACTTCCGATTACAACATCGACAGTAAAGAAATCAGTCTGGTGATGCCCGAAGAAAATATTGACCATTCTATGGGTATCCATATTGGCAAATTTTTTACCGAAAAGGATGACAAATGGGCTTTCAGGGATGTAAATATAATGATAGAAAAATCAAAGGATCAAGCTGTACATATAGAAAAACACATAACAGCCAGAGGTGAAAGCCAAAATCAAGCACAAGAAAACACACTTTATGTCAATAATGACCTCACAGTAACAGGTAATCAGATCAGCATTTCCAAATTTCTTACTTTTCCAAAAAATAAAAAATTCAGAAATCAGCAAATAGAATATACCTTATACATTCCGGAAGGCAAAATCGTTACATTTGACAATCATTCCAAAGAGAGAATGAAAGAATCATCTGTCATATCATGGGACAAAATCTATGGAAATACTGAAAATATGAAATGGGTTATGACATCCAACGGCTTGAAGTCAGATGCATGGGAAAATATTCACCATTTTAAAAAAGAAATAACATCCAATTCTTTTACAAGCATCATCGTCGAAAACGGGTTTGATGTTGTCATCACCAAATCTGATATACCTTCTGTGACTGTGGAAGGAAATAAAAGCGATGTCGAATCCATAGGTTTTAACAACATCAATAAGACTTTCAGTATAGGTTCAGGTTTTTCATCAGATCCGGATGGTATTTTGATTAGAATCAATGCACCATCTCTGGAGATGATACAACTTGACGGAGTCCATACTGCAAAAATAGAAGGATTCAGTCAAGATAAACTCAAAATGATATGCACCGGTTATTATGATGATAACGACGACACAGAAATAGATTTTACCGGTAGTATAAAATCAATGGATATATCTATGGATGGTACTCAAACTCTTCGGTTGACCGGAAATGGGGTACAATTAAACCTGGATATAGCGTCTGAATCTAAAATCATTGCTGATAAATATATAGTAAAAGAAGCAGTGTGGAAGGGTGATGGTAAAGATGGTTCTATTCTTCATGTTACAGAAACTTTTTCTACAAGTGAACCTGACGATATCAATATCAAACTGTTGGGGAACCCTAAAAGAACTAAGTTACAATAAGTGATTTTTTAACAGGTTTTGTATTTAGTGCTCGGGATATAAATTATGCTGAGCACTTTTTTTTTACCACGGACAATAATTAAAAAAAAAGTCCTGATAGCTATTTAAAACTATCAGGACTTAGGGGGTGCCGAAGGCGGGACTCGAACCCGCATGACTCGCGTCACACGCCTCTGAAACGTGCGTGTCTACCAGTTTCACCACTTCGGCAATACAATGCCGCAAATGTATAAATTATATTCTGATAAAAATATCTTTGGCACAATTTATGAAATAATTTTGAATAAAGTATTGACAAATTGGAAAAGTAGCTTATCTTTGTATTTCCTAATTTAACTTTTTTAATTAACATCAGTCAAAATTAAGCGCGTATAGAGTAAATATCTACACTTTCAAATAAGAAAATTTATTTAACCCATAAATAATGTGTGTAGGTATGCAGCTTAAGATGTTAAACGATCAGGAACTTATTTCATTGTATCTTAATGGAAATCAGAATGCCTTTGAAGTCTTGTTAAAAAGACATAAGGATAAAATATTCACATCCATTTATCTTTTTGTTAAAGATACTGAACTGGCTGAAGATATTTTTCAGGAGGTATTTATTAAGATAATAGATACACTTCGCAAGGAAAAGTATAATAACGAAGGCAAGTTTCTTCAATGGGCCATGCGCATTGCATATAATATGTGCGTAGACCACTTCAGGCGATCCAAAAGAATGACCAAAGTATCATCTACAGAAACTTTTGACATATTTAATGTTTTGGAATGCAAAGATGATCATATGGAAAACAGCATCATGAAAAGTCAGATTCATACCAAACTGCGTACCCTGATAGACCAGTTGCCAGACGAACAAAGAGAAGTAGTCATCCTAAGACACTATGCAGATATGAGCTTCAAAGAAATATCAATGATGACCAGGGTAAGTATCAATACTTCGTTAGGTAGGATGAGATACGCTCTCATCAATCTGCGCAAACTTGTGACAGAAGTTGAAATGGTAATGTAATCCCCGGTGGTAGTTCAAAATAAAGTTTTGTTTGTCATTCAATGAAAGGAGGAGTAAAAATTTTACACCTCCTTTTTTATATGTTTTGCCATAAAAAAAACGGAAGGGATTTCCGGCATGACCGAAAATCCCCTACTTTAAAAAACAAAATTATGAAAAACTATCCCCTATTACTTAATTTCTATTTTGACCGGTGATTTTGCTTTAGCCTCTTCTTTTTTAGGAAGGACCAGCGTCAAAATACCGTTATTGTATTCAGCATGTATCTTGCTGGTGTCCACGTCATCTGATAGCTGATACACTCTTCTGAAAGAGTTGTAATCGAACTCTTTTCTAGTCCATTTACCATCCACTGGGTCACTTTCTTTTGATGCTGAAATCACCAGCTGATGATTTTCTGTTACTATACTAAAATCTTTTTTCTCCAGTCCTGGTGCTGCGACATCTATAGTAAAATGATCATCAAGTTCTGCAATGTTTACAGCCGGTGAGGTGACTGAAAAATCAGATCCTACAAAATCTGAAATGCTCCTGCTGAACACGTCTTCTAATAAGTGGTTAAAATTTTTACCCTGAAACAAGGGGTACAGTTTGATATTGTTCATGATATGTGTATTTTTGAATATGTTAAACCATAAATTACCTAACTTCAATACTGACCGGGACTGCCTTTTCAGCTTTTAATAGCGTAATCTGCAATATCCCATTGATTACTGTAGCCTCGATTTTATCTTTTTGGATATTTTCTGGAAGGAAAAATATTCTTTCGAAAGAAGGCATATCAAACTCTCTTCTCTGATATTTGATTTCTCCTGAGCCTAATTCTCTTTTACCGCTTACCTTCAGTCTATCCCCATCCAGATGGATGTCCACTTCCGACTTTGTAAAACCCGGAATGGCAATCTGAATCATAAAACTTTCTGTTTTCTCCACTATATTGGCAAATGCCGGAGATACATTAACCTTTTTTTCATGGATAATGTCTTGTACAGGTTTGTGAAATAATTCACCCATCACACGCTGTAAATCATTTTGTACATTTCTGTAATCTGGTTTGAATAAGATATTTGTCATGTTTTTTAAAGTTTTAAATTTTTTAATAAATCAATACACATTCTCTATTGCAATCGACGTTCCAATCCAATTTTTACATCAGAAATGTCATATCCCACTTGAAATAAACGCCATTATGTCATATAAAATAAATAATCATGCCATTATGGCTGGTTTTGTATTCTATTGCCTCTGTATTTCAAATCAGAATAATATACATTTGGATTATTGTGCACTTTGGCTTATTTTTTTGTTTTTCTTCATTATCTTTGGGCAACCTAAATCCTTATGATACATGAAAGACACCCCTATTACACACCTTCACATCGGTCTTGGTGCTAAAATGGCTGATTTTGCCGGCTACAATATGCCCATTCAATATACTTCTATCACTGAAGAGCACCATTGTGTGCGAAATGGTGTAGGCATTTTTGATGTATCTCACATGGGAGAATTTATTGTAAAAGGTAAACAAGCGCTGGATCTTGTACAGCATGTGACGAGTAATGATGCTTCGACGCTGCTGTCCGGAGAGGCACAGTATAGCTGTTTGCCCAACGACGATGGTGGTATTGTGGATGACCTCCTGGTATACAGACTCGGTGAAGATATGTGTCAGGAAGGGGAGCAGGCATTAATGCTGGTAGTCAATGCCTCGAACATAGAAAAAGACTGGAACTGGATTTCCAAACATCAACATTTTGATACAAGGCTGATAGACATATCCGAGAAAACTGGTTTGTTAGCAGTACAGGGACCAAAAGCCATAAATACATTACAAAAACTCACCAATATCCCTTTGGTAGATTTAAAATACTATACTTTTACAAAAGGTACTCTGGCCGGCATAGAAAATGTCCTGATCTCTGCCACAGGGTACACTGGAAGTGGAGGTTTTGAACTCTATGTGGCCAATGAGCATACTGAAGCGCTGTGGCACGCTATAATGGCTGCAGGTGCAGAATTCGACATCCACCCATGTGGTCTCGGTGCAAGAGATACTCTCAGACTAGAAATGGGGTATTGTCTCTATGGCAATGATATCGACGACACTACCTCTCCACTGGAAGCCGGCCTGGGCTGGATTACAAAACTCAAAAAACCTAACCCTTTTAATGGCCAGCACTGGATGCTCAAGCAAAAAACAGCAGGGCTTACAAAAAAACTGGTAGGTTTTACCATGGAAGAGAGGAGAGTCCCACGTCATGGTTATCTTATTTTTGATAGTCTGGAACAGGAGATAGGTATTGTTACTTCCGGTACACAATCACCTTCATTGGATATGCCGATAGGAATGGGTTATGTTCCATTATCTTTTGCTTTGCCGGGATCGGTGATAATGGTGCAGGCAGGTAAAAAGCTATTGAAAGCCACTGTGTGTACTCTGCCTTTTCTGAAATTGTAACCCTGCACTAGTAAAAAGGTAAAAAAAAAGCGATTATGAAATCAATCATAACCGCTTTCTGAAGTGTGGGAGATGAGGGGCTCGAACCCCCGACCCCCTCGGTGTAAACGAGGTGCTCTGAACCAACTGAGCTAATCTCCCTTCATTGTCGTAATGCCTTTCTTCAAAAGCGACGCAAAGATATTACTCTAGTTTGTTTCTGCAAACTTTTACTCTTGTTTTTATAAAAAATATTATTTAAAGACTTGATTGCTGACTTATCAAGATGATACTTGTGATCTTATTCAGATTTTAACCTGATATAGTTTTCGATATTGTTTCTGTCCAGTACGCCTATCAGCTGATTATCTTTTTCGACTCCGACGATAGCTACTCCGCCATTTCTCATGATTTCAATCACATCTTTAAGCTTATCATCCGGAGAGACGTTGGCTGTTTTTGTTGACATCATTTGATTGATAGATTTGTCCATGGAGTTGGACTTGATCGTGTCTTTGATAAAAAGCTCAGGAATGGTCCCTGAAATGTTTCCCATGGAATCAAACACCAGAAAATTGTGCTCACCTTCTCTGTAATATTTGTCTATCACAGTAGAATACAGATCACTTATATGCAGTTTTGTAAAGGAAGTGCGCATGATATCTCCTACAGTCACCTCACTTAGTATAGCCATGATTCTGGTCTGGTTGTATTCCTGTCCTGCCATCATAAAAATAAATAAACCTATCAGTGCCAATACTATTTGTTGATTAAAGACTCCAAATATAACGAAACCAATGGCAAATACTCTCCCAATAAAAGAGGCTATTCGGGTAGCTTTTACTTTACCCAGCTTTGCAGACAGAATAGCACGCAGGATTCTACCTCCGTCCATAGGGAAAGCCGGGATAAGATTAAAGAGAAATAATGCAAAATTCATAAATGTAATAAACCTGAGAAATTCCAAAGGCTCATCAAACCTAAATTCATTCAGTTCTGGAATGACCTGACCAGAAGCGACAAAAAGGATTAAACCTAACAATGCTGCAATACACAGATTGACCAGTGGGCCGGCAATTGCTATAAAAAACTCATGCAAAGGGCGATCTGGAATACTCTCAAGCCTGGCCACACCTCCTATAGGAGAAAGTACAATATCTCTGGTGATGACACCAAATTTTCTGGCCATTAGAGCGTGTCCGAACTCATGCAAAACTACACACAAAAACAATATCAGTACATAGAATATAAAGCCTATGCTCTGCCATGTTTTCAGTCCATTGGTAAAGGCTGTATAGGATACAAATAGCAACAGGACACCGAATGTCCAGTGAATTTTTACGGGAATCTGACTGAAGACCCCTATTTGCCATGCATTGCCGATACCTGACTTGAGTCTACTCTTTAAATTGTTTCTGCTTTCCAAATGGGCTCGTATAATTGTCCACTAAGTATATTTCTACTGATAACGATGCGTTGCATTTCTGATGTACCTTCATAAATTTGGGTAATCTTTGCGTCTCTCATCAATCGCTCTACGTGATATTCCTTTACAAATCCGTATCCGCCATGTACCTGTACTGCTTCCACTGTATGTTTCATGGCTACTTCTGATGCAAAAAGTTTTGCCATAGCTGCTGCTGAAGTATAGTCCATTCCCTGATCCTTCATCCATGCTGCCCGATAGACAAGAAGTCTTGCGGCTTCTATTTCTGTTGCCATATCCGCGAGCTTAAAAGCAATAGCCTGATGCTGACTGATAGGTCTTCCAAAAGCTTCACGCTCTTTAGAGTACTTGACTGCCAGTTCGTATGCTCCTGCTGCGATACCCAGAGCCTGAGCAGCAATACCTATCCTGCCCCCCGACAAAACTTTCATAGCAAATTTAAATCCAAATCCATCATCTCCTATTCTGTTTTCCTTTGGCACTTTTACATCTGTATACATAATGGTATGGGTATCAGATGCCCTGATGCCAAGTTTGTCTTCTTTAGCACCAACGGTGACGCCGGGCCAAGATGTCTCTACTAAAAGCGCATTGATACCTTTATGCCCTTTTTCAGGATGGGTCTGTGCGATGACTATATGGAGTGAAGATTTGCCCCCATTGGTGATCCAGTTTTTTGTTCCGTTGACTATGTAGTGATCGCCCATGTCCACTGCTGTTGTCCTCTGACTAGTAGCATCACTACCTGCTTCGGGTTCTGACAGACAAAAAGAGCCAATCCATTCGCCAGATGCAAGTCTTGGCAGGTATTTCTGTTTTTGATCCTCTGTTCCGTACTCTTCTATCCCCCAGCAGACCAAAGAGTTATTGACGGACATGATTACAGAACACGAACTGTCTACTTTGCTAATTTCTTCCATTGCCAATACGTATGACAATGTATCCATACCTCCACCACCAAATTCAGGAGATACCATCATACCTAAAAATCCCAATTCTCCCATCTTCTTTACCTGTGCGGTAGGATGTTTCATCTCTCTGTCCCGTTCTATTACTTCCGGCAATAACTCTTGCTGAGTAAAATCCCTGGCAGCTTCTTTTACAGATATCTGCTCTTCCGTCAGTTCAAATTGCATGTCTTAAAAATTTTTTGGTTTTATAAAATGTTAGGTTATGCAAAAGTAAGAAAAAAATTCAGAATAATTTTAGAATACATCAAAACAAAGTCAGTTGCTCGGGTAGCGGCAACAATTGGAAAGTTTTTCTATGAAAATCAGTAATCCCATAAGATACTATGGCATCTCTATGCTCCTGAGTAGGATATCCTTTGTTGGTATTCCAGCCATAATGCGGATGCTTTTTGTGCAGCTTGTGCATAAAATCATCCCGGTAAGTCTTTGCCAAAACTGAAGCTGCAGCAATGCTGTTGTAGATGCCATCTCCTTTAACAATACAATCAAAACCCACCTTTTTGTAAGGCAAAAATCTGTTGCCGTCCACAATGATATGTATGGGCTTTGTGGCCAGCTTATCCAGCGCTTTATGCATAGTGCGGATCGATGCCCAAAGGATATTATATTTGTCTATATCAGGAGCATCCATTTTTGCTACAGCAAAGGCTAGAGCTTCCCGCTCAATGATTTCCCTTAGAGTGTATCTTTGATTTTCATTCAGCTTTTTGGAATCATTCAGATCAGGATGGCTAAAGTCCGGGGGTAAGATGACTGCTGCAGCATACACAGGTCCAGCCAGACAACCTCTGCCAGCTTCATCGCATCCGGCTTCAGGATATAGTCCCGAATGATTATTGAGCAATACCAATGTTTTTACAACTTTTGGACAAATATAATCATTCTACTCATATCTCAACGCTTCTATTGGATCCAGTTTTGAGGCCTTCAGCGCCGGATAAAGACCTGAAACTAATCCTACTATTATACATACTGAAAACCCAAGTATCATCCAGTTCCATGGAATAAAAAACCTTCCCTCCACCATCACTGAGACTCCAAAACCCATCAGAATACCTAATAAGACGCCCACTATGCCGCCCATAAGGCATATGACGATAGCTTCAGTCAAAAACTGCATCAATACATTTTTTCTCGTCGCTCCAAGTGCTTTCCTGATTCCGATTTCTTTGGTTCGCTCCGTCACTGATACCAGCATGATATTCATGAGGCCAATGGAGGCACCAAGCAATGTGAGCATGGCGATGACCACGGTGCTCCATCGCAAAGTAGATGTCATGTCTTTTAGTTTATTCAGAATTCCATCACTTTTACGTATTTCAAAATCATTTGTTTCAGAGACTTTGAGTTTTCTGACGTTGCGCATGACTCCGATAGCATGATTGATAGCGTCGTCCATTTCATGGGGCTGTGCTACAGAGACGGTGACATTGTAAGATTTATCAGCGTACCCATACAAAACTTTGGAATTATAAAGCGGTATAAGTACCCTTTTGTCATTGGAGCCACCAGATGAGGATCCTTTTGATTTTAATGCCCCGATGATTTTGTATCTGTTGCTATTGATATAAACATCTTGTCCTATAGCTTTTTCCGGCTTGTCCTGAAACAGTGTTTTTATGAGGTCATTACCCAGAATGGCTTTATTGGCTGTAGAAAACACTTCATTGTTAGTAAAGCTTCTACCGGCAGCAAGCTGAAAAGCTGAGGTATTGATATAATTTTCATCTACACCTACGACTCTTACCGTAGGATTTGTTTTTTTATTTTTATACTTCAGAGTAGCATTTTGAGTACAAAAAGACTCAATGGAGACTAAAGAAGCACCATAATTGTACATTTGTTTAAAGTCCATGGCTTGCTCAAAAACAATGGGGTCAGAGATTTTATCTGTTCTCCCTTTGTTATTACTGCGAATGGATTCGGATTTTGGTCGTACATTAAAGGAGTTGGCTCCCAATCTGTTAAAGTTATCGCTCATCGAAAATAAAATGCTGTCGATGGCAGTAAGAATACCGACAAGACAAGTGATACCCACAGCAATAATCATCAAGGTCAGCAGCGATCTGAGTAGGTTGGCTTTGATGGATCCAAGAGCGAGTTTGATACTTTCCAGATAATTCATCTTGTCTAGCTATTATTTAAAATATAAAGTTAGTTGTTTACTGCATTTAAATACTAAAAAATAGAAAAATGAGTACTTTTTACCGACAAAAATAAAAAGTCCGGGGTTACAACTTCTAATATTACTTTATAATTGTTTAGTTTTGAACTAAAATTCAGCTTTGGAATCTATTTTTCAACCAACTGGCACATATAGAGATTTCACACCCCATCACTGGATTCCATTAGGTATATTGACCATATTGTGTTTAGCCATTATAATATATTTTAGGAATCATGACAAAGAAAAGAATTTTAGGGTTGCTTTTTTTATGTCTTTGGTACCTTTTGCAGCCGTTGTAAGCAGACTATTGATTACTTGGTATGAAGGAATTTTTACAATTCAGGAAGAACTCCCATTGCATTTGTGCAGGCTGGTTGCCATCTCTTTACCTTTTTTTATATGGTATAGAAATATAAAGTGGATCAATACACTATATTTCCTGATTATGGTTGGCACTTTGCAAGCTATCATCACTGCTGATTTACAGTTTGTGTTTCCTCACTACAGTTATTTGTTATATTGGGTCTTTCATGTTACACTGGTGTGGGTCCCAGTTTTTATCATTATAAACCTGGGTATCAAACCAGATTTTAATGATTTCAAGAGAGCATTTATCATTGGAAACATATATATGCTTATCACCCTGCTGATAAATTTTGCTATTGGCTCCAATTACTTTTATACACGGCAAAAACCTCCCGGAGGCTCATTGCTGGATTTTTTTGGACCTTGGCCTTTTTATATATTGGTAGTAGAAGTCTTGGCAATGATTCTTTTTGTGCTGGCTTACCTGCCTTTTTATAAAAAAGAAAACAGGTAATCAACTTTTTGAAAACCTGTTTCTAATCATTAAAGCCACATTAATCTTTTGTTTTTTTCTGCGTTTGTTTAGTAGACTAGTTTACTATTTTATGACTTTATAATACAAAGTTACTTCTGTTTAAGGCGTGCTGCAATAGGTTTTAGTATAGGTTTTGTCATTTTAAAACTCAGTAAACACATATTATGTAATTGATTGTCAGAGTTTTAAAAAAATTTACTTGCTATCCGTATTGGTTATTTACTGATATTTTTGGCTGGTTGAAAGTATAATATCATCTCGATATTATCTTCTTTAATCATGCTTAGCTAGCTTTAATTTATTGTAGTCTGCCAGGTATAAAAAAATAAACCTTGGCTAAATGCTAGTTTTCTACAATTAAATTTGATGGATTTTTTATTACAAGCTTTGCCTTGCTACCCACAAAAAGTGATTTAATTTGTGCAGTGGTAGATGCGGGAAAAGTAATTTCCTGTGGTGTCGTTTGATTAGGAATAATCACATGGTGGCATGCTTCAGGAATATATCCAAGACTCCAAAATCCAGTATTTGTCCATGACCCTGTACCTGCGGTCCAGGTATTCTGAAAACTGGGCGATACATTCACATTCAATACCGTTTGATCTCCTTTTGAGTCCCATTTGCTGTATGGAGTCAGTTTTAATATATGTGAAGGTGCATTGATGTCCCATGTTACAGTCACAGTAGGCAATGAAGGGTTGTAGGAAACAAACGAACCCCCGGTTACTTCCCAATGATAGTATTTGGTCAACGAAGGTACTGTGGAATAAGTCTGAACAGGCAGGCTGTTACAAACCGATGTTTTACCAGAAATAGTGTGTGCTACAGCTTTTAGTAGCTGAGAGTTGAAATATTCAGCAATATTAGGTACAATATCCGTATATAGGGTAGAACTTGTGGCTTCATGTACACCATGACCTCTGTTGGTATAGGAGTAAAACTGATCAGGAATATTGATGATATCTGCTCGTTGTGACATAGGCAAACTTCCGAACACATCCGGCAGGTCAAAACCTACTATCCATCCCGAGACACTGCTGAATGGCTGGCCCTGATCATAAGGGACTGTATCATCATCCTGACTATGAAACATCACAATCTTTGGGTCTGTAGATGTCTCCATATAAGATGTAAACCCGACAGCCCCTGCCAGACTAAAAACTGCCTTTGCGTGTCCGCTATAAGACTGATTGTTTCCGGCACAATCCAGGCATCCCTGATCTGGGCACCAGCAGGTAGATAGATCAAAAAAACCGCAACCTTGTGGCCATGTATATGTGGGTGCTGGTCTTTCGGCTTCCTTATCGAGATAAGCATTATGTGTGGCCACAAAAGCACCTGCACTATGACCTCCTATATATATCTGATCCGGATCAATTTTATAAGTATTAGATCCGGCAGCATTCGCCTTAAAGAATCTCACTGCTGATCTCCCGTCCTGCACGCCCCTGTATACTGCACGCATGGACAAGTCACCATCAAAAATATTCATTCCCAGCCTGTAGTCAATCACGGCCGTCACAAATCCCCTTTTGGCTAATTCCTGGGCAAGCAGCCGTATACTCCAGTGATCCTTGCTCCCTGTAATGAACCCACCTCCAAAACATACTATAACCACAGGTCTTTTGCTAAGGGTATCGCCTGTAGGTTGGAAGATGTTCATATAAAGATTGACATTGGTTGTACTGAATTCATCCACATTTAGAGGGTAGCCTGTCAATGTTTCATAAAAACCTCCTCCTGGCTGAGGTACAGGTACATTGGAACTGAAAAGGACATTGGTTGTTTCTGTTACCGTATTAAATAACGGCGCTATGTAGCGATTAGCAGGTGGCTGTGACTGACCTGCAAAAAAGTAAATTGTAAAGATAAATACAGTAAGTATTCTCATTTTTCTTCGCTTTCTTTTTCGAAATATGGTACAAGTTCCTGCTGTAGGGCTATGTCTTTTCTGAAATGATTTAAGATTTCGTTGTATTTAGCTATACTCATCTCGTATTTTATACAAAAAGCGTTTATCTGTTCAGTTTTTTTCTGATTTAACACTAATTGAGATTGTCTAAAATATTTGATTAGTTCTTGTTCTTTTACTGTAACGCCCACATCCTGACCATCCAGCCCTTTTACTAAAATTTGAGAAAAGTGCTCCTGGCTTAAGCCTGATTTTTGGAAAGCATCCATCAGCAGTGAATCAGGTAAAACATTCGGTAAGGAGGATTTGCTTGCCACTAAAATTTTTACAAAAGCTATTTTTTCGTCTGTAGAATAAGCTTCTTGTCCAGTCATATTTATGATGTAGCCTGAAAATATAAAAAGGAATATAAGTAATGATTTCACATTTAAAAATTTAACCCAAATGTAAAATTTTTTACTAAAAATTTATCTTTTTGTAAAAAAAATTCTATTTCCACTTGAATGTAGCTATTAGTGAATCAATATCAGATTTCAAAAAATTCAAAATTGGTGCAGTGGAGTCAGGGTTGACTTTACTGTTGAAGTACAGAGACGCTCTGAAGAAGTGATTTTTGTCATCAGTGAGATAAAACTGAAGTGGGCTGGCTACGGGTCCTTCTATTTCAAATTTTATACCTTTTACTCCATACTTGTTATTGATAACAGTTTCTTTTCGATAGTTTGCTTTTATATTGTGCTTGCCGGCTATGGTAAATGCATCATTGATCAATGAAGATAAATTTTTACTTTTACTCACTGGATAATAACTGCAATACAGGCTTGCATTCAGTTCTTTTACCGATATATCAAACCAGCATGGGTGTACCGGTTTTCCCTCAAAAACGAAAGTGTCCTGAATTATTTTAGCATAATTCGGAAGACGAAACTGAAAGTTGCATAATGAAGTATCGAAGTTGACATAATCTCTTGCAGGATAAAATACTCTTGGAAACATTCGTGATTTCGGTATCCTGACAGGTTCTTCTCCGCAAGAACTTATCATCATGACTGTCAAAAGTAAAATTATAAGACGAGTTAAATTATACATCATTGAGTATGAGGCTTATTTTTTCTATCCTCCTTTTTGTTACTGAAACGACTTTTAAAGTGACATTTTCTATACTTATTTCTTTTTCGGAAGTCGGAATGGTACCCGTCATTTCGAGTATGAGGCCACCCAGGGAGTCGGCTTCTCCGCGTACATCATCAAAAAAACCAGTGCTTTCACCCATAATTCTGCACACATCATTTAAAAGGGTCTTTCCTTCAAAAATATAATTATTATCTGAAATTTTGATATAATTTACTTCTTCTTCCTGGTCAAATTCGTCTTTAATATCTCCCACCACTTCTTCCATGATATCCTCAAGGGTAGCAACACCTGCTGTACCGCCATATTCATCTACAATCACTGCCATGTGCATCCTCTTAAACTGAAACTCTCGTAAGAGTTCGTCTATTTTTTTGGATTCGGGAATAAATAAAACGGCATTACGGATGAGTTTTTGCCATTGGAATGTTTCTGGTTCTTCAGTATGTGCCAGTAAGTCTTTGACGTACAAAATCCCAATAATGGCGTCGAGCTCTTCTCTGAATACCGGAAGCCTCGAATAGCCTGAATCCCTGACTATTTTCATGACTTCTTTAAAATTATTTTCTTCATCAAGAGCAACAATATCCATCCGTGGCCTCATAATCTGCTTGGCAGACGTATCCCCGAAATTGACAATCCCTTTCAGAATATCTGCCTCCTGAGTAGAAGATTCAGAATCACTTGTCACTGTAAGGTCTATTGCCGCATCTATATCTTCTTTACTGGTACTATTATTAGAATTTCCAGAAGTTCCCAGTGATTTTTCCATAGCTGTGGACCAGCCTACTAGCACCTTACTCACCGGACTAAATATGTACATAAGCACTGTCAAAGGTCCTGACATAAGATGCACGATTCTCAGTTTATTGAGCGTGGCATATATTTTAGGCATGGCTTCACCAAAGAGTACCAGTACAAAGGTGACTCCCACGACAGTAATTAAAAAATTAAATACACTGGCGATCGTTTGTGGAGTAGCAAGTTCGAAAAGAACAAAATCATGTATCCATTGACCTATCATGAGTAACCTCTCTTCGCCAAGTATAATTCTAAGTATACTTTCTGCAACAATTACAATAGCAATATTTACAAAATTATTGGCAATGAGAATCGTGGCTAATAAGTTGCGTGGTTTACCTTTCAGTTGAATGGCCCTGTACGCTGATGCCGTATTGCTTTCTTCCAGATCTTTGATATCCTTGAATCCCAATGAAAAGTATGCTACTTCAGATGCAGAAATCAATCCCGAGCAAATAAGTAATAATATAAAAAGTATGACAGAAAACAAAAATCCTTCGTTTACAGGAGTATGAATTGCTGTCTGAAAGGCAAAATTGTATAAACTGGGTGGTTCAGAATCCAAAATAATTGTTTTAATTAACAAATGTCTGCATCATCAAAATGGTAAATCTTCCTCAGCGGATGATGGAGGAGTAGATGTAGAAACGCTACCTGAAATTCTATTGAAAGGATCGTCCTCTAAGGTAGGAAGTCCTGCAGAAAGATTCTGTTTGTTTTCCTTTCTTTCCAGTGAGTTGACCGTATTGGCCACTATTTCAGTTGTCGATCTGTCAGTTCCATCTTTGTCCTGATATTTCCTGTGCGTTATCTTACCTTCAATATATGCCAGTTGTCCTTTTTTCAGCTCTCTTTCTGCTCTTTCTGCCAGTCCTCTCCATACTACGATATTATGCCATTCTGTAAGGGTCTGCCAATTGTCATTTTTGTCTTTATAGCTTTCGTTGGTAGCCAATGAAAAAGTACCTACCTTAGTACCATTTTCAAGTGTTCTTATTTCAGGGTCTTTTCCCAGGTGTCCTATAAGAGTTACTTTATTAACCATATTACAAATTTATTATGCTTAAAAATTCAATTAATTAGCCGCTAATTTACTTACAACCCGTTATGAATCAATAGATTTCAGGTAGTCAGAAATGATTTTTGGAAATGCAAAGTTTGATACTTTTTCCCGTTCTACCAAATATTGGCCTTTATTTATTTTTATTGCCGGATTTATCATCACAATTCTATAAAAAAAACCATATACATTGCGGTGTGTCAAAACCTGACGGGAACGGCAGACTTCCTCCATAATGTAATCATCGTCCTTTAAATGGCTAAACCAAAATCCCAGTTTCTGGGTAATAAGACCTCTTACCGGGACGCTTTCATCTTCGGTTTCTACCATAGGAAGCTCATAAAGTTTTTTCCATATGTCACTACCTGTCCTTTGGGTGATGATCATTTGACGATCAGGTCTATCCAGATAAAAATAGTGATAGTATCGGTTTTTTCTACTGACTTTTTTAGCTTTGAAAGGTATAAGTTGTGTTTTCTGGTCTTTATTAGCCATACAATAATCAGTCATTGGACAAAGGATACATGCAGGAGATGCCGGTACACAAACTGCCGAACCAAAATCCATCAATGCTTGATTAAAAGAAGCGGGATCGTGGCCTTGTATGGCTTTGTTTACATATCCATATATTGACTGCAATGTGGCTTTATTGTCTACGGGTTCGAGTATCCCATTTACCCTGGATACCACCCTGACAACATTACCATCCACCACCGGGTAAGAAAGTCCGAAAGCAAAGGAAGCTATGGCCGCAGCGGTGTATGGTCCGATTCCCTTCAATTGGATGATTTCCTCATAGGTGTCAGGAAATTTTCCTCCGTGGTTAGAAGCCAGGACTTTGGCCGTTTGTTGCAAATTTCTGGCTCGGGAATAATATCCCAATCCCTCCCATGCTTTCATCACATCATCTTCAGAGGCATCTGCCAATGTCTGAATATCAGGAAATGTGTGTACAAACTTTAAAAAATAAGGCGTACCCTGTTTTACCCTTGTTTGTTGTAATATGATTTCAGAAATCCAGATGATGTATGGGTCGTGGCTATTCTTCCATGGTAGTTGCCTTTTGTTTTCACTCCACCAGGACAAAAGTAATCCGGCGAATGTGTCAATATTCATCATGTGAGTTATGGTTTGGGAATAAAAAACAAAGGCCGCTAGAAATTTGCGGCCTTTGAATATTTGATATTTTATGCTGAGAGTGACCTTACCATCGAATAATCACCGTAACTATCTTTGATCATTTCCTTGAGGGCCTTTCTGGCGAAGAAGATTCTACTTTTTACTGTACCCAGTGGTAGTTTAAATTCATCAGCTATCTCCTGATATTTATAACCCTCATAATGCATGACAAAAGGTATTCTGATGCTGTCCTCCAAAGAGTTGATCATAGCATTCAGCTCATCCATCAGGATATTTCTGTGGGCATCATTCTCTATAGCAGAACTACCTGAATTTATAAAATAAAGGTTGTCTGTTGAGTCGATGATAGTGTTTGATTTGGCTTTTTTACGATAGTTGTTGATGAAAATATTTTTCATTATCGTAAAAGTCCATGCTTTAAAATTGGTGTCGGGTCTGAATTTATCTCTGTTAGTTATAGCTCTGATGGCAGTTTCCTGATATAGGTCTCTGGCATCTTCAGTATTTTTTGTAAGGTTGTAAGCAAATGCGTTTAGAGAATCTGTCAGGATTTCAAATTTTTTATCAAACTCCAGTGTTGACATGATTGTTTTTTTTGTTGCAACAAATGTACAATTATCTTAAACAATAATCAAGAAATAAACAATGGAATAATGTTAAGAAAATACTAAATTATAAACAATTTGACAAAACTGGTTAATTACCAATGAAATGGAAGAAACAAAATTGTTTTAAAATGTTAATAATAACGGAAAAATAGGAGCAAATTCCGCAAAATTTTTCAGGCTATCATAGAGTGAACCATACTATAGTCACCATAATTCTTAAAGATCATATCCTTGAGCGCTTTTCTGGCAAAAAATATCCTGCTTTTCACTGTTCCGAGAGGAAGATTAAATAATTCTGCTATTTCATGGTATTTATATCCTTCATGGTGCATGATAAACGGCACCCTGATATTCTCTTCCAAATTGTCTATCATGTGCTGCAATTCTTTCATGAGGATATTTCTGTTACCATCATTAGTGACATTATTAGGACCACTGTCCAGAAAGAATGAATTATCCGTTGAATCAAGCATCGTGTTTGATTTCACTTTCTTCCTGTAATTATTAATAAAAATATTTTTCATAATAGTAAAAGTCCATGCCTTGAAGTTGGTTTCCGGGCGGAATTTTTCTTTATTATTGATGGCTCTGAATGCTGTTTCCTGATACAAATCCTTTGCGTCTTCAGTGTTTTTAGTAAGACTGTATGCAAAAGCATTCAAAGATTCTGTAAGAAAATCTAAATTTTTATTAAACTCTACCGATGACATGATTGTGATGTTTTTGATACTACAAAGATATGTTTTGTTTAACTAATAATCAAATAAAGTTAAACAAAATAAATTGATACTACTATAAGATTATCTTATATAGCCCGCACATCATTATAAATTGGCCAAATGGGGGTTGTTATCAGAACATAAGGTTGTCTCTAATTTTATTTGGGATGTCTGATACTTGTCCTCCACTCAAATATAGGTATGATGCTTACCTGATATTATATTTATACGTGGATCAAAAATCTATCACATGGACCTGATAGACAAGAATGGCATCTTTGCGGACACCAAAGGGGGGGGTGTTGCCATAACCCAGAGATGAAGGTATAATGATAGTACCTTTTCCATTTTTCCCGAAGAAAGTAAGCCCGCTTTTAAGCCCTGCTAGCGCTGTGGAAATATTTATTTTTACATCCTGGTTTACAGGAGACTTGTCAAACACTTCATCATCGAGATATCTTGCCTCAAAGGATAATGTGATAGTGCTTTTTTCTTTTGGCTTTAGTTCGCTTCCTTCATCGTCTATCACCACAAAAACACCCAAGGTATCTATCGCTTTCATATTTTTCGATTTCAGATATTGCAATATTTCGTTTCTCTCCACATCAATATCCGGAGCACATGCCAAAAGAAGCAATAACATGCCAAATACAATATAACGAGCGGATTTCATATTGGTCAAAAATCTACCACTTCTATATCAAATGCCAGCACAGCAAAAGACCTGCCATTGATCTCTCTAGAGCCATAGCCATATTTGGAAGGAATAAGCAGTGTACCTTTACCCCCTCGACCAAACTTAGGAATACCAATCTGCCAGCCTTGAATGACGTCATATAAACGGAATTTTGCTTTGGTAGCAGAATCGAAAACGGTACCGTCCAGAAAATAACCTTTGTAGGTTACTGTCACCTCTGTGGTAATCTTTGGTTTTTCTACACTACCTTCTGTCTGAATGATGTAATAAATACCGTCGCTAGTTTTCTGTGCCGTTAGATTCTTGGATTTGAGATAATCTTCTATCAATCCTGTGTCTACTTTCAGTTGTTCTTCTATACTCAGTGTATCGTCCCCACACGATGAAAACATAAGTATACATGACAGCAGTAAATATAAATATTTCATACGCTTTTATTTTCTAAGCGGCTTGGTACTAACCGCATTTTGCAAAGGCACAAATATCTGTGCTGGTTGCAAAGATGGCACTCAGTAAAGTATAAAAAAAGAATAAGGGCAAAAAATTATCTTCTTTGCCCTTTTTTTAATTTATAGTATGTAAAATATCTACTTTAGACTTGAATATTTCCCATTTTCTGTAAGGCTGCAAGTCAAAAACTGCAGGTATCCCTCTACGCCCTCTACAAAAGGTCTGGGCTTACTGATTACCTGCTGATTGTTGGTCGTCATTACATATAATGGCTGTGAATTTTGTTGAAAATTGAGAATCTGGAAATCCGCCGATTTATTGCCAACGTTGCTTACTGTTTTATTGCTTTGCTGGGAAATATACACCTCCGAGAGTTTTTTGTCATCATCCACATACAATGAAATCAAAACAAGAGAATCATTGAGAATCTTTCGTATCCTGTCATCTACCCAAATATGCTCTTCTGTTTTGCGGCAATTGACACAACCATGACCTGTAAAGTCAATCATAGCAGGCTTGTTAACTTCTTTGGCATATGCCATACCTTCATAATAATCCTTAAAGCAATTGATATTGTTGGCACATTTGGAAAATGAAGGGTATTTGGCTTTGATGGCAGCATCTACTTCCTGTGGTTTGATAAAAAAACTGTAATGAGCAGGTGGGGCCAATCCGCTCATGAGTGAAAGAGCATTATAATCCCCGGTTTTTTCATTGACTCTAAAACCGGAAATCAGATATAAAACCAAGGCCACAACCAATGCACCAATTGTCATTCGTGTTGCGGACAATTTTTTGATAGGGCTATCATGTGGAAATTTAATAAAACCAAAAATGTACAATGCCATCCCAATAAAAACCGCTATCCAGATACCCATAAATAATTCGTACTTAAGGACGCCCCATCCATTGGTCATATCTGCAACGGACAAAAACTTAAATGCCAATGCCAACTCGAGAAAACCAAGTACGACTTTAACAGAGTTCATCCAACTACCAGATTTAGGTAATGTATTGAGCCAGGCAGGAAATGCCGCAAAAAGTCCGAATGGCAAAGCCAGGCCGGTAGAAAAACCCAGCATGACTAAAAATGGACCAAGATATTCACCCTTGGTGGCTGCTTGTACGATAGCAGTTCCTATGATTGGGCCGGTGCATGAAAATGATACCAATGCCAGCGTAAATGCCATAAAAAAGATACCAATTAGACCTCCTTTATCTGCCATACGGTCACTTTTTGTACTCCAGCTACTGGGAAGAGTGATCTCATAATATCCAAAAAACGAAAAGGCAAAGGCTATAAATATAAGAAAAAACAAAGTGTTGGCTATCCAGTTGGTCGATAACCTGTTTAGGGCTTCTGGACCTACGAAAATAGTAATGAGCAATCCTATCAATACATATATTACAATGATAGACACTCCATAGATCAAACCATTAACCCAACCCTTTCTTTTAGTATCTTTGGTAAAAAAACTCACCGTGATAGGTAACATTGGAAATACACATGGTGTCAACAAGGCAATAAAACCTCCTAATAACCCAAAGATGAAAGTCCACAACAAGCCTTCCTTTTGGGGATCAGATCCACCACAATTACTGAGTGGTTTTTCATAACTTGACACCAATGACGGAATTTTCTGATCTATTCTGTCCCCGTTTATGATGGCACCTACTACAAAATCACCAGAAGAAGCGGATAACTCCGCTTTGGTAGTATCTGCAGACACTGCAGGAGCAGTACTAGAACCTGGTAGCGATTCAGCATCTTTTGGCATTTCTGTTTGCGCAGTTGCTGCTGCCGTAGGTGTCGGGGTAGTGCCAGTTTTTACGTTAGAAACTCCATCCTGTGGTATCTTAAAGCTGAATTCAGCATCTGAAGGGGGAAGACATTTTTCATGATCACAAGCCATAAAGTTGACATAGCCTATGATAGGCTTGGAGGCATCCTTTACTTTGATTCTTTGTTCTATGATAAATGGTTTGTCCGCAAGAAATTTGATTACATTGACACCAAAATAAGCGTCCATACCTTCCTTTTTACTACCGGACTCTGTAGCTTTGCCTATAAGCTGAATACCTTCCATAGCGTCATAATTGACAGAGGTAGGGACAGGACCATCATCTGATGTGTATTGTGAATATACAGTCCAACCTTTATCGACATTAGCGATATATTTCAACTTGAACTCAGTGTCTGTAACTTTTTCTATTTCGAATTTCCATTTGACAGGTGTGAGGATTTGGCCGCTCACATCAGTTAACAACAAAAATGAAAATAAAATGAACATTAATTGCTTCATATACGGAAAATTGGGTTGTTTATTGGTCAGAACTTAAGATCAAATGTAACTTCGGTAGGAGGTAGGCATCGCGATCCGTCACAGGTCATAAATTCTACCGAGCCTTTCACTACATCATTTGTGGTTTTACTTATTTGAGCAATGAAAACAGCTTTTTCTTTAAATTTCATCACATTTACATCAAACAATGCATCGAACTCTTTGATTACCTTACTTTTTTCAATAAATTTTACATTGGTTCCATCCACTGTAAAGTAAGTGGGTATCGGGCCTCCATCCTCAGTAAACTGAGAATAAATCACCCACATAGGCTGCATGGTAGCAGTTGCCTTCAATTCATATTCAGCATCTGAGATTTTTGTTAAGTCAAAAGTCCAGGATACAGGTGTGCTTTTCTGTGATTGTAATGGGTTTATCCATCCTGAAAAGTAGATTAATATAATTGAAAAAAATTTCATATTATTTATTGTTTATATATTTAAATCAATCATTATGAGTTATAACAAAAATTAGACCACAAAAATAAGGGTATTTATTATATGTCAGGGTTACTTTAGTCACCTTTAATAAATGTTTAACGCCTGTTCCTTTAAAAATTGATGAGATTAAACCCAGAGATAAAGATCAAACTTATCAAAAGGATATGCAAAAGCTCATATAATACTTTATGCTTTGTATCGCTTACTGATATTCCGAATAGTATTGATAATGGTATTGCCAGAGTTACCATATGTGACACATTTTCAGAGCTAAATATAAAGTAGGAGATAAGACAAAAAAGCAAATGCCAGTATATGATGTCTATTTTCTTTTGCGTCTGTATTATTTTTTTTGCTGTAAAACTGCCATAATTAATAAGACTGAATATCAATATCAAAAATAGTATAATAACTGAAACATAAAATACAAGAAGGCTGTCTGTCTTTAAAACTGGCAACCTAAAGAAAATATCCTTGATGAAATTTAATTCTACAAAAGGTATGTCGTACCAGTACCGATATGTAAATAACAGGAAATACGGGGTAATTGCTCCTGTAAAAAATTGAATTTTTTCTACTATTTTGAAGGAGCGCAACTGCAATAAAGCGACCACACCAAATAGTAAGAATGCAAAATATGGTGAATAATAAATGGATGCGACGCCAATCAAAAACCCAGAATTAAATATATAGGCGGTAGCCTGGGGAATTTTGTATGTTTGCAAAAGATAATTTAAAGCAAGAATGATAAATGTATTGGCTATCAAAACATTAGATAGCATATTATTATCTTTAATCAGACTTACAAAAATGACGTAAAACAGCCCTGCAAAAAGGGTTATTTCCTTGGATAATTTGTGACGAATGAAAATATGATTGATAATCAATGCCTGAAGAAAAATCAGAATATTGGCAATGATATTTTGGATAAGTGGATTGGCAACATTTACAAATATCATTTTCTGCAGTACGTTGGCATCTTTGCCTATATTAAAAGCTACAGGATGTATCAAAGTACTAAGCCTCACAATAAAAATGTAAGGCAACAGCAGTACACTGTTTATAAAAAGATTACGTCTGAAAATTTCGAGCAAGTCTAAAAAAAATTTGCCTAATTATAAAATCGTATAAAATTATTGCAAACTTACAATTTTATTTTTCTCAGAATAGATGTTATAGAATAAAATTTGATTTCCAGCGCCATTTATAGTTTGCTCATGCAAGGACTAATAAAGAAAATCAGCATTTCAGACCTGATAAAGGAATGATTGACGTATATTGTGGCAATTTTTGACTTTCCCCGTTGAGGTAATATGGCATCAGACTTAGATAAAATTAAAGAACCCGTACAAAAAGAACTTAAGGAGTTCGAAAAACGGTTTAAAGAATCTATGAAAAGTTCTGTGCCATTGCTGGACAAAATCACGTATTATATAATTCAGAAAAAGGGGAAGCAGGTCAGGCCTATTCTCGTATTTCTATGTGCAAAAATCTGTGGTGAAATCAATGATTCTACCAATATTGCAGCTTCCCTCCTAGAACTGTCGCATACGGCATCCCTTGTTCATGACGATGTAGTAGATGATGCGTACGAAAGACGTGGGTTTTTTTCAGTCAATGCCCTTTGGAAAAACAAAATTGCTGTACTCGTTGGAGACTTTTTGCTCGCTAAAGGTCTTGAGATAGCTCTGGCTACTAAAAATTATAATCATTTACAGACTGTATCGAATGCTGTCAAGCAAATGTCCGAGGGTGAACTGCTACAAATGGAAAAAGCAAGGAGGCTGGATATAGACGAAAAAGTATATTTTGAAATCATCAGACAAAAGACAGCTTCACTCATTGCAGCTGCTTGTTCAGCAGGCGCTTCTTCTACCACCACTGACGAAAATCTGATAAATAAGATGAGAGTATTTGGAGAAAAAGTAGGGATGGCATTTCAGATTAAAGATGATCTTTTTGACTACGGGGCTGATAATATAGGTAAGCCACGAGGGATAGACATCAAAGAAAAAAAAATGACTCTTCCCCTTATTTATTCTCTGAATAATACAGACAAATCTACCCGAAATAAAATCATCAACTACATCAAAAATGAAAGCCAAAATGATGAAAGGGTCAAAGAGGTGATTTCTTTTGTAAAATCAATGGATGGCCTTCAGTATGCAGAAAAAGTGATGAACGGCTATACAGATGATGCGATCGAGATATTGAAGACTTTTCCGGAAAGTGATGCAAGAAACTCTCTGGAGCAACTGGTCTACTTTTTTACAACCAGAAGCAACTGATGATATGCTTACCCTCGAAAATGATATCCTCAAGGTCGAAGTCGGTGAAACGGGTGCTGAGCTACGAAGCATTTTTCATAAATTAAATGGGTTGCAATACTTGTGGGATGGAAATCCCCAATTTTGGAATAGAAGGGCTCCTCTACTATTTCCCATAGTAGGCAGGTTGAAAAACGACACCATGTCCTATCAAGGCCAAAACTACCATATGACCCAGCACGGTTTTGTCAGAGATATGCTCTTTGAAATCATGGCTTCGACTACCCAAGAAATCACCCTGAAATGCGAAAGTAATTCGGAAACCAAAATGAAGTACCCTTTTGAGTGGGTTTTATATAACAAATACTCAGTAAATAACAATATTTTGTCTGTTGAGTCAGAAGTTGTAAATAATTCCAATTCCGAACCTATGTTGTTCAGCATTGGTTATCACCCGGCTTTCAGAGTGCCTCTCGTAGAAAATCTCTCATATGAGGACTATGAGCTGACACTCAACCATGTCCCATCTTCTCTTCAGCGACATCTAATAAAAGATGGACTGATAGACAATGTTACTGAGTCTTGCTTGAAGGGTGGTCTATTGTCTCTCAGTGCTGATACATTTGCCAATGATGCAATGGTGTTTAAAAATATAGATACCGATGAAATAATATTGAGCAGCCAACGCTCACCCCATGGTATCAGATTTATGTACAAGGGTTTTCCCTACTTAGGTATATGGTCCAAACCCAATGCTCATTTTGTATGTCTGGAACCATGGCATGGCATAGCAGATCATGTGTCGCATGATGGTAACTTTGAAAATAAAGAAGATATAATCCAACTGGCATCCGGTGAAACATTCAGGTGTGGATACCAGGTAGCGTTGTATTAAAACTTGTCTATCCTGATTTCTTTAATAGTTTTAGCACCGATTTCGCCTGAAGCATAGACAAAGACCCTGAAAGTGTCCTTTGAAGTAGTCATTTTTGCTACTTTATATTGAGAGGTACGATCCTTGGATGCTCCCTTGTGTATCACTTCTACACTTAATATCTTGTTAGTAGCCAAAAAAGCTTTTAACTTAGTCAAGGCGGCCTTCTTGTTCATAATCTGCTGATCTTCGAAGAGGCAAAAGTCTATATTATCCTCCAGATATGATTCCATGGCAGTAGCATCTGCAGCCTTAAAAGCGCTGAAAAAAGCTGTTTCATTCTGGCTGAAAACCTGGCTGGATAATGCTAAAAGACAAATAATTAAAAAATTCTTCACTTAATATTGTTTGTTTTATGTAATAATGCTGTGTAAATAAATCACAATCCTAATAATTGTATTATGTTTGCACACCACATGGAAACGTAAAAGTGTCCAAAATTAGTTTCACTTTTTGTGTTAAAATGAGCTTTAAGTCAAAATTTATACCTAAAATGCTTATATATTAGTTCATTTTATTGAATTTCATCACGCGTTTTATAAAATTTGAAATAATTTCAATTATAAATTAACAAAGCTTAAAGTGGTATTAGCATGTTGACCAAAAATAAAAATAAGACTTAAATGAAGAACGTAGCATTAATCATCCTTGATGGCTGGGGTATCAACCCTGATCCCAAAATAAGCGCCATTGCTGCTGCACATACTCCTGTGATGGATGTCCTGATGGAAAAGTATCCTCATGCCACACTAACAACATTCGGAGAGCAGGTTGGTTTGCCGGAAGGTCAGATGGGTAATTCGGAGGTTGGACACACCAATATAGGTGCTGGCCGTATTGTATATCAGGAACTGGCCAGAATAAACAAAGCTATCCGTGAGAAAGAGCTCCTTTCTAATCAGGTTTTTATCGATGCCGTCCAGTTTGCTTCCAATAATACAAAACGAATACATTTGCTTGGACTGGTGTCGGACGGTGGCGTACATTCACACATTGACCATTTGATAGGACTCTGTGATCTGCTAAAACAATACGACGGAGACGTGGAGGTATACATACATGCATTTATGGATGGAAGAGATACAGACCCCAAATCCGGCAAAGCATTTCTCGAAAGAGTAAATCATAACATCTCTGGCAGCAACATTCATCTGGCTACAGTCATAGGAAGATATTATGCCATGGATCGTGACAAAAGATGGGAAAGAGTAAAACTGGCATATGATTTATTGGTCAACGGTAAAGGCCAGAGTTCTTCTGACCTGCTGGCAAGCATCCAGAAAAGCTATGATGATGGCACGACAGATGAGTTTTTGATGCCCATGTACAATGATCTTCTGAGTAAAAATTATTTTCTTATTCATGAAGACGATGTGGTCATATTTTACAATTTCAGGACAGATCGCCCCAGACAGCTCACTGAGGTACTTACACAAAAAGATTTCCACGAATATGATATGCATAAAATGAGACTCCATTATGTCACATTTGCCAATTATGATCAGACATTCGAAAATATTCAGGTTGTTTTTGAAAAAGATAATCTCACCAACACACTAGGTCAGACAATTAGTGAAGCTGGACTTACACAAGTCAGGATCGCTGAAACTGAAAAATATCCCCATGTGACTTTCTTTTTTAATGGAGGCATAGAAGACAAATTTAAGGGTGAAGATAGAATCATGGTGCCATCTCCCAAGGTTGCCACCTATGATCTTAAACCCGAGATGAGTGCTTTGGAAATCACAGATAAGTTGGTGGACTATATCGAAAACAATAAACCAAATTTTATTTGTCTCAATTATGCCAACACAGATATGGTCGGGCATACGGGTGTTTTTGATGCTGCTGTGAGAGCAACCGAAACTGTCGATCAGTGCCTTGGTAGATTGTTGCAAACATTGGCCATATACGATTATTATGCAGTTATCATTGCAGATCATGGCAACTCTGATGTGATGGTCAATCCTGATGGCAGCCCGAATACTGCTCATACTACAAATCCCGTGCCCGTCATCCTGGTCGGTAATGATGTGGATAAGAACAACTATTCTGTTGATTCTGGAAAACTGGGCGATCTGGCACCAAGTATTTTATCCATCATGGGACTTGCTTCCAGCAAGGAGATGACTGGAAATCTGATATTCACCAAAAAATAATAATACCGGCCAGCATATCAAATTAATTTTTATGCAAACCGCTTCTGAAACAAATGGTCATATAAAGTATAACAAGGTGTAAAGCCATGCTGAACAAGCTTATCCGTCTGACAGGTCAAAATACTATTTTTCCTTTTTATCATACCGTCAGTGATGTTGCCTCCGCGCATATAAAACACCTTTATCAATCCAAAAAGATTCTTGACTTTGAGAAGGATCTTGACTTCCTGCTAAGTCATTACAGACCTATGGATCTTGCAGATGTCATATCATATATAAACAATGGCAAAAAAACTGAAAAGCCCGGTTTTTTTCTCACCTTTGATGATGGCTTGAGTGAAGTATACAATCACATTTGCCCTATGCTATACAGAAAAGGTATCCCGGCGGCCGTCTTTTTCAACTCAGCATTCGTCGATAATAAAGGACTTTTTTATAGATATAAAGCCAGCATTCTGATAGAAAAACTATCAGAATCTCCCCACCTGGTTAAAAATAATGCTGTAGTCAGATGGGCTGGCGGAAAAAACAAAATATCTGATATCAAAAATACAATTCTAAATATCAGATATGCCGGCACAGCCGAACTGGACAGTCTGGCGGAAATACTGCATGTGAGTTTTAATGATTATCTGCAAAAAACGAAACCTTATATGACCCTAGATCAGATATCCAGTATAGTTCAACAAGGGTTTTATGCAGGAGGACACAGCATTGACCATCCTGAATATTACAATTTATCACAAGTAGAGCAGTTAAGACAAACTAATGAATCGATCCAGTATATCACAGATAGACACCTGAGTTCTGAAAAACTCTTTGCATTTCCCTTCTCTGATACAGGTGTTCAATCTACATTTTTTACATCTGCCAAGATAGATCTTAGTTTTGGCACAGCTGGTTTAAAAAACGATCCCATCAGGCATCATCTGCAACGTATCCCAATGGAAAAAGGTGAGCTATCTGCTAAGAAGCTAATTATAAATCAATACCTTTACTATATTTTAAAATCTTTTTTTGATAAAAACACCATAAGAAGATAGTATGATCGATATACAAAAACTTGACAAAAATCGTTTATCGGACTATATTACTTCTGATACGTATCAAAAAGCGCCTGTAGTAGCTATAACTGAACACAGAGCTAAATCTCATCTGCTCAATCCCAGAGCAAAGGACAATGACATCTTATTGTTCCTGGCGTACGAGGACACAAAACTGGTCGGATATTTGGGTGTCTTGCCCGATGATATCCAACTGGCGGACCACACTTTTGTCCATGTTGGGTGGATGAGTTGTCTATGGGTGGACCCTGATCACCGGGGTAAAAAAATTGCGCAGCAACTTATGAATGCATGTTTTGAAGCTTGGAATCATAGAGTAATATTGACTGAATTTACATCTGCAGCAGGTGCTCTTTATTTAAAATCAGGGCTTTTTTCTGAATTTATGAAGTTGAATGGACAAAGGTGGTATATGAGAGCCGATTTGAAGACATTGCTGCCTTCCAAAAGATCTTTTTTTAGCACCATACGACCAGGTCTGAAAATAGTAGATACCATTGTCAATGCAGCTATTGACGGGTTACGTCTGTTGCAAAAACCTGTTTTAAGGGATTATCAGATTTTGTATACAGACACAGTGAGTCCAGAAATGTCATCCTGGTTACATTTTGTAGATCGTAAAGAAGTATTTTGCAGAAAAACCGAAGACCTCAACTGGATACTAAAAAATCCCTGGATACTGGAAGGGTCCGAAAAAAACAAAAGGTATCACTTTAGTTCTGTTGAAAAAAAATTTGACGCAAGGGCAATAGAAGTCAGGACATCATTCGGTGATATAGTTGCATTTTTGATATTTACTAACAGAAATGGCCATCTGAAGCTTCCGTATATTTTTTATCATGTACAAGCAGATGCCGTTTTAGAAGTGATAAGATACCTTGTTCAAATATTTAAAATACACACATGCACTATTTATAATGAAAGGTTTTTACACGACATTGCAAAAAAAAGACCACTACCTGGTTTTCATAAAAATGTATGCCGAACTTATTTGATAGCTAAAAATCTTGTTGACATACCTGTTAATTCCGTCATTCAGGATGGGGATGGGGATTGTGCATTTACATGATAAAAAATCTTAGTACATGAAAGCAGCCACGTTGCATCAGATTAAAAAAGAGCTCGAGACGAGTTCACCGCAAAGGGTCATGGACCTTATACTAAAACTTATCAAATATAAGTCTGAGAATAAAGAGTTGATTTCATACTTGTTGTTTGACCAGGATGACCTGAGTACATATATTGCTGATTTACGTGAAGAAGTGAGCACTATGTTGGGAGATGTTGAGAAATTATTGCCGTATATGGTGAAGCGAACCCTCAGAAAAACACTGAGATTTATTACAAAATTTTCAAAATACACAGGATCAAAAGAAGTAGAAGCAGAACTTCTTGTTCATTTTTGCAAAATCATCAAAGAAAAAGGAATTGTCAGATATTCGAATAAAATGATTTCAGGGATTTATTATAAACAGCTGGAAAAAATAGAAAAACTGATACTTTCGCTGCATGAAGAACTTCAGTTTGACTATACAGAAGCGTTGAGAAAACTTAAATACTAAAAACAACAAAAGGGTTCATCTTTAGCAAGATAACCCCTCTGTTTATATAAATTTTAATAAAGACTAATTAATCAGCCTGACTACCGAACTTTTCAAGTCTGTAAGCTGCAGATATAATTTCATTTCTTCTAACCACCGATGGTTTAACGAAATGTTTTCTGTTTCTTAGTTCTTTTACTAATCCAACAGATTGGAATTTTCTCTTGTATCTCTTAAGTGCTCTGTCGATTGATTCGTCGTCTTTGATATTGATTATCAGCATAAAAATAATTTGTTTTAACCTATTTTATTAAAAGGACTGCAAAAGTAAGGTTTTTATATAAATGCAAAGCAACTTTTTACAATAATTTTTACAAAATCAGTTTTTTTCCTTTTTGAGTCCGGCTTCTAGGTTTATCCAAGATCTTACTAATTTTTCCAGCGTACTCAGCTTTATAGACCCATGGCTTAGCACAAGGTCATGAAATGCCTTAATATCAAAATGATCACCCAGCACTCTTTCGGCTTCAATGCGCAATTCACGGATTTTTATTTCACCGATTTTGTATGAAACAGCCTGGCCTGGCCAGCCTATGTATCTGTCTATCTCAGTATTCACTTCATGAATGGAAAGTGCTGTATTGGCAGCCATAAATGCTACTGCCTGCTCTCTGGACCAACCCTTATAATGAAGTCCGACATCTATAACAAGCCTACATGCACGCCACATTTCATACGTCAGCCTTCCGAAATTTTCGTATGGGGTTTCATACATGCCGGCTTCGATTCCCAGATATTCAGAATACAGTCCCCACCCCTCACCAAAGGCGCTGATGTAAAGGTTTTCTCTGAATTTTGGCACATTTTTCAACTCTTTTGACAACATGATCTGAAGGTGATGCCCGGGTACCGCCTCGTGAAGTGTAAGTGCCGGTAGGACATAAAGCGGTCTGCTCTCCAGTTTAAAAGTATTGACCCAATATGCACCAGGCTTGCCTGTAGTATAAGAGCCCTCAGAGTACCTGCCCCCAGTGTAGTTGGGAGCAATAGCCGCCGGTACCTCTTCTACCGTAAATGGCATACGAGGCAGAATATTAAAATATTTTGGTAATTTGCCTTCCATCTTTTTTGCCAGCCAGGTAGCTCTGTATAACAGTTCTCTTGGTGTTTTTGCATAAAACTGCGGGTCGGTTCTAAGGAATACCAAAAACTCTTCGAAACTTCCTTTAAACCCTGACTGAACCAAAACACTTAGCATATCTTTTTTTATTCTTGATACTTCTGATTGTCCTTTTTTAAATACTTCATCAGGAGTCATGGGTAAGGTTGTAAAATATTTTGTTTTGTTTTCATAATACAACTTACCACCTTCCAGGTCGCTGATTCCTGGAGTTGGCATAGACGCCGGAAGATAGTCATTTACCAAAAATGCGTGAAATTCCTTATATGCGGGAATAATTTTTTCTGTTACAATAGATTTTACAATAGTTTTAAGGCTGTCATTTTCATGGCACGGGTAGACAAAAATATTTTCGTCTGGCGAAATTTTATAATATGGTTCTATAAAATTGATACATCGCTGTGTAATAATCTTTGACGCTGTTTTCTTTTTTTCTATGCCCTTTTCAACACTGTTTTTTGATTGTCCAAATAAGCAGGTAGGCTTTGTAATTTTTCTATATATTTTTTTCGGTTTTCTGCTGTTTCCGTTCGTGTATACTGAATGTCATAAACAATTCCGGCCAGAAACCCACCCTCAGAATTGATCGGGAGAAAATAACTTTCAAATTGAATATCATTGAGTTCGTTTTCCATCTCCAGCATCATGAGCTCTTTGTTGATGAGTTCTTCAGTGTTGAGTTTACTATTTTCCAGTGTGCTCAGTCCATGTATCTGTTTAGAATATGTTTGTTTTTTGACAGTCCGTATACTATCTGACTCCATACTCCAGTCACCTTTCATGATTGATGAGATGGTATCCTGAAGATTCTGATATTCGTCAATATAAACCTCTATCTTTTTGTCTTTTTGACATGAAACAAGGAGAAGAAATGGCAGTAAAATTTGGAAGAATATCTTTGGAGTTAACATGGTGCTGAAATTATTGACTAAATATTGTTCTTCTCCGGAGAAATAAATATCCTGATGCTATCACAGCTATGCCTGCAAAAGAAGCCAATTGTTTGACTACTGCCTGACGGGCTGATAATGCAATGACATCTTCTGGCATATTGATAGATCTGATAAACTCTGTGTGGTTTTGAATAAATAATCCTACTATGACTATGACCAATGCTCCCATTGTAAGAAGATAAGCAGTACCTCTGGTATCCATCCTGAAATCAAAAACACGTTGATGAATTGTCAGTAAAAATGCGGAGCTAAAACCAAAGCCCAAAATAAAAACAGGTGTAAAACTAAAGGTATAAAACATACCCAGACTAACACATAAAAGGACCGAAAGGGCAAATAGCCAGCCAATATTCTCTATTCTATTGCCTATTGGGGTTGGCACCAATCGGAAAATACAAACTAATATTATGGTAAGTGGAAAAGTGAGTTTACTTATTAGGCTTTGGTTATCATGTATGAAGGCTACGGACCAAAAGTAAAAAGTGATTTCAATGAGATACAATATACCAGCCATTAATGCTATAAAGAATTTTACAGACCCTGAAAATCCTGGATTTATATTTATATCACTGTTTTGTTGATTACTGCGGCTTTTAATCTTGAAGTCTAAAGCAGATATTACAAACAGAAGTAACATCATGAAGGTTGTAATGCCCCAAAATTCAAAACCATTAGAAGAATCCGTTTTATTTTTACCAAAATGATCACCCGATAAAAATTGGGGTATCATGGAAGCTATACATCCCAACAGTAAGAAGGTAAGATCATGTTTTAAATAAAAAGATCTCAGACTTCGTTGCAAAAGCAACCCTAATAATACACCCTGTACAACAGACGACAACATCAGTGTCGGAAAAACAATTAGGTCCGGTAATATAGAAAAAATAAAAAGTATTAAAGGAATGATGTTAAATAATACAATACTGATTCTAAGCCACTTATGGGGATTTATGTCAAAAATTATAACTATGCTTGCTGCAACTAGAACAATTGCACCCAATACACCGATGCCGGTATAACTTATTAAACCATTATCAGAAAAGTAAGATAACAAACCTCCATACCAGCATGAAAGATATGCCGATACAAGCAACATCTGCACTGATACAAGGCTTTTCTCAGTGGCCATAGGGTAAAATCTTGAGCATTTTTCCTACAAATATCTTAGTTTTCAACCTGCCGGAGTTTGTTTCTAAAGACAAACAATGCTCCAAACACGACTACGAGTATAGCAGGAAATATGGCTATATTATCTAAAGTAGCCTGGCCGGCTGCCAATTCTGCTGCATCTGCTGATAGGCCTGATGACAGCGCTTTGCTCCTTTCACCATCCAACCAACCGCCGATGATCGGTTGAAATATAGCCAATCCTACCATACCCACCCCGCCGATGAGTGACATTCCAAATGCCCCGGTTTTAGGAAGATATTCTGCTACAAAGGATATCATAGTTGGCCAGAAATAACATACTCCGATGGCAAACAATATAGCATACAAATAAACTATACCCCCTGTGCCTGTACTCAGCAGTACTATGGAAACTGCAGCTATGATAGCTGAAATCAACAATACACCGGTGATATTTAATTTGTGGATAATAGGGCCTGCATAATATCTACCTACTGCCATAAGCCCTGTCACAAGAAATAAAATGACAAGAGGTTGAGCGCCGCTATTGCCCAATATTCTTTCCACCCAGCTAGTGGTGCCCAGCTCTGTTGTTGCTGTCAGCGTCATACACGCAAGCATGAGCCAGTAAAGCGGTGAAGTGAAAATTGATTTAAGATTATCAAGTGTGCTGGACTTACCTAGTTCATTGTCGGTCTTAGGAAAAGTCTGCCCAAAAAATAAATATCCATAAATGATGAGAGGTATAAACATAACTGCCAGCTTGATCTGCCATCCTCCATTCATGTTGGCTATCAATAGTGTCAAAACAGATCCGATAGCAATACCACCTGGAAACCAAACATGAAATTTATTCAGCATTTTAGCCTTATTTTCGGGATACATATCAGCTATCATAGGATTATAGGCTGCTTCAACCATACCGTTGCCAAAACTTATAAAAAAGGTGCTTATAAAAAGCGGTAGGAAACTTCCTGACAAGATAGAAAAAGTGATTCCCACCAGATGAGAAAAAAAGGCAATGTATCCAATCTTCTTAGGACCAAATGCATTGTAAATAGATCCTCCCAGTAAAGTTGCAATCGGAAATCCAAAAGCGCCCATAAAATTGATCCATCCAAGTTCCGTATCATTAAGTTGCATGTCTTTGACAAGATCATTCATGATGCCAGCTCTGATACCAAAAGCAAATGCTGTGGTAATTAGTGCAAAACAACTGGCAATAAAAAGCCTGTTTCTGTTTACCTGTTCCATAAGAATTAAATGTTGGTTTTTAATTGATTAATGACTTTAGAGTTCTAATGTATAACAATGATACTTATTTTATTTAATTAATAATATTTTTTGAATGTTATTGTGCCGTTTCACCTTCAGCTTTCAATAGACCTGCCAACACCTTCAAAAGATACTGAAGAAAGCTGGCTCTACGAAAATAAATGGTGGCATCTTTCATCCCATAATTACTATTTCAATTCCTTAATTTTCAGATTTCTGAACCACACTCTGTCTCCATGATCCTGTAGTGATAAATGGCCGCTTTTTGCCTTTCCAAAATCAGGCATATCCTTAAATTTACTGCCGGCAACCATCTTTTTCCAGTTGTCATCATGCATCGTGAAGTTTACTATATTGATACCATTGAGCCAAAACTCTACATTACCTTTGGTGCTTTTAATTCTGGCTTCATTCCATTCCCCGGCAGGTTTTACCGTTGGGTATTTACATTCGATCATATCATACAGGTCACCGGCTCTGTGGGTCACAAATTTGCTATCGGGGTGACAGGTATTATCCAGCACCTGCATTTCCGGTCCGGTTTTCCACACATAATCATATTTGTCCGCTTCCACCACATTAAACATGACCCCGCTGTTGCCACAATTGCTTATTTTCCATTCGTATGTAAAATCAAAGTTTTCATAGGGCTTGTCAGTGATGATATCTCCGCCGTCAGCAGCCTGCCAGTGACCATCTTTATTTGGTTTGGCGTCCAGATGGATGGCATCATCATTGATCACCCAGCTCTTTCCTATGGTTTTTTTCTTAAAATTTCTCCACCCCGCCAGAGATTTACCGTCAAAAAGCAGTTGCCAACCGGCTTTCTTTTCTGCATCGTTGAGCGTATTTAAAGCGTACGTATACGGAGGTTTTTTTACACTGCCTGGTGTGTTTTTGGGTATCTGATTCATGGTGTACCATGCTTCTGTTGTCCATAATGCTCTTCCGGCTTCACTGATGAAATGTTTTTTGAGTCTGATGTAAATCATGTGATTGTTTTTATTGCCATCAAACTCCAGAAATACTTTTTTCCTGTCATCAGATACGGTAGCTGATTTTACAGTAAGCTTTTTTTCATCCAACTTGGGTCCACCATACTCGATCGTAGGTTTATAAAACCACTGTTTTACCTCATACTGATCTGCATTCCATCCATCACCATCTTGGAGTGGTTCAGTAAATTCTATTTCCATGCCGTTTGTTTTTGCCCTTACTGCCAGCATTTCAAAAGTTGGTTTATTATTAAATACTAATCTCTGCAACCCATATTGCAGCTTTCCATTTTGTCCCCAGTTACCTGGATTCCCGATACCTCCTATATACAGATCGCTATTAGGTCCCCATTGCATCCTGTTGACACCTGCTTCCAGTCCTTGTATGAATCTGAATACACAACCCTGCAACTGACCATTTATTTCTTCGACAAACACTCTTTTGACACCGCCATGTGTCACTTCACCATGTATCATCTGACCTTTGTAAGGACCTAAATCCAGTGCGAGAGGAGTGCTGGGAGAGTTTCCGATTTCATCCTGAGGCAACCAAACTAAAGGGAGGTCTTCCTTTTTATCTTTGGTTCCTTCAGGGTCCACTGATCTGGAACCAAACCATGCACCATCACGCACATGCACTATTTTGGATGAAGGAAGCCAGTCACCCTGATTGTCTGCCACAAAAATATCACCTTTGTAGCCTATGCCTATACCATTGGGAGTACGCAATCCGGAGGCTACAAAGGTCATAGCTCCTGTATTTTTATTGACTTTGATGACCTTGCCTCTGTCAGGAATCTGAGGTTGGGTACTTGCTCCTCCGGGGTTGATAGCTGTCGCTAGCGTTGCATAAAAATATCCGTCTTTATATGCCAATCCAAATCCAAATTCGTGAAAGTTGGAGGAAACTTTCCAGTCATCACACAGTGTTTGATACTCATCTATGATATCATCACCATTGGTATCAATCAGTCTCGTCATTTCGTGTTTTTGCATAACGTAGACGGTATCATTGACTACTTTTACGCCCAGCGGCTCTGCAAGTCCGAAACCTATTCGTTTTACATTCATTTTGCTACTATCTCCAGATTGAACATTATCTACGATGTATATGGAGCCGGCAGCGTCCCATGTACTCACGACCATTCTACCGTCAGACAGAAAATCCATACCACCCACTTTGGGCTTAAATCCATTTGGCCTGGCTTGATAAAGATCAAATGAAGGGTGTACATCCTGTAGGGGATACTGATCACCGGGAATTTTGGATACATTTGCCATTGAAGCTTATATTGGCGTAGCATATCCTGGTCGTCATTCAGATGGAAAATACTCATAGCAGGAATCACTACAAAATCCGGGTCGCCTGGTTTTTTCCAGTTGTATGATAGAAAACTTCCACCAGAACCCTGAAAATATTCCAATCTGAACCGATAATAACCCTGTGTCATCGCTATACTGGCTTCTCCATATTGTGCTCCATGAAGACCATCATTAGTAATCACTTCCTGATCGTTAATAAATAGTTTGGAACCATCATCGCTCCATATGTGCAAGGTGTATGTTCCGGATGTATCTATTTTTAGGTATCCTGTTGACACTAGTGCAAAATGCTCTTTCAATTCTTTAAAGTCACCTCCGGATAGGTTGTCAAAATTGGGTAAAACACCGGCAAACCTTGGTTTTTGATTTGTTTTGAAGGCAGGCATTACCGCAGTGCTTTGCGGGATATCATATACTTTTACGATAGCACCCGGTAACAAATCATCTTCTTTGACAACAGCATCAGGGGCAAGGGTTTTCAGTGATGTCCCTCCCCCTTCTGGTACAGATGCAGATTCTGTATCTGCATCGAGAGACAGGATGTAAGTCACCATTTCTTTTATGTTTTCATCAGCAAGGTCAGGATGTGGTGTCATAGCCTGTTCTCCCCATATTCCGGACCCTCCCATTTTTACTTTCTTACTGAGAAGCGTTATATTTTCCGGGGTATTCTTATATTTCTGTGCAATTGCTGTATACGAAGGACCTATTGTCTGAAGCTTTTTATTGTGGCAAGTTTTACAATCGCTTTTAGCAATGAGTTTAAGACCTTCGGGCAAAGCACTTGGTGATTCTTCATCTTTTTCTTCACCTCCGGCAACATTCTTGTTTTCTACTGTCGGTGTTTCTAAAAATGTAATATTGTATTTGGTTTGACCATTATTGACCAGTTTTAGTACAGCATCCATGTTTAAGGCGCTGATCTGATCGATTTTTATTTCCTCTTTTCGGAGCACCTGCAGTTGACCGTCAGTATCCACATTGCTTTCTACTACAACAGAACTTATATTGGTTTTCAGATTTACCGACATATCTGTCGGCACATATTCTGTAGTAAACTCTCTTTCAAAGATGGGTTGACCTGTAGAGGACTCAGTTACCTCCACTTCTTCATAAATGCTGACTGGTTTAGGAAGTTGATCAGACGTCAGCTGATACATCAGTTGAACTTTACCATTGACAAACCTATGACCCTTGTAATGAAATACCGTGGCAACAGTATCTTTTCCGGATAACAAAAACCAGGGTGATTTATATTTATTTTCGACGTAACTGTTACCTATCGAAATGGGCTGAGGACCATGAGCAGTAGTATATACTGCCCCGTCGAAGTAAACGCTTCCTTTCCATGCTTTATACAACGCACCTGTCTCTGCATGATAAGAAACCCAGAGGGCATCAGAAAGTGCCATAGTTATCATGCGTGGATTCCAGTCCAGTACCGATCTGAAAACCCAGTGTTCGATGGGCCGGATTTTATTTGTGGCTAAGTTTTCCTTTTTATGACAGCTAAAAACAACTGCCAGCATTAGTGGCAGAATAATAAATTTGATAAATTGCATTTTGTGGCTTTGCTCTGATTTTAAAAATTAGGACTAAAGTATAAATAGATTTCGAAATATATGATAAAAATATGAAATTGTTTTGTGAATAGCAAATTTGGAGAAAACAAGGAATGGTCAAGAATTTTATAATCACTAGTCTTTAAGTAATAAATATTCAATAAATTAGCTAAACAATGATATATTTGTTCTTCATAAAACAATTATCATTACCATATGAAGCATCCTTTTAAATTCATTATCACACTTATTTTAATTTTATCTGCAATTGCAAACTCTTATGCCGGTGAAGGTATGTGGCTGCCACAACTACTCAAGCTCCTGAATGAAAAAGAGATGAAAAGTATGGGTATGAAAATTACCGCAGATGATATCTACAGTATCAACAAAGGTTCACTAAAAGATGCTATTGTACATTTTGGAGGTTTTTGTACTTCTGAATTGATATCCGCTAAAGGTCTATTATTAACAAACCATCATTGTGGATATGATGCTATTCAGTCTCACACGTCGGTCGAAAACAACTTGATAAAAAATGGTTTTTGGGCAAAAAGCCATAAAGATGAACTCCCAAATGCAGGACTCACTGCGACATTTATTGATTACATAGATGATGTGACAGCTCTTATTACCGCCGGTATAACAGATGATATGACTGCCGAAAAACGCCAATCCATCGTAGACAAAAATCTGTCTGAAGTAAAAAAGTCGTATAAGCTGGAGTCTTATCAGGAAGTGATCATTCGTCCTTTTTTTGATGGAAATCAGTATTTTGCTTTTGTTACGACTATTTACAAGGATGTCAGATTAGTAGGTACGCCACCTGAGTCGATAGGTAAGTTCGGATCTGACACTGATAACTGGGTATGGCCAAGACATACAGGTGATTTTAGCCTTTTCAGAATTTATGCAGGCAAAGACAATAAACCTGCTGATTACTCACCGGACAATATACCTTACACACCCAAACACTTTTTGCCTGTGTCCATGGATGGAGTATCCGAAGGAGATTTTACAATGGTTTTTGGTTTTCCCGGTCGTACCAACCAATATCTGCCGGCATCTGCCGTAAAACAAGTGGTCAATACACTCAATCCGGCGAAAATCAAAATTCGGGAGATTTCTCTGAAAATAATGGATAAATATATGCGTGAGGACGTTGCCACCAAAATAAAATATGCCTCCAAATATGCCACTATCGCCAATTATTGGAAAAAATGGATCGGTGAATCCCAGGGTCTCCAGCAAACCTATGCTGTCAATAAAAAGCTGGATTATGAAGCACAGTTTCAAAAACGACTCCCACAGAATAGTCCTTACAAAACACTGCTTACTGATCTGGACAAACTGTACACGGACATAGATCAATACGCACTTGCCAGAGATTATTACGGCGAAATAACGTTAAGAAATGTGGAATTAACGGCATATATGGGCACATTAAAAAGGCTCGTCACTGCTTATGAAAAAAACGGTGATAAAGGTTATTTTGAAATATTGGGCCGTGTCAAGGATTTTAGCGCAGATTTTTACAAAGACTTTGACGCAAAGATAGATCATGAAAAACTGGGTGCTTTACTTGATTTGTATGTGGATAAACTGGATGAGAAGTTTGTTCCAGAATACCTTCGCCGCCAAAATCTGGGTATATCTGACGGCGAGTCCTATGCCACAATGGTAAAAGAGCAGTATACGTTAAGTAGTTTTTCTTCAGAAACCGGTGCCTCAGAAATCTTAAACCTCGAACCATCCAAAGCTGTAGCAGCTATAAAAAGCGATCCGATATATGCACTATCATCTGCCTGGTCTGATTTCTACAGTAAAGAAATCGCGACCCCTTATAGTAATATCAGAAAAGAAATCGACTTAAAACTCGAAAAATACACCAAGGCACAAATGGAAGTCTTTAAAGAAAAAAGATTTTATCCGGATGCTAACAGTACTTTGCGTGTCACTTATGGTAAAGTGAATGGCTATAAACCCAGGGATGCTGTATCTTATGAACCCATCACTTATCTCGACGGTATTATAGCCAAGTATATACCCGAAGACTACGAATTTGATCTGCAAACCCGAATGTTGGAGCTTTACAAATCCAGAAATTACGGACCTTATGCAGACAAAACAGGTAATTTGCCTGTATGTTTTATAGGATCAAATCATACTACCGGTGGCAACTCGGGTAGTCCGGCTATAGACGCTTATGGCAACCTTATAGGCTTAAACTTTGACAGGGTATGGGAAGGAACCATGAGTGATATCAATTATGATGAAAGTATTTGTCGTAATATCATGGTAGATGCCAGATACATTTTATGGGTAGTAGACAAGTATGCCGGTGCATCACATCTGATTACAGAAATGAAACTTGTATATCCCAAAACAAAAGGTAAAACAAAAAAGAAAAATAGTCTGTCACCTTGTAAATATGGTATTTTTAAAAATCAGAAGTATAATTTTATTGTCAGCCTTATTGTTTGGGCAGTCTCCATCTGAGTTTGTGGATACACCTATACATGATGAAAATAAAAGCTTAGCTCCCATTTCATATCCTATTAAGGGTATTACGGTTGTGGCCCCTCCTAAAGTCATTGGAGGCGGAGCATTTAGGCAACTATTAAATATCCATACTGAATGGGTTTCGTTTGTACCATATGGCTTTACCAGAAAAGGGGAGCCTGATGTTAAGTATAATCTGGAGTGGCAATGGTGGGGAGAAAAATTATCAGGTACAGAGACCTGTATTATTGAAGCAAAAAAACTGGGACTCAAGGTGATGCTCAAGCCGCAGGTATTTATGGGAGGTGGGTGGATAGGCGATATGGATTTTAATTCTGAGGCTCAATGGAAAAATTGGGAGTCCAGCTATCGCAAATTTATCATGGATTATCTAAATATCGCCATCAAACATCAGGTAGAAATGTTTTGCATTGGTACCGAGTTAAATATAGCTATGGTCAAAAGAGAAGTTTTCTGGAAAGACCTTATCAGGGATATTAGGCTCATGTACAAAGGTAAGCTGACTTACTCTGCCAATTGGGATAGTTATGAAAAAGTAGGCGTCTGGAAACATCTGGATTATGTGGGTATCAGTAGTTATTTTCCTTTGTCCGATGCCACAAACCCCACTGTGGGCCTTCTGCTCAAACAATGGAAACCAGTCATTCGAAAATTGAAATCATTTTCTAAATCCCAACAAAAGAAAATCATTTTTACAGAATATGGGTATATGTCAGTGGATGGTTGTGCCGGAAAAGCCTGGGAAATAGAAAAAACTAAAGATCGCTTAAGAATTAATCATCTGGCTCAGAGCAATGCCTATGACGCACTTTGGGCGTCACTGATACAGGAAGAGTTTTGGGCGGGCGGATTTTTATGGAAATGGTTTCCTGACGGCATGGGTCATGAAGGATACCCTGAAAAAGATTACTCACCTCAGGACAAGCCAGCAGAACTAATCATTAAAAAATGGTTTAACCACTCAAAAAAGATATAAATGATACGTATTATTGAGCAGGCATCTGAACTCAACTCATTGGTAAACGCAACCAAAAAAACAGGTCTTTCTGTTGGGTTTGTCCCTACTATGGGTGCCTTACATAAAGGACATCTTACATTGGTCAAAAAAGCTAAAAAAGAAAATGATCTGGTCATAGTTTCTATCTTTGTAAACCCCACTCAGTTTAATGATAAAAAAGATCTCGACAAGTATCCTCGTACATTGGAAAATGATCTGGTTTTGCTGAAACCCACTAGTGCTGATATAGTCTTTTCGCCCAGTGTATCTGAAGTTTACCCACATGGAGATCTTATTGGCGCTGATATTGATCTGGGTGGGTTGGATACATATATGGAGGGTGCTTTCAGACCTGGCCACTTTAAGGGTGTGGCTCAGGTGGTCAAGAGATTGCTGGACATAGTCACTCCTGACAGGCTCTACATGGGTCAGAAGGATTTTCAGCAATTTACCATTATTCAGTATATGATAGACAAACTTAAAATGGACACCATACTGGTAGTATGTCCCATTATTCGGGAAACCAATGGTTTGGCTATGAGCTCCCGCAACGAAAGATTGTCCGCATTGACACGCAAAAAAGCCGGCATCATCTATAGAACTTTGCTTACCGTCAAAAATAATTGTAATATATCTTCTATAGTTGAACTCGAGCAATACGGTATGAAAAGACTGGCGGCTTTGTCTCCTTTCGAACCGGAATATCTAACCATCGTGGACGGCAATACATTAACTCCGGTCACAGACATCGCTGCTACAAATTATGCAGTCGCTTGCGTGGCGGTATGGGCAGACGGCGTGAGATTGATAGATAATATAATTTTAAAGAAAGAAAACTGATTTATAAGATATTAATAGCTAATACCTAATTGAAAGGTTCTTAAACTAGAATTTCCAGTTCCTATATTTTGCCCTTGCGAATTAGTAAATTCTATTTTGTTCAAAGGTATAATACTACTAGAGAACTGAGTATTTAATGATAAGTTTTCTATAATGTACAGCCGTATTCCTGCCACAAAACCAATATACTTTATTAAAAATTTCGTCTATATACTCTCCATGAGTACCATCCGCTAAACGAGCCACTTATTGGACATAATATAACCGGTGCTCAATTCAGCAAAAAGCCCCTGTTGACTGACAGGCTTATATTCCACGGTAGTTATCAAAGCCACGATTTCATATAGGCTCAAACTTCCAGTTTACGATTTTTAGATCATAACTTTCCCTTACTCATTGGGTGAAATTTCATCATCGTTTCCCTAAGATAATTTCTGTCTACATGGGTATATATTTCTGTTGTCAGGATGGATTCATGGCCCAGCATCTCCTGTACTGCACGCAGGTCAGCACCACCTTCTACGAGATGGGTTGCAAATGAATGTCTAAAAGTATGTGGACTCACTGTTTTGTTAATTCCCGCAAGTGCAGTGAAGTTTTTTATTAATGTAAAAATCATGACCCGGGTCAATCCTTTTCCTCGTCGGTTGAGAAAAAGTGTATCTTCTTCTCCCTTAGCGATGACAGTGAGGTTGAGCCGTTCGGTAGCTAAGTAAAGATTGATATGTTTTATGGCTGAATCTCCTATAGGTACGAGTCGTTCCTTATTATTTTTACCTAAAACCTTGATAAAACCCTGCTCAGGAAAATAGTTGCTGCATTTTAATGTCACGAGTTCTGTCACCCTCAATCCACAAGCATATAAGGTTTCCAGCATAGCTCTGTTTCTCTGGCTGTGCGGTTCAGACATATCTATCGAAGAAAGTATTTTATCTATTTCATCATAACTTAACACATCAGGTAATGTTCGCTGGAGTTTAGGACTTTCGAGCAACTCTGATGGATCTTTGTCTATAATATCTTCCATAACCAAAAATTTATAAAAAGCTCTGATACCTGAAATAATTCTTGCCTGACTTTTAGGTTCAAGCCCGAGATCATTGATATAATAGATAAAAGATGTAAGGTGTTCACCAGTTAGATGGTCAGGAGTAAGGTCTATTTTTTGAATAAGTACAAACTCTAGCAGTTTCCCTACATCTCTGACATAAGCCTCTATTGAGTGTGATGAAAGTGATTTTTCAAGTAATAAATATGCTTTAAATCCTTTGATGCTGCTGTTCCAGTCCATATCATAAAGGTAATGTAAGTGAGTGATTTCACAAACGATTTTACATATTTGTTGTTATCATAGATATCAAAACAAATTTAATGAAAATAGGCATTGTTTGTTACCCCACTTTCGGAGGCAGTGGTGTTGTGGCCACTGAGTTGGGATTAGGGTTAGCTGACAAAGGACACGACGTGCACTTTATCACCTATAAGAGACCCGTCAGACTGACTGCATTTCACACAAATGTATATTTCCATGAAGTCACCTCAATGGAATACCCACTTTTGAATATACACCATATGAGACTTCGTTGGCAAGCAAACTGGTGGATGTGGTGAGGTTTGAAAATCTTGATATTCTACATGTTCACTATGCTATACCTCACGCAGCAGTGGCATATATGGCCAAACAGATTTTAAAATCCCAGGGCATTCACATTCCTATCATTACTACTTTGCATGGTACAGATATCACCTTGGTAGGAGCTGATAGCAGTTTTGCTCCGGTGGTAGAATTCAGTATCAATCAGTCAGATGGAGTCACAGCCGTATCAGAACAGCTCAAAACCGAAACGCTCGAAACCTTTCACATCAATAAAGAAATTAAAGTAATACATAACTTCATTGACTTCAGTCGGTTTCGTAAAACCAATAAAGATCATTTCAGAAAAGCTATTGCACCTGATGGCGAAAAAATACTTGTTCATATTTCGAACTTCAGAAAGGTAAAACGAGTAGAAGATGTCATACAGATTTTTGGCATCGTCAGCAAAAGGGTTAATACGAAACTACTCCTGATCGGAGACGGCCCGGAACGAAAGACCATGGAAGACCTGTGCAGAAGTCTGCATCTTTGCGACGGCATACGTTTTTTAGGTAAACAGGAAGCAGTAGAAGAATTGCTGGCCGTAGCAGACCTTTTCATTTTACCATCTGAAACCGAAAGTTTCGGTCTTGCAGCTCTGGAGGCGATGGCTTGTGAAGTACCAGTGATTTCGTCCAATGCCGGGGGGTTGCCGGAGGTCAATATTGACGGCGTCACAGGTTATATGTGTGAAGTAGGTGATGTGGATGGTATGGCTGCAAGATGCATCGAATTGCTCGAAGACGAAGAAAGCCTGACAGTATTCAGAAAAAACGCTTTTATTCAAGCCAAGAGATTTGACATCAAGGAGATACTCCCACATTATGAAAATTATTATCTGGAAATCATAGCAAGAAATCAATAAAAAAAGGAGACTCTCATCGATATGAAAGTCTCCTTTTTATTTTTGCCTTATTTCAGGCTATTACTTCAGCAAGCTCACATTTCCTTTTTTAATGAACTTATCTCCATTGATACAGGTAGCTCTCAGATAGTAAGCATAAGCATCAGGAGACATGAGTTTACCCTGATAAGTACCATCCCATCCTTCGTTGATATCATTTGTACTGAACATCTCCTGTCCCCACCTGTTATAAATCACAAGTGTCATTTCTGTAATGACATTTGACTTTATCATAAGGACGTCATTGCTGTTATCACCATTAGGCGTAAAAGCATTGGGCAAATATTCTTCTCTGTCTGTACATCCCACCACTCTTACGGTCACGGTAATTTTACCGGTGCCAGTACAACCGTTTTTATCTGTGACAGTAACTGTGTAAGTAGTAGTCTCAATAGGATCTACTTTAATGGATGTTCCAGACTCACCGGTGCTCCAAACATAAACACTTCCTGTCACAGGGTTTTTAATAGTGAGGTCTGTATCCTTGCCCTGATTAATTTCTACATTTGTCTCTGTAAAGGACACATTGACCAATGGTAACACCACAGGGGAATACGTAAGTTCGTTAGTACATCCGGTGATCTTATTGGTTACTATCACTTTCATGATCTGACCAGGTTCTACTTTTACTACAGGATTTGGAGTCTGAGCTCCAGAGATAATCACTGATGTCGGTGACCACTCATATGTGTAGTCATTGGGGTTAGTTACGTTAATTTGCAAAGTTGATGGCTGATTATTGCAAAGCTCACCTGAAAAATTATATACCAAAGGAGCCTTGATATCTGGAACGATATTTTTAGTCTCATTACAACCTGTCTCTTTGTTGGTGATGATAACGCTGACATTCTTGCCCGGAACAGCCAAAAGTATAGGCTGGTTTGTTCCGGCTCCCATGACTACACACTCTGCAGGCGACCACACATATGTATAGTTTTCAGGACTGCTGATATTTAATTTAACCTGAAATTCTTCGTTTGGACATATGACGGTAGGCAGGCTCACTGTATAGTTAAATTTAAAAATCCTGACTGTTACTGTTGTAGAGTCAGTACACCCTTTACTATTTACTGCCTTTACTTTTACCGTGATATCCTCCATAGGATTGATGGTCAACATAGAACCTTGACCTATTTGAGTTCCAGCAGAATTATACCATTTATAAGTAGCAGCAGGATCATTGGATGTTACATTTAGCTTAATAGTCTCACCTTCACATATTACTTCGTCAGCAATAGGATTAATCACAAATTCAGGGTCAATGACTACTGTTTTGATGACTTTCTCGAATGGGCACAACGGGTTGTCATTGGTCAATGTAACTGTATATGTGCCAGGGCCGGAAAAGTTGTGGCATGGCGATGCTGATGAAGAAGTATTGGACGCACTGGCAGGATCTCCGAAATTCCAAATCAGATTTCCAAGATAATTTCCTGTAATTGCAAAGCAAACTTTATTGGTGTTACAGTCATTCAATATACTGGAAACAGATACCGTTTTATCTCCAAGAGGTGGCACAGTGATTACTTTTGTTAATGTGCTGAACGGACAACCTGTACTCAAACTTGTAAGTGTTACGGAGTATGTGCCAGGGTTTTTATACTTGAAACATGGGTTTTTATCATTGGAACTATCCACAGACAAACCTGATCCAAAATTCCATACTACATTTCCATCAAAACTACCACTGATAGTAAAACACATAGTATAGTCATCGCATGATTTCAATTGAGCATCGAAAGACACCGACTCATTTTCTATAATGTTAACATTAATACTAATTTCCTCTGAACATCCAAACTGATTAATGGCGATGCCTTTGACAATAAATGAATTGTCGTCTCCTACCAAAGTACTAATAGTAATCACATTATTATTGGACGAAACAATGTGTGGGTCATTCCAGCTGTACATAAGATTATGCTCCGGGTTTGCATTGACAATAGTAATGGTATTTTCACCTCCTCTGCAAATAGAAGCTGTATTCTGGTAAGTTACCATGACCGGTTGGCGTAGGACTGTGACAGAGTCTGTAAGGTTACCACAGATAGCCCCTTGTGACTTCACATAGTATGTCTTTTGAATTTCGGTTTGTTCAGTGATCAGTGATGGAGATGTAGAAATAATGACATTGTATTCTCTATCTGCACTCCATTGGAAAATGCCTGCGGCTCCCGACACAGTAAGCTCAACATTGTTGTCACAAATATTCCTGTTGCCTGAGATGATGAGCGGGCTTGTGGCAGGATTCACCGTGATTGTGATTATGCCACTATTTGTACAATTATTGGGATTAGTAACCGTGACAGAATAAACTCCTGACTCTACACCCGAAAACTTTGGATTGGCAGGGTCCGTAAGATCCAATCCTTGTTGTGGTGACCAGGAATAAGTATTGCCTGCATTAGGATTATTAAGCAGAGCTACAGTCTCTCCTGCACAAAGTGTGATATTGTCAGATACTATATTCAGGTCAGGCACGTCAGACCCGGTAGAAGCAACAACTTGTTTGTAGACTATACTATCACAAGCCCCGTTGGAAGAACTGCCTTTGAGCCTAATATTATACACTCCCGGTGTGTCATAAGTAAATACTGCATCTCTAGATGTAGATATAAATTTAGGATCCGTAGATGGATAGTTAAAGTTCCATTCAAAAGTTTCGGCATCTACAGATTTGTTTGTAAATACAAAACTCAAGCTATCGCATTTGTTTACGGCTACTTCAAAATCCGTTGACACAGGCGTACTACATACTCTGACATTGTACTGAAAATCTCGTCTAACTGTCGATAACAACACACCATTTCTATATTCTTCCACACACACACCTACCAAAAACTGTCCTACAAGGTTAGGGTTTGCGGTGATGACTCCTGTATTAGGATCTATTGACAATGGGGTACCTCCTAGCATATCATTCAAGCCATAAGGACTTTGCCATAGCACAGAATTATATGGTGGCACTGCAGGTGGCTGAGGTCTGGGAAATTGGATAGTAGCTCCTTCAAAAGGTGTACACAGTTTATAAACCAGGGAATCACCATCTGCATCAAAAGCCGAATGATCAAAATTCAATGGCTGATTAGCACATATATAAATGTCAGGCCATCGTGTAAATGCTGGAGAATTATTGCCTTCGAGCAGTACTTTTTCTGTGATTTCGATCCACTCTGTCGTTCCAGTTTCCAGAGGTATAATTATATTATTGAGTGAACCATTTCGGCAACACCTTTGATATGATACTATATAGCCCCCTGCTAAAAAAGGCAACTCTACTGTATCTCTGTACGTTGTCCTTTGTACACACACTTCAGAACCTATAAATCCACACGCCGATACAATGGTATTGCCCACGGTATCACTGGCCATAAACGGTATTCTTACTTCTCTAAGGAGTGTATTGCTACTTGCAGCAAAAATCCCGATAGAAGCCGGATCGTCGTAACCTATCTGACCAAGTTGACAGTCTCTTCTTAGCGTTAAGGTTATTTCAAAGTTGTTATTGCCAAGGTGTCTGTAAGTCATATCACCACCCACTATATGTGTGGCTTGTATGGAGCCTGGAAATACAGCTACCAGCGTAAGAAACAGTAGCATCAAGCCCTTGATATTCTTCTTTATTATATAAGTTATCATCTTTTAATTTTTACTTCTTTTTAATTGAATCAATTATTTATAGTTGACTTTCAGTATTTCTACTCTACGCTCCCGAGCGGCATTGATGTTGTATATCGAGTTTCGCTCATCTTTAATATCTCCTACTACATTCGGTTTTGCGGTTGTATCTCCATATGAGACGTCTTTAAGTTTCAGTGCTCCATTGTCTATATACTTCTTAATGATCCCTCCGTTTATGGTTTTCATTTCATTTTTGATGGAATTTATTCTTCTTTCACTGAGTATCTTATTATAATCTGATTTGGATCTTGGAGAAGCAAATCCTCGGACTTCCAGCTCTATTTTTTCACCCATAGCAAGTCTCTGCTCGAGCTGGCTTAAAAACTCCACAAACTTATCTCTTCCGTTTTTCACATCATTGGCAAAGAAAGATTCTATCTCATTGATGGCATTTTCCTTTTCTACTCCTGCCATTGGTGCAGTATAGTTTTTGATGTAATCGGGTTTCCTGAGTATATAGTCATCAGCAAGTTTGACAAATTGCGAAACTGTATTGGGAGAGGTGCTTCGAGGATTGGGGTAGTCATTGTCAAAATACAATGAGATAGGTAAATAATCTTGCAAAACTGCTTTCTGAAGATAGAGATCTTTCTTGATAGTACCTTTGGCTCCTGCCGTACTGACAGATTCTATTGCAGTGGTATAGCCATCTTTAGTGGCCTCAAGTTTATAATTTCTATCAGGCTTCACAGCGAATGAAAAGTCATTTCCTAAGGCATTTGTAATGACCACTTTTTTGACAGTTCCATCTGTAAGGTCCGTCAGGGTGACTGTTGTACCAGGTAATAATGCCTTGGTTGGGTTTTCAAAAGTAAATACCTCCAGTCGTAAATCTGCCGGTGCCAGATAAAGACTTTTGGTTATCAGCTTGTCAGATGGTGATGTTCTGAATGTTTCAGTAGCAGATGTAAATCCATTCTTGGTAGCCACAAGCTTATAATTCCTATTGGGCTTTAAGCTGAAAGAATGTTTATTCATATCACTTGGATTATCTATACACTCCAGTTCTTTTCCTGTATCAGCATCGGTCAGACAAATTCTGGTAGCATTGAGAGGTGATCCATCTGTCTGCAAAAATGTGAGGACGTCTAGTTTTATATCTGATTTTATATCCAATCCATAGATATCCATACAGCAGGCTTCATAACTGTCAAACTGATACGCTGACCCTGACCTGTTGGATGTCAGATATCCTTTGGTGCCTTCTTCGTTCATATAGTAAAACATATCATTCATGCTCGTATTATAAGGCGCTGCCAATAAAGTAGGAGTCAAATCTCCTGACTTCAGACTAAATATATCAAAACCCCCGAATCCCTCTCTTCCTTCAGTACTCCAGTATAAAGTGCGGTTGCCATCATGATAAAATGGTGTAATGTCATCAGCTTCAGTATTGACATTCATGACATTGACCAGTTGACCAAAGGTACCACCACCATTCAGATTGACAGACCAGATATCTTTTCCGCCTTTGCCTCCCTGACGGTCAGAAACAAAATAAAGTACATCACTATTTCCTGTAAAATCTTTACCTACTGCAGGTTGGGTATTAGACGAACCGGCAGCATTGATAGATTCAGGAAGCAATACTTCATTAGAAAACCCTCCTTTTGCATCGACATCACTTGAATAAATCTGACATGACTGACTCCAGCCATTTACGTATTCACAAACACTGTAATATACTTTTGTCCCTGCAGGATTGAAAGCAAAGTTGGCCACGGACTTGTCTCTGTCATTCATATAACCTGAAATAATTTCAGGATTAGCATCTGCTGAATTTTTTAATAGTGTTTTTGCAATCTGCTTATATCTGAGGGCGGTAGATTTAGCGTCATACTTTAAGGTACTGAAATACATTTTACCTTTCATATCAGAAGCAGCAAAATCTGCATCCGGTGAGTTGATCTGATCATCCAGCCTTGTGATAGTCACCCCCTGATCTACATTTTGGATGAGGGTTTTTGCCTTGGTCGATGCAGCAATATTTTTTCTGGCATTTTTTGTAAACAAAGGCTCTGCATTGGAATATTCGGAGAGGTATTGATTATAGTAAGAAAGAGCTTTGTCATAGCTTCCAAGTTTTTGATACATCTCTCCAAGTCTGTAAAATGCATCAGGATAATTGTTACTTTTGAGCGTGTCAACCAGATAGTGGTATCTGGATGCTGCAAAACCATATGCATTGTAATTTCTGGCGGCTTCAGCTGCTTTGTAAACTACTGATGCATCATTTTTATCAAATTTTAACGCCTCTTCAAAATATACCAGTGCGCCGTGATAATTATTTTCAGCATACGCTTTTGCTGCTTCTTGCAGAAATGCCTTTTTTGATTGTCCGTTACTGACCGTATATCCTGCCAGTAGCAATAATATGAACAAAAATTTTATTTTCATTATAATTTATTTTAATTAATGAGTGGATAGAGTACCCAAATCCGTTTTTTATAGGATTGGACAGTTTTTGTATCTGAATGGTTTTACATTTTTGATAATGTACCTCAGGTGGAGTTCATATGCCCCGCGACTTGTATTAAGTGCTTTGTTAAAAGGCGTTCGGTCCACATCCACATTAAATCCCAGATACCAGTCATTGTATTGCATTGCTATGGTTGGGATAAATGATTTGGATGTCCGATAGCCCAGTCCCAGGTGCAATTGTAATTCTTTTCCTCTGTTTTGATTCAGATACAACTTTGCCAGTCCTCCGAATACCGTTTCCTTGTATTTACTCTGGATTTGGTGTAAAGCGTGGAGTTGGACATCCACTTGGTCCGAAACCTGAAAATTACCCACTCCGTTTAGAGTGTATCTGCGTGGTAGTTTAGTATCTTTATCACCATAAAATGATGCGGTTGGTTCTATAAGATGTAAAGCAGCTACACCCAGATCCAGTGTTGTCCTGGCAGATTTCTGATATCTGTAGTTAAGTCCAAGACCTGTTTCAAGGTAATTAATCCTTTCTGTAGACTGGAATGCCTCCTGGCTTGGGAGACTGGTATCAAACACATCCCCATTCCACTGTTTATCCCATCTGAGAGACTTTGTGTCAAAACCTCTGGTGGCAAAGCCCAGATTAGCTCCTAGACTCAGTATGTTACGACTATTGATCATTCTGTGAATGGCGCCATTAAGCCCAAGATTCAGCAGATTGAGCCGGGAATCGCCCTGTCTGTCATAATTGATATTAAAACCAATCCCATAAAATTGTTTTTCACTTCTGTAGGGAGTGATATTCCGATCATAAGCGCCACTGAAAGTAGTCCAGGGAACCGGTACATATCTCCACTGGTCTCTGTGGCTGAGTACAAATCTATGATCTCCGTTAAATACCCCGGTTTGTGCAGGATTCAGATTCTGTGGGGAGTTATAAAACTGGCTGTAATGAAGATCCTGTGAAAACGCCGTCATTGCACACAATAGCAAAGCAATAACTGTAAATAATGTGTTTTGTAAATGTTTATAATGCATAAAATTGAATTTTGCAAACCATACTCTGAATTAAAATCGTATTCTCTAAGGACGTCTATGAGCACCCGTTGTCACAAAGATAATCTATTTTTTAACTGAACTTTAGCAGTTTCTTAAGATTTAAACTTGATTCAGTGAGGTCCACTATAAAATAAAAACGTCTGCTCTTTTGGGGGAGCAGACGAATCAAAACAAAACGAAAAACCAACTTATCTTAAACCAACAAAACTAACTTAATCCCTTAACATTAAAATTTTTTACGGAGTTGTATAGGAATAGTAATTTCTTTACCATTTCTATTGATTCTTATATTTACTTTATCACCAACTTTATTGTATTTCATGTTTTTTTCTATGTCATCATAATTCCTGATAGGTATACTATTAATCCCGATTATAACATCTCCAGGAAGAAGACCACCCATCTGTGCGGCACTTCTTTTTTCCACTTCTTCCACATAAAAACCACTTTTATTTTTTAGGTCAAGATTAAACTCCTTTACAAGTTCATCATTGACATCATAACCACCGACTCCCAGATTAGTACGCTCTATATCACCACCATTCTCGAGAATATCTTTGACTACTTTTTTTACAATATTGGATGGTATCGCAAAAGAATATCCTGCAAAGGTTCCATTGGGCGTAGCTATGGCAGTGTTAATGCCAATCAATTCACCCTGCAGATTCACAAGTGCACCACCACTATTGCCTGGATTAATAGCGGCGTCAGTCTGTATAAAATCCTCTATTGCTTTTTCATTCTGAATGATGTCCAGAGACCTGCCTTTGGCACTCACGATGCCTGCTGTAACTGTAGAGGTTAGATAACCAAAAGGATTTCCGACTGCCAGCACCCATTCCCCAACATTTACTTTTTCGGAATCACCTACCTTTACAGGAATAAATGTTTTGCCCCCATCCACTTTCAGCAATGCAAGATCAGTCGTTGCATCAGTGCCCACTTTAGTCGCATTAAACTTATTTCCTTCAGAATCAGTGACCGTAATTTTGTCCGCAAATCCTACGACATGATTATTGGTAATAATGTATCCATCTGAAGAATATATGACTCCTGAACCACTACCGTTTTTTGGTGCATAAAAATTACCTCCTCCAAAAAAATCATCTATCCCAAAAAATTCAGAAAAAGGATCGTTTCTGCGTGTAGGTTTACGATTTTTTTGTGCAAGGGCATCACTTTCTTCTGCATATATGTGCACTACTGAAGGCGTGGATCTTTTAGCACTCTCCACAAAGTCACCAGGCATATTAGCAACGGGTGACTGATTGGGAGACATATTAAAATTTACTGCCTGAACTTTACCGGTACCGATCTGATTTTCTGTTGTGGTGCGGCTGGAAACCATATTATAGCCGCCCAATACTATCAAGCCTCCGGTGATACCTGAAAATAATAATTGGATATAAAGCTTCATCGGTTCTAAAAATTTAGTGTATAACGTTACTATTAAAATTTGGATTATAAGCTTACTTGTTTTTAACACAATCTTAACGTCAAGTTTATTACTATTTGGTCTTTTTATATCAATTATACTTGATTTTTAAAAAGTTATTGGAATTTTAGTATATTTTTGCGCAACTTTTTATTTAAATAACGTCACAACGTATATTTATCTTTTAAAACTAAATATGGTTTTATCTTGATAGTTAACCTTTTAAACCCCATTATTACCCACTCATCCTTAAAAACGATGAGTGACGAAGAAGCTCTTGAGCAATATTTACTTACCCAAAATGTCAATTTTTTCAATTTACTGTATGACAGATACACTAACAAAGTTTATTCTAAATGCATTTCCATGCTTAGGGATGGTGAGCTGGCAGAAGATGCCACACAGGAGATTTTTGTTAAGGTATTGTTGAGTCTTTCCAAATTCAGTGGTAAATCTAAATTTTCTACCTGGCTTTACTCCATCACGTACAATTTTTGTATCGATCTGATCCGAAAAGATAAAAAAGACGTGACCGTACCGCTGGAAGATTATACTAAAGTAGATTTGACAGATGATAGTTTGATGGACTCAGAGATTATGGAAGTTAATGTTTTCCGATTGAAAGAAGTGATGTCTCTCATGAATGCCGAAGATAAAAGCATTCTGATGATGAAATATCAGGACGATCTTTCTATCAAAGATATTTGTGAAGTCATGGATAAAACAGAAAGTGCTGTAAAAATGAAAATTTTAAGAGCAAAGGAAAGGTTTTTGAAAATTTATCATGATAATTTCGGCCAGGAGGGTTATTAAAGTCAGAAGGTTATTAAATAAGAATATTAAATGAGTAGAAACAGCTTTAAGGATCTTGAAAAAATAAATATTCAGGGTCGGGCTAACAATGGTGCAGAGATGCACAAAAAATATTAGAGCTAATATTAATTTATTTAGCTTTGTTAGTAATATTATAGAACTTTACATTCCCAGAGCAGGTGGGGTGATTAAATATTTTGACCCATCTTCGCCAGATAATACAGATAAGCGAAGTAAAAAGTATCCAAATAAGTAAAATGTAAATCATGATATTTTTCAGTTTAATGTTCAGTCAGGACATTCAAAAGGCTCTTTCAGACATGGTGATGGGGATGCTTTCTTCCATTCCGAAGTTTATCACAGCAGCCATTATTTTATTGTTGGGTTTGATAATTTCCAACATTATAAAAAAAGTCGCCACAACTTCACTTGTAAAACTGAAAGTAGATGTCCTGGGGGAAAAACTGAATAAGATAGATATTTTAGCCCAAAACAATATTACTTTAAAATTAAGTACTATTGCCGGCAAGATGATATACTATATGCTGATGCTTATTTTTGTCATGGCGGCGGTAGGGGTTCTGGACATGCCAGTCCTGGCTGAGCTTATCCAGGATTTCATCAAGTTTGTGCCCAATCTTATAGCAGCTTTTGTAATCCTTGTAGCCGGTCTACTGCTTTCTGACACTATCAGGAATGTTGTGCATACTACCTGCAAATCATTGGGGATGCCTTCAGCCAATATTATTGCCTCTTTTGTTTTTTACTTCATGTTTATAAATGTAATCATTGTCGCCTTGTCACAGGCACAAATCAATACAGACTTTTTTGCACAAAATATTTCAATCATTATCGCCGGTGGGGTCTTGGCTTTTTCTATCGGATATGGATTCGCATCCAAAGATTTAGTAGCCAGTTTTCTGGCATCGTACTACACCAAGGACAAACTCAACATTGGAGACAAAGTGACCCTTAATGGCGTGACTGGTAAAATTACCAATCTAGATAAGTCATCTGTGACAGTGACTTCCGGTGAAAAAGACGTCATTATACCATTGAATAAAATCCTTCAGGATAATATCGAAATACATCATTAAGTAATTTTTTAAAACCAATTAATTTTTTATGAAAAACGTATTCACACTTTTGTTCTTTATGATGACCTTTTTTGTCATGAATGCTCAATCTCTGGTAGAGCTAAAAAAAATGAAATCTGATATCGAAACCAAAGTCGCGCCTATACAAACACAGGTGGACGGTTACAAAGCAGAAATTGATGCTATCAATGGTAAAATAGCTGCCTTTCCAGGCTGGTATAAAGGTGCTTTCGGTACTCTTGGCGCCAATTTTTCCGGAAGAAATCAATGGTTTTCTGCAGGTGACCTTAAAGATTCCAGAGCAACTACAATCCTGGGTAGTTTCAATGCATTTGCCAATAATATAGAAACTAAATATTTCTGGAGAAATTCAGGAAGTTTAAACCTTGGATGGCAAAAACTGAAGACTAATAAAGAGTCTACCGCAAAATTTGAGCCTGTAGCGGACATCTTAAACATTACATCTCTTTTTGGTTATAACCTCACCTCTAAACTTGCAGCATCCGCTTTGGGTGAATATCGTACTTCTGTGATCAGAAATTTTAATGATCCAGGATATCTTGACCTTGGAGTAGGTTTGACATATACTCCAATGAAAAATATGATTATTGTTTTTCATCCGCTCAATTACAACTTCATTTTCTCAAAAGATGATTCTAAATTTACTCCATCACTGGGCTGTAAAATCGTTGGAGACTACAGAACTGAAATAGTAAAGGGTATCAACTGGAGAACGAACCTAACAGGATTTTTCTCTTATAAAAACAGTGATCCGTCTCTTCACAATGGTACATGGACCAACTGGTTTGGTTTCAATCTTTATAAAGGTATCGGTGTAGGCGCTGAATTCGGCCTGAGATTTAGTGAGCAGGAAATCAACGAACTTCAAAACTATTATACAGTAGGTCTTAGCTATAAGCTGTAAACCATACATAGCCACCTTATAATTTTAATAAGGTGTACATATACAAACCCTGATAAGAAATTTTTTTATCAGGGTTTTTTTTGCCTTCTTCATAAAATATATCATACTCTTCATCATAAGTATAATTTTTGTATTTAGTAATGTAATCAGCCTGTGCTGAATGTAGCTAAAATTTTTAATTATCGTTCAATGTTGTAAAATTTTCATTTTCGGTTAACGAGTTTTAGTGGCTTTTGTAATATCATTTCCACTTAATCTAGTCTTTTAATTGAAAGATGTTGGTTGTATTTTTTCAGCAGACCCTATTTGATATAAAGTACTGCTTTGGCTTGATTCCATTATTGTAAGCTATTGGATTTAAATTATATACTCAGATATAAAAAAGGCCTACCCAGTGAATTGGGCAGGCCTTCTGCATATTATATAAACTGTTACTTAATTTATCTGGCTTTTATGTTGAAATTTACACCAATAATGGTGCTATAACCAGAGCAACAATTGACATCAATTTTAATAATATGTTGAGTGATGGACCAGATGTATCCTTAAATGGATCACCTACTGTATCACCTACAACCGTAGCTTTATGTGGTTCAGAGCCTTTATAGTACATTTTACCCTGAATTTCTACTCCTTCCTCAAACATCTTTTTTGCATTATCCCAGGCGCCACCTGCATTGGACTGGAAGATAGCCATCAATACACCACATGATGTAACACCTGCCAGCAATCCGCCCAGCATCTCAGGACCACCTGCAAAACCTATGACAACCGGAGATGCTACTGCAAGTACACCCGGCAAAACCATCTCTCTTATAGAAGCTTTTGTAGATATTTCGACACATTTGCCATATTCTGCTTTTCCGTCTGCTGCATCAAATACAGCCTGATCGGCAGTCGACCAGCTTTTCTGGTCTATACCATCATTCTTTTTCATCACAGCAAGGGCCGCCTTCAATTCAGGGATATCAGCAAACTGTCGTCTTACCTCCTGAATCATATCCATGGCAGCTCTACCTACAGCATTCATTGCCAGAGCTGAAAATAAAAACGGCAACATCGAACCTATCAAAAGTCCACCCATCACCACAGGATCTGCAACATTAATACCATCCAGTTTAGTGATGGACATATATGCTGCAAATAAAGCTAGTGCTGTCAATGCTGCAGAACCTATCGCAAAACCTTTTCCGATAGCAGCAGTCGTATTGCCTACGGCATCCAGTTTATCAGTCTTTTGTCTCACATCTTTCGGAAGATCTGCCATCTCGGCTATACCTCCTGCATTATCAGATATAGGTCCATAAGCATCTACTGCGAGTTGGATACCTAGATTAGATAGCATGCCTACTGCAGCGATCGCAATACCATACAGCCCAGCAAAATAATGTGCTCCTATAATTCCAGCTGCCAATACGAGTACTGGCAAAGCAGTAGATTGCATACCTACTCCGAGTCCCGCAATAATATTGGTCGCTGATCCTGTGAGCGACTGATTTACAATAGATTTGACAGGTTTAGTACCTGTGCCGGTATAAAACTCAGTGATGATACCAATAGCCAGTCCAGCTACCAAACCTATGATTACAGCCCAGAAAACACCTAACGAAGAGTAAACAAATCCTTTGTCATCCGTCCATGTAGCAGGTAACATCCACTGCACAATAAAAAAAGTTGCCGCCAGCATCAGTGCAGCAGAAATAAGTTCTCCTCTATTGAGTGCTTTTTGAGGATCTCCCCCTTCGACGACTTTTACAAAAAATGTTCCTAAAATGGAAGTTATGATTCCTACTCCGGATAAAACCAATGGTAAAAGTATTGCATTCAAACCGTTAAAATCATTGGTTACTTCAAAACCTCCTGACTTTACAAAAACAGCTCCCAACACCATAGTTCCTACGATGGCACCTACATAAGACTCAAAAAGGTCAGCTCCCATACCTGCAACGTCTCCCACGTTATCACCCACATTGTCAGCAATAGTAGCCGGATTGTAAGGGTGATCCTCAGGAATACCCGCTTCTACCTTACCTACCAAGTCAGCACCAACATCTGCTGCTTTAGTATAGATACCTCCTCCCACTCTTGCAAAAAGTGCAATAGAAGATGCACCAAATGAAAACCCTGTAAGGACAGTGATGACCTTGTTTATGTCATCTGCCCACATATTATTATAAATGGCAAATAGAGTGCCCAAGCCCAAAATCCCAAGCCCTACAACTCCCATACCCATCACTGAACCACCGGCAAAAGCAACTTCCAGTGCTTTGCCCAAACTCGATCTGGCAGCATTTGTCGTCCTTACATTCGCTTTTGTAGCGACTTTCATACCAATAAAACCTGCCAATGCGGAAGCAAAAGCCCCTAACACAAAAGAAAGGGCTACAAGAGGCGAAGAACCTTCTGCTGTTCCTCCGATACCCATTAATATAGCTACCGCTATTACAAAAACAGCCAGTACTTTATATTCAGCTTTTAGGAAAGCCATCGCTCCGTCTGAAATACTCTTGGCAATTTTGGCCATTTTTTCTGTTCCAACCTCCTGATTGGCTACCCATCTGCTTTTCCAGAATGTGAAAAGCAAGGCGAAAATGCCAAAAACAGGAATTAAAAATATTAAACTTTGTCCCATACTTTGTTGATTGTTCGTTAAAAATTATTAAATAGTTGTTAATTAATTGCGCAAAAGTACATTTATTAGCTATAAAAACAAATAAATGATCTTTACTTTATTTTTATACAATTTCAAAAAATATAACATCAAATCATCAGTTGCATTTTTAAAATATCATTTACCTTTATACCTCCATGAAAAGAGAGTTTACCATTAATCTGTTTTTGCTGCTTGTCATTAATTTTTTGATAAAACCGGCATACATTTTTGGAATTGACGCCAGAATCCAGAATCTGGTTGGTACTGAAAATTACGGTATGTATTTTTATTACTTGAATTTTGTTTTTTTATTTCAATTTATCAATGATCCCGGTATTCAAAACTGGAATGCTCAATTTGTACCCAAAAACAGAGGTACCATTTCCTCGCATCTTTCCAATCTGCTTTGCTCAAAACTGATTTTAAGTCTACTTTTCATATCTTTCACCCTGGTTTTTGCCTGGATAGTCGGGTATGCTGATCTCACAATGATCTTTCTGCTTTGCATTAATGCTGTCCTGAGTAGCCTTTTCCTCATCCTAAGGGGTACTATTGCCGGGCTGGGATATTACAGAATAGATAGTTGGTTGAGTATTTTGGACAAATGTCTTATGATTATTATTCTGGGTTATTTTGCGTGGATTTCATCCTACAAAGAAAATTTCGATATCAGTATGTTTATCTACGGTCAAGGTATAGCTTACTTTTTATGTTGTATTGTCGGGATGTTTATTCTGAAAAATCATATTTACTGGGTTTTGTCTTCATTTTCAAAACAATACTTTTTTAGCGTGTTAAAACAGAGTGCACCCTATGTGTTAATCCTCATCTTTATGACAACTTACAATAAACTGGATGGAGTGATGCTAGGCTATATGCTGGATGACCACCACCACCAGGCTGGCGTATATGCTTCTGCATACCGGTTTTATGAAGCTGCCAATATGATAGGGTATCTATTTGCTGCATTACTGTTGCCCATGTTTGCTGCCAATGTATTTGATAAAAAAATCCTTGAAGAATTAAAAACCACAGCCCTCAGATTTGTTTTACTGAGCTCCTTGATCATTGTATTGATTATATTTTTCTATGGAGAAGCCATGCTAAAGTGGCTTTATACCAACTATGAACCTGGTTTTTTATCTACTTTGAAGGTATTGATACTAAGCTATTTGATGGTTTCGGTTGCATATATATTCGGAACAATGCTGGTAGCTGCAGGCAAAGTCAAGAATCTAAATTTTCTTTTTGGGGCAGGGTTACTGATAAATATCGCACTCAATTTGTTACTGATTCCATCATATAAGGCTTTGGGTGCTGGCGTGGCCACTTTGATTACTCAGACTTTTGTTATGATTGGGCAGATTTTTCTGGTGAGCAAGGAGTTAAAGATATACATCTCTGGTGACGATTTAATAAAACCATTATTATTTGCTATCATGTCCATAGCTATATTTTACTTTGTATCACAAGTTATTTCAGGTCAATGGGTCATCAACCTCACTATTAGTATATTAATTTGTTTACTTTTGTCGTTTATTTTGAAAATCATAGATAAAAAGGAAATTTTAAACCTGCTGAAAAAAGAAAATTAATTTAAATTCAGCCATTCCAAAAATCATTTTATGAATAATGAATATACGCTTACTGATTTTATAGTACAGCTTTCTAAATGGAAAAAGAATTGATTTGGTCAGCCATTATCATTATGGCGCTCAGTGTCCTGGCTAGTCTTTTGCTCCCGAATTACTATAAGGCCGAAACCACTTTTTATGCTGCCAGCCCTGACTTAGCGCGTCCAATTCCCATCGGCGGTGACGAAAAAGATGTCCGAATCTATGGTGACGATAAAGATCTGGACAGGTTGTTTACCATAGCATCTTCACATGAAGTGTTGTTTCATCTTATAGATTCCTTTGATCTTTACAAGCATTATGACATTGATAAAAGTGACAAAAAAGCTAAATTTAAGGTGCGTGAGGAATTGCTGGAAAATTATCAGACTATCAAAACAAAATATGGCGCTTTGCTCCTCATATCCGAAGATAAGGACCCTGTGATGGCCGCCGCGATAGCCAATGCTGCGAGAGAAAAAATCCAGAGAATCGCCCAAAAAATTGTCAAGGATAGTCAGAAAAAGCTGATAGATAACTACTATTCCAATATTTTCAATAAACAAATCCAAAGTGATTCCCTCTCCAATAAATTGAGGCATATCAAAGAGCAATCAGGTGTATTCGAAACCTGGGGGCAATCTTCTATTTACACAAAATTGCTGGCTGAAGCCGAGTCTAATCTAGAAGATGCCAAAGGTAAGATAAGTTTCTACAAAAAATATCCCACTTACCGAGACTCTATGATAAAGTATATGGCCATGGAAGTTGGTGCTTACAATAAAAAAGCCAAAGCTACACAAGAGTTAGAAAAATATGCTCCGGTTCTTTCAGAGTTGAAGCAATTAGAACAGGAGCAAACCAGGTTATTTGATCAGATAAGTCTTGACAAGGAGAGACTAAAGCAGTTGAATGCTACTTATTCCGTTCCTTTTACTGCTCTGCATCTGGTAGAAGCGGCCGAGATACCTGTACAGAAATCCCGGCCTAAACGATCTATCATAGTATTGCTAACCAGTCTTTGCGGAATTATGCTGAGTTTCTTTGCTGTTTTTGTAATCGAAAACATCAGAGGACTGGATACCCTTAAAAAAATGTAATATGCTTTTTTTGAAGGACCAATCGATGCACAATACTGATATTTTGATCTTCAGAGGTTTTGTTGGATTGGTCTGCTCGTGTATCCTAGCTTCGATATATTTTCAAAACTACTTGTTTTTATTTTACCTGCAGCAGTATTGGGTTTGGGTATTGTTATGGATGATTATCGTCGTTTGTTTTATTTAATATTTGCTTTACTGCCTTTTTCTATAGAGTATTATTTTGATGGAGCGGGTTTGGGGACAGATTTGCCATCCGAACCCATCATGATACTTCTCACTGCCATAACTCTGGTTGCACTTATCAGGACCAACTTCTCCCTAAAACTGAGTTACGTCACTCACCCTATATTTATTCTACTGGTGATACATATTTTCTGGATTTTTATTACCTGCTTAAATTCACAGAATATTCTGATCTCTTTTAAATTTCTAGCAGCCAAAATCTGGTACATCATTCCATTTTTTATACTTCCTCTGTATTTTGTAAAAGCCAGTTCCGAGCTTGAGAAGACGTATAGAATATTATACATTTTTTTGTTTTCCTCCATTTGTATCGTGCTGGTGCGGCATGCTATGGAAGGATTCAGTTTTGCGGCAAGTTATGAGGTGGTCCGTCCTTTTTTTCGAAACCATGTCAACTATGCTGCTATTTCGGTCGTTTGTCTACCTTTTGTGTGGGCATTTTTCAGGATCAACAAGCTGCAAAAAATATCCAACTTGTGGATGGGACTTGTATTTATCGTTTTTATTGTTGGCATTTATTTTAGCTACACCAGAGCAGCTATTCTATCTATGGTAATAGCGTTGGGGGCATACTATATTATACACAAAGGTTATGTAAAGCACGCATTATTTGTCAGCAGTTTTGTGGCCATTGCAGGCATACTCTTTTTATCCCTGAACAACAAGTTTATGGATCTGGCTCCTGACTTCGAAAAGACCATTACACATACAGAGTTTGACAATTTGCTCGAAGCTACGTATAAACTCGAAGATATCTCATCTATGGAGCGTGTTTACAGATGGATGGCGGGAATAGAGATGATAAAAGATCGATTTTGGCTGGGCTTCGGACCAGGATGTTTTTATTCTAACTACAAATCTTACTCCATCTCCAGATTTCAGACTTACGTGAGTGACAATCCTGATCAGTCGGGTATTCATAATTACTTTCTGATGATCTGGGTCGAGCAGGGTTTTATTGGGTTTCTCCTATTCATTGCATTGTGCTTTGCTCTCCTACTGGAAGGTGAAAGATTATACCATATCTGCACTGATGCCAGAGACAGGTATATCATTATGGCTACTTCTCTGGCATTTATTATTATATTTGCTATGAGTCTGATCAATGATCTGATAGAAACCGATAAAGTGGGGCCGTTCTTTTTTCTCAATGCAGCTATTTTGCTTTACTTTTCGGATAAGTATAACTCGTTCAGCCGAAGAAATAAATTAATCTGATTTTTTAAATTGTTATAAAAAAATTTACTCCTGAAACATCCTGAAAAACACCCCCACGATCACTTGCATCATCATACTGATGACAAATCAGCCCTTGACAACTTAAAGGTTTCTAAAATTATCTTGCCGATGATCATCGGTATTTGTGCCGTTTTGTGGATGATGAGTAAGCAGTTTGATCTTGCAGAATTATCCAAACTTGATAAGAGCGGGCCTACTATTTTCTGGATTATTATGGCTATTATAATGTATGCTCTCAGGCATTTATTTTACTCCTGGAGATTGAGGATTTTGACAGACAAAGCTTTTACGTGGTTAAAGTCTATGGAGCTGATTGTCATTTGGGAGTTTTCATCGGCAGTGTCCCCTACTAGTGTGGGAGGTGCCGGAGTAGCCTTTTTTCTGCTATCAAAAGAAAAACTCTCCGGGGCAAAAGTCATTTCTGTAGTATTGTACAGTATGGTTATCGATACTGTTTTTCTGATTCTTAGTCTGATTACATTTTATATAGTTCTGGGTCCGATCATGATCAGGCCCGGGATGAATGTATTTAGTGATATAGATGGTTATGGCATTACGTTCCTGACTGTCATGCTCTTTATGACTACTTATGGTGCTATCTTCTATTATGGGCTCTTTATAAATCCAAGGTCTATCAAAAGATTGCTCATCATCATAAGCAGGATACCCTTACTGAAAAAATTCAGGAATGATCTCAGAGAGACGGCATACGACGTCATTACAACATCTAAAGATATGAAGCAAAAAACTCCGGCATTTCATATCAAAGTATTTTTATCCACGGCTGGTGCTTGGATCGTCCGATTTTTTGCTATCAATTGTCTGATACTTGCTTTAGTAGCGGGTGCCGATCTAAACTTATGGGACCACGTGATCATTTTGGCCCGTGGTATGGCCATGCATACAATCACTGCATTCAGTCCGACACCCGGCGCAGCAGGTATAGCAGAGTTTCTTTTCGGTGGCTTTTATAGTGATTATATACCTGTCGGTATTGCCGTATTGATTGCTTTGATTTGGAGACTCATCAGTTATTACACTTATTTGATAGCAGGTGCCATCATCATTCCTGTCTGGTTTAGGCAAGTAAGCCTTAATAAAAAACAAATAAAATAATATCCAACATTTTTAGAAATCCATACCAAATGTGATATACCATTTTGGTTTTTGTATTTTACGTGTTTCGATACCCCAGGCATAGTCAGCTTTTACAAAATACCCCAGCAGTTGTGTTCGTAATCCGGCGCCATAACCCATGACCAGTGGGTCTCTGAAATATTCTACCTCTAAATTTATTAATGGTGGGCTGCTGACCTGAACCTTATTTAGAGGGTTTTTAGAACTGAAAGGCCCGTTGCCATGAAAAGCAAGTCCCGCATCATAAAAGCCAGTCAGTTGAAGATTTTTTATAAAGGCATTGCCCCGGTTTTTACCCAATATATATTGCATAAATGGAATCCTTAATTCAATATTGGAAATAATAAATGTCGTTCCGTTTCGGATGTTATTATTAAATCCTCTCAAATGAAAGGCATTGGCTTTATACCCAAAATCCGTTTCTGTAGGGACAGGGATCGAGCTGTTAAATTTAGGGAATAACCAGTTTTCCATGCCGCCTATGTAGTACAACATTTTTTCTGATCCCATGGATAATGCGCCTGATCCTCTGATGGCTAGGACAGATTTGTATAGTAACGGAATGTAGTGCCTTGCATCAAAACCAATAATGCCTGTAAAACCTTTGGAAAGGTCAAATTTAAACCCATCCAATACCTGTAAGTCAAAACTGTTGATGGCCTCCACATAAAACTTATATCTGGTTCCGTACTTTATATTGAGGGCTGCGTCATAGGTATTGTCATAAATGTATTCCAATTTCAGGCTAAGTCTTTTTTCATTGACAGCAGGTTCCTGAAATGATTTATTTTCAGTACTTAATTGCAGGTACTTATCAAATCTCAAGTAAGTTGTTGCTCTTATGCTCCTGTAAATATCAAATGGATACTTCATCTGATACATCCCTAACAAGGTGGTCTTTTTTGACTTGGAAAGGAAGGTTTGGCTTGGATCGGTCTGAGTGCTGTAGACATTGTTTTTTCTGTAAAGCGCCATTTTTTTATCGATTCTTGATTTTTTATTATCAAAAACCATAAAAAATTCCGACCCATTAAAAGAGGTGGGGATTCTCACTCCGCCTTCTATCACATAATCTTCAAACAAATCTTTGACATTTGCCTTCAGTAAAAAACCCATGGGTGATGTCAGTAATTGCTGACGATTTCCCGTATAACTTTCCAGTCCTTCGAAAAGTAAATCATTGTCCAGCTTAGTGGTAATATTGTTGAGCGCAAATTTTTTATTAGCAGCAATGGCCCTCATGTTGTTAAAAGGCTCTATGGGTTTGTATGAGTATGATCGTTGGCTCCACTGCAGGCGGAAATCATTGTTGTAACTATCTGTTTCCTTTTTTACTTTGAGTGGTTCTATCTTGGGCGGATCCGGATAGTCTGACTGAAATAAATATTTTTCATCAATTTCTGACTGAATTGTCACATCATTTTGTATCGGCTTTGCCAAAATCGATGCGTCAATATTGTTTGTGGGCACACCGGCTTGTGTTGTAAATAAAACTGTGGTCTTGTCCGGGTTTATTTGTTCTTCATATACTTTATACTCTCCATCTTTATAATAGGTAGAAATATATTTATCCGAACCCTTGATAGCGTGATGTCTGATCAGGTTGCGGTCTATATTTGTTACGGGTTTCAAAGTCCTTGTCTGCAGGTTGAGGCTAAAGGTGTTGATTACACCACTGACGTCTCCTGTGCACAGCAGATGGTCATCGCCTGTCAAATATGGGTAACGTTCACTTGAGGCTATGGTACGGGTAAGTGGCATGGCTTTTTTTGCCCCTTCAGGTAGAAAAAATATGTCAAAATTATCCAGTGGCAATATTGTGTCCAACTTTATATCCGTGATTGTATCAGTCGCCCTGTTGGAACTAAAAAGAATACCATTTGTATCGTACAATCGGACATACTCCGCATCCAGGTCATCATAAAAATCATTGGTGAGCCTCTCGTAATTTCTGTTTTTGGATTTATACAGGTACAAGTCTGAAAACCCGTCCAGAGATGCGGAAAAAATATAGTCCAGATCATTGATATAACTCAGACTATAAAGCCGCTGAAAATCTGTTGGGATGATTTGCTCCATTTTTTCATCTGTATCCAATCTGTATTTGATCAGCTTTATAATATCCCTGTGTTCGTAAGCAATACTTATCTCCGGTTTTGTAGGGTGCCATGCGAGTAGTGGGTAGTTATAATCCGTTTCCTGAAAAACATTTTTGTATCCGTATTGCAATAATTTTTTCTCTTTGCCGGATTTTAAATCCCGAACCATCACCCTGAATTTACCCTGATTATTAAAAGCATACAATAATTCTTTGCCATCTGGACTTATTTTGAGATGACTGACTGGATAATACTTCCTCTTGGATAGTTTCACCTCTGCAGGGTCTGTTTTAGCCTCAAACTTATTTTTTTCCGCATTAAAATATTGCTCATAGAAGTTAGCCCACTCTTTTTTTAAGGTAGGTAAATCGGCATTGAGTATGTATTCAAAACTATTTTCAGTACCACGGCTGATTTTTGTGAGATAGAGCAGATTGGAAATGGCTGATTTACCATAATTCTGGTCAATATAAAACCAAAAAGAATGGCCAGCAACCTTTGGGAAGTGCTCCGACATTTTCGAAAAATTGCGATACTTTCTATCCCTGAGCCAAATGTCTCTCATTTCATCTTCGATGAGCATGTTCCAGTCATGAGCAGCATATGAAATGACCCCTTGTTTATACCAATCCGGAATATTGAGTAATACTGCATTTTGGATGATTTCCTGTATGTTACTTCCAAAAAGCATATTATTTATATAAACAGTTGCAATGCCTTCTTTAATTTTTTCACGCAGATTCTGATGATTCCCGTCAAAATATACAAACATCCTGTTGCCAACAATCTTGGTCTCTCCCGTCTTGTTAGTAAAGGTTTCTTCAGTCCCAATATTGCTTTGTTTGAGGTCAGAGATATCCACATATACAATGATCTCTATTTTATCATTCATCCTATGCTCCAGTACTCTCTGGATGGATTCGTGATCCATCTCAGCTATCTGTATGGTAGGCTGGGCGATGAGCCGTGCTTTGCCGTACCAGTATGTGATAAAATTTTCAGTCTCATATTCCCACCAGTTGTTAAAATCATCATGAAACTGTACCCGATTTTTACCAAATTCTGTGTTTATGCTCTGTGCAGTCAGACCAAAAACGGCTGTCACCAATAAAGTTGTAAAAATTATTATCTTTTGCATACTTGGTGCAAAGTACAACAAGTACTATAATAATGCAATAAAACTTTGTAAAAATATATCAAAAACAGGTAGTAAAAAAACAAAAATGCAGAACGTGTGCATTATTTGGCAATGGCAGTTTATTACCATAAATGACCTATTAAATACGTTCCTTGTAAAAAAGAAAACTTTCTTCTATGGTTTCACTTTCGACCTGAATGTCATAACAGGCATGTCCTACCTGATCCAACAAAGCAAATCTGATATCACCCTTAAAATTCTTTTTATCACCTTTCATCAGATGTATTAGATCTTCGGTAGGTTTTACAAATTTGGGGTGATGCCCATATAGTCTCAAAATGGAATGTCTGATCTCAAACAAATCGGATTCAGATATCTTACCTATACGATATGAAAGAAAAGCCTCACTGACCATACCAATAGCGATGGCCTCGCCATGTAAGAGAGGTGTTTTGCTGTCCATCCAATATGATTCCACAGCGTGACCAATCGTATGTCCAAAATTCAAAATCTTTCGCAATCCTTTTTCATAAGGGTCTTGTTCTGTAACAGTTTTTTTAATCATTACAGATTCATATACCAGGATCTCATAATCCAGCGTGTCTAATTTATCTTGTTTTGACAGGAGAGACCAGGATTCTTTATCAGCGATCAATCCATGCTTGAGCAGCTCTGCATACCCGCTTTTCATCTGATCTTGTGGTAGGGTGGATAAAAATTCAGTAAAAATAAATACTGCATTAGGATCCTGTATGAGCCCAACCATATTTTTAAAGCCCATTAGGTCTACTCCTAATTTGCCACCTACTGAAGCATCCACCTGGCTGAGAAGTGTAGTCGGCATTTGAATGAATCTGATACCCCTCATATAAGTCGCTGCACAAAAACCTCCCATATCCCCTATGACGCCTCCTCCCAGATTTATCAGGAGGGAATGCCTGTCAGCACCATATTGTAGCAATTTTGTCCATATATGCTGACAAGTCTGTATGTTTTTATTTTGTTCTCCCGCAGGGATTCTGATCACCTGAACTGTGGCGTCTAGATTTTCCAGCAGGTGCAGCAAACAATATTTTTCAGTGTTTTGGTCTACCAGTATAAAGATGGTAGTAGGGTCCATTTCTGTTACAAACGACTTAAAATTACTCCAGTCATTGATGTAAATATTATAATTTTTGCATTGGATATTTTTCATAATGATAGATAAGTTTCTATGATAATGATATGGCAGCAATCTCTGCAAGTGTAGAAAATAAAAAAATCAAAACTTAAATTTTATGACCGGTAATGCACTGTTTCTTCGTTCTTTATCGGTACCCGAATGAGCAGATTTTATATTCCTTATTTCCTTTTTTGCGTGAAACATGTTAAAATTTATTGCTCCCATCGATATATAAAACATAATCTCAATAATCTGCATTTTTTCCTTTTTGGTATGATATATTGGTAATCACAACGAACAAAAAGCTCATTTATGACGCAAAATAAAATAAAAGTATCACATATAAAAAAAATATATTCAAAAAATAATCTATGTGATCATTTTTGAAGGTTACAGCTACATAACCCTGAAGAGACTAAAATTGTTTTAAATCATCATCTGATGAGGGCTGAAATGGTGCTAATGAATACGCTGAGGCTTTGGCATTAAATAGCTCTTTTGTTTTTGCCCAGGTACTTCTAAACAGGTCTGAGTGTCTGTAGTGTTCCAGCGCTTCATGAGATTGCCATTTGCTGACGGTGTAGTAAACATTAGTGTGATGATAATCCTGCATGAGCTCAAGGTCCTGACAACCATCAAATGACCTTATCAATTGTTTGGTTTCTTCAAAGATTTTTAAAAAAGTTTCTGTCTTGTCATGTTCAAAAGACAGCCTTACTATTCTTGTTATTGTTTTCAATCGTAAAAGTTTATTTGTATCATTTCGTTTTTCATCAGATTGAGCATAGAGCTGGCTTTGTCCATGTTAAGTGCAATCTCCAGATAGCCTGCAGAATTAAAAAACGCCACAGCATCACCGATAGAGACATCACCATAGTCTCTGCTTAAAAAAGTGATAGGATCATTGGGTTTATAATACAATTCAAAATTTCTGTTGTTTCGCACTTTATCAAAAAGTTCTTTCTTAAGGTTTACTACAATGTTTTCAAAATGATCTATGTGGATAATGGTGGCTCTGATTTGCTGTGAGGTGACCACAGGCTGAATAACAAGTTTTTTGGAAAACACAGAAACGATATTACCAATTTCTGACAAAGGCAATCCATGCCCGATATAGGCAGCTGCATGTGAAAATATAGCATTGACTGATATCTGCTCCGGATTGGGGGCTACTATCTGATAAATATTGCTCTCATCCAGATGATCAAAAATCAAACTGAAAATACCGTTGTTTGGGCCTATAAAATAACTGTTGTTTTTTTCAAAACATATGTATTCGCTTTTTCTCTTGTAATTGCAATTGACAGCTACGATGTGTATCGAACCCTCCGGAAAAGACGTCATGGCATTCTGAACGTAAAAAGCAGCCTGGACGATATCAAACCGGTCGATTTCGTGACTTATATCTATGATCGAAAAATCATTTTTGTTGGTCAGAATCGAAGCTTTCAACTCAGCCACATAAAAATCTTTTGAACCATAATCAGTGGTCAAAGAAACAATTTGCATTAAAAAGGCGTTAATTTTCTAAAAAATAGTGGCGGTTCATTATCATTAATTCAAATAATATCCAATATTTGTGTGCAAAGTAAAAGGAAATATATAATATATTATAATTAATTTGTATATATAATCAATATTATTTCTTATTTTAGCACTAGCATAGCGATACATAACATTAAACCTAAAATTTTATAATCATATTGAGTGAAGTAATTTTAACCATCGAAGGTATTGACCCATTAGAGCTGTATGGAGAAAATAATACAAAATTAAATCTTATCAAAAAAGCTTATCCGGATGTTCAGATTACATCCCGTGGCAACCAAGTCAAACTGAAAGGCGAAAAAAAGGGTACTGAAGCAGTAAAATCTAAACTAGAAATCATGGTACGAATGATCCAGGACAAACATGACTTTTCTACTCAGGTCGTAGAAGACTTACTTGTAAGTGACCATGCTGTTGATAATAAGATCAGTCAACATGCCTCAGGTGGAGTCATCGTATATGGCAAAAACGGGAGCCCTATCAAGGCAAAGACAAAAAATCAAAAACTCCTGGTCGAATGCAGTGAAGCCAATGACATTGTTTTTGCAGTAGGCCCTGCTGGTACAGGTAAAACCTATACCGCTGTAGCCCTCGCTATCAGAGCACTCAAATCCAAGCTAGTTAAAAAAATAATCCTGACCAGACCTGCTGTGGAAGCTGGCGAACACCTGGGGTTTCTGCCGGGAGATATGAAAGAAAAAGTAGATCCATATCTCAGGCCATTATACGATGCTCTGGACGATATGCTACCTGCAGAAAAGCTTAATTTTTTTATTACTAACCGCATCATAGAAGTGGCTCCGCTGGCATTTATGCGAGGTCGTACTCTTGATCATGCCTTCATCATACTGGATGAAGCTCAAAACTGCACTACTACACAACTGAAAATGTTCCTCACCAGAATCGGACCTAGCGCTAAGGCTATCATCACCGGTGACCTGTCGCAAATAGACCTGCCTGGACATCAAAAGTCCGGCTTGCGAAAAGCGCTTAATATTCTCGCCCCCGTAGATGGCATTGGTCAGCTCTTTCTCAGTTCAGAAGATGTAGTACGTCACAGGCTTGTCAAAGAAATTATTAAATCATATGATCAGGCAGATGAAATCGAAGAGGCTGAAAAAATTCGCTTCCGTGAAGCCAAAGAAATAGCCAGGGAAGCAGCCAAAGATGACAATGTGCCCTCTTCATCACCCGATAAAAAATCAGAATCACTATGACGTCAAAGATAACTTATCTCGGAGACCTAAGGACCGAATGTGTCCATATCAAATCCGGACAAACGATCATAACTGATGCCCCTATAGATAATCACGGCAAAGGAGAAGCCTTTTCACCCACCGACCTTACCGCTACTTCATTAGGTACTTGTATGATTACAGTCATGGGTATTGCAGCAAAAAATCATGGCATTGATATAGACGGCACTTATCTCGAAATCACTAAACACATGGTATCTGACCCTCGCAGGATTTCAGGTATTGATATTAATGTGATCCTGCCTCCAATACGGTATAGCACAAAAGAAAAAAGATTCTGGAGACAGCCGGCAGAACTTGCCCAGTAGCCTTAAGCTTGCACCTGATCTCAAACAGGATATATTGTTTGTGTGGCAGGATGATGAATTATAAGGGATGGATAATGCATTTACCATCTATTGCCCGCAAAAAGACATTCGGGGCACCATTGCACTAAGTGGGTCTAAGAGTATATCCAATAGGGTATTACTTATCAGAGCGCTAACATCAGGACATTTTGAAATCCACCATTTGTCAGATAGCGATGATACCATATCCATGGAGAATTTACTACTTAGTCAGGCAGAAGTACTGGATGCTCATCATGCTGGAACGACATTCAGGTTTTTGACAGCCTACCTTGCCACCAAACCAGGTACCCACATTCTGACCGGCTCAGAAAGAATGAAACAACGCCCTGTAAAAGCGCTTGTGGATGCATTAAATCATCTGGGAGCGGATATCTCCTACATAGAAAATGAAGGTTTTCCACCTCTTAAAATAAACACCCCAAAAGATACTTGGAAAAATACGATCACATTACCAGCGCACATCAGCTCACAATACATTACCGCACTCCTCCTGATTGCGCCTACACTGCAGCAAGGCCTGCAAATACATCTCGAAGGTGATATCGTATCCCGGCCATATATAGAGATGACTCTTGGCATTATGAAATATTTTGGAGTGACATCAGTATGGGAAAATCAAACCATTGTGGTACCACATCAGCCATATCAGGCCAGAGATTTTCATGTAGAAGCTGATTGGTCTGCTGCATCATATTTTTATACCATTGCCGGATTAGCAAATAGCGCAGACATCACACTGCATGGATTACATCAGGATAGTTTGCAAGGTGATGCAGATATAGTAAAAATCGCCGAAAAATTTAATCTGGAAACTACATACGGAGACCATCAGGTGAGAATATGCAAAAAAAATAATTTGACGCCTCCTTCACATTTTGAATATAATTTTTTAAAAGTCCCTGATATAGCACAGAGCATCTCTGTCCTTTGTGCAGGTCTGGGTACACATGGTTTGTTTACAGGCTTACAGACATTGCGCATCAAAGAGACTGACAGAATTGCTGCACTTCAAAACGAACATGCAAAAATGAATGTTTTCCTAAGCTTAATGCCATCAAAATTCAGTAAAAAAAGCGGCGTGGAATATTATATGCAGGAAGGAACATCTGTTACATCAGATGATAACATGCCGGTTATTGAGACTTATAAAGACCATAGGATGGCGATGTCTTTTGCCACTTTAGGATTATTGTTTCCCGTTGTAATCCTGGACCCGATGGTCGTATCCAAATCATACCCTAAATTCTGGAAAGACCTGGTACATCTTGGTTTTAAAGTAAATCCTGAAAACAGCCGTATTGTGTAAATAATAATAGTGTGACTGTCGTCTTACATCACAGTCACAAAGCAGATATTTTTTTTAGAGAAATAAATAATCAATAGAACTTATTTGTATATTTGACCTGTATAAAAAACTGTGATGTACGATATTATCCTGGCCTTCATTACATCTTTTGCTCTAACATATCTGGCGATACCGTCCATTATACATTTGTCACACAAAAAAAATCTGATGGATGAACCGGGTGAGCGAAGATCACACAAAGTAAGTACGCCCTCCCTGGGAGGTATTGGTATTTTTGCTGGTACACTTTTTTCCATCATCATGTGGACACCATTCAATTACTTTGGAGAGCTCCAGTACATTCTTTGTGCTTTTATTATCATTTTTCTGATAGGGGCCAAGGACGACATAGATCCCATATCCCCTTCCAAAAAGTTTTTGGGCGAACTTTTTGCCGCAGGAATTCTCGTTTTCAGAGCCAATGTCAGATTAACCAGTTTATATGGCTTTTTTGGTATCTATGAGATTCCTGAGCTTATCAGTATTGTAATTTCTATATTTACCATTATTGTCATCATCAATGCTTTCAACCTGATAGACGGGATCAACGGTCTCTCTGCTAGTCTGGGCTTGCTTATCACCTTTGTTCTTGGCACATGGTTTTATTTGATAGGAAGTATAGAGATATCTATCGTTGCATTCGCTTTGGGAGGAGCTTTAGTGGCGTTTCTAAAATATAATATCACTCCCGCTCAGATATTTATGGGAGATACGGGAGCGTTGCTTCTGGGCTTAGTGTGTTCCATACTTGCCATTAAGTTTATAGAGCTGCAAAGGGAAGTACTCAACACTCCTTATACTTTTAAGTCAGCCCCTTCAGTCGCAATTGCTATACTTATATTACCTCTTTTTGACACATTAAGAGTCTTTGTACTGAGGATAATGGAAGGAAAATCTCCATTCAATCCTGACAGAAAACATATTCACCATATCATGATAGATTTGGGACTTTCGCATATGCAGGCGACTGGTGTATTGTTTCTTACAAATGTTTTATTTATCATCCTAGCGATCACTCTACAGGATGTAGGCAACCTTTTACTACTCAGCATTATCATATCTCTGGCATTGATCATGTCATTTTTTGCATCCTGGCTGGTCGTAAAAAGGAAAGCAAGAACTCCATCATCATGATGACGTGGTTGCTGGTATTCTTGGGTGGTGGTTTGGGTAGCCTTTGCAGGTTTTTTCTATCCTCCCGCTTTAACTACAATGGACAGGAATATCTTTTTTTTCCCTATGGTACATTTGCAGCCAATATCCTTAGTTGCTTCATTTTAGGAATACTGATACATAAACTAATGCACGGCCACCTTCATGAAAACTACAGATTATTGCTGGTTACAGGCTTTTGTGGTGGTTTCAGCACTTTCTCTACTTTTGGGTACGAACTCTATCTCTACCTGCAGAAGGGCCAGTTATTTATTGGCCTGGTTTATACAATGCTTAGCATAGTCATAGGGCTGGTGGTGATGATTGCCGGGATGAAGATTGCATAAAATAAAAAGGCTCCCCTGTGTAGGGAAGCCTTAAAAGATTCAATTTTTTCTTACACGATATCTTAATATCTTCTCTCTCTTGGTCTAAAATTGTTATCTCCTCTTGAAGACTGAGGCCTTGGCTCTGCTTTTTTACAAACGATAGTCTGACCATCAAAACTTGTTTCATTCAATCCGGCAATTGCAGCAATACCTGCATCTTCTGTAGCCATTTCAACAAAAGCAAATCCTTTAGATCTACCTGTGTCTTTGTCCATGATTACTTTGGCAGATGTAACCTCGCCATACTGTGAAAAAAGATTTTCTAAAGCTTCAGAACTCGTTCTGTAGTTAAGCTTAGCAACAAAAATGTTCATTAAAATAAAATTAAAAAATAAAAAAAATAAAGGAATTACTAGCAGACCATCTGCTCAATACTATTCCTAGAAATGCAAAGATACAACTTTAATTTTACAAAAATGACATTTTTCTATAATTCGTTAATTATTCTTTTTCAATGAAATATTTGTCCTTTCATTTTGTCACTATACTTCATCACTGTCTTTCCATATACATGCCCATATGTCGGGGTCGATTACTTTGATTTTAAAAATAATAGGCTTCTAGAGCTCTAGAGTACCCTGCCTCTTGCTATATTTCGAAGGGTTTTCCAGCTCGAGTAATTTTCTTTTGAATTCTAAGCCAAGCGCAAAACCCGTGAGCGATCCATCACTCCCTATTACTCTGTGACATGGAATGATAATCGGAATAGGATTGCGACCATTGGCAGAGGCTGCTGCTCTGATACACTTGAGATCCCCCATCTGAATAGCTAGCTGCTTGTAAGAAATAGTTGTGCCGTATGGTATTTTAACCAGTTTTTGCCACACCTCGATAGAAAAACCGGTATGCCCTTCCAAATCAAAATCTAAATTAAAATTTTGGAGTTTCGCATTAAAGTACATATCCAACTGCTTTACTGCTGCTTTGGTATATACATTAGGATGGATGTCCGGCTTATTATCTGTCTCCCCTAGTAATTTGATAAATTTCAAGCCTTTCGAAGAAGCACCAACGCATAAATCACCCATGATCGAGTGATATATTTCGGTAAATGTATTTTCCTCTGTATTTTTGGACATCTGTGTAGTTGATTATTTCAAAGAATTACAGTCAATGATTATTTTTATAAAATATTTTGGAAAAAGCTTTGAATTGCTCAGGCAAGACCTCTTTGTAGGTGATGGGATGACTGAAGAATAATGTTATATGTATGGGTAGGATAGCTATGTTTTCAAAGCCTGTTTGCTGTAAGATGGTATCTCTTGTAAATCCACTAATGCGATTAACCTCTTCAAAACCATCCGGCACCGAAGGATAGATTATGCCTTTTTGTGTTCCAATAAATGCCTCCGCATATGCATGGTAACCAATGTTATAATGAGTTTCCGGAGAAATTACAGCATTGGTGAGTTGTTCCAGTGATAAAATGATGACACCGTCTTCTATGTTGGTTTCGACTGTATGCAGAAAAGGGAAATCCGGAGTAGGAAATGGATGTTTGTATAGATATATCCTGTCCATATCTCCTATCAGGTAGTCATCTATACCAAGACACATCTCTATACCGTGTGCTGCCACCATACATTTAATGTCTTCCGGTACATCCCTCAATTCTGATCCGACTGAACTGAACAGACGTCCTTCTATGTATAATGTCATTCGGTACTCGAACTTGCTTCGGTCGCTTTCATGCAATTGCTGGTAAGGCTTGAAATGATTATTGAGCCAATCTCTGAGCCTTGGGTCAAAAGGAACAGGGTAGCGGGATAGCCACCAATGGTCCAATATACCATGGAAAGTATAAAGTGCTACCAACATGGCCACCGGGATGATAATAAATACAGATATGCTTTGATGGGAAAAATACAAAATAGCAACAGCTATCAGTATAATGGGAAAAGCCAGCACTTTAGATATAGAATAGATTTTCATCGAATTAGATTTAAAGTCAGAATTTAAACGTGGAAATGAAAAGAAAAGGTATAAAAAAAGGGATAATTTCTTGTGAAAACTATCCCTTGCAAGTGGTACCTCCCAGATTTGAACTGGGGACACACGGATTTTCAGTCCGTTGCTCTACCAACTGAGCTAAGGTACCCCGCTGTTTTAAAAAGCGACGCAAAATTAATGGGTTTTTTAACATTACAAAAGAAAAACAACTATTTTTAATATTTATTATAAATGATGTGAAATACAGAATCAGACTTTGCCTTATATTGTGCTTTCAACAGACTAATAAAATGATGATAAAACAAAGCTTGTACTTATTGTTTCTAGTGATATTACTATCTTGTGGAACCCACAAAGACATTTCTAAAAATAAAAACGCTCAACCTTTTGTATGGGAAAATGCTACTGTCTATTTTCTTCTAACAGATAGATTTTGTAATGGTGATGTTTCGAATGATTATAAACATCCTGTCGCACCGGCCGATTTTCGGGGCTACATGGGAGGTGATATAAAAGGTATCACAGCAAAAATAAAGGAGGGTTATTTTGACAAACTGGGAGTGGATGCCATCTGGATGTCGCCGCTGGTCGAAAATATCACCTCCGGAGTAGATGAGGGTACCGGTCTTTCGTATGGTTTTCACGGATACTGGACCAAAGACTGGACCAAAACAGATGCCCGACTAGGTACTGATGCGGATATCAGAGAGATGGTAAAGGCTGCTCACAAACGCGGTATCAGAATCCTGATGGATGCTGTCATCAATCATACCGGCCCTGTCACTCCCACAGATACCAAATGGCCTGATGAGTGGGTGCGTACAAGCCCCAACTGTACTTACAAAGGGTATGAAACCACTATAAGTTGTACATTGGTTAGCAATCTACCGGACGTCAAAACCGAGAGTTTGGCAGAAGTAGGTCTCCCAGGTCATCTCATACAAAAATGGAAATCAGAAGGAAGGTATGAAAAGGAAGTAGCTGAGCTGAATGCATTTTTCACAAGGACTGGTTATCCCAGGAGACCATATTATTACATTGTAAAGTGGCTTACTGACCTGATTAGAGACTTTGGCATTGACGGATTTAGAGTGGACACTGTCAAGCATACCGAAGAAGATGTGTGGGCTACTTTGTACCAAGAGGCCGAAATCGCATTTGCAGATTGGAAAAAAAACCAACCGGCAGAAGTTCTAGATGACCAAAACTTTTTTATGGTAGGTGAAGTCTATAATTATTACATCGGAGCCGGAAGAGAATTTGATTTTGGAGACAGGAAAGTTGACTATTTTGGACATGGCTTCCATTCATTGATTAATTTCCGATTTCAAATATGATGCTCGAAAACCTTATCAGGAACTGTTTGAAAAATACGATGCCTTTGCTTCATGGAGGACTTAAGGGTAAAAGTGTGATGAACTATATCAGTTCGCATGACGACGGATCGCCTTTCGACAAGGAAAGAAAAATGAGCAAAGAGTCAGGTACAAAATTACTATTGACACCTGGCATTGCACAAATATATTATGGGGATGAGTCGGCTCGAAGTCTCTCCGTCAAAGCTTCCGGTGATGCCGTGTTGAGGTCTTTTATGAACTGGGAAGAGCAAAATGAAAAAAAGGACATACTCCAGCATTGGAGAAAACTTGGATTATTTCGTAAAAAGCATCCAGCCATAGGCGCAGGCAGGCATCATACCATAACCAATAGTGTTTTTGCCAGAACATATGATATGACCGGTGATACCGTGATATTAGCTCTAGACCAACCAATAGGAACCAAGACCATACATGTAAAAGAGTACTTTAAAAATGGAACTGTGCTTTCCGATTTTTATTCTGGTGCCGCGGGCGTAGTAAAGACAACAAAATTTCGTTATACACTGACCATAACTTAATTTTGCTGGAAAGAAAGTAATCACACAATCAAAACTGTAAACGCTGTATTTTGGTTCAGTTTTTGCATATTGAAAATAAATCCAAGATTCATGACTCAGATACACCATTTGCCCCGCACACAGGCTCAAATATCCAGAGCAGCTATTCAGCGGCTTTATGTGTCTATGCGCCATTTATTTTTAAGAGGCAGTTACAAGCCACTCGGTGTGTCCGGAGAATCTATGATTGAAGCTATGTTATCTCTGAAACCAGAAATATACGGTTCTATTGCTGATGAAGAAAAAGTAGAACTCGACGGTCTCCTGTACATCTTTCAGCGGTTACCAAAGGGTATTGAAGAATGTCGTTACATAAAATTAATTTCCCGGAGGGTTACGATGGTTCTCATTTCGAAAAACATGTTCCCCCAAGACGAAAGCGAGATTGTTATCGCGTTGACGAAGAGCAGATGTTTATAGAAATGACGCGCGGAGGCAGTGATATATATGATATACTGACACACCTTACATTCATGTATATCGAAGCCGAGAAAATAAGAAAAAACAGCCTTGATATCAGAAATCGGAAAAACCGATCGTGGCTCATGCTGGAATCTTTTATACAAGATATAGAAGAAGGTAAAGAAGTAAATATCGAAGTCGGATTTACCTACCTGAATACAATACTGGGCAGGACTTATGACGAAATTTCGAATGCCTACCTTCGGTTTGAAAAATCCGCAGAAGTCAATAATCTATTTTCTGTCACATACTGGCTGGGCAAGCTCAGCATGGAAGAATATCTGACGCAGGTAGACAGAGAGATTACATTTTCGCCGGCCCTCAGAGAAAGTCTGGGAAATCATATCTATGGTGAAGCCTGGGCCAATAACATCAAAAAAACATTATGGGAAAATCACCTTTTTGATAGACCAATACACATCATTAGTGCCAATTTGCATAGCGTCATGAATTGTTTTTATGCCAAGTCTGCACCTATTAAGAAAATCAAATTTGAACATCCTGAGCAATTTGCCGAAGCTTTAAGTCTGGATAATAATGCTGATCTGCGCCAGATTGTCATGAAACATGCGCTCCAATCGGGTATGATCCAACTATCAGATACCAGCGGCACTAATATAGGGGTTCAAATATTCGATACTGCAAAATTGCAAACTAAAATGCTACCTGTAGAGCTCCATTTTAAGGAGAAAGAGACAAAAGATATGCCCGTCATCATCGTAATGGACTATGCCTTTGGTGAGCAGGCATATGAGACCATGGACGAACTGCTAAAACCATATCTGCTGGAAGGTGAAAAAAAACACATGCGTATAAAATCCATCAATATCATGGGTAAAGCAGGTATACTGGAAGGTGGAAAAGGTGATATCATGATACCTACTGCTCATGTGTTCGAAGGTACAGCTGATAATTATCCTTTCGAAAATGCGATCAAAAGTAAAGATTTTGAAAACTCTAACCTGGGAGTATATGAAGGGACTATGATCACAGTGTTGGGCACCTCATTACAAAATAAGGATATATTGACCTACTTCAGCAAATCATCCTGGAAAGCTGTAGGCCTAGAGATGGAAGGAGCGCATTACCAGAAAGCAATACAGGCTGCCGCCAAAATAAGAAAAAATATAGACCCCGACGTGAAGCTCAGATATGCTTATTATGCTTCTGATAATCCTCTGGAAACAGGCAGCACACTGGCTTCGGGAAGTCTGGGTCTGGATGGCGTTAAACCGACTTATCTTATTACCCTCGAAATGCTCAAAGGTTGTCTCCATGGATAAATAACATATTTTTTAATTATAAAATTGATCAAAAAATGAAGCATTTAATTTTTACAATTTTCCTATTTTACTGTTTACAAAATCATGCTCTAAGTCAGGATGTGATGGTACACAAAGAAATGATAGAAATGAAAGACAGTGTAAAAGTCTCTTGTACCAATTGCTATAGTAACCTGGTTTCAGTCGGTGGTAAATATTATTTTAATCCCCTCAAAAATACGATTACCACCCTGGCAAACAATGGTTTCAGTCTGGATCAGGAAGCTTTTGAATATCAACTAAAACTGTACAATCTGCCGAAAATATTTTATTATCAGCAATTAGGTACTTTGCGGAACACCAATTATGCATCAGTCACCGGTATGGGAATCAAGGAAGATATCCGGTTTAACCTGATTAAAAATTCTAATTTTGTACTCACCCCATATATAGAGTTGGGCGGTGGATACTACAGGATGAATATTGCCAAAGGAGTGACAACCAACTCTGTATCCACAGTACTCGGGTCTCAGATAGAAAACTACTTCCTCGACAATTTTATTTTGTCAGGAGATGTGGGACTGGATCTGGGTTTTGGGTTTAATGTGGATGACAAAAGATTCAGTCTGATATTGAATGGTGGTTTTATTGCAAACTACCCTTCAGAATGGAGACTCGCCAGCTCACTGGCATTCAAAGAAAAGGTAAATCTTGCCAGTCCGTATGCAGGCCTTACTCTCAGGATGGACATTTGTTGTGCTGATGGTTGTGGTTCAGGTATGTGTAAATAATGGCGCAAATATTCTAAATAAGGTGGTGGGATGACCACGTGAAGATCATCCCATCGCCCTTATGCATTCGTTAGTTTATTTTTATAAATGACCTTGTTACCAACTGATCCTTATAAGTCATCCTTAGATAGTACTGCCCGGAAATCAGGTTTTGAATATTGATTTTGGCTTTATTCCTTTCCGGGTCTTTGACCGTGATGACCACCTGACCTGTATTGCTGAGTATATCTAATCTTGTCAAATTTTCTTTTTGCCAAGTAACATTCAGTACAGTACTAGCCGGATTAGGGTAAAAGGAATCTAGTTCATTACGCAAATTAGTCTCATCATCCTGGTGACATGGAGTACTGTAGAGATATCCATTGATAACTCTTGTCATCAGTTCATTGAGTTTTTCTACCGTATAATCATTGTGTACTGGAGCCAAGTGATCTCCACCTATACCACTATGGTTGGTAATAAATGCATAAGTACCGTTGGTCAGAATAGATGTAAATTTCATTAAAAATTCTGTCTCTCTATTGATGCCACTACCTGTAACAGGTATGATTTTAATACCCATATTTGCAGCCTTAATCACTGCTTTTTTGTATCTCTCTATGTGTTCTAAATGTGGCGGTGCATCCAAAATAAGGAAAATCAATTTTACTTGAGCGTCATCTTCCCAAGCCAGATTTAGCGTATGTAGAAGGGCTGAATCTACTGCTTCAGGAAAATCTCCACTCCCACCTGCATTTTGTTGGTCAATAAAAGATATAAGCTGGCGCTCATCAGTAGTAAAATCCTGAGCCCTGGTAACATAATTATCGCCCTTGTCCTGATAAAATACACTGCCATAGCTGATTGCCACGTTGCTGTTTTGGGATTCCACATTTTCTATTACAGATGCAAGGTCAGATTTTAGATACGCTATCTCATCACTCATGGATCCTGTGGCATCTACTACAAACGCTATATTAGCTTTTGACGTGGACCTGCATTCAGCCTTTATAGTGATATTCAGTCCTTCTTCCTTGCTCTTTTTGCCGAGAGTCATTTTATTTTTTGTGTTACCGTAATGATAATGTAAGACAAGTTTTTCAGATGGGTATTCAGATATATCGAAAAGTTCAGCACGACCATGTATATCCGTGATGGCACTCCAAATGATACTATCTTTATCATTCTTCAGAAAAACGGAAATTCCTGAGATGGGATCATAGTTTTCATTGGTTACAAAAACAGGGTACCGATGTTCAGTATGAACACCCCAAAATGTATTCATATTTTTGAATTCATCTTTTTTGAGTAACTCAGCCCATTTTTCCCAATTATTGAGATCATTCCACTCCCCCGCTGTTACCAGACCAGCCTGACCTTTTTCTTCAGGTATTTTCAGATCTTTGGTGCCAGCTACAACCCGAACACCATCTAAAAAATAGACTGTTTCTTCTGATCTTGAACCTCTGACAGAAATATCACTGCCTTCCCGGCCAGAAATACCAGCACTGGTGGCTGCTACAGCATGAACTGATTTAGTGGGAAGTTTACGTATTTTATCACTTGTGGTACTTCCTGATGTGGTGCAATCAGTTTCCACAAGCGGAACTTTGTACGCCTTGATCTCAACCCCAAAATCCAAAAGAATGGCACTATCCGAAAGTTTAAAATTAACTCTGTTTGTCCCTGATTTAAGAATAATACCTGTTTGCCTATGTGCTGCATACCCAACATAGCTTGCTTCCATATCGTAAGTGCCCGGTTTAATACCTGACAAGAAATAATTTCCATCCATGTCTGTCTCTACACCTTTGACCACTACACCATTTTGATAAAGCGCAACAGTAGAAAAAAGCAAAGGCTCTCCTTTCAAATCCGTTACCTTTCCTTCGATAGTACTGTTTTCAGGAATGGTTGTACATAAATGAAACAAAACATAAATCAATGTCAATACCTTGTTCATAACTTTTGATTTTAGAAGTGAAACAAATAATCTCATACCTCTATGATGCGCATCCGGTATTAATTGGTGTAACGGTTTTATAATGGCGAAAGTCCTTGTGAGATACTGAAATTTGGCTCAGAATGTCGCCACTGATTATAAATTACACTTTGTTGGCTTGGTAAGTAGGGGTGAATTCGATAGACACATGGTAAAATTCTTAAAATTTTAAAGGTAAAAAACTTAATTACATCAATACTCCCATCCTTCACCCACGGCAGCTTCTCCATTTTGGTGCTTTTGAAACAAGGGAAACAAGAAGTGTCTAAATACAATTGAGGATAATTTAAACGGCCCTTTTCACTACAACACAACAAATCCTATATTCTTTATAAGTAAGCCATCAGGTGTTTTTAAAGAAAGTAAATAATAACCTTTGCCCAGATTGCTTGTGTCTAAAGAGTTAATGATATTTTTACGCGATTGTATCAATTGACCAGTATTATTGTAAATTTCAGCAGTTAATATGATATCGTCCTTATTAAAAACATTCAAATAAGATCCTTCGATTATTGGATTAGGGAAGATGCCGATATTTTGGTTAAATTTATTATCATGATCAGTTTGAGAGAAGATACAGGCATCATCAATGTTTGGTTGTGTAAAACGATATATGGAGGACTTGTCATAAGCAAATACTGACCCACTATGATCTAACTTCACTTCTGATAAATCATTATTTAAACAATCAGTTGACACCCAACTATAACCACCATCTGCGGTGAAATATTCTCCTTCATTTCCAAAGTAAAATCCTTCAGAACTGTTTTGAAAAAATATAGATGGATATGGTCCTTCTATAGGGGTTTTTCTACCTGTATTTGTAATATTTTTAAAAAAATCTTGGGATATTAGAATCTCATTATTTTCATTGATAAGGATGGAATATTTATCATTAATAAATTGAATGTCTTTATAGGTAGGCAAAATAATTGAATCCCATGTAATGCCTTTATCAACGGTAAAGAAAACTTCGTTTAGTTTACTACCATTGAGAGACTTTTGCTTTATATAGCATAACGTATTTGGATCTAAGACTGTGAATTTATTGAGATAATCAGGACCAGTAGCAATTGTGTCACCCCAAGTAATCCCTAAGTCAGCCGATATTTTAAAGTAACTTTTTCCTATATCGTATAATATAATTGTTTTTGTATTTGGTCTTGATATCAATTCTGGAATATACCCTAAACCTGACCATGTCAAAAGCCAATTGCTCCCCAAATTTTCTGAATAATAAGTTTTTAAAATATACTTAAAGTTTTTAAATATTCTTGTGAGAACCAATATTTTATCACCTTCAAAAATGGTATTAACAATCTGTTCCTTCTCTTCCAAATTGAGATGAATATTGTCAAAACTGACACCTCCATTTTTTGATGACCACAACTTATTATTATGATGAAGTTTTATATTCATAGAATCAAGGATGGTTACATCTTTGGGTGTGGAGGTAAAACCTAAATTGTTATTAACTTCCCAATCACCTTGCATGCAATAATTTATATTCTTAGAGAGTATTGAACTATCACCACAAGCATCTGTACAAGTAAGTGTGACGGTTTTGCATCCTGGTTCGTTGTAATTATGAAAAGGGTTTGCTTCACTAGATTGAGTACCATCTCCAAAATCCCAAGCCCATTCAACACTGTGTAAAGATTTATTAAAAAATTGAACTGTCCGATGGTCAGTAGAATAATTAAAGTTAGCAACTGCATTCTTGCAGAATAATGACGAGCACTCTACTAAATCATCATCAATACTTATTATCTTACCTTTATCACTTTCAGAGCAAATAAATTTTAAATCACTGGAATGATGGCAGTTATTACTAAACGGTCCCCACTTAATTTCACCGATACCCCCTATCCATTCAAATTCGTTAATTCCTCAAAGCCTACGTAGCTTAATGTAAGTTCTTTTAATATTATCTTCATATGAGAGAACTTCCTTTTGAACAGCTTTAAAATTTCCCTCGCCTGGAATATAGAAAGTGTCACCAATGCCCAATCCAAAGTCATATATCAATTCTTTAGAATTTGGCACCTCGCCAACAATAGTATGTTCATAAAGATATACCTTTTTATCAATGACTTCTAAAAATTGTTCGGTAGATGTATAGCGATATAAAGAATACCTTAGTAAGGTTGTATTATTTATTACGGTATCACCGTTATAAAAATAAGAATGATTGGATTGTTTATAGTTTTCATAAGAATCACGGTAGACGATACCATATCGAAGACCTGACAAAGAAAATAGTTCACGTGTTGTTTGCCCATAAGATATCAAACCAATCCACATACATGCAAGCATTATTAATAATAATCTCATACTAGATTTTTTACAAATCTATGTATTATACGCTGGAAGTAATATATCATTTCAAAATAAATCGAGTAAAGTGTCGCAAAGGGTGAAAAACATAGTTTTTATAATAACTCGTCCTAAAACGAGTTTAATTTTTATTTTCAACACCTTATAGGTTTTATAAAATCAGATATAGCCGAATTCCCATTCTTCACCATAAACAGTAGGCTTACTTTTATGTATTTCATGCATACTTATTTTTTATTTCAACTCCTTATAGGTTTTCGAAACCTATAAGGAGTAAAACGCAAATAATAATCAATACCTCTCATCCTTCACAAAAGGTAGCTTCTCCATCTTGCTCACCTCGAGACTAGCGAAGCCAAAATCATCCACTACCTTACCTAATACGATGTAGCAACCTTTGCCTTGAAATGCGTAGGCTTTCAGGCTCAGCGGGAAGTGTACTGTGTCAAAGAAGTTAATCTTGCAAAAGAAATCCATTTTTATATAAACGCTTTTCAACAGATAGGTTATTGTAGTTTTCGCATAAGCCATCAAGTTTGCCATTTTTATACGATAGTACCTTTTCGATTTTGCCATCTACGTTGTACACTCGCCAAATACCATGTTTTTGATTTTTTATGTATTCTCCTTCAATCATTACACTCCCGTTCGGATGGTATGCAATGACATTTCCTGTTTTCTTTTTAGGTATTTCATATATTGCAAGAGTGTCAATACAGCAAAGTTTATTTGCATGCCAAAATCCAACTTTCATACCATAAAAATATTCACCTTTCGAGCGATATTTTTTATCAAATGAATATTTATATAAACCATGTTGGAATCTTGGAAACTCATTGAAATTTTCAACAACTTGGCGATCAGTGTCATTTACGTCATAATATGTTGAGTAAGAAAGTGTATCATTTGAAGCCCCGTCAAGAACGATATTATTTTCAACATTGTAATTTTTATAAGTAGAATAGTATACTTTATTTATTGAATATAATCCGTCACTTGTATAACTATTGGTTTCTTTTGTAAAACATTTTCCATCTGAATAATATTTAATTTCATTTAGTCTTCTTTCCCCATAACTATAAGTGTAATTCTTCTGTGCTCCATACAAAACACCATCTTTAAAATTCAGCTCTGTTGATATAGAATTACAAACATCTTTATGAGTGAAATATATTTTCCAAGATTCGTTGAGTTTCCCATTCAGAAAGGAGCCTTCAGCAATTTCTTGTTTACGATCTATTAATTTTACCTTACCTGTATAATTAGATTTATTATACTTTACCATTTGTGAAAAGCAATTGTAATAATCATTGCTGATATCATATTGATCATCTGTTTGATTAACATTGTTATTTGATAGCACTTTGTGCTCAGAAATGTTATCAATGGATCCAAAATTGTCAATAATTCCAAAAATCAAAAAGGTATCTCCGATAGTTAATTGATTAGATCTAGTAATAATCAATGTGTCTTGGATTGCAATTGTCGTGATAACAATCGAGCACTTTTACTTTGCAAATTACATCTTTAAAACTTCGCTTAGATTTTTTATTTAGCTCTTTGTTTAATATAACACCTGAGAAAATAATATCTTTAGGACTGCTTTTTAATATTGCTTCAGTAAGATTATAGCTGTTGTATTTGTCTTCCGCTCCTGTTATTTTAAGCTGGATAATTGAGTCTTTCTTCTGAATGATAGGAGAATTTGTGACGATAGGATTGCCATATATTTCTATAATATAGGCAGATTGGAAATCACCATACTTTATTTGCTCTATTGATGAAATATTATTGTTCTGCAAGTTTATGGTTGATAGTTTTAAACATTTTTTGAGTTCATAAGGAAAGTTGTTTAGTTTATTGTTACTAAGTCTAATGGTCCTAAGTTTTTGTAAACTATCGCAGTTTACATAGAATTCAACTACCTCATTATCACTTAAATCTATTTCTTCTAGATTCTTTAGCAAGGATAAGGATTTAGGAATTTTTGTTAATTTGTTTCTATTAATATGCAATTGCTTTAATTGCCTAAGATTGGCAATATTTTCTTCTATTTCTTTTATTTTATTATCGTTTAAATATATCCTTTCTAGATGGGTTAGATTAAAAACTCCTTCCGGTATGCTTTCCAATTTTCTACCAATAAGATATAATTCCTTTAATTTTGTTATTTTGTAAATTTCTTTTGGAATAGCTTCATTATTAGGTAGTAATATGGGAATGTTTTCTAAATTAACTAACTTATCTATGTCACTTGGTAATTTCAATTGTTTTTTATTTCCTCTTAAATCTAAGTATTTTAATGATTGCACCAAAAGAATCTCAGTGGGAAAACTATCAAATGAATTGCCAGTCAAAGTTAAGTTTGTCAACTTTGTTAGATTGTTAATCGTATTCGGCATATTTGTTAAATTACAATTTGAAATATTTATCGTTTCGGCACCTATTAAATTATCAATACTTTTAGGGATTTCGTTAATATTTGTCTCATGAATGGATAAATATTTTAGACTTTCATTCTGCTGTTTAATATTTATGGAGTAATTTAGAACGGATCTCCTAATTTCTAATTTTTTCATTTGTTTAATGGTAAAAACATCAGAGATATCAGACTCTAACGTACAATTATCTATCTCAAACGTATTTAAGCTAGTTAGATTCTTACTTTCTTGATTAATAATACAATTTTCAATTTTAAGGCTAAATAGAGTAGTTGAAAAATCACATAAACGTGGTATACTGAATTTTCTCTTTATTTTGTTAGAATTGACTTTTAAGTCAATGACCTCTGACAATTGGAACAACTCACTGTAATCGTATTCCCCTAGTTCAAGTGTTACGTATTTTAAATTTACCAATTTGCTTATGCCTTTTATTGATTTCATGTTCTTTAATTGAACACAGCATATATAGTTTATTTCACTTTGACTTAATATTCCGTCTTTGTTGAAATCATCGTTTTTAAGTAAATATTTATATAAATCTGCGCTAAACCCCAAAGTATCTTGGGCAAATGTAGTAGTTGTAAAAAGAGTCATTAATGATATAATAATATACTTTCTTCTCATATGATTGAATTTAAACGCAAATATAATCAATACCTCCCATCCTTAACAAACGGCAACTTCTCCATCTTACTCACCTCCAGACTAGCGAAGCCAAAATCATCCACTACCTTACCTAATACGATGTAGCAACCTTTGCCTTGAAATGCGTAGGCTTTCAGGCTCGGCGGGAAGTGTACCGTGTCAAAGAAGTGGCCATCGACGTCGGTCATCGTACCGAAATTCATGAGGTCGCCTTTGGATGTGGTGACCCACTTGCGGCACACGTAGTAACCGACCATACGGGCCGTCTTGCCGATGTAGTCTTTCATTTGGGTGGCTCTGATGTCTCCTCTGAACTTCGTTTGGAGTAGGTCAAAAGGATTGCAGAGCGGAAATCCGAGTAACTCTATCTCGTCAAAGGACTGCTCGTGTTCTGTCTCTGACAGAATGGGCAGTGTGTAGTTTTCCTGCTCTGTGTCGAAGAGCATTTCACCAGCGTAGGCGTGTTTGATGAGTGGATTGTGAACGGCATTTTTTTCCCACATGAGTTCGTACTTGTTCATCCCTGTGAAGCGGAAAGCACCGATACGGATGAGAATCTCGAGCTGCTCCTTGGAGATATTGATACGATGGGTGAAGTCTTTCAAACTGCGGTAGTCACCGTGCAGCTGCCGCTCCTCGACGATGGCATGAGAAAGTTTTTGCTCCAGATTGGCCAGATGGACGAAGCCTATGTAGATCGTGGTACCATAGATATTGGTGTAATAGGTAGAGTTATTGACACATGGCGCTTCTATCTTTGCGCCACACATACGGGCTTCGTGGACATACTGCTCGGTACTGTAGAATCCACCGAAATTATTGATCACGGCTGTCATAAACTCGAGCGGAAAGTAGGTCTTGAGATATAAACTCTGAAAAGACTCTGCCGCAAAACTGGCCGAGTGCGCCTTGCAGAAGGAGTAACCACTGAAACTCTCGATCTGTCGCCATACTTCCTTGCTGAGTTCATCGGGATAGCCACGCTCTTTGCAGTTTTTAAAATATTTCTCTTGCAATCGGTAGAAGGTGTCCGAACTCTTCTTTTTGCCGGTCATGATACGACGCAGCACGTCCGACTCATCGAGATCGAGACCAGAGAAATGGTGGACAATCTTCATCACATCTTCCTGATAGACCATGACACCATACGTCTCTCCGAGATGCTCTTCAAACACCGGATGCAGATACGTGTAACTGTCAGGCTTGTGAAATCGCTGTATGTACTCACGCATCATGCCCGACTGCGCTACACCCGGACGTATGATCGAACTGGCGGCGACGAGATGTATATAATTGTCGCATCTCAACTTGTGGAGCAGACCACGCATGGCAGGCGACTCTATATAGAAACAGCCGATACAGTGACCTGAACGAAGTTGGGCTTTCACTTTGGGATCTTCTTTGATCAGTGCGACATTGTGTACATCGATGGCTTTGCCCTGATTTTGTTTGACGAGATCTACCGCGTCTTTGATGTGGCCGAGACCTCGCTGCGAGAGTACATCGTATTTGTGGTATTCGAGATCTTCGGCGCCGTACATATCGAAGTGTACAATGGGAAATCCCTTGGGCATCATCAGTAAGGCAGTATGATAGTTGAGCGGTCGCTCGCTGATGAGCACACCTCCCGCGTGTATAGACAGGTAATTGGGAAATTTTTCGATCATTTTCCCGTACTTAAAGATGTGCCGTGCAAAGGGATGATGTTTGTCCACAGCCATGGGTTCGTCCACGATGGTATCTATATCCGCTTTGGGGAGACCGAGTACCTTGCCTAGTTCGCGGATGATGGATTTGCCCTTGAAGGTATTGTAGGTGGCGAGCAATGCCGTATTTTCTTTGCCGTATCTCTTGAAGATATAATCAGTGACGTCATCGCGATTGTTCCACGAGAAGTCGATGTCAAAATCCGGTGGCGATGATCGATGCGGATTGATAAATCGCTCGAAATACAAGTCCAGCTCAAGCGGGTCTACATCGGTGATATCAAGATTGTACGCTACGATAGAGTTGGCTCCCGACCCACGGCCTACGTGAAAGTAACCCACCGAGTGTGCATACCTCACGATGTCCCACGTGATGAGGAAGTAGGCACAAAATCCCATCTGCTGTATCACCTTCAGCTCGCGGAGAGTGCGTTCGGTTGCTTTTTTGTGTTTGTCTCCGTATCGGCGCTTGCATCCACTCACAGCAAGTTTGGTCAGGAGTTTGAAGTCATCTGCCTCATCCCCCGTGAAAGTACGGCGGTTGTGGAGTTTGGACGCTTCCATCTCGGTATGGCAGGTGTCCAGAATATGCTGTGTATTGGCGATGATATGCGGATATTGCTGGAATACATTTTCGTGATGACCTTTTGCGAAAAATATCTCAGATGACTTGGCGCAGTCTTTAGGGTCAAGCTTGCCGATGACGATATTCAGATCGATACATCGGAGTAGTTTGTGTGCCTTAAATCCATCTTGATCCGCGAAAGTTACGGGACTGAAAATGACGAGTTTGTCGGGATAGTTTTTGAGATAAGATGAGTATAGATGGTTGACTTCTTCGGGTCTAACGCCTGCATACTCATAATCTCTGAGTAGCTCTACACCTTTGGGCAGTTTGCGATAGACGATATAACAATGGTGGAGCTCTGGTGCTTCTTTGGGCAGTGCCTCTCCGGAGAGCGATGACTCTGTGAGCAAGGAACACAATTCTCGCCAGCCTTCATCATTGCGTGCGATACCGAGATAGAGAAACTCATTGTCCTGGCGAAATTCTATACCAAGTATGGGTTTGATACCCTCAGCACGACAGCCTCGTACAAACTGAAAAGCCGCTGAAGTATTATTGATATCGGACATGACGAGACACTCTACGCCATAAGACTTAGCGATGCCGGGCAATTCTTCGGGTGCGAAGGTACCGTATCGGAGACTAAAGTAGGAGTGACAGTTTAGATACATCGACATCGGTTTTTACGTACATTAATATTATGATTATGATCCTGAAAAAGCCTGGGAGTGCCCCTCCGCTGAGCTCCGGGTCGGGCTATCCGCTTTACTTCGTGCTCGCTTCTATCCCTCACTCAAAAGGTCCAACTTCTCTGCAAATAGATTAATGTCGATTATTTCGTCATTATTGTGACGTATAATCTGGCAAATATAGATGATTGTTTTGATATTATATATACTACTGCTGGATATTTTTTCATGGATATGAATTATGGAGAACTGATGGAACAACTAACGGCACATACCTCATCAAAGATTTAGATCCATCTTTGGGATCATTCAGTTCAATTGAATTTTTGAAAGTAATTAATGACAATCTTTATTTTTCTCAAACTACTATGGGTTTAGGTAGAGAATTATATTCATTTGATGCAAAACAGAAAATTTCGTCTATTGATGTTGAAAATAATCAAGAAAGTAACGAGCTGTTGAAAGGACCCGCCGAAAATTGCAAACAAGCCACCAATATGGTACAATGCAAAGGCAAATCCAAAGAAGGCAAAATATGTCAGCGATATACCGACAATAAAGGTGGTTTTTGCTGGCAGCATGGCCAAAAAGCTAAGTAATTTTGCTTCTGCCTAAATGCGTTTTCATTGGGCAGTACCTTCTCTTTAGTCATCCGACATGTCACTTTTCATCGCCAAAAGCTGTTGGTTCGGCCTCTGACAGCACCATTGGTATGGCTTCTTTGATAGTTTTCTGGCGGAACGGCTCGAGATCTGACATTTGTTTGCCAAATTTTTTCATCGCTTCTTCATTCCAGAGTTCATTATACGCTGCTTTGAGTTCATTGTACACTTCGATATATGACTCATATCTGGTCCCGCGATCATTTCTAAGGGAGATGATAGCAAGGGCAGGACGTTCTGACATTTTCGGGTCGTTATCTGGATTTAAAATGAAATTTTTAGCTTTCGCCCTGAGTTCTGTGATGTTTGTGGGTTCGTCCCTGACCAGTAGTTGATTCTCGGCATTGACCATAACAGAAAATACATTTCTTTTATGCATGGGTAGTGCTGGTGGCGGATCTGGTGTCCATTCAGGTAGTTTGACAAGAACGCCTTTATCTTCAGTAATGGTCGTGGTGACCAAAAAAAATATTAAAAGCAAAAATGCAATATCTGCCATTGATCCTGCATTGATCTCATTGTGCATACGACGTCTGGTTGCCATATTGATAACTTTTTTAGGTTAATAATCAATCTGCAACACAAAATCAGGATGTGAGAAGCTTCTGAACTTTTCTGTATTGTGTCCTTACCCTCTTAAGATGCTCGTGTAAGCGTTTTTGGTGTGCTGACTTCCTAATGGGTAGTGTTTAGGCACAAATTGATAACCGCTTTATTAAATAATTCTACCCCTTTTTGATTGAGGTGTTGTCCATCAGCAAAATGGATGCTATCCGTGAGATTTATCCATTCATTGAAGTTGTAATATTGACAACCTTTAGAAGAAATAATGGTGTCAAATCTTTTGTTTTCGCTACATGATGTATACAGCTTTTTTGTGACAGGAGCTTGCACAAAGATCATTGTGATTCCTTCTGTTTTCATCATTTCTGCGATTCTGTCCAGATACTGCAGTTGTTTGTCCATGATATTGCAGTAATACGCATTGCCTTCATTTTTTCGGTAAGTCCTGTCCAGGCTCTCTACATATCCTCCCTGGATATATTTGTGGTTTTTGTTTTTATAGTCAAAATCCAATAGGGAGAGCCTAAAAAATTTTCTGCATGCTGAAAAAATCAATCCGTTTACTGCCTTAATATTTTTGACTTCAAGCGACATCTTCAGCAAGCCTATGTCCGGATCAGTATTGGATATAATATCGATAGAAGATTCTACTCCATCATTGGAAAAAATATCGGGATTGACTTCAAAGATAACTATTTTTGGCTTGAGTCCGGGTATATATTTTTTCAATAGATAATAGCTCTGCACAGGTGTCTGATTGCTGGTACCAAGATTAAAAGTACGGTATCCGGCTTCGGCAAAAATCCTGGTGTCAAAGCCTCTGTATGCGCGTGAGGATCCTAAAAAAACAATGTCTGTGTGGCCATAAGATTCCGCTTCAACCATACGCTTATAGCTGTATCCGACACCACTGGACTGAAACAGGAGATTAGGCCTGAGAAAATCCGGTAGCAACCATCCACTCAAAAATAAGATTCCAACATAAAAAATAGTCGCAAAAAGTAAAAACTTCAGTATCAATATTAAATAATCTTTCATTGTATCAGAATTGGAAGTAAATAAATGGTGATCCCCCAGTCTGCATATACATTCCAGTCATCGATACGATCAGAGCATAAAATGTCCACCTTATCCATACAGGCCTGTCCTTTGCGGCATACTCGATGGCATAAGCGTGTTCGCGTCCTGACCATTCGACGGCAATAAAAAATGTTATCAACAGCAATGTCAGAGCGACAGTACCTTCTTTGGGCAAATACGGAAACTGAAAAATGGATGAGGAAAATATTTTACCAATAATGCAGAATGCGGTATGCATTGAATCTGCTCTGAAAAACACCCATAGAAGCATGACCAACATAAATGTAAAACACATTTGCATAGCTTCCATAAAAGTAGGCCAGATCTTTGCCTTGGCAACAACATCCAGGTGCTGTCTGTTGCTTTTATTCAACAACAATGGTATAAATAAAAGCGCATTTAACAAGCCCCAACAGACAAATGTCCAATTGGCCCCGTGCCAAAACCCGCTGATCACAAAAACAACAATTATGTTTTTCAGTTTTGCAGGTGTTGTTCCTTGGTTTCCCCCCATAGGGATATATACATAATCTCTAAACCAAGTGGACAAAGATATATGCCACCGACGCCAGAATTCTGCAATATCCCTGGAAAAATACGGGTATGCAAAATTTTTCATAATATCAAATCCAAAAAGTCTTGCAGTACCTATGGCTATGTCTGAGTACCCTGAAAAGTCACCGTAAATCTGGAATGCAAAGAAAAAAGCCCCTAATAAAAGATAACTTCCGGGATATGCGTTATGATTATTGAAAAAAGTATCTGCCAGAATCGCACAATTATCGGCTATCACCATTTTCTTAAAAAAACCCCATAGTATCTGTTTGGTGCCATTGACAGCCAGTTGATAATTGAATGTTCTTGGGGTATAAAATTGTGGCAGAAGGTGTTTGGCCCTTTCTATCGGACCGGCTACCAGCTGCGGGAAAAAACTGACATATGCCATAAAAGCTATTACATCATGGGTCGGTTCCAACTTACGTCTGTACACATCGATGGTGTAGCTCATCGTCTGAAAAGTGTAAAAACTGATGCCTACAGGCAATACTATTTCGAGCGTCCTTTGTGTAAACTCAAAACCCATGAAAGTAAATGCAGACGCAAAATTGTCGGCAAAAAAATTGAAATACTTAAAAAACCCCAGTATTCCCAGATTGCTTGCTATACTTAGTATAAACCAAAGCCTTCTTTTACGCACATCTGTAGTTCTGAAAATAGCTTGCGAGGCAAAAAAATCTATCATACTGCTCACAACCAGTAGAACCAAAAACCGGGAATCCCACCATCCATAGAAAATATAACTTACCAGTACAATAAATAAATTCTGTTTTTGCAGGTTCTTTTGCCATACAAACCAATACAGCAAAAAGACGACTGGCAGGAACACCGCAAAATCTATAGAATTAAAATACATTGATTTGATTTACTGTTTTCATAAAGTTCTCCAAATAGTGGCATAAATAGAATTTTTAGTTCGAAACGGCATAAACAGTGCTTGTCTAATATGAATCAAAACAGGTGGTCTAACTTTTGTTTTTGAATGGCCTGAGTTCCCATCAAACCACACATTTCTACTACTTTAATCAGTCCTGCAAATCTTGGATCGGATGTGTGGCCTGCTTTATATCTTGCGTATATCTGTTGTGCAATGACAGCAAGTTTTAGCATTCCATAGGCATAATAAAAGACTCCATTGCCTGGATCAAGACCTGATTTATCAGCATAGTCATGGAGCAGGTTTTCTCTGGTGGGGTGATCCGACATATTAGTAGGGCTTAAGCCTATTTCCTGGAGCCAGTCCGGATCGTCATGATTGACCCAATATCCAAGTGTACTTCCCAAATCCATGAGTGGATCTCCAATAGTACTCATTTCCCAATCCAATATTGCAATCAGTTCTTTTCCTTCTTTATCGAATATAATATTATCGTACTTATAGTCATTATGTATAAGTGATGGGCGTGACAAGATTGGGATGTTTTCATTGAGCCATTTATACAGGGTAGCCACTGAGCGAATTTCGTCCGTTTTAGCAGCTTCATATCTTCGGGTCCAACCGGAAATTTGTCTTTCAGGATACTGCTGGGGATTGCCGAGCGTATCCAGCCCGCATTTGGTATAATCGAGTGCATGCAATGCAACAAAATTTTCTGTAAAAAGAGTATAGATCTGATGCATGATCTTTTTATCCGGATAAGAATCGGCTTTTTTATGAGCTCTTAATATCCAGCCATCCACGTTATCCATGATATAAAATTCGGTACCTATGATTGTACTATCTTCACAATAAGCAACAGGCCGGGGCACTTTGGTATATTCAGGGTACAGCGCTTTGATGATTTTATACTCTCTTGCCATGTCATGCCCTGACTTGATATTAGCTCCTTTGGGCGGCTTGCGGAGTACCCACTTTATGTCGTCATTGATGATGATCTGATAAGTGAGGTTGGAGTATCCCCCGGCAAACTGTCTGATGATGATTTTCTCTATGCTTTTTTCGGTAATAGGAGCTAACCATTCTTTTAGCCTGGTTTCATCGATTTCGTCCCCCCGACGGATATCAGTGGCTTCGTTCATTTATATTTGTATAAGATTTAAGAATTTCTTTAGCAACTCTTGATTTGTGGACTTCATCAGGACCATCATAAATCCTTGCCCCACGCTCATGTCGATACCACCAGGATAAGAGTGTGTCATCAGTTATTCCCAGAGCTCCATGTACTTGTATGGCTTTGTCCAGTATATTATTAAGAACATTGGCTACATAAAATTTGATAACGGATATTTCGGTTCGTGCGTTCTCCTGTCCATATTTGTCTATCTTGTCTGCAGCATCCAATACGAGCATTCTGGCAGCACTTATTTCAGCATGACATTCGGCTATCCAGTTTTGTATGGTTTGCTTCTCTGCAAGTGTTTTGCCGGGAGACATTTGTCTGCTTACGGCATATTTACACATCATGTCAAATGCCCTCTCACAAATGCCTACCCATCTCATACAATGATGAATTCTGCCGGGTCCCAGCCTTGTTTGTGCTATGGCAAAGCCGGCTCCTTCATAGCCCAAAAGATTAGTTACCGGGACTCTGCATTGATCATATTTGATCTCTGCATGACTGAAATAGCCAGCTCCGGCTTCACCCATAACAGGGATGTTTCTTACAATGTGTATCCCCTTCGTTGTCAAAGGAACGATTATTTGACTGGTCCGCTTATACAAATTAGGATTAGTGGGGTCTGTGATAGCCATGACTATAGCAAAAGAAGCTCCGTCTGCAGATGATGTAAACCATTTGTGACCATTGATCACATATTCATCTCCATCACGCACCGCTGTCGTTGACATTAACAGTGGATTAGACCCCGCATTGTCAGGCTCTGTCATACTGAAACAGCTGCGGATGCTTCCTTCCAGCAGCGGATATAAATATTCTTGTTTTTGGTCGTCGGTCGCAAATTCGATAAGAATCTCCATATTGCCTGCATCAGGTGCCTGACAATTAAAAACATAATGCCCTAATGGGCTCAGGCCAAGGATTTCGCTTACCATACCATGCTGACGATTGGTCAGACCCAAACCACCATACGCTTCCGGTACCTGAGGGCACCAAAAACCCATTTTTTTTACATCCTGTCGCAAGCCATCCAATAGTATCTTTGCTTTATTCCATTCCATTTTCAACACTTCCTGTTCTATAGGAAAAAGCTTCTTCTCCACAAAGGTTCTGATTTCTTTTAATATTGTCTTTAAACTTTCTTCAGACCTGACCGTCGTTGTATGCATGATTCAATTTTTTTATAAATGTATACCTTTTTTGCTGGTTTTTATCATTCCTTAAACCAGGCTGAATACATAACATAATTATTGGCTATCCTGTCTATTTCTCCCGAAATCAGTTCCTCGCTGATATCCTTGACTTTTTTTGCAGGTACTCCGGCATAGATGGTTCCGCCTTCGACCCTTGTATTTTGGGTGACTACGGCTCCTGCTGCTATGATGGCATTGGATTCGACAATACAATTGTCCATGATAATGGCCCCCATGCCTACCAAAACATTGTCATGGATAGTACATCCATGAACTATGGCGTTATGACCAATCGATACATTGTTTCCAATATTGGTGGGATGTTTTTGATATGTACAATGGATGATGGCTCCATCCTGCACATTCACTTTATTCCCCATCCTGATATAGTGTACATCCCCTCTTATGACGGCATTAAACCAAACACTGCATTGGTCACCCATAATGACATCTCCTACAATAGTGGCATTTTCAGCCATAAAACAATCCTCTCCTATGATTGGAGCGATTCCTTTTAAAGTAATAAGTGGCATTTTAATTTTTATTATTGATGATTGTTTTTATAATGTGATCGCCTATGGACGTTCGTATATTAAAATCGCTGATTTTATTGTTTTGCCTGGTAGGATACACTCTATTGGACAAAAATACATAAACCAGCTGATATTCGGGATCCACCCATGTATATGTACCGGTATATCCTGAGTGTCCGTAGCTACTTGATGATGATAACGCAGGAGCATTTTTTATTTCCGGGTTAAAGTCTTTTTTATCAAATCCCAAGCCTCTTCTGTTTTTACTTTCTGGAAACTGATAGGAAGTACATCGGTCTATGATTTCCGGAAGGATGTATCTGATACCACCATAGCTCCCTTTTTGGAGATACATTTGCATCAGTTTAGTAACATCATTGGCATTGCCAAAGAGGCCTGCATGACCTGATATACCTCCCATCATCGCTGCTCCCTCATCATGCACAAAGCCATGTATAAGTTGCTGTCTAAAAACACTGTCGTACTCTGTAGGTACGATATTTTCAGTCATTTCTTTACTATACGGATTGAACATCAGACTTGTTGCACCTAAGCTACGGTAAGTTTGATTGAGATATGATTCAAAAGTCAATCCAGTGACAGAGGCAATAATATCGGGATACAGATAATAATGAAGGTCACTATATACATACGCTTTAGCAGAGTCGACCGGGCTTTCGGCTATTTGCTTAATTATTGTCTTTCTGTATTGGTCATTCAGAAAAAGGTGATTGTCTACCTGAGTCTTATAGTTTTCCTTGGGCACTTCAGAAAATATGCCGCTCTTCCATGTTCTGGTCGTTGGGGTAAGCATTTTTTTCCAGAGCGTATCTTTGGCAGAAAGCGAGGCCAAGTATTGAACTTCTTTTGTGGTCTTCTTACCAAATAATCGTTTAAAAAATCCTGGTTTTTTACTTTCACTATACACTGATTTTCCAGTTCGGGATGTATAGAAAGTGCCTTTTTCATGGTAGCTATAGTATCAATGGCGTTTTTCCAAAAAGGAATCCAGGCTTTCAGACCTGCCTTGTGTGCCAAGAGATCTTTCATAATGAGGTCACTTTTATTTGTATTTTTAAATGCCGGATAATAATTGCTCCATTTGGCATTTGGATCAAACTTATTCTCCCCCATCAGTTGCATGATGGCCAGCGTAGAGGTTGTTATTTTTGATACAGAAGCCAGATCAAAAAGGTGATGTTTCTGGAGTTTACCTTTCGGAATACTTTTGTTTTGTGCAGGTCTGAGTGTAGTAGTAAGGGAAGAAGGATTATCCATGGCGTCATCTATAAAAGTATATGCGCTACCTTCTGTTTTTAAAATGTTTTCATTATTTAAAGCGGCTGCCTCATAGGTGTGAAATCCATAGGCTTTCGAAAATATCACTTTTCCGTCCTTGGCTACCTGAACCATAGCCCCGGGAAAGGCCTTCTCCTTCAGTCCTATACCCACAATAGAATCTATACCTTTTATCAATTGTACTCTGTCTACTCCGGCCAATTCAGGTACACCATAACTAAGTCTATCTAATTTGGACCATGTAGTACCCATGCCCAGGGGAAAGTCAGCATTGATAGTTACAGGCAGTTGTCCCTCAGGTGAGATGCTGCCGAATATCATTTGTGCCGCTATTTTTTCTGTGTAAACACTTTGCTGATATCCCATGATCAGTGACTTACATACGGATAATTCGGGTATTTTGCCCAATATAAACGGATTGCCAAGTATGGTAAGGACTACATTTTCCTTTTTTGCCAACGCTGCGAGTATTTTTGAATTTTCAGTCGTCAATCCATATTTTTTACTGGCCCTGATGTCTATAAAATGCGCCGTTGCCAGCACCATATCGTAATCTTTGGTGGAAGCAAGTACTTTTTGTACTACAGAATCAGGGGCATTTTTAGGGATATGATAATACACTGCAGGCACATAATTAGAGACCATATCATAAAATACTGATTTTTCCTCTGACTCCAGAGAGATGACAGCATACTTTTTGGTGAGGTCTTTTGCAGGTAGTATATTACTTTCATTTTTAAGACAGGTGATGCTTTTTTCGACCATTTTATGGTTTAGTACGTCGGCTTTGACAGAATTCAGGTCTGCTACAAGATCATCGATGATGATGGGTTGATATCTGTCAAGGCCTACCCAGGATTTTGCCATCAAAACCTTTTTGACTTTTTCGTCGAGCAAATTTATAGGAATTCTGCCTTTTAGGATGGCTTCTTTGATGGCTGCTACCGACTCCGGAACATTGGTGAAAGTTTCCAGAACATCATTGCCTGCAAGTAAAGCTCTTACCATGGCTTCACCTTTGGGATAGTTTTTTACTGCACCTTCCATCTCCATCGCATCCGTAAATGTGAGACCCTGAAATTTCATATCTTGTTTCAGTAGTTTACTTATGATAGCTAGTGAAAATGTAGATGCCAATCCTTTTGCAGGTTCAAGCGCCGGGATATCGAGATGAGCTGTCATGATTCCTGATATTCCGTGATCAATTAGCTTTTTGAATGGATAGAGCTCAATTTCGGTTAGTCGTTTTTTATCATGCATTATCAATGGCAGAGCATGATGTGAATCCACATCAGTATCCCCATGCCCCGGAAAATGTTTGGCAGTGCACAACAAATGCATGCTCTGCATTCCTTTCATGTATGCCAGTCCTTTTGCTGTGACCTTGTCTTTGTCTGCACCAAATGATCTGAAATTGATAACCGGGTTGTTTGGATTGTTATTGACATCCATGACGGGTGCATAGTTGATATGGACTCCTATTCTCCTGCATTGTCGTGCTACTTCCTGTCCCATCTCTTCGATAAGCTCTTCATGAGCATTCATCGCTCCCAATGATACTGCGTATGGAAACCTATCTGTGCTGTCTAGTCTCATTCCCACGCCCCATTCCAGATCCTGACCTATCAGAAGTGGTGTAGACGCGATGGTCTGCAACTCATTGGTGAGCAAAGCCTGCTGGGTGGGGTTAGATGCAAAAAAAACAATACCTCCTATATGGTATTCCTTGACCCAGGATTTTAAAGTCGCTACATCATGTGGCTTTCCCGAATAATTGCCTCTGGGGAGAAGTAATTGACCAATTTTCTGGTCCAGGGTGAGGCTATGAAAGACTGAATCCACCCATTTTTTGTTATGTTCGGTTAGAAAAGCAGGTTTTATTTGTGCTATGCACTTTGAAGAAAGGATTATTAGGGCAAACAGTAAAACCAACCGAACCATGACGTTTTATTTATCTTTCAGGGCAATATCCCTGCTTAAGTAAAAGTGAATAAAAAACTTGATTTCATCTATGTCCGAATACCATTTTTGTCATGATATCAGATATCCTCCATCTGCTGTAAACTCCATCCCTGTGCAATAGCTGGATGCTTCCGATGCCAAAAAAACGGCAAGACCAGCCATCTCGTCGGGATGTGCCATACGGTGCAGAGGTATTTTTTCATTCCAGTGGTCCAATACTTGCTGATTTTCCCACAAAGCAGAGCTGAACTTTGTTTTTACCAATCCTGGACAGATGACATTAGACCTGACATGGTAGGCTCCCCATTCTTTGGCTTGAGCTTTTGCCAGCATGATAAGGGCTGCCTTATTGATGCTGTAAAGACTTAATCCCGGGCTAGGTTTAAATCCTTCTACCGAACTGATATGAACGATGGAGCCATTTCCTGATTTTTTCATGTGTGTTAAGCACATGTTGGACAATAGAAAAGCGGCTTTAACATTGATATTCATCATTTTGTCAAACAGTTCACCCGTCATGTCTTCTATAGGAGCAAATACCGGATTGGTAGCAGCATTGTTGATCAATATGTCTACTGCTCCATAATGTGCAACGGTTTTGTCCACCAGGTTTTTCAGTTGTTGCTCATTACCTACATGACATGCTACGGGCAAAACATCATATCCGTCTGCCGTAAAACTATGCGCAATCTGATCAATACTCTCCTGGGTACGGCTGGTAATGACTACTTTGGCTCCAAATTCTGCCAGTCCTCTTGCCATACTTTCACCAATTCCTCGGCTTGCACCAGTCACAATAGCTACTTTACCCGAGAGGTCAAAGTTTTTTTTTATCCTTTGATCTGCCATTACTTTACGACAAATTTGACAGATCTTGCGTGTTTATTGAACTGGTCACGGACAGACAATATATACTGGCCGGTACCAAGGCCGGAAGTTTTGATATCCTTAAATCCTCCCGTGACAAAACTTGCATTTTCAAATAGTACAACTCTGCCTTCCATGTCTGAAATAAAAATAAAATATTTACCCTCTGGCCATTGAGTCGTAGATATTCTTAAATAATCTTCAGCAGGATTGGGGTAAACTGTAAAATAAGGTACTGTGGATTCTTCCTTTACAGACGATATGACTCCCCCTAAATCGGCAAATGTTACACCCTGTAATTCATTGGAAGTATTAAAGTCTGCTGAAACAAGAATCTCTTTTTTAGTATTGGTATAAAAATTATATTTGACTGTAGTGTCCTGCCCCAAAAAAGATTGCAGATTGCCCGGCACAGTGCCCCCTATCACAGAAGATACATCAAACCAACCTATAAAAGGCAGTTTTGCAAATACTTTGGTTTCTGTTATACTTTCAGCTTTTTCTCTTAGTACATCAAAGGTTTTGCCCTGAAGTTTTAGTTTTCCGTAAGCATCAATAATACCTTTGGAAGCATTGACAAACTGTATCCTTATACTGTCAGGTTTGATAGGCAGAGAAGCCAGGATTGTATCCGGAATGATGGATGTACCCAGATCAATATTAAATTCACCGTTGGATGAAGTCTGATTAATAAACTCTATTGGGGCGAATCTGAGAGCAGGTCTTTTGGAATATTTTACAACAAGTGGGACATCCAGAAAAGGATTGGCACCACCGAAACCTAACCCTTCCATAATACTGCCAGTCGATTTGATATACACTTCTTGTCCTTCTGATGCCAACAGAATGGTTGCTTCCGGAAAAGCAGCTACATCCTTGCCTTGTGAGGGGCTTACATAATAGTCCGTCTGCTTTGAACCCTGATTTAGGACACTAAAATCCCATGTATGCGGGCCACCTTTATCCCCCATGCTGAGTGTCCCCGAAAAATTAAAATTGGTAGCCGTTTGGAGAGAATCTCCTATCACAGGAAAGACTGTATTATTTATCACTATCTGACTATACAACGCTGATGATGATATTGCCAAACATAAAAGGAACAAATACTTCATTTTAAAAAAATTTTACGGTGTGATTAATCTATGTATACTACTTTGCGGAGGAATCTTACGCCTGCTTTAACTTCTATAGACACATTTCTAACTTGTGTGAGACCAAGATTTATCCTGTCATTAGGAGGCCAGGGAGTCCTGATGCCATACAATGGTAGCTGCTCATACTGGAATGACAAATCAGGCTGGATGGAAAATTCCAAAAATACATTGCTCATTTCTGACATCTCCGTTTCAAAACCACCTCCCACAGTGACGCCATAATTAAATTTTCTTATAAACTCCGGATATACAAGAGTATTGAATGTAATCAAATCTGAAAGATTGCTACCTACGGTATACTCTCCTCTGATACCAAGTATAAAATAAGGGTCATACTCTTTGTCAAGGTTTAGAGATTTTTTAGCTCCCAATTCAAGTACGACATTCCGAAACTTATAACCTATTACATCGCTAAATGCATTATTGATGCTAAAATATCGCAATGCACTGCCTCTTGTATGAAAACCTAATTGAGCGTACAATGATCCTTTTTTCTGCTCATCCACAGACTCAATAAATACATCCCCATTTATTGTAAATAAGGGATTTCTGTTTGTGCTCACACCAGATGCACCATCACCCCAGTTTTGCAAATTCATAGCTGCACCTCCTTTCAATCCAAACCAGAAACTTTGGGAATGCGCTGCGCCAATCAAAAAAAAGAAACACAAAATTGTGCTGAGCAAATTTACTTTATACTTTGTAAACATTCAAATACTATTATACGTCAAAAGTAAAAAAAATACTTCAATCCGAAAATAAAATATTAGTATACAAGTTTAGATTAAGAAAATATAGTCCCTTCGGCATAAATACCTTTAGTAAAAAAAGGTAAAATAAACTTTTTTAGTGTTTTGTTGTTTGGCAAAAACACATAATTCTATTTAAAAATATCAATGATTGCTTACTCAATAAAAGATCTGGAGAGTCTGTCAGGTGTCAAGGCGCACACTCTCCGTATATGGGAAAAGCGATACGGTATCATACAACCCAATCGGACAGAAACCAATATCCGTTATTATAAGGATGAAGACCTTCAGAAAATACTGAATATTTCACTTTTAAACAGGTTAGGTTTTAAAATATCAAAAATTGCCACCATGCAAGCTGACCAGATCAGGCAGAAAGTGGCAGAAATAAATGAAGTTGGTTCTATCTTCGAAGACCAGCTTGATGCTATGATGCTCTCCATGTTCGAACTGGACGAAACCAAATTTAACCTCTTACTGGATCATCAGATATCTTCCAAGGGATTTGAAGAGACGATGAACACGGTAGTTTATCCGCTGCTGGACAAACTCAGTACAATGTGGCTGGCCGGTTCGGTTAAAGCTGTACATGAAAACTTTGTCAACAATATCATCCGCAGAAAGACCATCGTAGAAACCGACAAGCTATGTAAGTCAGAGTGTGGTTATCATAAGAAGTGTCTTATATATCTTCCTGAAAACGAGAGTCACGAACTCAGTTTGTTATTTCTTCAGTACATCCTTGTTAAAAATAAGGCAAAAGTAGTCAATCTAGGTGTAGGAGTACCCCTCATTGATGTCCTGGAAGGAAAAAACATTTTTAAACCTGACTATATCTTTACTATTTTTAATGATAGTTTTTCAGAAACCCCGCTTCAACCTTATGTCAACGATCTGTCTGAAAATGCACCTGATGTTGAAATACTTTTTTCAGGGTATCAAATTGCAAATCAGCAAATTGATCTGCCAGCTAATACCAGAATACTCAACTCCATCGCACAACTGAAAGATTTTATCGCACAAAAATCATAAACGTCAGGAAGATGACTACTCCCGGGCTGATTAACTTTTTATTGTGATAATTTTCAAAGTTAGCTAAAACATGTTTTTAAAAATCATCGTTGTTCTTATTTATTAATCACCTGAAAATTTAGTTTTAATGAAATCATCATTCCTTTATTCTTTAGATCTTTTTATGACCTTCTCTTTATTTTCATGTAAGGAAAAGCTGTTGTCGAAACATCTGCCAATGGTAATACAACTTGCCCCTGCAGCTCCTGCCACAGGACAAGAATATTTTACTGACGCCACTATGGCTAAAATCACGTGGATTGGCAGCAAGCCGGATGGCAAGCACTTCGGGACTATCAATGTATCTGACGGAACACTTTATGTAAATGACGGTCGCCTCACCGCTGGAAATGTAACAATAGATATGAATTCTATTTTAGTAGCGGACCTGGAAGGCGAGGACAAAGCCAGTCTGGAAGCCCACCTCAAAGGCACAGAAAGCGAAGGAGCTGAAGATTTCTTCAATGTTACCAAATATCCTACAGGCAAATTTGAAGTAGTCGAAATAATGGGAGCCAGTGACCAACCCAATTCCAATGCTACCGTTACAGGAAACCTTACTCTTCTCAATAAAACTAAAACCATTAGTTTTCCGGCTTTGATATCCATCGGTCCGGACAATATTTCAGTGAATACTATTCCTTTTAATATCAATCGTACAGATTATGGAATCACTTACAAATCAAAAAATATCTTTAAGGATCTCGGTGATAAGTTTTTGGATGATGACATAGTTTTGCAGTTCAGTCTGAGTGCAATGACTATGCCTTCAGCCGGTAAAAAATAATTAAAAAAAAACCTGCCTCTATACTTGTGGCAGGTTTTTTTTTGGAGTTTAGAAAACTGCTATCTAATAGATCAAAATTAATTTTTTATAATTAAGAGGGAGTTAAGTTTAATTTTAAAACAAATTCGTCTTCGGTCATGATTTGAACAGTGCCTAATTCCTGGGCTTTCTTCAGTTTTGAGCCTGCCTTTTCACCTACGACCAGGATATCCAGATTAGCACTTACGGCAGATATGTTTTTTGCTCCGGCTTTGGCAGCCATTTCTTCCGCTTCCTTCCTTCCCAAAGTTGTCAGCGTTCCTGTAAATAGAATGGTTTTGCCAAAGAAAACACCATCCTCAGCCACGGCCAATGGCTTGTCCTCTTCCGTTTGCCGGAGATTGACACCATAGTTTTCCATTTTTCTGAGTATTTCCACATTGGCCTCATTGTCAAACCAGGAACTCACGTTTTCCGCTACCACCGGGCCAATATCCTTTATAGCCAGGTATTTTTCCTTAGGCCAGGCGCTCAAATCCAAAACATGGCTAATCTGCTCGGCAATCAGTTTACTGGCTTTTTTGCCTAAGTGGTGTATACTTAATGAATGAAGCAGCCTGTGTATGGGATTTCTTTTAGCTTTATCAATAGATCTTTTTATGTTTTCTGCGGATTTCCTGCCAAAGCCCTCTAACCCAGCAATAAGATCATAATCCAATGCATATATGTCACTAATATCTTTTATCCAACCCAAATCATAAAATCGCTCTACATATGATTTTCCAAAACCATCGATATCCATAGCATCTTTACTTACATGAAAAATCATTTTTTGGAGATGTTGAGCTCCGCAAATGCAATTCGGGCATCTCCATGCTGACTCGCCCTCTTCTTTTACAAGTTTTACTTTCTCCATACCAGGATTTATGGGGCAAAACTCTGGAAAGTGAATTTCTTTTTCGTTACCCAAGCGCAATTCCGGAAAAGATTTTACTATGTATGGGATGACATCTCCTGCTCTTTCTACGAGTACTGTGTCACCAAGCATGAGATCCTTTGACCTAATAAAATCTTCATTGTGGAGTGAAATGGAAGATACTGTCACTCCGGCAAGATATACAGGTTCTATCTTGGCAACAGGAGTTATCGATCCTATCTTGCCTACTTGATATTCTATGCCCAGCAATTTGCTCGTTGCCTGTTTGGCTTTAAACTTAAAAGCAATCGCCCACCTGGGATGATGTGTCGTATATCCGCATTTTTCCTGCATTTCCAGTTGGTTGACCTTGACGACCATTCCATCTATTTCATATGCATATGTATCTCTTTTTTCTTCCCAAAACCGCACGAATGTATGCACTTCTGCAATATTTTTACAAATCGTTTTTTCTTCCCTGGGTATCTTGAATCCCAGCTCACCCAACATTTCTATCCCGGCTATATGGGTTTTTAGTCCCGGAAGGATCGTTTCGCCCTGTGCATCTACGGCATAAGCCAACTGGTACACAAACGCTTCCAGGCCCCGTTTTCGGGTTTCATTAGGGTCTTTGGTCCTCAAACCACCAGTCGCAGCATTCCTGGGATTGGCAAACAAAGTCATTCCCTCTTTTTCCCGCTCAGTATTGATTCGGGCAAAATTGTCTTTCCTGATTAGTGCTTCTCCTCTGAGTTCTGCTTTTATAATACCGTGCTCTGCAAAATTGACTTTGAGAGGTATACTTGGCAATGTTCTGGCATTAGGAGTCATCTCTTCCCCATAAGTACCATTACCGCGGGTGGCTGCTCTGACCAGCATATCATTTTCGTATACAAGTGCAATACTACCTCCATCGAATTTAGGTTCCACACAATACTCAATGTCAGCATTTTCAGGAAGATTGCACCATTTTTTTACAGCTTTGTCAAAATCATTTAGATCATTTTCGTCATATGAATTGTCAAGTGACAACATAGGTACAGTATGCTGAACTGGTGGAAAATCTCCTGAAAGATCAGCACTCACTCTCTGTGTGGGAGAGTCAGGACTAATCAAGTCTGGATGTGTTTCTTCCAAAGTTATTAATTGTTTATACAACTGATCATATTCAAAATCTGATATCAGCGGATCATTATCTACATAATATCTTCTTTCATGAAAGACAAGCAAATCTCTGAGTGTATCGAGATCCTTGATCTCTGCTTGTTTGTGTAGAAACAGATTTGTACAGTCTATAAAATATTTTAGAGATGGTGATGTCATACTGCTGACTTTTACTTAAAATACAAAAATAGCATTTTTTATATACCATTCAGTACCCTCAGTATTAAAAGCTCCCGGCAGTAAAAATTATCTGCCATAATTAAAAAATAGTTATTTAAAATCAATTGATAATTAAACAAAAAATGTACTTATAAATATTTATTATGTGTTTATAAGAAATTGTTATAAAAAATTTTGGCGGTTTAAATAAAATCGGATAATTTTGTCCGTTATTGTATTTCTTTAAACATATACTTATGAAAACAAAAAATTTTACTCTGTATTCTCTGATGGTAGTCGTGGGAATACTTCTGTTTTTCGGTTCCTGTAAAACCGATACCATTGACCAAGCGGATGATTCTTTTGACCGTGTTAGTAATTATAATTATCAGATTGTCCACGAATGGAATAATGTATGGCTCGAAATCGAAAAAGAAGCTGCCGGTTACAGACCTTGCCCGACCGCCAATGCTTTGGGTTATATAGGATTATCCAGCTATGAGGCGTGTGTATCAGGTATGCCTGAGTATGCTTCTATTGCACATCTATATCCTGGACTTAACATTCCTAAAATAAGCGAAAATCAAGAATATTTTTGGCCTGCAGTCATTAATGCCTCCAATAATTACCTGTTCGAAAAACTATTTCCTCATGTAGATCAAACCCAATATGCTAAAATAAAGACACTGAATAATAAGAGTGAAAAGGCATTTTTAACAGAAGTAGGAGATCAAGTGTATTACAGGTCTAAAAATCATGGAGAGGCTGTTGCCTCTGTAATCTGGGATTGGATGAAGACTGATGCTGCCACATTTGATGGATATATAGATCCGTTTAAAGAAAGTAACTGGGAGGATAGGTTAAATGAAAAGGGTGCCTGGACTCCTACTGTTCCGGGACCTGGAGAGGGTATGTTTCCAATTTGGGGTAAAGGCAGACCGTTTGCAATTAAAGCAGATTTAAAACTTTGCAGGGACTATAAAACATACGTAGGTGAATATAGTGAAACTCCGGGATCCGGACTCTATGTACAGGCACTGGAAGTCATGGCTCAAAATACGCCTTCGCTTTCTTATCAGACAGAATGGGTTGGTGAGTTTTGGAGTGATGATTTGCTGGAATTAACATTCAGTCCACCATCCAGATGGCTTGCTATTGCCGACCAGGTATATGTAATTGAAAATGCCAATCTGGAGGACGCCGTAGTGGCCAATGCAAAAGTAGGATTAGCTTTACACGATGCTGCTATTGGTGCATGGAATTCAAAGTATTTTTACAATCTTGAAAGGCCTGAAACCTATATAAAACGTCTTGTAGACCCAAGTTGGGAGCCTAACCTCAGCAACCCCCTCACAGGTGACAATGGCATTTCACCGTCATTTCCTGCTTATCCTTCCGGACATGCTACATTTGGGGCAGCGTCCGCTGAAGCTTTGGCAAGTGTCTTTGGATACTCTTATGGCATGACTGATAATTGTCACAGGAACCGGACTGAATTCTCTGGATACCCAAGAACATTCAGCAGCTTTTATGAGATGGCCCTGGAAAATGCCTGGTCAAGAGTACCTCTAGGTGTTCATTATAGAATGGATGCAGAAGAGGGTATGAGATATGGAACAGAAATAGGCAGGTCTGTCAATAAGCTTCCCTGGAAAAAATAAGTGATTTTACAATGCCGGCACATTCTGCCGGCATTTTTTATTTTCTTTTCATTAGCCTTCCATGACCTTAATCCCAGATTAATCATTAGGCTTTTGTTACGAAACGAAATTATACAAAATAGCTATAAAGAACGGAAATTTTATCCCGCAGTCGTAGTATAAACTATGATGAGGAAAGAAAATTGAGTCCTTAAATAGATATGAAGTAGAATTTTGTTGCCGTAGATTCTTAATGAGTAATAAGGGTTAAAACTTCAGAAATGTATCACCCTTCTCGTACCCGCCTATAAGTTCTTTCAGGCTCGTTTCCGAAAATACCTTTATCAAACTTTCTTTAATTGGTTTGTATTTATGATGAAACGGACAAGGGTGAATGTCAGAACACTGGTGCAGCCCCAAACTACATCTTTGAAGTATGTTTCCGTCACAGGATTGTACGATGTCGATTAATAGGATGTTTTCTATGATGTTTTTATCGATCTCAAATCCTCCCCCTGGGCCTTTTAATGATCTTATGATTTTTCTTTTTACAAGAGTCTGCAAAATTTTAGATGTAAATGCTTCTGGCGATTCTATTTTTTTAGAAACTTCAGGCAGGCTTACACGATTTCCATTGATGGTTTCTGAAGCTATAAAAATACAAGCCCGTATGGCATATTCACAGGTTTTTGAAAACATGCATGTTTTGGTTTATGATCTGCAAAAGTATACATTAATTTTTTAGAAGCGGCATCATCTTTTGTTCATGGCTAAAACACCAACATCAGAGTTTTTCAAATCGTGCCTGAAAAAATCTTAGATACTTTGGTTCATACACCATCTTAAGTCCTTTAATGGTTTTTCTCTTTTGAAAAACACTGGCAACTGATTCGGCTACTACATCCATATGTGCCTGTGTATACACCCTGCGAGGGATGGTCAGTCTCACCAACTCGAGATTGGGGTAGTAGTTATCCCCGTTTTCATTTCTACCTGCAGAAACTACACCTCTTTCCATTGCTCTGACACCTGAGTCCAGATATATCTCTGCTGCCAAAGCCTGGGCTGGATATTGATCCTGAGTTAAATGTGGTAGAAATGATTTTGCATCCACAAAAATACCATGCCCTCCTATTGGTTTGACTATTGGAATGCCGTATTCCATCATCTTATGTCCGAGGTACTCTACCTGACCCACCCTGGCATGCTGATGGTTATCGTCGAGGCTTTCTTGTATTCCTATAGCAATCGCTTCCATGTCTCTGCCTGCCAAACCGCCATAAGTATGCAGCCCTTCATATACCACAACCAGATTACGGGCTTCTTCATATACATCCCACTCATTGGTAGCTAAAAATCCCCCAATATTCACCAGAGCATCTTTTTTAGCGCTCATCGTTGCTCCATCTGTGTAAGAGCAAATTTCCTTTACTATCTCTGCTATACTTTTATGAGCGTACCCTGTTTCCCTCTTCTGAATAAAGTATGCGTTTTCGGCAACTCTTGTCATGTCATGAATTATCCTGATACCATGTTGTCTTGTATAGGCGTACAGTTCTCTAAGGTTGGCCATGCTTATCGGTTGCCCTCCGGCCATATTGACATTGGTAGCCACACTGATATAAGGTATTTTTGCTGAGCCATATTCTTGCACAAGTTGATGGAGCTTTTGAATATCGACATTCCCCTTGAATGGGTGTTCGTTCAGTGGATCATGTGCCTCTTCTATGATAACATCCTTAAAAATGCCTCCTGCCAATTCCTGATGTAACCTCGTAGTAGTAAAATACATATTGCCCGGGATGATATCCCCATTTTTGATCAGGACTTTAGACAATATGTTTTCTGCCCCCCGACCCTGATGGGTAGGTATGATATATTTATACCCATAGTATTTTTGTATAGCCGCTTCCATTTTAAAAAAACTTTTGCTGCCTGCATAAGCTTCATCTCCTGTCATAAAGGCTCCCCACTGGATATCACTCATAGCATTGGTGCCGCTGTCAGTCAGCAAATCGATATATACATCTTCGGATCTCAGCAGGAATGTATTATATCCGGCAACTTTAATGGCCTTTAACCTGTCTTTACGGGTGGTCATTTTAATCAACTCCACCATTTTAATTTTATAGGGTTCTGCCCATGATTTTTTATAACTCATATCCTGGATTTATTTTATTGTACAAATATAATCAAAGGTAATATTGCCGATATAATTTTATTAAGACTTACAACACCCCTTAGGTTGATTGTTGTCATATTTTGACCCCAGGGAATATCCCATTTGGTATAAAAAGTACTTCTTCTGTAACTAATATTTTATATCTTTCGCCGATATTTTAAAAAAGACAACAGCGATTATGCCTCCATATATACTTTTTTCATTCGTATTCGGGTACTTTTTACTTTTGCTGGCTGTTGCCTGGTATACTTCCAAAAACTCCGACAACGATTCGTTTTTTATAGGCAACCGAAACAGTAACTGGATGCTGGTTGCCTTTGGTATGGTGGGCACTTCACTCAGCGGCGTTACTTTTGTAAGTGTACCTGGTACAGTAGGAGCAGGTGCATTCGGATATTATCAGGTGGTAATTGGTTATTTTATTGGATACTTTGCTATTGCCTTCATTCTGCTTCCTTTGTATTATCGTATGAACCTGACTTCAATATACAGATTTCTGGAAGATCGTTTCGGTCCGGTATCATACAAAACAGGGGCACTTTTTTTTATTATATCCCGAACCCTGGGAGCTACTGCACGTATGTTTCTGGTCATCAATATACTTCAGATATTTATCCTGGATGCTATGGGAATTCCGTTTATTGCAACTGCATTTGTCATGTTGCTTCTGATTTTGCTGTACACTTTTGAGGGGGGTGTAAAAACCATTGTGTACACAGACACCCTTCAGACTTCTTTTATGCTGGGAGGACTGGTTATTTGTATCATTGCCTTGATGAATCAAATGAACATGGGGATAGGGGATACATTTTCAGCTTTGTCGGCCAAAGGATATACCCATATTTTTAATACTGACTTCAAGGCATCAGGCTTTTTTCTGAAACAAATTTTAGGCGGTGCTTTTATAACTATCGCAATGACCGGCTTGGATCAGGAAATGATGCAAAAAAACATCAGTGTAAAAACACTTGGAGGGTCTCAAAAAAATGTCATCACACTAGCCTCGGTTTTGCTGATAGTCAATGTCTTGTTTTTGATGTTAGGTGGATTGTTGTATTTATTTGCTGCCCAAAACAATATAGTATTCAAAGGTGATGATATTTTCCCCTCTATTGCTTTAGGTGGATATCTGAGCTCTGCTATTGGTATCATTTTTATCATAGGACTAATTTCAGCCCTTTTCCCTAGTGCCGATGGAGCATTGACGGCAATGACTTCTTCTTTTTGTATAGACATTTTGGGTATGCAAAAAGATGCATTGACATCTGATAAACAAAAACGTAAAACCAGACTTGCGGTTCATCTTTGTTTTGCTATACTATTTTTTTTCTGCGTCTTAATATTTAAGTGGATCGATGATAAATCTATCATAGATGTCATCCTGAAACTGGCAGGGTATACATACGGTCCGCTGCTAGGTTTGTTTGCTTTCGGCATTTTTACGAGGCGCATTCTTAAGGATAAGTGGGCTTTATATGTGTGTATACTATCACCGTTTATCATTTTAGCGATTGATCTTATTAATAATGCCGAGTGGTTTGCAAAAAAATTGGCTTTGAATGAGGTTGCCGCAGCATCTCTGATTCAGTTGTCGGATACGATTTTTTCGGGTTTTAAGATAGGCATTGAGATTTTAATACTTAATGGCTTGATTACTTTTGCAGGACTGTGGTTAATCTCAAAAAAACAATCAAACTAATTGACTCATTATGACACGCATCACAGAATCTGAATCTAATTACCGTAATCTGCAAAATAAATCTACATTAGAAATTTTGACTGATATCAATACTGAGGATCAAAAAGTAGCACTTGCCGTAAGTCAATCTATAAACCAGATTGCTCCACTAGCAGATATCATAGCAGATAAAATGATCACTGGAGGGAGACTGTTTTACATAGGAGCAGGTACCAGTGGAAGGCTGGGTGTCCTGGATGCATCTGAGTGTCCGCCAACATATGGGGTACCAAAAGACTGGGTGATAGGCCTAATTGCAGGCGGAGACTCTGCCTTGCGTAATAGTGTCGAAAAAGCTGAGGATGACCCCGGGCAGGCATGGAAAGATCTGTGCCACTATCACATAAATGAGCGTGATGTTTTAATTGGCATTGCTGCTTCTGGCACCACACCTTATGTACTGAATGGTCTGAAAACAGCAAATATTCATAATATAGTGACAGGAAGTATCAGTTGCAATCCACAATCTCCTTTATCTGCTGTCGCCAGGTTTCCGATAGAAGTAGTGGTAGGTCCAGAGTACGTCACCGGAAGTACCCGCATGAAAGCCGGCACAGCACAGAAACTGATACTCAATATGATCAGTACTTGTGTTATGATAAAACTTGGTCGTGTATTGGACAACAGAATGGTGGATATGCAACTCAGCAATGACAAGCTGGTAGATAGAGGTGTGCTTATGGTAGCCAATAATACAGGTCTCACATATGAAGAAGCCAAGGCGAGTTTACTTAAACACGGAAGCGTACGTAAAGCTACAGAAGCTTTCTTTAGTAAGTCCGAGTGAATATGAGGCTATCCCGATTTGTTAAAGCTAAAATATCATTGTTTATACAGTCATACATATGCCAGTATAGCATCAATACTTGACTTTTTAGGGCTGAAAGTGGCTTGTGGCAAAGCGGACAATCCTTCTTTCAGTTGAGTGTATTCATCCAGTAAAGTACTGTCATCTTCCATTGCAAATTCCATTTCAAACTTGTCAAAGATGTCCATTTCTTTAAAAATATACCGGATCATTTGAAGGTTAGTGTAGGTGTGTGCCATGCATTGGATTTGTGGGTGATTAAATAAATTTAGGTTACATTTTAAACTAATTTTTTGTAGGATTTATTGTGCTTTCGGAGGCCTATTTTACCTTATACCATACCTGGGTTCTGCCAAATATCGATACACCCATAAATCCTCTGACATTCAGTTTGTCCTTACCATCCATTTCTATTTTACAATCGTAAATTTTACCTTTTTTAGGATCCAGGATTTGACCACCTTCCCAGATATTACCATTTTTTTGAAGATCCCATACGATGTCCAACCCTACCAACGCTTTTCCTTTGTTAGGACCGGTACAGGCATCGCATTTAGTAATGGTAGCTGCCGGCAGCAACTTGATGACTTTTGCACGAAGCTTACCTTTATGCTCATAAATCTCTATATGGGACTTTTCTTTGCCGTCCGTATCATCCAGGTTTTTCCAGATGCCTACCGGTGATTGCGCCATGGCTATCTTGCCAGCCAAAATTAAAACCAAGACTATAAAAGATTTGTGCATTTGTAAAAACATTTATTTTAAAATCTATAAAGCATTTATTGCGAAAATTATTGTGTGATAGATAGATTATTTTTCCCCAGCCGCATCTAAATGAATGTTAATAAAGATAAGAGAGTATTTTAAATCGAAGTAAGTGGTAAACTAATAATTCTCAAGTTCTCTGGGATGCCAGAAAAGTTCTTCCATTTTGACTACTTTATCGTCCTCTGATATGCTGATACCTTCAGACTCCAGCCTTTCTTTCATTAACTCAGGTGTTGCAAAATGCAACCGACCCGACAACTCACCTTTACGATTGACTACTCGATGTGCAGGTATGATTGTGTCTGCACTATGGCAATGGTTCAGTGCCCATCCTACCATTCTGGCAGAACCTAATGCTAAAAAATCAGCTATAGCTCCGTATGTACTCACCCTACCATATGGAATAAGGCAAGTTATATCGTACACCCTTTGAAAATAATGTTCACTTTTTATATCTTTTGATGTTCCGGACTTTTTTGTCGACATAAGTCTGATTACTTTTGCCCAAAATTAATACAAATGCTCAAATCGAAAGTGAAAATCAGTAAAGTTAACAATCTGACTGATGCAAGGTATTTTGCAGCGATGGGCGTGGATTATTTAGGGTTTTGCTGCAATCCCGGAACGGAGATGTTTTGCGCCCCATCCAAAATCAAAGAAATCACTGAATGGGTTGAAGGACCCGGCTTCGTTTTAGAAATGGATGGCTGGCAAAATGAAGAAGACATTTTCGGTCTTTTGAAAACAGGCCTTGGCCAATGCCTTCATTTTGGAGCTTTTTCCACTTATACTACCACATTCGGTGTTCCCGTTTTCAAAGATTTTATATTCGAAAATATTCACAATATCGATTTTAGTGGGGTAGATTTTCCGGTGCTGCGTTCAGAAAAGCACTTTTCAGAACTTACTACTGACGATATTATGGAATGCAATCAACTAATAACAGGAAAAAATGTGTTTCTTGATTTTCATTTTAATGTCGAAGAATTAGAAGAAATGATGGATGCGCTCAATTTTTATGGCCTCATTTTGCGTGGTGGCCATGAGGAAAAAACAGGAGTAAAATCATTTGAAAATCTTGACAAAATATTTGAATCTCTCGAAGACTAAATCTTATTCTTTATTTTCTGTATCCAAAAAGAGCTGCAACTCCGGATATCTGGCGGCCTCTTTATTAATGTCCTTATTTATCATTTCCACACCTCTGTAGAAAGGGACTATTTTGCTATCCGTATTACCAAAATTTTCAGCGAGCTTTACAATGAGATCTTTGGCCTCCGTGTACCTCACAAAATTGCCTAAAGTATAGGTATATTGGTTTTCATGTCCAGCTTTTTGGACTATTCCATCTTTTCTAAATAAGAGCGCCTCACTTTTTAGCATTTGTACAGCTTTTGCCAGCACCACCCTAAAAGTTACTCCCTGGTTGTTTGCCGCAAACTGATCCCACAAAGTATCTCTATACTGTAATGCAACTGCCGGAATGTCATACCTCACTTTGATAAACTTAGGATCCACGTTTAGAATATCTACATCGACTCTTTTGTTGGTCCTGGCTGCAAGGGTTGAAGGTATACCGTTGATAATGGGAAGTGCGAGCGGAAAATTAGATCCACACCCCTGCATATGTATCCTATGGGCACTGATGCCGGCACTGATGAGCTGATCCGCCACTTTTTCTGATCTTTTTATAGAAAAGTACAAATCTATTTCAGCTCTGCTTTCAGGTATGTAATGGCTAGAAAGCAAAACATGTGCTTCAGGATATATAATCATCAAATCAGCAAGTTTTTTGATCTGGATTACATTTGAAGGATTTAGGATATCATCGTTGTCTGTAAACAGTAGGGGTTTACTGATGTATTCTTTTACATCCAAATTGCTTTCTACTCCCTGTTTAGCCTGAGATACCTGATCATAGTTTTGCTCAATAGCACCCGTACTGTCAGATATCAAAGGTATAAATAGAGGCATATCTACAAAATCGAGCTGTTCGATCACCTGATCCTTAAAGTATGCCATATATAGATCTAAACCTCCTTTTGACTCTACGCGATCGGATGCAAAGATAGCAGTCATGCCGTCTGCTGATAATTCTATATCCAGATCATCACCTGGCGAATTGACAGGTACTGATAAATTTGTCACCGCATTCCAATCATTCTTTACATCATATATTGCTTTAAAAATATCATATCCACCAAGTGTTTCGGGCCTGTCTGATGAAAAGTATATAGTACTGCCGTTTTTGACTATAAATGGAGAAACTTCATTGGCAAAAGTATTGATGTTTTTTCCAAGGTTTATGGGTTCTTGCCATAAGCTGTCCTTTTTGATACTGTAATACAGATCATAACCTCCGAAACCGCCTTCCCTGCTGGACGCAAATAAGATTAGACTGTCATTAAAAACAAAAAGGTCTTTATCTCCCATTTCAGCCTTAAAGGTTAGTGATGTGACAGGGACTAGCAATCTGCCGGAATCTCTCTCAAGGTTAAAAGTATCGGTATAAAGCACGCCGTTTTTTTTGTCTGTGCTTTTAATAAAATAAACAACTGACCCATCCGTAGAAAAGTCCTGCAATATGTCATGTTTTGGACTGTTGAGTAAGGGTTCGAATGGTAAAACAGTAGACCAATTGCCTTCCTGTAAATCTACCTGAAACATATCTGCAAGATAGTGCCCTCTGACCACATCCTCCAATCCGTTGATATCTCTCAGACCTCCGTTAGTTTCTGTCCGGGCTGATGAAAAATAATATCTGCCTTGTCTGGTAGGGCTTTGTGCCGGGCTGTACTCATCAAATTCTGTGTTTACATTGCCCCCAAGATTTTCGACAAAAGCGAACTGTGGCATAAACTTATTATTTTTGGCATAGCCGCAGCGTCTGATTTCGTCTACCGTTTTTTTCCAATCGGATCATCTTGCTTTAACGTATTCAGGTAGCTTTTATAAAATTTAGCAGCTTCTACATAATCGCCCATTTTAAAATAAGCCATTGCTGAATACTTATACCGTTTGTTGTCCAGTGATTTGAGCTGATGCGCTGCTACCATGTCCCTAAGACATGCATCCGGTTTATTGGTATATAAATAACACAGACCTCTTTTGATCAATAGCTGGGGATCTTTTTCTGTTTTTTTATACGCTTTGTAGGCATTTAAAGCTGATGAAAAATGGCCGGCTTCAAAAAAAATGTCACCTTGTTTTTTAAGTGCTTTCTGAGCAAAAGTGTAATTTGGGGTTATAAAAATTACTAATAGAATTACATATATGCTCTTGAAATTCATAATTATATATTTGTGTTTACATCAAATTTTTCGAGGTAATCCGACACTCTTTTAAGAAATGCCCCTCCTAAGGACCCGTCTACTATCCTGTGGTCATATGATAATGATAAAAACATCAACTGTCTGATAGCAATGACATCACCAAAATCTGTTTCCAGTACAGCAGGTTTTTTCTTGATTGCTCCTGTTGCCAATATGGCCACCTGAGGTTGATTGATAATCGGCGTTCCCATCAGATTTCCGAATGTGCCTACATTTGTAAGTGTAAACGTGCCGTCCTTGATCTCTTCTGGTTTTAATTTATTTTCTCTGGCTCGTGATGCGAGGTCATTGACGCATTTAGTAAGTCCGGCAAGATTTAGAAGGTCGGCATTCCTGACTACAGGGACTATAAGATTTCCTGAAGGAAGTGCCGCTGCCATACCGATATTAATATCTTTTTTCATGATGATTTTATTCCCTTCCAGGGATATATTGATCATTGGAAAATCTTTGATCGCCCTTACTACAGCATCTATAAACAAAGGTGTAAAAGTTATATTTTCACCGTACTTCTCCTGAAACTTTCTTTTATTTTTTTCCCTCCATTGTACCAGGTTAGTAACATCTGCCTCTACAAACGAGGTAACATGTGCTGATGTTTGCTTTGACATGATCATATGGTCAGCTATCAGCTTTCGCATTCGGTCCATCTCTATAATTTCTGTATTTCCGGCCTTCATGCTTACTGAAGGTGATGCAACAGGAGTCTCGTTTATTAGATTTACGACTTGTGCTTGAGGGGCTGATTTTTTGCCAGATGCAATATAGGAAAGGATATCCTGTTTGGTCACTCTGCCATTAGCACCCGTACCTCGAATCTGGTCGAGTTCTGTTTTACTGATTTGTTCTTCTTTGGCGATACTTTTTACAAGTGGCGAGTAAAACTTATCTCCATCTGTGTGACCTTCATGAACTATTTCCTCCTTACTGACAGCCTCCCTCTCTGGCACACTTGGACTTATTACAGTTGGTATTCTAACAGATTCCTCCGGCGTTGTTTTTATTACTTCATCTTTGGGTAATGCTGGTGGAGCTGGCGGTGAAATTAAGTGTTCCCCATCTGTAGATATGATAGCTATGACTTTACCTACTTCCACCACACTATCATTAGGAAAAAATATCTGTGTAACCACTCCATCTACAGGAGATGGTATCTCCGAATCAACCTTGTCTGTCGCTATTTCCAGTATGGTTTCGTCCATTGCGACTTTGTCACCTACATTTTTGATCCATTTAAGGATAGTTGCTTCTATGATGCTTTCGCCCATTTTCGGCATTAACAATTCGACTTTCGCCATTTTTTTAGGTTTGGGTTAGATATATGGGTGCAAATTTACTAATATTTATCATCATGAGAATACCAGAAGATGTTTAATCTTTTGACATAATTCAATCGTTGCCAAAATTTCACATGTGGGATGATTTTTATATCAGTATTGTTCTAAAATGAATTTACGTAATTGAATCATTGCATATACAGAGGCGGCTTCGATGTTGTTTGACCTATCCTTCCCTGATTTAAGCAAAAAAGTAGATTTATTGGTTTTATTACCAACACATATCCATATTGTCCCTACAGGCTTTTCATGGCTACCACCATCCGGTCCTGCGATGCCTGAGACGGCGACTGCTACTTCTGTACCAAAAAGTAAAAGTACACCATCTACCATCTCTTTGACAGTTTCCTCGCTGACTGCACCGAAGGTTTCCAATGTTTTTGGTTTAACACTAAGTGTTTTTATCTTGATCTGATTGGAATATGCAACTATACTTCCTGTAAAACAAGCTGATGAGCCCGGTACAGCAACTATTTTGGCTGCAATATTTCCTCCTGTACAACTCTCGGCTGTGGATAAAGTGATACCTTTCGAAATACAGATTTTTTGTAATTCGTAAGGTAGGGTGGAATCTCCATAACCATAAATGATGTCAGGAATTTTTAGTTGGATTTTTGTTACAAACTTCTCTACTTGTTGTATCAGATTTTGGTCTTTTTTACCTTTGGCTGTCAATCGTAGCCTTACCTGTCCTATAGCTGGCAAATAAGCAATTCCTATGTTATCAGGCATAGTAGAGACTATATCCGAAATTTCATTTTCAATAGTGGTCTCTCCGGCACCGCAGGTGAGAATCGTATGATGGACAATCTGTAATCCGGAATCATTGGAAAGCATCGGAAGGACCACTTCCTGCATGATTGCCTTCATCTCATAGGGTACACCCGGCATAGATATGATGCGCTTGTTACACACTTTGACCAACATCCCGGGTGCCGTCCCCATAGAGTTTCTAAGTATTTCAGCTCCCTGCGGCATGAGGCACTGATCATTGTGGTGTGGGGACATAGGTCTGCCGAGTCTGGCAAACATGGTTTTGATCCGCTCGAAGGTTTCATCATGAAAATAAAGGCCGACTCCTGCAATATCCGCCAATGCTTTTTTTGTGATATCATCTTTGGTAGGTCCCAGACCACCTGTCATAAATACAATATCTGCTTCGTCGACCGCCTGCCTGATGGCCAGAATGATCTCTTCATGGCTGTCCGAGACTGACCAGGTTTTTTTTACGGATATTCCTATATCAGTAAGTTGCTGGCCCAGCCATGCTGAATTGGTGTCGACTACCTGGCCGATTAGTATCTCGTCGCCTATGGTGATAATGGCTGCATTCATTTAAAAAAAATTATAACCCTCCTTCTTCATCACTTATCAACCCGCGGTTAATAAAATGTATGAGTGGCTTAATATTTTTTAGTACATCCATAATGTGAGGTACTAACTTGACAGATGTCAGCAATTCTCCTGCAATAGGTGCCGAAGCAGTAAAGCTTTTTAGTTTTAGGTATTCGATGGCTGGGTCATTGGCTTCATAACCCTTAGGAGGTCTGGATAGTTTTTGCCCCTCTTCTATATTGAGGTCTTTAAAAGTTTTTTTAAACCCCGGATTTGCCAACACTTCCTGAAAGTCTGAATAAAAATAATGTAGTTCTTTTCTGATTTTGCTGAGTAGTGCCGTATCCGGCATCCATATACCACCACCTGCAAAAGACTGACCATCCGGCTCAATATGAATATAATAGGCCGCCATATTAAATTTTTTACTTCCAGGATGTAGTGCGATGCCCAGATTGGTTTTATAAGGAGTTTTGTCATTGGAAAAACGGATATCCCTGTTGATCCTGAAGATACATTCTTTGGCTGTCACTCCATCCAATGTAGGATCTTCTTTTTGCATGGCTTCGAGCAATCGTCCTGCAAGTCCCAGATAATCGGCTTTTACCTTTTCGTATCTTTTTCTGTTTTGATCAAACCACTCTTTGTTATTGTTTTGACGGAGTTCTTTTAAAAATCCGATCGTTTCTTGTTGTAGCATAGGTCTTTAATTTTTTTTAAAACCTGAAACCAAATGATACTTCAAAGCCCACATTACGGTCAAAATCACTGGCTAACAGAGATTTGTTATTTGCTTCATCATACGTCTTTCTGATGCGATCCATCTTATTATTTGTCACATCAAGTAAGCCATAATTATATTTAAATCCTACATAAAAACCTTTATTTATATAATAATTAGCCCCAAACGTCAGACCTGCATCAAATGAATTGTACAGGTTTCCATCTTTTTCATTGGCCAGATAATTATAATAAGCTCCAGCATCCCTGGCCAGTGTCACTACTTTACCATCTACATATACTGAAGATCCTGCAGTATTGGTGGCGATACCCCCTGCCTGATCTTTGGAATAATTATGTATGAGAGATTGTTTGAAATACAAGCTCACTGTATCCTTTTCAAAATAAACGGTACCGTTGCCTCTTGGACCAATCAGAAACGAAGCATACCCACCGGCATAAAACTCCAGCTTTTTGGAAGCCTGCCACTGGAAAGTGACTGGAATACTGATATAAGCATTCGAAACCTTCATTTCGATAGTTGATTTTCCTTTTTCGTAGACAAATGCATTACCAATAGGGACTTTATAATAAGAGTCTCCGTCATAATTGTAGCTGCTGCCAATCTGTGTGTACAATGCTTCTCCTTTGATAGAAAAAATATCAGCTATTTTGTATGCATAGTTTACACCAAAGTGAAAACCATTGGAAAGGCTATATTTTTCATTGACACCAGATTCCAGTGGTCCTGAAAATTTAGTATAATTTAGTCCTGCCCTGATTCCAAAACTCTGTGCTGTCATACCGAAAGCAACTCCACAACAGACCACGATTAAAAATAAATGCCTCATCATTGAATAAATTTTTTTGATAAAAGTGCAAAGATACACAAATTGATAACGATACAACGATGAAACTGTATGTTTCGCGTCTGCCAAAAAGTAAAATATTTAGTTAAAAAATAAGGTTTATGGCCCTTATCGAATGAAAATAGTAGTTTTGTCTTTCAAAAAAGAAGTGATCTGTATGGGTAAAAAAAATAAACTCAAAAAATTTGCTGACTTGTTGTCATATCCCAATGTATATGAAAACTACGATCCGAAATTTCCAAAACTACTTATTTCTGCCGACACAGAGGCAGATATGATAGGAAACTGGAGGACAAGTTGTTATAAAAATTCAAACCCCCTGATACTCGAACTGGCTTGCGGCAGAGGTGAGTATACAGAAGCACTGGCACAGGCATATCCCGACCAAAATTTTTTAGGTGTAGACGTCAAAGGTGCCCGCATCTGGATGGGTGCTTCACATTGTCTGGAAAAAGGATTAACTAATGCTGCATTTCTGCGTACAAGGATAGAGCAGATCTCTCTGTTTTTTGGCACAAATGAAGTGGATGGTATCTGGATTACTTTTCCTGACCCTTTTCTGAGAGAAAGTAAAGAAAATAAGCGCCTGACATCAGCAAGGTTTCTCGATCAATACAAAAAAATCATAAAACCTGGTGCTATTTTGCATTTAAAAACGGATGACCCTACACTATATCATTTTACTTTAGACACACTTTTACAATATCAAGGAGCTCATATTATCTATAAAAATGATGACATATATGCCCATGACCTGGATTATGATGAATTAAAATATAAGACACATTATGAAAAAGAACACCTGGCAGACGGCCGAAAAATAAAATATATCAGGTTTACCATCAATTAGGTTCATCTCCTATGATTATATCCTTATTTTTGTCCCTAATCTTGTAAGTTTAGTGTAATATGGAAAGTATAAAAAAATATACCTTACTTTTTGAACAACACCTGAAGTCAAACCCTCTGACCAGAACACCTGTCAACTTATACGAGCCTGCAGATTATATTTTATCTTTGGGGGGAAAAAGACTAAGACCTGTCTTTGTTTTACTGGGGTGTGATTTGTACAATCCTATCATTGATTCTGCTTTGGATGCTGCAATGGCAGTGGAAGTATTCCATAATTTCACACTACTGCACGATGATATTATGGACAAAGCAGAGTTGCGTCGGGGGATGCCCACTGTTCACATGAAATACAATACCAATACAGCTATACTTTCCGGAGATGTCATGATGATCCAATCCTACCAGTATCTGCTCAATTATAAAGATGCTGTCGTGTCCAAAAGTCTTCTGGATATATTTAACAAAATGGCATTTGAGGTATGTGAAGGACAGCAATTGGATATGGATTTTGAAAGAAGAAAAGATGTGACTATCTCCGAGTATCTTCACATGATTACAAACAAAACTTCAGTACTTATGGCGGCTTCCATACAGATGGGTGCTTTGTTGGGTGGTGCATCCGTTGCTGATCAGCAACATCTTTACGAATTTGCAAAAAACTTCGGGATTGCTTTTCAGCTGCAAGATGATATTTTGGATACATTCGGAGAAATGTCAGTGGTGGGAAAGCGTATAGGTGGTGACATTTTGCAAAATAAAAAAACATACCTATTTCTAAAATCAATGGAGCTGGCTGATGCCTCTCAGAAGAAAGTGCTTCATGATTTCTATTATAAAGACCCGGTGATTTCTGATGAAGAAAAAATCATTGCGGTTACCCAAATATTTAAAGATGTCAATGTCGAAGAATATTCCCGACAAGTCATAGAAGCATACCGCGACCTCTCTGTTTCCCACCTCTTGGCCTGTGACATTAGCCCTTCTTCGAAAGAATGGTTGACAGAGTTTATCAATCAGATCCTATATAGAAATTATTGATAACACAATTTTGTACTTACCTCATCATATAATCATCAAAAAAGGTTACTTTTGTAACGGCCTGATGTCATAATTGCAGCAGATTATGACTAGTTTTATTTATATCACATAACTCGTAATGAAAATACAATTTATTATCCCTATTTTATTGGTTCTAACGTCATGTCTTATGTCCTGCAAATCTTCAAAAGTAGCATTTGATCCCACCTCTACCAAAAAAGAATATTTCAGCTTCGGGTCAGGTGGAGGATTTACCGGAAAAGTCATCAAATATTATCTTACGAAAGATGGCATATTGTATACTAAAGACGGAGAAGATATCAAAAAAGCCGGTATGGCCCCAAAAGCTATTGTAAACCAACTTTTTCAAAATTTTACCGGTTTAGGATTAGATAAAATAGAATTGAATGATCCCGGTAATAAATATTCCTTTATAGAAAGCCAAAGCAAAGGCACTACTTACAAACTTCAATGGGGTAAAAATCCACTTGAAAACAAAAATGTAGAAACTTTTTATTCCATCTTGATGGACGTTGTAAAAAAAATAAATCTATCCTCACAAAAATCTTAAACCATGAATCTGAAATTTAATTTTTTGGCTGTTAGCATTTTTATTTTGACGTCTTTTGTAACGTCAAACGCACAATTTAAAAAAGTCATCTTCGATCCAAAAGCAAAGGTAAATAAAGAAGATATCAATATTACGCTGAAAAAAGATGGCAATGAAACAGAAAGCCGGAAGTCTGTCTCATTCAGTACTATAGATGTTTCTGCGGTCTCTGCTTTAAAATCTGGTTTAAAACCAGGTGTCATCAATGAAAGAAAAGTTCCTGCATACATAGAAGGTACGTTGACAAATGCAGGGAGTCGTGGCGGCACAACAGAAAACCTTGTTTTCGAATACCTGGATGCAGCAGCATCTATGATGAAAATAGAAGCCCCTTCAGAAGAATTTGTTATCAGCCGTACCGAAACGGATGCTCTCCATATGACCCATGTAAGATTACAACAACATGTCAAAGGGGTGCCGGTGTATGGTGCAGAAGTCATTATCCATGGTGAGTCCAATAGATTTAATTTTCTGAACGGCACATATTTTCCTACGATCAAGATGGAATCTGTATTACCATCACTCAAAACAGAAGAGGCAGTGCATGTTACAGTTACTGATTTGGGCGAAATGATAAATTATGATCATGAAATCAAAGCTGCAGGAGACATGACTCCGGTTACCAATCTGGTCATTTATCCTTATGAAGGCACGCACATTCTGGCGTATCACATCACAGCATACAAAAACCTGATAGAAAGATGGGAATATTTCATCAATGCAAATACAGGTGTACTTATACATAAGTACCAAAGTATCTGTAAATTTCATCATCATCACACCAATGGAGAAAAATGTCCTGACGGTGCAACGGTTACAAATGCTGAAGAATTAAAATTGCTTGATGGCAAATCTACTGCTAATGCGGTAGACCTCTTTAATATCAATCGTCTGATCAATACCTATGAAATAAGTAATCAAAATAAATATTTTTTGATCGATGGTTCGAGAGATATGTTTTCTTCTGCTCCTTCCAAGTTACCAGATGATCCTGAAGGTGTCATCTGGACCATAGATGCTTTTAATACATCTCCTTCCAAAAGCAATTTTAACTATGACCACGTAACATCCGTAAACAATATTTGGAATAACAAGACAGCAGTATCCGCTCATTATAATGGTGGAAAAGCCTATGAGTATTACAGAAACACTCATAACAGAAAATCCATCAATGGTTCGGGAGGAAATATTGTCTCCCTTATCAATGTCGCAGATGATGATGGGTCATCAATGGGCAATGCATTTTGGAATGGTCAGGCCATGTTTTACGGAAATGGGGACAATGCTTTTCAGCCATTAGCCAAAGGTCTGGATGTGGCCGGTCATGAGATGACACACGGCGTGGTACAAAGTACAGCCAATCTGGAATACGAAGGTGAGTCAGGTGCACTCAATGAGTCCTTTGCGGATGTCTTCGGAGCAATGATAGACAGGGATGACTGGAAAATAGGCGAAGATGTTGTCAAGACATCAGCTTTCCCATCAGGAGCCCTCAGGAGCCTGGAAGACCCGCACAACGGTGCTGCTTTCAAAGATTTCAACAAAGGCTGGCAGCCAAGACTCGTCTCTGAAAAGTACATCGGTACTGAAGATAATGGTGGTGTGCATATCAACAGTGGCATCCCCAATTTTGCATTTTTTAAATTTGCCACTGCTATAGGCAAAGATAAAGCTGAAAAAGTGTATTATCGGGCACTAACCAACTACCTTACTAAATCTTCCCAATTTGTAGATTGCAGAATAGCAGTCATCAAAGCTGCAACTGACCTGTACGGAGCCACAGAAGCTAATGCTGCAGCCAAGGCATTCGACGAAGTAGGTATCGTAGGTAGTCAGGGGGTAACTACGAGACAGATCTGGATACCAATCCGGGTCAGGAATTTATCCTCACCACTAGCAGCAACAATACCGGTTTGTTTTTATACGATACCAATGGAAACAACCTGGGAACCATATCCAATTCAGGTGTTTTGTCAAAACCCAGTATCTCAGATGATGGTAAGGAGATTGTCTTTATCGGCACTGACGAAAAGATGCATTATATCTTTATTGACTGGTCTAAATCTCCTGTCACTCCACAGGAACAGATTATCGAAAATAATCCTGTGTGGCGAAACGCTATCATTTCAAAGGACGGATTCAAAATAGCTGCCCTTACTAAAGAAAAAGTAAATGAGATAATAGTATTTTATTTTGGCAGTGCAGGTACAGTAGACAATACTTTCGAGCTTTATAACCCTACCTATTCTAATGGTGTGACAACCGGAGATGTCAATTTTGCAGACGCAATGGAGTTTGATGCAACAGGCGAATACATCGTTTATGATGCTGAAAATGAGATAAAAAGCTCTACTGCCGGGTCTATATCCTATTGGGACATAAGTTTTATAAAAGTATGGAACAACTCTTCGAAAACTTTCTCATTGGGTAAGATCGAAAAATTATTTACTTCACTGCCAGAAAATGTCAGTGTGGGTAATCCTACATTCTCCAAAAATAGTCCTTATATCATAGCATTTGATTACATTGACGAAAATGGTGACGTGACTATATTGGGTTCTAATACCGAAACCGGCGAAGTAAAATCGATATATGAAAATGGAAACAATCTCGGATACCCCAATTACAGCAGTAAAGACAATAAGCTCCTTTTTGATACTGAAGGCTCATTCTTTTCATATAATGTAGGTATTGTCAATCTGAAAACCAATAAGATAGAGCCTTCTGCTAACCCAACAGTATTCATTGCCGGCAAAAGATGGGCAGTTTGGTTTAGTAATGGCAATAGAGTACTATCCGAAACAGATAATACAGATTTAAAAGAAACCGCAATTGCTAGTCTTGTCAATAATCCGACAAGTCAGTCTTTGGATCTAATCATACATCAGGAACTAAAAGGAAATGTAGGTTTGGAAATATTGAATGGTATGGGACAACAAGTAAGTTCTTTCAGTAAAATTAGTGCAGCATCAGGCAGAATAAATTTGGATGTAAGTGGGTTGCCATCAGGAACATATTTTCTGAGTATAGTGCTGGACACCACACGCGAGACACTTAAATTTATAAAACAACAATAAGAGGACTTTGATAAAAGTGTCCTGATTTTTATTTCATCATGTCAATGAAATAATCTGGAGCTAGTCCGATAATTATTACAAGTGCTATCCCTGCCAGTAAAAACGACCTGTAGGCCTTGCCTATACGTATGGTGGGGATAGCATTATTTGTTTGTTGTACGGTGTATGAAATAATCCGTAGATAATTAAAAGCTGCAAGTACAGATGTCACCAGCGCAATGAGCATAAGCCAGATATTACCAGCCTGAACAGCATTGCTCAGAATATAATATTTACCAAAAAAACCAGCCAAAGGAGGAATACCAATATATGAAAGCAACATCACGATCATAGTCAAGGTGATGAGTTTGTTGTTCTGCATCAAACCTTTCATTCCCTCCAGTGAATCGATGCCTGTTTGGTTTTTTATCGTCGAATACAATGTAAACAGAATGATAGTCGGTACGCTGTATCCTGCAAAATAATAAAGTATATATTCATATGTGGCCTGATTAAGAGATGCCACAGCAACCAGGACAAATCCAGCATTGGCAATTCCGGAATAGGCAAGCAATCTTTTAAAATTACTTTGGTAAATACTAAGAATATTTCCAAAAATCATAGTCAATACTGAGACTATAGCAATCAGGTAAAACCACATATTATCAGAGGTCATCAGATTGAAGTTGTGTAAAAATCTGATCATAGCCCCAAACACGGCTATTTTAACCACTGTAGAAACATAGGCAGTGAGCACTGTGGGCGAACCCTGATATACATCGGGAGCCCAAAAATGAAATGGTACAGCTGAAATTTTAAAAATCAATGCACACAAAATCAACAATACGCCTGTGTTAAATAAACCGGGGAGGATAGCGGGATTTTGATTGACAAGTATCGAGATCTCATTCATATCAAAAGTGGCTGTCGCCCCATATACAAAAGTGATACCCAAAAGTAAAAAGCACGTTGCAAACGAACCCATAAGGTAGTATTTCAAGCCTGCTTCATTGGAAGCGATATTTCTCCTGTTGCTGGCAGCAAGAATGTATAGTGGTATGGACAAAATTTCAGTTCCTACAAATAACATGACAAGATTCTGAAACGACACCAGCATCAAACCTCCTGTAAGTGAAAAAACAAAAAGGGCATAAAGGTCGGTCAGATGTTCTATACTTTGATTGTAATAATAGTGACACATAAAAAAAATACCTATAGAAACGCCTATCATTGTTACGCTGAATACACTGGCAAACCGATCTACCAAAAGCATATTATGCATGATAGAGGAATAATCTCCCGACCAGCCTGTCAAAATCACGATGATAGTAATGATGCTTGCTGAAAGCACTACGGGTAAACCAAGATACTTTTTCTTGAATACTCCAAGAAACATAGCAATGATGCCGGTGATAGCCAATATGATTATTGCATTCATTTATTTAAAAATGTATTTACTTCTGTCTGGTATAAATTAATAATTTTATCTACTGAACCATCGGAGATATTCATAATCCACTGTGGAAATAAGCCCGCTGCCAAAATCATGAGTATTACAGGTATAAAAACCAGCTTATCTATATTGTTAAGCGCTGGCACCCCTCCATCTCCATCAGGTATCTCTCCCGACATGACTTTCTGATACGAAACCAACATATACACTGCCCCTAATATCACACCGGAAGCTGCTACCAAGCTCATCCATGGATAAGTTTGATATAATGCATTCAGCAGCATAAATTCTCCCGGAAAACCATTGGTCAGATGAAGAGCAATGCTTCCAAACATGATGACCATATAAAAACCTGCAAAAACAGGTGCCGTAATCCTAATACCGCCGAATGCAGTGATTTCATTCGTTCCCTTGTACCTCCTTAATATCTGTGTGATATAAAACAATCCAACTACATTGACACCATGTGCCAACATTTGGAGGATACCTCCCTGCACTCCTGTTTTGGTCACCGTCAGGATACCTGCAGTAATAAGCCCAACATGGGCAATGGACGCATATGCAAAGAGTCTTTTTAAGTCCTTTTGGACCAAGGCTATCATAGAGGCATAAAGTATACCCACTACTGCTGCCAATATAAAATATTTACCATAAACTTCGACTGCCAGAGGCACTACCGGAATGACCCAGCGTATAATACTATAAATTGCCATTTTTAGCATGATACCTGATAACATGATCGTTACGGCTACAGGTGCTTTTGTATATGTGTCAGGCTGCCATGTATGGAAAGGAAATATAGGAATTTTTATCGCATAGGCAAACATAAACATCATAAATATGTACAGTTGTCTGTCTTTCCCTATCACGAGGTCATAGATGGTATTGATATCATATCCCGCAGATGGTCCCATATTGCCCAACCAGATTATACCTAGAAGCATAAAAAGACTGCCCATCAGAGTATAAAGAAAAAATTTGATGGTTGTCATCCTTGTCTCTCCATCTCCCCACATCAGAATGAGAAAATAAGCAGGAATAAGCGCCAATTCCCAAAAGATATAGTAAATAAAAAGGTCTAATGACACAAATACGCCATTCATGGCACCCTGCATAATCAGTAGGAGGGCGTAGTACAAGGGCAGTTTTGCAAACTTGTCATTGAGCGACGTTAAAACCGCCATAAGTGTGACAAAACTACTTAGCATGAGCATTACTAAACTGATTCCATCCATGCCTACATGAAAGCTTATTCCAAGAGATTTTATCCAAGGGAGGTTTAGTTCCCAAATCTTATCTGCTTGTGTGCTTTGGTAGTTGCCCATGGCCACCAAAGTCAAACCGATAGTACCCAATCCCGAGGCTACTGCCAGCTTTTTTGTGTATTCAGAGGGCGATAATAAAATGATTGCCGCTGATACAAAAGGAAATAATATAATGAATAATGTAAGCATGATTTAAAATAATAGGAATAAAAATAAGATGCCACCCATACCCAGAGCCATGGCAAATAAATAATAACTGATGTTTCCATTCTGGGTTTCTTTCGCATGACCTGAGATAAAAAATGATAATTTGCCTAACCCATTTACGGCACCATCGATGATCTTAAGATCAAGTATATTATAAAAAAAGGCCGATATCTTGTAAAAAGGCTGAACAATGACAGCCTGATATATCTCATCCACATAATACCTGGAAGATAGTAATTGGGACAGGAATCCTTGTGTTTCATTATTTTCGGACGGGACAGCTCCTTTGACTATATAAATCCTGTATGCAAAATAACTGACCAACGCTACTGCTGACACAGATATGCCCATCAGTATATATTCCAATGCAATATCAGCGTGAATACTTCCTTCTGTCAGTATAGGTGTAAGATAATGTTGGAGCCATGTATTGCCGTGAAATATATGCGGTAAGTTGATGATTCCACCCAATAGTGCCAATACACTCAAAAGAATGAGCGGTACAGTCATCACAGGAGGTGATTCGTGTATGTGCTTCATCGTATCTTTTTCTACTCTCGAATCACCATGAAAAACCAGTAAGTAAGACCTCATCATATAAAACACTGTCAGCATACCCGAGGCCAATCCAAGACCCCACAACAATGGACTTTTATGATATGCTGCAATGAGAATTCCATCTTTTGAGAAAAATCCAGAAAATGGTGGTACAGCCATTATGGCCAACAAGCCGATAAAATATACCCAATGCGTGGTTTTCATATATCTGTGCAATCCCCCCATCTTTCTGATGTCCTGCTCACCATGTAGTCCATGAATAATGCTACCAGCACCAAGGAATAATAAAGCCTTAAAGAAGGCATGAGTAATCAAATGAAAAAATGCCGCGGCATATGCACCAAGACCTAAAGCGAAAAACATCAATCCCAGCTGACTGACTGTAGAGTATGCCAGTATTTTTTTTATATCATTTTGTTTTACAGCTATACTTCCTGCAAAAATCGCAGTAACAATGCCTGTCACCATAATCACTGTCATGGTATCGGGTGTCATCGAAAATAATACATTGTTTCTTATGATAAGATAAATGCCAGCTGTCACCATCGTAGCTGCGTGGATAAGGGCACTTACTGGTGTAGGTCCAGCCATCGCATCCGGCAACCAGGTGAACAAAGGAATCTGAGCACTTTTTCCTGTAGCTGCTATAAAAAGAAGTAGGGTAATCCCTCCCAGATGTATGTGCAAAGACCCCGGGACAGTTGCCTCTGAGATCACATCCTGTATGATTAAAGTACCAAATTGGTTAAAAATCAAAAACATGGCAATGATCATTGCCAAATCGCCTATTCGGTTCATTATAAATGCCTTGTTGGCGGCTTTATTGTATTCCTGATTCTGATACCAAAAACCTATAAGTAACCATGAACAAAGACCTACACCTTCCCACCCTACGAACATAAGCACATAATTGTCTGCCATCACTAGTAGAAGCATAAAAAAAATGAAAAGATTGAGGTAAGCAAAAAATCTGTTAAACCCTTTGTCCCCATGCATATAACCAATGGAATATATGTGTATCAAACTGCCTACTCCGGTAATCAAAAGCATCATGATGGATGACAGTTGATCAATAATAAAAGCCATAGGAATGTTTAGGTCTCCCGTATTTATCCAAGAAAATAAATGTGTCTGTATCTGACCCTTGTCACCTATCGAATAAAATACTGTACATGATAAAATAAAAGCAAGGAAAACCCATAAAGTGGCGTGCATTCCGGAAATCTTTTCAGATATTTTATCATTAAAAATATAATGAAGTATAAAACCTAGCAACGGCAGCCCGGGTATAAGTATGGTGATGAGTTGAAGTATATTATTTTCCACTATTTCCTTAGATAAGGTTTATGTTAATGAATAAAAGATTTTGTGTGGTTACCATTTCAGATGATTTAGTGCATTAATGTCTACTGATTTGATATTTCTAAATATTAAAACCAGCATGGCCAACCCTACGGCCACTTCAGCAGCAGCCACTACCATTACAAAAAAGACAAAAGCTTGTCCAGATGCATCATTGTGATATACTGAAAAAGTTACCGCCAGCAAGTTGATGGAATTTAACATGAGCTCAATGCTCAGAAAAACAATAATCATATTTCTTCTCAGCAGCACGCCCATGACACCAATGCTGAAAAGTATAATACACAAAAAAACATAATGCTCCAGGGGAATGATCCTGAGTTGGTCTTTCAAGTTTATAAGTTCATTCATCTTCCACTTCTTTTTTATTAAAGATTACGACTCCTACCATAGAGGAAATAAATAATATACTTGTAAGTTCGAATGGTATGAGATATTCATTAAATAATACTTTTCCAAGTGTTTTTGCCAAACCGATATTTTGGTCTACGATCTCCGGATGCTGACCGAAAGCCTGTGTTTGCCACACACTCACTACGAGTAAAAATGCCATCATCAATCCCGTCAAAACAGCTGCAAACATGACCAGTTTACTTTTTCTGATGGTGATAGGAGTGCTCATATTAAGAAACATAATGACATACAAAAAAAGTACCATGATAGCTCCGGCATACACTATGATGTGTACTACAGCCAGAAACTGTGCGTTCAACATCACAAATAGTCCTGCAATAGAAAAAAAACAAGCCAGCAAAAACAATACACTATACATGGCGTTTTTGTGAAAAATCATCAAAAGGCTAGTGGCTATCGCTATGATTGATAAAGAATAAAACAATATTTCGGTCATCTGATTTGTTGTGTTTTATACTTCTAAAAACTAGTTGGCTCCTTCACGGACACCATTTCTCCTGTTATCAATATTGATCCTGAGGTCTTCCTCATTTCCCTCTAATAGCATGTCTTTGGTATAAATAAATTGATTTCTGTCATAGTTGGACAGACTGATCCTGTTGGTAAGATAAATGGCATCTTTGGGGCATGCTTCCTCACAAAGTCCACAAAATATACATCTGAGCATATTGATATCATATTCGGCTGCATATTTTTCTTCCCTGTAGAGGTGTTCTTCTCCTTTTTTTCTTTCTTCAGCAACCATGGTTATAGCCTCTGCAGGACAAGCCACAGCACATAGGCCACAAGCAGTACAATTTTCACGACCCTGATCATCCCGTTTCAGCACATGTCTCCCTCTGAAAAATTTACTATGTTCCCTTGTTTCCTCAGGATAATTTATTGTCACCTTCTTTTTAAAGAAATGCTGAATTGTCACTTGCAATCCTGCCAATATCGCAGGGATATACAATTTTTCCGACAAGGTCATTTGCTTGTTTGAAACAACTTTACTCCTATTGGTAAGTGATTGCATATTTATTGGTTAAAAATGATAAATGCCCCTGTCAAAAGCATATTTAAAATAGACAATGGTAATAAGACTTTCCAGCCCAGGTTCATTAATTGGTCGAATCTGAATCTCGGTATAGTCCATCGAATCCACATAAAGAAAAAGATGAAAAAGATGATTTTTGCAAGGAAGACACCAACACAAATCAAAGCGAACCAGATCTCATTGGTGTTGCTTTGTACCCAGTCCATAAGAGGAAAATTATAGCCTCCAAAATACAGACAAGTGATCATAGCAGAGGAAATAAACATATTTACATACTCTGCAAAAAGGTAAAATCCGAGTTTCATACTGGAATACTCGGTGTGATAGCCACCTACGAGCTCAGTCTCACTCTCCGGCAGGTCGAAGGGTGTTCTGTTGCATTCGGCAAAAGCACAAATCAAAAAAATAAGAAACCCTAATGGCTGGGCAATGATGTTCCATTCCATACCATGCCAGCCATTCTGATGATGGACAATATTACCTATACTTAATGAACCTGTAGTCATAATGATGGCTATCACGCTCATTCCCATGGCCAGCTCATAGCTGATCATCTGTGTAGAAGCTCTTACTGCTCCTAGGAGTGCAAATTTATTATTGGATGCCCAGCCGCCTATCATGATACCGTATACGCCGAGGCTGACTACACCCATTACATAGAGTACACCTACATTGATGTCCGCAACCTGAAGGGCTACTTTCTGTCCGGCTATAGTAATCGACGGTCCCCAGGGTATGACTGCACTGGTCATCAGCGCAGTGATCATGGTAATTGCCGGACCACCTACAAATAAAATGGTATTGGACGTAGTCGGTATGATTTCTTCTTTCATTATCATTTTTACCCCATCTGCCAGCGGCTGGAGCAATCCGAATGGACCGGCTCTGTTGGGGCCTAATCTATCCTGTATAAATGCAGCCACTTTTCGTTCGGAAAATGTGCTGTACGCTGCAATGGTTATTGATACTAAAAATAAAACCAGAACCAGGACCACCTTAAAAATGATTATTGTCATACTATTCTTCTCTGGTTAATAATTATGTGTATTCATGACTTCAAAGTGCATCAGGAAGGTTTTTTTGAACAACTGGTAATTCGAATGGTAGATGGTTTTGTGCTATGACCGAATGCGTATCGATATGAGCAGGACCATCTATCGTCCAGTCTTCTGTTTTTTTCTTTTCAAATCTACAGTCGTTACATATGAAAGCTTCCGCTTCATTCCACTTGTCTTTTCTTGTAGTCACACGGAGTACTTCACTACCCTGAAACCACAAGGTAACTTTGCCCGAGCAGGTGGTGCACTCTCTGTGTGCCAGCATAGGCTTTGTAAACCATACTCTGGATTTAAATCTGAATGTCTTATCAGTTAGGGCTCCCACAGGGCATACGTCAATCATATTACCTGAAAAATCATTGTCCACTGCTTGTTCTATGTAAGTAGATATTTCTGATACTTCTCCTCTGTTGAGCACTCCGTGGACTCTTTCGGGCGTCAGCTGATCTGCAACCTGGGTACATCTGTAACACAGAATACACCTGTTCATATGAAGCTGGATTTTGTCTCCTATATCCCTTTTTTCAAACTCCCTTCTTTTAAACTCATACCTGCTCTTGGCTAAACCATGTTCGTAACTCAAGTCTTGAAGCTTGCACTCTCCTGCCTGGTCACAAACAGGGCAATCGAGCGGGTGGTTGATCAGCAGAAATTCGGTAACACCCTTCCTGGCATCAATGACTTCAGGGGAGGTTTCGTTACGTACTTCCATACCATCCATCACACCTGTCCTACAACTGGCAACTAGTTTTGGCATGGGTCTTGGATCTTTTTCTGAACCTTTTGTGACTTTGACCAGACAGGTTCTGCATTTACCACCACTACCTTCCAACTTACTATAGTAACACATAGCAGGAGGCACATTCTGTCCTATCATCCTCGCAGCCTGCAGTATCGTGGTACCTGGTGGAACTTCTATACTAATATCGTCTATGGTTACTTTTAGCATTTATATAATTTTTGCTTTTATACCAATTGTGCTTTCATCTCCGGCTGATACACATGATCTTCGTCAAATACACGGTTTCTATATTTGACATGGTATTCAAATTCGTGTCTGAAATGTCTGATGGCAGCTGCAACCGGCCATGCCGCAGCATCTCCCAGTGGACAAATAGTATTGCCTTCTATCTTTCTCTGTATGTCCCAAAGCAAATCTATATCCTCCATTTTTCCGTGACCATATTCTATGTTATGGAGCACTCTTTCCATCCATCCGGTACCTTCCCTGCATGGACTGCACTGTCCGCAACTTTCGTGATGGTAAAATCTGGCAAAATTCCATGTATTTCTGACTATGCATTGTTTTTCATCATATACTATAAAGCCTCCAGATCCTAACATACTACCTGTGGCAAACCCTCCTTCGCTGAGACTCTCATACGACATTAAACGGGGATTTCCATTGCTTTCATACAATAAATGGTGCTTTGGCAAGATAGGTACTGAAGAGCCTCCCGGAACACATGCTTTCAATTCAAGTCCGTTTTTTATCCCACCACAATACTCATCAGAATAAATAAATTCTTCTACCGGCACTCCCATTTCTATTTCATAAACGCCAGGTTTATTGATATTACCGGATGCAGAAATGAGTTTTGTACCTGTAGACTTTCCGATACCTGTTTTTGCATATTCGTCTCCACCTTCATTGACGATAGAGACTACCGCTGCTATACTCTCTACATTATTGACTATTGTAGGACAATTCCACAAACCCGAAACCGCAGGAAAAGGTGGTTTTATCCTTGGATTTCCTCTTTTCCCTTCGAGAGACTCTATGAGTGCTGTTTCTTCTCCACATATGTATGCGCCTGCTCCTGGGTGTACATAAAGGTCAAGGTTAAATCCTGAACCCAGTATATTTTTACCCAAAAAACCTTTGGCATATGCTTCTGCAATTGCTTTTTGGAGGATGCGCAGGATAAACATATATTCTCCTCTGATATAAATATAGGATGTATTACATCCCAGGGCATAACTAGATGTGATCATCCCTTCTATAAGTAGGTGAGGAATTTTTTCCATCAAAAGTCTGTCCTTAAATGTACCCGGCTCACTTTCATCTGCGTTGCATAGCAGATATCTTGGTTTATCCGTAGACTTGTCCAGAAAACTCCATTTAAGTCCGGTGGCAAAACCGGCACCACCTCTTCCTCTTAATCCTGATTTTTTGACTTCTTCTGTCACTTCATCAGGAGTCATTTCTTTTAATGCTTTAGATACAGATCTGTATCCTCCGTATTTGATATAACTCTCGATTTGGTCAATCCCCGGTTTATCTATGTGTTCGAGCAATATTTTCCTTCCCATGACTTAATTGATTGCTTCTTTTTCTTTTCGGAGTGAATCCAAAATATTGTCTACCTGCTCTATTGTAAGATTTTCATAATACTGCTCACCGATCTGAAACATAGGTGCATAACCACAGGCTCCAAGGCATTCTACGGTTTTTAAGGTAAACATTTTATCTTCTGTTGTCTCACCTACTTTTATGTTCAGTTTATTTTCGATATGTGCAATTATTTTTTCTGCCCCGCAGATCATGCATGGACCTGTATGACAAACTTCGATGACTATTTTGCCTACAGGCTCCAGGTTATACATAGAATAAAAACTTGCAACTTCATATACTTCTATCGGTTTGATATCAAGAATTTTGGCTATTTTATCCATCACCTCAGTAGAAAGCCAATTTCCATTCTCTTGCTGCACAATATGTAAGACCGGCAAAAGGGCTGACTTCTTCTTATCAGGTGGATACTGCAATATTATTCTATCCATTTCCTCCATGGATTTTTGTGAAAACGTAATTTGTTCTGTTTGTGTCATTGCAATCTTACTTTGTATTTATTAAGCATCCAATTCTCCGGCTATAACATTCATACTACTCATGGTAAGGATGGCGTCACTCAACATAGAGCCTACAATCATCTCAGGATAGGCCTGATAATATATAAAAGACGGTCTCCTGAAGTGTAATCTGTATGGTTGTCTGCCTCCGTCGCTGACAAGATAAAATCCCAGTTCTCCATTTCCTCCTTCGACACTGTGGTAAACCTGGCCTTTAGGTACATCTATTTCGCCCATCACTATTTTGAAGTGCCAGATTAGACCTTCCATAGACCCGTATACTTCTTCTTTAGGGGGAAGATAAAATTCTGGTACATCTGCATGGTAACTTCCTTGTGGCATATTTTGTACTGCCTGCTGTATGATGCTTAGACTCTGCCACATTTCTTCCTGTCTGACACAAAATCTATCATATGAGTCCCCTGCGGTGCCTACAGGTATTTTAAAATCAAAATCTTCATAAGAGCAATACGGGGACATCACCCTCACATCATAATCCACACCTGCAGCTCTCAGATTTGGGCCACTAAAACTATATTCAAGTGCCCTTTCTGGAGTGATTTTGCCGACATCTATGGTTCGATCCATAAAAATCCTGTTGCGCATGACCAGTTTTTCAAACTCGGACAATACCTTAGGAAACTCTTTGAGAAATGAGTTGATATTCAAAAATACATTTTCGGAAAAATCTCTTTCGAATCCGCCAATCCTTCCGATATTGGTTGTAAGGCGGGCACCACAGATCTGTTCATATATTTCATATATTTTTTCACGCCACTGAAAAACATATAAAAAGCCAGTCAATGCTCCGGTATCTACGGCGATGACACTATTACAAACAATATGATCTGCAATTCTGGCCAACTCCATGATAATGACCCTAAGATAATCCACTCTTTTAGGTGTTTCGATTTTCAGCAGTTTCTCTACAGTTAGATGCCAGCCAATATTATTGATCGGTGCTGAACAGTAGTTAAGTCGGTCTGTAATAGTAGGTATCTGATAAAATGGCCTGTGCTCAGCCAGTTTTTCGAAAGCCCGGTGTATGTAACCAATGGTGGGCTCAGCATCGACGATGATCTCTCCGTCCATCTTCAAGACGTTCTGAAAAATACCATGCGTAGCCGGATGCGTTGGACCAAGATTAAGAAAATTATATTGTTTTATTTCCTTTTCTGTAATCTCTTTACCATGCATGATGTGGTCATGCTCTGAACTACCTCCCGAAATATTTATCATCTTTATCAGTTCTTGAATCGTCAATAAGCGGATATTCTTTTCTTAACGGATGATAAGTCATACTTTCTTCATTGAGAATGATGCGCAAATCAGGGTGTCCGTCAAACTTTACACCATAAAATTCAAAAGTCTCTCTTTCCATCCAGTTAGCTCCGGCAAATACTCCTGTCAACGTTGGAATCTCAGGCAAACTTATAGGTAAAAAAACATGAATTCGAAGGCGTATATTATTTATAAAGCTGTGCATGTGGTATACTACTGACAGCTCTTCGTCTTTCTTATCAGGAAAATGTACTCCACACAAGCTAGTAAGGAAGTTAAACTGTAACACTTCATGGGTCTTGAACCATGTAATGATCTCAATTATTTTTTCTTTTGCAACAACAATATCCAAAGTGGCATAGCTTTCCTCTATGCTCCTGATGCTTTCCGGAAACTTTTGCAATATTGCCTCTGCTATATAATCGTTAGTTACTTTCACCACTCTTTGCATTAATCAATTCCATATTTTTCCAGCAACTGAAGGTACTCCGGTGAGCTCCTTCGCCCCAGTGACTCGTTTTTCATTAACTCCTGAATTTTTAGTATGCCGTCCAGAATGGCCTCTGGCGGTGGGGGGCAGCCAGGTACATAGACATCTACAGGAATGACTTTATCTATACCCTGTAATACTGAATATGTATCAAAAATACCACCACTGCTGGCACATGCTCCTACGGCTATGACCCATTTGGGCTCGGCCATCTGTGTATATACCTGTTTTAAAACGGGACCCATTTTTTTTGCAATAGTTCCCATTACCATTAGCAAATCTGCCTGTCTCGGAGAAAAACTCAGTCGTTCGGCTCCAAATCTCCCGAGATCATATGTAGCAGCCATAGTAGCCATAAACTCAATACCACAACAAGATGTAGCAAATGGCAGAGGCCATATCGAGTTGGCTCTTGCTAGTCCTACTACTTTGTCCAGACGTGTAAGGCCGTATCCTTCTCCTACATACATTTCCGGCGCTTCGGATATTTTATTCTCCATGGCGGTCTAAGAATTTTATTCCCATTTTAATGCTCCTTTTTTTATCACATAATAAAACCCAAGCATAAAAGGCGTTACAAATAGAATCATTTTAATAAACCCTTCTTCGCCCAACTCTCTGAAATTGACTGCCCAGGGATAAAAAAATATAACCTCTGCATCAAATAAAACAAATAATATAGCTGCCAGAAAATACTTGACTGAAAACGGTAGCCTTGCATCACCTATTGAATCTAATCCGCATTCAAAGCTTTGGAGTTTTTTTTCTGATTTGTGCTTTGGGCCCAATTTATGGGTTAGGTAAAACGTTCCAATTACAAAACTGGAAGCAACTACAAATTGTATTAATATCGCAAGATAATCCAACTGAATAGATTCTATGGACTGAGTTTCCATGGTTATTTCAATTTAGATAGATTGATTAAGTAAAAAAATCAGCGGCAAAGATATGGATATTTCATCCACTTTCATGGATTAAAATAATTAAAAACTCTTTTTGTTGTAATAATATTTAAGTTTTTCATTTTTTTATTTTGTTTTGGGCATTTCTATTGTCATATAGTTTATAAAAATTTTTTAGCATCATTTCATCTTTATATTAGAAATTTTAGTGCTGGCACATATCTACCAAACACTATACTATATTTCGTAGAAAATTAATTACCTTTACGTTTTGCACTCATTTTAGGATCTGTAAAAAATATTTGCCCTAAACCACAGCTAAAATGCCGCCCTGTTTGTTTTTTCATTTACTGCACTTTTCGGATTTGTTACAACCCCAATGGTACGTGGCCAATGGTGGAATTTTACTGATCATGTTTGTAGTTTTTGCTGAAACGGGTTTGTTTGCCGGATTTTTTTTACCTGGTGATTCATTGCTTTTTGTGGCAGGAGTATACAGTAAAAAATTGATGGATGGTGTATATCCCATCGAAAGCGAATGGTTACAATTGATAGTAATCATCTTTCTTATATCCATCTCCGGTATAGCCGGTAATGTTTTTGGTTATTGGTTTGGCAGTAAAGGTGGAAAAAGGCTGTATCATAAAAAAGATACTTTCTGGTTTAAGGGCAAGTTTTTGGCTGATGCCAAAATTTATTACGAAAAACATGGATCCATGACCATTTTCTTTGCAAGATTTATCCCGTTCATCAGAACCTTTGCACCGATAGTAGCCGGGACAGTGAGAATGGATTATCGCAAATTTACATTATTTAATATTAGTGGGTCTATAGCCTGGACTGTTTCCATGGTTTTGACAGGTCATTATTTGAATGCCTTTCTAATTAAAAAATACCAATATGACCTTAGCGCACATTTGGGTTATATCGTACTTGGAATTGTGATTTTTACCACGGTACCTTTTATAATTAAAGTGGCCAGATTAAAATAATGATTTGAAGTTTTTTACAGTAAGTCATATGACTTTTAGTTTGGACAAATAAAATAGTTTACTTTACTTTGTATTTTGTATATAAAAATAATAATCATGTCACAATACATTAAAACCTTTTTTCCGATTTTACTTTTGTTCTTGTTTCCGATATTTTTATTGGCTTCAGGAGGCACAGCAGGAGCGTCAATAGCAGGAATTCGGGTCGAATTTATATTGTTTGCATTGACGTTGCTTGGGGTGGCACTTTTTCATGATCAGACTTTTTGGGTGGCCATTATTGGATTAACTGTAATTATTTTATATAAACTACTATTTATATCCGGCTATCCTTTTCAGGAACACTTTTTCGGTGAAAATTCACTGGTCAGTCAGCTGACAGACAAAAACTTACGTCAGGGAGAATGGGGTGTCCTGGTCAATTTGTTGGGTTTATTGCTCGGATTTGGTATTCTTGCAAAAATATTCGAACAGTCAGGTGTGCCTGAAATACTTCCGCATTATTTACCCGATGATTGGAAAGGACCTGCCTTTTTACTTATTTTTGTATTTGTTATCTCTTCATTTTTAGATAATATTGCAGCTGCCATGATAGGCGGCACCATAGCCTTAGTAGTCTTTAAAAATAAGGTGCATCCAGGTTACATAGCAGCAATAGTCGCTGCAAGTAATGCTGGTGGTTCTGGCAGTATTGTAGGAGATACGACGACGACTATGATGTGGATAGATGGAGTTGCTGCTTTGAATGTAATACATGCATACGTGGCTGCATTTGCCGCCATGGTAATAGTAACTTGGTTTGCAGCACACCAGCAAGATAAATATCAAAGAATCCTTCAAGAGTCTAAAAAAGGGGTTAAAGTGGATTATGGTATGCTTTTAATCGTCGTGCTTATTCTTATAGGAGCTATCCTGTCCAATATCTATTATGATATGCCCGCACTGGGAGTATGGCTGGCTATTTTTATTGGAGCCATTTTCCGGAAGATGCCTTGGGGTGAAGTATCCGCATCATTAAAGGGAACTATATTTTTGCTGTGCCTGGTGACAGCAGCTTCTTTGATGCCGGTGGAGACTCTCCCGAATGCTTCTTGGTTGACTGCCTTTATTTTGGGATTTGTGTCTGCCGTTTTTGATAATATTCCATTGACAAAATTATGCCTTGAACAAGGTCACTTCGATTGGGGAATGCTTGCTTATTCTGTTGGATTTGGAGGATCTATGATTTGGTTTGGTTCGTCTGCGGGCGTTGCTATAACCAATAAATTTCCTGAAGCCAGAAACGTTGCTGTCTGGATCAGACAAGGATGGCATGTTATAGTAGCCTATATTTTTGGATTTTTTGTCTTGTATAGCACTCTGGGATGGGAGCCGGGAGATAATAAAGCGCACAAAGAACCTGCATTAAATTGTCCTGCCACAGAATGCAAGGCAAGAGATGAAGCAAAAGGCATTCAGTATCCTGATACGGGGACTCAGCATAATTTAGAATAAACGACAACAAATTACACGTTTTAATTTACAAAAACCTATTGGGAACGAGTAAAATAATGGGTTATTGTCTATGGTAAATGATAAGATCTAAATTAATCTTATACGTGGCAGAGAAATATTTTATTTTGTTTAATACTAATTCTAAACATTGTTTCGTTACTTTTGCATCTTTGAATCTAATTTCTTCACAATAATTTTGTTTTGGCAGTTTTTGTAAGATTTATTTTATTGGCTTTCTTTTTTGAACTGGGTATCATTTTCTCTATTCAGGCAACAGATGGTGTAGTAGCACTCGCACCACAAAAGGATGCACAAGTAATCCAAAATCAAACTGCATTCATTACGTCCGCCGATTTATTTCTTGGTTTTGAACCTTTTGAGATACAAGAAAAAAATGAACAAAATGAAATCAATGAAAAAGAAGATACGGATATATCTGGTCATTGTATTTTTTGTTTTTTTGACGAAGGCCTGATTTTTCTTAAGTCAGCCAAAAATACATTGCGCCATTTTAGTTTTTCATTCTTACATTATAAGCTAGCCCTCTTCATTGTCTTCCACACCTGGAAGTTTCATTTATAAATTTTATTTTACAGTTAGTAAGTCTCTTGATAGACTTAATTAAAAAAAGTTATTATACGAAAGTATCAGTAACTATATTTTTAAAAATAAAATTTTAAATAAAATGAAATCATATACTGGAGCAACACCAAAGGATGGTATTGCCGGACTTAAAGAAAATTTTTCTTCAGATGCCATCTCAGGGTTTATTGTATTTTTATTGGCTTTACCTCTGAGTATGGGTATAGCCAAAGCATCTGATTTCCCTCCTATTATGGGATTGATCACAGCCATAGTAGGCGGTATGATAGTGAGTTTATTGATGGGAAGCAAACTGACTATTAAAGGTCCTGCTGCAGGTTTGATCGTAATTGTCGCCGGAGCGGTAGCGGATTTTGGTGGTGGTGAAACAGGATGGCATTTGGCCCTGGGAGCTATGTTTGTTGCCGCATTGGTTCAAATCCTGTTTGGAGTTCTCAAGTTTGGGAAGATGACTGACTTTTTTCCCCTTTCGGCCATTCATGGTATGCTTGCAGCAATTGGCATAATCATTATTGCTAAACAGTTACCTGTATTACTCAATGTCAATCCGCAAATTATGGCAGGTAAAGGTCCTATTGCAATCTTAGCCTCTTTGCCCACAGTTTTTGCGAATTTAGATCCTCGCGGGGCGCTGATTGGAGTCATTAGTTTAATGATTATGTTAGGTTGGCCATACCTTAAAAGCTATTCGATCAGTAAGATTCCTGCACCACTAATGGTACTTTTGATTGCAGTACCAGCTGAGCTGTTAATGGATTTTTCTCATACAGAACCTTCATACGCTTTGGTGCATATTGGCAACCTTATTGAAAATCTGCACATGAATATCAATTTTGGCGGTTTTGCAACACCAGGCATTTTTATAAAGTATGTAATCATGTTTGCCTTGGTAGGTACCCTGGAATCTTTATTGACAGTAAAAGCCATTGATCTTATCGATCCTTTCAAACGGAAATCGGACAATAATAAAGATCTGATAGCTGTAGGAATTGGTAATGTCATCACTTCTATTTTGGGTGGTTTGCCTATGATAGCTGAAGTAGCCAGAAGTTCAGCCAATGTAAACAACGGTGGTAAGACAAGATGGGCTAACTTTTTTCATGGCTTTTTTATTCTTATGTTTGTTCTAATAGCTTCCAAATATATTGAAATGATTCCCAATTCTGCATTGGCAGCCATGTTGATTGCAGTAGGAATAAAACTGGCACATCCGAAGGAATTTCTACATACTTTTAATATCGGTAAAGAGCAGTTGGCCATATTTCTGGTTACCATCATCTTTACATTATTTGAAGACTTATTGATTGGTATAGCTGCCGGTATGTTATTAAAGATTATTATTCACGTGTTTAATGGGGTTCCCCTTAAATCCTTGTTTAAAGTCCCGGTCGAAATATCTTTTGAAGGAGATAATTATTTAGTAGTGGTAGACAAGGCTGCACTTTTTACCAATTTTGCCGGGATTAAAAATAAACTGGAAAGTATTCCGAGCGGATTTAATGTAACTATTGATCTGAACAATACTAAAGTAACAGACCATTCTGTCATGAAAAACCTGGATCACTTCAAACACGATTATGAAGTATCAGGAGGCCATGTGTCCATCACCGGACTCGATGATCACAAACTCTTATCTAAACACCATTTGGCAGCGAGAAAAAAAAATGTTTAAGTTATGCAGACACATGAGCACATCTTCAGAGAAGCAAATGTCATTCATCACCTGAAACATTATCTTCCGGCGCAGGCAGCATTAAAGGATTTTATTCACCACAACACGTTACACGCTTTTCAGGATAAAAAGTTTTTTAATGCTATCACACATGCAAGTCAGATTTTTGGATATAAAACAAGTCTTTCCTTGGTTGAATACCGGGAGCTGTTTAGTCAAAAAAAGATTTCCGAAGCCGCAATGGAAAAAGTAATCATAGATAAAAAAAGCCATTCAAGCTTTGAGATCTGGAAAGGCAAAATGATTTCCGGAAATTATTCAGATCATTTTGGTGGTAGAAGGAGTCATTTGCGTAATTTTTGGAAGGACTTATACTCGGTTGATCTGGATCTGGCGATTCAGCCGTTTTTATTCCGGTTTTTATGCAGCTACCTTGATCAGGGCATCGCCATCTGGGGCTTTCCTGTATGGAATAAAGGTTTCCTGACCACCATCAGAGAGATGGAACGCAATACTTATACCAGCTTTTTTAAGACTCCGAGGGCTAAACGGCTACTCATGGACCGAAAATGCGAAATCAGTGATTTACTCAAAATTCTGGTGGGCGATGAAAAATTATATGAACATTATCTGTTTGATCAGCAATTTGCCCATCCCGGCTGGTCAGGTATGGTTTCCGTGATAGAAGACATGCCTCAAACCCTTCTGGATAGCAGACGTATTTCGCTCCAGGATCTGATTATTTTTGAACTTTTGCTGGAAATAGACACCTTGGACCATAAGTTTGGTGAAAACTGGTTGCCACTGAGTATGAGGATCACTGAAAAGGTGCAACCCCTTTTTGATACAGTAGAAATTACGGAGTATCATGAAGTTCTTCATCTATGGCAGGATGCTTTTGAGTGGTCTTTTTATGATCAGGTGCTAGGTGGATTACAGATGGGCGTGACCAAGGGTAAAGTAATAAAATCACCGGTATTTCAGGCATTATTTTGTATCGATGACAGAGAATGTTCGCTCAGGAGATATGTAGAAGACATTGAACCCAATGCCCAAACCTACGGTACACCGGGATTTTTTGGCGTTGCATTTTATTACAAACCTAAAGATGGAAAATTTTCTATGAAGGTCTGCCCGGCACCCATGAACCCTCCATATCTCATCAAAGAAGAAGTCGATAACAAGAAGAACAAAAAAGATTTTCACTTTGCAGACTATACCCATTCTCTCTTTTTTGGTTGGCTGATCACGCACACTATCGGATTTTGGTCTGCCATCAGACTATTTATCAACATTTTTACTCCAAGATTGAGTCCTGCCACTACCCTATCTTTCAGACACATGGATAAGTTTTCCAAACTAACTATTGAAAATCACAACACTGAAATCAAAGAAAATGGCATGCAGATAGGATTTACCATACCTGAAATGGCTGACAGAGTGGAAGGATTGCTCAAGAGTATCGGATTAGTCAAAGATTTTGCACCTATCGTGTATGCTGTAGGTCATGGTGCAAGTAGTGTCAATAATACCCACTATGCCGGATATGATTGCGGTGCTTGCTCTGGTAGGCCCGGATCTGTCAATGCCAGAGTGATCAGCTATATGGCCAATCATCCGGAAGTACGAAGCATACTTCGTGAGAGAGGAATAGATATTCCCGCCAAAACCACCTTTCTTGGAGCATTGCATGATACCACGAGAGATGAAATCGAATTTTACGACGATACTTTTCCAGATCTTGCAAAAACAGATCTTCATAAGCATAATAAACAAGTTTTTCATCAGGCCTTGGACAGAAATGCGCGTGAAAGAGCACGCAGATTTGCCACTACCACCAAAAAATCAGATCTCAAAAAACTCCATGAGGCGGTCAAGATGCGTTCAGTTTCTCTATTCGAACCAAGACCTGAACTCAATCATGCCACTAATGCGCTCTGTATCATTGGTCGCAGGGAACTGACCAAAGATTTGTTCCTGGATCGAAGAGCTTTTATGAATTCGTATGATTATGTCATAGATCCTGAAGGCAACTATCTATTTAATATCCTTTCAGCCGCAGCTCCTGTATGCGGTGGCATCAATCTCGAATACTATTTTTCAAGAGTAGATAATTTAAAACTTGGCGCAGGCACAAAGCTACCACACAATGTGATGGGCCTGATCGGAGTAGCTAATGGCATAGATGGAGATTTACGGCCTGGACTTCCCAATCAAATGGTAGAAGTCCACGATCCCCTGAGATTGCTGATCATTGTAGAACATTTTGATGATGTAGTATTGAAAACAATACAACGTACTCCACAACTGTATGAATGGTTTATCAATGAATGGGTACATTTGGTGGTTATCCATCCTGACACAAAAAACATCACCCGATTCAAAGATGGTTCTTTTTTTGATTACAGTCCGGATTTTGTGCCACCAACGGTAACAGACGTTGAATCTCTTTTTAAAACAGAAAGTGACAACCTTCCTGTATTACTCATAAAAGAATAAGATCATGGAAAGAATATTGGAATTATTGATTGTTTGGCCATTTGTAGCTTTTCTGATCTCTCTGTTTCTTCCCAAAGAAAATGAAAAACTAATTTCTGGATTTACTTTCGGGATGATTGGTGTGCACTTTTTTACGATATTGGGCTTCATCATATATTGGGGCACACAAGGATTTCATTCCGTCAATCTCAAGGAATTTTCATTATATGAAAGTCCCGATATGAACTTTTTTATTGACTTTTATTTTGATCATGTTACGGCTGTATATTGTGTAGTAGGAGCTATGTTGACATTTCTGGTCACCACCTATAGCAGGATATATTTGCACAGAGAGTCTGGTTACAAAAGGTTTTTTTATACCATTTTGTTTTTCTATGCCGGCTATACTCTTGCAGTATTTGCAGGTAATCTGGAGACATTGTTTATCGGTTGGGAAATATTGGGTTTGACATCTTTTCTACTGGTAGCGTTTTATCGCGAAAGATATCTTCCCGTCAAAAATGCTTTTAAAGTGTTTTCGATCTATCGTATTGGAGATGTGGGTATCATCCTCGCTATGTGGGCAAGTCATCATTTATGGCACGAAAATATTACCTTCGAAAAGATACAAAATTATGAGTTGGTGCATCATCATCTGGAAGGTCACTCCATGTTCGGATTGTTCATTTCTGTCATGATCTTGCTTGCTGCATGCGCCAAATCCGCACAGTTTCCGTTTTCTTCCTGGCTCCCAAGAGCTATGGAAGGACCGACACCATCGAGTGCCATCTTTTATGGATCATTGTCTGTTCACCTGGGATTGTTTTTATTGATCAGGACCATGCCTTTTTGGGAACATCAGTTGATTGCCAGAATTTTAATAGGAACTGTTGGCTTGTTTACAGCTGCGATTGGTGCTTCTATTGGGCGAGTACAAAGCTCTGTAAAAAGTCAAATTGCATACGCCTCTGTAGCTCAAATTGGATTGATGTTTTTCGAATTAGCATTGGGTTTTGAAACATTGGCTCTTTTTCATTTTGCAGGAAATGCTTTTTTACGTACCTACCAACTGCTTGTTTCGCCATCAGCCGTGAGTTATCTGATCAGAGAACAATTTTATCATTTCGAACCTAAACATGAGAACATTGAAACCCATTTTGGTAAGAAACTGGAGTATTCATTATTCTTATTGAGTATCAAGGAATACAACATGGATGAACTTCTGGATAAATTATTGTGGAAGCCCTTTAAAAACCTGGGTAATTTGCTGAGATTTATAAATATTAGAAACATATATTTTATTACCATACCTACTTTTTTGGTAGGTGTAATGTTGCAAATCACCAGATTTAACTTACCGGTATTTATAGTTGAAATTTTACCCGAGATCTTTGCTTTGATAGGTCTGTTTTTGGTTTTCAGGGCTTATGCTGGCAGACGCAATGTGTTTGTGGTTTGGACACTTTTAGTAATGAATCATTTCTGGGTGACTTTGGCCATATCTTTTAATGATGCTCTTTCCATGTATGAAATTATTTTTCATTTAGCAGGTGTAGTAATGGCTGGAACATTGGGGTTTATCATCCTATGGAAAATGAACAAAGCCGAACCGGATATAGATTTAAACAGGTTCCAAGGTCATGTATATGAGTACCCAAAGATGGCTGCCTTATTTTTAATTGCCTGTTTGGGTTTGGCGGGGTTTCCAATTACGTCTACATTTATCGGAGAGGATATTCTTTTTTCTCATGTAGAATACGATCAGATATTTTTAGCTTTTTATCTTGCGCTTGGTTTTGTCATATCTGGCATTGCTGTGATAAGAATGTATGCGAGGATATTTTTAGGACCACACCTGAAACGATATCATGCAGTAGCACAAAGGTCATCCTAAGTGGTAGACTTCTACCGTTCACATCATGGGCTATATTCAACATAAATTCAATCGGTCTGTCAAGCATTCCGGTCGATTGAATTTTTTAATAATGCTAAAACTTTAGTTTTACAAATCCGTTTGTATAAGATAAGTTAAATCAAACACATTACAAATGATCAGAAAAGCAACAGCCGTATGGCAAGGAAGTGGTAAAGAAGGTAACGGACACCTCACTACCCAAAGTACTGTCCTTAATCAATCACAGTATTCATATAAAACAAGATTTGAAGACGGTATTGGTACCAACCCTGAAGAACTGATAGCAGCAGCGCATGCAGGATGTTTTACAATGAAACTGAGTTTTAACCTCACAGGAGCTGGCTTTGTACCCGATGAGCTGGAAACAACTTGTCATATTACGCTTGATAGTGGTGCTATCACATCATCACATTTGGTACTGAAAGCATGTGTAAAAGATATAGATGGTGAAAAATTTGATGCCCTGGTAAAAGACGCAGAGGCCAATTGTCCCATATCAAAACTTCTTAATACCGTCATCTCAGTAGAATATACACTGAACTGATATTATTTCACAAAAAATTTATCGGGTCACCTACACTTAGGTGACCTTCTTTGATACAAGTCATATTTGTGCCAAACAAAATGTTGTTATTGCTTTTTCTGTATGTAGTTAGTACCTGCAGTGTCTCGGGATGAATGTTTGCGTTCTCCTGATCTATAGTAATGACATTGCATCTGCCACAAGGTTTTATATTCCTAAACAATGCTGTACCAATAGACAATTGTCCCCATGTGTCTTCTTCGTGAGCGGCTGAGGTAGTAACTACAATATTGGGGCGGAATCTGCTCATTTTAACCGGGGACGACATTTTAATATTGAGATTACGCAAGCTCTCTTCACCTGTGAGGAGGTAAGGATATCCATCAGCTAGACTGACTGATACGTCTGACATGATGGTCTTGCTGTAGTGTATTCTGGCATTCTCATCAGCCATTCTCACAAGTCTGAAAGAATGATTGATTTGATCAGAAAACCATTGGCTTGCTTCTTTGCTTACTATTTTTGTGACTGCTGTATCGTCCCACACTTTAGCATCTACACGTTCATCTGTGCCTGACGAAAGCGGAAAGTTAAAAGTAGATTCACCAAATGTTATGTACAATTGGTCATTTTCTATTTTTTGCGAAAATAAAGCCATTTTGGGTACCGTCCTCTGGGATACAAATTTTCCATCAGCATCCACAAGCATCCATCTTCTGTCGAATTCGAATCCACTTGTCAAAGCCCTTGCCTCCTGCAGGTGAATGCCGCCTAGACCTTTGACAGGATATATGATGATGTCTGTGACAGTATGTATCATTTGATTTTTTCCATGATAATACATAGGTTAATTGACCAAGACCCCTGTAAGCCTTTTCATTTCCAGCATTGACATATTTGCTTCAAAATCTGCTGTAATTTTTCGGAATTCCGCATCTACCAGATTAAGCTGGGCCTGCCTGAGTTCGAGTGCGTCTATTGTTCCTAAACGCATTTTTTCTGTGGTGATGTCTAGATTTTTTCTGGCGATTTTAATATTGTTGTTTTCCATCCTCACCATCTCCCTGGCTGTCACAAAATTTTTGTACATTGTAAAAAGGTCTGTATTTAATGTCAAAGCACTTTGTTCTTGTGCAAGTCTGGCTGTTTCCATACTCAGTTTGGCAACCTGTATTTCCCGCTTGTTGTTATAACCACTGAAGATATTCCATCTTCCAGTGAGTCCTAACCCTATCCCTGCATTCTGGTTAAACTTAAGTATACCTATCTCTGCATTTAGCCTCGAATAATTATAGCCCGCATTAAAATCTACGGACGGGTACTTATTGGATTCCCATTGTCTTTTGTTGAGCTCTGTCAGTTTCAGGTTTTTACCAGCCATTTGCATGATTAAGCTTCTCTTTTCTGCATTGGATTGCAAATCAGCAAAATCTATCATACCATATTCTGAATATAATTGCGGCAAGGTCTCCACTATATCATACTGTGTATCCGGACTGCGGCCCATGATTTCATTTAGCTGAATCTTGATCTGTGTGAGTACGAGATTTTGTCTGATGAGCATAGCACTGTCGGCGTTGATATCAACTTCTGCCTGCAAAACAGGTATACCTGATCCCGTACCGACATCTTTTTTTAATTGTGCCAGTGACAGCCTTTCTCCGGATATCAATATAGCTTGTCGGATGGTTTCAATTCTCTTTTTTTGCTGATCAATAGTATAAAAAAGGGACATCACCTGAAAAATGGTATTTTCGACCTGAAGCTGCACATTGAGTTGGCCCAATGCTTCTATTTCTTTTAGCCTTTCTCTGTTTACAAACATTCTCATACCATCAAAAAGTGTCCAGGCTAACTGAACATTAGCACTCAAGTTATCTGTATTTACATTGTTTCCATTACGAATATCACCATTAAATAACTCTTGCCTGGTATTATTGATGTTAAGATTTTGACCAAAATTGAGGGTTACTCTAGGCAGAAAGCCGGCATTACCTAGTGTATTATTGGTTTTATCTATGACAGCCTCATTTTGGGAAATACGGATATTAAAATTATTCAACAACGCTTGCTCTATGGCCTCATCCAGTAAAAGTGTCTGTGAGGAAGCCGAAAATGATAAAAGAATAAATAAAAAAACAAATCTGTGCATATTTGATGATAAGGTATTTCAGAATGGTTTCTCAGGCAAAATTAATCAAATAAACGTTTTATTGAAATAGAAATGTCAAATTAGTAATTTTCCTTACTTGCGATATGCCAGAAACATGCTGCAAAGAAGGCATATGCAAACAAAGGCAATTGACCTTCGAGGTGAGTTTCATACATAAAACTAAGTATAGCCGGTATATAAAAAGTCATGAACCAAACATTACTTCTCAAATGCCTGATAAAGAATGGAAGCAAAATATGCAATAAAAATACCAGTAATCCTATGATGCCTCCTGATGCCCAGTAGATAATTAATTCGCTGCTGGGCAAAAAATAGTTTTCAGAAGTCATTTGAGGCAAATTTTTTCTATACCAATCTTCTGTTTTCTCTTGCAATCGGCTGAAGCCTACTCCAAAAATTGGGTTTTCTACTATGATACTTTTGCCCGCCTGCAGAGAGTAGAATCTCACCGCATCGCTGAGTCCTTCCTTATATTCACCCCGGCTGTAGTGTTCGAAATCATATTTTACAAAATTAAACCTCTGTTCCAATGATGGTATAGTCTTGTAGGCTACTGTCAAGGCAAGAAGAAGTACACCTATAATAATAGTAAGCAACCATTTTTGATTATTTGCAAGGGTATAAGCACTGTACACAACAATACTCAGATATAGTGACAAAAGCCCGGTTTTAGCGCCCAGCAAGTGTAAAAAAACCATCTGAATGAGTATATAAAGTAGATACAACCATCTATGTACTGTATTTGTAGCGTGTACGTATTGGTACAATGCAATAATACAGCTTATACCTGTCACCCAACTGATTCTGATATGGTCGCCGAGTGAAAGTGTAGGCATGACTTTAGAAACCTTATAAGTGGCTGCCATATCCTCAAAATGTACAATATAATGATACAAGCTGTAGCCTGTAGATATTAGCATTCCCACCAATATCAAGTGATGAAGGATATTCGTTCGCTTTTTATCCGGATTCCAAACAAAAAAGAATACCGGAATAAGAATGAGTATCATCTTCATTACCCCTCTTTCCTTATAAAAAGTAGTACCTTCCGTCAATATATCACTTACCACCGTCACCATAGCCAGCAGAATAAAGGTAATCATCCACGGTTGTCTGAAGATCCAAACGGCTTTTTGTATGTGTAACAACGTATAAATGCCAATCAGCAGGCTGCCAGTATTGCACACCACCCGATTAAAGAGGAAACCGACCATCATGAGGAAGATTCCCGTGAGAGCCAATAAGTCAGCTCCTTTTTTTAGGTTTTGGTCTTTGTGTGTGGTAATCAAAATAAATAATGTGTTATATACATTCTATTAAACGAGAAAGCAAAAATAATATTCTGGAGTTATAATTAAGATTTACTGAGAACTGATAATGTATTTAATCACTATTTTTTACCTTTACGTCGTTTTAAACTCAAATTTAATTAAAATGTCAGCAGAAATATTCTCAAAAGTACACGGTGTTCTGGCAGCTTTACAGGCTGAAAAAATAGAAAATGCAGTAGATCTGGAAGCTTTCAGAATTAAGTACGTTGGTTCCAAAAATGAAATAAAGGCACTATTTGGTGAAATTAAAAATGTAGATAACGACAGAAAAAAAGAATTTGGCCAGTTGCTCAATGATGTAAAGCAAGAAGCAGAAGAAAAATATGAATCTTACAGTGTTACATTAGAAAAAAACGTAAACAGTCGGGTAGTAAGTGATATGGATTTGTCGGCTCCATGTCAACCTGTATCAACGGGCTCAAGACACCCTGTTTCAGTAGTAATGAACCGGATTATCAATATTTTTGAAAGAATAGGTTTTACTGTGGCTGAGGAACGTGAAATAGAAGATGACTGGCACAATTTTACGGCCATGAACACCCCAGAAGACCACCCTGCCAGAGATATGCAGGACACTTTTTATCTGAAAGATTCCACATCGGAACTCCTGCGGACTCATACTTCTTCTGTTCAGGCACGTATCATGACATCCCAAAAGCCTCCCATCAGAATCATTGCTCCCGGCAGAGTATATAGAAATGAAACCATCTCCTCACGATCACACTGTCAGTTTCATCAGGTAGAAGGTCTTTACATAGATAAAGGTGTATCTTTTGCTGATATGAAGCAGACATTGCTTTACTTTGCACGTGAGATGTACGGTCCGCAGACCAATATAAGACTTCGTCCGAGCTTTTTTCCTTTTACCGAGCCTAGTGCTGAGATGGATGTCTTTTGGGGGCTAAATAATGATGATGATTACAGGATTACCAAAGGTACAGGATGGCTCGAAATACTGGGCTGTGGTATGGTAGACCCCAATGTATTGATCAACTGCGGAATAGATCCTGAGGAATATAGCGGATTTGCATTCGGCATGGGTATAGAGCGTCAGGCCATGCTCCAGTTTAAAATCACTGATATTCGTCAGCTTTTCGAAAACGATACCAGATTCCTAAAGCAGTTTAGTGGCGTTATCTGATGTATTCGGACAAAAAGCTTGCCATCGGGATGACCATTTTAGCTGCCCTGCTATGGAGTACCGGAGGTTTGTTTGTTAAACTTTTACCGCAGGATGCATTTACCATTCTTTTTTACCGTAGTTTTTATGCTGCATTGATATTTCTCGTCATTTACAGAAAAGCAATGTTTCGCTTTAATAAGATGTCCGTCATCACCAGCCTGTTTTATGCCCCTTTGTTGGTTACGTTTGTCACTTCCACCAAACTGACTACCGCTGCCAATGCTATTTTCCTGCAATACACAGCGCCGGCCTTTGTCTTGATTCTTGAACCTTATTTCGTACGTACCAAAATCAAAAAGATCAATGTACTGACTGTCATCGTCTGTTTTTGTGGCATGAGTTTATTTTTTGTAGACCAGTTCAGCAAACCAGACAACTGGTTAGGAATTTGGCTGGCGTTGGCAGGAGGTATGATCATGTCAGGATTGCTTGTTTCGCAAAAATTAAATCATCCTGATTACCAGCCCGGAGCTATTTTCCTGGGCAATATTCTACTTTGTATGATCACCTTGCCCTGGTTTATAGACAATCCATTTCCATCTTTTGTAGAAAACAACTATCTGATGTTTTTAGGATTCGGACAACTGGGCTTGGGATTTGTATTATTCCTACGAGGACAAAAGCATTTAGCAGCTCTGGAAAGCTCTCTGATTGCTATGCTTGAACCTATTTTAAATCCCGTGTGGGTACTCATAGGTTATGGTGAGCAACCAGGCTATTGGGCAATCATTGGCGGGTCTATTATAATTGCCGGACTAATATTCAGATTGTACTGGATGGAAGTAAGGACAAAAGATGTTTATCCAAGATAAAACTCATCATAGACTACTTTCTCCACTGCTTTACGGTACGCATTGGGACTTTTGCCGGTTTTTTCCTTAAAAAGTCTGTTGAAATGAGAAAAATTGTTAAATCCGCTTTCAAAACATACTTCCGAAATAGAGTGTCTCTCCTCGCTCAATAATTTGCAGGCATGCACAATCCTGAATTCGTTGACAAACTCAGTAAACGTCTTATTGGTCACTTTTTTAAAATATCTGCAAAATGACGGGACAGTCATATTGACTTCAGAAGAGATTTCTTCGAGTTGTATTGTGCCTGTAAAATGATCTCTGACATATTTGTAAATGGCATCTATCCTATCCGTGTCCTGTCCCTGAACTATGAGGGTGACCCCGGAAGCATTCAGTATATTGTATTCCTTGGAGGTGGCAAGAATAAAAAGAATCCTTAGAAATTCTGTCAACTTGTCGAACTGGTCCATATAAAAAAGACTGTTGAGCCTGGCTCCCACTTCATCTTTAGTATTTCCATAGAATGAAATTCCTGCCTTTGACCTTTCGAATAGCTGATCTATGGCCTGCATCTCCGGCAATTTAAAAAATGACTTGCCCAAAAAGTCTTCTTTCATCTGTACGACAATCTCAGTGCTTACGCCCGAAAGCCTGTCAGTAAATCCATAATGAGGCAAATTGGGACCTAAAAAAATAAGGTCTCCACCACTATAATAAGAAATATGATTGCCTATATGCCTTTTACCACTTCCGTGCTTTACATAAACTATTTCTAATTCCGGATGAAAATGCCAAAATGGCAGCGTATTGGGATTAATATCCTCAAACTTTCTCAAGGCAAAAGAATGTCCAAAGTTTGGCTCAATTTTTTCTAATGACGGTGTCCCCGAAAATGGTTTTTGCATTTCTTTCGTTTTCAATACAAAAGTATGTTGTTTTCAGCATAATTGATTGTGATTAATATTGATATGGTGTTAAATTAACTTTAAATTAACCTATATTAACTAATCAGGTTAATACAGTATAGTTATTGGCAAATTTTGTGGTAGCGAGCACTATCAAAACCACCGTACCTTTGTATCATCAATCAGATTTATTCATCTATTAAATATTTTAAACATGAAAACGCAGATTTTAATCCTTTTCTTTTCGTTATTGACTCTTGGAGTAAACGCGGAAGGAAACCCAATTATGAAAGCAACAAGTACCAAATCTTTGGTCATCAACCCTTCACTCTGGAAATCATCGCATGTAAATGTAACTATCAGAGAAGAAATCTCTGGTAACATTTTATTGAATGAAAAAGTAGGTACCCATCAAAACATGAGGTCTTACAATCTAAAAAACCTTTCTGATGGTGCCTACACGCTGGAGTTGTCTGATGCTCTGAAGATCCAGTCACAAACATTTATTATTCAGTCTGATGTACTGTCATTATCCAAAGACATTACCACTGAATACAAGCCGGTCAATACATGGGATGGCAAATGTATGAACCTCAATTTTTTGACTTTGGGAAGGGAAACAACGTTAAGTATCGAAGATAAAGACAACAACGTCGTTTTTGCTGAAAAATTCAAGGCATCCGCCATTCACAAAAGATACGACCTGAGAAAACTAACTTCAGGAGTTTATACTGTTACTGTAAAAAGTGGCAATCGTACTTATTATTTGGGCAATCAAAAGATTTAATTCTTTTAAATAAAACCGGTAGTTAAGGGCGTTAATAAGAAACTACTGGTTTTCATGTCCGTCGATGTTCCTTAGGGTGAACGAACATTGCATCAAAAATAATGTGGCTTTAATGATTTTTGAAAAGGCTGCCGGAAGAAGTTTCGGTAGCCTTTATTATTTTATGCTCGATATTAGCTACATCCAACATAAGTTCAAAATGATCTTTACCATCTTTAAGCAAGTAAAATGCTTGCAAGTGTATCGAAATATGTATTTTTACGTCACCAAAGAAAAAAATATTTTACATATTGCATAAATCAATTGGAAATATTACCGAGTTTGAATCTGTTTTTAAAGAGTATTTCAACCCACTTGTCAATTTTGTCAACAAGTACCTGAATAACTACGAAAACAGCAGGGAAGTAGTGCAATTGACTTTTGTAAAACTTTGGAACAACAAAGATGGGCTTGAAATCAAGTCATCACTGAAGTCGTATCTTTTTCAGATGACTAAAAATACCATGATAGACTTTATCAGGAAAAACAAAAATCACCTGAAAATGGCAGAGCTGGAAAGTGTTGACACTGAATATATGGCCTTCGAAAATGAACAATATCTCGATCCTTACATTATAAGGCAAGCCATTGAAAAATGTCTGAAAGACCTGAAGCCGAAGGCCAGAGAAATTTTTGAGTTAAACAAGTTTGAGGGACTGACGTATGAAGAGATTGCCGATCATCTCCAAATTTCTAAAAGAAGCGTGGAGGATAATATAAGTAAAATATTAAAGTTCCTTCAGGAAGAATTAAAAAACCATCCTGATTTTTTTGAATAAAATGTGGTATAAGCTAAAATTTGCGTCATAAATACAAATATAATTTTTAAACAATAAACAGCAAGCAAAATAAAATTGAATAAATTAGATTCCATATTAAAGAACAACCAACAAATCAAGGATTTTAAGGTATTTGATGTGGATACTGAATGGGATTCTTTCAAAAACCTGATTTCTCAAAACGAAGAATCTGAGCAGGATAATGGACAAATTATCTCTGCCGATTTTTCAAAAGACACCAACAGGCAAATCTTATATATGCTGTCATTTGCAGCTAGTTTTATACTTATTTTAGCCGCTATTTTTGTTTTCAATACGTCATCCACAAACGAATCCTACATATCATCTGCTCAAGCTAACGAGACTGTTCAGCTGGTAGATGGATCAAAATAGTATTACAGCAAGGGGCTTCATTAAAATATTTTACATCTCTGGATAATGCTGAGGAAAGAATGTTGTCATGAGCGGTAATGCACATTTTGATATCTCCAAAAGCATCCTACCTTTTAAAGTGTTTCACAAAGACATTGTGGTAGAAGTTCTAGGAACAACATTTAATATCACTGAGAGTGAAAAAAGTATTAAAATAGAAAACCATAGCGGATCTGTAAAAGTCTCAGAGATTAAAAATAAAAACAATTTTAAAATCCTTAAACAAGGAGATGCTTACATCTACAAAGATGGAATTTTTACTGATCTCAAAGCTCCCCAAAAAGAAATCGCCATCGCTGCTCCTGCCATAGCCCAACCAAAAAATAAAACACCAGAACCTGCACAAGTAATAGCTGCTAAACAAGCTGTCGAAGAAAAGCCCGCTGAAGAACCAGCGGTCATGGGTAGTAAGTATAAATTAGGTTCTGTAGTAAAAGACCATCTTATAAAGCTCAATAAGAAAAAAATAAAACTTGAAAAAAACAGTTCGCTTGATTTTGATGCCATAGTGAGACTAGACCTTACCAAAAGTACTAAAGAAATTCTTGATGACCTTAAAAAACTTGGGTATATAGATTTTATATCCGGAGATTGTGAGGATTGTTACATCATTCAGGCTCCGAAAAAATAATAATTTGCTCGGTTTTGCGTATACCTTCATCTGTACCCTTACTTTATTTTGTAGTCTGAGTATATAAATATAGTGAATATTTATCCTTATCTTTATGGCTGAATTCCAAGCTTAATATGGTCAATAATAATTTATATGCTCGTTTTTTAGAAGCTAAGAATACTGGCGGAAAAAAATTTGTCGTGCTGATCGACCCTGACAAGGTACGCTTGGGAAAAATCAGCAAAGTGTTGGAAATGTCGGTAGAAGCCGGAGTAGATTACTTTTTTATTGGTGGAAGTTTAGTCGTCAATGATATGCTGGACTATGTCCTTAAATCTATGAAAGAAATGTGCCATATTCCTATGATACTTTTTCCCGGCAATTCATTCCAATTAAGTTATAAAGCAGACGGATTATTGTTTTTATCCCTTATTTCAGGAAGAAATGCTGACCTCCTCATAGGTAAACACGTGATCACAGCCCCGTTTTTAAAAGTCAGTCCTTTGGAGATCATTCCTACAGGATATATGCTGATAGATGGTGGTATCATGACCAGTGTGCAGTATATGAGCAATACCAACCCTATCCCATCTAATAAAGATGACATTGCTTTGTGCACTGCCATGGCCGGAGAAATGCTGGGCCTCAAACAAATTTATATGGATGCCGGTAGCGGTGCAAAAAATCCTATATCTGAATCGATGATCAATACAGTAAGTGGAGGCATAAATATACCATTGATAGTAGGTGGTGGGATCTCTACTCCCGAAAAAGCGGCTGCCAATGCCAAAGCTGGGGCAGATGTCATCGTAGTCGGTAACGCAATAGAAAAAGATCCTATGCTGATCAGGGATATAGCCCAGGCAGTACACTCTCAGGCTACACAACCAAAAGCTTCAGCCTTTCAATGACGGGCATAGTCATAAAATCCACGGGAAGCTGGTACAATGTCAGACTACCAGATGGAGAAATCATTAAAAGCCGTATAGCTGGGAAAATAAAACTCGACGGGTTAAAACTTACTAATCCGATTGCCGTAGGGGACGAAGTCACACTGGAGATGGAAGACTCTGACGAGATAAGAGGTATCATAAAGTCTATCTCACTTCGTAAAAACTATATCGTAAGACAGTCTCCGCGTAAAAAGCACCAGTTACACTTTCTGGCCAGCAATGTCGATCAGGTTTTACTTATAGTCACTATGAGGGACCCTAATCTGAAAGTTGGGTTTATTGACCGGTTTCTCATCATGACAGAGCCCTACTCCATTCCGGCGATTATAGTATTCAACAAGTCAGATATAAACACTGTGGCCGACGACTTATATTATGAAGAACTTAAAAAAATTTACACAAAAATTGGTCATCTTGTCATTAAAGCGTCATCCGTGACAAAAGAAGGTTTGAAAGAGATTCAGACTTTATTGAAAGATAAAACCACACTTATAGCAGGACAGTCCGGTGTAGGAAAATCCACACTTGTCAATGCCATCGAACCCACTCTTCATCTTCGCACAGAGGAAATATCAGATTTTTCTGGCAAAGGTCAGCATACTACCACGTTTGCAGAGATGTTTGACCTGAGTTTTGGAGGGCACATCATCGACACCCCTGGTATCAAGACCATCGCATTTACTCACCTGGAAGTCATGGACATTGCTCACAACTTCAAAGAATTTTTGCCATAGCCAACCAATGTAAGTTTGCCAACTGTACGCATCGCAATGAACCTAAATGTGCCATTAAAGCTGCGGTAGAGTCAGGAGAAATCAGTCACATAAGATACCAGAATTATCTGGGGCTGCTGGAAGAAGTAGAAGATCAAAACTACTGGGAAAGACACAGTGATGTGTGATGCCATATTCTAAAAATAGTGGTGAAAAATCATGCCAAACTATGATATAACAACCATTTAGTCGCTGTATCATATGTCTTTATAAAATTTTGCTTTACTTCTGAGCCACTTTTTTAATAATTATTGTGTTATATGATAAAATATAATAATATATTTGGGCTTTCAATCAAAGCGAACAGTCATCACATATGTCCAATCAAGCATTCAGAGTACAGGGCAATGCCCATCTTTCCGGTTCTATTCAGCCACAGGGGGCCAAAAACGAAGCGTTACAAATCGTTAGTGCTGTTTTATTGACCGATAAAAAAGTAACAATTAAAAATATTCCCGATATCCTTGATATACAGAAGCAAATAGAATTGCTCAAAGGTTTGGGAGTAAAAGTAGAAAAACAAAATACAAACGACTATACATTTCAGGCAGATGACATCGATACTGATCACTTATCGTCACCCGAATATCAGGAAAATGCAAAGAGGATAAGAGGTTCTGTGATGTTGCTTGGACCTCTTTTAGCGAGATACAAAAAAGCATTCTTACCTAAGCCCGGAGGTGATAAGATAGGTCGACGAAGACTGGACACACATTTTCTGGGATTCGAAAAACTGGGTGCATCTTTTCATTATAACGAAGATGGCGACCAGTATTATATAGCAGCTGAGAGACTGCATGGGACTTTCATCCTGATGGACGAAATCTCCGTCACCGGTACCGCCAATGTACTTATGGCTGCTGTTATGGCTGAAGGAATAACTCAAATCTATAATGCTGCATGTGAGCCATATCTTCAGCAATTGTGCAAAATGCTCAACAACATGGGTGCGCGCATTTCAGGTGTTGGTTCCAATTTATTGACCATTCATGGTGTAGACAGTCTCGGAGGAACTGAACATACCATACTTCCTGATATGATAGAAATCGGAAGTTTTATAGGATTGGCTGCTATGACACAGTCAAGTCTGACCATAACAAATGTCTCCGTGCCCAATCTGGGTATTATACCTAATACTTTCGAAAAACTGGGTATTCAGATCGACATCCAGGGAGATAACCTCTATATACCTGCTCAGGAGGTATATGAGATTCAAAGCTTTATCGATGGATCTATTATGACTATTTATGATGCGCCCTGGCCCGGATTTACGCCAGATCTGCTGAGTATCATACTGGTTGTTGCTACACAGGCCAAAGGCAGTATCCTAATTCATCAGAAGATGTTTGAGAGTCGCTTGTTTTTTGTAGATAAACTGATAGACATGGGTGCTCAAATCATACTTTGTGATCCTCATAGGGCTACAGTTATAGGTCTTGAAAGAAAATTCCAGCTAAGGGGTATCAGAATGAGCTCTCCGGACATACGCGCCGGGGTATCACTATTGATAGCTGCTTTATCTGCAAAAAGTGAAAGTATCATTTCCAACATAAGCCAGATAGACCGGGGATATCAGAATATCGATGGCAGACTCAATGCTTTGGGAGCACAGATAGAACGGATAGAAGAGTAATCTGAAAACAAAATCATATTCTGGGTACACAGATAAGGCCTTCTTTATACCAATAAGTTATGTTACTCACCAGTCATCACCTTTTCTTGTTGCTCGATACTCTCATCATGAATAGACTTGATTACCCGGGTGATAAAATCTTCGCTTAGTCCGTTCTGCGTACCTCGATCTACAAACTTATGCAATACTTCCTGCCATCTGTCATTTTGTAGAATGGTCATGTTATTATCTTTCTTAAAACTTCCAATCTCCCGTGCTATCTTCATCCTTGAAGCCAGTATGCTCATTATTTCTTCGTCAATCATGTCTATTTCCTTACGCAGCCGATCGAGTTTTGTTTTTTCTTTGAGATTTATAGGATCATATTCCCTGATGACAAGATCGCTGATCAACTGTCCGTAAACTTCCGGTGTAATCTGTTGTGCTGCATCACTCCAGGCGGCATCAGGATTGACGTGCGACTCGATCATCAAGCCGTCAAAGTTTAGGTCCATAGCCTTTTGTGCCACTTTAAAAAGCAAATCCCGTCTTCCGGTGATATGGCTCGGGTCATTGATCATGGGGAGTTCAGGCATAGCTGTTTTGAAATCTATGGCTATCTGCCACTGCGGCCTGTTTCTGTATATCTTTTCTCCCGCTGATGAAAAACCACGATGTATCGCTCCTAATTTGGTAAGACCCGCATTTTGCAAACGTTCCATTCCTCCCAGCCAAAGTGCCAGGTCAGGATTGATAGGGTTTTTTAGTAAAACTGGAATATCAACCCCTTTCAGCGAGTCTGCTATTTCCTGAACAGCAAAAGGATTTACCGTGGTACGTGCCCCGATCCATAAAATATCAATACCAAATTCCAAACAAAGTTCGACATGAGATGCCTTAGCTACTTCGACAGCTACAGGAAGCCCGGTAAGTTCTTTCGCTTTTTGCAGCCAAGGCAAACCCTTAGTACCAATACCTTCAAATGCACCGGGCCGTGTACGCGGTTTCCAAATACCGGCTCTCAGCACATCTACTTTACCTGTGCGAAAAAGCCTGGTGGCAGTCTGTATGACTTGCTCTTCTGTCTCAGCACTGCAAGGTCCTGCTATGAGTATGGGTTTTTTACCGTTGTTGATCCAATTCATGATATGTTATTTTTTAGATTCTTATGTATTATTAATTATTTCAATATTCTTTTGATGTCATTACTTGCAGTGATTAGCTCTTCTATGGCGGCAATATTATTTTCTTCAATGTGTTTTCTGAAATTTTCAAGATGTAAAATGTAACTGTCAAGTGCCTCGACAAGATATTTTTTGTTTTTACCAAAAATGGCTGACCATGTTTTTGGATTACTCTTGGCAAGTCTGACTGTACTTGCAAAACCTGTGCCAGCCAGATCAAAAATCTGTTTTTCGTCTTTCTCTATATCTAAAACGGTCAGCCCCAACATAAATGAACTGACATGCGACAAGTGAGATACATACGCCAAATGTTTATCATGCTCGTCCGGAGTCATAAAAGTGGTGAACATGCCTAGGCTTTCAAACAATCGCAAAGCAGTATCAATCGAATCAGGGGCAGACTTTTCACTTTCACAAATGATGTTTTTTTTGTCTTGAAAAAGTCCCTTAAGTGCTGCTGTCGGTCCGGAAAACTCGGTTCCGGCCAGAGGGTGTGCTGCTACAAATCTGCTTCGTTTTCTGTGGTCACTGATCGTATGGCAAATTTGTGCTTTTGTTGAACCAACGTCTATCACTGTGGTACGCTCCCCTATTTTATCCAATACAATCTTCAGTAATACTTCTATTTTATCTACCGGTATCGAAATGATTACTATTTCTGCGCCATTCAAGCCTTCATCCAATGTCGCTATTGAATGGACCAAACCCATTTCCAAAGCTAATTTGGTATGATCAGAAGACTCATCTACCCCACAAACATGAACATTCATCTGTGACTTGAGATCTTTTGCAATAGATCCACCGATCAAACCCAGTCCGATTACTGTTATCTTCATGATTTTACCGTTTTAGAAGTCGTCTGGATATTAAACCCGGTTCTTATTCTATAGGCAGCAGCTTCCATTTCTTCCACGGGGCTGCAAAGAGATATTCTGAGATACTGGTTTCCCTGAGTGCCAAAGATGTGTCCCGGTGTAATAAACACCCTCGCCTCATAAAGTAATTTATCAGCCAGCATATCACCGGTGACAGACGGATCTTTTATTTTTCCCCAAACAAAAAGACCAGCACCATTTTTATCATATTCAAGGTCGAGCAATTCCATGATTTCGCAGGCTCCGTCTTTTCGCTTTTGATATTCGGCATTCAGAACATCAGTCCAGTCACTGTCCATACCAAGTGCTACAGCAGCAGCTTCCTGTACCGGCTTAAACATACCTGAGTCCATATTGCTTTTAAAGGTCATAATAGTATCGATGTATGGTTTTGCACCTATGATCCCACCTACTCGCCAGCCAGCCATGTTATAGCATTTGCTCAAAGATATAAGTTCCAGAGCCACGTCTTCTGCACCTGCAGCATTGAAGATACTCAACGGATGATCATTTAGTATTAACGTGTATGGATTATCATGGCAGATGAGAATATTATACTGTTTTGCAAAACTAACTACCTCATTAAAAAACGTAAGATTTGCTTTAACACCGGTAGGCATATTGGGGTAATTGAGCCACATGAGTTTTACCTTACTGAGATCCTTTTTTGATAAGGCCGTCAGATCCGGCTTCCAGTCAAGACGTTCTATAAGGGGCATATCTACGGGTGTACCTCCTGCCAAACGGGTACACATAGAGTATGAAGGATATCCGGGATTGGGTACAAGGACTTCGTCTCCCGGATCTAAAAATGACATACTCACATGCATGACTCCTTCTTTGGAACCAATCAATGGCAATACCTGTGTATCCGGGTTGATTACAACATTAAAATGCGTGTTGTACCATATAGAAAACGCTTTTCTTAAAGCGGGAATTCCCTTATATGACTGATATTTGTGGGCATCTCCAGCGTCCAAAGCACTGATAAGTTTTTGTGTGACGGAAGCCGGAGGCAGCAAATCGGGACTACCAATACCAAGATTGATGACCATAGCTCCACCATCTTTATTCATAGTATCGATTTCTGCCAGTCTGCGGACAAAATAATATGTGGTAACATCATTGAGACGACTAGCCGATGATATCATAATGTGGTGAAATTTTGTTGTTTTTCGAGTATAGGTGATATCCGCTCTCTTATAAATTCCTGTTTCATCATATTCGAAAGTTAGACACAATAGGTCTTCTTTCAGTCCATGGTATTGAGAAATATGATCAAACTCAATATCCAGATGAAAAAAATATTCTCTGAAACTACCTATAACGGGAAAAGATTGCAGTTTACTCATATTGAGCCCATGATCCTGAATGACCTGAAGTACTTTCAGCAACTGACCTTTCTGATCTGGCACTCTTATGTAAACAGAAGCTTTATCTGCATTTTCTGCGACCTTAACCGGCTGCTTATTTACGATAAAAAATCGGGTATAATTGGTTTTATTAGTTTCTATACTTCGAGCCAGTATGTCCAGACCATATAATGATGCCGCCCCTTCACTCGCTATACATGCTTTTGTATTCTTATTCTTTTCAGCAACATGACTGGCACTTAGTGCTGTATCTTCAGACTCAATGAGCTTCCAGTGTGGATATTGACCTAAAAAGTGTCTGCATTGATTGATGGCCATCGGATGTGATGACACCTGTCTGATATCTTCCAACGAAGTACCTTTTATTGCAATCAGGTTGTGCTGAATTTTTAAATAGATATCTCCGCTAACCCAAAAGCCATTTTCCCTGAGAATCCTGTAATTCTGAAGAATCGTTCCGGCTATCGAATTCTCTATAGCCATGACAGCAATATCTGCCTTGTTTTCTCTAAGCAACGTCGCCAATATGTCAAATGAGTCAGCTGGGATTAATACCAGATCAGTGTCTGGCCAAAATTTTCTCGCAGCCAAATCGTGAAATGAACCAGGGTAGCCCTGGATCGCCACTCGTAAACATCTATCGTTTTTCATGATGCAAAAAAATTATTGGTTTAAAAAAAAAGGAGCCTGTTTTTGTAACAGAACTCCTTTTATTATATTATTCACATTTACTAATAAAGCCCTGTTACCTCGTATTACAGAAACAGAAGTACCAAAAATAAAAAACCGCAAATGTGGAATGATTACTATTCATTGTGCAAACATATCTGATAGTGACGAAATTTCCAAATGAATTATTATAAAAAGTAAATTTTTCATGTTTAATCCACTTTTTGTAATACCAGACCTCTCTTTTCAAGCATAGCTTCTGTATCCGGTTTTTTGCCCCTGAATTTTACATACAGCTTCATCGGATCTGCAGATCCTCCTTTTTTTAGTATATTTTGACAAAAAGAATGGGCCGTTTGTTGGTCAAAAAGTCCTTTTGTTTTAAACACTGAATAAGCATCTGCATCCAGGACTTCTGACCATATATAACTGTAATATCCTGATGAATATCCACCGGCAAAAATATGGCTGAAATAAGTACTTCGGTACCTCGAAATTATCTGTGGTAATAAACCTATCTTTTGAAGTACGTCATTTTCAAACTGTTTTACATCATCTATAACTCCATCCGCCATGGTATGAAATGACATGTCCAAAATAGAAGCAGCCAGATATTCCACGGTAGCAAAGCCCTGTCCATACTTGCTGCTTGATTCCATCTTTTGTATTAAGTGATCGGGTAGAACTTTTCCAGTAATATAATGAAAAGCATAATTTTTTAGTATTTCTGGCTCAGAGCTCCAGTTTTCCATGATTTGGGATGGTAATTCCACAAAGTCTGTTGGCACATTTGTACCTGCCAAAGACGAAAAACTTACATTTGATAATAAACCATGCAAGGCGTGCCCGAACTCGTGAAATAATGTATTAACCTCATCAAAAGTAAGTAAAGAAGGTATATCTCCTAAGGGCTTTGTAAAATTACAAACAATCGAAATAACAGGAACAATTCTTTTATTCCTGATTTTGTATTGTTCCACAAAACTCGTCATCCATGCACCTCCCTGCTTTGAATCTCTGGGAAAAAAATCCAGGTAAAGTATGCCAATAATTTTTCTATCACTTTGTTGGACTTTATAAACCTCTACATCCCTATGATAAACTGGAAGTGAAGTTTTTTTGACAAACTGAATACTATAAAGTTTTTCAGCAACATTAAAAACACCTTTCAGAGCATTTTGTAATGAAAAATATGGCTTGATGTCATTTTCATCTAGATCGTACTTCTCTTTTCGCAATCTCTCAGCATAATATCTCCAATCCCAGGCTTCCAGTTTAAAATCATGTCCGTCCTTATGTATCATTGTTTGTAATGCTTCGGCTTCTGATTTTGCCATTTCCAATGCCGGAGACCACAAATTATTCAATAGTTGCATCACCTGATCCGGTGTTTTAGCCATTTGATTTTCGAGCACATAATGTGCATGGCTATTATATCCTAACAAACGCGCTTTTTCGGCACGAAGCCTGACCATCTCTTTTACAATCTCATTATTGTCAAAGGTATCACCGTTATTGCCTTTATTGACATAAGCAGACCAGATAGAGTGTCTGTGTACCCGGCTGTCAGCATACTGAAGGAATGGAATCACACTGGCGTTTTGAAGTGTAAAAACCCAGGTATTTTTTAACCCTGCTGTAAGTGCCGTCTCTGCGGCCGTTGCTATAATTTCTTCCGGCAATCCACTCAGGTCTTTCGGATCGGTAATAATCAGCCTGAAATCATTGATAATATCGAGTATATTTTTACTGAATTGGAGGCTTAATACAGTGAGTCGCTGATTGATTAGGGAAACTCTTTTTTTATCAGCTGTAGTTAGATTGGCACCGTTACGCACAAAATTTTTGTAATACGTCTCTAATAGTCTCCGTTTTTCTCCTTTGATTTTCAGCTGGTATCGGTTATCCCATAAGTATTTTATTTTTGAAAACAGTTTTGGGTTCATAATGATGCTGTCACTGTGAGCAGACAATGTAGGACCAAGTTTTTGCATAATAACCTGCAACTCCGGTGATGTATTGGAATAAGAGAGATTGTACATTACTGAAGTTGTCCTCTTTAGTGTCTGCCCTGATTGTTCGAGTGCAAGTATCGTATTATTGAAATCAGGTAATTCAGTATTGCCTGTAATGGCTGAAATTTCCATTTTTTGTTCTTCAAGCCCTAGCTTAACACCAGTTTTAAAATGATGTGTTTTAATAATATCGAATGGAGGCACACCATATGCCGTATCGTATGGAGATAAAAAGGGATTCATATTTTTTGTTAATGTTTATATATTAAATAAAAGGCTTATTGTAGCTTTTCATTTTTTTTATGTCTTTCAGGATCTCTGATAGTTTTTTTACCATGTTTTTATCTATTGCTGACTGCAGGTCAATACCGGTTTGGTTAGCAAGACAAGTAGTAACCCATATTACGTCCGCAAGTTCATCCGCAAGTTTTTCCTTTTGCTCTTCGGGAGTGAGGGGTGCCTTAAAAGACTGATCACCATACATGCGTGATATTAATCTGGCGACTTCGCCTACTTCTTCTGTCAGAATGGCCATATTAGTAAGTTCTGAAAAATATCTTACCCCCACTGTTTTTATCCATGCATCTACAGATGACTGATACTCTTTTATTTCCATTATTCTTTTTGTTTTGAATCGATGATGATGGTGACTGGTCCATCATTAAGTAAACTTACTTTCATGTCAGCCCCGAATATACCGGTTTTTACTTCTGTATCTGAGGTATTTGCTAACGTATCTATGAAATATTCATATAATGGTATAGCTTGTTCAGGTCTTGCAGCTTTAATATAAGAAGGTCTATTTCCTTTTTTAGTACTTGCTAGTAATGTAAACTGACTAATTACCAAAAACTGTCCTTTTACATCGTGAATAGATAGATTCATTTTGCCTTCCGAATCATTAAATATTCTTAAAGAATTCAACTTATTTACCAACCAATCTACATCTTCTATGTCATCATCCGTACCAATACCAAGCAATATAAGGATGCCCACACCTATAAAAGCATAAACTACGCCATCTATAGAGACATCAGCAGAAGAAACCCTTTGTATTACTATCCTCATATAAAGTTATAAACATTATTTAAAATTAATATATTTATTCTACTTGTTGTTAAAATATTTATGTTATGACTTATCCACACTCATTTTGTCAAAATTTATGTAAAAATAGTATTTATAGGACAATTTACATAAATACATATATAAAATATTTAAATATAAACATTTTGTACAGTTTGTCAATGCTCTATTAAAAGTATATACACATCAATTTAAATCGACATTTGATGTGTGAATATGTTTATTTTTCAAAATGTTAAAATGTTAACATACTGTTTATCAATTGTATAATACAGTCAACATATGTATAAAATGTGCAAAACAATGTGAATAATAATTTGACAGTACTTTATAAACATATCCACAGAGCTAATATTAATAGTATTTCTTTTTTATAAAAAAAGTATATTATTAATAGTTAAAAGAGATGTTGAAAAAATCAAAATTTAATTTTGAGTGTTAAGATGCTTACTTTTGCAACTTAGAACTCACAAACGAAATTAATTAACTTTGTTTGTCTAAATGTTTGAAAGGGTTAGTTTATCAAAGATGGAGAGTGGTCATTAAACAAATAGAAATAACATGAAATACAGAAACATTGTCATTTACTGGTTACTACTTGGTCTATTTATGGTTTTTATTCAGGTTATAGTAGGTGGTATTACCAGACTTACAGAATCTGGTCTGTCTATTACAAAGTGGGAGGTGGTATCAGGCACCGTACCACCATTGACTGAAGCGGCATGGGAACGTGAATTTGATCTTTACAAAGACACCCCTCAATATGCCGAAATAAATGAAGGTATGTCTATGTCTGACTTCAAATTTATTTATTTCTGGGAGTTTATACACAGGTTTTGGGCTAGAGTGATGGGTTTTGTTTTTCTGATACCTTTTATAGTTTTTTACTTAAACGGCTGGATAGATAAACGGCTGATAAAAAAGCTTGCTCTTGTAGTATTGTTGGCTATTATTGCAGCTACATTCGGTTGGATAATGGTTGCCAGTGGATTGGTTCAGAGACCTTGGGTTAATGCATATAAGTTGTCCCTGCACCTGCTGATTGCTTTTGCAGTCTATGGTGCATTGTTTTGGGCATATTTATTTGCTGCTGATATACAACTAAGGGTCTTGCCTTCAAATCACAATATATTGAAAAGAAATCTTATAGTATTTACGGTACTGCTGGTTGTTCAATTATTTTTGGGTGGAGTCATGTCCGGGATGAAAGCAGCAGTAATTCATCCTACATGGCCTGATATGAGTGGTTCGTATTTGCCTGGTATTATTTTCGATCTTTCACAATGGAATGTAGATAATTTTAATAAATACGATAGTAATCCTTTTGTGCCAACTCTGATACATTTTCTTCATCGTAATATAGCTTATATTTTGTTTATTGTAGGCATAATATTTAGTTATAAGTTATTTAGATCTGCAAATGGAATAGAGAGCAGATTGTTTTCAAACACTGCCATTGTGATGGCTATAATCCTTAGTTTACAGGTTTTGCTTGGAATAGTGACTGTTATTACCAGTATAGGTGCAATACCTGTTTTATGGGGGGTAATGCATCAGGCTTTCGCACTATTATTATTGACTTCTGTCATTTTTTTATTTTTTATATTCAGCTCAAGAAAATAATAAATTATTGCTATATTGCCACCATTTTAATGAATATTACTCATATAGAAGGATAAATAATGCAGGATTTAAAAATAAAGGAAGAGGGTAGCTTTAAGTATATAGAGAGTGGTGGAGATGGTACACCTATTATATTGTTACATGGATTACTAGGTGCCTTATCTAATTTTGAGGGGATCATTCATTATTTTTCCAAGACACATAATGTGGTACTTCCAGTATTGCCAATATTCGAAATCTCATTTAGGAGTCTCTCTGTCTTAAAGCTAGTGGAGTATGTAGAGGAATTTGTTAATTATAAAGGTTTTGATAAAGTACATATCCTGGGTAATTCTTTAGGCGGACATATTGCTCAGCTCTATACATTAAAAAATCCTGACAAGGTTAAAAGTATGATTTTGACCGGAAGTAGCGGTTTGTTCGAAAGTGCTATGGGATCTACTTTTCCGAAAAGGGGCAATTATGAGTATATTAAACAAAAAGCAGAGAGTGTCTTTTATGATCCTTCTATGGCCAGCAAGGAATTAGTAGACGATGTTTATTCTATAGTCAATGATCTCAAGAAAGCTATGTGTGTTGTTGCACTAGCTAAATCTGCAGTCAGGCATAATCTGGAAGACCAATTAAAAGATATTAAGGTTCCGGCATTATTGATTTGGGGTATACAGGATAGTGTCACACCAATTTGGGTAGGTGAAAAATTTCACGAGTTATTGCCAAATTCTGAGTTGGTAAAAATAGATAAATGTGGTCATGCTCCCATGATGGAAAAACCTGAGCTCTTTAACTTAGCTCTTGAAAATTTTCTGACAAGAGTTGAAAACAATAGTTTTGCTGAAACTAAAAGAATGGTATATACTCTAATGTAAAATAAGCTTGCAATTATCTTTTAAAAATCTTTCATAAAGTTTCCTACCTTCATTGTAAGTTTTTCTCCCTGAAAATCTACTTTCAGTTGTACAAGTGAAGTTGTTTTATTATTAGTAAATATCAAACCTAATAGTTGTAAATTTTTCTGTGCGGAATTATTAAGTATTTAGTTAAAAATTCCTCATAAAAAGCAATCATTAAATTAGTTTTATAACAAAAGGAGTAAGCGACTGTAGCGTATCAGCTTATTTTTTTATTTCGGGCTCTATGCCAATTTGGTTAGCAAGACGGCTGATAAACTTCATGACTGCTTTCGTTAATAAAATATTTATGTGATGATTTACAGCAAGCAGTGTTTCACGTGAAACATTGAAAGGTTGTAGATGTAGACAACAAAAGCCAAAAAAAAAGGCCAGCAATTGCTCACTGACCTTTTTTGCTAATTTATTTATCAACGCAAAGATAATACATTTTTTTAATACTTAGATTTTTTTTTGTAGCCACTTAAACAGATTTATAAGGATTTGGTATTTATAATGTTGTAGATCTTAATATTGTTTCACGTGAAACATTGGTCAAATATTCTTTGAAAATTCAAGAAGTAATTGCTTACCATCTACAGTGGTCTCGGACAAAATCTCTTGCCTCATTGATACCTAGCTTCAGACTTCTGTCAATGTATATGCAAGCTTTTCTGATATCATTCAATTCATATTTTGATAAACCAAGGTTGTATAGTGCGAGTCCATGATTGGGTTTATCTGCCAGTATCCTTTCATATACCTCTATTGCTTTATCGTGCAGTCCATCTAAATTATACTGATAAGCCTTTTCAAAAAGAAGAATTTCTGTTTGGTTGTCTATGACAAGCTGAATACTATCATTATTATTTTTTTCAGGGTAGCTGTATTCTATATTGTCGGGAGTAGTTGAATAATGGCCCAATATGGCACCTATAGTGTCAATACTATCTTCACCGGTAAGACTGATGGTAGATATTTGATTTTGGTCATCCCCACTGTTATTGTTGTTAACTAAACTATCAGGCTGAAACTGTAAAGGTTCAGTATAAGTTAGAACAGAAATGGATACAGAATCCAGTAATTCTATAGGTTCATTGCTTGGAACCGATATATTTTCGATGTCTTTAATTGTTTCGTTTACTACCAAATTATCTGTAGAGTAAGATAACCGACGATCAACACTATGTATAGTTTTAGTTTTTTTTATATGCTTGCTGACCTTATTATTATGGGCGGATAACTGTTTAGTCAATAATACACTGTGATCAGAAGTATTCTTTTTTACACCATAATTAGCATCACCACTGGCTTGGGGGTAATTGTTTAATTTTGTAGATTGTACAGTATGGTCGTGAGTTTTGTTACTTAACACAGTTATTTCCTGTGATTTTTTGTTTTGTATATTTCCTTTTTTTGAATACGACATCAATATAAGAAATCCCATTAATGAGAATAAATAAGCAGATACAATTTTCATGATGAAAAACTAAAATTAACATGTCAACAATTAAGCTAAACATGTCAAATAATATGCCACGTTTTATCTCTATATAAACTGCCCTGTAAAAGAATTTTTAATTCCTTTAAGTTCTTCTGGGCGCCCTTCGAACAAGAGGTGTCCACCCTCTTTTCCACCAGTAGGACCTAAGTCGATAACCCAGTCAGCTGCCCTTATGACTTCCATGTTATGCTCCACAATCAGTACAGTATGCCCGTTTTCTACTAGTGCGTTAAAAGCATCCATCAGCTTATTGATATCGTGAAAATGAAGCCCTGTTGTGGGTTCGTCAAATATAAAAAATATATTTTTGGAAGTGAATTCTTTGGTTAAAAAACTGGCAAGCTTTACTCGCTGTGCCTCCCCACCAGATAAAGTACTAGAGGATTGACCAAGTTTTATATATCCCAGACCGACATCATATAATGGTTGAAGTTTTGTAAGTATATTTTTTTTATTACTAAAAAACGTTAGCGATTCTTCTATAGTCATGTCCAGAATCTCGAAAATGTTTTTGTCTTGATAGCACACTTCCAGCACTTCTTTTTTAAATCTTTTGCCTGCACATTCGTCACAAAGCAATGTTACGTCCGCCAGAAACTGCATTTCTACGGTCAGGTATCCTTCTCCTTTACAGGTCTCACATCTACCTCCTTCTACATTAAATGAAAAATGTTTGGGTTCAAATCCTTTTATTTTTGATAATTGCTGGTCCGAGTATAACTTACGTATATCGTCATAAGCTTTGACATAGGTGACAGGATTAGACCTGGAAGACTTTCCTATCGGACTTTGACTGACCATTTCTACCATTTTGACATTCCTGATATCTCCACTGATATTATCATGTTTGCCAGGCGCAATGGCTACCGGGTCATTGATCATAAGTTTTAGAGCAGGATACAAAATACTTTTTACAAGAGTAGTTTTGCCGGAACCAGATACACCAGTCACCACGGACAATGCCTGCAAAGGAATAGTCACATCAATGTTTTTTAAATTATGCTGTCTGGCGCCTTTGAGTTTAATATTGTGTTGAATCTTTCTTTTTTGGTCCGGATAAAATATTTTTCTTACACCTGTTAGATATTCAGAAGTAAGGTTTCCCTCTATACCTTTTATAAAGGTGTCGTAAGGTCCGGCATAAACCAAATGACCTCCATGAATACCCGCTTCAGGACCTATATCTATTATATAATCTGCATTGCGAATAACGGCTTCTTCATGTTCTATTACCACTACAGTATTACCCAGATCCCGCAGCCTTTTGAGTACGGCTACTAGTTTTTCAGTATCCTTAGGGTGAAGTCCTACACTGGGCTCGTCCAAAATATACAGAGAATTTGTCAAATTACTTCCTAATGTTCGAGTTAGATTGATACGTTGTGTTTCTCCTCCACTTAATGTACTTGCCAGTCTATCTATGGTCAAATAACCCAAACCAATGTCGGTCATCGTACGCAATCTGTTGCTGATTTCTTTGAGGATTCTGTCTGCAATAGTGCGATCATGAGGGTTTAAGTCCAGGTTGTCAAAAAAACCGCTCAGTTCGTCTATCGGTATATTGATGAGCTGTGTTATGTTTTTTCCCGCAATCTGGATGTATGTGGCTTCTTTCCTTAATCTGCCTCCTTTACACACGTTACATACCGTTTTACCCCGATATCTGGACAGCATGACTCTGTTTTGAATTTTATAAGCCCCTTCTTCCAGCTCATTAAAAAATGCATCTATACCTTCAAAAAATGCATTTCCTGTCCACAATACTTCTTTCTGATCGTCACTGAGATCGGTGTAAGGTTTATGTATTGGAAACCCAAAGTCAGCGGCACGTTCTACTAAATGGGTTAACCACATTTTTCCTTTTTCGCCCCGCCAACATGCTACCGCCTCCTGATATACCGACAAACTTTCATCAGGTATAACTTTGTCCGGATCTATGCCGATCATTTTGCCATAGCCCTCACATTTTGGACAAGCACCATATGGATTATTGTAGTTAAACATCTGATGAGAGGGTTCTAAAAACACTATTCCGTCAAGTTCAAATCTATTGTTAAAGCCCTTATCATCTTTGCCTGAGACAGATATAATGCACTCACCTTCCGACTCCGAAAAAGCTACTAACACCGAGTCAGCTACTCTTTTTTTGTTATCATCATCATTATTAACGACAAACCTGTCTATAAGAATTTTAATATTAGCTTTAGTATTTAGTACTGATTCAGTTTTGTCTATTACTTCATTTTCGAGAAGGGCTTCTATTTCTGTCGTAACTCCATCAAAAATCACCCTGCTATAACCTTTTTGCATGAGTAAATCCAACTCCTGACCTACTGATCTGTCATGTCGCTTTTGAAAGGGTATGAGCAATAGTACTTTGGTACCTTCGGGTAGTGAAAAGATATAACTCACAACATCGCTCACCTCATGCTTTTTTACCTGTTCCCCAGATACTGGAGAGATAGTCTTTCCTATTCTGGCATATAACAACCGCATATAGTCGTAAATTTCAGTCAGTGAGCCGACGGTGGATCGGGCATTGGAAGTACTCACTTTTTGCTCTATAGCGATAGCCGGGCAAATTCCCTTGATATAGTCTACCTCGGGCTTTTTCATACGGTCCAGAAACTGTCTGGCATATGACGACAAACTCTCTACATATCTTCTTTGTCCTTCCGCATAAAGTGTATCTATGATCAGAGATGATTTTCCTGAACCTGAAACGCCAGTGACAACAACTAATTTATTTTTGGGTATAAAAAGTTCTATGTCTTTCAGATTATTCGATCGGGCACCTTTGATGTGAATGAATTTCCGCAGCGCTGCTTTGTTATCTGCCTCGATATTGAAAGTTTCCGGAGCCATAATCACGTTTTCCATATATGATAAGCTAATTTTTATTTTATAATGAACTATAAATCAACAAATTATATGATAATCAACAATCTGCGAATTGAATAACCTGACAAGATATTACTCTGTACATGAATATAATAGCAGAGATAAAGGAAAGTTGTTAAAAATTATTATTCTTTTATTTAGTGTCATTTGAAAGGCCTGTTTTATGTCAGTATAGAAAAAGTACCTATGGTAATCGTTTTATATCTACTATCTTTGCCATATGAATCACCTTACAGATACCATCATCGCGCCGGCTACACCACAAGGTCAAAGCGCCATAGCTGTCATCAGACTTTCGGGAACGGATGCGATAGCCATTACTGACCGTTTATTTAAGGGGAAAAAGCTGAGTGAAGCCGATTCACATACGATACATTATGGGTGGATCGTGGATGGAGAGAAGGAAATAGACGAGGTCATGGTGTCGGTATTCAGGGCACCAAAGACATTTACTACAGAAGATAGCACAGAGATATCCTGTCACGGCTCACCACAAATTGTCCAATCCATCTTATCATTAGCGATAAAAAACGGAGCCAAATCGGCATTTCCCGGAGAATTTACACTACGAGCCTTTCTAAATGGTCGAATAGACTTATCTCAAGCTGAAGCTGTCGCTGACTTAATTCATGCATCATCAGCCAAATCATCAGAGATAGCACTCCACCAGCTCAAAGGACATTTTTCGTCTATGCTCAAAGATCTGAGACAGGAATTGATAGATTTTGCAGCGCTGATAGAACTCGAACTCGATTTTTCGGAAGAAGACGTAGAATTTGCCCATCGGGGCAGGCTCAAAGATCTCATACACAAGATCATTACTGTCATACATCCATTGCTTGACTCATTTCGTTGGGGCAATAGTATCAAAGAAGGCATACCTGTTGCCATCATTGGTGCACCCAATGCCGGCAAATCCACCTTGCTCAATATCATACTCAACGAAGAAAAAGCTTTGGTCAGCGATATAGCGGGTACGACGAGGGATTTTATCGAAGATACGCTGGTGATTGATGGCATTATGTTCCGATTTATAGACACAGCGGGGATACGTGAAACATCCGATATACTCGAAGGCCTTGGTATTGAAAGATCTAAACAAAAACTTCGTGAAGCAGAAATCGTACTTTTCATCAGCGATGTACATAAAAGTATAGAAGAGACCGTCTCAGACTTTCATAATCTCCTATTGACCAAAGATCAAACCGGCGTGATTCTCCTTAACAAAGCCGATACCATCTCAGCTGCACAAGCTGAACCCAAAACTCAAACCATTGCAGATAAAAGTGGTGTAAAAAACCCTACTTATCACCGCCAAATACAAGGATACGTTACAACCATTATTGACCTATTTTACTGAATATATCAAAAACCACAATCAGACAGAGGGTACCATCATCAGCAACACCCGTCATTACGAAGCCCTTGAAAACACCAAATTATGTCTCCAGAAAGTACTAGCCGGACTGGACTCAGGAATTTCTTCCGACTTTTTAGCGATGGATATCAGAGAAGCGCTCTTTCATCTCGGCACGATCACCGGTGAGGTGTCCACAGATGATTTATTGGAGTCGATTTTTAGTAAGTTCTGTATTGGAAAGTAGTTATTAAGTCTTAGATTTATTAATAAACAATCTTTCAGTGTGACAGCATAGGCAGCAATCAACAGTTTTAATTAAATATTAAAAAATGGGTTCCATGTATTGAATTCAAAATATGTATGTTATTTTTGTTATTTTATTGGTAAAGCATAATTAATTCTAGAATAAGCCAACACAAAATGAAATTCAAATTTGAAATAGTATCCGTCAGAGAGCTGGAAGATGGAGATATATTTTACTGTACTCCGGATTTTGAAATGAATGAATTCGGTGAGGACTATTTCATCACAGGGACTGATCAGATTTTTATTAAAGATGACTACTATGACGAAGACGACGATGGCAACTATGCGATATTGGTAAATGGTGGCTGGCATATTTGGTTCCGTCCTGACGAAAAAGTGGTTCGTTTGGCACACTACAGTAAACTCATCAGAGTGATAGATATGGTCAAGGAAGGAAATCCTGACATGGCCCTTGGACCCAATGATAGCACCACTATTATAGATACATTGCAAGCTGAGCATCCTGAATTTAATATAGACTTGCTGACAGGATTAGATTTAAATCTTGAGTTTGATGATGAAGACAAACTAAATCCGGAGGATGATGAATTGCCTTTTTAATTACAAAGCCACGTAACCTTACCCCATTTATTGATAAATTTTCCATTTTATCATATTACTTGAGTACAATTTCATGAGTTGACCTTTTTTAGTCAATTAATGATAAAAGTATTTATATATTAGATAAATTTAAAATAAAAATTATCTTTGTTATAACAAACATTATCCAAATATGAAAGATAAAATTCTTATGGCTTTGTGTGGTTTAGTGGGCCTTGCAATGGTAGTATTCGGACTTAACAAATTTCTAAACTTCATGCCTATGCCTGAAGATATGCCACAAGCTGCCAAAGATGCATTTGGGCATTTGATGGGATTGGGCTGGCTTTTGCCTCTGATTGCCTTAGTGGAGATAATAGGAGGAGCTTTGTTTGCGATTCCTAAGACACGTGCACTAGGAGCACTGATACTGCTACCTATTGTTATAGGTATTGTTGCCCATCATTTTCATATGGGAGATTTGGTCTTTTTATCAAAGTTAAAAAATAACATTAATCATATTTTCTAAACTTTAATTAAACCAAAAATTCTGAGGTCCGCACCAGTCTTTTTTTTAGTGGTCGTTTGGGCCATTGTCAATGACAGAAATAAGTATATGCCGATGATAAAAGACTAGATTGTCTTTTTATCAAAAAAGGTTAAAAAGAATAACATATAATCCCATCTATTGGTGAAGAATTAATTGCAAATAAGGAAAAAAAGCCTAAAAAATCATTTCTGGAGAAAGTAACGAGTAATGATGATGCACAAAATGAGGCTATAATGTTGGATGCACTAAAAAAATATGAAAAGTGTAGTCTTAAAAAGTAATTGTTTATTGGTTTTCAAATTGGCAAAATATCCAATAGAATCAGTCTAAAATAAATTATTAACGGGCTGATTTTATAGTTTAATGAAGTTAAAAGGAATGCTAAAAATTGTAATTCATTTCTATTACGGATTTTGGGTAAAAATATAATAAGGTGGTATAAATAACTACCTTTACCGTATAATAATATTAAATCCTATGAGTTTACTATCTACCGAACTTACCGCCAGGTGTAAGTCAAAGTGCGAAATCTGTGGAGCGGGGGGCAAGTTATTTCCTATGTCGTTGCCCCAAAAACCGGTAATCATGTGGATGAGCAAGTAGCTATATGTGGTATTTGTCACGAACAGTTGGACAAACCCGAAATGATCGACACCACACATTGGAGATGTATCAATGATTGCATGTGGAGTACTGTTCCTGCTGTTCAAGTGATTTCTTATCGAATGTTGCAGGCACTAAGCGATCAGGAATGGGCCCAGGATTTGCTGGGCATGATTTATCTCGATGACGAAACACTGGAATGGGCTGAAGGAAGTAGTGGAGACCCATCGGTACACAAAGATAGCAACGGTGCAGTGCTTCAGTCCGGCGATACAGTAGTTCTTATTAAAGACCTCGATGTAAAAGGTGCCAATTTTACGGCCAAGAGAGGAACAGCCGTACGACGCATCACCTTAGTCAGCGACAATCCCGAACAAATCGAAGGCAGGGTCAATGACCAGCATATTGTGATTTTGACAAAATATGTAAAGAAATCGGTTTAAAAATCAGCTTTTTAACTGCTTGATCTTATAGTTTAATGCAGCTACAAGGAGTGTCATAAATGGACTGATCCAATTGAAAAAGGCGTAAATAAAGTAGTCTGCAGTAGGTACGCCCAATACACCTGCATTGTACGCTCCGCAAGTATTCCATGGTATAAGCACAGAAGTGACCGTGCCTGTATCTTCGAGTGTTCTACTTAGATTGACAGGATGAAGCCCCTTGTCATGAAATGCTTTTTTATACATTTTTCCAGGGATGACCAAAGCAAGATACTGGTCGGAAGCGGTGACATTGATCGCCAGACATGAAAGAACAGTGCTGGCAAAAAGCCCGAATACAGTATGGAACATACTGAGCAGAGTTTGACTAATCTTGGAGAGTGCTCCTATGGCATCCATTACACCCCCGAATACCATTGCACACAATACAAGCCAGATAGTGCTCAGCATACCTTCCATACCTTTGGCAGAAAAGAGTTCATTTAGTTCAGGTATCGTGGTAGCCACACTTGTTTTGGTAGTGAGAGCCAGCATCACACCTTTATAAGCTGAATTGAAATCCAGTGTTGGACTACCACCAATTTTGGCAACAATCTCCGGTTGTGCTACTATGGCAGTGACACCACCTAAAAGTGCTCCGATGAGAAGCGCAACTAATGGCTCTGTCTTTTTAATAATCATAACTATGACAATAACCGGCACAATAAACAACCATGGACTGATATGGAAAGCAGTATCTATTGCTGATAGTCTCTCCGAAATATCCGGAGTGCCTGAGGTATGGATATTGATACCAATCACAACAAAGATCAAGATAGTAATCAATATGGATGGAATTGTGGTAATAAGCATGTATTTTATATGATCAAATAATGTAGAACCGGCCATAGCAGAGGCCAGGTTGGTAGTGTCAGAAAGAGGAGAAATCTTGTCGCCAAAATAAGCACCGGAGATCACTGCACCTGCTGTCATGCCAGGATTGATACCCATGGTTTGTCCGATGCCTATTAGGGCAATACCAACGGTGGCAGATGTCGACCACGAACTTCCGGTAGCCAAAGAAACAGTAGAGCAAATCACTACAGAAGCGGCAAGGAAAATATTGGGAGACAGTAACTGTAGGCCATAATAAATCATGGAAGGTATAATCCCACTGATCAGCCATGTTCCGGATAAAGCTCCGACCATGAGAAGAATGAGAATGGCTCCTGCCGTAGATTTAATATTGTGGGCTACTTCTTCGAGCATTTGAGCGTAGGTCACGTTATTTCTAAATCCTATTATAGCAGCAAAAGCCGCTCCGATGATAAGTATGAACTGGTTACTACCGCCTAGTGCAGCATCCCCGAAAATATGTATATTGTAAGCAAGCATACCTACCAGTATCACCACTGGCAACAGTGCTTCAAAAATACTTAATTCTTTATTTATGATAATTTCTTCTTCCTCTGGTTGAAATGGTTTGATATCTTCACTTTTCATGGATCTGTTGATTTTTATAAATGATTGTCAGATTTACACTGCAAGATAAAAGGAATTTGATAATTTTACCAAATATTTGATTTGTTGCTGTTTCATTAACCTTTCGTCATCAAAAATACACAAAGTCAAATTGAACAATCAGGGGAACTAGAGTCTTTATGTATTTAATTTAAACACCATAACCTATGATAAAATTTTTAAACATAGTGGCATTTCTGGTGCTGTCCTCCTTAATTGCCTGTAAAGACGTAGAAAAAAAAGATCCAGGTCAACCATCAGCAGGTTCTAAGGATCAAAAACCTATTACTCTGGAAGGTATAATAGTAAGAGAGGTAGTCAGCTCAGGATCTGTGAACACCACAGGTACTGTAATGGCAGATGAAGAAGTGGAGATTAAGAGTGAGGTGTCAGGTAAAATTACCAGGATATATTTTGCTGAGGGTAAATCAGTCAGCAAAGGACAACTGCTGATTCAACTCAATGATGATGATCTGGTAGCTCAAATGAAAAAATTGGAAGTTGAAATAAAACTGGGTGAAGAAAAAGAAAAACGGCAAAAGCAGCTGCTGGTTTCTTCTGCTATAAGCAAAGAGGAGTACGAAAATACTTTTACAGCTTTACAACTATTGAAAGCCAATGCAAATATTCTGCAAACAGAAATAGATAAGACCCGTATCACAGCACCATTCAGTGGAACAGCCGGATTAAAAAACGTAAGTACCGGAGCATTTATCACTTCCAGTACTGTCATAGCCACAATACAAAAGACACAACCATTAAAATTAGAGTTTTCAGTGCCAGAAAAATACAACAACCTCGTTCATACCGGAAGTAAAGTTGATTTTACAGTAGCGGGGATATCGAGCAAGCTAGAGGCGACAGTATATGCCAAGGATCCGAAAATTGATGCCGTCACTCGTACCTCTAAAGTTCGAGCAACCTTTCCCAATCCTTCAGGAAAAGTTTTTCCGGGATCTTTTGCAGACATAAACATCCAGGTGGGTGAAAAAACCAAAGCAAAAATGATACCTACAGTAGCTTATATTCCCGACCTGAGTGGTGGAAGGGTTTTTTTGTGTAAGAATGGTGAGGCCGTAAGCACGTCTGTAGTCACAGGTAATCGTACTGAAAAAGAGATTCAGATCGTCGAAGGTATATCTGTAGGAGATACTGTGCTGACAACCGGTATATTGCAGTTAAAACCCAAAATGCCTGTCAAAGTAAACATCATAAACCCGGCGCTATAAAAAATAAAAGATGAGCTTATCAGAAATAAGTATAAAGCGTCCTGTTTTAAGTATGGTAATGTCTATCATTATTGTACTTTTTGGGATCATTGGTTTTTATTATTTGGGTATACGTGATTATCCCAGCGTAGATCCGCCTGTCATCACGGTAAGTACTTCCTATACGGGTGCCAATTCTGATGTAATTATATCACAAATCACTGAGCCACTCGAGGAGTCTATCAATGGTATTGATGGCGTAAAAACCATTACTTCCACTTCCAGTGATGGTCGCAGTACCATAACTGTGGAGTTTGACCTGTCTGTGGATCTGGAAACTGCTGCAAATGATGTTCGAGACAGGGTATCTAGAGCTCAGCGTAACTTGCCACCTGATACGAATCCTCCTATTGTCAGTAAATCCGATGCAAATGCCCAGCCTATCTTATCGCTGACAGTACAGAGTAATCAGCGCACCCTTCTGGAATTATCAGAGATAGGCAATAACTTATTTAAAGAGCGCTTTCAGACGATCACAGGCGTCAGTAATGTAAATATTTGGGGAGAGAAAAAATACAGCATGAAACTTATCATGTCTCCCACCAAAATGTCATCGATGAGGATTAATCCGGTAGATGTGCGAAACGCCTTAATGAATGCAAATGTTGAATTGCCTTCCGGGCGAATAGAGGGTGATGATACAGAGTTGACCATCAGGACCATAGGAAGAATAGAAACTGTAGAACAATTTAATAATCTTATTATAAAGGAAAATAACGGAGCCATCATACGGTTTAATGACGTCGGATATGCAGAGTTGAGACCGGAAAATGAAAGGTCTTTGTTGAGAGGCAATGGTGCAATACCTATGATCGGAATTGCTATTACACCTCAGCCCGGAGCAAACTACGTTTCCATTGCCGAAGAATTTTATAAGAGACTGGAAGTTATTAAAAAAGAACTTCCTGCAGATCTGCAGCTGGGTATTGCCCTGGATACTACCAAAGGTATTAAAAAAGCCATCAGCGAAGTGGAAGAGACTATTCTTATAGCTTTTGGTCTTGTTGTTTTGGTAATCTTCCTTTTTTTACGCAACTGGAGGTCCACACTTATACCTGTCGTAGCTATACCTATATCGCTTGTGAGTTCATTTTTTATCATGTATTTGTCCGGTTTCTCTATTAATATTCTTACGTTGCTCGGAATTGTTCTCGCCACCGGACTAGTAGTAGATGATGCTATTGTAGTTCTAGAAAATATTTACCAAAAGATAGAACAGGGCATGAAACCCCGCGAAGCGGCATTTAAGGGTTCAGAAGAAATATTTTTTGCTATTGTTTCTACCACAGTAACGCTAGTGGCTGTTTTTTTGCCGATAATGTTTTTGCAGGGACTGACAGGGAGGCTATTCAGAGAATTTGGCGTTGTTGTAGCCGGATCAGTCATGATATCTGCCTTTGTATCCCTGACTCTTACCCCGATGATGTGTTCGAGATTACTCAGAGAGGGAGACCACGAAAAAGGATTTTATAAGTTTACGGAAGGCTTTTTTACAGGTATGACCCTATGGTATGAAAAAGGACTGAATGCTTTTTTTAAAGTAAGATGGATGGCTATAGTGATCATGTTGGCATCCATTGCATCCATTTATTACTTGGGCAAAGATTTGCCTACCGAGCTTGCTCCTATGGAAGACAAGGGCCGTATGAGTATCAATGTAACGGCACCAGAGGGAGCATCATTCGACTATACCAATAATCTGCTCACTAAAATCATCGCAGATGTAGAAAAGATGCCTGAAAAGGAATCAATATTATCTGTCACTGCTCCGGGCTTTGGTGCTTCCCAGGCAGCTAATACAGGTTTTGTAAGGATTTCATTGGTGGAAGCAGAACAAAGAACCAAATCACAGATGGAATTGGCTGACGAACTATCCAAAACAGTAAAAAAATACTCAGAGGCTCGTGTGTTTGTCAGTCAGGAGCAAACCATAGGTGACAGAAGAGGCGGTTTGCCGGTACAGTTTGTAATTATGGCTCCCAACTTTGATATGTTAAAAAAAGTGATTCCCGTTTTTCTGGAAAAAGCAAGAGCTGATGAATCTTTTCAGGCAGTGGATATCAATCTCAAATTCAACAAACCAGAGATAAAAATAGAAATCGATCGTAACCGGGCACAAATGCTCGGCGTATCAGTCATGGATATAGCTCAGACACTACAGCTTTATTTTGCAGAACAAAGGTTGGGCTTTTTTATTAAAAATGGCAAACAATATCAGGTCATTGGACAGGCAGAAAAAGATAATCGTAACGAACCAGGAGATCTCAAGTCCATTTATGTCAGAAGCAATAAGGGAGAGATGGTACAACTAGATAATCTGATTACTATTTCAGAGCAAAGTAACCCGCCCCAGCTGTACAGATTTAACAGGTATGTATCAGCCACTATTTCTGCCGGTACAATACCGGGAGTATCGCTTGGGCAAGGCATCACTGCGATGAGAACAATAGCCGGTGAGGTGCTGGATGACAATTATGCCACGGATCTTTCGGGGCCTTCCAAGGAGTTTGAAGAAAGTTCTTCTACACTTTTATTTGCTTTTATACTTGCTTTGGTACTTGTGTACTTAATTCTGGCGGCACAATTTGAAAGCTTCATAGACCCGCTTACTATCATGTTTACAGTTCCTCTTGCTTTGTCAGGGGCTATCCTGGCACTTTGGTATACAGACTCTACACTTAATATTTTCAGTCAGATAGGTATCATTGTTTTAGTTGGTATAGTCACTAAAAATGGAATTCTGATAGTAGAGTTTGCCAACCAACGGAAGGAGGAGGGGTTAAAATCTCTTGACGCCGTAAAAGAAGCCTCCATATCGAGATTACGACCCATCTTGATGACTAGTCTGGCCACAGTACTGGGAGCACTGCCGATTGCTTTGGCACTAGGAGCGGCATCTGTTTCAAGGGTTTCTATGGGTATAGCTATCATAGGGGGCTTAATGTTTTCCCTTATACTGACCTTATTTGTAATTCCGGCTCTTTACACTTTTCTTTCGTCCAAATCAGGACATACCCATACTTAGTTTTATGACCAAAATGCACCTACCAGTATTTCATTAAAATGTATCTATCAATTATAGTTTTAACACACAAAGCATGAAAATCACCATAGCACAACTCAATTATCACATAGGAAATTTCGAAGGAAACACAGCCAAAATGATATCTGCTATTGAGGAAGCAAAAAAAGAAGGCGCGGAAATTATATGTTTCAGCGAACTGGCGACCTGTGGCTATCCGCCCAGAGATTTCCTTGAGTTTGATGATTTTATCAGATTGTCTGATGAAAGTATCCAGGAACTTTGTACCCACGCACAAGGCATAGCTATAGTCGTCGGTGCACCTTCGCACAACAGACACCCCAAAGGTAAAAGTCTTTTTAATTCAGTATATTTTCTATCTGATGGCCAAATCAGCTTTGTACAGCACAAGACGTTACTGCCTACTTATGATGTCTTTGATGAGTACAGATATTTTGAGCCGGCCAAGGCATGGAATGTAGTGGAGTATAAAGGAAAAAAAATAGCATTGACTGTCTGTGAAGATATATGGGATGTAGGGACGGATGATCCATTGTATACGATTATTCCTCTGGATGAGATGATGAAGTATGCTCCTGATTTTATCATTAATGTTTCAGCTTCACCGTTCAACTTCAGTCATGCCCAAAACAGATTAAATGTCGTCAAAGCCAACGTGGAAAGGTATAAAATTCCCATGTTCTATATCAATCATTGTGGTGCCCAGACCGAACTTATTTTTGATGGGGGCAGTATCATTATGTCGGAAAACGGAGCTCTTTATGATGAGTTGCCATACTTTCAGGAATGTATCAGGCATTATGATCTTAATGAAGTACAAAAAGGAAGATCTTTCAGCGGCCAGACAAAAGATAAAACTGCCCTTATTCACGATGCTATTGTTCTGGGTATTTCAGATTATTTCCGAAAACTGGGTTTTTCCAAAGCAGTACTCGGACTTTCTGGCGGGATAGATTCTGCAGTGACGGCCGTAATGGCAGCAAGGGCCCTTGGTCCCGAAAATGTCAGAGTGCTCCTGATGCCATCGCAGTTTTCTACGGGACATTCGGTAGATGATGCCATGGAATTGGTCCAAAAACTTGGATTACCTCATGATATTATACCGATCAAAGATATGTATGATGCCTTTATGGAAAAACTTTCACCGATTTTTGGGGATTTGCCATTTAATGTAACAGAAGAAAATATCCAGGCGCGCGTTAGGGGAATCCTAAATATGGCTATTTCCAACAAGTTTGGTCATATCCTCCTCAATACTACCAACAAAAGTGAAATGGCAGTAGGGTACGGCACTCTTTATGGTGATCTGTGTGGTGGTCTGTCAGTCATAGGTGATGTCTATAAAACGGAAGTCTATCAACTAGCCGAATATATCAATAAGGATGATGTGGTCATTCCCATAAATTCAATTTCAAAACCGCCATCTGCAGAATTAAGACCCGGTCAGAAAGACAGCGACAGCCTACCAGAATATGATATACTGGACCCAATATTATTTCAGTATGTCGAGAAAAGAAAAGGACCTCAGGATATTATTGATATGGGTTATGACCCTGTGTTGGTAAGAAGAATTTTAAGATTAGTAAATATCAACGAGTTTAAAAGGCACCAGACAGCGCCGGTGCTCAGAGTAAGTTCAAAAGCTTTCGGAGTAGGAAGGAGGGTGCCGATCGTAGGAAAATATCTGAATTAAAAATCTAAAGGGTGGCTTTACCATGAAAAAACATTAGCCACGCATTTGAAGGTTCACTATGGGATAAAAATTTTATGTCCATGGGTAAGTAAAAAAATTAATTTTAATTATATTTACCCAATAAAATAAAGAGCCATGAGTTTTCAGATCAAGGAGCAGGACAAAAAATATGATATCTGTATAGTAGGTTCCGGTGCCGGAGGTGGTATGGCAGCAAAAATTCTTTCAGAAGCAGGACTCTCAGTTGCGGTGCTGGAAGCAGGAGGGGATTACGACCCTGCCAAAGAAGAATATAAAACGCAATTAAAATGGCCATGGGAGTCTCCCAGGAGAGGCGCGGGTACACAACGGGCTTTTGGAGATTTTGATGCCGCATGGGGAGGTTGGGAGATAGAAGGCGAACCCTATACACATAAAGATGGAACTTCGTTTGACTGGTTCAGATCCAGGATGCTCGGTGGCAGAACCAATCACTGGGGCAGGATTTCTCTTCGCTTTGGCCCCAAGGATTTTAAAAGAAAAGATCAGGATGGCCTTGGAGATAACTGGCCTATCGGTTATGATGATGTAAAACCATATTATGACAAAGTTGATAAGCTTATTGGGGTTTTTGGAACCAACGAAGGTCTTGCCAATGATCCTGATGGGTTTTTTCTTCCTCCACCCAAACCCAGACTACATGACTTATTTGTAAAAAAAGGGGCTGCAGTTGCCAAAGTACCGGTCATACCATCCAGACTGTCTATACTGACCAGAAAAATAAATAACGAAAGAGGTGTTTGTTTCTTTTGTGCACAATGTAATCGTGCCTGCCAAGTATATGCAGACTTTTCATCGAGTACTTGTCTGGTAAAACCAGCCATGCAAAAAGGCAAAGTAGAGCTGTATACTCATGCCATGGTCAGAGAAGTCATTACAGATGAAAAAGGACAAGCATCAGGGGTGTTATATATCGATAAAAAAACCTTGGAAGAGTACAGAATAGGAGCAAAAGTCGTGGTCCTGGCTGCTTCTGCCTGTGAAACCGCAAGAATCATGCTCAATTCAAAATCAAAAACCCACCCCAATGGCCTTTCCAATAGTTCCGGTGTAGTAGGAAGATATTTACACGACTCTACAGGAACTGACAGAATGGCGTTTATGCCGCAACTGGTAGAAAGGGAAAGATATAATGAGGATGGTGTCGGAGGAATGCATGTATATTCACCCTGGTGGCTGGACAACAAAAAACTCGATTTTCCAAGAGGATATCATATAGAATATTGGGGAGGAATGAGTATGCCCTCATATGGATTTGGATTTGGGATGGACACCATGAGAAAGTATCTTACAGATCAGATGGGTAAACCGACTGCTAACGGTGGTTACGGTGCCAGTCTTAAAAATGATGTGCGAAGGATTTATGGAGCTATGGTGGGTATGTCCGGAAGGGGAGAGAGTGTGCCACAATACGATAACTACTGCGGAATCGATCCTCAAACAGTGGACAAATTTGGTATCCCTGTCCTAAGGTTTCACTACAAATGGACAGAACACGAGGTAAAACAAGCCAAACATATGCACGATACCTTCGAAGATATACTAACCGGTATGGGTGGTGTAATACTAGGCGAAAAGCCAAAAGCGGATACAGATTATGGTCTGGCAACACCGGGGCGCATCATTCATGAGGTAGGTACTTCCAGAATGGGTGATGACCCTAAAACTTCAGCACTCAATAAATATGCCCAGGCGCATGATTGCAAAAATCTTTTTGTGGTGGATGCCGGATCATTTGTCTCCCAAGCAGATAAAAACCCCACCTGGACCATACTTGCCTTATCATGGAGAACATCAGAGTATATCATAGATCAATTAAAAAAACAAAATATCTGATCATGGACAGAAGAGAAAACCTAAAAGTTTTGCTTACAGGGACAGTGGCCACAGGATTTTTGTTGAGTATGGGTTGTGGTCAGGATGACAAACAAAAAGCTGAAGAAATAATCCAGTCAGGTCTCTATGGTAGGACACCAGAAGAAATAACACAGGATAAAAAATTAATGTCAGAAACCTTTTTTTCCGCAAAGGAAAAGAAAATAGTTTCAATGATTTCTGATATCATCATACCTAAGGATGACACTTCCTGCAGTGCTTCAGAAGCCGGTGTGCCCGATTTTATTGAATTTATGATGAAAGATTATCCCAAATTTCAGGTACCTATGCGTGGTGGCATGATGTGGTTGGAAAATTTCAGCCAGGCTACTTACGGAAAACCTTTTATTGATATCAGCCCGGATGAAAGGATATCCCTCATAGATAAAATAGCCTATCCGGATACTGCTGACGCTGACATGAAGTTTGGAGTACATTTTTTCAATTTAATGAGAAATCTGACCTGCACAGGATTCTTTACATCTAAGGAAGGTATAAAGGATTTGGGATATGTAGGCAACAGGCCCAATCAGTGGGATGGTGTACCGGATGCAGTACTCAAGAAGCACGGTTTGGCATATGACCAAAAAACATTGGATCAGTGTCTGAAAATATCAGACCAGCAAAAAATAGCCCAGTGGGATGAAAAAGGTAACCTTATAGGCTGATATGGATCGCGTTTATACAAGTTTATCTGTAGATGATCTCTCAGAAATAGCTTCAAAAATATTGGATGGACCATTAAAGTCAAAAATTTTTACCTTCAATGGACAACTTGGGGCCGGCAAGACCACGCTAATAAAATCATTATGCCGGTCATTAGGATGTAAAAACGACATTACAAGCCCTACGTTTTCTATTATCAATGAATATGTCACAGAAAGTGATAAGATTTATCACATGGATTTGTACAGAATAAAAGATATCAGTGAGGCAATGGACATAGGATTGGAAGAATATTTGTACAGTGGGCATTACTGTTTTATTGAGTGGCCTAATTTTGCTGAAAAAATTTTGCAAGAAAACTATTATAGTATAGATATTCAGGTATCTGGAAATCATTTGAGAAAAATAGAAGTGAGTTATATCAAATCATCCACATAAATAAATTAGATTTGTCATCCGTTAGAATTTAAAGATGAGCAAACTGAACAAACCTATTATATTTTCCGACTTCTTTACAGAGGGTCAATACCAAACAGAGGTGGAGACATTATCCACACAAGACAAAACAAAAAGTCTCACCATTGGTGTCCCCAAAGAGATTATTCTCAATGAGCATCGTGTAGCATTAGTGCCTCACTCCATCAGGACTCTGATAGGATATGGCCACAAAGTGATCATAGAATCCGGTGCAGGGTTGAAGTCTAACTTTACTGACCATCATTTTTCAGAAGCTGGTGCACAAATATCTTTTAGTAAAGAAGAGGTATTTAAGTCACAGGTATTGGTAAAGATTGCGCCTCCTACATCAGAAGAGATAGACCTCATGTATCCCGATCAGATATTGATATCACCATTGCAGTTGCCGGTATTGAATGACGACTACCTGGAGAAGTTAAAGAAAAAGAGGATAACAGCTCTAGCAATGGAATACCTGCAATCAGAAGATGGCAATTACCCTATCGTGCATATTATGAGTGAAATTGCGGGTAATTGTGCAGTAATGACTGCGGCTGAATACCTAAACAATTCCAGAGAAGGAGGCAGAGGTATGTTATTGGGTGGAGTATCGGGTGTACCACCGGCCAAGATTGTCATTTTAGGAGCGGGCGTAGTGGCAGAGTCGGCCATCAAAGTGGCTATTGGATTAGGTGCTTCAGTGAGGGTTTTTGACAATGACATTACAAAGCTGATGAGATTGCAAAATGCAGTAGGCAGACATCTGCATACATCATCCATCAACCCTGTATATCTTGCATATCAGCTGACGAGTGCAGATGTAGTCATAGGAGCAATACATTCCAAAAGCGGAAGAGCACCTATCCTGGTCACAGAAGAAATGGTATCCAAGATGAAAGACGGAGCGGTTATCATAGATGTAAGTATAGATCAGGGAGGGTGTATAGAAACTTCAAGAATGACAACGCTGGATAATCCCAGTTATATCTTACACGGGGTGATTCATTATTGTGTGCCAAATATTGCATCTAAAGTTAGTCGTACAGCATCACTAGCCGTCAGCAATATCATTACACCATTGTTACTAAAAATGGGTAGTGGGCTCCACTTTGATAATATCCTTTATGAAAATCAGGGGATAAGACACGGATGTTATGCCTATAAAGGCTGTATTACCAATGAGTACCTGAGCAGACGCTTCGGGTTGAAATATACAAGTCTGGAATTACTGATGACAAGCAAACTTTGATAATTTTTAATTAAAAAATGGCACTTATTTTAAAATATGGACACAAATACTCTCGCTGCAAAGATTAATAAATACAAACAAGTACTCAAAAATACAGACAACTATCGTAAAGCTTGGCACTCGGAAATCAAGCCTATGCTAAAAAAAACACTTAAAGATGTCAGTAAGCAAACCGAAATGCCCAAATCAGAAGTGATTATCAGAGACAATATCGAAAACCTTGAGGCGGTCATATTGGATTTAGGTAGATCTAGCAGTGGTATTTCGGAAAATATGGAGGATTCCGGTGTTAAACGGACTATGATAAAATCAAATGGATCTCTGATTTATCAGCAACTGTTCAATGGTAAAATCATGGTGATGTTGGTAAGTCCACAGATAGAAGGATATGGCGAACCGAAGCCACCGCATACTTTGGAGATACTGAGACCAGACGAACTAAAAGAACCATTTATAGTCAGACATATAGGAGCCTTGGTAGATATTATTACAGAATGGGAGGATTTTGATGACGATGAGCAGCAACGATTGCCTCCCATAGGTTTTAACCCCATTGGCTTTAACCCGGAAGCCAGGCAGGAAAGTTAGACTGGACGTAGTAATAACTACTAATTATCCAAGGCTCTTAATCTCAGCCACTAGTTTTGTCAAAGCATCTTTAGCATCACCGAAAAGCATAGATGTTTTGGGTTGGAAAAACAACATGTTTTCTATGCCGGCATATCCTGGTTTCATGCTTCGTTTATTAACAATAACATGGGATGCATCTTCTACATCCAGGATAGGCATTCCGTAAATGGGAGAGGCAGGATCTGTTTTAGCTGCCGGATTGACAACATCATTGGCACCGAGCACCAACACTACATCAGTATGCGAAAACTCAGGGTTGATCTCTTCCATGTCGAGCAGTTTATCATATGAAACATCAGCCTCTGCAAGCAATACATTCATGTGGCCGGGCATCCTCCCTGCCACAGGGTGTATAGCATATTTTACATCCACACCATTTTGGTCCAGTACTTTTTCGAGCTCATGACAGATATGCTGTGCCTGGGCTACAGCTAAACCATAACCAGGAACAATAATTACTTTTTTAGAATATAGCATCAGAACAGCAGTATCACTGATAGAGATTTCTTTATAAGTTCCACCAGACGCAGAGGAAGATGTTCCGGATTTATTTCCGCCAAAAGATCCAACAATTACGTTTGTAAGAGATCTGTTCATAGCTTTGCACATCAAGACGGTCAGAACTGTACCGGCACTACCTACGAGTATACCACCTGTAAGCATCACAGAATTGTCGTACACAAATCCGCCAAAAGCTGCAGCGACACCTGTAAAAGAATTAAGAAGGGAGATCACCACCGGCATATCTGCTCCTCCGATAGGCATGACAAATAAAACACCATATAATGCAGAGATGATCAGTAAAATGTACATCATAGATATAGGGGCTATACTAATCCAGCCGGTGACTACTCCTACAAGCAAAATAACGATGAGTGCCAGCAAGCCTATATTGATTACCTGTTGTAGTGGAAGTGTTTTGTCATTGATATTGCCATTTAGTTTTCCAAAAGCAATCATACTTCCTGTAAATGAAATCGTACCGATCACGAGACCCAGCAGGATAATCATGGTCAGCACAGGATCGGCTGTCACATCACCACCGGAATGTATCATATGCTTAAACTCCACTACTGAGATAATTGCAGCACAAGCCCCACCCATACCGTTAAAAAGACTGACCATTTGTGGCATCGCTGTCATTTGTACTTTTCGAGCAGCATAAGTACCCAATATAGATCCAATGACCAAACCTCCGAATATCCACAGATAATTGCCTAAACCACTGCCTTCCTTGTCTGTATATAAAAATATCGTCGCTACTATAGCGATGGTCATACCAATGGCTGCATATAAATTGCCCCTTCGGGCTGTATCAGGGTGAGACAGCATTTTAAGACCTATGATAAAGGAAACACTTCCTATGAGATAACTTAATGATAGAAGTCCGTTTGACATAATTTAAATTTGTGATGTACTAACAGAAAAATGTTGTTGTTAATGGTTGTGTAAATGTATTAGTTCTTCTTTCTTTTTTTAAACATTTCTAGCATTCTGTCTGTCACCACAAAACCACCGACCACATTGAGTGTACCGAGTATTACGGCCAAAAACCCCAGGATTAAAGCCAGGTAATTATCATGCTCAGCCTGACCCATTACTATGATAGCACCTATGATGACCACACCATGAATAGCATTGGCACCGCTCATCAGGGGAGTATGCAAAACCGCAGGAACCCTGGAGATGACTTCAAATCCTAAGATGATCATCAAAATGAGGAGAAAAATGAAATTAAAATTTTCCGAAATAAAATTTAATAACTGGTCCATGTGAATTATGCTTTAGAAATAAGTGCAGATTTAATGATTTCGTTTTCTTCATTCAGGTTTGCCACACCGTCTTTTACTACAATCTGAAGAAAATTAATGATGTTATTGGAAAATAATGTACTTGCCACACTGCTCAATTCATCAGAAAGATCAGAATTGCCAATGATGGTGACACCCTTTTTTACGATAGTATTATTATTTTCTGTATAAGCACAGTTGCCACCTGTAGATGCGGCAAGATCTACAATGACTGATCCCGGCTTCATATTATCTATGGTTTCCTGAGTAATGAGCAGCGGCGCTTTGCGGCCCCTAACCTGAGCAGTAGCAATAACGATATTGGATTTTAACGCTCTTTCTTGTACGAGTGCTCTTTGTTTTGCAAGATATTCATCTGACTGTTGTACGGCATATCCTCCTGCACCCCTGTCATCTACAGCCCCTTCCACTTCTACAAATGTGGCACCCAGACTCATGACTTCTTCTTTGGCAGCAGCCCGGGTATCAAATGCTTCTACTACTGCTCCCAGCCTTTTGGCGGTGGCTATGGCTTGCAAACCGGCAACACCCGCTCCCAGGATCATAACTTTAGTAGGCGGGATAGTACCTGCCGCCGTCATCATCATAGGAAACATGTTATTATAATGATCTCCTGCTTTCAGTACAGCTTTATATCCTGCCAGAGATGCCATAGAAGACAGTACGTCCATGGATTGAGCAAGTGTGGTCCGTGGTATCATATCCATACTCACCACATTGATGGGAAAAGCAGAGAGATGTGCTAGCACTTCATTGTTTTGGTATGGCGCAAACATAGAAATGTATAAAGCTCCTTTTTTCATTTTATTCATCTCACTATCAGAAATAGGTGCTATACTGATAATAATGTCAGATGAGGAGAGCACCACATCTCTGGATTGAATGTCAAATCCGTTTTCACTATATAGATGATCGCCAAAACCGGCATTATTGCCAGCTCCGGTTTCCATCTGGCTTTTGAGGCCCATGCCAGTCAGTTTTTTGGATGCTGATGGGGCAATCGATACACGATTAAAGTTTTGTTCTTTTAAAATTCCTAAGACCATTTTTCGCAATGAATTATAGTTGCAAAGGTATAAAATTTAATTCATTAAATATACAATAAATGACATATATCAGGACTATAAGCTCTGCAGAATAGAAATCAATGCTTTATCAACTGTCTGAAGGGGTCTTCAGAACTATCAAATTGGTGGAGTTGATATTTTTCTATTTTACTTATCAATTTTTGGGTATACGTATCGTCGGTAGCATAACCGCAATACTTCAGACCGTATGCCCAGGATGTGAAATCTTTTTTATCAAAACTGAAAAGAGGGATGTACCTCTCTGTTTGCATCAAAAAATTGGATCTGTCTATATAAGAATCTATATCAGAGTCATAAGCTCGAAAACAAGATTCTGTGATTTGACCTTTGGTATTATAATCATCATCTTTGTGATAATAAGTTTTACCTGTCCAATAGCTTTTACATTTGATTCCAAAGTGATTATTAGCTTCTGTAGCCAGTTTACTCGTCCCGTAATTGGATTCGTGGAGTCCTTGTGCCAGAGTGATACTGGCAGGAATACCAGTGCGGTACATCTCTACTACAGCGAGATCTTTGTATGCTTCTATATATTCAGATGCGGCTATTTCTGGATTAAAATCAAAGGAAGATAACAACCCTATGCTTATAAAAAGCAGGAATACTCTAATAAAAGACATGTTGCAAAAATATTACTATTTATAAGGATTCAAAACCCGTGCCAAAGATGCGACTTTTCAGTTTTAAGGACAAGAATTCAGTGTTGTATTTTGTAAGATACCTGAATCGCTGACTGTGATCCGATGACAGAAGCCATTATTATCCTTCATAATGATTCCTTTGGTGTAGGTTTCAATGATGAAGTCTCCGTTAATAATTTTTATTTGCTGCGAATTGTCGGTACAGGTGGTGCTTTCTGTATAAAGTGTTCCGGTTTTAGACACCTTTAATCTGTTACAATCACCTGAAGGATTCATGAGAATGATACCATATTCGTGTTGATTAAATGCAAGATCGTTGTTGTAAAGTTTTGTTACATTTTCTCCATTGACATGACAGATTATTTGTTGTGTGGAAATAGTCCCGGACGAATTTACTACGATCCTGAAACAATTTCCTTTGTTAGATCTCAGTACTACACCTTTGTTACTGGATGTAAATAAAATATCTGCGTTTTTGGACAAGGTCACTTTTCCGGGATTGACTCCATCACTTACTGGCAGTGTAACTTTAAAAGTAAACATACCCTGTGTGATATCAGATGCGAGAATGCAACCGGATGGAAGAAAGGGATAAACGCCCCATGGACCTTTCCAATCATGCGCAGGCTCACTATATCCCAGGCCGTTTTGTAAAGTATAGGTATCATAATAGGCAATCCTTTTTGGTAAGACAGGGTTAGAAATATCAAAAACCTGAACGCCGTCTTCATAATAAGAAATAAACATAGTATCACCTTTGATAAATGGATTGTGGGGTCTGTTATTGGAGAAGGAAGGTGATTCCAGCGGCTCCTTAAAGGATGACACAAGATTAATGGATGTGCCTGTTCCGCTTCCTGTGATTTGATACAGTTTGATCGGCTTGCCACGAGGCACTTCTTCTGCTGCATAAGCATACTGTCCGTTATTTGTCAGCCAGCTACTGTGATTATATCCGCTTGCATCTTCGTTGGAAGCCAGCAGAAAAATATTTTGGGGATTGTTGACGTCCCAGATTTTATATCCATCATAACCGTGGGACGCGTAGGCGATGTTGTTTTTCACATATATGTCATGAATGTAACTGGTAGAAAACTTCTTGAGCAAAACAGGATTTGCAGCTGTACCATTGTAAGTTACACCATTTACTATTTCGATATCCAGAGTATAGATGGTCATCTCTCCGTTGGCAGCATTTGAGCCTACGACATACAATCTTCCGTTTGGTTCATCGACAAAAATATTATGAGCTCTTGTAAAATCAGATGTATTCTGAGTATAGGAATAATTGGTCAGGTTAATGATCTCAAGGCCTTCAGCACATGGCCATCCTGAAGTTTGATCACAAACAGCATATAGATAATTTTGATACGTTTTAAAATCCCGCCAAATTGCATTAGCGCCATCTACATATGAAAGTTTAAGGACAGGATTAGAGCAGTCTGTCACCTCAAAAATATTAATAGCCTGAGTACTGCCGATGACAGCATACTCTTTTCCTGTATTGTCGACATAGCCCCAGATATCATTATACTCATTGCCCGGCATGCCACCTACTTTTGATTTTGGGGAGACATTAAAAGTTTGTGCTACCGAAACCGCAGGATACAGGAATAAAAAGAAAACCAATGAAAGCTCAATGTTTTTCATATTTTAATACTTTTACAGATTGAACGCAAGACAGAATTTATAAAATGAAGACAAATATAAGACCTGATATCATCAGTCATTTAAAAAAAGATGAAAAAATTAGTATTTTAATAGATTACTGCCCATTACATATCCATAAACAACCGATAGCGGTTTTTGACGATTTGATAAGATCCATTGTTTCTCAGCAATTATCCACGACGGCTGCAGCCACAATTTATAAAAGGTTTTTAAATGCTTTTGAAAAAAATGAAAACATTTCTGCACAGATATTGAACAAGACTTTAGACGAATTGAGATCACTTGGGCTTTCGTACCAAAAAGCAGGGTATATTCAGAATGTAGTCCGGCACTTTGACGAGTATAGACTATATGAAACCGATTGGAATAAATGGTCTGATGAAGATATAATCCATGAGCTTACTAAAATAAAAGGGGTCGGTAAGTGGACTGTCGAAATGATTTTGATGTTTTCTCTGTATAGAGAGGATGTACTTCCATTGGATGATCTTATCATACGTAATCATATGATTTCACTGTATGATGTAAGGTCTGAAAAAAAACAGCTGATATCTGATTTGACCGAAATTGCTGAAAAATGGCGTCCATACAGAACCTACGCATGCAGATATTTGTGGGCAGCCAAAGACACACAATTTAACATTAATAAAGAGGAATGAAACAATTTTATACCATAGGACTTTTAATTATTTCCAACATTTTTATGACTTTGGCCTGGTATGGTCATCTGAAGTTTGCAGAGTGGAAATGGTCTTCCAAACTTGGACTTTTTTCTGTTATACTTATCAGCTGGGGATTAGCTTTTTTAGAATATTGTTTTCAGGTGCCGGCCAACAAATACGGTTTCTCTGGAAATGGAGGTCCTTTTAACTTGTGGCAACTCAAAGTATTGCAAGAGGTTATTACACTTATTGTGTTTACAGGGTTTACTATTTTTGCATTTAAGACTGAGACATTAAGGACTAACCACCTCATAGGATTTGGTTTTCTGGTGCTGGCAGTATATTTTATTTTCAAAAAATGAAAAGTTACTTTCTTGAATTTTTTACTAATTCCATTAGCCATGTGACCTCTGCCTCGGTGAGATATCGCCAAGAGTCATAGATAATTCCGTCCAGTGTTACATCCATTATTCTGGTCCTTGTCAAACTTTTTACATGATACCCCAGATACTCGCACATACGGCGGATCTGCCTGTTGAGTCCTTGGGTCAGAATGATATTAAATGTAAAATCATCGATTTTTTTGATTTTACAAGGGCGGGTAACAGTATCCAATACAGGTACTCCTGACGCCATTGTTTTTATAAATGTATGATCTATTGGTTTGTTGACAGTGACGATGTATTCTTTTTCGTGATAATTGCCAGCCCTGAGGATTTTATTGACGATATCACCATCGTTTGTCAGTAGGATAAGACCTTGTGACATTTTATCAAGCCTACCAATAGGAAATATTCTTTCTTTGTACCCCAGATGATCAATGATGTTGTCTGGTTCGCGGTTATCCGTGGTACATACTACACCGACAGGCTTATGAAATGCTATATAGACAGGAACTGTAGATTTTGAAATGAGTTTGTCGTCCAGGTAAACCATATCTCCGGGACTTACCCTGTTTCCTTTTTTAGAAATGTTGTCATTAATCCTGACTCGACCTGCTTCTATAAGTTTATCTGCTTCTCTTCGCGAGCAAAGTCCTGTATCGCTGATGTATTTATTTAGACTTATATGTTCCTGCTCCATATTACTTTAATCCTCCCAAGTCTACATAAGAGTCAAACTTTTCCTGATATGAATGTTTGGGGGTATCTTTTTTAGAAACGTTTTTATGCAGGCTTATTTTCTCGCCTTTCTGTGGCAATGCTCCAGGCAACAGATTATTTTTTGCCAGCAGGCTTTCCAGTCTTATTCCGTATTTTTGGGAGATGTCATACATGGACTCCTCTCCCGAAACAACATGATAAGCTTTAGCAGGATCGTTGAAGGTTTTTTTCTTTTTAGCCAGATAAATGATATCATTGATTTTCAGGAGTTGATCCTGACTACTTATTCCTTCATTATACTCAAGAATTTCAAATACATCCTTACCGGTTTTGTTAGCCAAAACTTTAATCGACTCTCCGCCGGTAGCCAAGACAAAAGGCACTTCATTCATTTTGGTTACTACATACCTTGCAGTCCGTTTTTCTGGAATTGTTGTAGAAGTGGTACCAATAATAGTTGTGTTCTTTTTATGAGCTACTGTTTCGGTTGGTCTTGTATTATTGGGGGCTGAAGCAGATGTTTCGGACTTTCTGTTATTATCTGTGTTTTGAACTATAATAACTTCGTCATTCCGTTTTGCATGATGGATGGGCTCATCATAATTATACAATTGATAAGTTTCTATTAGTTTAATCAGCTTTTGAGGATATGAAGGATCTGTTGCATAACCCGAAAATTTCAGACCATTGGCCCATCCGGTATAATCAGTGGTATTCAGTTCGAACAAAAAACCATATCTTGACTTCTTAGAGGGGTTGAGTAGGAAATCAGAATGTGCCATATATGAGGCTTCTGCATTTTATAGGCCCTAAAACAACTTTCGATGACGGCTCCGGTACTGTCAGTGTCATCGTCATGTTTATAATAAATGTCTCCGTACCAGTCCTTACCACATTTGATTCCAAAATGATTATTGGCTTCAAATGCAAGAGGACTTCTGCCCAGATCTGACTCGAGCATCCCCTGTGCTATTTTGATACTCGCCGGTATGCCAGTGCGACGCATTTCGACAATAGCAATGTTTTTGTACATTGAAATATATTGCTCTGTTATTTTTTTATTTGCTTTAGACGTAAAACTAAAACATATAAAAATCATAAAAAGCAAACACTTTAGCGTAAATAAGCGTATCATATACATTATAAAATATTATAATTTATCAATACAAATACCATTCCGAAATTCAGAGTATTCAAAAAAGTAAAGATTAAATGAATTATTTTCTAAAATTATTGTTTAGAGAGATGTCGGATTTTCGATTAATATAAAAAATAAATAAAAATGGATATTACTGATTTATTACAAGGACCACTGAAGGATGTGATTATCAATCAGGTTGGCAAACAATTAGGTTTGGGTGACAGCCAACAAACAAACACTGCTGTAGACGGTGTTTTCGCAACTTTGCTAAATGCGGTTTCTCACAATGCTGCAACGCCGGAGGGTCAAAACTCTCTGTTGTCAGCATTGGACAGAGACCATGATGGAAGTATCCTCAATGATTTGGCGGGTTTTGAGCGGCACAGTAAAGCCACAAAATCCAAATACAACCAATGGAGCAGGAATTTTAAACCATCTTTTAGGAAGTCAGCAAAATGTTGCAGCTGAAACAATATCCCGTGCCAGTGGAATCGATGCCGAAAAAATTGCACAACTTATGGCCACATTGGCACCGATAGTGCTTGGATATCTCGGTAAAGCAAAAGCAGCTCAACAGCCACAAGCAGTACAACAGCCACAGGCGACTCAGGGAGGAGGCTTACTGGATCTTTTATCAGGAGCAACTAAAACGGTCAACCAGCAGCCGTCCAATCAAAATCTTTTTTCAAAAATGCTTGACAGTGATGGTGATGGCAGCATGGTAGATGACCTCGCTGAAATGGGGTTCAAATCTATTTTTGGTAAGATTTTAGGAGGAAAATAAAGTACTTAGTGTATATTTGCCACTAATATAGGGCCACTGAACTCTGGTTGAGTGGTCTTATATTAGTAACTTGGCTCATCAACACTATATTATGTACGTACATTTTCATATTCATTACAAGACTGCATTCGGAGAGCAGATAGGAATTCAATTTAATTCCGAAAATGAAAAAGAAAACAAAAGAATTTTACTACAAACCTATGATGGTGAAAACTGGACCGGCTCTGTTCAGTTTAAAGAGGCTGAAAGCATTTTCTACAAATATATTTTACTCAAAAACGATCAGATTATCTTATCTGAATGGGGAAAACTCAGATGGATACCTTTAGATTTTCAGGATGTTTTTGCTGAAGATAAATGGAGACCTAGAGCAAATCAGGAAAATGCATTTTTATCTACCGCGTTTACAAAATCAATATTCAGACGCCATACATCAGACACACATAAATATGGGGAGTTAAAATCCACAATCAAAAACAAAGTTACTTTTAGGCTAACCTCAGCCTGTATCCAGCCGCATCTTAAATTTGGTATCTTGGGAAATATCAAAGAACTGGGTGAGTGGAAAAAACCATTGATAATGGAGGATGCAGATTTTCCTTTGTGGACATCATCTATTCAATTTTCAGGAACCGATCTTCATATAGAATACAAATATGTCATCTGTGACCAGGACACCGGAGATGTAAAAGTCTGGGAGGATGGGGCCAACCGTATTGCTCACTTTGTGCTTCCAAAGCAAAAAGGAAACCATATCATCCAAACGGACGAAAATTTCAGGTTTAAGGATGTCAAATGGCGGGGTGCCGGAGTAGCCATACCTGTTTTTTCAATGCGCAGCAAGCAGGGAATGGGCATCGGGGAGTTTTCAGATCTGCAAGCAATGACAGACTGGGCCCATCAGATAGGCATGAACATCATACAAATACTACCGGTCAATGATACTATTGCCAACAAAACCTGGCAGGATAGCTATCCGTATGCTGCCATTTCGGTTTTTGCATTGCACCCTCTATATATTCACTTGCAAAGTATAGCAGCTTTCAAAAACAAAGATGACCAGAAAGCTTTTAATACGGCATTTAAAGAAGTCAATGAACTGGAACAAGTTGATTTTGAAAAAGTGCTGGAGTATAAATTTAAATTTCTACATCTTCTTTTCGACCAGGAGTATGAGCGTTTCAGCAAAGACAGCGATGCCCGGTCTTTTATCAGCCTGAATGCCGACTGGCTCAGACCTTATGCTGCTTTTTGTCATCTTAGAGATAAATACAAAACCTGCAATTTTAATAACTGGCCGGAATACGCTGTCTATTCATCCAAAGTAGAAGAAGAGCTGCTGTCTCCTACTTACCATCATATCAGGGACATCGAGTTTTATTATTTTGTCCAGTATTACGCAGATAAGCAACTTACCCAAGCCAAAGATTATGCACGAACCAAAGGTGTGGTATTGAAAGGTGACCTGCCTATTGGCATATACCGTTACAGTTGTGATGCTTGGGTAGCACCACAATTATACAATATGAACGAACAAGCCGGTGCTCCTCCTGACGACTATGCAGTACTGGGACAAAACTGGGGATTTCCCACGTATAACTGGAATGAAATGGCAAAGGACGGTTTTGCCTGGTGGCGTAAACGCATGCAGCAACTCAACCGACATTTTGATGCCTTAAGGATAGATCATATTCTTGGGTTTTTCAGAATCTGGCAGATTCCAACCAATCAGGTAGAAGGCACCCTGGGTATGTTTAATCCCAGACTACCTGTATCCAGAGACGAACTTGCTCAATATGGCATCACAGGTGATTTATCACGATACACGCTACCTTACATCACAAGGGATATGTTGATACAAATGTTCGGAAATGACGCTGACGATATTTTTGCCATGTTTTTTTCCCAAAGTCAAAATGGTCAGATAATTTTTAAATCATCCTTTGATAATCAGCAGAAAATAAGCACTTTTATATTCCAAAACCTCAGATACAAAAAGCATGAGAAAAACCTGCTGCTGCTTATGACAGAGGTATTGCTCCTGGTAGAAGATGGAACTGACGGGCATTATTTCAATCCCAGAATTACACTTTCCACTACCACATCGTACGCACACTTGGATGATTATTCCAGATCAAAATTCAACAAATTGTATGATGATTACTATTTTTCAAGGCATGATGAGTACTGGAAACAGCAAGCACTCTGGAAGCTACCCGCTATACTAGATGCCAGCGAAATGCTTATTTGTGGGGAGGATCTGGGTATGATACCCAAAGCAGTTCCAGGCGTCATGAAAGATCTGAACATCATCTCACTCGAAATACAGCGAATGCCAAAAGGAAATAATAAATTCGGTCAGGTGAGTTCCTATCCTTACTTTTCGGTATGTAGTCCTTCCTGCCACGATATGTCTACCATCCGGGGCTGGTGGCAGGCAGATCACGAAAACGCAAAGGATTATTATTATCATTACCTTCATTGGTATGGACTGACTCCTCAGGAATGTAACACAGAAATAGTACAGGCTATAGTCGAAGATCATATGTCATCACCCAGCATGATGGCGATATTTCCCATTCAGGACCTTGTGGGTATGGATGAGACATTGCGTAAAAAAGACCCATTTTCCGAGCAGATCAATGAACCAAGTAATTCAAAACATTACTGGAGATACAGGTTTCATTTGAATATGGAGGATTTACAAAAAGCTGATCAACTCAATACCAAGATCAAAAACATGGTTTATAAGAGTGGGCGAGAATCCTAGAAAATGGAGGATGTAACGTTTCACACGATATTGAATCAGTTTGAAAACTCCTCACTATGGGGGTGCATTTTTTAGTGCCCAATGAAGTTGCAGTGCTTTTTGTGAATGGAAAGGATCGAAGAGTGGTTGTTACCATAAATAATAAAACCACTTTGCATTGTGCATTGATGCCTAACAAAGATACCTGGTTTATCATGCTAAACCAGGGGATGCAAAAACAAATAGGTGTACCATCCGGGGGAGATTTATCGGTAGTAATTACCAAAGATAATTCACGTTACGGTATGCCCATGCCTGATGAGTTCAGAGAAGTTTTAGACCAGGATCCTCAGGCAGATTACTATTTTCATACACTAACACCAGGAAAGCAGAGAAGTCTGATCTATATCATAAGTAAGGTAAAAAACACAGACAGCAGGATCAAAAAAGCCCTGGCTATATCAGATCACCTCGTAGCCAATAAAGGAGTGATAGACTATAAGCTTCTAAATGAAGCACTAAAAGCATACAATAAAATGTAAAATTTCTACAGATTTTTCATTTTAAATAAGAGAGGTACAACGAACAGATATTTTTAACGTTTAAAATTAAAAAGAAATTGAATCGTGAAGATATTGATGGTTTGTTTAGGTAACATATGCAGATCTCCGATGGCAGAAGCCATATTGGAACAAAAATTAAAGAAAAAAAGACTATCCTGGTTGGTGGATTCAGCCGGGACATCAGGATGGCATGATGGTGAGACCCCGGATGCAAGAGCTATAAGTACTTGCGCCAAAAAAGGACTAAATATTTCTAATCAAAGATCCAGAAAAATAAAATCCCAAGATCTGGATTATTTTGACCTCATACTGGCTATGGACAGCTACAATTATCAGGATATTCTGAAATTGTGTCAGAATGATATGCAGAGAAGCAAAGTAAAACTGATTCTTAATTATAAATATCCAAACAGAAACATGGCTGTTCCAGATCCCTATTATGATGATAAATTTGATGAAGTCTACGACCTACTAGACGAAGCCATAGACAATGTCATATCAGACCTTATGGAATCATTACAGACTTAAATAATTTTTTTAATATCTACAACAAGATCATTTGGCAATTATAATTTTGGGAGACATACTTACTTTGGATTTAATCGAATTAGAAATAAGACAGGCGCTCTCCGATTTTATAAGAGTTCTTTCAGCTTTTTCTTTATCTGATTCATTTATGATAGTTAATTCTGGTAGAAGTACGATTTCGGTCATCAGGTATTTGCCTTCTTGTTTTTCAAGTTTTCCTTCTGCATGACAATTAAATCTGACAAATTCCAGTTTTGAGTTTTCTGCAACTGCAAGAAAGGTAGTCATAAAACAACTATTGACTGCCGCAGTAAAAAAATGTTCTGGGGACCAAACACCATCCACTCCTTTTGGAAATTGTGGTGGAGTGGCTACATCGATAGTATCTAACAATTCAGGTGATGAGACTTCACCGATACGGTCAGCCACCCAATTCAGATTAACATTATATATATGGGATTCCATTTATTTAGGTTTTATTATTTCGTATTCTATATTTTCAGGGCTGTTTTCGACATGTTTTTGTGTGGGTATATTGCAGCCACCCGCCCCGCAACAACCCGTATTTGTAATGGCTTGCAAAAGTAAAAATGCTGCCAGAAAACCTGAAATATTATCCTTCAGCAAAAAAGCCTGATAAGCAAAATAAAGTCCAAGTAATAATCTGAGCCAACGCATTACACCCCAGTCCCGAAAAAAGGCAATACTATTCATTTTTAATGTTGATAGTTCAAAGACTTTAAATAATTTACTGTCATCCATGAGCCACCATTAAAACAGGAAATGCCATTGGCAATTAGGTAGTTGGCTACCTGACCGCTTCTGTTTCCTGAAGCGCAGCAAAGGATGAGTGGAGATTTCAAACTTTTAATTTCTTCCATTCTATCTGTTATTTCATTGAGCGGGATATTAATAGAGTCCACGACATGACCACCCATAAACTCAGCCGGTGTACGGACATCAACAATAGTACCTTGGTTTTCTGTAATCAGTTGTTCTATGTTCATAAAAATTATTATTTATAGTGCAAAGATAAAGGCCCTATGATAGCCAGAGTGCAACACAAGTTACAAATACCCAAAATTTGGATTAATTGGTAGGATTAGAGCAATATAGTAAATGTTTTTATTTCTTATTTTGGAAAATAGGGCATTTTCTGTTTATTTTACACTTTATAATAGTTTTAAAAAATTTCAGGATGATACATAACCTGTCTTCCCAAAATTCTCTCGCTAACCAATATGTGGCTCAGATGAGAGACATTAATGTCCAGAACAACAGATTGATTTTCAGAAAAAATATGGAAAGGCTGGGCAATATCTTTGCTTATGAAATTAGTAAAGTACTTCCTTATAGAGAGGTAGAGGTAGAAACACCATTAGGAATAGCAAAAACATCTGTCCCGTCAACCAAAATAGTTTTGTGTACAATACTCAGAGCTGGATTACCGCTCCACAATGGATTGCTCGACTTTTTTGATGATGCCAACAACTCATTTATTGCAGCATACAGAAAAAGTCACAAGGACGGAAGTTTTGAGATCAACCTTGAGTATGTCACTTGCCCGGATCTTAATGGAGCTACGCTGATACTTACAGACCCAATGCTGGCCACAGGGGGTTCTATACAAAAGGCATTAGAGTCTCTGGACGAATATGGACAATATGAGCAGGTACACATTGTATCTATTATAGCCTCGTCTTATGGAGTCAATCATATCCAAAGACTATTTCCGAAGGCACATCTGTGGATAGCAGCAGAAGACGATGAATTGACAGCTAAGTCTTACATAGTTCCCGGACTGGGCGATGCCGGAGATCTGGCTTTCGGAAAGAAAATGCAGGAATGATAATTAAGTACACAAAAAGTGTGTCTATAAGCCTAAATAATACAATACAAAAACGTGTAGCATGGCATTAAGAATAAAATGGAACTCACCGGTAGTACTTACTTTTGCACTGTTATGTACAGCAATCTATATTGCTGACAAATTTTTGATGGGCAACCTTATGCCTTTATTTACGGTTTACCCAACGGTTGACTGGTCCAATCCTTTTTCCATTGCAAGTTTGATATCGCACATATTTGGTCATAGCAGCCTGGAGCATTTATTGGGCAATCTTACTTTCATTTTACTCCTGGGACCGATAATTGAAGAAAAATATGGGTCAAACAGACTAATTTATATGATGTTGCTGACGGCCTTCATCACAGGGCTAATAAATGTATTATTTTTTAATACAGGTCTCATGGGTGCCAGCGGTATTGTTTTTATGCTCATATTACTGGTTTCTTTTACCAATGTTTCTTCAGGCGAAATACCTGTGACCTTTATTCTGGTAGCTATTCTTTTTATTGGCAAAGAATTCCTGCAAAGTGTAGAGGTCAATCAGATTGCTGAATCAGCTCATATCATCGGAGGGGCATGTGGTAGTGTTTTCGGTTTTAAAAATGTATCAAAATAGATACGCAAAAACATCATCATCCCTGCGCAAAGAGTCAAAAAATTATTTAAAACATGCTGTCACTGCCAGCATATTATCTTTGAATTGTGGTGCGGTAGCCATGATCTCTCCCTCAAATAACCAGTTTTGTGCACCGCGGTAATCACAAATCATTCCACCCGCTTCTTTCACTATCAATGCTCCGGCTGCTATATCGTATGAGTTGAGTGTATGTTCGTAAAATGCTCCCAATCTCCCTGTGGCGACATAACAAAGATCCAGGGCAGCCGAACCGAATCTCCTGATGCCTCTTGTAGAGGTGAGTACCATGCGGAGAGCATCAAAGTGTGCTAACGAAAGATGGTCAGAGTGGTATGGAAATCCTGTACCTACAAGTACATCTGCAAAAGAAATTCTGGAAGTGACACGGATAGGTTGCCCACCCAAAAACGAGCCACCTCCTGCGATAGCATAAAAAACTTCACCATTCATGACCTATAGAAAAGAAAGGAACCTGATGCAGAAAATTGGTTGTACCATCGAGTGGATCTATGATCCATGTGAGTGCTTTTTGCGTTTGTTCCGTCATTTGCTCCTCAGTGATAAAACCAGCTTCCGGCAATATTTTACTAAGACCTTCGATCAGAATAGACTCAGATTGCTGATCCACATAAGACACTAGTGAGTTGGTACCTTTTTCGACCACATGGTCAGGTTTTACCTGTGTGACATGTGATTTTATAAATAAAGAAGCCTTGTCTACTACAGCCAGAGCCTGGGTACAGATATCCTTAAGGTCATACTGTTGCATCGGTACAATAATTTTTAGGAAATAAAAAAGCCAGCACACAATGTCTGACTTTCTGTTGTTTTTTTAATTTAAAAGACTGTTTTAAAGATTAGCCCATTTCAGAAACAACTTCCTGAACTTCTGGCACCATACGCTTGAGCATACCTTCTATTCCGGACTTTAATGTCACTGTAGAAGAGGGGCATCCACTGCAGGAACCCTGTAAAACTACAGTCACAATTCCATTGTGAAAGGACTTGAATTCAATATTTCCGCCATCCATCTCTACCGCTGGTTTGACATAAGTGTCTATCAGGTCTTTTATTTTTTTTACAAGCTCGCCTTCTTCTCCGGAGTATAAATGTTCAGTTGCTTTTGACTCTATTTCTGCCATAGCAGATTCAAACCCTTCCTTGATGATAGATTTTTCTTCGGTCACATATGCTTTAATAAACTCCTTCAAGAGCATGGTAATATCTTCCCAGGCATAATTAAATTCCTTGGTTACTGTGACAAAATTATTGCAGATATATACGCCTTTTACATATGGAAAAGCATACAATGCAGATGCGAGCTCCGACCATTCACTAGCAAGGGCTTCTTCTTTAAAATCTGCAGTACCCCTGTAAAGCATTTTGTTGGTTACAAATTTTAACGTTTCAGGATTGGGGGTCTGCTCAGTATATAGCATGACAGGACTCTTTACAGCTTCCATTTTTATTATTTTTAAGAGATTAAACACAAGATTCGTTCCATAGTTTTATAAAGCTATATTTATTTTGAATATGGGTGTAGACAGATACAATGTTTTAAGTATTTTTGTGTCAAAATAGTCAGAATGAGTTTGTCATGGGATGAATTTAAAAAGTACAATAGGAATGAGTGGATGCAAAAAGCTGAGTCAGACCTGAAAGGCAAATACGATTTAAATCAGTTGAATTATCATATCGGAAAAGATATCTCTATCAGCTCCTTTATAACTGCATCGGAAGTAACGGAGGTAACTGCAGTGATCAACGGGCCTATATCAAAATCCGGAGTCAGTATCAAAGCTCATACGACAGAAGAGGCCAATTTGAAAGCACTCCAGATGTTGAATATGGGTGCTGAGGCCCTTTCTTTTGATGTGAATGCGGATGTAAATTTTGAGGTATTGTTTAAAGATATCTTTTTGGATATGGTCAGAGTCGTACTTAATTTTACAGGTACAGACAACACACGTATAAAGGAAAAATTAAGTATTTATCTTAATTCCTTTTACAACGACAAGGATACAGACATCATCTTAATAAATACAGAAACACTTGACCTTGCTTACGGGGAGACTCACGCAGAAAGGATTAGAAAAGCAAAGAGCTTTTATTCTGCCAATGTGGATAGTCAGAATGATGTCATTCTACGAGTGGCGCTTAAAAAGGACTTTTTTGCACAGATTTCGGAATTACGTGCCATCAGATTGATACATACTCAAGAGACAGCAACCTCAACACTAATTATACTGGCATACATAGATGAGGAAAGCATCAGAGGCGAAGAAGTATCTCCGCTTATTGTATGCAATTACCTATTGATGTCAGCATATTTTGGTATGTGTGACGTAGTTTTTGGTATACCATATGCGGATGATGGGGAGACAGCTAGACTAAGCTTAAATATGCAGCACATCTTCAAAGAGGAAAGCTATTTAGACAGTGTAACTGACCCTATGGCAGGATCGTATGTTGTGACTAGTCTTACAAAGGCATTGATGGAAATTATTTGATTTTCATATCATCCGCTGGTCAGAAAATATAGTTATTTAGTCTATATTGTAGTTATAATTTTGTTAAAAAGGCTTTATTTTTCATAGATTTGAATAATAATTGAGTTTTAGTATGGATATTTGAAATCATTATCCACTTATCGATGTTTGAATCTATCAAAGATTTTTAGGATAAAAAGATTGACATTTTTTAATGAAACCAGAAAAAATAAGAAAAATGGTGTTTAGAAGTTCAGTAGTGATTACAGCTTTATGTGGGCTATATTTCTTTAACATAGGAAAACCCCAGCCTGTTGTAAATGATAAGGAAGCCCTTATTTTGCAGGGGCTGATGCAGACGATAGAATATGTACATTTTGCACCGAAACCTATAGATGACGAATTCAGCAAGACTATTTATAAGACCTATCTGGAGAGAATTGATGGTGGAAAGCGGTTTTTCACTCAAAAAGATATCGAACAACTGAAGAAATACGAAACGCAAATCGACAATCAGGTTAGTGCTCGGACATTCGAGTTTTTTAATGCATCCTTACCGATGCTGGAAAATGGTATTAAAAAAAGCGAAAAATTCTTTAATGAAATCATAGATATACCAATGAACTTTAACAAAGGTGAAAGTATAGAGACAGATTCAGAAAAAAGACTTTATCCCAAAAATGACGACGACCTCAAAGATCAGTGGAAGCATTCTATTCAGTTTGAAATCATGTCCAGATGGTTGCAAAGCATAGATGACCAAAAGGATAAAGGCAATAAAGAAGGCAATAAGTCAGAAGAAGATCTGAAGCAGGAGGTGGTAAAAGAAATAAAGAAAAGGTATGTAGATTACTTCAGCCGATTAAACAAGTTGAGACGTTCGGACAGGATGGAGATATATTTAGGTACAATAACCAACTATTTCGATCCGCATACTGACTATTTCAGCCCGAAAGAGAAGCAGGATTTTGATATCAATATGGGTGGAAAACTCGAAGGTATCGGTGCACGACTTCAATCAGAAGGAGATTACACCAAAGTATTCAGCATAGTGGTAGGCGGACCGGCGTGGAAGACCAAAAAACTGGATGAAAATGATATCATAATGAAAGTGGCCCAAAAGGGTCAGGAAGCCGTGGATATAGCCGGTATGAGGGTGGATGATGTGGTACAGATGGTACGAGGCAAAAAAGGAACAACCGTGATCCTTACAGTAAAGAAAAAGGACAACTCTATCGTAGATATAGCTATAGAAAGAGATGAGGTCCAGCTGGAAGATTCTAAAGCAAAATCTGTTTTACTCAATATACCCGGAAAAATTCAGAACATAGGATATATCAATCTACCTAAATTCTATTCTTCTTTTGAGTCGGACGGAGGCAACTCATGTGCGATCGACGTGGCAGAAGAGATCAAAAAATTAAAAAGTCAGAATGTAAATGGCATCATTCTCGACCTGAGAAATAACTCAGGTGGATCGCTCAATGATGTGGTGGACATGAGCGGCTTGTTTATAGAAGAAGGCCCTATCGTACAAGTCAAAGGGAGAGAGGACAAACCTTTCTTGCACATGGACAAAGATAAAAGTGTGCTTTATGATGGACCGCTGGTAATAATGGTCAATCAATTCAGCGCCTCTGCTTCTGAGATTATTGCAGCTGCCATGCAGGATTACAATAGAGCTATCATAGTAGGTAGCAGCACATCTACTTTTGGAAAAGGTACCGTCCAGAGATTTTATGATCTTGACAGGGGAATCAGAGGATACGATGAGTTCAAGCCTCTGGGAAATGTAAAAATGACAGTGCAGAAGTTTTACAGAGTCAATGGTGGGTCTACACAACTCAAAGGAGTCATTCCAGATGTAGTATTGCCAGATACATATCATTTTATAGCCACAGGCGAAAAGGAATATGAAAATCCTTTGGCATGGACTGAAATTGCTCCGGTACCTTATTATCAAAATGTGGTAAAACTGGACAACAAGGATAAACTGGTCAGCAACAGCAATGGTAGAGTCGCACAAAGTAATGTATTTAAACTCATCATGGAAAGTGCAGCCAAAATTAAAGAAAACAGAGATCAGACCAAGTTTCCATTAAAACTTAATGATTACAGAGCCATGGTCAATAAAAAAGAAGAAGAATCCAAAAAGTATGAATCGTTGTTTAAAAATGAAATCTCTGGTCTGGAAGTAAAAAACCTGTCTAGTGACTTGACCAAGATAAATATGGACGAATCCAACAAAGCGAGAAATGATGAATTTTTAAAAGATCTTAAAAAAGATATATACCTCGAAGAGACTCTTTTTATCATAAAAGATATGATCAACCTCGAAAAATCGTTTGTTTCTCTTCAAAAAAAGATAGTAGAATAGAACAACATTATAAAGTAATACAAGAAGAGGAGAGATTTCGGACAGGAATCCTCCTCTTTTTGTATTATAGCTACCCTAAACTACTGAATCCAGTCTGATAAGTTGGATAGGAATAACATGATGGAACACGCCAGACGGTTCTTTTTTTGTACTCAGCAACACAGCAGCTGCTTTTTTGCCGATTTCATAACCGGAATGCAAAAAATGGGATACCTGAGGATAAAGCTGAATCGGCAAAATACCGTCACTGATTGCGACAATACTGATTTTTTGGGGATACAGTTGCAGTTTTCTAAAAGAGGCATATGAATACATCAATAACTCATCAGACATGACAAAAACTCCGTCATAGTTTTTAGCAAGTAATTTTGCTTCCAGCCATTCACTTTTGGTGTCTTTGTAGATATAAACAATATCTTCATCTCCTGGAGGAGGTAAGCCGGCATCCAGATGCGCAGAAGTAAAACCGGCAACTCTAAGTCTTGTTATTTCGAGAGAAGGGTTGGCAAAGATGCCCAGAATGTGTGTTTTTTTGTTTTCATACAGATATTGTACGGCATTTCGGGCTGCATCCTTGTCATCAATTGTTACTGTGGTGAAATCCTGGCTATGAATGACCTTATCCAACAATACTACAGTAATGCCGGCATCTTTTAAAGGCAAAAGGTGATCGCAGTTTTTAGTGTGCTCTGAAAGCGAAATCAAGACACCTTCTACTACCCAGCTCAGACAATAATTTACAATCTCTTTTTCTCGCTCAAGACTATTGTCTGAAAAAAAAATAATGATGGAATAACCAGAGTCTTTTAGAACGGTGTTCACACCATCCATAAGTCCAGGTATAAAATACATATTGAATTCAGGTAAGACGAGGGCAATGAGGCGTGAACTTTTTTGTCTGAAATACCGGGCATGTAAATTAGGTAAATAATTAAATTCAGCAGCAGCAGCCTTCACCCTCTCTTTTGTTTCAGATTTAATATCAGGGTGATCAGACAAGGCCCGGGAAACTGTGGATGGATTTAGTGACAATAGTTTTGCCAGATCTTTGATATTAATGCGATTCATAGGCACAAAAATAAAATAATTATCCACAACAATCGATTGTGCAAACGATTTCTGAAAAATAAACCATATCGTTTGTCAACAAAGATTTATAATTGTGTTACAAATAGATATAAAGGCATGAAAAATGTAGAATGTCTGGAATATAGCACCGACGTAAGCATAAAATGCGGTATTTAATTTTTTTTACTTCTTTTAACTTAAGTATATGCACAATAAAATTGGGTGCTTTTTTATAAAAATTAATTAAAAGTTTACCTTCAGGCAGCGAAATGAAAAGGAAAAACGTTATCTAAATGTTAAAATAAATAGTGTAAAAATCATAGACTTGTAGGAAAGTAAAAAACAGATTAAAAGTGGTTATTTTTTGAAATAGTACATTATTATATGGTTTTTGTATTTCAGTCTTGAAATTTTTTAAGATTAAAAGTTTTGAATTCAGAATTTATTTATAAGTTTGAGCCGTGAAAGGTGTTTAATGTATATTTTTAAGTATATTTTTTATTAACTAATTTTTAACAAAATCGTCAAAGCCACATGAAAAGTTTTTTAACGAAATGGTCATTTTCGTTGT
>JADKCF010000001.1 GCA_016714765.1 Saprospiraceae bacterium | reverse complement strand
GTACTTCTGCACCAGCTCCGTTACTGATCGCCATAGGTAAAAATCCCAGTGATGCTACAAACGCTGTCATCAATACCGGTCTCAAACGCACCTTTGTGCCCATGATGACTATCTTTCGCAGGTCTTTCCAGCCTTCAGCCCTGAGCCTGTTGAACTCAGCGATGAGTACAATACCGTTGAGCACTGCAACACCAAACAAAGCAATAAAACCCACTCCGGCGCTGATACTGAATGGCATCCCTCTGAAAGCGAGGAAAAAGATACCACCAATGGCAGAAAGCGGTATGGCGGAATATATCAAAAGACCTTGTCGTACGGAATTGAAGGCAAAAAACAAAAGTATAAATATCAAAATCAAGGATACCGGTACAGCGACCATGAGCCTGTTTTTGGCCTGATTGAGATTTTCAAAAGCACCGCCGTAGGTGATGTAGTATCCTGCCGGAAATTTGATTTGCCATTGACCTTCACCCGCACCCGGTCACTATAATTTGTAACATCCCCGCTTCGACATTGAGGTCGACCACCATCCTAGGCTTGGCATCTTCCTTTGTATCTCATCGGGTCCGTCTTTGACGGCGATTATCTGCGAGTTTGGATATCGGCACCTGCTGCCTATTTCCGCTAGGGTATAAGCAGTTTTTGACATCTTCCAGGCTTGTCGAGATTCAGATTTAACCCGACGACCAGGTCAAAACGCTTTTCACCTTCGAATACCATACCTGTACTTTGCCCTGCAAACGCCATATTGACCGCTTTATTGACTTCTGCTATACTTATATTGTATTGGGCCAATGCATTTCTGTCATAGGAAATGATGACCTGCGGTACTCCAGTCACTGCTTCAACATACAGATTCTGTGCTCCCTCCACGGTGTTGACGAGTTCTCCGATATGACGAGCATAGTGGGCCAATGTATCCAGATCTTCTCCAAAAATCTTGCATACTACATCCTGACGCGCTCCGGTCATTAATTCATTGAATCTCATCTGTACAGGATACTGAAATCCTGCCGTGATGCCGGGCACATCTTCCAGTTCCTTGCCCATTTTTTCAGCCATTTCGTCAAATGTTTTAGCATTTTTCCACTCTTTCTTGGGCTTCATGATCACCATCATATCACTGGCTTCCATGGGCATCGGATCCGTAGGTACTTCGCCGCTTCCGATTTTAGTCACCACTTTTTCTACTTCGGAAATCGTGTGAGTAGGATATGGGCAGCTTTTAAATTCCTACAGTCGTACTAGATTACCACCGTAGGAACTCTTGTATCTACAGCAAAATCTCCTTCTTCTAAGAGCAGGAATAAACTCACCACCCAATTGGGACATGACCCATAAAACAGGATCAAAAACAATACAACTACTCCTGTTATGGTAAGCTCGGTTTTGACAAAACCTTTTCAAGAAAACTTTGAAAAATTATTTCCAGTAATTGACCATCACCCCATCCGACCAGTTGAGTTCTATGTTTCAATTTTACTCAATAACCAAGGTGCTCATCATCGGAATGTAGGTCAATGATAGAATAAAAGCACCCAAAAGTGCAAAAGCCACTGTTTGGGCCATCGGCATAAACATCTTTCCTTCGATGCCTTCCAATGTAAAAATAGGCAGATAAACGATCAAAATAATCACTTGTCCGAATACCGCACTATTCATCATCTTACCTGCAGAATACTTTACTTCTGTATCCATCTGATGAGATGTCAGTCGCTGTATGCCCTGATAATGTTTGCTATGTCCCAATTGATGCATTACTGCTTCGACTATGATGACAGCACCATCTACAATCAACCCAAAATCCAAAGCTCCAAGGCTCATCAGATTGCCGCTCACTCCAAATAGATTCATCATGATAATGGCAAACAACATAGCCAATGGAATGACTGAAGCCACCAATAGTCCTGCTCTCAGATTGCCCAAGAATATAACCAATACAAAAATCACGAACAGACACCTTCCATCAGGTTGGTTTCCACTGTACTGATGGCATTGTTGACCATTTTGGTACGATCGAGAAATGGTTCAATTTCTACACCTTCTGGTAACGTTTTCCTGATCTGATCTATGCGGTCTTTCACATCTTTGATAACTAGACTACTATTCGCACCTTTAAGCATCATCACGACTCCTCCGGCTACTTCACCCTGATCATTGTAGGTCACAGCTCCATATCTGGTAGCATTCCCTTCGGCCACTTCTCCTATATCTCTTATAAGTAATGGTGTACCAGATACAGATTTGACCGTTATTTTGCCAATATCATCTTTTGAACCAATCAATCCTTCTGTGCGAATATACAGTGCTGTAGCATTTTTTTCAATATATCCGCCACCTGTATTCTGATTGTTAGCTTCAAGGGCATCGAATACATCATAGATGGTGACCCTATGTGCATTGAGCTTATTGGGATCGACAACGACTTGGTATTGTTTGAGCTTACCGCCAAAGGATGAAACCTCAGCGATACCTTTGACGCCCATTAACTGTCGACGTACTACCCAATCCTGGATGGTCCTGAGTGAAGTAGCATCATATTTGGATTCAAATCCTTTTTTGGGTTTGACTACATATTGATAGATCTCTCCCAAACCTGTGGCAACAGGCCCCAACTCTGGTGTACCGATACCTGGTGGGATTTCTGTTTGTACTTTTTGCAATCTTTCAGCTACCTGTTGTCTTGCCCAATAAACATCAATCTTATCATCAAAGACCATGGTAACCAAAGACAAGCCAAATCTCGAAAAGCTTCGGATTTCTTTGAGTCCTGAGATATTACTGTTGGCCTGTTCTATAGGGAAGGTGACCAATCGTTCGATATCGGTCGCCCCAAATGAAGGAGCCTGAGTGATGACAAGTACCTGATTATTGGTGATATCGGGTACGGCGTCGATGGGTAATTTTGTGGCTTCGTATGCGCCTATTGCAATCAATGCAATGGTCATTAAGCCTATAATGAGCTTGTTGTTTATTGAAAACTCAATAATACGATTTAACATATTTGATTATTTAGTCTAAATATTTAATTTTTTCACTAAAAATCAGCATCCTACACGTAATTATCTATCTGAAAATGTTACAACTCATCGTTTAATAGTATAAAATTACAAATACGCAAAGCAGTATAAATAGTCTGTTGAAAGTTTAAACAACGATTTTTCTAACTACTATTTTGATGTAACCTTGAAGATTATACCTTTAAATTTAGACATTATGAGGATGCCAATCTAAGAAATTATCTTTAGACTAAGCGTGGTGGGTGAAAGATGCCTTGGATTTTGGCTTCAGAAAGGTTAAAACGATAACTGGCGTTAATCTTGGTTTTTACAAAAAAGGAAGTTTCATTTGATCCAATATCCAATACCTTAAATTCATTGAATACAAATAAAGGTAAACCAGTGAAATCAATGACTTTGAAAGGTAACTGCATGTCTTTTTCATAATCTGCATCAAACACTACACCGTGCATGTAGTGCATATCTAAGAATTCTCCGATGGTCATGTTGGGACTTTCATCGAGATGTTCATAATAATGCACCAATAACAAAGGCACTTTTATCATTTCTTTCATGGGTGTAAAAGAAATGAAACATAAAAAAACCAGCAATTTTGCTATATATTGGTTCATAACCACAAAGATATGGGATTATTCAAAATTATGTTGTAATAAACTGTTAAAGTGTTATATAGAATCTATATTGATAAAATAAAGATAGACAGCAATATTTAAAGACTTTAATCTGAATTATGTTTTTAGCATATTGAGACTTGTATTTTGAAATAAAAAGGTGAAGTTTAATGTTTTTACTAAACTTCACCTTTTTGATTATACTTAAAACTTATAACTTTTCCCCTTCTGGCTTGGATGTATTTTGGGGATTTCCCAATATTTCTATATCGAGTTCAGCAGGTATCATTTTTAAGTTTTAGGATACACGTATCTTAGTATCAAAGTGATCTGATCCGTCTGACTTTCCTGGCTTTTAGATCAAATATTAATCAACTATTCATAAAAATCTACCTTACCCGAATCTACATCATACATACCACCTACTATTTTGATAGCCCCTGACTCTTCAAGTTCTCTAATGATTTCGCTTTCTTTTCTGACACGATCCATGGTAAGTTTAACATTAAGGCTTGCTACTTTTTCTACAAATTCGGCATTTTTACTATTTCTGTTCTCTAAGGTAGTTTTCTCTTCATTCACGGCAGGTTGTATTTTGTTTAACAATGTGGTCAGATTGCCCATTTCAATGTGATCACAAGCACCTTTGATGGCGCCACATTTTGAATGACCGAGTACAACAATGATCCTGGACCCAACCACTTTTGTGGCAAACTCCATACTGCCGAGGATGTCTTGATTGAGGATATTTCCTGCGATACGAACGCTGAATATATCACCCAATCCCTGATCAAAAATTAACTCTGCTGAAGTCCTGCTATCGATACAACTCAAGACGATGGCAAAAGGCCATTGACCTTCACGGGTGTCATTAACTTGTTCTAACAGATTTCTATTTACCTTAAGATTATTGACAAATCGATTATTGCCTTCTCTCAAAAATTGGAGTGCTTTCGATGGAGTTACTGTTGATTGCGATTCTGCGCTATGTGCTTTCATTTTTTTTATTTTATTAATTTGGAAATTTGATAATTTGGAAATTCTAATTAGAAACTCATAAATATAGGGCTATTTATTTTCTACATAGGTGTGTCTGTTTTCTTCCAAAGTGTTCTCTAGCTTGTACTTGTCTTTGAAGCCTAATAATTCCACTTTGATACCTTTTTCAGGTCCTCCTGCTTCTTTAAATTCTCTGATCAGGTCCAGTACATCATGTGCGATATACTCTGACTGCGCAGCATTGATGACTACAGTACTGTTTTCAGGAAGGTGCCCAAGTGTCAACTTTATAGCAGCTTTGTTAAGAAATGAAACCTCCTGTGCCAGATCCAAGTGTATAATATCTCCCGAATGATAGGTTTCTTTTCTGAAATAGTAAGCGCGCTTCAGATTGCCGTGTAAAACAAACAATACACTTATAAACATGCCAATTGCTACACCGGTCAATAAATCAGTAAACACCACTGCCAGCAAAGTCACTATAAAAGGTATAAACTGAAACTTGCCCTGATTCCAAAATTTCCTGACTTTATCAGGATGAGCCAATTTATATCCTATCAAAAGAAGTATGGCGGCCAGAGTAGCTAATGGAATTTTATTGAGTAATGTGGGTATAGTCAATACACTCACCAATAAAAATATACCATGAATAATAGCAGACAATTTGGTTCTTGCCCCCGCGTTGATATTGGCAGTAGTTCTCACGACTACAGAAGTCATAGGCAAACCACCGATTAAACCACTCAAAATATTTCCTATTCCTTGTGCCTTGAGCTCAGTATTGGTGCTGCTATATCTCTTGAAAAGATCTAATCTGTCACCGGCTTCTATACACAATAGAGTTTCTATCGATGCGACAACAGCTAAGGTAACAGCCACTGTCCATACTGTTTTATTGGCCAAACCACTAAAGTCCGGTAATGTAAACAAGGTACCAATCTCACTTATGCTACTTAAAACTGGGAGAGTCACCAGATGTGATGCATCCAGGGCTATATTTGAGCCTGTCAGGTTAAATATTTCGTTGATGATAATGCCAACTAACACAGCTACTAAAGCCCCTGGCAATAGTTTTATCTTTTTTAGGGCAGGCACTTTATCCCAGGTGATTAATATCGCTAGCGATACTAATGTAATGAGTGTTGCACCTAAACTGATGTGATCAAAAGATTCCATTAAAGTAGTGAATGTATTTCCACCTGTTTTTTCTTCAAAAGCAAGGTCACCTTCGACATCCTTATCATATCCGAAAGCGTGAGGTATTTGTTTTAAAAAAATGATAACTCCGATACCTGCTAGCATACCTTCGATGACATTATTGGGGAAATAGTTGGAGATACTACCTGCTTTCAAAAATCCTAAGATCAACTGTAACACTCCTGATAAAACCACTGCCAGCAAAAACAACTCAAATGAACCCAAGGAACTGATGGATGAAAGTACTATTGCCGCCAATCCTGCAGCCGGTCCACTCACGCTTACGTGTGACCCACTCAATACACCTACTACCAAACCACCTATGATACCGGCTATAATACCTGAGAATAAAGGTGCTCCGGATGCCAATGCTATCCCAAGACACAGCGGTAAAGCCACCAAAAAAACGACTAACCCAGAGGCAAAATCTGAGTTTAAATGTTTTGTTGTTAAAAAATTGTTTTCCATGTTTTTGTTTAATTTATTTGAGAATGGGACCAAAAACTTGTTTTGTTCCAACCCTAATCAATTTAAAATCACAGCTATATACTACCCGTTAGCTTGATGATTAATAAAGAGTACGATTTCTATTGTTTGTTAAAGTAATAGAAATTTGAAATATAAAAATTAAACTTCTGGTGGATTGTCAGGTGGAGGCTCTAATCCTGACTGTTTATGATGCAATGAATAATAACAATGTTGTTGATTCAATTCATTGGTCTTTAAGAAAGAAACTACTACGTTTTTGTGTGATGTAAATGTATATTCGTAAAGTTTTTCACATGATGTTGATGACTTATCCTGAGATGAGTTTTCTTCTTCTTCTATCAAATCAATAGTAACTTCGACACCTTTATATTGTCCAATAGTAGTATAGATAGTACTATGTACCATTGACAGGAGAAAGAATATTGAAATAAACTTGCGTTTCATTGTTATTCTAAACATTAAAAATTATTATTAGTTCAATTAAAAAAAATTACTAAATTTACAGAATTATATGAGTTTTCAAAAGATACTTTACTCGGAGATCTGTAGTGTGGTATCACAGCCGCTATCGTGGCACTGCCACTAGCTTTGGCATTTGAGGTTCAGTCTGGCATGGGTGCTGCTGCAGGACTTTATAGTGCAATAGGCCTCGGTAATAATCACTTAAAAAAATAAGATGAGTCAGTTTTACGAGCAAATATTAGAAAATAACAGAAAATGGGTAGCAGAAAAAACAGAAAACGACCCCGATTTTTTCAACCGTCTCTCAGAAGGACAAACACCGCCTCTTTTGTGGATCGGATGTTCTGATAGTCGGGTCCCTGCCAATGAAATTACAGGGACTCAACCAGGAGAAGTTTTTGTCCACCGCAATATAGCAAATATGGTCATACACAATGATATGAATATGCTCAGTGTAGTAGATTTTGCTGTTAACGTCCTGAAAGTTAGCCATATTATCGTCTGCGGTCATTATGGTTGCGGAGGTATTAAAGCTGCTATGGGTAATGCAAATATAGGAATTATAGACAACTGGATTCGGCACATCAAGGATGTGTATCGTTTTCACCATAAAGAACTAGATGCTATCATTGACGAAAAACAAAAATTTGACAGATTCGTAGAGCTAAATGTAATAGAACAGGTGATGGATCTTGCCAAAACTTCCATAGTACAGGGTGCCTGGAATAAGGGTCAGGATCTTTGGATTCATGGCTGGGTGTATTCCATAAAAAATGGACTTGTAAAAGACCTTGGAGTTAACTATAGGAGCAATAAAGATTTGCCGGATGTATACAAGCTGGAATTTATATGAAAATAGATGCTAAAAGTCTATTTAAATTTTCAACCATATTCAAAAGTTCAAAAATCTAACTTTTCAGGGCGGGGTTACTTCTTCTGTCGAATAAAGAAAATGTTCTGGTTAGGTTTTTACAGTCAGTATCCGAAAGCCTCGCATGTCTGCTAGCGATGTGTTTGGAAGTTGTATATTGACGTAGGATTCATATTATCTCCCGGATGGGTTTTTCGTTTTTCATCATGGCATGCTTTCTCACCGAAAGAATAAAATATTTTTATCCGCCAAAAATGACAGTTGATATACAGTTTGCCTTATCATGTCGTATTAAGATAATGGATTTCTTCAGAAATTAAAGAATTGTGTATCTTTGTGCCGATCAAAAATTTAAAATAAGTGAGTATATTGATATTTTTTATTGTCTCTTACATCCTTTTAAGCATAAGTCTGTATCTTTTATTTCCAAAAGCTGGCGTGGAAGCAGTCAAAGGATTGATTCCCGGAGTCAACTTTGTGGAATGGTGTAAACTTATTGGCCGAAAACCCAGCCATGCTCTTTGGTTGCTTTTTCCTATAGTAAATATTTTCATCTTTGTCAGTATGGCTGTGGACCTAGTACGATCATTCGGGAAACTGGATTTTAAACATACCGCAGCAGCCGTTATCTATGCGCCAGCATATTTCTTTAAACTGGCCAAAACACCGGAAGATAAATACCTTGGACCCACCCTTATCAAAGAAGAAGAATATGCGCATAGCCTTGAAAATGCTAAAGCTTCAGGTGATACATATAAACTTAAACAACTGGAAGAAAAAAATCCGTATAAAAAATCAGTTGCCCGCGAATGGGTGGAATCAATAGTTTTTGCAGTATTTGCCGCGGCGTTTATCAGAATGTTTCTGATTGAAGCTTATGTAATTCCCACCCCTTCCATGGAAGGCTCGCTCAACGTGGGTGATTTTCTTTTTGTGTCCAAAGCACACTATGGTATTCGTCCACCGATGACAGTAGCCATGATTCCATTGCTGCACAATCAGATACCTGTTATCAATAAAGAATCCTATCTGTCTAAACCAAGCCTGCCTTATACTAGATTTCCTGCATTAGAAAAAATAGAAGCAGGAAAACCTATCGTTTTTAACTGGCCTGTAGGCGATAGCGTGTACATCACAAGCTCCAGGTCATATTTTGTTAGTCAGATCCAACGCCAACCAGAATATATGCAAGGCGACCGGGAACTGGAGATGAAGGTAAAAAATAAGGATTATGTAGTAAGACCCATCGACAAAAAAGACCACTATATCAAAAGATGTGTCGCAGGCCCAGGTGATAGTCTCAAAATCATAGACAAGCAAATTTACCTTAATGGCAATGCTGTAAAAAATCCAAAGCACCTTCAATTTTTGTATCAGATACAAGTGCCACCGAATGTTTCAATCAATAACAAAAGAATGGATGATTGGGGTATCGATCTTGGAGACAATGCAATAGGGTCGAGAGATTTATTTAATAATGGTCAGGCTTTACTATTTTTGGATGAGGAGCAGGTTCAAAAAATCAAATCGCTGGACCCAAATGTAATCATACAACATTACCCACAACAAACTGAACCGACCAAACTGTTTCCATTTGACACCATCATAGGCAAAAACTGGACAGTAGACAATTACGGCCCTATCTGGATACCCAAAGCCGGTGCCACCACTCCTCTGAGTGTCAGTAATCTTCCCTTTTACAGGAGAGTCATTGAAGTGTATGAAAACAACAAACTCGAAGTAAAAGGACAAGATATTTTCATCAATGGTCAAAAAGCATCATCGTATACATTTAGGCAGGATTATTACTGGGCTATGGGGGACAACAGACATAACTCAGAAGACTCACGGGCATGGGGATATGTACCCGCTGATCACATTGTAGGTAAACCATTATTTATTTGGTTTTCCACCAAAGAAGGAAACATCAAAAACGGCATCAATTGGGACAGAATATTCAAATCAGCCAGTAAAGATTGATTTTAAAATTCTTTATTATGGTAAAGCTTTTCTTGTCGGCATTTTTTACTTTGGGTGTAGTGATTTTATTTGGACAGCTGCCCAAAACAGATGTGTACCTAGCCCAATATAAAAACCTGGCTAACAAACCTCAATTACTTTCTGTTAAATTTCTGAATGCTTTCAACAGGACCGGATATAATAATCAGGCAAAGTTTTTCTCCGGAGACGACATTTATCTTACAGTAGGATTGGACACATCCCAAAATACGGACATCTATCATCTCAGTCTTAAGAAAAACGAAATCTACAGATTTACCGCCACAGAAAAAATCAGTGAATTTTCACCTTCCCTGGCTCCGGATATAAACTTTATGTCTGTGGTGCGTATCGAAGCCGATGGCAAAGACCAGAGTTTGTGGAACTATCCGATAAACAGATCCGGTATCGGCAAAAGAGTGTTACCCGTTTTGAAAAACATCGGCTACTTCCATTGGCTAGGAAGGGACAGTGTAGCCTTATTTTTAGTCGGCAGCCCCAATACACTTGCTATTGCCAACGTTAAAACCGGAAAAACTGAAGTCATCACAGAAAATGCAGGCAGATGTCTTAAAACTTCACCAGAAGGAAATCTCTTGTTTGTACAAAAAATAAGACCCGATTACTGGCTGCTCAAATCTTACCATTTTCAGGACAAAGCAATTAACACTATCTGTCAGATGCCTTCAGGTAAAGAAGATTTTGAGGTAGTGGCCAATGGAACGATTATAACAGGTGATGGCCCCTTTATCAAGACTATTTTACCCCAAAAAGAGGGTAATTGGACTACAATTTCAGATTTCACCTCATTGGGAATTCGAAATATTCAAAGACTTTCAGTCAATGGAGACAGAATCTTATTCATAAATAATAAATAATCAAACACACTAGTGAAAACAGTGAGTTTATATATAATCATACTTTTTACACTAGCAGGCTGTTGGCAAAATAAAGCTGTCACTGCTAATTACAAAAAGGAATTAGGCGCCTACAGGAGTAAATACAAAGCTGAGTTTCTATCCAATCCTCGTTCACCCCTCAAAGAAGAGGACCTTTCCTTATTAGAATTTTATCCCGCTGACCCAAGCTGGAAACTAGTTTGCTCCTGTATCCCGGCTAAAGATGCAAAGCCATTCGAAATGCCAACCTACAGCGGAGTCAGCCGGACATATATCTTGCACTCCATGGTAGAATGTACGCATAATGGTAACAAATTCGGACTCAATCTTTATAAAAATATACACCAGCCTATTAATCCATTGTACAAAAATCATCTTTTTCTTCCATTCAAGGATTTAACCAACAGCGAAACAACCTATGGAGGTGGCAGATATATCAATCTCCTGGATACGGATATCAATGATGGAACAATCATCATAGACTTTAATAAATCCTATAATCCCTGGTGTGCTTACAGTGAAGGCTACAATTGTCCGATTCCACCCACAGACAACCATCTTGATATAATGGTGAGGGCAGGAGAGATGTTGTTTCAGGGTAAACATAAAACACCCTGATTCGACAATTGTATCAAGTGTTATACAAATCGTTTCGAGAATTTTAGTGATCTAAACAATATTTTGTTATATATTTGTATTTTATAATATAAAGTATAACCTTGTTCCCAGTTGACAATGTATGGGATGTGAATGGTTATTGAAAAATAATAAAACATTAAGAAATGAATAAATTGACTTGGTTACTCATATTGCTACCTTCTTTGTTATTTAGTCAAAATAGTAGCAGGACTTTTGGTGTAATAGTCATGTCCGAAAAAAATAAAATAGAAAGTTTTATAAACTCCATAGCTGCGGGCAGAAATAGAGATGTCAGGTACAAGCAGCTGGGTCATCTCACTTCAACCTATCTCATCACATCATCCAACGATGCTGACATATATAAAGCATGCCAAAATGATAAAGACGTCATTGCTTTTGAGTACAATTATGAACTCAAACCCCGTAACAAGCCAAATGACACTAAAATCAATGATCAGTATTATCTGAGTATAATAAAAGCCTTCGAAACATGGGATGTAACTACCGGTGGCAAAGATTATAAAGGTAAAGATATCATTATAGGCGTGGTAGATGACGGATATTTACTCACACACGAAGACCTGAAAGACAATTTTTACATTAATCCCGATGAACTTCCCAATGACAATAAAGACAATGATGGCAATGGATACAAAGACGATTACATTGGCTGGAATACCAGGACAGGAACGGGGACACATGATGAGAAAAGCCATGGAACAAACATTCTGGGAGTATTGGGTGCCAAAGGGAATAATTCCACAGGTATCTCCGGGATAAACTGGAATATAAAAATATTGCCTGTGACTACCGGTACCTTTGTAAGTAACGTCATTGAAGCATATGAATATCTCCTGGCTGAAAGGAAGCAGTACAATCAGAGTGGAGGCACCAAGGGATCTAATATTCTGGTGACAAGTTACTCCGGAGGTCTTGCTAATGCTTTTGCATCTGATCACCCTATATGGTGTAGTATCTACGACAAACTGGGTGCAGAAGGCGTACTGAATGTAGGCGCTACTACCAATGAAGATGTGAATGTAGAAGAAGTCGGTGACATGCCTTCTACTTGTACAAGTCCTTACCTGCTTATAGTAAACAGCACAAATAAACTGGATCAGAAAGATGCTTCTACGGGTGTAGGGGTAGTGAGTGTGGATATGTCAGCTCCCGGAGAACGAATCCTTACAACAGATCTGATTAGCAAAGGATTATATAAAACAGAGTCTGGCACCTCCTTGTCTACCCCGATGGTGGCCGGTGCTGCAGCTCTCCTCCATTCTGTAAAATGTGAAGCATTCAACACGCTTGTGGTTGATGACCCCAAAGCTGCTGCGTTAGTGATCAAAGATGTATTAATGACCACATCAGATAAAATATCATCCTTGCAGGGTAAAACCGTCTCAGGTGGAAGACTCAATCTTTCTGCTGCACTCCAAAAAATTCTCATAGATTTTTGCTCAAAGGAACTTTCGCCCAAGGGTGATCTAAAAATAAATGCTGTATCATGGACAGAGAATGGTCTGAGCTTGGATTACATCAGTCCTGATTCCCAGGAGTTGATACTTAAAATTTTTGACTATGCAGGCAAGGAAGTTTTTCAAACCGTAGTGACGCCTCCGGTATTTGGCAAAAAATCTTTCAACATCCAACCCGATATTTACTTACCGGGAATGATATATTTTGCGGCTCTGATATCAGGAAACAATATAGCCTCCAGAGGGTTTAATACCAAAGACCCAACCAAATAATTATCAGATTTCATTAGTGAAGCGGAATGTGCCTCAATTTAAATCCTTGTTTTTTTAGTAAAGAAATCAGTCCCTTATCACCTGCCAAATGAGCTGCGCCTACAGCAAAAAAAGATGATTTTTCCTGACTCAGTTGTACTATTCTTTCTGACATATATTTATTTCTGTCATAGATCATTAGGCTCCTGATTTTCCCCATACTCTTTTTTGAGCTTTTGTAAAGTTGTACATAATCTCCCCTTCCATATAATGAATTCAGTTTATTAAGTTTTTTTCTAAAAGACTTAATATTACTTAACGCATCTTTTAGGGATTTGATCTGATATTCCAGAGGTATTTGTTGAAGGATATTGATTTGGTCTTTCAGAGACTCGACACCAGTCATTTCTTTTCCCTCTCCCAAAGCATACTGCCACAAATAGTGGTCTAAAGCCGGCCTTTGTTGCTTTTCCAGCGACAATTCGGCAAGCATATTACTGATAAAAAAAGGTGTGTGACCACTCCAATCATTCAGGTCAACATCAAAAACCTTTAGTACCAGCTTTCTGAATTTTTCATATTGTTTGGGCCGAAAGAAATCGTTTATTTTTTGTGGCTCCGGCAATAAAAAATACTGCATCATATCAAAGTTCGCCGATTCATTGAGGTCCATTTCAGCGACAAACCGGGCACACTGTCTGATGTGTTTTTTGGCATGCTCTGCAAAAGTATAAGCCTCGTCAGTAGTGATATGCATGGTCCCAAAGATATAATGACATACATCAGGGTCTATTTTATATATCTTCCAGAGCATAATAAATTTTTACAATTCCAAAACAAAAAAAAAAACCGCTTCCAGAATATCTCGGAAAACGGTTTATTAATTCTAACGTTGTCAGCCGATAAATCTTACTCCTCTACATTTTCGTAATCAAAAGGCAATACCTTTTCCTTTTTAACTTTTGACAAAGTCATCAAGGTTTTTAGTCTTTCGATTTCTTCTATCTGAGAAAGAGTCTTGAAAAGCAATTTTTCGTAAGTAGGGATATCCTTGCAAACGATTTTTAGGAGAAAGTCTGCATCTCCGGTAATGATATAACATTCCGTGATTTCCGGAACTCCTTTTACTTTCGCAATAAAATTATCCAGTGCATTAGGTTTTTGCCATGCCAACGAGACAAGAACAAAAGTTTTTACATTCAGTCCAATAGCAGAAGAATCTACTTTAGCATGGTAACTCTGAATGATACCTGACTGTTCCAACTTTTTTACTCTTTCGAGGGTGGGTGCAGGGGACAATCCTATTTTTTTTGATAAGTCAAGATTGGTGATTTTACTGTTTTCCTGTAACATCTTCACTATCTTCAAATCTATTTTATCCATTTTGTAGTCTGCCATTGCAAATATTTTTAAAATTTTATTTGTATTTAATATATAATTCGGGTGCAAAGAAAATAAAATTTCACGAATTAAATTAGAATTACAACGAAAAATTTTAGTTTTTGTTTTATTAAACGTTAAAAAAAGATAATAAATTTTGTATTATCGGGGTTTTTCTGCCAAAGATGAATGAAAAAAAGCCGAAGACTGACATTTCTTCGGCTTCAAAACAATTAACTATGAAAAAACTTTTATCTGATTACAACCGGGATGGTATATACCTTATTGTAAGACAATTCGTCAATGGAAATCTTTTGATAATTTAATGTGCTTTTCACTATACTATCGAGCTCTTTATTATTGGTTGAGACGACAATGATTTCATTTTGAGCGTTGATAAAAAATGAAATATTTAGGTGTGTTTCCTTTTCAAGAAATCTGTTAAAATCAACACTTTTTAACATAGTCTGAATCTGTAATGTCTCCGTTTTTTTATTGCCGGGGATATCTCCTGCCACAGCCATGTTGGCTACAAATGAAAAACACAATACAACTAATAAATTCTTTAAACTTCGCATGGTAATAAATATTTAAGGGTTAATAAATCAAAATTTTCTAATCTGAAAACTATACACCAATGACGCAAAATGATTACTTTAAGTTTCATGACAAATACCAACGGGCCTTAATTGTCTACCAAAATCAGAAACTTTAAGACAAAAATCTTTCTGGAATATTTTAAAAAATCAAAGCAAATTACATTCTGAATTAAAATTTAGTTGACCAAAAGCACAAAATACATCTGAGGATACCCAAATTTGTACTATTTTTGTGGTGATAGATATATTAATGCTGGTTTATTTTACCTGCCAGTCTGAAGCGTTTAGATAGGTGCACCAAGATGATTATCTCTTATCAAAGATCCACCTCCCTGCCCTCGGATACGGCGAAGAAGGTCTGAACTTTAAAAATACAAATAAAAAAAGATGAAAATAGCGATCATAGGTTGTGGCAATATGGGTATGGCTTTTGCCCGTTCATTTATACAATATGAGCTGGTAAAAAAGGAAAATCTGCTACTGATAGAAAAAAATGAAGAAAGATGTCAAAGCCTAAAGTCTTCCCGTGAAGGAGTGGTCGTCAACACGATCAATGAGAAAATTGCTGAAACTGACCTTGTAATTCTGGCTGTTAAACCACAGGATTTCGAAGTGCTGTCAGCCGAATTGAAAGGCAAACTGAAAGAGCAACAGGTGGTACTTTCCATCATGGCAGGGATTCCTATACTGAAAATACAAACCCTACTCCATCATAAAAGTGTAGTAAGAGCAATGCCCAATACTCCTGCCATGCTGGGAATGGGAATTACAGGTTTTACTTCTGCCGAAGGAATCAGCATTGCAAAACTCTTCAAAGTAGAAAACCTCATTAATGCAACTGGCAGATCTATCTATATAGAGGATGAATCCATGATAGATGCCGTGACAGCCCTCAGCGGAAGTGGACCGGCTTACTTTTATTATTTTGTAAAACATATGGTGGAAGCAGGTAAAAAAATGGGTTTTGACGAAGGAACATCTCTGCTCCTGGTCAAACAAACCATGCAGGGTGCTTATCATCTTATCAATAATGCTGAGCTTGACCTCGATGCTTTAATCAAAGCAGTAGCGTCCAAAGGCGGGACGACAGAAGCAGCAATCAAAGTTTTTAATGAAAATGGCATGGACAGTGCTATTGTCAAAGGCGTCCTGGCTGCTGAAAAAAGAGCCAAAGAACTTTCGCGTTAACGGCAAAAACAGCTGTTTAGTATTCATCTAGTCCTATTTTACAGGCATCATACATAAATTAAAACAGTAAAGTCAGATTGATGCGCTTGCGTTCAGGTTCTGCATTAACTACCTTTACAGATAATGCCTGACCCAATGAGAGTATCTCCGCAGGGTTGGTGATATATTTATTGGTAATCTGAGATATATGGAGCAGCCCATCTTGCTTGACACCTATATCCACAAAAGCACCAAAATTGGTCAGATTGGTCACAATACCTGGCAATACAAGTCCTTCATATAAGTCGTTTATGCTCTTTATTTTGTCATCAAAACTAAAACTTTTTGCTTCTCCACGTGGATCCAATCCGGGTTTGTCCAGTTCCTTAATAATATCTGTGAGCGTAGGCAAGCCAGCTTTTTCTGTGACGAAATCAGAAAGATTGATCTGTTTTCTGTATGACGGGTCTGCAATAAAGTCTGCAGTGGTCACCTTACATTTTTTAGCCATGAGGTCCACAATAGAATATGATTCCGGGTGCACACCGGTATTATCCAGTGGATTAGGACCATTTTTTATCCTGAGAAAACCTGCTGCTTGTTCAAATGCCTTTTCGCCTAGACGAGGTACTTTACTGAGCTCTTTGATGGTCGTAAAATCGCCATTATTGCGTCTATACTCCACAATATTTTTTGCTAGTGCAGGACCAAGTCCGGCAATGTAAGTGAGTATATGTTTGGATGCTGTGTTGATATTTACACCGACAGTATTTACACAGCTTATGACTGTCATATCCAGGTTTTCTTTTAGTTTGCCCTGGTGAACATCATGCTGATACTGCCCTACCCCGATAGATTTGGCATCTATTTTTACCAGTTCTGCCAGTGGATCCATCAGTCTTCTGCCGATAGAAACAGCACCTCTTACTGTGATATCCTTATCCGGAAACTCTTCCCTTGCAACATCTGATGCAGAGTAAATCGATGCTCCGCTCTCATTGACCATGTAGATATCTGTTTTTTCATCAAATTTTATTTCTTCTACCAGAGCCTGTGTTTCCCGGGAAGCAGTGCCGTTACCTATTGCAATGGCTTTGACATGGTGTTTGTACGCAAGATTTCTGATGACATCCCTGGCCGCAGATGCCTGCATTTGTGGCTGGTGTGGAAATATAGTGGTATACTCTAAAAAATCACCATTACTGTCCAGACATACCACTTTACATCCTGTCCTGAATCCAGGGTCAATGGCCAGCACCGCCTTTTGTCCCAGTGGTGCAGCCAATAATAACTGACGCAGATTTTCGCCAAAAACACGTATTGCCTCATCATCTGCTTTCTCTTTAAATTCATTTATAATCTGGGTCTCCAAACTTGGGAATATAAGCCTTTTATAACTGTCAGAAATGGCATCAGCTATAAGATCAGATTCAGGGCCATTGGATCTGATAAATTTTTTATCTATCATCTGAAGCGCACGGACATCATCTATACTTAATGTGACTCTCAGCATATCTTCATTGGCACCCCTCATCATAGCCAGATATCGATGTGAAGGACACCTGCTCAACGACTCCTGAAACTCAAAGTAATCCTGATACTTCTCAGCTTCAGACTTCTTTTTAATGTTCACTTTAGAATGAATAAGGGCAAATTTTCTGAAATTTTGACGAAGCTTTTCTCTAATGTCCTGATCTTCGCTGACCCACTCTGCGATGATATCTTTAGCTCCCTGTATGGCATCATCAGAAGTAGGGAATTTATCACTCAGGCTTTGTAATGCCGCATTATGTATATTTTGGCCTCGCTGACTCATGATTAATTTGGCAAGTTTTTCCAGACCATATTCACGAGCCACATCTGCTTTGGTTTTCTTTTTACGCTTGTAAGGCAAATACAAATCTTCAAGTTCGTTGGCATCATACGTAGCCTCAATTCTTGATTTTAACTCAGGTGAAAGTTTGCCTTGCTCCTCGATGGAAGCCAGAATACTTTCCCTCCTTGCTTCCAGTTCTGTTAGCTTTTTGGCTTGCTTCTGAATGTCAGAAATCTGTACCTCATCCAGACTACCGGTTCTTTCTTTTCTGTATCTTGCGACAAATGGAATCGTGGCACCTTCATCAAGGAGTTCCATCGTACTTTTCACAGCGCCTTCTCTGATCCCAAGAGCAAGAGAAATAAGTTCAATATGTTTTTGTACCAATGTGAATTTATGATATTGATTAAAATAATTGCAAATGTAATAAATATCTGAAACATCAGAATTTCGCCGGGGGACTACAAAACATAAACACAGTCTTTGATTTATCTCCTTGTAGTCTGCACCTCTTTATGTCTTACTATATCCATTTTTTACTTAGTTGCAGACACAAACTATTGACAAATTTTATTGTTAAGTTACTAATTCTCATTTTTTTTAATTAGGTTTGTATCTGTGAATGGTTTAATTAAATATCCGGTTATTTTGCTTGCATTGGTTTGGATGCCGGCTATGATATTTGCTACGCACAATCGGGCGGGTGAGATTACTTACAGGCAAACAGGTCCTCTCACAATAGAAATGACCATCATCACTTATACCAAAGCCAGCAGTGTGGCAGCTGACAGAGACAGTCTGGATGTGTCCTGGGGTGATGGCAGTAAACAATTTGTGCTTAGGGACAACAATAAAACCCGATTTGAAGCCAATGACATTAAAATCAATTTCTACATAGCCACACATACTTATCCGGGAGTAGCAACCTACACCATTTCTTTTCTCGATCCTAACAGAGTAGGTGGCATACTGAATGTAAATTATCCCAATTCTATCGATATTCCTTTTTTCTTAAGCACTACCTTTACTTTGCTGGATCAGCAGTTTCAGGGATATAATAATTCAGCTGTATTATTGCAGCCACCCATTGATATAGGTTGTGTCAATAAACTTTTCATACACAACCCCAATGCTTACGATGTGGATGGTGATAGCCTTGCTTATGAGTTTGCAGCCCCATTGCAGGCTTTAAATACTCCCGTGCCAGGATATAAATATCCGGATGAAATAGGCTCTTCATCAGGCAATACCTTTACTATCAATCCTGTAACAGGAGAAGTAAGGTGGAACTCACCCAAGCTGCAAGGAGAATATAACATAGCCATCAAAATCAAAGAATACAGGAATGGAAAGTTGATCAATGTGATACTGAGAGACATGCAGATTCTAATCAAAGTATGCGAAAACGAGCCACCTACCATAAAAACAGAAGAAGAAATTTGCGTTATCGCAGGAACAAAAATAAATATCAATATCGAAGTCAATGATCCCAACCCAAATCAAAAAGTAAAACTCAGTGCCACCGGTGGTCCCCTTACCCTAAACGACGCCGCCAAACTTATTGGTCCTGCCTTTTTTACATCTGTAAAGTTTAGTGCGCGACTGGAATGGCAAACCAATTGCAATCATATTTCTGACCAATATTATCAAATCGTACTGAGGGCCGTAGATAATTTCAATCCTGATTCGACAGGTTTGGCAATCCTGAAAACTATAAGAATAAAAGTAGTAGGTCCTCCACCAAAGAACCTGAGGTCAAAATCAGTAAACGGCCAGATAAGACTCGATTGGGATAGTCCTTATGATTGTGAAATTACCGACAATGCGTATTTTCAGGGTTTTTCAGTGTGGAGGAAAATCGCAAGCAGTAACTTTGCTCCTGACACTTGCAATCCGGGACTTACCGGCTCGCCTTACCAAAAAATTGTTTTCAAAACCACAGCGAATGATGGTAGTAGCTACTTTTATGTGGACACTAAGACGGAAAAAGGAAATACATATTGCTACAGAGTGCAAGCTGAGTTTGCCCGTCTAACAACCACTGGCAATCCATTCAACAGGGTGGAAAGTCTCCCATCCAATGAAACTTGTTTGGTACTTCTGAGAGATTTACCCTTGATTACCAAAGTGTCGGTAGACAGTACCTCTGAAAATGACGGAACTATTCATGTCAGATGGACAAGGCCCTTGGCTGAACAACTGGACACGGTCCAAAACCCAGGGCCATACAGGTATGAAATCTGGGCTTCTGATGAATCTATGCAATTTGTAAAAAAACAAACTTTCAATACGCCCTATTTTAGCAACACACCTGACAGTAATTTTTTTGACACAAAGTTGAATACTCTCAGGAAACAGTACTTTTATTATATCAGGTTTTTTGCTGCTGATAAAAAAGTTGGCGAATCCCCCATTGCTTCCTCCCTGTTTCTGACCGTTGCTCCATCCGATAAAATGAATAAACTCCTTTGGAACAGCGAAACGCCCTGGTTAAATATAAAATACAAGGTTTTTAAAAAAAACGAACTCGGAAATTTCATTTTGATAAACGAAACCCAAAATACAAGCTATGATGATCTAAATTTGAGTAATGATGTAGAGTATTGTTACAAGATAGAATCCTCAGGAACCTATGCCATTTCCAATATTGAAGATCCCATCTTCAACCTGTCACAGATAGCCTGTCAAATGCCACAAGACAATGTAGCGTCATGTCCACCTGTCACAGATGTTATCAATATCTGTGATAGATTACAAAGCGATATCAACCCTACAGAATTATATAATACGATCACATGGACAAATCCGAGGCTGCAATGTCCTGATATTGCTGATGATATCGTAGCGTACAACATTTACTATGCCGAGACCACTGCAGATAAGCTACAGGTCATCTATAAACAACCAGTGGCTGAAGGATTTACTTACTTTCATTTCCCTGTCAATGGCTTGCTCGGATGTTATGCTGTCACTTCTGTGGATAGCCTGGGTAATGAAAGTATATTGAGCAATTCTGTTTGTGTGGATAATTGCCCGTTTTATGAACTGCCAAATACATTTACTCCTAATGGTGATGGATTTAATGATGTCTTTAAACCAAAAGTCAATCTTTTTGTATATCAGATAGATCTGAAAGTATTCAACCAATGGGGCAATCTGGTTTTCGAAACTCAAGACCCGGATATTAATTGGAATGGCACAAATTCATCAGGCACTATGTTGGCAGATGGTACTTATTATTATACATGCAAGGTTCTTGAAAACAGAGTTACAGGCATCAAGGAATCAAAAAACATTTTAACCGGATTTATTCACCTAATCAAAAATTAATGTTCAGCGGCATCATAGAAACAACAGGTATTATCACAGATATCAAAGAGGATGGAAGTAACAAACATTTCACTATTGAGTCATCAATAAGCCATGAAGCGTATATTGATCAGAGCATCTCCCATAATGGTGTTTGTCTAACGGTAATATCCACCACCCCTTATAGCCATACTGTAACCGCAATCAAAGAGACGATGGATGTTACCAATTTAAGTAAATGGCAAAAAGGTGATATTATCAACCTCGAGAGATCTGTTTTGGCAAATAGCCGCATAGACGGGCATTTTGTACAGGGTCACGTAGATACTGCTTTGGAATGTATTGATATTAAAGAAGAAAAAGGCAGTTGGTATTTTTATTTTAGAACATCATCCAAGTATGAAAATCTAATGGTCCCAAAGGGTTCTATTTGTGTCAATGGTGTCAGTCTAACCCTGGTAAATGTCAATACAGATTCATTTTCGGTAGCGATCATACCATATACTTATGAACATACCAATTTTAAAAACACAAAACCAAATGACCTGGTGAATATCGAATTTGATATCTTAGGTAAGTACATTGTCAAATATATAGAAAGAATTCGGGCTATTTAAGTCACATCATTCCCACTACGTTTCTAATTTAATAATTTCAATTTATCATTTTAATGAATAAAAGTTCCATCATACTTACAATTTTATGCGTGTTGATTTTAGGCTTAGGGAATTCTGGCCTGCATCCTGTCACATCAACAGGTGGATATACCGGAGCACCCGGTGATTCGTCCTGTGGACAATCTGGTTGTCACACCGGTAGCACCAGTTTGGATGGTTCTATCACAATAACAGGTCTCCCGGCCACCATTGTCACCAACGCAACCTATACAATAACGGTGACTGTGACAAATTCTGTTGGAAATGCTGTAAGAGGGGGATTCCAAATGGTGGCTCTGACTGGAACCAATGCCAATGCAGGAAGTATGAGCAATCAATCTCCCAATACCGAGATCAGAGTAGCTGGCGGTAAAAACTACTTTGGTCATGCTCCGGCTACCAATTTTCCAGCTTCAGATGAACTCACATACACCGTAACCTGGGTGGCTCCTCCGACTGTAGGCACCAACCCCAATATCAAATTTTATGCAGCTGCTGTGATAGGTAGTGGTAATAGTGGAAATCAACTCGACAAAGTTGTGGCTACCAATATCCAGGTGCCTATTATTGCAGGGAGCTCTCCACTTGCAGTTACTATCAATAATGTAAACGGTACAAGCTGTTCGAATACTAATGATGGCTCGGCAACAGCCGTAGCTACAGGAGGAACCAGCCCTTATGGATATTCGTGGACCAATGGTGTCACCACTCCAACGAACAATTCATTATCTCCCGGAGTGTCCACAGTGACTATCACAGACAGTGCAGGAGCAAGCACGTCGGCTTCTGTTACCATTTCTAGCCCTACTGTCTTGCAAGCGACCGCTTTTGGCTCTGTCATATGCCCGGGGGCCACTAATGGCACTGCTTCTTCTACTGCCAGTGGTGGTACAGGAAGTTATAGTTATCTTTGGTCCAATAACAGTACTACGTCGAACATTTCAGGCTTGCTTGTAGGTACATATACGGTGACTGTGACCGATGACAACGGGTGTATTGCGTCTAAAACTACCTCCGTGACTGTCTCTCCTCCCCTTAATGTCTCAGGTACAGTGACCAATGTGACTTGCAATGGGCTCCTCAATGGTGGGGTATCCACTACCATCACCGGAGGAACACCAACATTGAACTATCAATGGTCGAATAACAGTAATCAAGCCAATATAAACAATGTACCAGCAGGTACATACACGGTGACTGTCAGTGACGGTGCCAACTGTACCTCTTCCAAAACATTTACGGTCAGTCAACCAGCTGTCCTTAATGCTTCATTCAGCAATGTTGTAAACGCCTCTTGTTTTGGGACCAATAATGGTGCTGCCACTATCACAGCCACCGGAGGAACTGCTTCTTATACTTATACATGGCCAAATGGAGCAACAGGAAGTGGTGCAAGTAATACCCAAAACAATCTGTCAGCAGGTACTTACACCGTGACGGTTAGTGATTTTTTAGATTGTACTACAACAAAGAGTGTTGTGATCTCTCAGCCGGCTGCTATTTCGGTTGTAGCCACCAATTTAACCAATGTATCTTGCGCTGGTGGTAATAATGGTTCCATCACAGTATCTTCAAGTGGCACAACCGGTAACCCATCCTATTTATGGAATAATGGGTCGACCAATACCAGCATCAATAATCTTATAGCAGGAACATATACAGTCGTTGTCACTGACTCAGGTAATGGTTGTACTAAGTCAGCTGTTTTTACAATAACAGCACCTCCATTACTGAGTGCTACAATAGGTAATATTTTACCTGTAACTTGCCATGGTGGTAGTAATGGAACAGCATCAGTATCTACAGAAGGTGGCAACCTGAGCTATACCTACTTATGGACTAATGGTGAAACAAATGCAGCCATAAACAATGTCTCTGCAGGTATCTATACAGTAACAGTTACCGACAATAAAGGCTGTACAGCATCGTCAAGCGTCAATATCACACAGCCGACGCCACTCATAATCAATTTAATATCCAGTAGCAATGCGTCCTGCAATACAGCTACCAATGGCGCATTGTCTGTCCAGGCTTCTAATGGATTGGCACCTTATACCTATCTTTGGTCTAATGGGCAAACGGGGGCTCAGAACCAGAACCTTGGCATCGGAAATTATACCATAATAGTAACAGATTCTAATAGCTGTACCAATTCGGCTACATACACTGTTGCAACCAATACATCTTTTTCTATCAATTTATTAAACTCTACTAATGTTAAATGTTTTGGTGACAGTACAGGGTCCGCCTCTGTGCTTCCAAATCCACAATATACATACAACTGGTCAAATGGTCAGAGTGGTACAACAGCTTCACAACTGCCTGCAGGTATCTATACAGTCATAGCCACCGATAATACAGGTTGTTTGAGCTTACCTTTAACCGTTAGTATAACCCAGGCTCCTCTTATTAAGGCAAATCTACTGCAAGTAGATACGATATTGTGTCCAGCTGATACCAATGGTCTGATATCTTTACAGTTATCAGGTGGAACAGGAGAATTAACTTACTTATGGTCTAACAGTGAAGTTTCATTGACCAACGACAGTTTATTGGCTGGAATTTATCAGATCACAATAACAGATACCAGTAATTGTCAAAAAACTTACGCATACCAAATCTACCAGGCTGACACTTTAGAAATCAGTTCCATTGACATAATGTCACCGTTATGCTTTGGACAATCCAATGGGTCGATTGCTCTATTGATGGAGGGTGGATTTGGTTCTCTTAATTACATTTGGTCAAATGGGGCTGTTTCCAATGACACTATAAACAATCTAGCTGTAGGTAGTTATTTAGTAACCATAACAGATAAAGGTGGTTGTTACCTGACTGATAGTATCTATGTGGACCAACCGGATAGTCTTAAAGCCAATGTGACAGTAATAGACGAATCAGAAGCAGGCAAAAATGACGGAACCATCTTTGTTATACCTGTTGGAGGAACACAACCCGTCCAAATTTTTTGGGATGATGGAAGCAACACATTTTTAAGAGATAGTCTTTCACCGGGCTTATATACGTATACTTTACAGGATAATAACGATTGCCTAATTTCCGCATGGGCTGTGGTAGGCGGTGTCAACTGTTTGCTATATGCAACTGCTGAATTTACACCTGCCACTTGTTTTAATAGCTTTGATGGGGAAATTAGTATAGATGTAATTGGCAATTTGGGCGATTACCAAATCCAGGTGTATAATGGAAATTTCGAATTAGATCACCCACTCGATTCGGTGCAAGCGGGGACATACACTGTTATAATCACTGATTCTTTGCAATGCTTAACCATCCTTCAAAACATAGTAGTACCATCCGTTTATACACCAATAATCGTAAATCAAATCAAAAAAACCAGTCCTTCCACCTTCCAAGCAAAGGACGGTAGTCTGGAAGCAATAGTCAATGGAGGGGAGGGGATTCTAAAATATATGTGGTATAAAGTGGACGGCACCCTTGTAGGCACCACTCCCAAAATATCCAATCTCGACGCAGGCATCTATAAACTAGTCGTGACTGATTCTGTTAGTTGTGAACTGGTAGAAAACAGCATCCTGCTCGAAGTAGCCAATTTTGTGTTGGATGAAAAGCTGAAAAGTATTCAATTATACCCAAATCCTGTGACCGAATATCTTAATATTCAATGCAACAATGGCAATACCATAGAAAAAGTAGAAATATTCGATACACATTACCGCAAGGTTTATACTCAATTGTATTCGTTGCCGACCGATAATATCAACCTAGCTGTGGATCAAATGAACATATTTACTTCGGGCGTTTATCTGCTAAGAATAAGTACAGATGGACATCATCTCAATAAGAAATTGGTGATTTTAAAATAGGGTTTCATTTTTATTTATACCTTTGTGGCTTTTCAGTAAAACTTTATTAATTATAAAATATGAATATCTTAAAGAGTTTAGTTTTGGCAGTCCTGGCAGGATTTTTAATAACTTCATGTAAAAATGATAGTAAGGTCAATCCCGAAAACAAAGAAAAAATAATAACGTCTATTCATGATTCAAAAGCATTGGAAGGTACAGGTGCTAAAGACATGTCAGGTACTTTCAAACTGGTCCAGTATCAAAAATTGCAAGAAGGAAATGTTGGCTTTCATTTCAAGTCCCAAAAATTATTTGAAATCTATGTAGGAAAGTATTCCGACAATTCCATAATAAATTTTGATACTTATGATGTAATTAGTGTATTCGGTGATACTACGACCAACGAAACTATTTATAAGGTAGAGTCTTTAAATCTAAACGCTGATTATCCTTCATTGAATGTGAGTTCCAGTTTTTCGGGCAAAAAATGTCTACACACAGACCATCTCTCATCATTACTGTTCCTAAAGATAAACTTAAGAATATACCAGTTATAAAATTAAATGGTAAAGAAATAGCGGTTACAAGTATGAGTTGATTGTACAAATATTATCTATACATAATAAGTGAAGCCATTAAATTTTAATAAATTTAATGGCTTTTTTATACGTGCTTAGATGAGCTTTTATTGAAATAATGTATATACCCCTCGGCAAATCATTGATACATAATTCTGATTGGTTTGAACTTAATGCTCCTTTTTGCCAGACCTTTCCATTGATATCGATGATATTATAATCTGCATTAGTCGCCTTTTCATTGAGTATAATGAAGCGCATATCATTTGTTAGAAGAGTTGATTTTAATGAAAACTGACTCAATTCTTCATCAATCACATTAGTATTCACTAATCCACCATACCCTATCTGTTCAAGGTCGAAAGTAAGAATACTTCTTCCAAATGTTCCGGCAATGACCTCGTTATTTATCACATTGTAATCGACATCATATACGGGAACAAGAGGGCATATTATCACCCAATCGTTGCCACTCTCCTCCTCCGTTATTTGTAAAATAAACACCTGCATCTGTAGCAATAACAATCAAGTCACCACCGATGAGATCTCCATCATTAGGTTTAGGTAAGACAAGTATATTGTTGATGGCAACAGGAGGAATATTGCCATTGATTGGTCTCCAGGTTTTGCCCAGATTATCAGATTTGAAAATATGAGGGAAATTGTCATTATCTTTATATCCCGTAAAACTGCAATAAATTGTATTTTCAAAAACCGGAGAAAAAGAAACAGAAGAAATATATTTCAGAGGTAAACCAGTATTTATTTTATCCCACGTCGAACCTTTATCTTTAGTCACCCATAGCTGACCATCACTAGAACCTGAGATGATATAATCACTGTTCAACTTAGATTCGTGTATAGCACTGATATTGTGTCTCAGAAAATCCGAATCGGGCTTAGTTAAATCTTCACTTATTGGTTTCCAGTTTATATCAGTATTTCCTCCTTCATTCCTGTATATCCTATTGGTGCCTGTATAAAGTACATTGGGGTCATGATGACTCATCATCAAAGGCATATCCCAATTCCGTGGGTCAGAACTTTCTATCCCTGCGTCAGCTGCATCGAAATCTATCCCTCCATTTGATGTTACTGAGATGTCCCCGTTTTGAGTCTCCACGTAAAAAATATCTTTGTTTTGTGGATGAAATAATGACTGAAATCCATCACCACCATATATTCTATCCCAGTCATTTATGGCCAAATTGTTGCCCCCAGAGGTTCCGTTGTCTTGTGCTCCACCGTAATAAAGCTCAGGACTATGTGGATTGTAGCTGACTCTGTAAAACTGTGTAGTTGGAATATTTTCAATATCTTCCCATCGTGCATTGTCGATGTTTGCTTTGTAGACACCCCCATCCGTGGCCAGAAACATATTTGAGCCCTGAAAGATCAGATCGTGTTTGTCAGCATGGACTTCGTAAGACCACCAGGGAGGAGTTGCTGCTTCCCATGATATACCACCATCAACAGTTCTGTACAAATCCACCCCGAGTATAAACACATCATCAGAATTATTGGGATTTATTCTAATTTTGCCAAAATACCACCCAAAGCCTCCATAAATACCTTGCTCAAGTCCCGTATCACCTCCTATGATCAGTGATTGCCAGGACTCTCCTCCATCTGTAGATTTATACACTCCCTTTAGGTTAAAATTAGTAGGGTGTGTATAGCATGCAAACAAAATATTAGGATTGGACGCAGAGATGTCAATACCTATTCTGCTTGACAAATCTTCTGGCAGCCCATTTTTTAGAGTTTTCCAGGTGGCTCCACCATCTATGCTTTTATAAATTTTTGCATCAGGACCTGAAACCAATGATTTTTTGTTATTTCTTATCCTGTTCCAACCAGCCGCATATACAATATTGTGGTTCCCTGGATGAACGACCAGATCACATATACCGGTTGAGTCATTTACAAATAAAACCTGCTGCCATGTCTCTCCCCCATTATTGGATTTAAAAACACCTCTGTGTTGGTTTTTCTCAAAGGGAAGGCCCATCGCAGAAACATAGATAATATTGTTGTCTTGTTTCGAAATCCTTACCTGAGATATGATTCTTGTTTCTTTCAGACCAATATTTCTCCAGGTTGTTCCTCCGTCAGTAGATTTGTATACACCATTGCCAATAAACGGATAACCAGACACATTGGGATCGCCGGTTCCGGCATATACTATATCAGAATTTATCGGATCATATACAACATCCCCAATTGATAATGTAGTTTGTTCATCAAACACCGGGAGCCATGTGGTGCCACCATTCCTTGTTCTGAATAAGCCTCCTTCAGAATATCCGACCAAGATGTTTTGTGAATTGAAAGGGTCAATAGCTACTGTATTTGCTCGAGCTCCAATATTGCCAGGACCCTGAACCACCCAACTTCCTGTGGAACGGGCATGTTGGTTTTTCGAAAACATAAGCATTTCTTCCATGACCTTTTCATAGGCTCGGATATGAAAAGTGGTTTCAGGGTACTGTTTTAATAGGAAATGCTCTTCATTGGGATAGAGTTTTTCTATTGTGCCTAAATGTGGATTTGCCTTTTCTCTAAGGATGATCTGTGCACCAATCAGTGTTACAACAAGGGCTACTGCCAGGAATACCTTTTTAATTACCATAAGTAAATATCTTCAATAGGTAAAAATAAAATATATTCCTGACATTTTACTTTCTAATTAAATTTTAAATCTTAAATGATATTTATAGATAAAAAAAAGGGGCGAATTCGATGAATTTACCCCTTTTTAATGTTTATTCCAGAAATCTTGCTATTCCATAGAGGATACTTCTTACACTACATTATACTCATTGATGGATTCTACCTCAAGGTTTTTAAAGTGCCGTAAACCAGTACCTGCAGGAATATTTTTTCCAACAATTACGTTTTCTTTCAATCCGGATAATGAATCCCGCTTAGCAGATATGGCTGCTGTACTCAGTACTTTAGTTGTTTCCTGGAACGAAGCAGCAGAAATCCAACTTTCAACACCAAGCGAAGCACGTGTAATACCCTGTAAAATAACGCTTGATGTGGCAGGTATGGCATCTCTTACTTCAGCGATTTTTTTATCATTACGTTTCAGATTAGAATTCTCTTCTCTCAACTGTCTGATAGAAACAATCTGTCCGGCTTTAAGTGTCTGAGAATCGCCAGGTTCTGTGACTACTTTTTTGTCATAAATCCAATCATTCTGCTCATTAAATTCATGTCTGTCAACTGCTTCACCTTCAAGGAAAGTTGTATCTCCCGGGTCTACTATTTCGACTCTTCTCATCATCTGTCTTACGATGACTTCAATGTGTTTATCATTGATGGCTATACCCTGCGAACGATACACTTCCTGTACTCCGTTAACTAAGTATGACTGAACTGCGAAAGGTCCTTTAATATTTAATATATCAAGTGGAGCTACTGCACCATCTGACAATTGCATGCCTGCTCTTACAAAGTCACCTTCCTGTACGAGTAAGTGCTTAGATAATCCTACCAGATATTTTCTTCTTTGACCTGTTTTTTCGTCATCGATAAAAATTTCTCTATTACCACGCTTGATTTTACCATAGTTGATAATACCGTCGATCTCAGCTGTGATAGCCGGGTTTGATGGGTTTCTGGCTTCGAACAATTCAGTTACTCTAGGCAGACCCCCGGTAATATCCTGTATCTTACCCAGGTTTCTTGGTATTTTTACTGTTTTTTGTCCAGGAACTATCTCCGCATTGTCTTCAATAGATATATAAGCTCCTACCGGAAGGTTGTAAGTCTTCAACTCATCACCTCCTGCAGACAAAATTTTAATGACCGGAATCTTCTTTTTGTTTTTAGCTTCTATGATGACTTTTTCGGCATATCCTGTCTGGTCATCTCTTTCAACACGGTAAGTGACCCCTTCTTCAATATCCTCAAACTGTGCAATACCTCCAAATTCAGAAATGATCAGGTTATTGAATGGATCCCACTCACATATAGTATTCCCTTTGGAAATTTTTTGCTTGTCCTTAACCAATAAAGAAGAACCATAAGGTATAAAATATGAGTTATACACTTTTTTGGATTCCGGATCCACTACCCTGACCTCACCAGAACGGGAAAGTACCACTTGTGTCTTAGAACCACCTTCTACCTGCTCAGTTACCTTGATATTGTCAAACTCTATGACACCGTCAAATTTAGTTGTGATTTCAGACTCAGTTTTCGATACAGATGCAATACCCCCGACGTGGAAGGTACGAAGTGTCAACTGAGTTCCCGGTTCACCGATGGATTGTGCTGCAATGATTCCTACAGCATCGCCCGTTTCTACTCTTCTTCCGGTAGCCAGGTTTTTACCATAACATTTCGCACAAACACCCACTTTTGTTTCGCAAGTGAGAACGGATCTGATGGTCACCATTTCGATGCCAGCTTTTTCAATATTAGCCGCAATTTCAGGTGAGATATATTCGCCAGCTTCTACCAGAACTTCATCTGTTACAAGATCTGTTACATTATACAAAGCATATCTGCCGACTATTCTCGAACCTAATGACTCGATAACATTTTCATTATCCTTCAGAGCTTCAGTATCGATACCTCTCAATGTTGTACAATCTTCTTCAGTGATGATGACATCCTGGGCAACATCCACAAGCCTTCTGGTCAGATACCCGGCATCGGCTGTTTTCAAAGCGGTATCCGCAAGTCCTTTTCGTGCACCGTGCGTGGATATAAAATATTCCAAAACCGAAAGCCCTTCGAGGAAGTTTGCAAGAATCGGGTTTTCAATAATGGCGCCACCAGTATCCCCTGATTTTCTAGGTTTTGCCATCAATCCCCTCAGTCCGCACAACTGCTTGATTTGCTGTTTTGAACCCCTTGCACCTGAATCGAGCATCATAAACACTGAATTGAATCCTTGCTTGTGCTGTGCGATTTCACGCATAAGGTTATCGGTAATTTTATTATCGGCAAATGTCCATTTGTCTATCACCTGATTATACCTTTCGTTAGGCGTGATGAGACCCATGTTATAATTTTCCCAAACTTCGTCAACCTCTTCCTGTGCATCCAATAGGGTCTGTTCCTTGATGCTTGGTGTGATCAGGTCTCCTAAGTTGAACGACAGTCCACCTTTGTAAGCCCAGAAAAACCCAAGATCCTTGATTTCATCCAGGAACTTTGCAGTCTGAGTAAAATCCGTTCTGATGATGATATCGCCAATGATTTTCTTGAGACTTTTTTTAGTCATCAATTGGTTTATGAACGGTACCGTTGCAGGTGTGCTTTGGTTGAAAATGACTCTTCCTACTGTGGTTTCAATGATTTTAATGACCAAATTACCATTTTCATCGTCTGTTCTAGCCCTCACTTTTATCATCGCGTGAAGGTCTACAACCCTCTCATTGAATGCTATGACAACTTCTTCAGCACTGTAGAATGTCCTTCCTTCACCTCTTACTTTGATATCTCCTGTGGATTTCCTTGGCTTTGTCAGATAATATAATCCAAGTACCATGTCTTGTGAAGGCAGTGTTACTGGAGAACCATCCTGAGGGTTCAGCATGTTGTGGGCAGATAACATCAGCATTTGAGCTTCCAGAATAGCGGCATGTCCCAAGGGAACGTGTACAGCCATCTGGTCACCATCGAAGTCTGCGTTGAAGGCACCACAAACAAGTGGGTGAAGCTGTATCGCCTTACCTTCTACCAGTCTTGGCTGGAATGCCTGAATAGATAATCTGTGAAGAGTCGGAGCTCTGTTGAGGAGTACGGGATGGCCTTTGAGAATATTTTCCAGAATTTCCCATATGACAGGGTCTTTTTTGTCTACAAGTTTTTTGGCTGACTTTACTGTTTTTACAACACCTCTTTCTATCAGTTTTTTAATAATAAATGGCTTAAAAAGCTCTGCTGCCATACCCTTGGGGATACCGCATTCGTGTAGTAAAAGTGTCGGACCCACCACAATGACAGATCGACCGGAATAATCCACCCTTTTACCTAAGAGGTTTTGACGGAATCTACCTTGTTTGCCTTTAAGCACATCACTCAATGACTTCAATGATCGGCCACCTTCAGCTTTGACAGCGTTTGATTTTCTTGAATTATCAAAAAGCGAGTCTACCGCTTCCTGAAGCATCCTTTTTTCGTTTCTAAGGATAACTTCCGGAGCTTTGATTTCCAAAAGTCTCTTGAGTCTGTTATTTCTGATGATGACTCGCCTGTAAAGGTCATTCAGGTCAGAACTGGCAAATCTACCTCCATCCAATGGAACAAGAGGTCTAAGCTCAGGAGGTGTTACCGGCAAATACTGTATGATTGTCCATTCAGGTCTGTTATCAGTAGTTTTCATACCATCTCTGAAAGCTTCTACCACTCTAAGTCGTTTTAATGCTTCTGATTTTCTTTGCTGAGAAGTTTCATTGGCTGCCTGGTGCCTGAGTTCAAAAGACAACTCATCCAGTTTTATTCTTTCTAAAAGATCTCTGATCGCCTCTGCACCCATTTTAGCAATAAACTTAGTGGGATCAGTATCGTCCAGAAGTTGATTATCTTTCGGTAAAGTATCTAAAATGTCAAAGTATTCCTCTTCTGTAAGTAACTCATGTTTTGCAATATCATTTTCTTTGATACCCGGCTGTACGACCACATATCTTTCATAATAAATGATAGATTCCAACTTCTTGGAAGAGTACCCAAGCAAATAACCGATTTTATTCGGTAAAGATTTAAAAAACCAGATATGGACAACAGGAACAACCAATTTAATGTGTCCCATGCGCTCTCTCCTTACTTTTTTTTCAGTTACTTCTACACCACATCTGTCACACACTATACCTTTGTACCTGATTCTTTTATACTTACCGCAATAACATTCGTAATCCTTTACAGGTCCGAATATTCTCTCACAAAACAATCCATCTCTTTCAGGTTTGTATGAGCGGTAATTAATAGTCTCCGGTTTTAATACCTCACCATAAGATCTCTCCAGAATTTCATCAGGAGAACTCAAACTAATAGTAATAGATTCGAATCCTTTGGTAGGTTTTACACCCTTCTTTTTTAACATAATAATCTTGTTATATAGCGTTAAAGAATTGTTTATTAATCGAATTTAATGTCAAGTGCCAAACCTCTGAGTTCATGTACCAATACATTGAAAGATTCAGGAATATTGGAATCAGGAATATTATCTCCTTTGACGATGGCTTCATATGCTTTTGCTCTACCGATGATATCATCTGACTTAATGGTCAGCAACTCCTCAGTATATTAGCTGCACCATATGCTTCCAGTGCCCATACCTCCATCTCTCCGAATCTTTGACCTCCAAACTGAGCTTTACCACCCAATGGCTGTTGTGTAATCAATGAGTATGGTCCGATGGATCTGGCGTGCATCTTATCATCAACCATGTGAGAAAGTTTCAGCATATAAATAACACCGACAGTTGCCTGCTGATGAAATTTATCACCGGTCTCACCATCGTAAAGATAAGTCTGACCATAAGGAGGCAAACCAGCTTTCTCAATGTAACCTTCAATCTCGTCCAGACTGGCACCATCGAAAATCGGGGTAGCAAACTTAACTCCAAGTTTTTTGCCAGCCCATCCCAATACTGTTTCGAATATCTGTCCAAGGTTCATCCTTGATGGTACACCAAGTGGGTTAAGTACTATATCAACAGGTGTTCCATCTTCCAGGAATGGCATATCCTCATCTCTTACGATTCTGGATACAATTCCCTTGTTACCATGTCTTCCGGCAAGCTTGTCTCCCACTTTCAGTTTACGCTTTTTAGCAAGATAAACCTTTGCAAGTTTCAATACACCTGCAGGCAACTCATCACCTATACTAATATTAAATTTTTCGCTCTTATATCTGCCAAGTTCTTCATTTACTTTGATAGAAGTTATGTGACAACCGGGCTATCATTTCATTGACGGATGCATCTTTTGTCCATCCGGAATAATCTACGGATGTATACTCCATCTCTTTAAATGCCTTAGGTGTGAACTTAGCACCCTTTGGTATCAATTCTTCATTGTAAATACTACGAACTCCTTCAGATATCTTACCATCCAATAGTGTCATAAGCTTATCAATCAGGATAGTTTTCAACTCATTCATGTTGATAGCATGGGTGTCCTCCAATTTGGATAACAACTCTTTTTCCTGAACTTTCTGGAATTTATCTTTCTTGGCTCTGGCAAATAATTGTTTGTCAATAACTACACCCTGAGTAGATGGGGATGCTTTGAGTGATGCATCCTTTACATCTCCTGCCTTGTCGCCAAAAATGGCACGAAGCAACTTCTCTTCAGGTGTAGGGTCTGACTCACCTTTCGGGGTGATTTTACCGATAAGGATATCTCCTTCCTTTACCCACGCACCTACTCTTATGATACCATTTTCATCCAGATCCTTAGTTGCTTCTTCACTTACATTAGGGATGTCATTTGTCAATTCTTCCTCCCCTAACTTAGTATCCCTGACATCTATTTCATAACTTTCTATGTGCAATGATGTAAAGATGTCTTCTTTGACTACCCTCTCAGATAGTACAATCGCATCTTCAAAGTTGTAACCTTTCCAGGGCATGAATGCTACCTGAAGATTTTGTCCCAACGCCAGTTCGCCGTTTTCAGTAGCGTAACCCTCACAAAGCAAACTTCCTTTCTTTACCCTTTGACCTTTTTTAACAATAGGCTTCAAGTTGATACAAGAACCCTGGTTGGTTCTGACGAATTTTATAAGGTTATATTTCTTTACATTATCATCAAAAGACACGAGCATTTCTTCTTCAGATTTGTCATATCTGATGACAATTTCATTGGCATCGACATATTCTACTACACCTTCTCCTTCTGCATTGATTAGCATATTGGAGTCTTCAGCCACCTTACCTTCCAACCCAGTACCTACAATAGGTGATTTGGGCTTGACAAGAGGTAGTGCCTGTCGCTGCATGTTTGATCCCATCAATGCCCTGTTGGCGTCATCATTTTCCAAAAACGGAATCAGAGAAGCTGAAACACCCACTATCTGGTTAGGAGCAATGTCCATATACTCTATCTCCGGTGGACTCAAAACTGGAAATTCGCCGTGTTCACGTGATTTGATCCTATCATTTACAAATGCACCGGACTCTGACACCTGAGCATTGGCCTGAGCTATCCTCCTGTAATCTTCCGCTTCAGCAGACAGATACAATATCTCACCACTCATATCCACTTTACCGTCAATCACTTTTCTGTATGGTGTTTCCAAAAAGCCCATTTTATTGACTTTTGCATGGACACACAATGTAGAAATAAGACCGATGTTGGGACCTTCAGGAGTTTCGATGGTACAGAGTCGTCCATAATGGGAATAATGTACGTCCCTTACCTCAAAACCTGCTCTTTCTCTCGAAAGACCACCAGGTCCTAACGCTGAAATTCTTCTTTTATGTGTAATCTCAGAAAGTGGATTGGTTTGATCCAAAAACTGAGAAAGTTGACTTGTTCCAAAAAATGAATTGATGACAGAAGAAAGTGTCCTTGCATTGATCAGATCGATAGGCGTAAAAACCTCATTGTCCCTGACATTCATTCTCTCCCTAATCGTTCGAGTCATTCTCGCAAGGCCAACACCAAACTGTGCGTATAATTGCTCACCTACAGTACGAACACGTCTGTTTGCAAGGTGGTCAATATCGTCAAGTTCAGCTTTTTGGTTTACAAGACTGACCAGATATTTTACTATAGAAATAATATCTTCTTTGGTTAAAACCAACGTATCTCTGCTGATATCCAACTTCAATTTACGGTTGATTTTATATCTTCCTACTTCTCCCAAATTGTATCGCTTGTCTGAGAAGAACAACTTATCAATGATACCTCTTGCTGTTTCTTCATCGGGTGGATCAGTACCTCTTAATTGTCTGTATATCTGGGTGACCGCCTCTACTTCAGATGACGATGGGTCTTTCTGGAGTGTATTATATATAATAGAGTAGTCTTCATCGATGTGTTCTTTCTGCAATATGATTGTATCAGTATCCACATCACTGATGAGTTCAATATTTTCTTCATCCAGCACCACATCCCTCTCCAGAATAATCTGGTTACGCTCTATAGTGACTACTTCTCCTGTATCTTCATCCACAAAGTCTTCAGTCCATTTACGGAGTACCCTTGCTGCCAATTTCCTGCCTACAGCAGCTTTAAGAGATTGTTTGTCAGCAGTGATTTCTTCTGCAAGGTCAAAAAGATTGAGTATATCTTTATCTGAATCAAAACCAATTGCGCGCAATAAAGTGGTGACAGGGAATTTCTTCTTTCTGTCAATGTATGCGTACATGACTGAGTTGATGTCAGTAGAAAATTCCATCCATGCACCCTTAAAAGGAATAACACGGGCAGAAAATATTTTAGTTCCGTTGGGGTGAAAAGTCTGACTGAAAAATACACCCGGTGATCTGTGCAACTGCGAAACCACTACCCTTTCAGCACCATTGATTAGGAAGGTTCCTTTGTTGGTCATATATGGAATATTACCTAAAAAGACATCCTGAACTATGGTTTGGAAATCGACGTGTTCTTCGTCATTACACGATAGTCGGAGTTTTGCTTTCAGTGGAACACTATAAGTCAATCCTCTTTGCATACACTCTTCAATAGAGTATCGTGGAGGATCGATAAAATAATCTAAAAATTCAAGAACGAAAATGCTTCGAGCATCCGAAATAGGAAAATTTTCCTGGAAAACACGGTATAAACCTTCGTTTCCTCTATTTTCGGGTGTAGTTTCCAACTGAAAAAATTCCTGAAAAGATTTTATTTGAATCTCGAGTAAGTCAGGATATTGGTTAGCTAATTTTATTTTGCCGAAGTTGACCCTATTATTTCCGGCTGCGGTTGCGACTCCGTTTGATGTCATACTTTTGTTATTTGTTTAGCGTAATTCGTTAAATAAAGAACAAAACGCCACGAATTGTTCATATAAAAATACTTTAATGACAATAGGCTTAACCAACCTAGTGGTCGGTTAAGCCAGATATCATTGTTTTTCAGACTTAACTTCTGAAATTAAGTCCTTGAGACTAATGTCAAATTATTTAAGATCAACTGAAGCACCAGCTCCTTCAAGAGTTGCTTTGATTGACTCAGCTTCTGCTTTTGATGCACCAGCTTTCAATAATGACGGTGCTGCATCTACTAGGTCTTTTGCTTCTTTCAATCCAAGGTTAAGAAGTGTTTTAACTTCTTTCACGATTGAAAGTTTATTAGCACCAGCTGATGTCAAATGTACATCAAACTCTGTTTTTTCAGCAGGAGCTTCTGCTGCTCCTCCACCTGCTGCCGGTGCTGCTACTGCAACAGCTGCTGCAGCTGGTTCGATACCGTACTCATCTTTCAATATCTGAGCTAGTTCACTTACTTCTTTAACAGTCAAGTTTACTAATTGCTCTGCGAATGCTTTTAAATCTGCCATGATATAATGGTTTTATAAATTTTAAAATTAAAAAATAATGCGTTAAGGTTGGAAGCGATAACGTAACATTTTAGTATCTCACGTTTGAGAAATTCCTTTTTTATCCTCTTTCTTCAAGAGTCTTAAGTACTCCGGCGATAGTAGCACCACCTGATTTTAGAGCACTGATAACATTTTGAGCCGGTGATTGTAACATGAAAATAACATCACCCACCAATTCATTTTTAGTCTTAAGTTTCATCAGGATATCTAACTGATCATCACCGAAGAATACATCTGAATCGATATAAGCTGCTTTTAATACAGGCTTTTGATCTTTTCCTCTGAATTCCTTGATAATAGATGCAGGCAGTTTACCGTCTGATGAAAACAAAACTGTGCTTTGTCCTTTAAATGCACCGAAAATCGCCTTAAAGTTTTTACTTTCAGCGTGGTCATCCATTGCTTTGATCGCAAGTGTATTCTTTACTGTCTTTATTTCCACGCCTTTATCAAAGCAAGTACGTCTTAGCTGATTGATTTTAGCGACTGTCAACGAAGACGCGTCTGTAACATAGAAGTAAGATGAGTTTTCAAACTTCTCTTTTAGTTCCTGGATTAATAAACCTTTATCTGTACGTGTCATTTCTTTTTATTTGTATGGTTTATTTAATGGATTTAGTATCTACTGAAATACCCGGACTCATCGTACTTGCGATACTGATTGACTTCATATAGGTACCTTTTGCTGTCGAAGGTTTCATTTTCTCCAAAGTAGAAATCAACTCGATAGCATTTTCAGCAAGTTTTTCCGGTGTAAAAGATACCCGACCTACAGGTGAATGAATGATACCATATTTGTCTACTCTGAATGAAATTTTACCTGCCTTTACTTCTTCTACAGCAGCGCCAACATTTAGTGTGACCGTACCTGTCTTAGGGTTTGGCATTAAACCACGTGGGCCTAAAATTCTACCTATCTGACCAACTTTCGCCATTACACTAGGCATTGCAATGATAACATCCACATCTGTCCAGCCCTGACTGATTTTGGTGATATACTCATCCAAACCTACATGGTCGGCACCTGCAGCTTTTGCTTCTGCTTCTTTGTCAGGTGTACATAATACTAAAACTCTCTTTACTTTACCTGTACCGTGAGGAAGTGATACTGTACCTCTGATAGCCTGATCTGCCTTTCTGGGATCCACGCCTAATCTGACGTGTACATCTACAGATGCGTCAAATTTTGTGGTGTTGACTTCTTTTACCAGGGCAACGGCATCTCTTAGAGTGTAAAGTTTGCTTGAATCAACTTTGGCATTGACTGCCTGTCTTTTTTTACTAACTTTTGCCATAAATAAATGATTTAAGGTACAATCGTCAGTTTATTCAACTGACTCCCTTACCGATTAAAAATAATTAATTCTCTTCTTCAATTGCTGCTGACGCGGTTGCCCACGGTGCATCTCCTGAAACGGTAATACCCATACTTCTTGCAGTACCGGCCACCATTTTCATTGCAGATTCTACTGTGAAAGCATTTAAGTCTTTCATCTTGTTTTCTGCAATTCCTCTAACCTGATCCCATGAAACAGAACCTATCTTATTTCTGTTGGGCTGAGCAGAACCGCTTTTTAGCTTTACAAGCTCCATTAATTGAGCAGCTGCCGGCGGAGTTTTGATAACGAAATCAAAAGATTTATCTTTGTATACAGTAATGAGTACGGGTAAAACTTTACCCATAGCATCCTGAGTCTCTGCATTAAATCTTTTACAGAATTCCATTATATTCAAGCCCTTGGAACCCAAAGCAGGTCCTACTGGTGGAGCAGGGTTTGCCATACCACCTTTGACCTGAAGCTTTACATATGTTTGAATTTCTTTTGCCATTTTATTTGTCTGGTTTATTAAAATAATACATCGACTTTAGGGAAGCATCAATATTGATCTAAAGCCAATTTTTTTTTATGATTGTTTTTCTACCTGCATGTAATTCAACTCTACTTCGGTACCTCTACCAAAAATCTTTACAATAACCTTCAGTTTCTTTTTATCTTCGTTGACTTCTTTGACATCGCCGACAAAATCATTAAAAGGACCATCTATAATTTTCACCGTCTCTCCTACAAGGAATGGTTCAATCATTGCTGCAGTTACTTCCTGAGAGTCATCCACTTTACCAAGCATTCGATTGGCTTCCACCTGACTCATAGGAATTGGATGATTTTTTCCCAGAAAATGTATCACATTAGCGACATTAGAAATGGTTTGCACTATTTCTCCTGAAAATTTAGCTGGTAATGCCTCTACAAGTATGTAACCCGGCAGGATATTTCTTTCGAGAATAACCTTTTTACCATTTCTGATTTTATATACTTTTTCAGATGGAACCAAAACCTGGGTAACCACTTCTTCCCACTTATTACGCTGGATTTCAAGCTCAATTCTTTCTTTGATGCTTTTTTCCTTGCCGCTGACGACTCTTAAAGAATACCACTTTTTTTCTTCTGACATTGTAAATGCTGTTTATAATAAATTAAAGTTCGTAAATAAACTTTAATGCATTATTTGCAATAAAATCAAAAAGAAAGATTACCAATGAAATAATAATAGTCGATACGACTACCAATCTGGCACTGCTGAACAATTCAGCCCATGTTGGCCAAGTGACATGATTGATCAACTCGTCATAACTCTCCCTGAGATATAGTCGGATATTCTCCATCATTAAACTTTTTATGCCCTGCTTAAGCAGAAGCTCATTAATTAAAATTTGCAGGGGAGACAGGGCTCGAACCTGCGACCTACGGTTTTGGAGACCGCCACTCTACCAATTGAGCTACTCCCCTAAATATTTGTGAAAACACTTTTTCACAAAATGAAAAATTAAGTACTCTTAAAGAGTACTTAATTTTTCGATTTTTATATGATGATAAAAACTGTTGATTAAGAAATAATCTCAGTTACCTGACCTGCTCCTACAGTTCTACCACCTTCTCTGATTGCAAAACGAAGTCCTTTCTCCATTGCAATAGGGCTTAACAATTTAACTTCAAGAGAAACGTTATCTCCTGGCATTACCATCTCGATACCAGCTGGAAGCTGAACATCTCCAGTAACGTCAGTTGTTCTGAAATAGAACTGAGGTCTGTAACCGTTGAAGAATGGTGTGTGTCTTCCTCCTTCGTCTTTTCCAAGAACATAGATTTCGCACTTAAAGTGAGCGTGAGGTTTAACAGAACCTGGTTTGATAATAACCATACCTCTTCTGATAGCATCTTTTTCAATACCTCTCAAAAGGATACCTGCATTATCTCCAGCTTCTCCTCTTTCAAGGATTTTTCTGAACATCTCAACACCCGTTACTGTAGATGTAAGTGGCTTGTCACCAACCTTCATCATACCGATAATTTCTACAGGATCTCCTGTATTGATAACACCTCTTTCTATTCTACCTGTAGCAACAGTACCTCTACCAGTGATAGAGAATACGTCTTCGATAGGCATAAGGAAAGGCTTATCTACATCTCTGATAGGCTCAGGAATCTGCTCATCTACTGCAGCCATAAGATCAAGGATCTTTTGTTTTGCAGCAGGATCTCCTTCAAGAGCTTTCAAAGCTGATCCCTGAATGATCGCAGCGTTGTCACCGTCAAACTGGTAAGAGCTCAAAAGTTCTCTTAATTCCATTTCGACAAGTTCAAGCATTTCCGGGTCATCTACCAGGTCAACTTTATTCATGAATACGACCACTTTAGGAACTCCAACCTGTCTTGCAAGCAGAATGTGTTCTCTTGTTTGTGGCATAGGTCCGTCAGTAGCAGCACACACCAGGATAGCACCGTCCATTTGAGCAGCACCAGTAACCATGTTTTTCACATAATCGGCGTGACCAGGACAATCTACGTGAGCATAGTGTCTGTTTTCAGTTTCATACTCTACGTGCGCTGTGTTGATAGTGATACCTCTTTCTTTTTCTTCCGGAGCGGCGTCGATAGAATCATAATCCTTCTTCTCAGCGAAACCTTTCTCAGAAAGCACGTAAGTGATTGCGGCAGTAAGCGTTGTCTTACCGTGGTCAACGTGACCAATCGTTCCGATATTTACGTGTGGTTTGGTTCTTACAAATGTTGATTTAGCCATCAGTTAAAATTTTCTGAACTTTAATTCCGGGTGATTTAAAATTTTGGAGCGGAAGACGAGACTCGAACTCGCTACCCTCAGCTTGGAAGGCTGATGCTCTACCAACTGAGCTACTTCCGCTTTTCATAACATACTATAAAAGAGCTGATGTGGGGATGATAGGATTCGAACCTATTCAGCCATAAGACAACAGATTTACAGTCTGTCCCGACTCTCCAACTTCGGCGCATCCCCGTCTCTCTCTAGAGCCAGTGGAGGGATTCGAACCCCCGACCCGCTGATTACAAATCAGCTGCTCTGGCCAACTGAGCTACACTGGCATGCTATTTTTTATGTCAAAATTCTAAAATGCAAATGGATCTTTTTCCAAAAGCGATGCAAAGGTAAATCTTTCTCAAATATAAAAAAACTTTATTTCAAAAAAAATCAAAAAAAACATCTACAGTTTCATTTTAATTTCTGAACGAAGTTTTATTTGTCAATTTTTGCCTTTAAAATCTATTTTTTTGCTTCTAAATCACAAAATATTTAATCCTGCAGTTGTGATGCCATTGCCACACAAAAACCTTACCTTTGCAGCCGTTACAATAAAAAAATAGTAAATGGCATTTGAAGATATTGATAACCTACCTATTACCTGGTCTGATCACGAAGATATAGGTATGAAACTATACGATAGGTTTGGTGATGATTTTAATGAAGGGAAAATATACAGGATTCGTTTTACTGAACTCCTTGAATGGGTTCTGGAAATTCCAAATTTCATTGGAAGCCGCGAAGAGTGTAATGAAGGACATCTCGAACAAATACAAGCTAAATGGGTGTACGAATGGAGAGACAACCAATGATTCCCTGGTTACAACACAACAGATATTCTACCACAATTATATGATGGATCATAATTTACTACTTCATATTACCACATTTGTTTTCGATGTGGATGGTGTTTTTACCAATAGTGAGGTGCTAGTCCTGGAAAATGGCGATCTCGTAAGGACTATGAATACACGGGACGGTCAAGTCGTTAAATTGGCTATGGAAGCAGGATATAATGTCGCTATTATTACAAAAGGGTACTCTGAAGGTGTCAGAAAGAGATTCGAAACATTGGGTGTGCCATACATTTATGACAAGCTCAAAGAAAAAGAAACCGCTCTTAATGATTACAAATCAGCTCTCAAACTTACTGATGCAGAAATACTTTATATGGGTGACGATATACCTGACTTGCCTCTCTATGACAAAGTAGGCGTTTCTGCCTGTCCATCTGATGGAGCTACTGATAACCTGCAAAAAGCAATGTACATTTCATCTAAAAAAGGTGGACAAGGATGTGTCAGAGAGATCATCGAAAAAGTGATGAGGCTTCAGGGCAAATGGAACTACTGACCATCTTTCGGGCTTATTTTTTAATAATTAGACCTAAAAATCTTTTTATTGTTGCTGTTTCGCAGTGGATTTTATACTACTTTATCATTGTTCCATTATTGTCGACACCTGCACTAAATTCCCATCTTTTTAGTTTGCTGGTATTAGATACAGTATTGATTGCGGCAGGAGGCTACATCATCAATGATATACTGGACTTCAAAGCAGATATGACCAATAAACCTTCTAAAACATATATTCCTTATCCGATCGCACTTACGAAAGCTAATATATATTATATGTTTATCCTTGTGTCAGGTTTTTTTCTGGCATTGTACATTGCATTAAGAATAGGCAATCTCCCTTTGGTATTAATATACCCTATTGCGTGTGGTCTCTTGTATCTTTATTCAAGCAAATGGAAAGGATCTGTGTTAACCGGAAATATCATCGTAAGCTTATTTGTGGCATTGGTGCCGGGAATCTTATTTTTTTGCAGAAAGGAATACTGTGATGTATGAAAAGGACTTAACGAATAAACACTCTGTCATCGTCATTTTTATTGCATACATGATTTTTTCTTTTTTGGTCAATATGGTGAGAGAAATCGTCAAAGATATAGAAGACATAGAAGGCGATAAAATGGCCGGTCACCTTACTTTTCCTATAAAGTATGGAGTGCGAAAAGCTAAAAATATAGCAATTTTACTTACAGGCATAACTATATCCATCCTGTTTTTATGGATATTGATCACTGATGTTAAAATTGACTTCAGGACTGCCGTATTTCTTTTGTTGTTGGTGGCAGGACCATTGATCATTATCATTCAGATATTAACCAAAACGACTCAAAAGCGTGATATAACCAAAGTCAGCAGTATCCTTAAGTGGATAATGGTAGCAGGATTAGCAAGTATAGTGATGATTTCGACCAATTTTTAAATCAAGATGAATATATTAAAAAACAAAAAGCTGGTTTTAGGCTCCAAATCACCCCGAAGGACCCAATTGCTTTCAGAAGCAGGGTTTACATTTGAGGTGAGGGTACAAGACGTAGATGAAAGTTTTAGTCCTGACATGCCTGTCTTGGATGTAGCTGCACACCTTGCAAAAAGAAAGGCACTGGCTCTAAGACCTACCCTTTCGGAGGATGAAATACTCGTTACCGCTGATAGTGTAGTGATACTGGACAACAAGATTTTTAACAAGCCGGAAAATTTTGATGATGGAATCAGGATTTTAGCTTCACTTTCAGGCAAAACCCATATGGTTGCTACCGGCGTATGTCTAGAAACACAAAAGCAGCAAAAAACCTTTACAGTCATTACAAAAGTCACCTTTGATGAGATGTCTCTTGATGAAATGCGTTACTACATGGAAATCCACAAACCATATGATAAAGCAGGAGCCTATGGAATTCAGGATTGGATTGGTCTTTGTAAAGTTTGTAATATAGAGGGAAGTTATTCCAATGTCATGGGTTTGCCGGTGAGGGAAGTTTACATGCAGCTGAAAGAAATGGAGTGATAACAAGGTGGAGTCCCAAAATCAAGCGCACTGCCAAATATCATGCCAACCGAATTATTTATGATTGGAATCTCATATTTATAAAGAGAATACTTGTACCTTTGTCCTAGTATTAAAAAAGAAATAATGAATATTCAACAAAACCATGTAGTGTCATTACATTACACACTCACTGAAGATACCGGTGAGGGCGAACTAATTGAGGAAACTTATTCAGGAGAGCCATTAGAATTTATTTTTGGAGTGGGCATGATGTTGCCTTCATTTGAGGAAAATATTGAAAGTAAAACACCAGGCGATACATTTGCCTTTACCCTCGAACCTGAAGATGCCTATGGGCTGTATGAAGATCAAGCTGTCGTAGAAATTCCTATTTCTAGTTTTCAGGATGAATCTGGAAATGTAGACAGAAGTAAATTATTAACAGGAGCTCCGCTCACCATGCATGATCATGATGGAAGGACTTTCAGGGGTGTAGTTGCTGAGCCGAAAATCGACTCGATTATTGTAGATTTTAATCACCCAATGTCAGGACGCACACTGCATTTTAAAGGAGAAATTTTAGACGTCAGACCAGCCACTGCCTCTGAATTGGATCATGGTCATGTGCATCCGGGAGGGCATGAGCATGCCTGATGTACTTTTATAAATTATAAACCAGGAAAAGTGTTTCTGATTTTTTCAGGGACACTTTTTTTATTAACTTGACCAAAAATATTTATTAAAATGGAAAATCTAACATCAGTACAAGGACATATTATTGATATTTATCAAAGAAAAATTTACAAAGGAGAAATCAACATACAAGATGGCAAGATTTTATCCGTAGTACCCAAAGACGATGTTGAAGACCAGTTTATTTTACCTGGTTTCATTGATGCTCATATTCACATTGAGAGTTCTATGGTCACTCCATATGAGTTTGCCAAAATTGCCCTGGGTCATGGCACTGTTGCCACTGTCTCTGATCCCCACGAAATCGCCAATGTTTGTGGCATGGAAGGAGTAAGGTTTATGATAGAAAATGCTGCAAATGCAGGATTGAAGTTCTTTTTTGGTGCACCATCCTGTGTGCCTGCTACCTCATTCGAACACGCAGGTGCTGTCCTGGGTCCTGAGGATGTGGAGGCACTTATGGCATCTGATGATATATGGTATCTCTCAGAAATGATGAATTACCCCGGTGTGTTGAATGATGATCCGTCAGTACTTGCTAAAATCAACAGCGCTAAAAAGCACAATAAACCGGTAGATGGTCACGCACCCGGACTGATGGGAGACGCCGCTGCCAGATACATCTCTCGTGGTATCACCACAGACCATGAGTGTTACACACTGGCAGAAGCACTGAACAAACTCAAGTATGGCATGAAAATCATTATCAGAGAAGGATCTGCAGCTAAAAATTTCGAAGCGCTTCATACATTAATACAAAGCCATCCGGAGCAAGTAATGCTATGCAGTGATGATAAACACCCGGATGACCTTATCATTGGTCATATAAATCTGCTGGTTAAAAGAGCTTTATCACTCGGGTATGATTTATTTGACATTTTGCAGATAGCATGTATTAATCCTGTACAGCATTACCAATTGCCGGTAGGCACTCTCAGACCGGGAGATAATGCAGATTTTATCATCATCAATGACACAAAAGACTGGAATATTACCCATACTTTTATCAATGGTCATCCATACTTCCAAAAAGGAAAATCTCTACTACAAGAACGTAAGGGAACCCTCATTAATCACTTTAGAAGAGAAAAACAAATCACTCCCGATGCATTACAGATTAGTGATCGCGGTAGTGCCTTTCCAGTGATAGATGCTATTGATGGCTCACTGATTACTGAAAAGTCCTGGGCAAGTCTACCCACAGAAGATGGATATGTTTTATCGGACCCAACCTGCGATGTGCTAAAAATATGTGTAGTAAACCGATATGCTGCTGATGCTCCTCCGGCTTTAGGTTTCATTCGTCATTTTGGGCTCAAAGGGTGTGCCATTGCATCTACTGTGGCACATGACTCACACAATATCATAGCAGTAGGTGACAATGACGAACTCATCTGCCGTGCTATCAATATGCTGATAGCATCCAAAGGAGGACTCTCAGCTGTCACTCATGATAACGAAAAACAAATATCCTTGCCTATTGCCGGTTTGATGAGCGATAGATCCGCAGATGAAATCGGACTCAGTTACAGTCAGATTTCAGAATTTGTCAAGTCATGTGGATGCAAATTACATGCTCCATATATGACATTGTCTTTCATGGCACTGCTTGTCATCCCAAAGATCAAAATCAGTGATATGGGTATGTTCGATGCTGAAGAGTTCAGGTTTTATGATTAACCTTTGTGCTACGAATCAAGTGGTGCTATAATATAACAGACAGTAAATTTACACCAGAATGAAACAAATTGCTTAGTTCACTTTAACATTATCAATACGATAAGTCGATGTGTTCAGTGCCTGTGTACCTTCATACTTAAAACCAACTCTGACATTGGCTCCATATGATTTGAGATCAATATTGCCAGAAGGGATGAATGTATTGTCAGGATCGGTTGTTACAGCAACTTTGGCTGTCAACTTAGTCCAGCTGGTGGTGGCAGGATCTCCAGTATAGTTACTGGTTACCCAAACTGACAGACCATCGTGCACCCAAAATGCTTTTGCACTCTCAAATGAAAGCATAGAAGCCGTGGCAGTATTTACAACAGGGCTGATAAGCCATGTCTCCATTTCGGCAGGTGCTGTAGTACCAAAAGCAGTGGCCTGAGCATAGGTATTACCACTGAAAAGTTTGCCTTGCCATTTTCTATTCCCTTTCACTGCTACATTGGCCCATCCTTGTAAGGTTATATCTACGTTATTCATCTGACTGCTGAAATTCTCATTGATACCAGCTCCCGGAGCACTTCCTTTACATACACACTGGGTATCATACTGGTCATTTACGGTGGCTTCATTTCCATCATCACATGAGCCTCCAGGATAAATGGCTGCATTGGACGGTGAACAGTCCTGACCATTGGCTACACCATCGCCATCACAATCTGCTGTTGTTACAGAAGTATCACATGGTCCGCCACCAGTTACATCACCGGCATTCCTGATGGTTAATTGTTTGCCTGAAGTGAATTCAGAAACTATGGCCACCACAGTCACTGTGCCCGTAGGTATAGCAGTGCCTGAAAATGTAGCAGCCGTTAATGTAAATAAATCTATTTCACCACTAGCATCTTTTACTTTCAATTTATCTGCAAACTTACTTCCTCCTGTGAGGGTGGCATTTTCTACTTTTATGAGCGTCGATTCATGTTTTGCAATATCTATTTGCGACACTGTTAGTACTTTTGGAGTTATTATATTGTTGGATGACACCAACTCTACCGATGAATTCTCAAGATTTTGAACCTGAAGTAATTTATTGTATTCAGAAAGCTCACCACCTGTCAGGCCAACTTTCACTTCAGAACCAAGAGGTACATTGATGGCAGACTTGAATCTTAGCAATATACCATATTCACCATCCTGAACCACCATGTTCTGTCCATTGATGTTTTTATTGGAACTATCAGAAATGACTATTCCTTTCACAAAATTGGACGTCAGTGTCTGTGCAGTTCCGGTATATTGTGCTCTCAAATTCTGTATACTCACCTGTGAACCGGTGGGTCCGCCTCCACCGCAGCGAGCAGCTTTAAATTTAATATCAGTTGTATCTCTGATGAACAGCTGTGCGGCATTTCTATAGTAACTGTAAACACAGACAATATTACCATTGCCGGAAGGAACTACCAGGCCAGCAAAGTCCGCAAAACCACTGTTTCTCAGTACTATTTCCTTATTGGCACAATTTACCAGGGTGTGATTGACAGATTGAGGATCTGCAGGATTAGGGTCAGCAAAAGTAGTACTTGCTGTAGCTGTTTTAAACTGCATTCCTTCGAGTTCGATCAGTCTATTAAAATGTTTGGAATTCAGGTCTGAAATATTGACTTTCAATGGTGTAACCGGCAAACCGCTTTGTCCCTTAAAAATCATAGACTTATAAATCCCAGCCGGTATACGGCCTACGGTCGTTCCTTCTTTGATACCTAATGTAGGTAAACCTTCATAATACCCTATCGTTAGATCTTTAAGGAATATATAAATCTTTTGCCCTACCGGATAGTTGGCATTCAGGTTATAATCATCTATGCTCACTGAAAGCCCCAATTCGCCATTGATATCCTTAATAATCAGGTTTTTATAAAAATTACCTGATTTGTCATCAGCTACGACAAGTGCTTCCAGATATTTTTCTTCCAGGATAGGGGTGACTGATGTTGTTTTGAGCTTTTCAAAAAGTTTATCAAAAGTCAAAATTTTATCGCTGGTAATCTCAGGAAAACCCGTGGGTGGAGCATCAAACTCACCCTTTAAACATCCTGTAATAGTAATGACAGCACAAAAGCCGGTAATCAGAAAAAGACTCCTTATTATCAAAGATCTCATTTTTTATTTTATTTTGTGAATGATGAAATTTATCTTGGGAAAATGTAACTTACGTTCAAACTGAAATTGGTGCCAAAAGCATAAAAATATCTTGGTGGAAATTTATTGACATCACGGGTATCTGTATCGAATCTCAGCTGTTCGAAGCCTCCTGTTTTAAAGTTCCGGTTATTGAGTACATTAGCAACACTCAGGTTGAAAGCCAGTGTACTCCTGTCCTTAAATCTGAAAGATTTACCGCAAAAAATATCCACTGTAATGGCATCCGGAAGTTTTTCTTCAGCAATGATAGACTGATACAATTCGCTTTGTTCGGTGGCATTGATACCACTAACTGCCTCCGCTGTTCTTCTGTCAGGGTTAAAACTAAGATAATTTTTAGCAAAACCGTTGACATTCATATTTACAAACCAGTATTTGGGACTATTGTATCTGATACCTACTGTTCCGGCTTGCTGAGGCATACCAGGCACATAATAGTTGTTGATATAAATGGTGCGTCCCTGCACAAAATCTTCTGCACTGTTGTCCCTGGAAATAGTAGCAACCGGTCGACTTGTAAATATATACTGTCCTATCGATCCAGCTGCCGTCATAGAAATTCTTGCATTCAGATTGTACTCGAGTCCAAGCTCTACTCCTAAATGGCGTCTGTTGATACCGGTTTGTATATAATTGACAAAGGTCTGAAATTCTTCATGATAGTACACATCGTTGTTCAGCTTATCTTTGAACTCAGAGAAAAACCCGGAGATGCGGCCCTTAATTTTAGTATATCGGATAAGGTAAGACAATTCGGCTGCAGTAATTTTTTCGCTTGTCAGATTTTTAACAACCTGATCCCTGTTACGAGGAGAGACGTAAACTTCATTAGCAAATGGTGCCCTTGTACGATAAGAACCATTAGCAACCAGATAGTTACGACCATTAATTTTATAAGTAATACCTCCTTTCACACCATAATTCAGGAAGTTTTGGGCTTCAGACTTACCAAGTGAGTTATCCGGGAAGAGGCCCGTTTTAGTAAATCCTTCCCTATAAAAAGACTGATTTACGAGATTAATGGCTGCGAAATAATCTACTTTACCTGTTTTAAATATCGCCTGACTCCACAATGAAGCCCTTGAAGTATTTATATTGTAATCATGTCCGAAAACATCTCCTTTTTTGATGAGCCTGTTAGGCCTGTTAAGGTCAAACTGGAGAATATCAGGATTGTTAGGAAAATCTCTTATCGCAAAATTATTGTAGTCCACAAAAAAGTCTGCTCCCAGCAAATCATCCATCTGACGGTAAAAGTGTACATTTTCCTTCAGATACTGTAATCCACTTACTATACTCAGGCGGTCTGTAAGCACTGAATTTAAAACAGTATTAAAATTAAACTTCTGATTATCTGAATGTTCCTCTTCTACCATGTAGGCTGCCATCTTGCCGGTAATGTTATTACCAGGGATACCATCTACATCATATATGGTCTGAATATTAGTGGCATTGGCACTGTAAAGGTTTTGCCAGTCTACTTGCCTGTTGCTTTCATCTGCTTTCAGGTAGTTGGTCAGCAACTCCTTGACAAACGGATCCGTGGCATAACTTGGCAACCTCCTGTAGTAGTCCGGTCTTGGGTCTGGTGAATTGTATTGATTGATCCGAGTGGAAGCAAATGTCCCCCATTGTACTCCGATATTGGTCAATAGATTTGTTCTATGAGATATTTTCCAATCATGTCTGAGCATCGCTATTGGTTGATTGATACGATACTCTCTGGAGTTTCTGATTTCTCCATTCTGAAATCCCCAGTTACCATTGTAAAAATTGGATCCGGAGAGATCATTCATTTCCTGTATGCTTCCAGTAGACCTGCCTCTCCTCATGGGAGCTCCCAATACTACCAGATTCAAGGTATGATTTTCGTTGATTTTTCTGTCCACAGATGCAAAAAAACTGGTGCCCTGAAAATAAGTACCTTTTATGTATCCCTGGGTTCCATACCTGTGTGATAAGGAGCCACTGAAAGCCCAGCCATTTTTCATTAGTCCGGTACTGTGAGTGATCATCAGGCGGTGTTGATAAGATCTGTTGGAAAGAGAATAGACAGCTTTGGTACCTTCCCGCTGACTAGCTGCTCTAAGGTCTACAAAAGTCGCCCCTCCAATACCGCCGAAAGTGTAATCGTTGGACTGAAGATTCAGAACCTGAGTCTGATTTCGCAAGACATCATTAAGTCCACTCCACTCATTCCACTGTACTCTCCCGTCATCCTGATCATTCATGAGCATACCATTCATAAGCATTTCTGAGTCTTCATTAAAATAACCCCGAGGTCTAAACCTACCTGAACTTAGATTATAAGCTGCCGAATTGACAAACTGATCCCTACCTGCGCCCAATGCACTGGAAAAGTTATCATTTTCATTTTCTATACCTGCCAATTCAGAAATATCCAGAATGGCTATGTCATTTGAAGTGGAAGATGTGACGGGTACATCTACATAAATGTCTCCCAAATTTACGTCTGAGGATTCGATTTCTACATTACTGATGTCCACTACTGACAGGCCGTAAGTAGCCGAGATAATATATTTTCCGGGAGAAACATCTTTAAAAATAAAATTTCCTGCCGCATTGGTATATACTTGAACATCTTTACCTTTTAAGGTTAGCTGAATAGCAGCTTGCTCTTGTTTTGTAGTATTGTCTCGTAGTTTGCCTTTTATATCCTGTGCATTTGTTAAAATTACATTAAAAAACAAAAAAACAACAACCATGCTAAATTTATCTCGTCTTATCATCAGGTGGTCTTATTGAAATGAGGATGTAAAGATACATACTATTATTAATTTTTTATATTTATAAATATATTTTCTTCACATTCTGTAAATGTATAGACCTTACACATATCTTTGCAGATAATAAATCATATTATGCACCAAATACAAAAAAGCTGGGTTTGTCTTGTATTAAGTACAGTATTGTTGATCAATGCCAATCTAAGCGCACAAAACAATAAAAAGCAATACAAAATATTGAGTGTAGGTTTTTATAACCTCGAAAATTTATTTGACACCGTTGATGATACACTGATCAATGATGAAGAATTTTTACCTTCGGGAGCCAGAGCCTGGACAGAGGAGCGCTATAAAGAAAAACTCACCAATATGGCTTATGTCATCTCACAGATAGGTATACAGGATGCGAAGCAAGGCTTATCTATTCTTGGGGTTTCCGAAATAGAAAACCGTAAAGTACTGGAAGATCTTGTCCTTCAACCCTCTATAGCTGACAGGAACTATCAGATCATTCACTTTAATTCTCCTGATGGAAGAGGCGTAGACGTAGGCTTACTTTACAACCCGAAACATTTTACCCCTATCAGCCATCGGGCCATACCGTTGATGATTTTTGATGAGGGAATACGCCGCAACACAAGGGATGTATTGTATGTCAAAGGCTTATTGGATATGGATACCGTCCACGTACTTGTCAATCACTGGCCATCCAGGGGCGGTGGACCTATCACTGTACAACATCGCAATAGTGGAGCAAAGCTATGTAGAGGTGTGATAGATTCCTTGTTGGAGGTAAACATTTCTTCGAAGGTTTTTGTGATGGGCGACCTGAATGATGACCCCACTGACGAAAGCATAAAATCTTATCTCAGGGCAGTAAGTAATATTAAAGAGGTACCCAAGACAGGCATGTTTAATCCATATGAAGATATGTTCAGGCGTGGACAAGGATCCAATGCTTACAGAGATGCGTGGAGTTTATTCGACCAGATAATTATGACTAAAGGGGTGACTGATAAAAAATCTGAAGGATATCACTACTTTAAAGCCAATATTTTCAATAAAGCTTTTCTGGTGCAGCCCACCGGACAGTATAAGGGTTACCCTTTCAGAACATTTTCAGGCGACGCTTATCAATCCGGGTATAGTGACCACTTCCCTAGTTATGTATATCTGATCAAGGAAATCTAGAGAAAATATGATCCATCTCGTCTTTTTTTATAAAATAATTACGCTCAATTACATGTTTTACATATTCATCACAAAGTCAATAAAATGAAAACCAGATTATACTTATATTTTTTTATTTTGTTTGTATCCAAAGGATATAGTGGTTTTGCCCAGACGGATTCTTCTGAGGTCGCTATTGCCAGGTTTAATAAAGTTAGCACTGATGCCCGTGTGAATAGTACATTTATCGATGACAAAAATGTAATCTGGCTGGCCTCATCCAAAGGTCTCATAGAAACAAATGGGGACGGAAGTAAGTATAACGTCTATTTTCCTAATACCGAAATTAAAGATGTAACATCTGACAGCAAAGATAATATTTGGGCGGCATCCAATTCAGCAGTGTATAATTTCAAATCCAAAAACAGCTATTCATTACCAGATGATGGGGTGATCATTTCAGATATTGCCTATCTGGAAGGTAATCTATGGATAGGCACAAATAATGGTTTGTATCAGTTTAATGTGACCACAAATAAGTTTAAAGCCTATGACAATGAAAACTCCAAGTTGGTCAGTAATATCATCAATTTTGTGCATGCTGACAAAAGTCGAATACTCTGGGTTGGTACAGATAATGGATACCTCCGAATAGATGGAGATAAATGGGAAATCCAGGATAAAAAAATCAAAATGCTGGCCACCTGCGAAAACAATGAAGGTCAGTGGATCATAAGTGATAAAGATATGTTCTTAATCAATAAGTATAACAGATTATTCCCTGTCAAACTGGACCCTTCACAATTTAAGGGGAAGATCAATAAATTCGTAATAGATTCCAAAGGTCGTATTTACATTGCTTCGGACATCCTCGTCAGATATGACCCGTACAAGGAGAAAATAGAAAATTATTCAGCAGATGCCGCTACTTTAAGTAAGGCAGCCTTAAGTTTGGGTTGTGACAAAAATGACAACATTTGGATAGGTACTGATGGAGCTGGTTTTTACAATTTACTCTTTGGAGATATCGCTGCTGAGCAAATCAATGCAATCCTGATCATAGAAAGTAATATCAAATGTACAGGTAGCAACAATGGTAGTATCAGGGTCAGTACTTCCGGTGGCAACCGACCATATACTTATCAATGGAGTATCGATGGTGCCACCGGCACTACAGCATCCGGTCTACCTGCAGGCAACTATGTAGTTACCGTCACAGACAAAAACATGAATTCAGCACTGGCATCTATCACTCTTGCAGAACCTGACCCTATCACCATCGAACTTGTGGCCAATAACAGAGTCACAAACCCTGACAAACCCGACGGTTCAGTAATAGTCAATGTAGGTGGTGGTGCCGGAAACTATAGCTTTGCCTGGTCAAATGGTCTTACTACCCAAAATCTAACCGGTGCCCGATCAGGACAATACAGTCTGAACGTCAAAGATAAAAATGGATGTATGGCTACGGCCACATTCAATGTCAAAAGGGAAAAATTCATTCCGGATTTGGATATGTCCAAGATTACATTGGGACAAAAACTCAGAATTAATGAGTTGAATTTTGCCGCCGATAGTTCGTCTATCACACAGGAAAATTTTGATATTCTGGAAGAAGTATATGAGTTTTTAAATGCCCATCCGACAGTGGAAGTAGAAATTGGAGGTCACACCAATACTATACCACCACATGAATATTGTGACAAATTATCCACCGCGAGAGCTAAAAAAGTATCAGAATTTTTATACGAAAGGGGTATCGATAAAAAGCGAATATCTTTTAAAGGATATGGTAAACGCGAACCGCTTACTGACAGTACTTCAGCACAGGGCAGACAGAAAAATCAAAGAGTAGAGATTAAAATCCTAAAAATCTAACATATTGACAAACTTTCGGTCGGATTTTATGATATACTATAAAATTATTGCCGGGCTTTAAAAGATTCAAGAAACCTGTTCATTTCAGGATTAAGACTCTTTGATGAAATAGTGTAAACCTGAAGTATGTACAGTCTGTCGTTCATCAGTATCATCCGGCTTTTGATGACTGCATCATTTTTATTATAAGTAGCACGGTATATAATGCCGGGGTACATTCCATAGGGTGAATCAGATTGGTACACTATTTCACCTCCCAAATCCTTTACCTGAGTCTCAACGCTTACAGCGAATAGTTCATTGATAAGATCAGTGCTGTCTCTGCTAAAAGTCCCTTCAGGGTAATCTACATATGATACCAGATATAGATAATTAGGATCTCCTTCTTTACTTTGGTGCAACCATGTGACAGGATGAATGGCTCCCAGATCAGTCAGTACTTTTTCTCCCCATTTCTCATCTCACCGGGTACAGTGACTTCAAAAAATTGTCCCGGGGGTGTAAATTTATGCCAATCTGATTGCGCAATACTACCCGTACTACAAAAGAGAATAAGAAAGTAAATTATATTTTTAAAAATAAAATTGTTCATACTGATTCGAAAAATTTAGTGACAAAGCTCTAAAACATACAATATAACGCTAAAAACAACACATATGTCTGTGTGCACCATTTTTTTATGAAACATTTAAGACATCCACACGGGTTTCCCGAATACTACAAAGTGTTAAAGTAAATTTCTTATGTTTTCTGCTGCCAATGAAAATATTTTAAAAATAATTGGAGTTAAAAGAGTACAAAACGAATGGCGCTTACTTATAATATCGTAAAACACTTTATTCAAACTTTAAAATTTAATGATTATGAACACGAATTTTTTAAAATTTCAATGGTTATTTATCCTTCTTATGGGATTGTTTGTAGTATCATGCAGTAAAAATGATGACAGCGCCGCTGCATTGGAAGCCGAATCTTATGCAGAGGAGACCGTTTTTAGAACACAAGAGGGAGCCAATCTTGGAAGATTTGGTTGTTACGAGCTAGTATTTCCGATTACCATGAATTTTCCTGATGGATCTGCATCTGACCTCATTGATTCTTATGAAGCACTGAAGACAGTAATTAAAACATGGAGAGAGAACAATCCTAAAGTGAAGACAAGACCAAGTATCGCATTTCCTTATTCTGTAGTGAATGAGACCGGTGAAGTCATCATGATCGAAGACCTGGCAGCTCAAAGAGAGCTCAGAATAGCATGCGCTAAGAATTTTTTAGGAAATCATGGGCCTCAAGGTCATAATGACAGACCCAAACTTTGTTTCAAACCAGCGTTTCCTTACAGTGTTTCACTGCCTGATGGCACTATCATTGCCCTTAACAGTAAGGAAGACCTGAAAACTTTGCATGATGCTGTAAAAGCATATAAAAAAGCACATCCTGGTGAAAAGTTCAGACCTGTATTGGTATTCCCAATAAATGTCACACTAGAAGACGGAACCAGTGTAACTCTAAACTCAGCTGAAGAGCTAAAAGCCCTTAAGGAATCCTGCAAATAATCCTTTGAGACCTGAATAAAAAGAGGGGAATATCTATGATGATCCCCTCTTTTTATTTAAGTCATTCGCCAATCATTCATCCATAGGTTGTATTTGGTCAGGGCGATTGGCATCTACTTTCCCAAATTCATCCACATATATTCGAGCAAGAATAAAAAAAACAGACAACATCAGAGGCCCAAAAATGACACCTATAAAGCCAAAAAGATTGATTCCCATGATGACTCCCAATAAAGTGATCAAAGGATGAACATCCGCCAACTTCTTCTGAACCATAAATCGTGCAATGTTATCAACTGCACCAATGACAATAAAACCCCATAAAGCGACACCTATTCCCTGCCATGGACTCACAACTACAAATTGGTAAATGGCCAGAGGCAGATAAATTGCCAGAGTTCCAATCAAAGGTATGACAGAGCTGATAGCAGTAAGTATACCCATGAGCATAAATTCTTCCACACCAAAAATCCAATAACCTAACATCCCTGCTATTCCCTGAATAAATGCCACAATAGGAATTCCCAAAGCATTACTATACACAAGGCTTGTGATTTCATTGATTATCTTTTTTACATTGGCGGTTTTGAAAGGCACATTCTGTCTTAGCCATTTTTGAACTTTTTTGGTCTCTACTACCAAAAAGTATAAAACCAGGTACATGAGAAATATATTGCCTAATGCAGAAAAAGTACCCCCTAAGGTCTTTTGTGCAAACGGAAGAATCTGATTGCTTATTTTCTGTACATTATCAGACTTCAAAATGTCTATCTGAAAATTGGTAAATAAATATTGATGCACCTGATTTACAACATCATTTATGATAGCTGGATTCTCTATAATCGGCGTCACTTTTTCTACGGCCACTGTCGTCATATAAATAAGCGGCAATACCATTATGACCAAGGATAACAACATTAAAACAATAGCTGCCAATGGTGCTTTCCATCCTTTGATGATCACAAGATATTTGAGCGGATACATGAGGATGACATATAACGTGATTGCCCCAAAAAAAGCACCCACCATAAAATAAAGCTCTTTTACGATGATCAATCCAATAAAAATCAGCAACGCCAGAAAGAATATCTGCCTTATTGTATTCGGATGAATCTGAGTTTTTGAAAACCCTGGCTTAAGTCCCATGATGTCAAATTTTCAACAAAATAAAGGCTTTTTTACCGCAATTGTTATAAAAATGACCATTAAAAATATATACCCCCACTTTACTACCTGAATCGTATCAGTAAATAGTATGCCAGCTGCTATCATTCGAGATACATCAATGAGCAAGTAACTATGCGAAATGACTGTAACAATTACCGATCCGTGGATGATATTTGTATTGCTAGTGCTGACAGTAAAACGACACTCGAGGCACCCATGCTTCAGAGTATCAATTATTTTTTATACCTTTGCAGCGAGAACAAAAAAACATGTCACAAATTGTAGCCATTGTAGGCCGCCCAAATGTAGGTAAGTCAACACTTTTTAACCGTCTTGTAGGTGAACGCAAGTCCATTATTGATAACGTCAGTGGCGTCACAAGAGACCGTATTTATGGCTTTTCTGACTGGAATGGCAAAAATTTTACCGTTGTCGACACAGGTGGTTTTGTAAAAGGTTCTACAGATGTTTTTGAAGCAGAGATAAGAAGGCAGGTCCAGATTGCTATGGATGAGGCTACCATTATAGTTTTTTTGGTAGATGTTACTACAGGTATCACGGATCTAGATGAAGAAATAGCCAGAATGCTTAGAAAAAATCCCAAAAAAGTCATCCTTGCTGTCAATAAAGTAGATAATGCACAGAGACAAATGCTTGCAAATGAATTCTGGAGCCTGGGTTTTGAAGACACCGTCTTTATATCCTCTATTTCAGGTGGAGGTACAGGAGAATTATTGGATATGGTAGCAGATGTGCTTCCCGAAAATATATCTGACCAATCAGACAAACTCAATGATGAAATCCCCAAGATTGCCATTGTTGGTCAACCCAATGTCGGCAAATCATCTATGACCAATGCGCTCATGGGTGAAGAAAGAAATATAGTAACAGACATACCTGGTACTACCCGTGATGCCATATACTCATTATACAACAAGTACGACAAGAAGTTTTATCTCATAGATACTGCCGGTATACGTAAAAAGGCGAAGGTACACGAAGACCTTGAGTTTTACTCCGTTATTCGTGCTATCAAAGCCATAGAGGAAGCAGATGTATGTTTGCTCATGCTGGATGCTACTGTAGGATTGGAATCTCAGGATTTAAGCATTCTGGGCTTGATCCAAAAACGCAAAAAAGGCCTTGTCATCCTTGTGAATAAATGGGATTTGGTCCAAAAAGAGACCAATACTGCCAGAGATTTTGAAAAAAATCTAAAGGAAAAGATAGCACCATTTAACGATGTCCCCATCCTTTTCACATCAGTCCTGGACAAACAAAGGATATTTAAAACAGTTGAAACAGCATTACAGGTACACGAAAATAGAATCCAAAAAGTCAAAACGTCCGCGTTAAATGACCTTATGCTGGACATCATCGAAAAAAATCCGCCTCCATCACATCGAGGTAAATATATAAAGATCAAATATGTGACTCAATTACCGCTGTACTATCCGGCATTTGTGTTTTACTGCAACTATCCGGACCATGTGAAACCCAGCTATCGAAATTTTCTGGAGAACCAACTCAGAAAGCATTTCAACCTTTGCGGCGTTTCTATCAGTGTTTACTTCAGAGAAAAATAGTTTTTTTTATGTCTTGGATGAAGACCAATTTTGAAGGAGTGTGGGTTTTTGAACCCAAAATTTGGCATGACCAACGAGGTTATTTTGTTGAAACTTTTAATTCGTCAACACTACCCGAACCATTAAAAGGTATTACTTTTGTCCAGGACAATGAAGCCAAATCCACTCGTGGAGTCCTGAGAGGACTACATTATCAACTTCAGCCACATGCCCAATCCAAACTCGTCAGATGTGTCACTGGTGAAGTACTGGATATCATAGTAGATGTACGTCCGGGTTCGATTACATATGGACAGCACTTGTCTGTCATCCTGAATGAGATCAACAAAAACAACTTTTTGTACCCCACGGATTTGCTCACGGGTACGCTGTTCTGTCAGAAACTGCCATATTTGCTTATAAATGCGACAATTATTATGCTCCAGGTACTGAAGGTGGCCTTTGTTTGATGATCCTGCATTGGGCATTAACTGGATATTACCTCGAGCTGAAATGGTCGTATCTGATAAAGATAAAGTATTGCCAATCTTAGGAGACCATAAGCCTTTTGTCTGATTATGAACCAAACCACAACCTTCAAAAAACTTAAAATTGCCATTTTAGGGAGCAATGGTCAGCTTGGTCAGGAATTCAGATTCATCAGTGCTTCTTATGAATTTGTTCATTTTGACTTTTATAGCAGGCAGGTGTTGGATATTGCTGATGCTGACAGACTAAAAAATTTATTGGCCGAGCATCACTATGATTACATCATCAACTGTGCTGCGTACACTGCAGTAGACAAAGCAGAATCTGAAGCAGAAGCCTGCTATGCTATCAATGCAGAAGCCTGTAGGAATATAACCAACGCCATCCAGGATACAGAAACGAGATTAGTTCACTTTTCTTCAGATTACGTCTACCATACCTATACCGGATTTCCAATCAGAGAGGAAGACACCACAGACCCCCAAGGTGTATATGCGCAGTCTAAGCTGGAGGGAGAACAAATCATCAGAGCATCCGGCGTGCCGGCACTGATAATTAGAACATCATGGGTTATTTCCTCATTTGGTCACAATTTGTCAAGACAATGCTTAGGTTAGGTTCAGAAAAACCATCCCTTAATGTAGTCAATGATCAGTATGGAGCCCCCACTTACGCAAGACACCTGGCTCAGGCAGTACTGGATATCATCACACAGGTGGAGAATAACGACGAGCTTGTACCGGCCTTTGACGATACTTATAATTATGCCAATGAAGGCATCGTGACCTGGTATGATATTGCAGACCGTATCATGAATGAGAAAGTACTACCTTGTGTTGTTCATGCCATTCCTACATCAGACTACCCTACTCCTGCCAGCCGTCCGCATTGGAGTGTATTATCCAAACACAAGATAAAAACAACCTTTGATCTTGAAATTCCGCATTGGTATCTTGCAGTAAAGGAATGTCTTGCTGCTATACAGGAGATGGGAGTAAAATCAGGCACCTGACCCAGGGAATAAATTTGGGTTATTATCATCACAGATATTATCCAAAATATAACCCCTTCATAAAAATCATTAAGTTATACATTACTGTACGGTAATGTTTCTCAAAGCTTCTCTTTTTGTAAGTCCTGAAAGCTGTGGGTTTGCCTCTATAAATGCCATAATGCGTGATGGCTCGTATTTACTGTATTGCCGCAGAGCCCATCCCTGTCCTTTCCTTACGAAAAATTCCTTTGAAGTATCATTTTTTAGTATGGCTTCGCACAACATGTTCCAGTCTGTGTTTCGTCCGTATTTTAGCTGAAATATTATAGCTGCCCGCTGTAGCCATATGATTTCACTGTCCATCCATTTATAAACGTATGTATCCCTTTGCTCAGGAAAATTACGAAAAATGGAACCAACCAAAGCAGGAGCAATGCCATCTACAGTATCCCACCAGGACTTTGTAATCATCATTTTTTCCAATGCAGGAAGATGGTCCGGCGTCAGATATTTGGCCAGCGGAGTGATCAGATCCAAAGCAATATATTGACATTCCCTATGCGGATCTGCCCACAGCAGATGGACCAATTCCCACAGTTGCTGATCCATTTTTAAGTTATATTTTTTCTTCAGTAATTTCACCAATTCCTTTCGTAAAGGAGCATTGATACCATAATACTCAAACAAACCTTTCATGTAGGCTTGCATGGCCCTGGCTCTGTCCGAATCCGAATGAGCCTCTAACTCTTTTTTTAAATGGTTATAGATTTCAGGTGCCATTTAGTCTGAGTATTTGTCTTCATAATGACTCTTGTCACAGGATACAACAACGGCTATAAGAACGACACTAGCAAATATACTGGAGGCTGATCCCACGCTGTTAGCTATAGCAAGCATACTCCCCCCTTTGCCAGAGAGCATAATCCATCTCACCATACTAAAGATAATGTTTGCTCCAAGAGCAAGATAAACTAGTTGAATGGAAAAAGGTCTTCTGACCAATAAAAATATACCACCTATGATAAACAAGACTGAAAAAATCAAACTTACATAGCCTAGTTGAATGATTCTCTGGATCACATCTTCCGGAATGTCCGCCATTTTTGAAAACGTGTCTTTCATTTTGATCAATTCTGCATTGTTTTTTTCATCCATGGAATCAGGAGAAGTAGTAGAATCAGAATTTATAGTGACTTTCACATCATTTCCGGGCAAAGTGTCTTGGTCCATCTCACCTGAGTCCGCTTCTGTAACAGATGGATCTTGCTTTTCAATAATATTATCAAATATTTTGTCTTTTAAAGCCAAAACAGATCTGATATGAATCGATTGCAAATCGTTTTTTATACCACAACCTCCTATGAGCATCATCAGAATCGCAATAATTATGGCCCATGTTGGTGTTTGACTTTTCATAAAAACTCAGTTTCAAATTCAAAGATAATAAAAGATATACACAATACAAAAAGGGAATTATTATCTTTACATAAAAAAGTCATGGCAATATCCCACAGACATTTACAACTAAGAGATGGAACAGCAATACACACTGAACACCATATGGCAACTGACCCTATAGCCAATCTTGTGTTTATCCATGGATATACTGAGCACATAGGCAGGTATACATGGATGATTCATGTGCTCAACCAAGCAGGAATCAATGTCTATTTGTATGACCTCCGGGGCTTCGGCCAATCTGAAGGCGAACGGGCTTATATCAGTCATTTTGATGTTTATGTGGCTGATCTGATCGAATACCTGCAAGCCATTTCATTGTCTGCTCATCCCAGCTTTCTGATGGGACACAGCATGGGAAGTCTGATAGCTGCCACTTATATTTCCACCAATACGTCCCACCCTTTTCATGGATACATATCATCGGCAGGAGCCTTAAAAATAGATGAGGGAATCTCGCCATTCCTTCGCAAAATTTCGGGTATTTTAAGTAAAATTGCACCCCATCTGCCAACTATAAAACTGGATACCAATGCCTTAAGCAAAGATAGATCTGAAGTCGAAGCTTATATTGCAGACCCTATGGTTTATCATGGAGGTGCAAAAGCCAGATTAGGATATGAAATGCTGGAAGCTATGAAAAAAATTAAACTTTTATTTTCAAAAATTTCCACACCTGTCCTCATACTGCATGGCACCAGTGACAAGCTGGCTGATCCTACTGGTAGTCAATGGATGTATGACGGGATTTCATCTGATGATAAAAAAGTTGTATGGCTTGATGGCCTTTACCACGAAATCATGCGTGAGCCGGAAAAAGAAATGGTCATGAACCACATCATCACCTGGATAAAAGAAAGGTCAAAAAAATAAAAATTTTACTAAGAGAAAAAAAGCTGCTGCAAACTTTCGTCTGCAGCAGCATACTATTCAATCATAACACTTATTCTTGCTGACATCAATCAACCAAAATCATTTTTTTGGTGTCCGTGTATTTTCCACTTTCTATTTTGTAAAACAATACGCCTGACACACCCAATTCAGCAGCTGACAATTCAATATTATGGCTACCTTTTGTATACTGCCCAGAAATGACTTTAACAATTTTTCCTGTCATATCTGATACAGTAACTCGTACAGACATGCTTTCAGGAAGTTCGAAAGTAACCATTGTTTTATCATTGAATGGGTTAGGAATATTCTGATGTAATACAAAGCCAACATGACTATTTTTAGATCTTGAACCTATGGACACATCCAGTACATTGTATAAGTTGTCATACGCTATTGCAGGAGTAATTCCAGAAGTCATCTTTAACACCTGGTAGCTATCAATGTCCTTTTTGAGATTAAAGATGAGAGTGAATAACGGCTCTGAAGCATCTACGCTCACTGGTGCCTCTCTATTCCAGCTAGTGGTGATGAAACCTCTTTCTGCTTTCTGCAAACCAAAATTCACGTCACTTACATCTAACACACCAGGATGGATGTCCGATAATGTCAATGCTGTTCCATCAAACTCCATAGTACCCTGATATCCCAAAATGTTCTGGAACGAACGACCATACACCGGTACACTTATCGTTTGGCCAGCCTGAGCAAGTACATAGTCTACTTCCATCTCCAAAGACTGCTTACCACGAGACTCTACAGATGGGTCATTGACATTTGTAGTAGCTGACTGATTTACATCTCCAATTTTGATTGCCTGGAAGTTTTGGTTAACTTTATTTTCTGTCAACTGATTGAACACATATTTTTCCGTGAATGGGAAAGGCTGTGCAGGATCAGTAAACACATGGTTGGCAGTAACGAATCTCCATGATTTCTGTCCATTAGGGAAATCGATTGTAATTCCCAAAATATTTTTCCTTAGAGTCACCAGGTCGGCAGCAGTCACTTTACTGTTATTGTCTACATCAGCAGCAATGACTTTTTTAGGATCATTAAAACTCTCCAGACCAAGTATGTGTCTCTGAATCATGACAAGGTCCAAAGTGGAAACACCATTCAGTAAATTGCGATTATCCGTCATACTCACCGTGTAGGTGCTGGACTTGGGCAAGCCTGCGAAACTAAAGCCTCCATTTACGTCCGTCTTGAGAGACTTATTTTGTTCTGCAATAGTACTCTGCAAGTTTACATCTGCTCCACTGACAGGTTTTCCGTTCAGTGCAGCTTTTCCACTGATCACTATCAGATTCTGATTGTTATTCGGACATACATTGGCATTATCCTGGAGCACAATGGTAACAGTACAATAATCCTGGTTTCCTGCAAGGTCTGTGACCCATACTTCGACCGAAACTTCCTGGGAGATTCCATTGGCTATATCATCGCAGTCAAACAAAATACCTGAAGATTTTGTGTCCGGTTTCCAAATCTGAGCATTTCCGGCAAGATATTCAGCCTTTGTTGCTAAAATACCATCCCCCTTGAAGTAGTGTTCCTTGTAAGCCAATGAGTCCACTGGTGTTGCTCCAAAGAAAGTGAACCATAACTGATCTTTTGGAGTACAGTTGTCGTAAGCCCCTAAATCGTAATCTTTAGCCCAAATCGCTATTGTACCGTCAGAATTCATTACAGCTGTGGTAATGGAAGACAAGCAATAAGGTGTTGGTTTTTTACTTTCAACAACATTTAAGTTATGAGTACAAAAAGCTCTGTTACCACATTTATCTTCTACCGTCCATCTCAATCTGTACGTGCCTGCAGTCAGAACCCTTGAAAAAGTGCTGGAGTTAGCAACGGCGATCGGAGTCAATCCTGTTTCTGTATACAATTCGTATTTCCAAAGAAGATTGACATTGTTTTCAGGACAATCATCTATGGCACTCATTACAAATTCCACTGGACCTTCACAAGAACCGTAAACAGGAATAGTTCGGTCTACACATCCGTCCACAGTCGTTCCGCTTGGACCAACAAACTGAGGTGCTACGTCATTTCTAAGTTTGATGATCTGAATATGCTCATACCATCCCTGGTTATACACCGGATTTTGCTCATTGTAAGTACACCAGTCTATGACAGTCCAGGTTCTGATCACTTTCTCACAAGCTCCATCCACAAACTTGAATATCTGATCTTTATAGTGTGCTGCTACCAGACTGCAATTGTCATCACTGTAAGTAGGAACACTATTTTTTGCAGGTAGGAAAGCCGGATCAAGATTGGAAAAACACTTGTTGGTTTCATAATTTTCGGGCCAAACTATCTCATTGGATTTAAATGGATTTTTATCTACCAGGGTGATGACCTGAATACATGAATTTTTATACCCTTGCTTGTCAATAACTGTCCATTTTCGGGTTACAGTTCCTACACCACATTGATTTATCTTAACATCATCACAGTAAGGCAATTTTAAAGGATTACATGACGAATCCAGCTTGGCAGAACAATTGTCTATAAACTCTGGTATTTTTGTCACTGATAAGTCAGTATAGTCAGCCTGGCAATCTAATGTGATATCTGCAGGACACTTTGTGATAAATGGCGGCAATTTGTCCTGTACTTTTACTTCTACCATACATGTATTGCTATTGCCATAGATATCGGTCACTCTGAATTCAACCATGATTGAAGTATTGACTTCAGTACAGCAGAATGTAACAGAAGTGCCAAAATTTAAAGAACCAGTATGGCATGTGTCAGTCATTTTTCTTGCTTCAAATTTGAATATACCACAGTTGTCAGTACTTCCATCATCAAAAGTAGAAGCATCCACTACTGCCCTCCCATCTCCGGATATTGATGCAATAGTAAACTGGTCGCACACAGCATTAGGTAATACATTATCACGGACATGAACTTTGAAAGTACACTCAGAAGTATTGTCGCATGCATCAGTCACTACCCATTTTATCCAGTTATCTCCGAAAACAAGTCCGGAAATCTCTCCCGTAAGTGCATTGACATTATCATCTACAAACTCTGAGTCTACAGCATTAAAATTGTTATAAGACAAATAATACTGCAGATTCTCAGAACACTCTAATCCTATCGTAGGTCTGGGCACTTTGTAAGTTGCTGTACAAGAATAATTATCAGTAGAAATAGTAACGTTATTTGGGCAAGTCAATACAGGACCTTGATTGTCCAAAACTTTGATGATTTGATTATGCACAATGACCTGGCCGCTGCACCACTCTATTACCTTATGTGTCCTCAACAATTTATATGAGTTTTCACAAATATCAATACGAATATCTGTAGGATCCACAATCTGAACATTTTGGCAAAGATCACCATGTGGTAATCCTGTCACGCTAACAGGAGGGATGGTGTCACCATATTTTACACATGATAAAGGTAGCGGATTTCCATTGATACCATCAAAGTTTGGTGGAAAAACCAATGTAGAAAGGCTATTTCTATATACGTAGATATTCTGACAGCATGAGGTGGCAGCATTACCTCTCAAATCGCTTCCAGTCCAGCATCTCTTTATGATTTTTGAATAAATCCCCAGACAATTTTCTTCCACTATGACATCCTTATATGTCAATGTAGCAGGTCCACAATTATCAGCACCTTCGACTCTATATGTGTCATCTGAAATTTGTGTGAATGTACCAGCATTTTCAACAGGGAAAGACATCACACCGCCTTCCTGGCTAAATATCAGGTGGATGTTATTGACTGTTCCGCCATTAGATGCAGCTCCGTCAAAAATAGTAACGACCCAGTTGCCTTCCAATGGCTTACCATCAAAAATAGACAAAGGATTGTAAGGTTTAAAAGTGCCTGCAACTGCAGGATTAGCCAATTCGCAGGTAGTCTCGAGTAACTCATTGATATTGTTGGACTCGTCATCCAAAGTCACCATCAGATTTTGACCATCACAGCCCAGATCGAAAAATAACGGAACCGTGACACCATCAGGTGATGTAATATTGGCGGCAAGGTCAGATACATTAGAATGAGTCACATCTATGAATACATTCAAGTCAGTAATGGTTGTTCCCTTCAGGTCTGCTACCGGAATAGTAAATGATTTTTTATTGATACCGTTGCTAGCAATGATTCCATCAAGGATATTAGCCACTACCGGCACCCGCTCTGAAATAGGAGATCCAGGACTGAGGTCAGTAGAACAAGTGGTATAGATATCTTCACACACCAATTCCGGACCTAGTTTATCCTCCACCAAAATCTCTCCCCAACAGCTGTTGCCATTCGGACCTATAATCTGGGTTTTTAGTTTTTGACCGATATGTGCCGATGTCACCTTATTACCCAGATTTACACCATTGTTGGCGATTATCTGGACTTTATATTTGTTGTAGCACCCATAACCCTCACCTTCCAGTATCATGTCAGGGGTCACAATGGTCTCACAATCCTCACCCAATGAAACTTGTACCTGATCATTACATACCAGAGCACCTGTAGTAGTTGGCGCTTCCAAGACATTTATATTAAAAACACATGTACGAACTGTTCCATTGGCATCAATGACATTAAACGACATAGGATGTGGCCCTATGGGGAAAAAATCGCCTTCTTCATAACTGTTTATTAGGTTATTGATATATCTGTAGTCGTCCGGCGTACCAATTACGCTAAACACAATAGACGTGGGAGTACCTGAATCTACAATCTCACTAAATGCAGTAGATGAAGGACAAATATCCGAAACCACATTGGCTTCACTAAATCCTGTTACATTGTTGCCGTTGTTCCTTCCTATCAAAAATTCACTGATATATGGAGCATTGGTAACAATTTCCATTTTATAACTTGTGAGTGCAGGAATTTTTATATTGACCCCTGCCGGGATGTTAAATGAAAAAATATTTTTATTGATATCCGGCACCGAAGTTGTGTAAGTACCCAACAATACATTACCCGGTGAAGTATAAAAGTTAACAGTTACCAGAGGGGCATTGACAGATTTATATACTCCGATATTTATTGTTTTTATCCTCATATCAGTAGGACCTCCATGATAAAAAACCCTGGAGTACTTGGTTTGCCCCGTACTACAATAAATGGTACTATTAATAGTGGTTGAATTGAGATTCGGATTAGTGGTGATGTCTGCCACCGGAGGTAGTGCAGGAAAACTAAATCCGAATGAAGGTACCGTGACACCGCATTCTCCGGATGCCAGTTGAATAGTTTGGTCTTCAGGACATGGTGGTGGCATCATGGATACAGCAGATTCAGATGTTAAAAAAGGCCATTCAAATGACTGGACATTTTTATTCTCCCGATTCAGAGCATCTGCCCCGGTATGAATACTGTGTTTAATTCCTGTCAAAACCACTGCTGCCTGAGATAGCTGGGTACCTGAGAGTAGTATCGCAAGTATGAAGGTAATTGATGTTAAAAAATTTTTCATTTTTTTTGTGTTAAAGATTGAACCAGATTGAAATATTTGCAAAATAATAATTTTATAAAAAGAATTCAAAAATGATAATTCATATAATATATTGATTTACAATTTTTTACAAATTAAAATGCTTATATATATTACATTTTTATTATCTGTAATTATATACTTCAAACATTATACCAAAATATAATATGAAACATACCCAATTTGTGGTAGGCTGTATCTCCGGCACCAATTAATGCTTCCTGGGATATAGCATCAGTGTCTTAATTAGATAATAAATGTGGGCAAATTAGGTGACATCTAAATTTAGGTTTTACGGAAGGATTTTAGGTTAAGTCGTTAAAGCCTTGATTTTTTGTTTCTTTTGGATCAAGCCAAAAGAAAAGAGAGTCAGATATGCGAACAAATCTAAAGAGTTAGCCAGGAAATAATAAACAAGAGACCACCAACCAAAATTGAGAGCAAAAACGGTGAATTAACACGCTACATAACACTAATACATATGTAAAAACGGAAGCAGGTTGAAAGAAATGATTATCTTTGACTTCATTTTAAGCGAGGTATGTCAGATCAACCAAAAAATTGCCCCAATTGTATGCAACTCTTATCCATAGATGATAAGTATTGCCCCGGTTGCGGACAAAAAACCAATGCGCATCTACTTACTGTATCGGAGTTATTGAGTGCTTTTTGGAATTCGATGTTCAATCTTGACAATTCGGTATTCAAAACCATCAAGTATATATGGGCACCCTGGCTTTTGACAAAATCATATGTAGACGGCCAAAGGAAGTCGTTCCTCAATCCCATGAGGACTTTTTTAATCACACTTCTATTTCATTTTGGATTTTTAGTATCCATTACTCAGATAGATAATAAAACCACCCGTTCGCTCAGGGAGTACAGCGAGCTCGAAAGATCCAAATTGTATCAGACATTTGTATCTATCAAAGACAAGGCAAAGATGGACCTGGCAGTGTGCTCTTTCGCTGATACTATCGAACAAAAGATATTCAATGATGTCAACTTGCCGGAAAAAGATACTTTTTTTGTTGAAAACATTTTTAACATAGACAAATATCCGATCACCAGAAAAGACGCTATTGAGTTGAGCAATGACTCTTTATTCAGTAAATACAAAATCACTGGTTTTAAAGATAAATTGATGGTCAAACAGATGATCAGGCTCAATCTGGATCGTGCCGGAATGATTAAATACAGCCTTGGCAATGCAGCATGGGGTGTTTTGTTAACTGTTTTTGCATTGGCAGGGTTTTTAAAACTCATCTACTATCGTAAAAAAAAGCACTATGTCGAACATTTGGTCTTAATGATGAATATTCATTCCTGGGCGTTCATAATATTGTCTCTATTACTTTTCATTGGGATAAAATCTGATGATGAAGTCAGAGGGTTTGTCACTCTCTTGATTGCAATATTCCTTCCTGCACTCATCTACGTTACACTCAAAAAGTATTATCAACAGAGTAGTGTGAAAACATTTCTGAAATTTTTATTGATCACAGGTTTTTATACACTTATGGGTATATCACTCATTTTAATTGTGAGTATCGGTAGTCTACTCTTTTTTTAAATCATTACAAATTTGAATATGTACGAAACGGTAATAGGTCTGGAAATCCATATACAATTGAATACTAAAACTAAGGCATTCTGTAGCGATATCAATGACTTTGATTCAGAGCCCAATACCAATATCAGTATGATTACCCTCGCCCACCCGGGCGCATTACCAAAAATGAACCAAGCACATATAGAGAAAGCAGTGCTTTTGGGTCTGGCTTTCGAAAGTGATATAAACCATTATAATTTTTTTGACAGAAAAAACTACTTCTATCCGGATCTGCCAAAAGGATATCAAATCACCCAGGATAAAGAACCATTTTGCAGAAAAGGTAAAATAAAATTTATGTCAGAAGGCGAGGTCAAAGAAGTACGCATCCATCATATTCACATGGAGGAGGATGCAGGTAAGTCGATACACGATCAAAATGATCATAATTCGTTGGTAGATTTCAACAGAGCAGGCGTACCTCTCCTCGAGATTGTAACGGAGCCAGACTTCAGGTCAGGACAAGAGGTGAGTGATTTTATGGCAGAGTTGCAAAAAGCAGTAAAATATCTCGATATCTCAGACGCAAATATGGAGGAGGGTTCATTCAGATGTGATTGTAACGTGTCAGTCAGGAAATCAGGTGTTAATACCCTCGGTGAGCGATGTGAAATAAAAAACATGAACTCACGCAGATTTGCCAAAAACGCCATAGAATATGAAGCTGACAGACAAATAAAAGAGATAGAAAGCGGAAAAATTATACACAAAACTACCCTCTTGTATGACCCCGGCAAAAACGAGACTAGACCTTTGAGGAAAAAGGAGTCTGAAAACGACTACAGATATTTTCCCGACCCGGATTTGCCACCGGTTATTCTTACGGAGGATCAAATTCAAAACATTGGACAGCAATTAACACCCCTGCCGCTTGCAAGGTATGAGACACTTCGATCTGAATTTAGTCTTTCGCACGCTGATGCAGAATTCTTGACAGAAGATAAAACGTGGACAGATGTATTTTTCAGCTGTGCCCGTAAAATGAACCATCCCAAAGAACTAGGTGAGTTACTGATTGGTAAAGTAATCCCATATTGTAAAGCCAATAACACAACCATTAATGATGTAGCTGATGATAGTGGCTATATTGCATTTGTGAAGCTTATTCTATCGGAAAAAGTGGCAAAATCTTCTGTTTATCAGCATGTATTTCCTGCCTGGATCAAAGATACAACCCGTAATCCTGAAGAAATAGCAATAGAACTGCATTTGATCAAAAGTGATGACCAGAGTTTTCTCGACCAGATAATAGACCAAGTGATGATAGCCTACCCCGACAAATGTAAAGAATATCGAAATGGCAAAAAGGGGCTTATTGGTTTTTTTATGGGTCATTTGATGCAGAATTCCAAAGGTAAAGCGGATCCAAAAATACTACAGTCCAAACTAGAGGTAGCATTGGATAATAAAAAGTAGGTTAAAAATTTCATGAAAATAACAAAAGCACCATTATAAACTCTAAATAGTACAAACATATATATAAAATTTGACTTTTAATTTCTCTAAAATGGTATCAATCCAAATGAAATTACTATTTTTGCGCAAATTTTTTAATTATTCAATATTATGGCACAAAGAAAAGGTAAATCTACCTCAGAATCAGATGAAATAATTGATGTAGTGGAAGTGAAAGGCAGTCATGCACAATCGGGCAATTTTTTTGAGCAAAATCAAAAAATGATTACCTATGCAATATTAGGCTTAGGACTATTGGCCGCATTGTATTTTGCTTACACACATTTCTATATGGCTCCACGTGAAAAGGAAGCTGTAAACGCAATGTATAAAGCAGAAGAAGCATTTGCTAAAGATTCTTTTGCCATTGCACTTGAAAATCCAGGTGGTGGATTTGAAGGATTTTTGGGTATTATAGATAATTTTGGTGGTACTAAAGCTGCCAATCTTGCTAAGTATTATGCCGGAATTTCATACCTAAATATAGGAAAATATGAAGATGCTGTCAAATACCTGGAAGATTATGATGCCGATGATGAAGTGACCACTATCACAAAGGCAGGCGCTTTGGGAGATGCACATGCAGAGCTTGGTGATAAAGAAAAAGCACAAAATATGTACAAAAAAGCAGCTTCAATGGCTGACAATAACCTGCTTGCCCCGTATTATCTGCATAAATCAGCCATTCTATATTACTCAGAAGGTAAATCAAAAGAAGCCGCCGAGCAACTTGAAGTCATCCAAAACAAATACCCTGATTCGCAAGAATTTAAGGATGCTGAAAAATTATTGGCACGACTGAAGTAATTTATTTTTAGAAAAATAAAAACTGAAAGGCAGAATTTTTGTTGAAATTCTGCCTTTTTCATTAAATAAAAAAACATCATGTCGAGTGCACTAAAAAATTTGTCATCACCATCCGTTATTCTCGGAGATATGTCTGCAGTAGAACATGCCAGAATCGGTATTGTTACAGCAGTATGGAATCAAGACATTACGTTTGCGATGAGAGATGCCTGTATAGATACCCTTATGAGTGCAGGATGTAAAGAATCAGACATGGTATCTATCAGTGTCCCGGGGGCTTTTGAACTGCCATCCGGAGCTAAGCTTTTGCTTTCCAATCATAAGATGGATGCAGTCATTTGCCTGGGTTGTGTCATCAAAGGAGAGACCAAACATGATGAGTATATCAGCACCGCCGTTGCACATGGTATTATGACCCTCAGTGTGATGTCTGGAAAACCTGTGATCTTCGGGGTACTTACTCCTAATGACATGCAGCAAGCCATAGATCGAGCCGGAGGCATACACGGCAATAAAGGTATAGAAGCAGCCAATACCGCCATCCAAATGATACAGCTGGCATCTGATATCAAACAACTGGAAAAAAAGAAAATAGGTTTTTAGCACTACTATAAATCAATATATTATGAAACTTCATATCATTGAATCAGGAAAATTCAAACTCGACGGAGGAGCTATGTTTGGTGTTGTACCCAAAAGAATGTGGAGCAAAATGCACCCTGCTGATGACGAAAATCTGTGTACCTGGCAAATGCGTTGCTTGCTGGTGGAAGATGGAAACAGGCGAATACTGATAGATACAGGTGTAGGTAAAAAACAGGATGAAAGGTTCCGAAAACACTTTTACCCACATGATGATGTAAGTTTCGATTATGCCTTGTCAGATTTAGGTATGGTAAAAGAGGATATCACCGACGTCCTTTTGACTCATTTTCATTTTGACCATGTAGGGGGAGCGCTAGAGTATGACGCCAAAGGAAATATCGTACCGGTATTTCCAAATGCAACCTACTGGACAAATGAACTGCACTATCGATGGGCTTATGATCCAAATGCACGTGAGGCAGCCTCCTTTTTAAGAGAAAACTTCGTTCCACTGAAAGATGCCGGAGTGCTGAGGATGATTGACGTTCAGGATGGAATATCATTTTCAGACCATATTTCTTTGAGTTTCGTCTATGGACACACTGAAGCTATGATGATACCACATATACAATTACCTTCAGGCAACACACTTATTTATTGTGCTGACCTGATTCCATCTCACCATCACATACCACTACCCTACATCATGGCTTATGATGTTCGTCCTTTGGAAAGCCTGAAAGAAAAGCAGGTACTTTATGAAAAAATCACGGACGGCCGCCATTTCTTATTCTTTGAGCATGACCTTAACGTAGCTTGTGGCAGTATTTGTCTTTCAGAGACCGGAAAAACCATTTTTGACAAAAAAGTAGATTTATCAGATGTCCTCTAAGACAAAATAATTCTTTTTACTGCAGAGAATGGTGCATTATTTCCTAATTTTTGATGCTTATACTTTGTAAAATCTTTCGGACCTTCGGCAGATTTTTGGAATAAGTAGTCACGCTGAAGGAAGGTTTTGTATGCTTCCCTGAGAGAGGTGCTATTAAGACACCTGATGGCAATGTATCTACACCACTCAGAAATAGCTTACGGAAATATCCATCCATGGTATCCATCTCTATTTTATATGTGGATACTTCTTTTAATGTCGAATAGTAAGGCCACTTGTATTTTTTTTTTCTGAAATGGAGTAATGCTTCCATGTTACAGGTATTGCAAGTGATAATGCTATTGTTTACCGCACCTTGTTTTATCTTTTTGATATCCGTGATCTTTACAGAGTCTCTGAAAAACCCATGCAGTTTACTATCAATATGGATGATTTCAAAAAATTTGGTATGATGATACCCTTTAAACGCATCAGTAAACTCTTCCATTTCTGTCATTGGCCCACGAAAAGAGGACAAACTATAATCATACTCTAATGTTACATCTTTACAAGTAATATGACCTTTATCTGAACCTGTCCCTGGAGTCGTCTGGATTTTGCAATCGGCATCCATGGTGAAACCTTTATTTTCGTTTTTATCCATTTTAGTTACAAACAAAGTCCTCCTGTTGCCCTGGCATCCTATGATCAACAGGCTAAAAAGTAAAATCAACTTTACACTTCGCATCTTACGGAACCTTGATCTGAAACTCAGCCTTGGAAGTCGCATTGCCGCTTGTAATTCGTATATCATACTTGCCCGGTACCAGATAATAAATCCCATCTTCTGCTTTGGTAAGGGGATTGTCTTTTATCCATTCGGATTTTTCAAGTGATTTCAAGTATTTTGGAAGTTGAAGCTCATCCAGTTTTAAACTGAATTCGTACTCAGCCAATCCTTTTTTGATTGGAAGGGTTGTACTTTGTAAGACCTGACCATCGAGATTAAGAATTTCGACCTTTGCATCCGTTTCATTTTTAGCAAAAGCACTAAAAACCAGCTTAGGTACGACTGCACTTGAAAAGATATTACGTTTTTTACCCCACTGACTACTATATCTGAGATCTGATGGTTGGAATACGATGAGTGATTCCTCAGATCGCTGTTTGACTTCAGGAAGGTGTCTAATATCTACTTTATAAAATGAACGTCCATGGGTCGCCAGTATCAGGTGTCTGGATTTTTTTTGGATGACAAGGTCATGTACTGGCGTTTTAGGCATATCCGAGGCAATCGACATATAAGATTTGCCTTTGTCGAGACTCACATAAGCACCATGATCTGTACCTATGTATAATATATCGCTGTCCATCGGATCTTCCTTTACTACATTTACAGGTTCCTGAGGCAAACCGAGGCTAATGTCTGTCCAGTTGGCACCATAATCTTCACTTTTATATACATAGGGTTTGAAATTGTCATCTCTGTATCCATTGAGTGAAACATACACCGTACCTTCATCCGAATTTGATGCCTGAATCCTTGAGACCCACAGGTCCTGAGGTAGACTGGCTGAAATCAGTGTCCAGTTATTTCCTCCATCCTTAGATACATGGATTTTGCCATCATCACTGCCTGTGTATAGAAGCCCGAATTTCAGTTTGGATTCGTCTATACTTGTAAGTGTTCCATAAGGCACATTACCGTCCTTGCCACCTCGAGTCAAATCCGGGGAGATCTCTGAAAAGTCTTTTCCCTGATTCATGGATCGCAAAAGTTTATTGGCACCCATATAAAGGATATCCTGGTTGTGAGGAGATAATAAAATGGGGGTCTGCCAATTCCATCTGTATGGCTTATCGCCCAGATTGTGCATGGGGGTTATAGAAGTCCTATCCCTTTTCAGTTTATTGATTCGGAAATAATTTCCAAACTGGAACCCTGTATAAATGGTCGCATTATCTCTGGCGTCTATCTGGACCTGCATACCATCTCCACCTAATATTGACTTGTAAGGATAATCACCACTGGATTGCCATCGGGTACTGTTCTTGTACAGGTGGCTTCCCATCCAAACCCCATTATCCTGAGCGCCTCCATAAACATTGTATGGTTCATTATCGTCTACGTTTACATAATAAAATTGTCCTACTTCGGGATGGGTACACTTTAGCCAACTACTACCATCATCATAGGAGATATTCACACCTCCATCATTTCCATTGATGAGATGTCCTGGCCTGATAGGATTCAGCCAAAGGGCATGGTGGTCAGAATGCACATTTTCCCCATCTATATTTTTCCAGTTTTTTCCGCCATCGTCAGACCTAAGTATGGGCACACCAAAAATATATACTTTATCAGGATTATTGGGTTGCACCCTGATCTGACCAAAATAATATCCATAAGAATAGTACACATCATCGAGATAACCTGTATGGGTTTTGGTCCATGACTTGCCATTGTTTTGAGAAACATACACTTCTGCTCCTACTACAGGCGTATCAAACAGAGCTGTATTGGCATTATCATGGTAAGTGGCAAGGTCTTTCAAAGTAATTTTATCATTTTTGATCATATTTATTACATCTTTGGCCTTGTATCTTTCCGGAAAATCATTTTCTTCCAGAAAAGCTGAAACCATTTCTTCTTTCAATAACAAAAAGTCTGCTTTTGACATAGTTTTCAACTGTTCTTTCTGTAAGCCCTTTTTAGGTTTTTTGTCGTCTTGTTTGGGCCTTTTATTATTATTATCAATGACAGAGTACACATATTCTTTACCATCTTTGACGGAGATATCAAGGCCAATCCTACCGGCACCTTCGCCATTAACAAATCCGCTGCCTGCCCCTGAAACCGATGTCCATGTATTTCCGCCATCTCCACTTCGGTAGATACCGGAACCTGCCCCGAAGCAGTAAATGCCAGCTGACCTTATCCCTTTGCCAGGCTGCAGCGTACAATACATCATTATCTATGGGGCTAATGATCAAATCTGAGGCACCTGTTTCATTATTGACAAACAAGGTTTGAGTCCATGTTTTACCACCATTTGCAGACTTGTAAACACCCCGCTCGGCATTTTTACTGTATAAGTGACCCAATGCGGCTACCCAAACAATGTTTGCATCAGAAGGGTGAATGATGATTTTGCTGATGTGATGAGTCTCGTCGAGCCCAAGATGTGTCCACGTCTTACCTTTGTCCGTACTTTTGTACACTCCATTGCCTGCATAAGATGATCTGCTGGAGTTTTGCTCACCAGAACCCAGATAAATAATACCACTCTTCCAGTCCACAGCAATATCTCCAATAGTCATCACTGATTCTTGCTGAAAAAGAGGAACAAAAGTAGTACCATTGTTGTGTGTGTACCATAGCCCCCCTGAGGCATATGCTACATAAAACTCAGTAGGGTCACCCGGATTGACCTCTATGTCAGATACCCTTCCATTAAATATGGTTGGACCTATGTTTTCCGCCTTGATATTTGCCAGCAATGATTGGCGGGCCATAAAAGTCCTCTCTCCAGCTTCTGCTCTTTTAAAGGGTTTTGTGTAAGAATCCACTTGAGCCATGCTCATGAAATGCGCCACTAATAATGTCATCATTGAAACCAGAATCCTTTTAAATACCATATTGCTGCTTTGTTAAATGAATATAAAATAAAGTAAAAGTAAAATAATGTGATGAAAGGTGTGGTGTTATATACTAATTTTTTAATGCCCGACTGCAAATTACTTGACTTACAGTATCTTTGCTAGCTGTTTTTGTGTTCACTGAATAATTTTATCTCACAAATAGTTTCATTTAGAAAAAATCAGCGTAAACTTGCTCTATTATGACCTTGAGCAATGATAAATCCTCCATCTCCAAATAAGACAGACCTTATGGGACATATATCGAGACTATCGACTCTTCTGACTTAAGGTCTGCCTGGTAATATTTCATTGCCTTAAAGGGACAAAATACAAACTCAAACCAACCTACGGCAAATCCACTTAAATATTCCTTTTGATGTATGGATAACTTTGTAAAAATTATTTGATCAACATTAAAACAATTATTATGGAACGTCGAAATTTTTTACAATCAACAGCATTATTGTCCTTAATTGGTTTACCTTTTTCTTCGGTTTTAACTTACCTGGAAAAAAGCAATGAACCTATCAAGCCGTTTTTACTTCCAAATCAAGCTCCATTAGCTCATAACAATGGTATGGATATACGTGTGTGGGTTAGAAATGAAGCGACTAATGGACTTTTTTCGAGTGTAGAATGTGCCGTAGCACCAAAACTAATGGGTCCTGCGCCACATGCACACAAGGAGCTGGACGAACTCATGTATGTTCTAGAAGGTACAGCAAGTGTACTTATGGGTGATGAAGTAGTTGAAATCCATGCTGGAGGTTGGCACATGAGACCTAGGATGATTAAACATACTTTCTTCAATGCAGCGGACCAACCTCTCAGATTTATTGACATGTACTTCAATCAACCATTTGAAGAGTATTTGGAAGCTATTTTCCATCAACTCACGCCTGAAAATGGCTATCCAACAGGATCTGAAAAAAAAGGGATAGAAATTAAAAAGTTATCAGAAAAATTTGGATTGATAAGATTTGACAATGCAGATGCACAAAAAAAACAAATCATGAAGGATTATGGTCTTAGGTAAATGTATAAAATCAATCACATCAATGGTGACTGTGTAGAAAGTGACAACACTGTAGAAGGCGCAGTTCCTGCCATTGGACCAGAGGGACAAATTTATAATAAATCTAATGATCAGGGTACCACCTGGAAAGAAGAAGAAACCAAAATAGATCCTATCTGGGAACCACATGAAAAGCATAATTTTAACATACATGACTTAAAGAAAATAAATACTGTTCTTCATGAATTGCTTACTTGATGAATAATATTATGATTATGGTCATAAATAAAAGAAGTGAGGATAAATACCTTTGTATATTTATTGCCTTTTTCCCGAGCAGATTTTTTTATTAAAAAATATAGATTATAACGGACCACTGCAATAATACTTTATGATCAGAATTAATACTTTTTTCAGTTTCATTTCACTTTATGATAAGAAGTTTTTTTGTAATATTGTTTCATGAATTTCAATACAAGATTTCATATAAGTCAAGGTACTAATAAAATGTCTATTAGGTTGTGATAAACTCTTGATATGAACTTAGATACAAATTTACTGATTGCAAATGGAGCAGTAGCCAAAAAATATAACAAAGGGGATTTTATCTTTTATGAAGGTGACCAATGTAGATTTTATTTTCAGGTGGAAGAGGGAAGTGTTAGGATGTGTAATTATAATGATGAAGGAAGGATTTACATTCAAGGGATATTTCAATCCGGGCAGAGTTTTGGCGAACCTCCGCTTTTTATTGAAGAAACTTATCCTGCATGCGCTCAGGCAGAAACGAATTGCGTCATTTATAAATTATCAAAAGAAACTTTGTTCAAACTACTCAATGAATATCCACATCTGCAAATGAAATTTATTACCATGTTTGCACATAGATTATATGAAAAATCTGCTGCAAATAAAAACATCATTAGTCCACATCCTGAAGATAGAATCGTAGGATTTCTCAAAAAATTTAAAAAAGACCAAGGCGCCTCAAAAGAAAAGATCATTATTCCATATACACGACAACAAATGGCTGACTTCTTGGGCTTAAGAGTAGAGACCGTGATTAGAACACTGATGAAAATGGAGGAAGAAGGAAAAGTAGATATCATAAGACACAAATTGTATTACTAATGAACATGGAAGAGATCAAGAAAGATGTTTTTATAAAATTAGGGCTCATTAACCTTGCAATTGTTGCCTTTATTGGCACATTAATGAGGTATAAAATTGGATTTGAATTTCCATATTTCAGCCAAAAGCATCTTTTGCATGGTCATTCTCATTTTGCATTTTCGGGTTGGGTTTCACACATGCTTTTTACTTTTTTGATTTTATTTTTAGGGAATCAAATTCAAAATTCAAAATTGTTCAACAAACTAATTGTGGCTAACCTTTTTTGTGCCTTTGGTATGTTGATCGCATTTCTCATACAAGGTTATGGCTCAATTTCCATTACATTTTCTTCACTTTCAATTTTTATTGGTTATATCTTCGCTTATTATTACTATAAAGAGCTTAAAGAACGTCGAGATCATCCTTCACACCTATGGTTTAAAGCGGCATTGTTTTTCAATATTTTATCATCTTTGGGCACATTTTATTTGGCATACATGATGGTGACAAAAAACCTTGAACAACATGCTTATTTAGCGTCGGTCTATTTTTATTTACATTTTCAATACAGTGGTTGGTTCTTTTTTGCTATAGTAGGATTGATCATCAGTAAATTTTCTGTGCTCCCTGGGTTTGTTTACAAACCATCTCTATTCTATCTCTTTTTTATATCATGCTTACCAGCTTATTTTCTATCTATTTTATGGGCCGATTTACCTTGGCATCTTTATCTATTACCTATTTTTGCCGTCGTTTTACAGCTTTTGGGTTTATTTGGTCTATTGAAAATGATCAAAACTCATTGGCAACATATACGTCAGCATTGGGCTATTACAGTACAGTGGTTACTTGGTATGGCTTTGGTAGCTTTGATCATCAAACTACTATTGCAGACAGGAAGTGTCATCCCAGAAATAAGTAAATTGGCATTCGGATTTAGATCTATAGTCATCGCCTATCTGCACTTAGTTTTGCTGGGATTTACCACATTATTTTTACTCGGATACATGAAACTTGAAGGGCATATTGTTTCCAATACAAAAACGATTTGGGCATTAATAATTTTCACTATTTGTGTTTTTGCCAATGAATTGGTCTTGACATTGCAAGGAGTTGCTTCTTTAGCCTATATTTTAATCCCTTATGCCAATGAAATGTTATTTGCCATTAGTGCTATTATGTTTTTGAGTATGATAGGTTTAGTTTATTTTCAAAAGAAGCCATAATGTTTTGAGTTTTATGATTACGCTCATAAATTAGGTTACATACATGAACGTACTTTGTGCCATAAAATTCAAAAATCATGACACGAAATTTTCAAACTTTTGTTTTCATATTCATAATGGCTATTATTGGCTGTAAATCTTCAACTTCAGAATCAGGAGCACCGGCAAATACTGGTACAAATGCTTCATCTGCGGTTGATGGAGTAGGACAATCTAATGTAAAAGATAATGTTTCCAACCCGAATATCGTACAAGTAGCCATAGGAAGCAAAGACCACACAACGCTTGTCGCCGCTGTAAAAGCCGGTGGTCTGGTGGATGCACTCAGCAATGCAGGTCCTTTTACAGTTTTTGCTCCTACTAATGCAGCATTTGAAAAATTGCCAGCAGGTACAGTTGAAGGCTTATTAAAACCAGAGAAAAAAGCAGATCTTGTGAACATATTGGAATATCACACTTATGTCGGATCTTTAAAACCGGAATACTTCCAAGATGGACAATCTTATGAGCAAGTCAATGGTAAAAAAGTAAACATTACTGTGAAAGATGGTAAAACTTATGTAAATGGTTCTGAAATAATAGCATCCATCAATACTTCTAACGGTATGATCCATGTAATAGGTGACGTATTGTTGCCAAAATAGGTGCATTTAATTTTTAGATTTTTATAAAGAAGATTTCTTAAAAATTAAGCCTTGGGTCATTTTTTTAATTCAAGGCTTTTTAGTAGTTATTATGGGTATAAAGTATGAACAAAATATTTGCCATGCTAAGAACTTATAAAAATAAAGATTGTCAAATATTCCAACCCTAATCAATAAAAATATATTTATGATGAAGTCATTGCTAAATTCAATCACTTTCATATTAATAGTTGTTTATGTAAGTATCATTTTGCCTACAAATGCTGTTGCTCAAAAAACAAAAACGAGCCTTACATATGATAATCAAAATATAAAATCCATTGAGTTTGAGGTAGGAGGGATGACTTGCCAAAAAGGATGTGCAGATGGAATTGACAAAAAACTGAAAACGATAAGCGGTGTTTTGAAAAGTAAAACAAAACTCGAGACAGGGATTAGCAAAATTACTTATGATAGCACCAAGGTGACAATGGAAAAACTTATTTCTATCATTGAAGAGCGGGGATATACAGTAAAGTTACCTACAAAAGATAAAAAGAGATGATTATTTGCAATACTTTTTCTTTGATTTTACATTTGAAAAGCCTTGAAACAAGTTAAACAAGAGTTGACTTGTACTTTGGACAGAAAATCATTTAAAACTCATCCGAAGATCCAAATAACTTAATCTGCATGATCGTAGCAATGCTTTTGGCCCTTTCCTTGATCAATGAAGCATTGTCGCCGGAATATCCTTCATCCACAGTTTCGAAAAAGAGCAATAACCACTTGTCAAAATGGGCAGATTTCATGGGATTTCGGGCATGAGCCATCATGTGTTTTGCCATTGGATTTCCTGTGTAATTTCCGGAATAAAAAAGTACATTGTCCCAAAAATCATACATCAAAGGCAAGTGTTTTGTCCAGTCTACATGATCGAACATAAGACCTATCAGGTCATCCTTCATGACTTTGTCATAAAAATTGTTGACGATGATTTCTACATCCTCTCGATTTAAAATATCTTTTTTCTTCATTTGGATTTATATATGTCGATGACTGAAAATTAAAATTATCCTTGCACCAAGATGCACAGACTATCCTCATCAGCATGTACTTCGTGCATGATGTCCACAGGAATGTCTTTGTATTCGTATTGGTTCAATGGAGTCGTTTCCCCCGCCTGTACATACCTCACTTTGCCAGTGATCACCATCAGGCGTGCAGGCTGATGGGTTTTATGCTGATCCAATACCATATCTTTCTTAAAGCCAATGAAAATGGTCTTTACATCTCCGCTTTTGTAATAAAGTCTCGCCACCGGCTTGGCAGCAGACATTAATTTTTCCTGTATTTCCTGTATAATCATTTTGTCAAAGGTCTTTTTTATTAAATAATTTTAATGAAATCAAAAATGGAATCACAATCCAAAGCAGCATCAATATCAGAGATATCAAATACCCTGTCATAGTCCCAAACATCTTTTTAAAGATCGCACCAGTGTACCCCATGAGGGCAGCCACATCTACCTGAAGAAGTACCTGAATTCTTGCCAAATCTATAGGGTTGAGGGCTGAAAAAATGGCCATAGGCTTTTCGATGGGATAGTCTGCATATTGAAACATAAAAAACAGTACCAGTCCGTCATAAATAAGGGAAAGGAACAACCAAATCATGATCGAAAATCCTATGCCACGTGCTTTGTCTCTCATCAGGATGGAACAAAGCATAGCGATGGAAACAAATATAGTGGTGATCAGCATACCCGTGATAATGACCGTCATACCAGTCATAAAGGGGACAAACAGTAACACAGGAATACCTATGCCAACTAAAAATGATACATTGAGAGCTATGGCAAGGCCGATGAACAGTGAGGTCCAGATCGCTGATCTTTTTACAGGCTGACTTACAAGCAGTTCTATAAATTCGGCACTATTATACATGTAGATATTGGAAAAAATAATGGATACCAGAGGTACCGTGAGTAGTATAATGTTAAGAAGTGACATGATACCTTTGGATGTATTGTCTTCAAGACTGAAGATACTCCAGGAAAATACTCCCAATATCAATGCGTAAAACAGGATAATGCGGTTTTTTAATATATCAGCAATCACAAACTTCGTTATTCCCTTCATGCCCTTTTAATTTTTAAAAGTTTGCTGACGGCTTTGGAAACCCTTTCTTCGCCTGTTTCTTCAAAAAGAGCTACAACGGACTTATTAAACAGGACCTCAGCTTCCTGCATAAAAATGATATCAGTCAGTAAGTCATCCAATTCACTCAGCAAGTGGGAAGTGATTAGGATAAGCTTACCGTTTTGACGCTCTTTTATGATCTTTTCGCGCAATAGTTCTGATGAAATGGGATCAAGACCTGCTGTGGGTTCATCCAGGATAAGTACTGGCGGATCAAACAAAAATGCTAAAGTGGCACTCACCTTCTGGGTAGTTCCGCCAGATAGTGTTCTCATTTTTTTATCACCAAATTGGTCAATGCCAAATGCATCGTACAGCTCTCTGTCTTCAATGCCCTGATACGCTCTGATGTCTCTGATCATATCTATAACTTGTTTGATACTCATATTTTCAGGATATCTGCCTATCTGTGGCATGTAGCCGATATGATTTTTATAACTGACCTCACCTTCGATATTTTTGCCATCAAACAGGATATTACCAGTACTGGGGACAACCATACTCAGAATGCTCTTGATGATGGTCGTTTTGCCACAGGCGTTTGGTCCTATCAGTCCGAAACATTTGCCTGCTGACAGATGCATCGACACATTTTTTAAAGCTTGTGTTTTACCAAAACTTTTAGATATGTTATTAAGTTCGATCATAAATCAAAGGGCTTTATAACTGGTCTATCATCCCTGAAATTTTCGGGAGTAATACTCGGGATGAGTTTTTCTGTTCGCTCCAATAAGGTGACCATAAAGCTCCGGTACAGTAGCATGGCTATTGGATTGTTTTCGATGATGACAGAGTACAGACTTAAAGGATGAAAGGGTATATCTCCAATACCATTTTTATCCAGATCATACCCTTCGTATTTGTCCCAGTAGTTGTTATTAAAAGTATTGAGTACCAAGGAACCATTAGTGCTGACGTCAAAAGTGTTGCCGGTAAAATTATTTTCGGTTATTACATTATCCATACAGTTGGCCTGTATCTTTAGACCCCAACCATTGCCATTAAAAACATTTTTATGCACCAACATACGATTGGCTCCTTCGAGAAACAGGGCTGACGTATTATTGATAAATCTGTTGCCTCGTATCTCTGCATCTGATATTTCTTTGAGCAGGATGCCATAAGATGCATCACCAGTACTATTTTTAAAAGTATTGCTATACATGATGACATTTTTAGTAAACATAACAGCAACACCCGATCCGTTGGAATCAAAAAAATTATTGATATAGGCATCATCATTGGAAAACATAAAATGTAGCCCATATCGAATATTATACTTGGAAATATTGCACCAGATGATGGAGTGTGTCACAAATTCGAAATAAATGCCGTCCCTGTGCCCCTGTACATTATTGCCGATGATTTGCAAGCTATCGGATTTCCAGCAGTGAATTCCGTTTCCTATTTGTTGTTCTTCGACACCGTAAGCTTTCACACGATTATTCCGGATGATACATTTTTTTCCATACTGAATGTATATCCCAAAAAAGTTGTTTTCCAAAACATTATTTTCGATCACAACACCAGTTGCATCATAGACTTTAATACCACCCGGATCATTGAGCGTAGCAAATCCTGAGTTTTGGACATGAAATCCTTTAAAAACTACATAATCTGATTTTATAGATACTACTTCATATTTTTTATCTCCGTCTATGACAGGTAATCCGATGCCCAACATGACGATTTTTTTATTGATAACGATGTTTCCTTCCTTATAAAAGCCGTGCTCGACAAAAACGGTGTCATAATCTCTGGCGGCCATCAGAGCAGGACGAATTGCCTTATAAGTTTTGGAAGGACCTACGAAGATAGATTTTGTTTCCCCGCTATAACTCAAAACAAACGCAAGAATGCTAGTCAAAATATAAGGCAGTTGTCGTCTCATGATTTTCATTGGATTAAGGAATTCCAATCGATTTTTTCTGCTTGTAATTGTTTTTGGAATTCGATTGCTTCTAATTCCGTTTTGAATGCTGCTATATTTCCTGCCATGGGACTGCGCAGTGCACCACCCTTGATAAAATGCGCAGTTTCAGCTGGTATCAGTACATTTTTCGCAGCATAATTATGTACATAGTGGCTCTTAGCTTCCTTATCAGGATTTTCATTTTTGAATTCTATCATACACATAATATCATCAAATTTGAAAACCCGACCTTTTTTTGTGATGAGTTCAGCTGCAAAGTGGTCTTCAGCGATGCTCATTTTACAAAATGCACAAGTGTCTTTATGTAATGTGATAGGTTCAGGACCATCTGGGCTGCATGACATAAAGGTTATTAAGGGCAGAATCCAGACTATAGTTTTAATGTTTTTATTAAAAAATCTATTGAGTAATCCAGCCTCAATCACATACACAAGTCCTATTAAAACACCACCGGTCAACATCATCCATCCGCCTAAGTCGGGAATAGAAAACGCTCCAAAGTTGAGCAATTGTTTGAAACCTATCAATGGTGGCTGATATGCCATCCCCGGTATCTGAATAGCGGCGGTAGGGTCCAGATCGTGACCATACGCATATTCCCATCTCCAAAAGTCATACATCGCCAGGACACCGAAAAGTGCGAATGTGATCAGTAAAATCAATACTGACCTTCTGCTTTTAAAATACAAGCCGACTATGATGGCCCATATTCCAAAAAAGCCAATAATATAAGGCAACACAGTAAACTCAATAAACTCCTCTGCGTGCAGTGTTTTCATGCCAATGTAGTGATTCAGACCATTGATGATCTCTACTTCTCCACCGAGTCTGTTGGCATAAATCAGCAAAGCAAGACCTTCAGGATATTGTGGTGCATCCAGTTCTATACGCCAGATAGGAAAATAAATCGCTGAAAGAATACAAATACCAGCCAGTATCAGCATTATGACTGATGATTTAGACAATGATGTCATGATTATGATTTTAAATTTTTAAAAAGATTGTTTCAAAAAGTTAGAATTGTTGTTTTGAAAGCCACATCTTTTTTGAAGTTAAAAGGGGCAGAGAGATGATTCCCGCTGCCCCCTTTTTTAGTTATAAACTGGTATGACCAATATTATTGGGCAGGTTTTTCAGCGGGAGCCTGCTTTCCTACACTGAAAGTCAAAGGTGTTTTGCTTCCAGTTGGAGATACTCTTACATATCCCTGCATTTCCTGATGCAGAGCACTGCAGAAGTCTGTACAGTACATAGGAAACATACCCACTCTGTCCGGAACCCACTTCAATGTAGTGGTTTCGCCCGGCATGATCAACAGTTCTGCATTGTTAGCTCCTTTGATACCAAATCCGTGGGGTACGTCCCAGTCTTGTTCTAAGTTGGTGACATGGAAATATACTTCATCACCCATGCGTACACCTTCGATGTTGTCAGGAGCAAAGTGAGATCTGATAGCTGTCATATAGACGTGTACTTTATTGCCTTCACGCACTACTTTGGCTTCTGCTTCTCCTTTGGCTACTCTTGGGTGTTTGTTCTCACCAATAGGATAAATCTTCAACTGACCATTGTTTCTGATTAGATCAGCAGGTGCTGCTTGTGCATAGTGCGGTTCACCTATGGTAGGAAAGTCGAGGATCATTTGCATCTTCTCACCACTAATGTCAAACAATTGTGCACTTTGGGTCAATTCTGGACCTGTAGGCAAATATCTGTCTTTTGTGATTTTGTTGTAAGCGATCAAATATTTAGGTGATGGTTTTCTGGTATTTCCACCAGGGATACAAAGGTGTCCTACGGAGTAAAAAGTAGGTACTCTGTCCACAACTGTAAGGTCTTTTATATTCCATTTGACTACTTCTGAAGATACGAAGAATGAAGTATAAGCAAATCCTTTACCGTCAAATTCAGTGTGTAATGGTCCAAGACCTGGTTTTTTAACTTCACCATATAAAGCTTCTTCGTATTTTACTACGGGAATACCTCCATATTCACCATCAAATGCTTTGGCAGCTATTGCTTTTTGAAGTTTATCAAAGCTGAAAACTGGAATAACGGCAGCTAATTTTCCACTACCAACAATATACTCACCTGTCGGATCCACATCACAACCGTGTGGGGATTTAGGACATGGGATCATATAACAAATGTCTTTTAATTCTGCAACATCTAATACAGTGACCTCATTTTTTATGGTAGAAGTACCTGTTTGAGTACTTTCATCCCAAACGTTATGCGCATATTTTACTTTTTGTTTTACTCCTTTACCTGCTTTAAGATATTCTTCTGCTTTTTTCCAGTTGACAGCCATAATGAAGTCTTTGTCTTTTTGAGATGCATTTACTTCAAGGAGTGTATTGGCTTGTTCAGTATTGTAACAAGAGAAGAAAAACCATCCATGAGATTTGTCTCTGCCGCAACGTGCAAGGTCAAAATTGACACCTGGTGTCCTAAGTTGGAAAGCAATATCCATTTGACCAGACTCTTTATTTACACTTACAAAAGAAATGTGTCCTTTGAAATTCTCTTTATAAGTGGAAATAGGCACATCACCGTTGGAATAATCTGCTGGTACGCTGAATCGGGTACCTGCTACAATATATTCTGAGTTTTCAGTACCGAATGGAGAGCTGTGGTTACCACCACTATTGGGCAATTCCAGTATTTCAGCGGTTCTGAATGTTTTGAGATCAACTCTTGCCAGCCTTGGAGTATTGTTGGCATTGGCAAAAGCCCATTTTCCATTTATCTCACCTGTAGTCTGTGACAACTCTACGTGATGGAGATCATCCCATGGTACAAATCCGTGAGAAGTATTGAGCATCGGTTTGGTCTCTTCGCTATATCCCCATCCTTTTTCAGGATCCACAGAAAATACCGGAATTACTCTAAACAATCGACCACTTGGAAGGCCGTAAACGGACATTTGGCCGCTGAAACCACCACTCACAAAGTTGTAGTATTCGTCATATTGGCCTGGAGCTACAAAAGACTTTACAGCAGAATCTCCTTTTACTGAAGTTCCTGCATTTTTGGGGCGGCATGACATGATAAACATAGTCATAAAAGCCGCGAAGGCTAAGAAAAGAATTTTATTGGTTTTCACATTTATTGGTTTTATTATTTTACACCATCATTTTTACGCATAAATTCCACTATGTTTCTGGCTTCTTCGTCAGCAAGGCTTTGATTCGGCATACGCACGAGACAAAGTTCCAATTGAGCCTGAAGTTCAGGGTCCTTATCGATCATAGGGTCAGGATTGGTAATGAAGTTCATGATCCAAAAGGTGTTTTTCTTTGAGTCACACCTTTCCATCCCGGACCTACCAGTCTTTCATTTGTCATTTTGTGGCATGATGTACATTTAACTCCCGCTGCTTTTTCGCCAGCATCGGCCATTGCCGCATTTAATGTGGCATCTACCTTGACGTTGGTTTCGTCAAATTTTCCTTCTCCGCGCTTAGGATCATAACTTGTGGCATCAGCTGCAGGTGTTTTATTTGCAGATGTTGCAGGAGTTTCAGAAGTTGTTCCTGTTTTTTGATTGCCTCCACCGCAAGCTATAATAAAGCTAAATGCAACAAAGGCTAAAAGAATTTTAAAGGTTCGCATTATTGTATGATTTTATTTTGACACAAAGGTGATATGGTAACCTTAAATAATTTATGACTCTAATCATAAGCTAGGTAATATTTTCATCTCCCTAATTTCTAAAATGAACTTACATAATTAACCTCAATCAGCTACATAAAAGCATAAACTAATGCCCGCATTGTCATCTCAAATAAGACAAATAACCAGCAAGACATAGTCTATTATAGAAAAATATTTGACAAAAAATGTATGAAAATTAAAAAATGTCCTTTTCTTTGCATCAAATTTAGTAATAATGAATTTTCTGAATACAAATTGGTGGTGGCATTCTTCTTATCTCAAACCGGGGAGTTGAGTAGCTAACATTTTGTATTAAAGATATAAGCGGCTTATCAGATTCCTGGTAAGTCGCTTTTTTTTTCATATTAAATCAGATAAATGCTTTACGATGATAAATATCCAAACAGATTCCATCAAAATACTTTCAGACCTCACTACACCGGTGAGTATGTTTTTAAAACTGAGAGAACATTTTCCTGAAATACTTTTATTGGAAAGTTCAGATTATTCCAGCAAAGAGGACAGTTTGTCGTTTATTTGTTTCGAACCTTTGCTTACTCTTCAGTATACGGATAAACAATACAATCTAAAAAACCATGTAGAAAACAAGATGTACAAAAGTATTGCGAACGACGCAGTAAAAGCCGTAGAGGTCATGCTTCACTCTATCCAATTGTGCAATCATAACAACACACGTTTTAATGGTATATTCGGTTATACAGGCTTTGATATGGTCCAGGAATTTGAAGGTATTACATTTGACCAAAACAAACCCAATTACGGAATTCCTGCTTTGAGATACGATTTGTTTCGATACGTCATAGCCTTTGACCACTTTTTTGAGGAATTGCACCTTTTAGAAAACAAATTGGAAGATGAGGCAGGAAGTTTAGACAAAATCATGAGCATCATCAGTCGCCAGGATCATCAGACCTATGGATTTTATGCTGAAGGTACAGAAAAAGAAAATATGAGTGACTCTTTTTATCTCAATATTGTCGAGAAGGCAAAAGAGCATTGCCAAAGAGGAGATGTCTTTCAGATGGTACTTTCCAGAAGATTTTCGCAATCATTTAAAGGCGACGAATTTAATGTATATCGTGCATTAAGATCCATCAATCCGAGTCCGTATCTTTTTTACTTTGATTATAGTAGTTACAGGATTTTTGGGTCATCTCCAGAAGCCCAGATGGTGGTGCATGAAGGTATTGCTGAGATTCATCCCATTGCAGGGACATTCAGACGCACCGGAGACTACACACAGGATCAGCTATTAGCTCAAAAGCTTTTGGATGATCCCAAAGAAAATGCAGAGCACATCATGCTTGTAGACCTTGCCAGAAATGATTTGAGCAAAAATTGTGAACAAGTAACAGTATCGAAATATAAAGATGTGCAATTTTTTAGCCATGTCATCCATTTGGTGTCGAAAGTGATAGGCAAAATAAAAAAAGGGATAAGCGGCTATCAGATATTTGCAGATACTTTTCCGGCAGGAACCCTCTCCGGAGCGCCAAAATACAAGGCTTTGCAACTCATTGATACCTACGAACCTACCACTCGTGCCTTTTATGGAGGTGGATTAGGGATGATCAAACTCAATGGTGACCTCAATCATGCTATTATCATCCGGTCATTTCTAAGTATAAACGGGACATTGCATTATCAGTCAGGAGCAGGCATTGTCATAGACAGTGTTGCCGAAAATGAGCTACAGGAAGTTCATAATAAGTTGGCGGCATTAAAAAAAGCCTTGAAAAAGGGTGAGACGATATAAGGGATATGGTGCTGTGTAGTAAAAAGTAGAGCAGATTAAAATGAAAAATAAAATTTAATAATTATCAATCCACTATTTTTTAATGAAATCAATATAAACAATAGATGAAAAAAGTAGTCATCATAGACAATTACGATTCATTCACCTACAATCTGGTACATCTGATCAATGAAATCATTGACGGACATGTCACCGTACTCAGGAATGATCAGTTCAAAATAGAAGACCTTGAGGTATTTGATTACATCATTTTATCTCCTGGACCGGGATTGCCTGACGAAGCAGGCCTTCTAAAAGAGGTTATCAGCACTTATTGTTCTACCAAAAAAATATTTGGTGTTTGTCTGGGATTACAAGCCATAGGAGAAGTATTCGGAGGACGTCTAAAAAACCTGACAAAAGTATTTCATGGTATGAAGACAACCATTCATCAGACTGATAAAGCAGATCCAATATTCAGAGGTCTTAGCAGGCAATTTGATGCAGGCAGGTATCACTCCTGGGTAATAGATTCAGAGACATTTCCCAACGATTTATGGATTACAGCTGTCGATGATGATCACGCAATCATGGCCGCCAGACACAAGAACTTTCATGTGTATGGTGTGCAATTCCATCCTGAATCTATCATGACACCTGATGGAAGAATGATGCTGACTAATTTTTTGAATCTATAAATTGAAATAACATTAAGCTAAGTCCTTATAAAACAGAATTACACAATGAAGCATATACTCAATCAACTTTTTGATCATCAAAAACTCACAAAGGAACAGGCTAAAGAAGTGCTGATCAACATCTCTAAGGATAAATATAATCCCTCACAGTTGGCAGCCTTCATAAGTGTTTATCTGATGAGGAATATCTCTGTGGACGAGTTGGCAGGATTTAGAGATGCGTTGCTGGATTTGTGTGTCAAAGTGGACTTTGAGAATCTGCCTATCATAGATCTTTGTGGTACCGGAGGTGATAGTAAAAACACATTCAATATTTCCACTCTGGCTTCTTTTGTTGTGGCAGGCGCAGGATATCATGTGGCAAAACATGGTAATTATGGAGTTTCTTCTATCAGCGGATCATCCAACGTCCTGGAATATCTGGGTTTTAAATTTACCAATGATACGGATACGCTGCGCAAACAAATGGATACTGCCAGAATTGCATTTTTGCATGCACCGCTCTTCCATCCTGCCCTCAAGTCTGTTGGTCCTATTCGCAAAGAGTTGGGGGTAAAAACATTTTTTAATATGCTGGGACCACTGGTGAATCCTGCCAGGCCTCAACATCAGAGTGTAGGAGTTTTTTCATTAAAACTGGCCAGGCTATACCAGTATTTGCATGAGCAAACACTTAAAAAATATGCCATCATACATGCAGTTGATGGGTATGATGAAGTTTCATTGACTGGACCAGTAAAGATCATCACAAATCGGTCTGAGTCACTCATCCATCCCTCGTTCTTTGGTATGCACGAGTACAGGCAGGAAGATATTTTTGGCGGAAATACCATATCTGAAGCAGCCTCGATTTTCACCAATATTTTATCCAACAAAGGTACCAAAGCACAAAATGATGTCGTAATAGCCAATGCTGCCCTGGCTATACAGTGCTTTGATCAGGATAAGGATATTCTGACCTGTGTGGACGATGCTCGCATTGCTCTGGCCAGTGGACAAGCCATGAACTCATTCTCTAAACTATTAAATGTAGATTCAAAATGAACATTCTAGAGAAGATTGTCAACCACAAAGCGGATGAAGTCGCATACAAAAAATCAAAAGTCAGTGAGGCTAGTTTGATAAAAAGCGAATACTTCAATCGAAATTGTTATTCGCTTTCGTCATATATAATAAAGATGGACTGAGTGGTATCATTGCAGAATTTAAAAGAAAATCACCATCCAAACCGCACATCAACCTTATAGCTGATTCTGTAAAAGTCACAACAGCCTACCAAAAAGCAGGAACTTCAGCATGTTCGATACTGACAGATGCAGATTTTTTTGGTGGCAGTGATGATGATATGACATCGGCAAGACAGCATATGCATATCCCATTGCTCCGCAAAGATTTCGTCATAGACCCTTACCAGATTATTGAAGCAAAGAGCATTGGTGCAGATGCAATACTCTTGATAGCAGAGGTGCTTAGTAAGTCCGAAATTGATATGCTTTCAAAAGTTGCCACAGATTGTGGACTGGAAGTCCTTATGGAAATTCATACTGCTGATCAAATTAAAAAATACCACGAACGTATTGCGAACATAGGAGTTAACAATCGAAATTTAAAAACATTCACAACAGATATTCGTTACTCTAAAGATATTTTTCCGTTGCTTCCGCACGATACTGTGAAGGTCTCAGAAAGTGGCCTTCATGAAGCTGCACAGGTGGTCGAATTAAAAACCGCAGGATATCATGGGTTCCTGATAGGAGAAAATTTTATGAAGACTGAAGACCCTGGTGCTGCCTGTGCCGAATTCATTAATAATATCAATAAGGCAAAATTATGATCATCAAAGTTTGTGGCTTAAAGGATAGAGAGAACTTACTGGACGTATGCAAGGAAAAAATAAATATGGTGGGTTATAATTTTTATAAGCCGTCACCTAGATATGTAGATCAATTGATGCCTGATATACCTGTGAAGTCAGGTCCTTTTGAGATATTTAAAGTTGGTGTTTTTGTAAATATGCCCTATAAAGAAATTTGCAGAATCAACGAACATTACCATCTGGATTATGCTCAACTTCATGGTGATGAAAGTTTGTACATGGTAAAAAAAGTGAAATCAATTATTTCTGTGATTAAAGTTTTCAGAATCAACGACCAATTCGATCATACTGTTTTAAAAAAGTATAACTTTTGTGATTACTTTTTGTTTGACAAAGCGACGGATAAATATGGTGGATCGGGGATGAAATTTGATTGGACAATAGTGAATGAATGGAAAATAGAACGTCCCTTTTTAATGAGTGGTGGCATAGGCCCTGAAGATGCAGATGAAATATTAAAAATTGCTCATCCCCAATTCAAGGGTATAGATATCAACAGCAAATTTGAAATAAGTCCCGGAATCAAGGATGTTGCTTTGATAAATAAGTTTGTGACAAAAATTAGGAAACGATTAGATCAACCCATTCCAAAATCCTTAAAGAAACTTGATGAAAATCAAGACAACCCACGCAACGCTCAACTCAAATTTCGAATATGTTAAAAATAAAATTTCAGAAGAAATAATTATACTCAAAGAGACCCCTTTAACCATTCAAAAAACATAAATAATTTTTATGACAAATACATTTTCCTATCATGTGTCAGAGTCTGGTTTTTACGGCGAATTTGGAGGAGCATTCATTCCGGAAATGTTGTACGCTAATGTCGAAGAAATAAGAACTAAATATCTTGACATCATCTCTGAACCAGCTTTTCAGGAAGAATTCAATCATCTTCTGAGAGATTATGTGGGTCGACCTTCCCCTCTGTACAGAGCAGAGACGTTGTCCAGAAAATATGGAGCCAATATATACCTGAAGCGTGAAGATCTCAATCATACCGGTGCACACAAGATAAATAATACAATAGGTCAAATTCTATTAGCAAAAAGACTAGGTAAAAAAAGGATCATTGCAGAAACAGGTGCCGGACAGCATGGTGTTGCTACAGCAACTGTATGTGCCCTCATGGGACTGGAGTGTATTGTTTATATGGGTGCTGTGGATATAGTCAGGCAAGCTCCCAATGTAGCCAGAATGCAAATGCTGGGTGCCAGTGTTGTGCCTGCAGAAAGTGGTAGCAAAACACTTAAAGATGCCACCAATGAAGCCATCCGTGACTGGATCAATAATGCAGAGACAACCCATTACATTATTGGTTCTGCGATAGGTCCTCATCCCTACCCTGATATGGTGACCAGATTTCAGGCCATCGTCAGCGAAGAAATACAATGGCAACTGAAAGAAAAAACAGGAAAAGATCATCCGGACTATGTAATTGCCTGTGTGGGTGGCGGCAGTAATGCAGCCGGTGCTTTTTACCATTTTTTGCATGATGACAGAGTCCGCCTCATACTTGCAGAAGCTGCAGGCAAAGGAATTGATTCCGGACATTCAGCGGCAACCAGTATTCTTGGTACAAAAGGTATCATCCATGGCTGTATGACATTGCTGATGCAAACTTCAGATGGTCAGATAGTAGAACCATATTCCCTGTCAGCAGGTCTGGACTATCCGGGTATCGGGCCTATGCATGCACATCTGATCAAATCTGGCAGAGCCAGCGTTTATGCAGCGACAGATGATGAAGCCATGATGGCTGTCATCGAACTTTCCAGATCTGAAGGCATCATTCCTGCACTGGAGACAGCACATGCCCTTGCAATATTGGACAAAATGACATTTAAAAAAGATGAAAATGTCGTCATATCGCTATCCGGACGTGGTGACAAGGACTTAAACACTTACATTAAGTACCTGGAAGACCATCAGATTCCTTTGTAACAAATATATCAAGATCAGACAATAAATTATTCAAATGAAATCCATCAGACAGACTATTAAGGATAAAGGCGCTAATGTTCTCAATGTATATTTTACTGCAGGTCACCCCACCCTGGAAAGCACACCTGATATTATCTCATTGCTTGCTAAATGTGGAGCCGATCTGATAGAACTAGGCATGCCATACTCTGACCCCCTGGCTGATGGTCCTACTATTCAGAAAAGCAGTGAGACAGCACTCAGGAATGGACAAACTACCCGGCATCTTTTCGAACAGGTAAGAAGTGCGAGAAAACAGTGTTCGATACCTGTCATTCTTATGGGTTATTATAACCAAATGCTTCAGTACGGTATCCCAGAATTTCTGCAAGAAGCGCACGCAGCTGGTATTCAAGGTCTCATCATACCCGATATGCCTATGGATGTTTACGAAAGAGATTACAAGAAATTATTTGAAAATAATGAGATAGAAATAAGCTTTTTGATAACGCCAATGACTTCTGAAGAACGTATTCATCAAGCCGACAGGCTTAGTTCCGCATTTGTTTACATAGTATCTCAATCCTCAATAACCGGGAAACAAGGTGGGATATCAGAAAAACAGATAGAATATTTTCAGAAAATAAAAAATATGAAGCTAGCTAGCCCTTCTCTGATAGGTTTTGGAATCCATGACAAAGAATCAAGATCAATTGCTAATGAATACAGTCAAGGTGCCATAGTAGGGAGTGCGTTTATAAGAGCATTGGATGGAAAGGGAGAGCTTGCTGAAAAAGTATCAAATTTTATGGAGCAATTATAGTCATGCTGCTAAATGGAGACAAACTTTTTTTTGTATTGTACACAAATTTAAGTGTTTGTGTCGATATATTTTGATATCTCATCTTTAATCTGAAACAATACATACACTAAATACATTTATAACAGGTAATTAATCTAATTTCGGAATCAAGATTCATTAATGACTATCCTCACAAAAAGTATCTGCAACAAATGGCAGCCTTTGGCAACCTCCAACACCGATGGAAGGTACACCATTGAATTGTATGATGCTATCTCAGATGTAGAAGAACAATGGTCGTTGGTATCTACGGCTCATGATATTTTTTATAGTATTCCATTTCTAAGATGTTTGGAAATGTACCCGGCTACAGGTATAAAGCCGTACTATGGAGTGGTCAAAGACAAAAACATGGCTGTTGGCATTATATATTTCCAATCAAAATATGTAAGCCTTAAAGAAAATCTCAGAAAACCTGGAAAAGAGCCCAAAAGTAATCTGGCTAGACTCATACAACCGTTGCGGCATGCAGTCGTCCATTCGATCAATTTTCAAACCATCATTTGTGGTAACTTACTTTTGACTGGCAAATATGGATTTTATTTTAAGGATGTTGTTTCGCATGATGAGCAATTCTATCTGGTAATCAAAGCATCAGAACAACTGACGGAGTTGCTAATGAAAAATGATGTCAAACCAGGTTTAGTGCTCATCAAGGATTTTTCACTCAGGACAAACCAAATACAGGTGAGTACCATCAAGGGTTCACTCAATTTACTGTACAACCCAAAATGTTGCTGGATATACGACCTGAATGGTATACATTTGACGATTATCTGGAAGATATGAAGTCAAAGTACAGAATAAGAGCAAGAAAAGCATTGCAGAAAGCATCAGACATAAAAAGAATAATTTTCAATGAAGAAGATATCGCCCAACATCGAAGTACTATACACACACTTTACAAAAATATTTCAGACCAGGCAGATTTTAATGCTTTTGTACTTCATGACAGATACTTTGAAAATCTGAAAGCTGCTTTAGGGCAAAATATGACTTTCACTACCTATTGGAGGAATGACAGAATGGTCGCATTTTTTACCAGTATCAAAAATTTTGATATCCTTGATGCTCATTTCCTGGGATATGACCCGACAGAAAACAACGAATGCCAACTATATCTGAACATGCTGTATGATCTGATCAGTGAAGGAATAGAAAAAAAGGTAGCTCAGGTAGATATGTCCAGAACGGCTGTCGAAATAAAGTCTACAGTAGGTGCTATACCGAATGAGATGTATCTCTATCTCCGACACAACAATACCCTGATCAATAAAACTGTAGGAGCTGTATTAAATTTAATTAAACCTGAAGCAGATTATGTCATCAGAAGCCCATTTAGGGATGAATGAATATGCTTAAAAAAAATTTCTAAAAAAATACTTTTCTGTCACCCTATTGACCATTCTTTAAAGTATTTAATGAAAATTTTGGCCAGATTTTCTGCATCAGATATAGCTCTGTGATGAATTCCTGTAAACTCAAATCCTTCAAGCTTCACAGCCTTTTTTAGTCCTGGTTCGTCTTTCAGATTTTTGAGGGCTCTATAAGCTGGTTTTAGATTAAAATAATGATCAAGCCATGCTACATCTACTTTGTGCAGCCGACAGTCGTCTATGAGTTGGGTTCTGTCGTACTTTCCCCATGAAATCAAAGTATAATTTTCTTCGTCAACACCTATCCAGTCCATAAACTCCTGAATAATATGAGGAAAAGTACGGGATTTGTCAACGTCAGCCTGAGTAATGGAGGTCAATTTGGTACAAAATGCAGAAAGCACGGGATTAATTGTAGGCTTGACAAATTTTACAAATATGGAATCTACCTCTCCGTAATCATTTACTTTAACTGCGCCAATTTCAATGATTTCGTTCACCCCTTGAGGAGGCCTTCCCAGCCAGCATGATGCTTCAAGATCAAATATAATATAGTTCACAGCTTAAATTTTTTTCATTATTATACTTTTTCCCATCCCAACATTTCTTCAAATCCATAGTTGATAAGTCTGTTGTGATAGAAATACAGCAATCTCAAATCCTGACAATGAATCTGGCCTTTTTTGTCCTGCTTTAGTACATCAGACATATGATAGATACCTAGTTTGGATAGACCTTCGGCAATAAGCGCGGGTATATTGTCCCATGACTCATCTGAAACAGTCACCTGACCTTGTGCCTTCATTTGCAATATCAGGTCAGTGAGTAAGATAACTTTTTCTTCCAGGGCAATATAATCCATAGTATATCTCCTGTCCCTCTGATTAAACAGAGGCATGAGACCTAGCTCCCTGTATTCGTCATAAAATATGTGAAAAGCAGCAAACGCAACGACATTGCTTGAAAGTATTACATTGAACTTTTTGTATGATTCAACCACATTTTCGCCCAATATTTTAGCATAAACCCCTTCTCTTTGTTGATCGGAGGTGAGAGCACCATCAAAAATAAAGTAATCTTTGGTGTGTACTTTATGACCAAATTTATCATAGCTGTGTCCCTCCTCGTCGACTTTGTTGCCGAATACATCCATAGGATCTCCAAAAGACATATATACCTCTGATGATTTGGTGTATAAATCATGAATAAATTTGAAAATATTTTTGATAGAAGGCCCTCCACTTTTGGTCCTTTTGTATTTATCTCTTCCTATGTGCTGAAGGTGCTGATCTATGAGATGTGATGCTTCCAGTACAAAATGATAACCAATGTTAAGGGGAACAATAAAAACCTTTTGCTCTGACCTTGCTCATAATGAAGTCTCTGCGCCTCTATAACCGAACTGATAAGTCCGAGTTTGAGTTTGTCTTCAGTCTGTCCGCTTCGCGATCGGGTACCACCGGGAAAGAAAAGGCAATTGACCCCATCTATTATAGAATAGCCTGTCATAGACTTCAGACACTCCAGGTAGATAGGATTCTTTTTACGTCTGTCCACTCTGAATGCTCCTAATCGATTGATAAAGTATGCGACAATTTCTACATTATACAAGTTGAGACCGGCTCCATAGGAAAAGGATGGCAATCCTACATTGGCATCTATAGCATACCCGACCATAATAGAATCCAGATTAGAATAATGCGTAGGCAGAATTACAACAGTGCCTTTTTCGAAAAGTGTCCTTATAAGTGGAATATTGCCTTTTATTTTTATCTTCTGCTGCAGTGCATTTTTATTACCCCACCTCCAATGTCCACTGGCAAAAAATTTATTGAACAACCGCTTAAAAAAAGAAGTTAGAAAAATTCTCGAAAATTTAAATGTTTTCGGACTGAAATGGCCCACAATTTCCTCATTGTATCGATTGACAATCTTACGAAGCAAGTCCAGCTCCACCTGTTCTTTATCTTGTCTTCGGGTTGCCGCCTCCAGTTCTGTTGCAATATTCTTCCAATATGATTTTTCGTCAGGAGGATCGATTTTCCATGGTGTCAGTTTTATCCTTTGGTTTTCAAGGTAAATTGACTTTGAAATCAGATCCTGAATGTTTGCCTTTTGTGATTCTGTCAGTTGCTGAATGACAAAAGCATTTAGGCGTTCTATAAAGTCGGCTCTTTCTCTGCTTTGTTTAGCAACCGGCCATGATGCCACATCTGTGATGATATGAGGATAAATCTGCGTCATAAATCAGGCATGCTCATTTTGATGCGTAATGTCAATGATGGTTTTTTCGATAAACTCAAGAATTTCTTCTCTCCCTGCCTTCGTCTCTGAACTGGTAATAAAATGAGGTGGCAATTCATTCCAGGACTGGAGCAATGCTTTGCGGATGGCTGCTACATTAGCCGTTACCTGGTTTTTGCCGAGTTTGTCGGCTTTTGTAAATACAAGACAAAAAGGCACCTCACTGTTGCCGCACCACTCCAAAAACTCTTTATCAATCTTTTGTAATTCATGTCTTACGTCTATTAGAACAAAAGCAACCACCAGTGTCTCCCTCATGGTCAGATAAGATTTTATCATCTTACCAAATCCAGCTTTTTTCTCCTTCGATAGTCTGGCATATCCGTAACCCGGCAAATCCACCAGATACCACAGGCCATTGATCTCAAAATAGTTCAAAAGCTGTGTTTTACCAGGAGTAACGGAAACTTTTGCAATACCTTTTTTATTGGTAAGCATATTGATGAGCGAAGATTTACCGACATTGGATCTTCCAATAAAAGCAAACTCAGGCTTACCATCCACAGGACAGGTACCTACATTCGCAAAACTGGCAATAAACTCTACTTCCTTAATATTCATATCGGCACTCTTTTTGATATATTACAATTACTGATAATAAATTAAATCGTAACAATCAATACAATAATCTCAAAATCAAATATTTGTAACCCCAAAAAAACAAGATATTGGGTTAAACAAAAGTTAAATAACCTGCAAAACTAACCAAATTTAAGCCAATTATCCGTTTAAAGTTTAATTACTTATGATTTTTTTATAGTGTCCATCAAACCCTATTTTTAAACCCTATTAAATACAACATCATGAAACAGTTTATTTTAATCCTCATTTGCCTCGGGATTTTTAATTTTACATACGGTCAGATAGAATTTGGCATCAAAGCCGGGGTCAGTTCTTATGATCTGGCAAAAGATGGCATACTAGTCAATGACGGCCAGCAGAATATCCAGTGGAACATAAAAAATGCCGGGTATGGTCATCATTTTGGTCTGTACACACGTCTAAGTCTGCTGGGTTTTTATCTGGAGCCTTCACTACTGTTTAACTCCAATAACGTAAACTACGAAATCACACAATATGGAGAATCAGGTGTATTTACCACTTTAAAAAACGAAAAATACAACCATATGGACATTCCAGTCCTGGCAGGTATCAAACTGGGGGTCCTCAGATTTCAAGGCGGAATAGTAGGTCATCTTTTTATCAATAGTGTTTCAGATGTGGTTGACATCAAAGGATATGAGCAAAAATTCAAAACAGCTACTTACGGATGGCAGGCAGGTACCGGACTGGATATTTGGAAACTAAGGTTAGACCTTACTTTTGAGGGCAATCTGGACAAATTTGGAGATCATATCACTGTAGGAGGTCATCCATATGCTTTTTCTGATGCTCCCACCCGACTGCTGCTCACGATGGGATACAAGTTTTAAAAATAAGCCATAAATGACTCGGGGATGAAAGCTTACACCTACATCCCCGAGTTTACAAAACAATTAAAATCAATACTTAGAGATTGTTAGAATCATTTTCAGTCCATTAGCAGGCAAAATCCTAATTGGTTTACCTTGGGATAATAAATAATTCCTTTTCTTTTACTCTTATGCCCAAAACATACTGTGATTCAACCTGGCTTTTTAAGCCACTCAGAATCAATCGGTCATGAACAGGTTAATTCATTTTCACTTTATCTACTTCTTTCAAATCTGCTAAAACTTCTTCTGACTTTTTCTTCCAGTTTTCAGCCATATGATTAGTTTCTTCTTTGAGAGCTTCCATTTTACCTTTTACAGTACTGACCAATTCGCCCAATTGCATACCAGCTTCACCAGTAAAATCGTTGGCCTTTTTAACAATTTTTTTGCGTGTATCGATGCCTTTATCTGGTGCAAATAATACGCCAAGGAGCGCTCCAGTTGCTATGCCACCTAAAATTCCTAACAAAAATTTACCTGTTCTCATTTTACTAAAATTTATAAATTAATAATAAAAACTGCGATTTTTGAATCTCTACAATTCCATTTTTCACAATGCAAATATTTAACATAAAAGTTCTTATAAACAATGACACCAGTCAGTAGCAACTATGATGCTAATCATATGCACATGCATAGCGATCAAATTAATTTTCTGGTATCATTTTTGCACTATATAATCAAGAATCTTTTTTGAACCTGTAATTGTTAAACCAACACAAAGGCTGCCCCTTTTCGGGCGGCCTTTTTTTATGTCCTGTCCGTCCATTCAATATTCGATTGCCTATTGCAAAAAAGCTTATATTTTTTCATTACCTTTGCAGCTTCAATTAATTTTACTTTTGAACAACAGATTTACGACCAAAGCCATAACATTGGTAGCACTCATAGTAGCTATGATTTTGTTTTCCAATTTACTGGTTTTAGGCATAGCATATTGGAGTGGTGTGCAAATCCATTCAGGGGCAGATCTTATATCGCTTCTGGAAGATAGTAGTAATACAGGAATGATAAAGTCTGTCGTAGCTTTAAATCATTTGCTGACTTTCACCCTGAGTCCTCTGTTATTTATTGGTATTTTTTACAGAGATAGATTCTTACCTTATCTTTCTCTAAATCACTTTAATCCTGCGTACCTTTTGCTTTTTCCTTTGGCATTGTTTTCTCTATATCCACTGATGGGGTATATTTCATTTTTTATAGAAAAAATAGAATGGCCGGAGTTACTTGATAACATGGATAAAGACTCTATGAGTGCATTGGCAGGTTTGCTCACCATGGACCACCCGTCAGATCTTGTGGTCAATATATTACTTTTGGGAGTCCTTCCAGGGATCGGAGAGGAGCTATTGTTCAGAGGTGTCATCCAAAAAGAGATAATAGAAAAATGGCAGAATCCACACACAGCTATTTGGATTACAGCTATTATTTTTAGTTTATTTCATTTCCAGGTGACAGGATTTATTCCCAAAATGATGATAGGGGCTATACTAGGCTACGCCTACTATTACTCAGGGAGCTTAATACTTCCAATGATCATCCATGCATTAAATAATAGTTTTGCCACCGTTAGCCTTTATTTATCAGGAGGTAAACTGGATATCAATACCATAGAAACAGAAAATATACCACTGACAGGTGTGGTAATCTCCACTATTCTTTTTTCGTATATATGGTACACTATTCGTCGTACAACTTCTCCAATTGCTTAGTATAATATGAATAAAAACGAAGTACTCTTACAGCGAAGTATAACTGGTTTGATATTTAGTATCGCCGTACTGGGATTAATTATTACAGACAGAGTGGGGGCTGTATTTCTTGGCGTTTTTATTGCAGGCTATGGTGCGTTTGAATTAGCAAGAATGGTACTTCCACAGCAGAGAAACAAATGGTACATCACTATAGGGTTGACTTTGCTGACAGTAATCCTGTTGGCTACGATGGTGCCACCTGCAGGCCATTTATTTTATTATCTGACAGTACTATCATGCATCATGCTGGTATTCGGTATAGTAAATATGGTAAAATCAGTCATAGACTACCACAGGTACTACTGGTTGGTCAGCCTTGTTTACCTCGGATTACCTATGGGACTTTTTGTTTCCTTTATTGTCAATACCGCTGTATATTTGCCGCATTTTTGGATAGCCGTGCTACTGATGATATGGATGAGCGATTCTTTTGCGTACCTTGTGGGCTCTAGAATCGGTAAACATAAGTTGTACGAGCGCATCTCCCCAAAAAAAAGTTGGGAAGGTTTTTTGGGTGCCGGAATCATCACATTACCATTGGCCTGGCTTATTGGAAATCATTACTTTAGTAATGTCCATGATCTGTATGATATTTCTATTGCTGAAGCAGGAAGTACGGGTATGTTTTGGGTGCTGATTGCGACCGCTGCATGGCTTATTGGCACTCTCGGTGACCTGGTTGAGTCATCCATCAAACGTACTTTTCAGGTTAAAGACTCAGGTAATTTATTGCCCGGACATGGAGGAATTTTAGATAGATTCGATAGCTTTATATATATTATACCTTTTGTATTATTTTTGCTCGTTCATTTTTCAAAACAATAACCAATACACGCTTTTATGACTATACATAAAGAAGGATATCCTACCCTATTACTTGGCTTTATTTTGCTGTTCATTGTGAATTCAGCAGCTTTTTATTTCTTTCCAGGCTTGTTTTTTATCACATTGATAATCAGCATCTTATTGTTTTTGTTTTTGATTTCATTTTTCAGAAAACCTGACCGATCTGTACCCACAAACAAAGATCATCATTTTTTATCTCCGTGTGACGGAAAAGTAGTAGTCATAGAGAATGTCTATGAAGATGAATATCTGAAAAGTGAATGTACTCAGGTATCTATATTTATGTCTCCTCTCAATGTCCATATCAATTGGTTTCCGGCAAGTGGCAAAACTATATATTACAAATACCATCCCGGCAAATATCTCGCAGCATGGAATCCAAAAGCCTCCACCGAAAACGAAAGAACAACCATAGTGATCGAAACCCATCATCAGCAAATATTGCTAAGGCAGGTTGCAGGGGCATTGGCCAGAAGGATTGTTTGTTATGCAAAATCCGGCAACAGCCACCAGCAAGGTGATGAAATGGGATTTATTAAATTTGGGTCCAGAGTAGATATTTATTTCCCTGTTGACACAAAGCTGAATGTAAAGCTGGATGATGTTGTGACCGGCAACAGAACTGTCATTGCCCAGCTCTAAGCATAATAATTTCCGCGGAGAAAATTTATATTAAAATTATAAAAAAGAGGCTTCTATCAAGCAAGATAAAAGCCTCTTTGTACTGGTATTGCGTTTGAGATATTTATTACAGCTTTATAAACATCCTGGTTTCTGATTTCGAACCATCATTCACCTGAATAAAATAGTGTCCGGCTGGTAAATAATCAGTAGGGATTATGCAATGGGTTGTCGAAGTTACATTTTTTATCAGAATATTGCCTTTGACGTCAGTAACGAGGTAAGTTACCTCTCTTTGGGGGTTGGCGAAAAAATCCAGCGTGATGAAATCCTGGGACGGATTAGGATACAAGCTGAAAGCAGACCATTTTTCATCTGATATCACTTTTTTTATGCCTTTACGATACACTCTCCCGTCAAGGTCATATTCATTCAGAGCGACGTATATCTCTTTACCTGCACTTTGATCAAATGAGAAATGGTAATCGGCTTTGACTTGCGAGTTTTTAGAAGGAACTTTGCCCACTGAATTAAATACTATACCGTCATGAGAAACCAGAATATCAAAATAATCAGAACTTACTTCTCTTTGTGTAGTCCAGTTGACTTCTATTTTGCTGCCCTTACGCTGTGCTTCCCAATCCAATAATTCCACTGCCAGCGGTGAAAATAACTTATCATAAAAATTCCTATCTTTTGAATCAGGTGCAAAAAGAGACAATACCACGCTAATCCGATCATCGTTGAGTTCATCCATATCCTTGACACTTTCATACCCATCCGGATTGATCTCGACAACATTATATTTACCAAAAGGCAGATTTCCAAAATAATACTTGCCGTCATTTGATGTCATCATCTCCATGATATCTCCGTTTTCGTTCCTTACAGGCAAATCTAAACTATCCAGCAGCCTTATCTTAGAACCTGATAACATATTGGAAGTATTGTTGTCAATGACAAAACCTGAGATACTGCCTTTTGCTTCACAAAAAGTAAAAGCATCGATTTTTAGTGCCTGGCTATTGCTCAAACCATCATCTGCAGCACCTCCTGCATAACAGATAGTAAATTTATTTAAACCTACCAGCGAACTTACTCTCAGTGCTCCTAGCGTGTCTTTGTGTGAAAGATCTCCATTGACACCAGGTATATAATCTGCAACAACACTTTGCTGAATGATTTTAAAAGTCGATTTGTCCGATATTCTTTTTAAAAACAACTTCACCGGTCCTTCGTCATTGCTGGCAAAGAAGCTCAATGAATCCTGATAAGTACTGAACGGGTTGGAGGCTGAAGCCAGATAATCAAGGTCCCAAACGTCAAAATTGTGCAGAAGTACATTTTTTGAAAAAGTAAATTCCAGACACACGGGCTGATTGTGAGCATCCGATGTAATCTGAAACACCATATTGCCTCTTCCGTAAAATGAATTTGTTTTAGTATAGTCATTATAATCACTCGGATTACCAGTATCTGTGTTTTGGTCAAAAGGGTCTACAAGTTTTACGTCCACGTCCACCCCTTCGACAGTATAACGATTATGCGTATCATCGACTTTCCAAACTGCCTTATTTCCGGAAAAAGCACCTTCCCATGTAAATGTTATAGAATTAACATCAAGCTGTCCAAATGTTGGATACATCAGACTCGAACCCAATACTGCTATGACAACCAATATACTCTTCATATTTTTGCTTTTTATAATATATAATTACTCTAAAGCAAAAACCATGCAAATCTGTTACTGCCCGATATCTACATTAAAATGCAAACAACTTAGCACTCGTCCGAGATAGCAAATTTAGTCAAATATTAAAACTATTAATTGAATAAAGAATTATTCACAATATATAATATCGCAAATAATTCTTTTAATAAATTTAAATTAATATTTTTTATTTTTTTATAATTTTGAATGTTTTCCACAAATCGGATGTAGAAATAAGCAGGTAGTAAGTGCCCGACGGATGTGCTGACATGTCTATATCGGTGTATCCGTCGTTTACATCGAGTTTACCCAAATGCAATGATTGGCCTGCCATATTTATTAATTTGTAATCTAAAACTATCTCATTATCCTGAAAGTTGCCTGATATTCTGACATGATCGATTACAGGATTTGGAAATATCTTTACGTAGTGGTCAATTAAATCTGGGTTAAGTGACAAAACACCGAGTTCTGTCATAGTGCCGTCCAAGTCATTTTGCATCAATTTTACATATTTATAATATCCACTCCTATCATCAAAACTAAAAGCATAATTACCACCACCATTTTCTGCATAAAAAATCTTCCCAACCGGTGAAAAGTCGATGCCATTGTCAGAAAGATACACTTCGAAGTACTCTGTATTAAAACTTGGTTTAAAGTTCCACATCAAATTGTGCTGATGGTTACCAAGGTTTATTACATTGATATCAGATGTGTTGACCGCCAAAGGAATCGCTTTGATTTCAATAAAGTCATTGAATTGTGAAATAACATTCGTTACATCAAGGAGAACATCAATCTTATTATCGTTGACATTGTCTGCATCATTAAAGCTATCATATCCGGCAGGATTGATTTGAATAACTCTGTACTGCCCCATAGGTAAGAAGGAAAAAGAATAAAAACCACTTTCATCTGTCATGGACTGCATCACGATACCTTCCTTGTTAATGACAAGCTCACCCGAAGTGTCTACCAGTCTGACCACCGCTCCTGACAACGTTTGTTGTGTGCCATACTCATAGACTTTACCTTCTATTCTACCTAATAATTCTGCAAATTCAAATTGAGGTATTTTGATAGCATGACTGTTACTCATTCCATCGTCTTCAGACCCATTGCTGTAGCATAGCAAAAACTTTTCCAATGGCTCTGCAGATGTAATATGAACCGCGCCTTCCTTTTTAAAATGACTTATATCTCCATTCACTCCAGCTTTGAATTTGGCTTTGACAGATTGCCCGTAAATATTATAGGTCGTAGAGTCAGACAACTTGCTTAGAGTCAATGGCACACTCCCTTTTTTACTGGCAGCTGAAAAATGAATACTATCCTGATAAGTGCTTAGAAGGTTGTCACCTGACTGCAGCATATCTATATCATAAAGATTATAGCTGGTAAGCGTCACAGGCTTGGAAAATGCAAACTCCAGACAGACAGGTTGTGCTGACAGATTGGATTTAATCTGAAATGCCAAATTACCGGATCCGTAAAAAGTATTGGTTTTTGTAAAATCGTTAAATTCACTTGGGTTTTTAGTAGTTGTATTAAGATGTAGTGGATCGATGAGTTTAATTTGAATGTCCACACCATCTATGTCTTTATAAACATTAAGGGTGTCATCTGCTTTCCAAACAGCCTTATTTCCTTTAGTAGCCCCCTCCCAGGTAAAAACAGACGGCTGGAAAGAAGAAGATGTATTCTGCCCAACCAAAACAGAGCAGATTGTAAACAGTATTGAGAATAAATAGTATTTTTTTGTTGACATAATATAACGGGTTTTAAGAATGATAAAAAACTGTAGAATATTCATAACACATGACAATTATGGCTAATATCATACCAAAAAACCGGCAAAAACGAAGATTTACATGACATAAATCAATGTAATATTTTTACAATCTACTGATTATCTATTACTTATACAAATAAATATTTAAATAAAAAAAAATCGAATTACATCAAAATATTTTTATTTGGCATAAATATGTTTTTACATACAACACATGTGCAGTTAGTCATATAAAAGTGTATCATACAAATTAATATTTCGGAAATTGAAGTATTATACAAATGCACACATCACACTTTAAGTGATAATTAATTATAGGTGTTCAGTCAATACCAATGACCTTATGTGTCTGAATACTTAGCTTCCACCAGGGATGCGAAAGGCAATATTGAACAGACTTTTTTATGTTTTCCTGTTGACATTGATCATCCAGTGGTTGCAGATAAAAATGATCAAAATGAAGGTCCTTATAGTCTTCCGGCTTATTTTCTGGCTGAGGGTAAACTAGTTTTAATTCGTTGCCATGTGTGACAACCAATGTACTATTTGCTTTGGGGCTGATACAAATCCAGTCTATATTATCCGCCAGTGGTACAGTACCATTGGATTCAATTGCGATTTCAAATCCTGCATTATGAAAAGTATCCACAAGTACGCTGTCCAATTGCAAAGCAGGTTCACCTCCTGTGCAGACCACAAAGACTTTCTGGTCAGAATGTGAGGGCCATAACGATAAAATCGTGGAAGCAAGATCCATTGCAGTGTATTTACCACCATTGACACCATCTGTACCCCAAAAATCTGTATCACAAAACTTACAGACTGCTTTATCTCTGTCTTCTTCCCTTCCCGACCATAAATTACATCCGGCAAAGCGACAGAAAACTGCAGGGCGTCCTGTATGGTAACCTTCTCCCTGAATAGTATAATATATTTCCTTAATTTTATACATCTTTGTATTTATTATGTAATGATGGCTGTCGCTTCGATTTCCACCAGCATATCAGGGTGAATAAGGGATGAGACTGCCAGCATAGTAGATACAGGTTTAATGGTGTGAAAGAATTCACCGTGTGCCCTTCCTGCTTCTTCCCAGTCCTCTATGCGTTTGAGATATATACGTGTACGTACCACATCCTCCAGCTTGCCATCTAGCTGATGGAGAACATGGGCCATGATACCAAGAATATACCTGGTCTGATTGTAGACATCTCCTTCAAAAATGACCTTACCACCTTTTGAAGCTGTAGTACCGGCAATCTCGATGATATTTCCGACCTTTACTGCTCTCGAATACCCTACTGTATCCTCCCATTTAGCCCCGGTACCAAGCTGCGTTCTCGCCATTATACGTATTTTTGTATCTGATAAAAGATATCATATTAAAGACTTTTTAAATATGTTGCCAAGTCGAACAATGAATCCAGTCTGAAGTCCGGTATCGTGTTGGGATTTGCAAATGTATTATCTGCTTTAGCTCCTACCAGAATGGTTTTCATTCCAAGATTGTTCCCAAATGCTATATCGCTATCAGAGTCTCCTACCATGATTGCTTTAGAGAAGTTTATTTCCGGATAATCTTTTTTAGCCTGCAGTGCCATGCCGGGATTGGGTTTGCGGCACAAAGGATCCAGGTCTGCTTTAAATGGACAGTAATATATTTCGTCAATGCGCCCCCCATGATACATGATGATTTCCATCATTTTATCATGGATTTCGTGCAGCCCTTCATGGGATATCACGCCTTTTTCTATACCAGCCTGATTGGTGACTATAAAAATCCTTTGGAAAAACAAGGAAAAAATACTTAACGCTTCCAAAACTCCTGACAAGAAGATAAATTCTTCCCAGGTTTTAATATAATCATCAGGAAGTCGTTCATTGATCACACCGTCCCTGTCTAAAAAAAGGGTCCAGTCTGAAGATATTTTAAAGTTTGGCCAGCTGAATGGTATTTTTGATTGCATATTTTCTTTTTAATCATGGATCATCCAAACCGGCCAAACAATAATATGTTTTAAGCCAATGATAATTTGGCTTGCAAGCCCTTATTCAACTCTTCCAAAAACTCTTCAGTATATAGATAATGTTCACCATGGTTCACTTTATTTCCGTGTATGATGACTGCAAGATCTTTGGTCATTTTGCCGCTTTCTACTGTTTCTACACAAACTTCTTCCAGGGCTTCACTAAATTGTATAAGCTGAGCATTGCCATCCAGTTTTCCTCTGAAAGCCAAACCCCTGGTCCATGCATAAATGGAGGCTATAGGATTGGTAGACGTAGGTTTGCCCGCCTGATGCTCTCTATAATGTCTGGTTACTGTACCATGTGCGGCCTCTGCTTCCATAGTTTTGCCATCAGGCGTGATGAGTACTGAAGTCATCAGTCCAAGAGACCCGAAACCCTGAGCAACAGTATCAGACTGCACATCTCCATCATAATTTTTACAAGCCCAAACAAAATTACCATTCCATTTCAATGCGCTGGCTACCATATCATCTATGAGTCTGTGTTCGTATACGATTCCTGCAGCATCAAACTCTGCCTTGTAATCATTATCGAAAATCTCCTGAAATATGTCTTTAAATCTTCCGTCATATTTTTTCAGAATAGTATTTTTAGTAGACAGGTACAAAGGCCATCCTTTGGAAAGTGCCATTTTAAAACAAGAGTGAGCAAATCCTTTGATTGACTCATCTGTATTGTACATACACATTGCTACACCATCACCCTTGAAGTCATAAACTGACCAACTTGTTTCTGTACCGTCTTCGGCTGTAAATGTCATTGTCAGCTTTCCTTTACCTTTGATGACTGTGTCAGTTGCTCTGTACTGGTCACCGAATGCATGACGACCAATGATGATCGGTGATGTCCAGTTAGGTACAAGACGTGGCACATTGCTCATGACAATAGGCTCTCTGAATACTGTTCCATCGAGAATATTGCGGATTGTACCATTGGGAGATTTCCACATCTGTTTTAGCTTAAACTCCTCTACCCTTGCTTCATCAGGTGTAATAGTCGCACACTTGATGCCCACGCCGTATTTTTTGATGGCATTGGCTGCATCAATTGTGACCTTATCGTCTGTCTCATCACGATACTCCATACCGAGGTCAAAATACTTGATATCAATATCCAGATAAGGCAGTATCAATTTATCCTTAATGAATTTCCAAATGATGCGTGTCATCTCATCTCCATCCAACTCCACTACCGGGTTGGAAACTTTAATTTTACTGAAAGCCATATATCAATTTTAAATTTAATTTTCAAAATGCAAAATTAATAAAAAAGGATGAGTCAATAAAATTAATACCGCACTAAAGTTATATCTGCCTTAGACAAGTTTTTCACGCTGATGAAAATTCCTCTTTGCAATTCAGGTAAAAAAGGAAGCCGCAATCTGAATTAACAGACTACGGCCCTGAAAACTGAACTTCTCTTAATCAAAAATCAAATCTTAACTAACTTCTTCGAGATAATCTTATTTTGTGTATTTATATTTATTATATACAGACCCGACCTAAGGGTGCTAATATCCATTGTATTTCCATTTAGAATGGTATTTGAAACAACTTTTTGACCATTCAAATTAGATATTTCTACGTTTACAGGATCATTGCCAAATAATTCTGATTCAAAACTGATAATATCTTTTGCAGGATTTGGAAAGATTTTTACTGACTTTTCATCCGCATATTCTGTCGTCGAACTTGGTGGCGGTAACAGCACCGCATTGATCACATGGACGACTCCATTGTCAACAATAATATCTGCTACTGTAACCTTTGCATCATTTATAAAAACACCATCACCATTGATAGTTACTTTTACTTTAGCACCGTTTACTGTAGTTATTTCCTGGCCATTAGAAAGTCCACTTGACAATACTTTTTCACCCAATGCATGGTAAGTCAAAACAGCTGTTAACAAATTTTCATCTGTTGCTATTGCTGTTAAAACATTTTCAGGTAAGGCTTCAAAAGCTTCGTCTGTCGGTGCAAACACAGTAAATGGGCCCTCACCGTTTAATACCTCATCCAAACCCGTAAGTTCCAAAACTGATGATAGAATAAAATGATCAGGAGAGTTATTTATGATATCAACAACTGTTGTTTTTGGCAATAACACTGCATCGATTACATGTACCACACCATTATCAGTTTCTATATCAGCTACAATGACTTTTGCGTTATTAATGAAAACACCTGTATTGTTGACCGTAACTTTGACATCTTTAAATAATAGTGTAGTGATCGATTGCCCATCTGACAAATCTGAAGACAATGCTTTTCCTCCTACTAAGTGATAAGCCAAAACATCTTCAAGCAGACTTACATTGGACAATAATTCATCCACAACTTCTTTTGACAAAGCATTGATAGCTGCATCAGTAGGAGCAAATAAAGTGAATGGTCCATATCCCTCTAGTGGATCCGAAAATTCTGACAAATCGAGCAATGATTCTAAAACTGTATGCGCAGGAGAGCTTCTTACTACATCTACAATGGTAGAATCAGGTGCCAGTAAAACCGCATCAATTACATGCACTATCCCATTGTCAGCTATTATATCTGCTACTGTAACTTTAGCATTGTTTATAAATACTCCTACCGCGGTTACGTTTAATGTGATTGTTTTGCCATTTATCATTTGAACGTAAGGAAACTCGGTGCCGAAGTCAAGTATATCTGAGGAAGCTAATTCCTCATCAGCTGCATGATAAAGCAAAATTTGTGTCAATGCACCTTGTGGATCTGCAAGCAATGACTCAACCGTTCCTGCAGGAAGCGCTGCAAATGCTGCATCTGTCGGCGCAAATACCGTAAATGGTCCTGCTCCATTGAACGTATTAACTAAGCCTGCTGCTCCTACTGCTGCTTCCAGCGTATTGTGATCAGCTGAGTTGACGATAATATCTACAACCGTACTGACAGGTAAAAGCACTGCATCTATGACATGTACTACACCATTGGATGTGACCACGTCTGCAACGGTTACTTTTGCACTATTGATAAAAACCCCGCTTCCGTTGATGGTAACTTTTACCGTTTTGCCATTATTGAGCGTCACTACATTTTGACCATCAGACAATCCTGTGGAAAGTGCATTTAGACCTGCTACGTGGTTTAGCAGTATGGTTTTTAATGCACCTTGTGGATCTGCAAGCAATGACTCAACCGTTCCTGCAGGAAGCGCTGCAAATGCTGCATCTGTCGGCGCAAATACCGTAAATGGTCCTGCTCCATTCAATGTATTAACTAAGCCTGCTGCTCCTACTGCCGCTTCCAGTGTGTTGTGGTCAGCTGAGTTGACGATGATATCGACTACTGTTTGGGCATTTACAATCCTAAAAGCGGATACCAACAAGATAAAAAGTAAGGATTTCAATTTCATAAATTTGATTTTTTGATTTTAACAAATGGAATACAACTCTATAAGTGAGAGGTTGTAATAAAAGGTTGCTTCAAAATTTATTTTTGTTTAAGAATTTTCAATAAAAACATAAACAATAATTATTTGTTTGTCCGGGCAACTACTCAGGAATAATAATCACTCTTTAATAAGTAATGATGGAAAGTGAAAAGATAAAACTTTGTGTTGAGGGCAACAGGATGGCCCAAAAAGAGTTGTATGAAGCATACAAGGTAAATTTATACGTATTGTGTCAACGTTATTTTAATGATTTGGAAGACGCAAAGGATGCTCTCCAGGAAGCTTTTGTTAAAGTATTTAGGGATTTACATCAATACGACGAACAAAAAGGACATGTCTCCAGCTGGATAAAAAAAGTTTTTATAAATACCTGCCTTGAGAAGTTAAGAAAAAAGAAAATTGATTTCCAACAACTAAGTGAGTATGACCACATTCACCATTACGAACCAGGTGTTTTATCTGATTTGAATATGAAAGATCTTACAAAAATGGTTCAATTGCTCCCCGTGGGATATAGAACAGTTTTCAACCTGTATGTGATAGAAGGTTTTAATCACCAAGAAATCGCCGCTCAGCTTAACATCAGCGAAAGCACATCCAAGACTCAGCTCATGAAAGCAAAAAATATGTTGCGCAACAAACTTGAAGAAGTTTTAAAATAAGAAAAATGGAAGATAATCATAATTTAGAGAAATTTTTTCGACAGAAATTCAATCAGAAGATTGAGCCCGAAGATTGGAATATACCAGATAATGACATTTGGGACAAAATAGCCCTGGAGATACCTTCAGAAAAGAGAAAAAAGAACAAGATAGTTTTTTTACCAATCCTGCTCTGTATAGGGCTGTTAGGTTTGTCTTTGATTTTTTTACGTGACAATCATCAAAAAGATCAAAAAATAGCTCAACTAGAAAAGACCTTGAAAGAATGTAGCCAGCCGTCAAATGGAATTCAAAGCAATCCTAGCCATGTTTCCTCTATGATATCTGTGACTCCTTCAGACGTTAACATCTCTATGACATTACCAACAAAAGCATACAATATCACTTCACCCAAGACATCGGGATTTAACAAAAACTTGCCCGGTACCTCTAGGGAGACAGACGCCAATTTAGATCCTACATTTCCCACTTATGATCAGGAGCAAAATAAGGTAGCATTATTAAAAAATGATGCTTATACAGAGCCAAAGGAACTTATACATTTACCTCCACTTATAAAACTAACTACTCCTCCGAGTATTCAGCACAATAGATTAGATGTTATCCATTCGTTAAATCACAAAAAATCTCTCTTGATAGATAGAGAGCCTACTTTTATACAACCTAAAAAGGAACCAAAAGCCAACTGGTGGTTGGGTGCCAATACAGGTTTTATTTTCTGGAAAGACAGAGAAATAGGTACGTTTGACAATCCACTTTCCGAACTTTTGGTTAGTGAGGAGACAGCACATTCCTGGTTATATGGTATTCAGGTCAATAAAAATGTAGGACGTCACTGGATGGTCAATGCAGGTATTCAATATTACACCAGAAATCAAAAATCAATTTATGCTATCAATTTGCCTTATTCGACTACACAGGAAATTGCTGTAGGGTCTGATTACGAAAATAGATTCGAGCACAGTTTACCCACTGGATTGGGCAATATAAGCACCAGTCTTGTTTTGGCCCGCAGCAACGATAGTCCTGTATCAGACAATGAAAATGTGCTACTTGACTTTTCTATAAAAAATGAGCTAAGAGCTTTTGCAGTCCCTCTTACATTTTCATATTTCCCAAAAGAAGCAGGTAACGGCTTTTTTATACAAGGTGGATTGAATAATGAGTTTGTTTTTCAAAATAAAATTATTGAAACAGCCTCAGCAAGCCATCATATTTATGTTAAGGACAAATCAGTAAAAGTTGATTATAATGCGTCTCAAATAAATAAAATCAATATTGGTGCAATAGCAGGCCTCGGTTATCAAAAAACATTCTCAAAAGGAATAGGGATTGCAATATCTGCCAATTATGGTTTGGCTCTGAACAATACTTTTAGTACTGCTAACTACCAACATAAAATCGATCAGATTAATATGCAATTCTCTGTTATGAAATCCTGGCGGTAAAAATTGATATGTTAAATTGGTTTATTTTTTCTGATTGAAATAAATAGTTCGGTTTTTTTCACAAAATGATAACGTGTTGGTTGTTAATAGTATATACAAAATATTTCCTTTCAATACAAAAATTAAGACGATATCATATTATAAATTTAAAAATATGTTTCTAATTGTCTTTTTTTAAATTTAAATTCTAAAAAATTTAATACTATTAAGAATTGGAATTATATTTGGGCTTGATTGTCTGGCTAACTCAAATAATTCTAAGAAATGAAAAATATAACAATTCTTTTTTTTCAACTCTTTTTTTTAAATGTTTCATTCGCACAAAACGGCCCATCTCATATCTACATAGATGCGACATGTTGTGGCAAAGAAACAGGATATAATAATATCACTTATCACAAACAGATTTTAGATTCGGTTTTTGGTGTTAATAACTGGGCAGACAAGGAATTTGAAAGTTCCTCAGCTTCACAGATATTTACAACAAACACGCAATTTGTGTGGATAAATGCTGTTGACAACAACACATTCCCTGCCATATTTTTCATTAAATCCAATACATCGCAGATACTTGATTGGGTGGAAAATGGTGGAAGGTTAATGATAGATTTTGAAGAATTAAATAATCAAAAGTTATTTACCCTTGGCAGCGAAATAGACTATCAAAATTCCAGTTTTAAGATAAATACTGCCGTCTCCAATCATCCAATAACATTTTCACCCAATGTGATCCCCAGTGATAAAGTATATAAATCTACTTACATTATCAATGGGTTTAAAGGTACTCCTCTTTTAACTACAGCATCTGGCAATCAAAGTCTATTAAGTGAACTGCGTTTCGGAAACGGAAGTATCATATTCACAACTTTAAATGGTTTTAGGGAACCGAATTATATAAACTCTCTTTTCCCATTATTCCAAAATGTGCTAAACTACCTGACATTACCCTTGCAAACATGGTACCGGGATGCTGATGGGGATGGTTACGGCAACCCAGCAAACCTTACTATTGCAGGAGCACAACCCACAGGATTTGTCAGCAACAACAGAGATTGTGACGACGGCAATGCGAGTACAAATCCAGATTCATCAGAAGTTTGCAATAATGGAATAGACGAAAATTGCTCGGGAAAAGCTGATGATGGAGATAATGGAGATGATGATTATGATGGTGTGAAAAACTGTGAAGATTGTGAACCTAACGACCCGACATTCCCACGCTTTTATTATGCTGATCTTGATGGCGATGGATTTGGAAATGTAAGTATGAATGTAATTTCGTGTAATCTTCCAAATGGATATGTAATCAATAACATGGATTGTGATGACAACAATGCAAATATTTTTCCTGATAATATCGAAATCGCAGATGGCAAAGACAATAACTGCAATGGTCATCAGGATGAAGGTTTTCCTGACAGAGATAATGATGGTGTTGTAGACATCATAGATTGTGCACCTCTAAACCCTTACTTTCCCACTTTTTATTATATTGATGCTGATGCTGACGGATTTGGAGACTACAATAAACCTGTAAGACTGTGTTTTTTAGAAGCAGGTTACTCTGAAAATGGCTGGGATTGTGACGACAATAATCCTGAAAAATTCCCTAATGCTGACACAGACAGCGATGGGGTACAAAATTGCGAAGATTGTGAACCCACAAATCCCAATATATACCCTAAGCTTTATTTTAAGGATGAGGATGGAGATGGTTTTGGGAGCATTTACAGTGGGATCTTTGTATGCAACCCACCTCCAGGATATTATGAAATTACGGGTACAGACTGTGACGACGAGAATCCTGCAGTGCATCCCGGGGCTATTGAAATCTGTGATGATGGTGTAGACAATAATTGTGATGGAACCAATGGTTTTGGGGTTGACTCAGATGGAGATGGTGTAGTAGATTGTTTGGATTGTGCTGTATGGAATCCTGTTTTCCCAAGGTTAATTTACAGAGATTTTGATGGAGATGGCTATGGCACGGGAGAAAGCACCTATGCATGTGAATTATTAACTGGTTTTGCCTTATATGATAGAGATTGTAATGATTATGATTTCAATATAAATCCTGCCTCTTCTGAATTGTGCAATGGAAAAGATGATAATTGCAATAGTACTGTAGATGAGTATTTTTTGGATAGCGATAATGATGGTTTCAGTGACTGCAATGATTGTGCACCCAATAACCCTGGAATTCCTACCCATATGTATTATGATTTTGATGGGGATGGATATGGAAGTGCCTATGCTGGTTTATACTGCGATACAAGTCCTGGCATTGTAAGTCTGTATGGAGACTGTGATGATACTGACCCTACAAAATCGGCAGCTGATGCAGATGGTGATGGAAATAGTAGTTGTTATGGTGATATAAATGATATGGACGCTATGTTGGTGCCAAACTACTGGTACTTAGATTTTGATGGGGATGGATTTGGAGGTTACAACGGACATGTATATTTTGGTTATGAAAGAAATGGTTACACAAATAATGGAAATGACTGTAATGATGCAAACCCGCAGATTTATCCCGGAGCTTCAGAATTATGCAACGGAAAAGATGACAATTGTGATAATGTTATTGATAACGTAACTGATGGTATAGATTCGGATGGGGATGGTATCATTGACTGTACAGATTGTGCACCCGATGACAGCTATTTACCCAGACTTTTCTATATTGATTTTGATGCCGATGGTGTAGGAGGCTACTATTCTTACTTTGGATGTGACACATCTTACATTCATGTATTGGTTGGGGGTGACTGTAATGACAGGAATCCAGCAATCAGTCCAAATTTAACTGAAATTTGCAATGATGGTATGGATAATAATTGCAATTATTATGTGGATGAGACTGAAAATTATGAAAATCAAGATGGTGATCTCTTTTTAGCTTGTAATGATTGCGATGACAATGATCCTAATTTACCTATTTTGTTTTATCGGGACAATGATGGTGACGGTTATGGTTCGTCTAGTTATTCCAATTATGCTTGTGTTGCGCCTTCCGGATATGTAAATAATAATCTTGACTGTGATGATTATGACCCATTGGCTTTTGACAATCTAACTGACAGTGACATGGATGGGTTTCCTCTTTGTAGTGATTGTGATGACAATAATCCTGCTGTAAATAAACATTGGTATTTAGACCAGGATGGTGATGGGTATGGGATCACCTATACAGACTATTATGGGTGTAATCCTCCTGATAATTATGCCAGCATAGCAGGAGACTGCAACGATAACAACCCCAATATCAATCCTGGTGTCTCCGAAATATGTGGAAATGGCATTGATGATGACTGTAATGGAAATCAATATAATCAATTTCTGGGACTAGTGGACACGGATGGAGATAATTATCCGGATTGCGAAGATTGTGCACCTGATGACCCAACTCTGCCCAAGACATATTTTTTCGATTACGATGGTGATGGTAGTCCAGGGTATTACAACCTTCCATATATCGGATGTAACCCACCTATCGGATACATAGCAAATCAAAGTTTTGATTGCGATGATTTTGATCCGGCAAAAAACAGTTTAGATATCGATGAGGATGGATACACAAGCTGCAATTTAGACTGTGATGACAATGACCCAAGTATAAATTATATTTTATGGTACCGAGATGTGGATGGTGACGGTTATGGAAGTTATTCACTTTATAGCTGTACGTCTATTGAAGGTTTTGTTTCAACGGGTGGCGACTGCAACGATAATGACGCCAATGTCCATCCAGGTAGTCCTGAAATCTGTAATAATGGCATAGATGATAACTGTAATTATCAAGTAGATGACTCGCCCGATGGTCTGGACACCGATGGTGACGGTATACCTGATTGTAGTGACTGCGCCATCAATGACCCTTCATTGCCAAGCTACTTTTACTATGATAGCGATGGGGATGGGTACGGTACCTATTACAATTATTACGGATGTGCTCCACCCTCAGGCTTTGTGACTTTATATGGCGATTGCAACGATTCTGATGCCAATGTGAATCCTTCCACCCCCGAGATATGTAACAATGGCATAGATGATAACTGTAATTATCAAGTAGATGAGTCTCCCGATGGTCTTGATACAGACAGTGACGGTGTTTCTGATTGTGCTGACTGCGCCATCAATGACCCTACATTGCCTCGCTACTTCTACTATGATTTTGATGGGGATGGATATGGAAGCTATAGCAATTATTACGGATGTGATCCCCCAACAGGCTTGGTGACTTTATATGGCGATTGCAACGATTCTGATGCCAATGTCCATCCAGGTAGTCCCGAAATCTGTAATAATGGCATAGATGACAACTGCAATAATCAGGTGGATGACTCTCCCGATGGTCTGGACACCGATGGTGACGGTATACCTGATTGTTCTGACTGTGCTATCAATGACCCGACATTAATCAAGTAGATGAATCACCTGATGGTGCAGATACCGATGGTGACGGTATTCCTGATTGTGCTGACTGTGCTTTCAATGACCCTTCATTGCCAAGCTACTTTTACTATGATAGCGATGGTGATGGGTACGGTACCTATTACAATTATTACGGTTGTGATCCCCCAACAGGCTTGGTGACTTTATATGGCGATTGCAACGATAATCTTGCCAATGTCCATCCAGGTAGTCCCGAAATCTGTAATAATGGCATAGATGACAACTGCAATAATCAGGTGGATGACTCTCCCGATGGTCTGGACACCGATGATGACGGTATACCTGATTGTGCTGACTGTGCTATCAATGACCCGACATTACCTCGCTACTTCTACTATGATAGCGATAGTGATGGATATGGAAGCTATAGTAATTATTACGGATGTGCTCCCCCCTCAGGCTTTGTGATATTAAACGGCGACTGTAACGATAATCTTGCCAATGTCCATCCCGGTAGTCCTGAAATATGTCATAATGGCATCGATGACAACTGTAATTATCAGGTGGATGAGTCTCCCGATGGTGTAGATACCGATGGCGATGGAGTACATGATTGTGCTGACTGCGCCATCAATGACCCTACTTTACCACGATCCTTCTACTATGATTTTGATGGGGATGGGTATGGAAGCTATAGCAGTTATTACGGATGCGCTCCACCTTTTGGAATGGTGACATTTAATGGCGACTGCAACGATTCTGATGCCAATGTGAATCCTTCCACCCCCGAGATATGTAACAATGGCATCGATGACAACTGTAACTATCAAGTAGATGACTCCGCCGATGGTCTGGACACCGATGGTGATGGTGTACCTGATTGTAGTGACTGTGCCATCAATGACCCTACATTGCCTCGCAACTTCTACTACGATGGCGATGGTGATGGCTATGGTACCTATAACTACTATTACGGATGTGCTCCTCCCACAGGCTTGGTGACATTATATGGCGACTGCAACGATTCTGATGCCAATGTCCATCCAGGTAGTCCCGAGATATGTAATAATAGCATCGATGACAACTGTAATTATCAGGTGGATGAGTCTCCCGATGGTGTAGATATCGATGGCGATGGAGTACATGATTGTGCTGACTGCGCCATCAATGACCCGACATTGCCTCGCAACTTCTACTACGATGGCGATGGTGATGGCTATGGTACCTATAACTACTATTACGGATGTGCTCCTCCCACAGGCTTGGTGACATTACATGGCGACTGCAACGATTCTGATGCTAATGTCCATCCAGGTAGTCCCGAAATCTGTAATAATGGCATCGATGACAACTGTAATTATCAGGTGGATGAGTCTCCCGATGGTATAGATACCGATGGCGATGGAGTACATGATTGTGCTGACTGTGCTATCAATGACCTTACTTTACCACGATCCTTCTACTATGATTTTGATGGAGATGGCTATGGAACCTATAGCAATTATTACGGGTGTGCACCACCCACAGGCTTGGTGACATTACATGGCGACTGCAACGATTATGATGCCAATGTCCATCCCGGTAGCCTCGAGATCTGTAACAATGGCATAGATGACAACTGTAATTATCAAGTAGATGAGTCTCCCGATGGTGTAGATACCGACAGTGACGGTGTTCTCGATTGTTCTGACTGTAAGATCAATGATGCGAATTGGCCGAAACAATTATTTTATGATTTTGATGGTGATGGATATGGAATGTACTTATTGTCCACTGTTTGTGATTCCAATGAGTTAGAATATTACTTATCTTTACAATATTCTACGATCATAGGTGGTGACTGTTACGACAACAATCCAAACATCAATCCTAACGCCTCCGAGATCTGCAATGGTGTCGATGATGATTGCAATGGAAACATAGACGAAGGAATCCCTTGTGGCATCTTAGCCGTATTTGGTAACAACGTAAATATCCCAAATCAGTCTTATTCAACCAGTTCGTCCAACTTTACTCACATTGGTGATTATGGTGTAAATGAAACTGGATTTAGGGTTTTTAAGGTTCATAATATAGGAAACGACACCTTGTTTATCAAAAGTGTACAGATTTACTCATCAGGTGTATTCTCTGTATCTTCAAACTTGAATGATGATTATATTCTGCCCGAAAATAAAAAAAGTCTCAAAGTCTCAATTCACTCCCCTTTCCCAGGTAACTTCCATGAAGGTTATATAGAAATACAAACCGAAAACGGTGGTTTGTTTCAGTATAGAGTCACAGCAAAAACAGATTATGGCATTGCCCAACTTACTGGAAATAACGTAGAAATAGGAATCTTTGATATGACTCCGGCAGTGTCTGACAATACGGATTTTGGTCTTACCAATGTTGGCAATGAGATTATCAAAACCTTCAAAATAAAAAATGTTGGTATGGGTAACCTTATCATGATGAATGTCCCAAGAGTGAAGATTTTAGGATCTTCCGCATTTACAGTAGATCACTTTGCTATCAATAGCATAAAACCGGGAAGTGCCACTACATTCAAGCTAAAATTCGCCCCTCAAGAAGAAGGTGAACACGAGGCAATTATAGAAATACCAATGAACAATCATCAAGGTTTATTCAGATACAAAGTAAAAGGTAGTACCGGCTTAAGTCTTGCATCCAATCCTGAAATGAGGGCTAAGACTGACACATCTATAAAACCAAGCTTCGATCTCAATGTTTACCCGAATCCAGCTAAGGAATTTATCCATGTATCATTGCAAAGCGAATATAATACACAAACAAAATATCAAATCCTGGATGTAAATGGCAAAATCATTTCGGAAAGATTATTGACCACCAATAACAGTACTCCGATATCCGTAAGGGAGCTGGCATCGGGTATTTATACGCTGAGGTGTCCGGAGTTGCCGGAAGTTAAAGTTTGCAGGTTTATAAAAGTGGATTAATGATGTTTTGAATATAAGGTCCGTATCAGATAATTTAATTAGCCCAATTGCCTTTAAATTCTCTGATACTGATTTTTATTTCCCGTTGTTTGTATTACAAATTCGTATAGTAAGTTATATACATCCAATTGGAAAATCCATTACTATTAGAAGTCTATTCATATATGGCTTTTAATTTTAGTCTTTAATTTGTATCATAGTCAGAAAGTGCTCCTACTTCCTGACTAAAGATTATAAAAATTTGTAACTTTGCTTTTTCATTTCATTCAATAATACGACAATGTCAGAAAACAACCAGAATCATATCAATATAGAACTTTCAGAAGAAGTAGCAGAAGGTGTATACTCCAATTTGGCCATCATTTCTCACTCTCATTCAGAGTTTATAGTGGATTTTATAAGATTGGTACCCAATGTACCCAAAGCAAAGGTGAAGTCTCGCATCATTCTCACCCCACAGCACGCTAAGAGGCTTATGAAGGCTCTTCAGGATAACATCAAAAGGTATGAAACCCAGTTTGGTACCATCGAAGATCCTGAAGCAGGCATGATGCCTCCTATGAATTTCCCATCTGCCGGGATGGCATAATACTTACAGCACATTAAGCAAACCTTTACTGATTTCGGCACTTACCCTACGCACCTGTTACCAAGATGACGGAAGATAAACCGGAGCATTGGTTAATATATTAATTTTAGTAGCTTGAATAAAAAAAGAAAGCCCGGATTTTAATAATCCGGGCTTTTCCAGCATGAGAAACACTGATTGTATTATGCTCCCTCGTAACTAACTGCCATGAAGATTACTACCAGGCTAAGTAATAAAAGAGCTAATACAAATCTCGAGTCCCTAAAAAGAAGTTCGTCTTTTTTGTACAACATAATATGAGTTTGGTCTTGGTTATTAAGTATATAAATTCAGATATCTTTATATCGTCTCGTCTGATGTCTATAAGCCAAAAATGATACCATAAGATTTATTAGTAATATGAAAATTACCCTATAATTCAGCCCTTAAAAAAAGGTAACAAACATGTGTCATAAAACATAGCATCGTTTATCACTTGATGTCAAACAGTTTTATATGTACAGAATATTTAAACTGTCATTTTATATCATATGACAGCACTGAAAATTACCCAATTAGGGGCATAAAAAAATTAAAATAATGTTAAGGAAATTTTTTGGTTCACAGGCATGTCATTATATTTGAGACCGAATTGATCATTAAAACACTAAATTATGAAATCAGACATCACCTATCCTATCGAATTTGATTTTAAAATCATGGCTCTTTCACCACAGTTTTATGTGAAGGATGGCGCAGGGCGAGAATTGGCATATGTAAAACAAAAACTGTTTAAACTGAAGGAAGATATTACAGTTTTCGAAAATGAGAGTCAGCAAAATGCCATTTACAAAATAAAAGCCAACCAATGGATTGACTGGTCAGCCTCCTATGTCATATTTGATCATGCAGGTAAACCTATAGGGAAAATGGGCAGAAAAGGTGCCAGATCGATTTGGAAAGCCACGTACGAAATATTTAATGATAATGATAAAGTGGAATTTAAAATAGAAGAGGACAGTGCTTTTGTAAAAATAATGGATGCCGTTTTTTCCGAAGTTCCAGTTTTGGGTCTTTTCACAGGCTATGTTTTTAACCCCAAATACAATGTTTTTAACCTTAACGGAGAAAAGGTTGCAGAATTTTCAAAAGAAGCATCTTTCCTGGGTAAAAAATTCAAACTTCATCAGTTGAGTGATTTATCTCACAACGAAGAAGAACGGGTTATATTGAGCCTGATGATGATGGTATTACTGGAAAGATCAAGAGGTTAAAAGATTTTTTTTACCACTCTATCACTTCTTTCACTAAAAAAAAACCATCACTGCCCTGCGCCTGATATAACGGCATCAATATCAGACCTTCTGAGGGCGAACAAACCTCTTTACCATCGTACATGGCGAGGACTTCACCCTTTTTGACTTTTTGAAAATTTTTATATCCTGGCTTCATCTGCCAGGTGTGGTTATCCTCTATAGGAAATTTGTATATAACCTCTACCACCTCTGGCAGCGAGGCCGAATATTCCTGTAAGATACGATCGTGCTGGTTTTCGACATGTTCGGGCGAAATGACCTCAATGGCACGCATGACATTGATCACTGCCGCGATACACCTCCTTACTGAGATTGGATCATTGTGTTGTCCTCCTTCAAATGCAACTGCGACGGTAGGAATACCCATGTTGGTTTCAGTAAAGTAATGCAATGTAGTACCTTCAATATCTTTCATCAGCCCCAGTATCACAGGAGCGTGGATATCATGTGCTATGCGGATACTTTCTTTTATGTCTGTAGCTATACAAAATATACCGTTATCTGAAGATGTAGTATGTAGATTTAGTAAATATAATTTCCGTGCTTTGGTCATTTCGATTTCGGCATATATATGATCTATAACTTGTCTGATTTCGTGGTCTTCGTTTTGCAAAGAAGATTCCTCAGCAGTAAGCAATGCTTTTATAAAATCGACATTCCAGCACCTGTTGATATCCTTGAATATAAACCTTTTTTCACTATTATATGCCTGCACATTGCCTATCAGTCCTAAAATTTCGCCCTTATACACAAAATCAGGATTGGTCACAGGCTCCACCTCCAGCATTTTAAACAACAGGTCCAATGCTTTGACTCCAGCAGGCTCATTACCATGCATTGCAGCCGTGATAACCAGCAGGGGCCCCTCTTCACTTCCTTTATATTTACCAATGATTCTATTCATGCAAAAGCCATTTCCTGTAGTTGCAAAAGTAATCTTTTAAATGATGATACAAAACCACATTTCAGAAAATACACAATCTGACAAAATAAAAAGAGACTGCCCGAAAAACGAACAGCCTCTTTTTTGTTGGAATTATGGGGAATTACTTTCTATTCTACAACAATCATCTTACCTGCGATGACTTTGTCATTATATCTCAACTCATATACGTACACACCTGCCGCACCAATATCTGATCTGTTGATATATATTGTGTTCTGGCCTGTCTGGTACTGGTCGATAGTACTCATTACCTTCCTTCCTGTATAATCTCTTACTTTAAAAGTCACCATAGCGGATTCAGGTAATTCAAAAGTGATTGCGGCATTGGCATTCCATGGGTTTGGTGTTATTCCAGTTACTGCAAATACAGCGTCGGTTTTGTCTCTCCACGAAAGTGTCACATTTCTGGTACTCATATCCTGGATATAAGCTTCTGCATTCACTGTTTTTCCCAGGTACAGCATTTCGCTTAATTTGCCCGAGGTCAGAGCCTCTACCTCTATAGTGTACATCACTTCATTTTTCACAAGAGAAAGCCCTTCAGGTACCGAAATACTCATCAAAGCATTGTTCACATCCCTCAATACATATTCACTTGTTTTAACCGGCATACTTGCTTCACGTATGTCCCTGATGACCAATCCTTTAGACGTCCACTGACCCTGATAGCCATAGAGCGTGTTATCTGTAGCCGCCATGACAGGTATTTCCATAATATCACCTTTCTGTATATATTTGTCTTCGAGCGCCATGCTGAATGCACTTCTTGATTCTGTACTATTTTCAGTAGCATTGTGTCCTTTGGCGTTACCATTGACATCACCCACTTTGACTCCTACAAAATTTATATCCATGTTGCTAGTCAGTCCATTAATCTGATACTTCTCAGGGAATGGTGTCAGCCATGGGTCATTGCTGTTGGCAAACTGATACGCTGCATCTACAAACCTCCAGCTTGTATTGTTAGGTAATGAAGGTAGAAGACCCAGTACCAGTTTTCTCAATTCCGTAAGGTCAGAGGCGGTCACCGAACCACTGTTATTAGCATCTGCGGCTATCATTAGGTATGGAGACTTAAGTTTTTCGATACCCAGTATGTGCCTTTGAATCATCACAATATCTAATGTGCTTACTCCATTCATATCATCGCCGTCTTTTGAAGGTACGATGTCATAATTACCTCCCACAGGCATAGGTGCAAATGCAAATCTACCGTCCACATTGGTTAATTCCGGATTTTGCTCAGAACCTTTCATTTCTACTGTTACATTTTGTATTTCTTCGTTGTTTTCCTTAGCTGCTTTACCTGAGACATTGGCAAGCAGACTCGGCGGTGTTACACATAAGCCATTTGCCTGTATGTCTACAAATGTTGTACAGAAAGCTGTATTACCATTTTCATCCGTCACCCACAATTCTATCTCTTGTGGTCCAATATCTGCACATCCAAATACTGCTACAGTATCATTGACATTGCTTGAGAAACTCAATTGAATATCATAACCACATACATGACTACTCTTATTGTCAAAGAAAGAAGCATTGAGCATGGTCATAGGTGTATCTCCTGTACCATTACCATCTGTATCCATCAATACCAATGGTGCCGCTAATCCCTGCTTACACACTGCTGTCGGAGATTTGATGGTTTTAACTTCGAAATTATATGATTTTTCTGAAAGGTTACCGCATCTGTCCTCTGCCTGGAAAGTAATACTGTATTTTCCGACTTCAAACTCATCAGTCACTGTACTACTATTTCCCGAGCCAATAACCTGCCCGTTTTCACGAATGGTGTATGACCATTTTATTTCAGCCGCTGGTGTACAGTCTTTTGCTGTGGCAGAAAGCGTAACATCATCACTAAAACAACTCAGTGTCTGGAATACCACCGGAGATACAGGCACTGTGATTTCGGGGGCAATCCTATCTACCACTTTGATTTCCTGCTCGTGACTCCACGTAGCCGGTTCATTGTTCTCATCCCGCTGACACCAGTCGATTACTGTCCATTTTCGTATGATTTTATAACATGTACCATTGGTAGTAAATCTAAAAATCTGATCTTCATATCTCATACCCACCAGGTCGCATGCATCTTCAGTAACTTTTGGAGTGGATGAAGAGTCAGGCAATGTTTCCGGAAGTAACCCAGCGAAACTGCACTGTCCGTTTGCAAGATAATCTTTAGGCCAGATTATATCGTCTGTAGGGTCCTGATGATCTGCATCATTGATATAAAATGGTTCATTGTTTCTGAATGTAATTGTCTGAGTGCATGTCTGATACACTACTGCTCCCTGACGTACTGAAAAGGTTCTGACAACTGTTCCAACTCCACATTGATTGCGGTTATCGACAAGTGTATGATCCAATGTATTGTTGGCAGGGCAGTTATCGTTGATTGTCGCTGCCCCAAAAGCGGCATTTGCTCCTGTAAGAGATGGGTCAAAAGTAAAAAGACAATCCTCTACAGTACGGTCAGCTGGGCAGGTAATCGTTGGCGTTACCTTCTCCTGCACATTGACACTCACCATACATATGTTTGTGTTTCCACCTTTGTCAGTCACTAAAAGCTGAACCATTCTTGTGGTATTGGCATCCAAACAACAGAAACCTACTTTATCATACCATGCTGTATCATGACCAAAACTACATGGGTCTTCCATTCTTCGTACTTTTAATGTAACAGCGCCACACTCATCAAAACTGCCGTCATCTATAGCCGATGCTGTGACCTCCGTATATCCATTGGTTTTAATGCTCACAGTTGCAAACTGGTCACAAATCGCCACAGGGTCAGTTTCATCCTGTACAGTGATACGATAAGACATGCTGCGCGTGTTACCACAGTCATCTATTGCCGTATATGTGACTGTATGAGTCCCTACTCCCAGATCCATCTTACCTCCATTGGTGTTTATGTAACCGGTTGGTAATCCCTCAGATACAGCATTGATGTATACTCTGTACACTACATTACAATTGTCGGTAATCGACAGTTTTGGCAACGTAACAGCGGCACTACAACTCCTGGTTTGGGTCGTCACAGTACTATTTGCCTGCTGTGGTATCACAGGAGCTACATCATCTATGATATCTATCAGTTGCATGCTTACAAATTTGGTCACTGCTGTACTACACCACCATTCCGTGATAGACCAAGTACGCAGGATTCGGGTTTTACATTTGGTATTGACAACCAGTTGGTCTGTATAATCAATGGTAGAGTTGCAGTAAACCATATTCAGTTGTGACAAGGGATATAATTTTGTTCCACCTAAAGAAGGTACACCTGTAGTATCAGGATGCGGGTAATTAAATCCTTTGGTATCTCTTTTATATACATCTGAACACCTCAAAGTATAAGATGTAGGTGGTGGTGTGATGCCAGTCACTGAAGATCTCAGAAGATATATCGTTTGAGTGCATGGCAAGCTCTTATTTCCTGCATTGTCCTCTGCGATGTATGTACGTGTTACTGTGCCTATATAAAGTGCATCACATGAGAGTGCTGCGTGTACTTCGTTGACCAATACCGCTTTTGCCGTACAATTATCGCTGACTACAGGTCCTGCTACTTTTGATAAGTCAGCCAGGCAACTGACTGAGATGTCTCTGCATATTATAGTTGGTGCTATTTTATCTTCTACCTTAACATCACCCCAACATGTGAATCCATTTACATTGGTAATGGTATATTGCAGGGTTTTACCAAGCTGGCTCTGGCCTACAGTATTGCCTAAATTTTCGCCATTAGCGCCGGTAACATTGATAGAATAAAGATCTTCACATCCCAGCAAAATTGCTCCTCCAGGTCCTTCCCAACCTGCCAGAACAGTCGTAGGGGTAAGAGTGCCTTCACAATCTTCGTCCAATGAAATCTGCACAGGTTTACATGCCAAAGGTGGTGTAACATAGTCTCTCACAGTAACCGTAAAAGAGCAGGTAGCAGTATTGCCTGAAGCGTCAGTAGCTAAGAACACATTTGTAGTAAGTCCAACTGGAAAAGCCGATCCACTTGGTAATCCTGCAGTCTGCACTAGTGTCACTGGACCTGTACAAGGTAAATCAGAAGTGGTCGGAGTAGCATAATTTACTAAAGCCGTACATTCTGTTGGTAATGCAGTAACAGAAATATTTGCGGGGCATGTAACTACAGGTGCCTGAGTTTCAAAATTTACTGTAAATACAGCCCAATCTCCCTGACAATCTCCTGCATCCAGGATATTATTATTATTAGCATCAAAATATGGTAAAAATCTTAAAATTACTGAACCTGGTATTAATGCATTGACTTTCGTAAAGGTATTAGTCGCACCAGCGAAAGCAGATGGAACTGCAGAACACCCTGACCCTGCAGTACCAGAGCACCATGCTCCGCTTTGCACTGCATTATTGAAGTTTATCTCCTGATATACTTTTACAAGTGGTCCTCCTGTAACACCTGCAGTAAACAATCCCATAGTCACATTTGGTGTCGGAGGTCCACTACATATGGTAAACGAACCAGTATCGTCAACCCCATTGGTATTTGTGGATATTGTGGTCCCATTAATTGTTGCACTTAATATCGGTTGCACAGCGCTGAAACTGAAATTTCCGGCATGAAAACCACCTACAGTATGTGTATTGGAAGGTACTCCCATGGCAGCCGTGTTGTCCCATGGTGAATCATCATGAGTAATCAGTCCACTACCGGTATTAACAGTTGCAAACAAATTTGCAGGATTATTAGAATTGTAATTAGGATCACTAGCACTATACCCATACGAAACAACAGTATATTGTCCCGGCGATAACACGACAGGAGTAATATTCCTCATACGGAAATTTCCAACTAATAAGTCAGAAGAGCCAGTCATGGATATTGCTGGTACGACAACTGCACCCGAACTATTCACAATTCCTACCGTAATAGTCCCTGTAAAACCATCAGCTCCACTGTCATATGCTCCCAATCTGGTAATATTAATAAGCGAATTGGCTGTAAATCTTAAACCTAATCTACCAGCCCAAGCCTGATTGCCTGTCCCCGCTGAAGCATTGCTCGTAGCCCCATCAAAAGGAGTACATTGTGCCTGGAGATTCACAGTCCATAGAGAAAAGGTCATCAGAACAAAATTCAATATAACTATTGAACTTGACTTAAATTGTCTTTGTAAAATCGACATAATTAACAAATTTTTATTTTGAGAAAAAAATTAATTAATTACTGCATTTTGGGAATGCATGTCACAGCATACACCGTAACACCGAGCAAAGATAAATAGCTTTTTACATATTACAAAATATTTTAATATAAAAATTACGTAAATTGTTTTATTTATATATAATTAAATATTAAAATGTATATTACATTGTATTACTGCTCTTTAAATAATTAATTATTAATAATATCATTGCTTTTCCATGACTATGGCACGCCTCGTTTCAGTTTTTCCATTTGCCATCTTTATGTGGAGGTAATATATGCCTGCTTGCATACCGTCCGTAGATATCAAATGTCTTATGCCATCCCTGGCTATGGGAGTCTTCACTAACCGACCAAGATGATCGTACAGGTTGATATCCTCGATGGTGTTATCAGTATGCTCATCAGTCACAGTCAGATGATGACTTCGGAATACTGGATTGGGAGTAATGATAACTGATGTTTCCTCCTTTTCATTTCTTAAAACAATCGTATTGGTATACGATTTGGATCCGTCTATATTGACAGCATTAACCCTGTAATAATTAACCGAATGCATAGGATATAAATCTTTATATTCAAAATCTGTTGCATTTTCATTTTGTGGATAAACAGAATCCAACGCATAAAAGGATATTCCGTCATCACTGCGCATTACCTCATAGTGGTGAATATCCTGCGGCTGATAAGACAACCAGCTTAGTAAATTGTAACTACCTTTATTGTAGCCTTGCAGACTTTCTACTTGTAGTGGCAGCGGTACAGCATTCGTCGCATCTATCCTGAAATTGTCAATAAGGACCCCATCTTCATTATACCCATCGTTGAAAATCCCTATTTCAATATTTATTTTCATTCCTATATCGAGTTGCAGTGTATGATTCATGTACCCCGTAAGATTAAACCGGGGAGAATAAAGACCGCTTTTGGAGGTGACTTGTGGGATATCACTATTCAGCAAGGATTTCCATGCATTTCCCTGAGTTGCCAGAACATATGTAGATGTGCCATATTCCCAAACATTGGTAGTCCCCTCGTAAGCTTCGGCAGCAAAATAGGTTGGATTGGTCTCAAAATCACCACCTTGAGCCAGTGTAAAAGGTGAATTTAAGTTCGGAAGTATTTTTACAGCCGATGTTTTAGTTAAGGTATGAACACCATTTACTGTCAGAGAAACATTAAAGTTGCCTGCATTACTGTAGGTGACTGACGGATTCTGCAGAGTGGAAGTCTGGCCATTACCAAAATTCCAAAACCAGGAAGTAGCATTGATAGATTTGTCTGTAAAAGCGATAGCGCTACCACTCCATCCTACAGATTTTGTTGTGGAAAAATCAGCGCATCCCTGTGAGGTTGGTCCTTTGATAATAGCTCTCTGTGCCGCACTAAGAATACCGGAACCACAATTATTATAAATAAATACATCGTATTGCTTGCATATGGCGTATCCCGGAGGACTCAGTGTTATACTTGTAGTATTGATAGTCATATCCTGAATAAAGGTTGTACTGCCAGCCTCTCTTACTTTTATATTGTATAAATTTTGGGCTGTGGCACTCCATGATATTGTGAAGTCTGTAGTAGTAATATTGGAAACTACAATATTTTCTACTCTGTTGCATACCGGTGGACCGCAAGCTGTGAGACACGATTTCTGGGAGGCAATCTGAGGATTGATGGCTGCCTTGGAAGCGGTAGACCAGGTATCCGTCACCGAAACAGTCGGCGAAAGTAAAAAATTGGCAGACCCATCATGCACACCATTAAAATTGTGACCAACTTCATGAGCCACCATGGTCTTAAGCAATGCTGCCGTGGCGGTCCAGTCTTCCAGGACAGCCCGTGCTTTGCTATTACAATATAGATTGGATGACTGAAAAGCCAAACCAACTGATGAACCTATAAAATCTCGATTTGACCATAAATGTGCCGCATGAAATGGATGATAAAAACCACTTTGGTCTACCCAACTGGAAAACTCACTCAATAGTAGATTGGGGTTTTGCTGGGATGATAATGGGTCACAGGAAGCACAGGTAGATATTAATAACTCGCTAATTTCAAAATTTATACCATCATCAAAGTTGATTGTGCCATTGTAATCGTAATTAGCATGCACATTGTTCAATACAGCCACCACATGATCTATGACAGCATCGAGCCCTGAGTGTGCAGGATCTATATACATCAGATAATCTGCTAAAATAGCCATTTTGGCCTTGTAACATAAGCCTGTACGCCCAGAGTGATCTGGCTCGGATACCTTGATGTGTTCATCAAACGCTGCCGGTGGTCTGAAGCATGGCTTACTTTTGTGGTTTGCTTTTATGTCCTCCGGTTTATAACAGACAAACTTTCCAGGAGCTGCATTAAAATCATAATATTTTAGTGGCTCTATAAAATATGACTTGCCTTCATCCTGTATAAAAGCATACATAAAGTCATTATGCAGCGTCAGTCTGATCATTCCATCTCTGCCATCTGCAAATACACCCTTGAAAGCCTTTACGCCAACCGGCGACCGATGTAATGCCCTGCCATTGTCTCCAATTGTGTAAATTTTTGTATCTTCTGTGATGATCTCCACAGGTTCAAGGTAAAATGACCAGTTTAATTCATCATTCAATTTTAAAGTGATCATATCTGAAGAAGATCTTTGACTTGCCATCAAACCGTACATCTCTCCTGCGTCAAAAGAAAATACCATAGAATTATCCAGTATCTGATTTACTTTTGCATTCTGAGTCTGATCCTGTTTGACATTAAAAAATCCAGTTTGTCCCTGTATAGATGGACAGGAGAATAGTAATAATCCCCAAAAAAGGCAAATAACCCTAAATTTTTGCATTGCGCCTGATTTAAATTTAAACAAATAAATAACTAAAGCAACGGGTGATTGCTCTCAGGCTAAAATCATTCTGATGGTTGTACGAAATTGATAAAATTGGGGTAATATACAGTCCGAATGCAAATGTACATATTTATGTTACAAGTTTCCAAATTTTATATTAAATATTTTTATAATATTTAATTATTTTTTAGACAGGTGCAGTTTCAGGAAAGAAACAAGCATTTCTTTACCCATATCATAGGATTTGTTGTTATTGATAATCAGATCTACTTTATTGAAGAAAGGAAAAATATAAGATTCGAAAGAAGGTAGTACATGATGCTCATATCGATACAAAACATCTTCCAGTGGATAGTTCCGTTCTACCCTGTCTCTTTTGATTCTTCTGATGATTTTCTGGGTATCTGTAGCATGTATCAGGATTTTCAGGTCAAGCAGATTGAACAGTTTTGGATCATAAAAGACAAATAATCCTTCTACAATAATGATTGGGGCGGGTTTAAGATGAATGACCTCCGGAGTCTTTTCAGCGTTGTTAAACAAATATTCTTCTCTTTCCACATCCATACCATTGGTCAGTTTTACCAGATCAAAATAAAACTCATCCATTTCTATTGACTCAGGAAGGTCGAAATTCTTAATACCGTTTTCATCTTCATGCTGAAGGTCTCTGGGTTTATAATAATCGTCCTGACTGAGAAAGCAGATTTCACTATCAGAAAAGTGCTCTTTAATATCTCTGATAAACGAAGTTTTGCCTGAACCACTACCACCTGATATGCCTATTATGAATGAATTTGAATTTTTTAAACCCATAATGATTTGTAATGTGAAAGAATAATTCTATTTTTCGAACAAATTAACATATTTACATTCAGAATCAAAAACAATTAATCCAATAAATAAAAATTGGACCTATATTCGACCTTACAATTCAAAAATAAATTCAATCATTAAAGCCACTTTACATGAGTATTAAAGTCAAATTGAAAATTCTGAGCTTTCTGCAATTTTTTATCTGGGGTTCATATCTGACTTCCCTGGGCAGTTATATGTTTACATCGCTTAAGTTTTCCGGCCCTGAGATAGGTACAATATTTACCACCTTAGGCATCAGTTCATTATTCATGCCGGCCTTGATTGGAATTATTGCTGATAAATATGTCAACTCTGAACGTTTACTCGCCTTATGTCATTTTATCAGTGCGGGATTTCTGATATTGGCTAGCACGGTGACCATGTCGGACCAGATGTTTTGGGTGATGTTGCTGGTTGCTATGTTTTACATGCCTACTATTGCTCTTACCAATTCTGTTTCTTACAATATCCTGATGCAGAACAAATTTGATATAGTCAAAGATTTTCCACCGATCAGGGTCTGGGGTACGATAGGATTTATTGTGGCCATGTGGGTGGTAGATCTGTTAGGATGGACAGTAAGCAAAAATCAATTGTTAGTAGGTACTGTATCCGGTATTGTGATGGCGGTATACGCACTTACATTGCCCAAATGCCCACCTTCCAAATCAGACGGAACCGGTGGCATCATTTCAGCTTTAGGACTAGATGCCTTTGTACTTTTTAAGCAACCCCGCATGTTGGTATTTTTCCTTTTTTCGATGTTGTTAGGTGCAGCGTTACAGATTACAAATATGGTAGGTCAGGACTTCCTCGGTGATTTTGGTAAAATCGAGCAGTACAAAGACTCTTTTGCTGTGATGCACCCTGGAATCTTGATGTCTATCTCCCAAATATCAGAAACTGTATTCATATTGGTCATTCCCTTTTTCCTTCTGAAATTCGGTATTAAAAAGGTAATGCTTCTCAGTATGATAGCCTGGATTTTACGATTCGGACTGTTTGCATATGGCAACCCTGGTGGCGGTTTGATTTTGTTAGTGTTATCTATGGTTATCTATGGTTTTGCATTTGACTTTTTCAACATTTCAGGATCACTTTTTGTAGAAAAAGAAACGGACCACTCCATCAGATCCAGTGCACAAGGATTATTCATGATGGTCACCAATGGTTTTGGTTCTATCATTGGAGCTAAAGCCTGTGGCTATATAGTCGATATTTATTCATCAGACGGACTGAAGGACTGGCAAAGTATCTGGCTGACTTTTGCAGGTTATGCTTTGATATTGGCTGTAGTATTTCCTTTTGTATTCAAATACAAACACAATCCTGATGAGATGAAAGACATAACACATTAATTCCTGGGGATATGAAATAGCAGTTTATTTCGTATCTAATACCAATTGTGTCAACGCTTTCATGCCCAGTATAAAACCACTTTCGTCGATATAAAAATCTGGTGTGTGGTGTTGCGAAGCATCAAATTTGTCTACATTTTTGGGTTTTCCTCCCAGGAAAAAGAAAAAGCCTGGTACTTTCTGTGCAAAAAATGAAAAGTCTTCGGCCCCCGTACTTGCTTTGACCACTAGTACGTTTTGTTCACCTGCTACTTTTTCTAGTGATGGCAACATCCTAGCGGTAAGCTGTGGATTATTGTAAGTGACAGGATATCCAATTTTAATATTGACTTCTGCCTGAGCGCCGGCACTCTCAGCGATATTTTCGGCAGTAAGCTTTATTTTTTCGTGGATCATTCTTTGCATAGAAGTATCGAGAGTTCGGATAGTACCTATCATTTCAGCCTCTTCAGAAATGATGTTATTTCTCACCCCACCAGAAAATTTACCTACTGTGATCACAGCTGCTTCATTGGTCAGGTCAGTCTGTCTGCTGATGATGGTCTGCAGGCCCAAAATGATCTGTGCCCCTACTACTATTGGGTCTACCCCACTCCATGGTTTGGACCCATGTGTTTGTTTTCCTTTTATTTTTATAGAAAACTGATCCGCCGCTGCCATAGTGCCCATTGCTTTGTATGTAATGGAGCCTGCATTTTCGGTGCTCGAAATATGAAGACCATACATGACCTGAATACCATGTTTTTCTATCAGTCCTTGTTTTATCATTAATGCAGCTCCACCTTCTTCTCCGGCAGGAGCACCCTCCTCCGCAGGCTGAAAAACAAAAACGATTTTACCTTTCAGCTCTTTTTTCATTCTGTTAAGGATATGTGCTGTACCCATCAGTATGGCAACATGGCTATCATGGCCACAGGCATGCATGACACCTACCTTCTGATCCAGATAAAAATCTTCTTCTCGGGACACAAATGGTACATCTACCCTTTCTCTTACCGGGAGGCCGTCCATGTCAGCTCTCAGACCGATGACAGGGCCAGGTTTTCCTGTGTCTAATACTGCCACAACACCAGTATGAGCCATGCCTGTTTCTATTTTCACATCGAGATTTTTCAGTTGTTCTGCGATGTAAGCCATTGTTTTAAACTCTCTGTTGGACAACTCAGGATACTGATGAAGATGTCGCCTCCACCTGATGACCTGATCTTCAAACTCGCCCGCCAATTGTGCAGCTTGTAGACTCAAATCTACAGTTTTTGGCATAGTCTTTTTCTGGGCTTCCAGGGTACAGACCATATTGACTAGTAAAAAGAAGATGATGTATTTCATAATAGCAGGTTTTATGGTTAATTTTACGGATTATTAAATGTCAAAGTAAATGAATTTTATCTTTCGTAAGGTAACTTATGTAATTTATTTTATTACAGTTCTGACGATTGCATCTAATTTCACGCAAAGTGTATACTGTCAGTCCATACAAACACATTCATTTTCTGATTGCCTGATGGCTCAAGCGCGTTCATACATACATACACCTTACAAGGCTGGCACGCTAGAAGTATCAGGGGATGAGAGACTAGTGTGTACGTACGAAAACTTCGATTGTGTCACATCTGTGACATATATACTATCACTATGTTTATACCAATACCAAACATCGAAAAATACAAAAGCGTTTGAAACCATACTTACTGAATTACGATACAGAAATGGCAGGATAAATGGCTATGGTTCCAGATTGCATTACTTTTCGGAATGGATCCTCCAACAGGAAAAAAATGGACTAATAAAAAATATCACTTCTGAAATTCCTTCTGCGCGACATTATGACAAAAAAATAAATTTTATGACTGTCCACAAGGAAAAATATCCCAAGTTAAAAGTAGGAAAGAACCTGAACAAAATACTTGCTGCTGAAGCCGCTATCAATCAGCACAAATGGTCTTATATACCAAAATCCGGGGTGCCTAAAATATACGCTTCCATCAAAGATGGAGACATCATTGCAATCACAACTGATAGGAAGGGATTGGATATTGTCCATACAGGTTTTGCCATTAAAAAAGGTAATGAGGTTTATTTGCTCCATGCATCTGAGACTGAAAAAAAAGTGGTAGTAAGCGAAAAATCTTTGCATCATTATCTGATGGGAAATGACAAACAATCTGGAATAATGGTGCTGAGGAGCACCCAAAGCTCTTTTTAAGCTTTACATTTATATCTACATACTTTCAAGTAAAATAAATCAGTTCCATAATCTGATTGGACATGGATGGTTACTTAAAATAATCCAATTTTTTGCCTTTGCTAGAGGTGATGCAAAGATTTTGATAGGTATAATCTTTACAGGTCTTCAATTTTGCCAATTTAAACATATGTCCCTTGTTTGGAGATTCGATGCATTCTCGTACCTTTGTATCTTCATCTGAAATGAAATAATACCCCTTGAATGAGTGACCCGATAAAACATGAATGTGGACTGGCATTGATCAGACTTCTCAAACCACTCGATTATTATCACAAAAAATATGGAACTGCCCTTTATGGGTTAAATAAAATGAACCTGTTGCTACAAAAACAACGCAACCGAGGTCAGGATGGTGCCGGGCTGGTCACCATCAAACTGGACTCCATGCCGGGTACCCGATATATCAGCAGAAGACGTAGCAACAGTCCCCAATACCTGAAAGATTTGTTCGAAGGTGTTTTTTCACACTTTAATGATGTAACCAAAGAACAACTCAATGACCCGGTCTGGCTGAAAGAAAACAAACCATATACAGGAGAGTTATTGCTTGGGCACCTCAGATATGGCACTCATGGAGCCAATACAATAGAAACGGTACATCCCTTCCTCAGACAAAACAACTGGATTACCCGAAATCTCGTACTGGCAGGCAACTTCAATCTAACCAATGTAGATGAGTTATTTGGCGAGTTATTGTCTTTTGGTCAATATCCTAAAGAAAAATCAGATACTGTCACCGTCCTCGAAAAAATAGGGCATTTCCTGGATGATGAAGTTCAGCGCCTTTTCAATTGGTTTAAGCCTGAAGGATATACAAATCAGGAAATAAATACATTGATTGCTGAGCATTTGGATGTCCAAAGATTACTGCAGCGTGCGTGCCGAAAGTTTGATGGTGGCTACGTCATGGCAGGCCTGATAGGACATGGTGACGCTTTTGTGCTGAGAGACCCGGGAGGTATAAGACCAGCTTTCTATTATCATGATGATGAGATAGTGGTGGTAGCCTCCGAAAGACCGGCTATCCAGACAAGCTTAAATATCAGGTATCATCAGGTCAAAGAACTGAAACCCGGGCATGCATTGATCATAAAGAAAAATGGTACTGTCAGCGAGGAGCCTTGCAAGGAGCCCGCTGCACTTACACCTTGCAGTTTTGAAAGGATATACTTCAGTCGGGGCACAGACAGGGATATTTATCTCGAACGTAAAAAACTGGGTGAGCTACTGGCCGGCAAAATCATGAAAGCAGTCAACTATGATATAGAAAACACATTATTTTCATTTATCCCCAATACTGCAGAAGTAGCTTTTTATGGAATGATAAAAGGTCTGGAAGCCAGGCTGAATCTTATAAAAGCCGAACAGATCATGGCTCTTCGTGAGAATGGCAACCTAACTCCTGAAAAACTGCAGCAAATACTCGATCAATCTGTCAGAGTAGAAAAACTGACGGTAAAAGACGAAAAGTTGCGCACTTTTATAGCTGATGATGCCTCCAGGGGGGAGATGGTCTCTCATGTGTATGATGTCACCTATGGTATTGTAAAAAATGAAGTGGATACCTTAGTGCTCATAGATGACTCCATCGTCAGAGGTACTACACTTAAAGACAGTATCATTTACATATTATCGACTCTGAAACCTAAAAAATCATTATAGTATCTTCTGCACCCCAGATCAGATATCCCGACTGCTATGGTATTGATATGAGTAAGATGAAGGAATTTGTTGCCTTCAGAGCACTGGTGGCCTTACTAGCTGAAGATGGTAAAATGCATCTGATGGACGAGGTGTATCAAAGATGCCTGGAGCAGGAAAAGTTACCAATAGAACAAGTAGAAAACCAGGTCAAATTTTTGTACGAACAGTATTCGGATGACCAAATTTCGGTTAAAATCTCTGAACTGGTCACCCCTGAGAACATTACGCCTGAGGTGGAAGTGATATACCAAAGCATTGCAGACCTACACAAGGCTTGCCCAAATAATAAAGGTGACTGGTATTTTTCAGGTGACTACCCCACTCCCGGAGGTATGCGCGTGGTAAACAGGGCCTTTATCAATTATATGAAAAACAGTGATGAACGTGCGTATTAAAAGTATGGTTTAGCCTTTTTGCAGACTTAGATCATAACTTTACAAACCTTCCATAGGTAGTGTGGCCATCTGCAAGGATTTTGTATATATAGATCCCTTTTTGCAAACTACTGACAACAAGCGTGGAGACGAGATGATTGCCTTCCATATTTTCGGATAATACCACCTTGCCATTCATGTCATAAAGATGGATGTCGCTGATAAATTGGCCACCACCATCCAGCACAAACGTGAGCAGGTCATCGGCAGGATTGGGGAATACCCTTACATCTGAAGGACTTACATTTTTAACATCAGTTGTATAATCCAATGCTCTTTTTACTGCCTCCAGACCATCGACAATACCGTAGCCAAAAACTGCATTCGGTACTACCGCCCCTAAAAAACTACCACAATCCTGATCAGAATTTTTCGGCCTTGCTGTAGCTTCTATGATATCCTCAATCGCTTCCACATTGCCAGCCAAATCAAGGTTAGCAGAGATCATCAAAGCTACAAGCCCTGCTACATGTGGACCCGCCATACTCGTACCGCTAAAATTTGCATATTCACCATTCGCAATGACCGACCTCACATTGACACCGGGGGCTGCCACATTGGGCTTCAATCTGAAGGAACTGTCAATGACTACCGGCCCCCTACTGCTGAATCCGGCTATGTTATCGACATCATCTGATGCGCCTACCGAAAATGATGATTCAAAAAATGCCGGTGGACCCGTCACACTTCCACATCCATTGCCACTATTTCCTGCCGAAACAACCACCACAATACCTGAAGCTTTCAGGTTTTTTATCACGTCGTCCATCAAAATAAAATTGGAAGGATTGCACCCTTCCTGTTCAGAACAGTACCATGAATTATTGATAACATGTGGTGCTTTATCAGGATCTGCAAACTGGCCATCCAGATCATAGGGCGCTAAAAACCATTCGAAACATTCCAGATAGGTAGACGGTTGACCCCATCCTCTGTCCATATTGCGACAAGCTACCCATTTTGCTTCGGGCGCTACGCCTATGATATTGTCTTCATCCCCACCTACCATTGAGCCCATCGTATGAGTGCCGTGATTATTGTCATCACATGGTGACTTTAGACTATAACCACAAGGATTGAGGACCGTATCAGCAAAACCGGATTATTTTTTTTAATAGCGTCATGCCAATTAAAGTCATGCGTTACGGTAGCACTATCGACATATCCCTTGTATTTTGCCTTCAACGGACTGACATCCCAGTCATATCCGGTATCCTGTCCTGCTATTATTACACCATTGCCTTTGATGCCCAATTGCCATACACTATCTGCCTTAATATTTTTTATACCCCACTCAGGTTCAGCATTTCTTTGTTTTTGTTCAGATCTTTCTACCCGATAATCCACCATTTTGAAAGGAGCATTATCTATGATTCTTTGCACATCGGGATCAGATGCAATATTCACCATCGTGCTGAAATCTGAAGTCACCTGTATCGCATTGGTTATGTAAAAAGACTGATAGGTTATGTTTTTTGACCTCAGCATCATGATGATAGCTTTCTGTGATTCATCTGCCTTTTTCTTCAAGGTATGATACATGCCTGGCTTTTTCATTTTTTGTTTTGAGGGTCAATGGTCCATTAAATACCTGCCTGTCTTTCATCAAAACGATGTATTCTCCTTTCTCTTTACTATCAAAATGTGTCCATACTGTCGGGTCAACTTTGTCAGATAACTGCTGCTGCTGAGCGCCTGCAGGAGTGCTGAACATAACAACCACAGCTAAAATCCAAAAGCTTTTAAATATCTGATACATATGAAGATTTATTTAGGGATAAATTTATTACAATATGATGGATTAAAAGGAAAATACTACTGATAAATTTTTAATCTGCTGCTCTTAAGCCAAAATAAACACAAATTGCACCTGATAGTTTGAATTTATTCTATTTTTGCATTTTAAAAACCAAATCAAAGTGAAAAAGAGCACGGTAGTATTGCTGACGATTTTGATTATTTTGATCACCGATCAGATAGTCAAATTTTACATAAAGACACACATCCACTATGGCGATGGCTTCGACATTTTGGGTCTGAGCTGGGCGAAAATCCATTTTGTAGAAAACGAAGGTATGGCATTCGGCATGAGTTTCGGAGGCTTAACAGGCAAGTACATCCTCAGTATATTCAGGATTATTATGGTGACATTTTTGTTTTACATCCTTCGGAGCCTGATCAAACAAAACGAAACCACCGGTTTAATCATCAGTTTCAGCATGATTATTGCCGGTGCGTTGGGCAATATCATAGACTCCATGTTTTATGGACTTATTTTTTCGGAATCCTATTTCCATGGTGGTTTGGCTACTCTGTTTCCGGCAGAAGGTGGGTATGGAAGTTTTCTTACAGGCAAAGTAGTAGACATGTTGTATTTCCCTTTGATTGACACGGTATTACCGGAATGGGTACCTGTGTGGGGTGGAGAAAGATTCGAATTTTTCCGACCTGTGTTCAATATTGCTGATTCAGCTATTACAGTAGGGGTAGCTTCTATCCTGTTGTTTCACAGAAGATTTTTCAGTAACGAGACGGTAAAAGAAAACAAAACCGCCGAAGAAGTTAACACACAAGGGGATACGTCTCAAGCTTGACTTTAATCTTGATCTTATCGAATATCTAACTTCGACTTCAAAATTAAGTAAACTTGATGCATTCAGATATATTATTGATCCCTATTCTTTTGAAGAATGAGTAAATGTGGCTTCAAAATCAGGTGTATTGTAATATAGTTCCTTAGCAAAATACCTGTAGATACTTAGTTGCATAGACCCTGCCAAATCAGGATGGGTGTTTATTTTGTAATAGTCTTCTATGATATCTGCCTGTTGTTCAAAATTGAATTCAAGCAAACTCCCCCCACGCAACATCACCTGATACAAATTGGCTACACCACCATAGTCATAACCTTCCTCACTCCTCTGTGCTTTGAAGGCCCGCGCAATATAAATGCTGCCAAAATGCTGGTATTGCCATACATGCATCAATTCGTGAATGAATATCTCTTTTTTTATTTGTTTACGATAATTGATCGTGTGAAAGCTGACGTAAGCTAAAGCCATTTTTGTGGTGCCCAACCTTGCATCCGAATCTATCCGGACCAAAGACAAATCTATTGAATCGCCAAAAACTGCTTTACTTAGCTTCTTTTCCTTTTCATTGAGTGGCCTCGTATTCCACTTAAAAATGGCTACTACGATTTGGTGTATTTCGGGTAATCCGATTACATCAGAAACATAAAATCCAGAATCAGTAAGCCACTCTAACACCCCTGACGGCGGGAATTCATTGCAAGAACTTTTATGAAAAGGGTATACTAAGTGCTTCACCATACGTTTTAACCTGACAGGCCACTGTGCAAAGAAATATCCCATTATTGTCATATTATTCGAATCTCAGGGCTTTTATCGGTGTGATGCGTGTCACTAAAATAGTAGGTAGCAATAGAAATAAAAGAGTAATGAAAAACGTTCCAATATTCAAAACAGCTATCGTCCACCAGTTGATTTCAATAGGTGCAGTGCTAAGATAATAATTGGCTTCATCCAGCTTTATAAATTGAAATTGTTTCTGAAGAAAAGCTATACCCAAACCCAGCATATTACCGATCAATAGACCAAACAGAATGATATATCCGGCATTGTATATAAAAAATTTTACGTACGCTCCAGTTGCTCATGCCCAAAGATTTAAGAATACCAATCATCTGGGTCCGTTCCAGTATAAGGATGAGAAGCACCGTGATCATATTTATAATGGCAACCAGTACCATCAACTGGAGTATGATTTTTTCATTGATATCCTGGAGACTGAGCCATTCGAAGATAGACGGAAATTTGGACCTGATGGTCTCTGCATAGTACTGCTGGGGCAAGACTTCGTAATAAATGTAATCAGAAATCACATCCAGATCTCTAACATCATCCAAAACCACTTCCATACCCTGAATATCGGTAGCGGGCCATTGTAGTATTTGCTGAAGTTTTGCCAGATCTACCATACAGAATCTTTTATCATACTCTTCCAGTCCTGTATTGTATATACCACATACTTGAAAGCGCTTTTTTATTTGCTGGTTATCCCGAATAAAACTGAGTACTACCTTGTCTCCTGTTTTAGTGAGGAGCTTATCTGCAATATTTTTGGAGATGAGTATATCTGCCGATGCAGAATCCTTGAGGAAGTTGATTTTGGTGCCATCTACTATAAATTTTTCCATTTTTGACCAATCAAATTGCGGCTCGACACCTTTAAGCAGTACCCCATGAAAACTTTCTCTGGTACTCATCAACCCCGGCAATATGATATAAGGATGGACTCCCTTTACCCCTCCGAATGTTACTTTGTCCATCCATTTATCACTGATATTATACCCTGCAATACCTGCTTCTGACCGGTATTCGAGCTGCCGGATATCTCTTATCTGATCGTAACATTTTCCAAACTGATTGATCGGGCGGAGTTCAAAATTACGGTTGATATTGCTGTCTGTGATATGAATATGTCCCCAAAACCCAAATATTTTATCTGTAATTTCTTTTTTAAAACCAGAAATAATGGCAGTAGTAAGAATCATTACAGTGAGACTCACAGCAATGGCAGCAATAGCGATACGAATGATCACTTTGGTAAACGAACCACTGTCAGTTGTGGCTATCCTTTTTGCAATAAAATGTTCAATATTCATGAAAGCTTTTCGTCCGTTTCGGTATTAAATCCTACTTTTGCCTTTCAAATAAAAAGCAAAGATACACAAAGTACGTTTGTTGGGCTTTGAATTATCAGTGCTTTTTAGAACTTACTTTTTTAATAGTTACAAATATAACTTTATTTCGAAATGTTGAATTTTATAGAAGAACTAAGATTGAGAGGCATGCTGCACGATATGACTCCGGGTGCAGATACATTACTGGACAGCAAAAAAGTAATAGGGTATATAGGATTTGATCCCACAGCACCAAGTATGACTATAGGAAACTATGTACAGATTATGTTGTTAAAATTTTTCCAACTGTCGGGGCATACACCTATCGTACTTATGGGAGGGGCTACCGGTCGAATAGGAGACCCTTCCGGCAAAGAAAAAGAACGTGAACTCAAATCTTACGATGAGCTGGACAGTAATCTGGCTTTCCAGAAAGTACAAATTAAAAAATTTCTTGACTTTGAGGGACCAAATGCAGCCATCATTGTCAATAATTTTGATTTTTACAGCGGTATGAATGTACTCGATTTTCTCAGGGATGTAGGTAAAACACTTACTGTCAGTTATATGATGTCTAAAGATTCAGTCAAAAACAGACTTGAAACGGGCTTGTCTTTTACAGAATTTAGTTATCAGCTGCTACAATCCTATGATTTTCAGGTTTTGTTTCAGCAATATGGGTGCGTCATACAGATGGGAGGCTCCGACCAATGGGGCAATATCACCTCAGGTACAGAATTTATACGCCGAAATACTGAAGGCAAAGCGTATGCTGTCACCACTCCCCTACTTACAAAAGCAGATGGCACTAAATTCGGCAAGTCAGAACAGGGCAATATCTGGCTGGACCCAAAGTTGACTTCTGCGTATAAGTTCTATCAGTTCTGGCTCAATTCTGATGATGCTGACCTACCAAAATATCTGAGATATTTCTCCTTAAAGTCGAAAGAAGAAGTAGAGACCCTCGAAACACAGTATCAGGACAATCCTCGTGAGCTGAAAGCCATCCTGGCTGAGGAACTGACCCGAAGAGTGCACTCAGATGAAGATTTCGATTCTGTCATGGCCGTAAGCAATGTACTTTTCGGAAAAGATGCCAATGCGGAATCGCTGAAAAAAATGTCACTGCTGGAATTAATAACCATCTCTGAAGAAATACCCTCGTTTGAATTAAAAATTCATCCATTGAATATTAATATAGCAGACTTATTAAGTGATCTAGGTATCGTTTCCTCAAAATCTGAAGCAAGAAAAGCCATTCAAAACAATGCCGTATCGGTCAATAAAGTAAAAGTCTTATCACATGAATACCAAGTCGGACCATCGGATCTGCTCCATGACAAATATATCATGATAGAAAATGGGAAAAAAAATAAGTTTATGGTGAAAGTTGGTTAAACATACTATCCCGAGTTTCTCAGAGGTTGGGTTATGGCTTTGTGTATCTTTCATCTTCATCAGGGAAATTGCTGGTGTTTAAGAATCCAAAACAGATAAAGTGTTTTGAAAACATTGTAAATTAAAAACACAACCTCTTATTGCGGGCAAAAGATTGCAAAATAAATACATAGGATATCGGGAATACGAGTCCTCAATTTGATTTTTAAGTTTTGCGCGTTGAGATTACTGAGCTAAAATTTAATGCGAAGTCATTTTGAAATAACCTCTTAAGACGATTTCATTCGCCATTCATTAAAGAATTTTCCAAATCTTTATGACTTACCAATTCGCATCCGTTTTGATTTCTTCTAATTCTTAGCAAATAATTTTGATTTGACAGAAAATTTTGATCTTCTTTATAACCTCAACTCATCAGAGGCCTTAAAGATTGCATAACTCTGTCCAAAGCATTTTCTTTTATGTTCAATCTGACTGTTAACATATTATTCAATTTATCTTTTAAAAACGCATATTAACTATAATAAGTTCTTCATATTCTACTCCTTCAAAACCTTTAGTCCGTTGGATTCCTGATTAAAGTAGTACGATTTAGGAATAAAATTTAAATCCTAGGTACTAAATCTTTGGTTTCCGACCACAAAGATAAGGATTCCTGTGGGAAGATCTGATAGATAAATACTGTTTTGTCCTTCGTAGATTTTTTGCCGTATATACAGTTTGCCATCATTTCGAACTCCCTACACCCATAGATAAACTATAAAGTGGCTCCACTCTACCTTCTGAAGACATGATGCAGACATCAATGTTCCCTGATAATGATTTTTTACTAAAATCAAAATAATATCTTTCACCATCAAAACTAACAGGAACGTCTGTATTTTTTCTGTTTTTACCTATCACCAGTTTTGAACCTTCGGGCAGATTTATTTTCAATCCGATGCGGTCTTTTTTAGTGACTTTACCACTGAATGGTGTGATATCCGAAACGCCATATTTGATAAAACCGGAATACAGATAAGGCAGGTTGGCAAAAGTTGTTTTGCTATACACACTATCCAGCAATTGCCATTCTTCTTCATCAGGAAAGTGCGACATGATCATCGTTTTGGGATCGAGCTTAAAAAATCCTTTACCGAAATCTTCTTTTTCACCCATACCTGTTGACCATGTCACGTCCATGAGTGCCCATTTACCATTCATCTTTACCGCATTCCATGCGTGTTTAGCCGGGATATTCGCTTGGCCGATGAGGGTTGGTCTCGTTTTGCCTGCGCCGGTTATAAATTCACATTCGATACCAGCATGGAGACACATTGCCTGAAAGAGCCAGGAAAAATCCTGACAAACCCCTTTTTTTTCATCCATAGTCTCCTCTATAAAATGCTGGATCTGAGCCAATCTTTGGGCTTTTATTTCGTCTTTTGAGCCTTTAAACCTTGTTCTTTTGAAACCGGATTGTTTCATTTCAGCCAATTTCTTCTGGTCATATTCAATATTTGAAGCTATCCAAACAAATATCGATCGCACTTTCGACTCATCATCCTGATAAGGCGCAACGAGTTTTTCAGTAAGTTTTGTTACATCTCTTGAATACTTTATCGATTTTGCATGTGCATCTATGGCTTTATAATCCTGACCCAAAACCACAAAACTCATGGTAATAAAAAGCAGAGAAAAGAATTTTTCCTTCATAAGTATTTAATTTTGTCAATGTAAACTCAATTTGTGCAGAATTGGTTTTCGGGCACTTTCATTTTTTTCGATTATCCGATCTTTTTAATCGATAAAATTTACTCTTGATGAAGACAAGATTATCATTCGTTTTTACAGATAAAATTCTCGTCGGTATATACAAAGTATCTGTCTGAAATTAGAATTAGGATAACATTTCATTAAGTTCTTTTTCCGGAAAAAGCAATAGAATAATAAAGAAACAGATAGTTTATAAAAATTCATATATGTTTCATTTAATTGCACTACTTTTGTCGTAAACAAAATTAAAAGTCATGCAATACAATTTTAAAAAATTATTATTCCTTACATTATTGTCGTCTATGATGGTTTGTATCCACATATCCTGTAAAAAAGAAACAGAGAGTCGGATACCGCAGCAATACACCATAGAGCAACTATATGATAATGTAGATATTTATGGCTCTGATTTTAATCAGGATGAGACAAAAATATTGATAGGTACCAATAAAACCGGCATTTATAATGTAGGTGAAATGACAATTAGTGATACCTCTGTGTCCATGCTTACCAACTCAACCAATGATGCTTTTTTTGCAGAAAAATATATCGTCGGTACGAATCAGTTCATATACTCTGCCGACAAAGGAGGTGACGAAAATAGCCATCTGTATGTAAAATCAGTTAATGATACGATCGTAGAAGATATAACTCCCTGGCCCAATAGTGCCAATACATTTTTAGGCTGGAGCAGTGACAAAAAGTCAATCTACATAAGCAGCAATAAACGTGATGTTAAATATTTTGACCTGATGAAGATAGAAGTGGTTAGCTGGAAACCTACTATGCTTTACCAAAATAATGAAGGATTTGAGATATCCTTGATCAGTACCTCTGAAAGATATATTTCATTGTCTAAATCTATCACGACAGACAAAAACGAGTTGTATATCTATGACAGCAAATTAAAAACCAGTAAAAAAATAAGCAATGATTCTGAATCTAACTGGTCAGCTATGGCTTTTGAAAAGAATGACAGCATTTTTTACTTTTCGACCAATGACGGAGGTGAATTTAGTTATCTGGTAAAATACAACATCAATAGCGGTGCCCAGGAAAAAGTATACGAAGACAAATGGGATGTGGTAAATATGAGTTTAAGTGAAAATGAAAAATACAGAACCGTCTTTATCAATGAAGATGGCAAAAACAAAATCCTTTTATATGACCATGCTACCGGAAAACAGGTAAAGTTTCCTGAAATAGCAGATGGTGATGTATTGGGAGTAAACGTATCCCGTAGCGAAAAAAACATGCTGCTTTCCATCGGCAGTAGTACCAGTCCGAGAAATCTGTATCTGTATAATATTATTACGAATGAACTTAAAAAACTGACCAATTCGTTAAATCCTGTCATCAATGAAGATGACCTGGTAAAAGCAGAAGTAGTACGATTCAAATCGTTTGATGGCATGGAGATTCCGGCTATATATTACAAACCAATACAAGCGGACAAAAACAATAAAGCAGGTGCATTGGTATGGGTACATGGTGGGCCCGGCGGACAAAGTCGGGTTGGGTTTAGCAATAGTATTCAATTTCTGGTCAATCATGGGTACGCAGTATTGGCGGTCAATAATCGAGGCAGTAGTGGTTATGGCAAATCGTTCTACAAATTGGACAATAAGGATCACTCCAATGGCGATTTGAAAGATTGTATTTATGGTAAAAAATGGCTTCAGCAGCAGGAATATATAGATTCTTCCGCCATTGGTATCTATGGTGGTAGTTACGGTGGTTGTATGGTATTGGGAGCATTGGCCTTTCATCCTGATGAATTTAAAGTGGGCGTAAATCTATTTGGTGTAGCCAACTGGCTTCGTACGCTTAAAAGTATTCCGCCCTATTGGGAGTCATTCCGTAAGGCATTATACGATGAAATGGGAGATCCTTACACACAGGACAGTGTAAGACTGAGAAGTATCTCGCCGCTTTATAATTATGAAAAAATAAACAAACCACTTCTGGTCTTCCAGGGATCCAATGATGTCAGGGTGCTGAAAGTAGAAAGCGATGAAATAGTAGAAGGTGTAAAGAAAAATGGAGTTCCGGTGGAATACGTCCTGTATCCTGATGAAGGTCATGGATTTAATAAAAAAGAAAACCAAATGACCACTTCAGTAAAAACACTGGAGTTTCTGGATAAATATCTAAAACCAAAAAAGGAATTGAAGGATTAGAAAAGGGTTTAACCACTAAAATAGAGTCGAAATTTTATGACAATTCTTTGCGATTGTCACTAAACAACTTCTTTTATTTGTACATATTAGTTGGTTTTTATAAAATGCTTTTAAAAGAGTTTTTAGAAAACACGTATTGGATGACAATCAACGGTAAAATCTTTCTTTAGCAGTTTTGGATAAACAAATTCATGACCTTATGTTATATTTTTGTGTTTTCATTCATCAAAAAAAAATGAAGTCATGAATAAACAAAATATTTGCGAATCGAAGTATTTCCCTGCGATGTTGGTCATCATTGTTGTAGGTATGGTCATACAAATAGTAAGAGCGGGGATAGATTTTGGCCATTGGTTGGATGCATTTTTGCATTGATGTTTCCAGTAAGTAATTGGTTCTGAAAAAAAATTGGTAGTTAATTCAGCTGCTTACGTCTATTTAATTCAATACTAAAAAGTTATAAGTATACTTTTGGCTTTTTAATAGTATTCAGAACATTTAATATCTTAAAAATGTATACATTTAAAACAGCTGTATTGTTTATTTGCTTAAGCTCACATTTCATTTCAGCGCCAACCTTATACAGTTTATCAGGTAAGATTACTGACAATAAAGGTGCTGAAATTGATTTGGCAATGATTACGCTCACGAACGTAGCTGATTCCCTGATCAAAGCAGAATATTCAGATCAGGATGGCAGTTTTGAATTTCTATCCGTAAAAGAAGGGAATTACGTCATCAAAGTAACGCTGCTTGGATTTGAGCCCGTCAAAATAGATACCAGAATATCCGGAAACAATCAACAAATAGTACTCGACCCCATAGAGTTGGAAATAAGTTCGCAGTTGCTGGACGCTGTCACTGTCACTGCAAAAACACCTTATATAGAGCGAAAAATAGATCGTACGGTAGTCAACGTTGACGCCCTCATCGCCAATGCCGGTAGTAACGCACTCGAAGCGCTCGAGAGGGCACCAGGCATTTCCATTGACCAAAACGGAGCCATAAAACTTAAAGGCAGGTCAGGTGTCCATGTATTTATAGACGATAAACCTACCTATTTGTCAGGTGCAGAGCTTGAAAATTACCTAAAATCATTACCGGCAGGATCTGTCAAACAGATAGAAATCATGCCCAATCCACCAGCAAAGTATGAAGCCGCCGGAAATTCAGGTGTGATCAATATTATAACCAAAAGGTCAAAAACTACCGGTTTTCATGGCAATACAGTTTTAAGTCTGCAACAAGGCAGATATACCAGAAGCAACAATAGTCTTAATCTTAATTTCAATAAAAACAAAATCAGCATCTACGCCAATATCAATGGTGGGTTTAGAAATAGTTTTCAAGACTTAAATATCAACAGATTTTACAAAAACAATCAAAATATCAGAACATCTTCATTTTCCCAAAATTCCTTTATTGTCAAAGATGGTCAGTCTGTCAATACAAAAGTTGGGTTGGATTATTATATAAATGATAAAACTACGGTAGGGATATCTGCTAAAGGTCTTTTGAGCTTGTCAGGTGACAACACAGATAATACTGCATTCGTAAGAGATGCGGAGCTCAAAATTATCAATCGGGTCAACGCTGATAATACCACAGATAATACTTTTGACAATGGCACATTTAATGTGTATGTAAAACAATTGCTGGATACTTTGGGTAGTGCGATCACGGTAGATGCAGACTATGTTAGATATAACTCTGGTAGTAATCAGATTTTTAAAAACTATATCTATAATACTGACAATATAAAAACGTACGAAGACCAGGTCAATGGTGAGATACCATCAGACATCAGTATATATGCAGCTAAAGCAGACTATAGTAAACCGATGAATGCTACAACAAAACTGGAAGCCGGTATAAAAACAGCCTTCACAAAGACAGATAATGAGGCCATTTATTCCAATACTATCGATGGAGTCAAAAAACCGGATTATGGTCTCAGCAACAGATTTTTGTATGACGAGTACATCAATGCCGCTTACATTAATATTCATAAAACTAATGGCAGATTGGGTTTGCAGCTTGGTTTAAGAGCTGAAAACACCACACTCAAAGGCAATCAATTGGGGAATATAGAACAACCTGACACTAATTTTACACGCACTTATTTCAATCTTTTTCCTACATTTTACGCAAATTATCAGGCAGATTCTTTGGGACATCATGTTTGGGGTTTTTCTTTTGGCAGACGGATTGACAGGCCATTTTTTCAAGATCTCAATCCATTTATTAGCCCACTGGATAAATTTACTTTTTATGGGGGAAATCCGGGACTCTTACCTACATATTCCAATAATTACTCAATCAGTCATTCATTCAAAAACACAATAAATACCACACTTAACTATGCAAAAACCATAGACGGTATCAATGAAACTCTGGAAATAAAAGATGGTATTTATTACAGTCGTCCCGGCAATATATCGACCAACCATACTATATCATTATCAATAGACGCTGCAATTGATATCAGCAAATGGTATAGACTCAACTTTTATGGAGAGGTAGGTCATCAAATTTTCAAAAGTGCATTATACACTGAACAACTCAATTCATCAGGTACTTACTGGGTAATGTCTGCTACCAATAGTTTTCAGATGGGAAAAGGCTGGAATGCAGATATAAGAGGCGATTACCAGAGCAATATCGTTTATGCGCAGCTATTTATCAAAAGTTTTGGTACACTCAACATGGCCATTCAAAAGAAAATACTCAAGGATTTGGGTAGTCTGAAACTCAGTGTAAATGATATTTTGTACACCAGAAGAGCAGATGGCATCATTAATAATCTGCGCAATACAGATGCTGATTGGAATAGTAGATTAGATACTCGCTCGGCTACGGTAGCTTTTTCATACCGATTCGGCAAGGCCACCATAAACAAACCAAAACATACTGGCTCAGGATCAGAAAGTGAGCAGAAAAGGGTAAAGGGGTAATTTCTGTTAATGTCGCGAAGAATACAATACCTTAAAAATTCATCGGAGGAATTATGTCATTGGTCGAAAGCGGTCGAAACATGCACTTAAAGAAACTACTTTTGTTTACAAATATTTCTATGTACGTAACCGCCGATGAATCTGGTATAAGCACTAACTATAGTGATCAGGTCAACAATCTCGTGATGTATTCATCCATAAAATGTTTGGATGCAAAATTGTCTTTCAAAAATTTTTCTATCAAATATGTAATGGAAGGTGATGAGTTGTATCGACTGAAAGAACAAGATTACACTGTACATAGTGGACAATACTTATTATGTAATGCTTATTGTGAAGGCAAAGTAATTATAGAAAGTAAAAGTCAAGTCAAAGGTATTTGCATAGACCTGGACAGCGACCTACTCTCTGAGGTGGTGGCTTCTTTTATCGCACCTGATACAAATATATCAGATCTCTCTCTGGATAAATACTTCAATTCGGTTGATTTTATTGAGCAACTTTACGAAGCAAAAACCTCACAATTAGGTATTCAGCTGCAGGAATTGGATGCCATTCTTAAAAAAAAACCACACAATGAATACAGTTTCAATCGTGAGTTTTTTTATAAACTTTCTGAAGGTATCATTTCAGATTATATACCTGTAGTTCGTCAGTTTCAGTCGATAAGAAGCATAAAATCAGAAACAAAAAAAGACTTATTAAGAAAACTTTCAAAGGGCAAATCCTTCATAGATAATCATTATTTTCTGGATATCGATGTATCAATGGTAGCTGTGGAATCCAATATTTCAGAATATCATTTTTTCAGACTATTTAAAGATGTCTATGGTGTGAGTCCTTATCAGTATATCAAACAAAAAAGAATGCTAAAAGCCAATGATATTATGAAAAAAAAGATTACCCTTAGCACAACTGGCAATGGAAGTAGGCTATAGTGACATATTTTCATTCAGCAAAGCATACAAACAGTACTTTGGGTGTTCGCCTACACAAAGCAAACTGTTCTAAAAAAAAGTTCCTGCACCATTTAGAAAATATGCAGGAACCTCTATAGTAAGTTATTAAATTTTCATTTAATAATTACTACCTTTTTCACAATATCAGGGTAGCCTGCTTTTTTTATTTTTACGTAGTAAAGTCCTTCAGCCAATTGATTATTATCATTAATTACAAATCTGATTTTGTCGCCCTATACCGTTTCCGGAGTTACATCATAAATAAATTGACCTGCAAAATTTCTTAATTCGATACCGTAATTGTTGACATCTGTTCCTTGCAGTTCTATGATGAAGTTTGCTTTCGAAGGATTCGGATAGATATTAATATTTTGTTCAAACTGATCTTGCAAGCCAGAAATGGCGTCATTATTGATGTTTATTTCATCTATAAAAAAATTATTTACACCACTGGCATTGGAATCTCCGGCAAACAAAAATCTAAATTTAACACTTGGTTTATTTTTGAACAAAACCTGAAACGAAGCAGCAAGGTTATGTTTTTTCCATTGTTCTGAACTACTTGGAAAATATGGTGAAGAAGTGACACCACCGGTTTTAATGGCCATATTATTAGTACTTGGTATACCCGGGAAAATACGCCACGTTTTGCCACAATCCATGGTGTACTCTAATCTGAAGGTGTCGGCTTGGGTATCTGAATTTTTAGCGTAGGAATAATAAAATGACATACTCGGTTTGTTGTTATCAGAAAAGTCAAAAAATGGCGTTTCGAAATATGCTTTTGTACCTGTGGAGTTGGTAGAGGCGTTTTGAAGAAAAAAACAACCGCCAGTTTGCTCTGCACCAGTGCCTGCCAATGTTTGCCACTGTACACCATTAGGGTCCTGGTTAAAACGTTGGATTTCAGCCGGAACTACATCATCATCAAAGCTATACGATTGGGGCGCTTTTCTCCCGTTATTGCCATCGTAAACATGTATAACTTTGGTCAAACTATCTGTACCATTCAGACCAGATACTATTAATTTCACAACATATTCTCCAGCTTCAGCAAATGCCACATCGACTATGGTGTCGTATGAAATGGCAGGGGAGCCACCATCTATAACCCATCTAAGTGTACCATTGGTGTCACCTGTCTGGCTTTGGCTATAAAACTGAATAGATTCCCCTTTACAAATAGAAGAGTACAACGAATAAAAATCGGCTTTCACTGAACATGGTTTATCTCCAATAATCCCGGTTGCCCTGAGATTTTCATCACTGACCAAATGGTCCCTTTTGTTGAGGCCCAATGAAATAGTCTCACGCATATAATCAGCTTGTCCATTTGTAAACATCAATTTACAAGGTGCATAATCCATATAATTTTGTACATTTTCCTGAATTTCCGGACTGCATACCTTTGTATTATTGACACTACAAGATACAAATCCTTTAGTGATAGGAGTATCATCCACAAAATCATCACCACATTCAACTCCTGGTGCATTGCTCACACCCCATATATGCGGAAGTCCGAACCAATGCCCCACTTCATGAGTAAGAACTCTAGAGTTTTGGCTCGTGGCCGTCCCTATACTTCCTACCAACCAAGATTCACACACTATTGCATCAGCATAGTCAGGAATTCCTATACCCGGCAAAAATGTGTATGCTGGTGCAATGTCGATCTTTTTTACAATATAGATATTTAGGTATTTATCAGCCGGCAGGTATAAGTAAAGTCTTCCAGCCGTGAAGAATTCCAGGTAGTTTTTGGTGTATAATGCCTAATGATACCATTGGTACAACTACCATTCGGATCGATGCCTGCAAGCTGAAATTCGAAGTCAACATCACCAATCTTATCTTTGAAAGCAGCAACTATCTGAGATGTGTCAGCATTCTGCTTTTGATAGTCCCGATTGAGTATTCTGATTTGATCTATTATTTGAGCATCGCTGATGTTTTCCAGGTGGTTGAGATGAAGAATATGAAAAACTACAGGGATTGTGATTCTGGCATTTCTCTTTCCCACATGATTAAACTCTGTTTTTGAAAATATAGAAGCTTTTATTTTCTTTACAGATAACTCATAGTCATGCCTGCTTTTGGGATTTTGGGCCCACCATTGAGTGGTTACATGATCATGACCACACTGTTGAACAATCTGGGCATTTGTTGTAGAAGCTGAACTAAAAATGGACATCAGAGCAACAAATAGAGAAAATATTCTGGTCTTCATACTAATTTTTAGTGCAAAAATATAGTAAAGCTATTCAGAACATTTGTCTATTCCTGCTTTTTTGACAGAAATAAATGATAGTACACCTTTACTGAAAACCATATACCAGGATTTAAATGTACTTTGGCTCACAGAAAACCTGTTTGTACTTTTATTGAAAATAAAAAATGGACTTTAGGAGTACAATTACTATCTTTGTTACTTATGTTTCAAATCCATTGTATGATGCGCACTTCAACATTTATTTTATTTTTGTTAATAGCCTCTTCTCAAATTTTTAGCCAAAACCTTCCTCAACAGTGGAGACTGTCTGATGATGGCCAGTTTATCACAGCAGGAGATAAAGTCTCTGACGGGCTTTATGATGAGTCTGTAGTAGAAGAAATCAGACTATATTTTCCACAACCCAATTACTGGACCCTACTGACTAATTATTATAATAGTAAAACAGATATACCTGCAACTTTAAAATACAAAGGTGTATCTTTCGACAGTGTAGGCGTAAGATTTAAAGGTCAGACGTCTTATTTTATGAATAATACTGCCAAAAAATCCTTCAACATATCCATGGATGTGTACAAAGATGGTCAGAAGCTGGAGGGGTATCACTCGCTTAATCTGAATAATTCTTTTTCAGACGCTTCGTTTATGAGAGAAGTTCTGTATTACAGACTGATCAGAAAACATACACCATCAGCCAAAGCCAATTTTGTACGTGTTTACCTAAATGATCAGGACTGGGGTATCTATCAGAATGTCCAACAACTCAACAAAGACTTCCTGGAGGAATGGTATGAGAGCAATGATGGTATTAACATACGGGCAGATGTACCTGATGGAAGCTCTACCGGTCCGGGTGGAGGCCCGGGTGGCGGAGCCATGTGGGGAGATGGTACTGCCGGTCTCAATTATTTAGGTTCCGACACATCTCTGTATAAAAAGTATTATACTCTGAAAAGCAGTGGGTCATCCCTACCTTGGACCGAACTGATGCAGGCCTGCAATGTCCTGAACAATAGTGGTGCTTATCTGGAAACAGAAGCTCCCAAAATGTTTGACATCGACAAGATACTCTGGCATCTGGCGTGCGAGATTGCATTTGGCGATGATGACAGTTATGTGTACAAAGGAAAGATGGATTATTACATATACAAGGACGATATGACCGGCAGATGGGCATCTTATGATTATGATGCCAATAGTACGCTACTTGCTGCACACGTGACCTGGTCACCTTTTTATAATGCCAGTAAGGTAAATTATCCTTTGCTCAATAAATTGCTTGCTGTACCCACTTTCAGGCAGCGTTATCTGGCACATATGAGGACCATCATCAACGAACTCTTTGACGAAACAAAAGTAAATGCACTTATAGACACATACGATGGCCTGATCCGGACAGGTGTTTTTGCAGATTCTAAAAGGTACTTCCAATACTGCTTACACCTCTGAACTTGCTGTTTTGAAAAATTTCATTAAAAATAGAAAGGCTTTTCTTCTGACAAATGCTGAAGTCAGTGCCCCAAGCCCTACTATAATAAATGCAAATATGATCGTAAATAGTGTTACCAATACGGATGTTATTCATAGCAATGACCAGGTAGTCTTTACGGCTACTGTCAGTTTTTCAGCAGGAATAGAAAAAGTATTATTATATTATTCGCCGGGATTTACTGGAAGGTTCAGTACTTTGGCTATGCATGATGACGGGCAAGATGGTGACAAAACCGCAGGCGATGGTATATACTCAGTCACTATGCCAACATTTCAACCAGGAAATCTTATCAGGACCTATATCGAGGCGATTGGGGCAGACAATGCCAAAAGTGTGACATATTTTCCAACCGGAGCAGAGCATCAAATGATGGTGTATTCCATTACCGCCGAGACAGCCGTAGAAAAAACATTGGTCATCAATGAATTTATGGCATCCAATACCGGTATTATCAAGGATGAGGCCGGCGAGACAGAAGACTGGATTGAATTGTTTAACAACAGTAATACAGATATAGACCTATCCGGGTACAACTTGACTGACAATCTCGACAATCTTACCAAATTTACATTTGGTAGTGGTATAACACTGAAGGCCAAAGGTTATCTGATTATATGGGCAGATGAAGATCAGACCCAGGGTCCTTATCACGCCAACTTCAAGCTTTCTGCAAGCGGTGAATCCATCATTTTGCTGGACAAAAATCTGGTCATCCTTGATCAGTTGACGTACGGTGCTCAAACAGCCAACAAATCAGCTGCTCGTAAACCAAACGGAACAGGTGACTTTGTAATTGGTGATCATACCTTTGCCCTAAATAATGATGGTACTTCATCTGTAGACCAGACAAGTTTTTCAGAGATCAAAATTTACCCCAATCCTGCCTCAGGAGAATTTAGGATAGCCAACCAAAATGAACAAACTTTAGATATAAGTATCATTCATGTCAATGGATCTGAAGTGCTGTCCAGATCGATACAAAAAGATGAATCCATATCCATCCCTGATTTAAAGCCTGGTTTGTACATCATCAAATATCTCGATAAAGCTAAAAAATTATTGGTTTTACAGCCGTAGTGAAACGGCTTTTAAGCAGATGTAAAATGAAAGAACTGTCGGTTCACTCCACCTATATACAAAAATGTAAGGTTGTGGCACAATAATTGGACGATAGTAAGAAGATAATAATATCTGTTATGAACCTAAACAAATGGGCAAACATCATTAAAGTCATACTGCTCAAAGTAGTAGACGAACTTGAAAAACGCATCAATGAACGAAATGGTGTGGATACCACTGACCATTTTAGCAGCTCACTCTATACATCTCTGAAATTTATTGTCCTGGAACAGGTGGACGGATTGGTAGATGAAGCTGTCAGTTACACAAAACATCAGGTAAATGATTTATCCTCATTAATAGCGCAAAAAACCTCGGTCATCCTGGCTTCTTTGGTATATGTACTGATCCTCTTAGGGATGGTGTTTCTTAGTTTTATATTTTTTGCTCTTGCATTATCGTTATTTATAGGCCACCAACTAGGTAATAATTATCTTGGATTTTTAATCACAGGTGGAATCATTCTGATTATCTGCATCATAGTGTATGTATGGGGGCCTACATCTATTGCCCGAGGCATTAAGAACAGAATTATTTCAATGCTTTGATATAGTTTTACTTACATATATTACTAATAAAAATACATGTATCAGTAAAATTCAACCTGTTTTACCAGGTCGGCTCCCAAAGCTGCATTGATATTGTTGATCACTTTGTCTTTTCCCATGAGTAATTCCTTCTTGAGCGGAGCTGATGTCAGGTAAATCTTGAGTGTACCCTCTTTAAAATAGATTTTGCTGGTATACCCTGAAATAATTGGCCCCATTTCTGTCTTCCAAATAGCGTCTATCTGAGAGGTATGATATCCTTTGGCTACTTTGGTATTGGAGGTGATAAAATCACCTAATACTTCCTTTATACTCTTATCGTTATGTCTTCCCATGCTTTTTGATATTTTCTTTTGTAAATATAAGCCATTATTCTTTTATCAAAACAAAATTAGCATACCATTGGTAAGCGATAAGGCCCATTACCGGTAAAAAGAATAACTGAGACATAAAGTTGTTTAGAAATATAGCCATGATGGAGTCTATACATACAAAAATAGCCAGGACAATAGTGGCCATTTTGAGTTTTTTTCTGTTTTCGCTCACTATCGGTCGGTTCATACTTCCTAATGGAATCATCATGGCAAAAGAAAGAACACTTAAAGATAAAAATCCTTCATTTTGGGTAATAAAAAGGTAGATCATCAGACTTAGTATAGATAAGCCCAGTGCCAGCCCCACCCACCTGGCAGATTGTTTTTGTTCCTGATTGAGTGTAAGTTTTCCAAACGGATTGGTCAGCAGATACAGATTCATCAGAGGCGAAAATATCCATGTAGAAAGAAAAAACATTGCCAGCAAAACTATAACAGGTATCAGGTATGGCTGTAAATACTCAAAACTATTTGCCATGCGTAAAAGAATTCTGTAAATGACAAAACCGCCTATGATGAGTACCCATTGATTTTTATTATTCAATTTACTCAACCAAAGCATGAGCATCAAAAAATATCGATACACCGGAAACCTGGATTTCATTGCCTCCAGCATACCATTGCGGGCGTATTCACTCATGGGATTTTCCTTGAGAGCTTCCTTAAAATGTTTGAGAGCATCATCTGTTTTTCCATGATGCAACAGGCCCCACCCCATATTGGCGTGGGTGTCAGAATTATTAGGATCTGTAGCCAGTGACTTCTCTATGGTCTGAAATGCTTCTTCCTTACGCCCAAGGCTTACCAGGGCTGATGATCGGGCATTCAGAGCGTCGATATTTTCTGCATCGATACTCAATCCAGTATCAGCGGCATGCAGGGCTTCCGTAAACTCTTTGGTTTGAAGGCAGATATTGGACAAATAAGCATGGTAAGCTGCATTGGCCGGTTCCATACTGATGGCTTCTTTGATAAAAGACTTTGCCTCTGAAAATTTTCTTTCCGTACCCCGGATAGAGGCCATTATATAAAAAAGAAAACTGTCGTCAGGATGGAGCGAAATGATGGTCTGACACAATTCCTCTGCATCTTTATACTTACCAAGCCCCATTTTAGCTACGGTCATCAGTTTCATCACGGAGGAGGTCTCATAGTCTGTTGCCAGCAATCTTTCGAGTATAGCCTCAGCATGAGCAAATCTCCCCTGCGAGAGAAGGACATCAACATGGGACAATTGTCTGGCAAACTCCGTATGATTCATTATTTTATATATTTTAATATTTCATCATATATGCCTGACTCGTTTGCAAATAGTGCATAGTTTTTTGCTGTATTAAACCATTCTCTTGTACTGGCATGATGTTTTTTTGTGGCCTGTATCAGATCCTGAGTATTGATTGGTTCCGGGACCCCTGTTTTCAGTGCAATTTTAAGCTTTTCTTCTATGGCGAGGTCGACCATAGCCATGATGTCAGCACCTGAATAGTACTTGGTATGTTCTATGACTTTGGCGTAATCTATTTTTTCTTTGGGTTTGTCCTTCATTATTATCTCCAGAATATGTTCTTTGCTGGCATTATCAGGTGGTGGTACAAAAATGATGCGGTCAAATCTGCCAGGTCTGCGGAAGGCAGGATCCAGATGCCAGGGAGCATTGGTAGCTCCTAAGATGAGGATGCCATCGTTGTTTCCTTCCACACCGTCCAGCTCAGATAAAAACTGATTGATTACGTGCCGGCCAGAAGAATTTTTCATATCTGACCTCGACGCTCCTAATGCATCTACTTCATCAAAAAATAGAACACAAGGAGTGTTGCGCCTTGCTACTTCAAAAATATAACCCATGTTTTTTTCACTTCTGCCTATCCACATATCCAGTATGTCACTGATACCCACACTAATAAAGTTAGATTTTATCTCTCCGGCTGTGGCCTTGGCAAGGTATGTTTTTCCACATCCGGGAGGACCGTACAACAGTATGCCGCCACCCACTTTTTTTCCATATGCGGCATATAGATCTGCATTTTCGAGTGGCTTGATGATCTTGAGGTCAATCTCTTCTTTCAGTTTGTCCATGCCACCCACGTCTTTGAAGGATATATCAGGTTTTTCCATCAGAAAATCCTTATCCTCAGGACCTGCTTCAAATCCAAAACCAAATGGGTCATCCTCATCAAACTCATCTTCCTCTTCAAAGTCAAAAGATGGCATCCTCAGATTTTCATCCAGTTCTTTGTCTTCAAAGTCAGGATTTTCATCCAAAATTTTTTCGTAGATTTCCTGTGCATCTTCTATTGACTTTTCGCGGACCAAAGACTTGGCACAAATGACCATCATTCTTTCGCTTGCCTTATGTCGTGCCATTAACTCTTCTACGATGACTATCACTCCGGAATACCTGCCTCTCCTGAAATAAATTTCTGCCAGACCTTCTTTAGCTTTCACATGATCCCTGTCATAGTTCAAAACGGTCTGATACTCATTTTCAGCTTCCTCTAGTTGCGAAGCATTCAAATATTTGCCTGCCAACATGATACGTAGGGGCAAATTATCAGGCGAACTCTCTATGGCTTCTTTAAGTGCTTCTATATCCTGATTTTTCATTTTCTAATTTTTTTTTATTTCTAGGACCACTTGCCACTCCCATCATCATTAAGGTTTGCAGTGGTACATCCTATTGGGATTTCTATATATAATGTATTGAAGTCAAATGTGCAGACTTGGCATAAAAACGGAACAAACTCTCAGGGCCAATATCAGTCTATTTGATTATCGTTACTAATTTATCAACAACTAAATTCCCTTTTTCACTTCACCGGATAATTGATCGGAAAATTCGCTTTGTACATTCATTAGCCGTGAACTTTTAAGATCGCTATCCGTAATATTATCCACCCGGTCGTCTAACAGCTTCAGAGTCTCGTCTACCCTTTGTAATGTCAGTTCGGTGACTCGTTGTTGTTTCTTACTCTTGGTATCTTTTGTTTTTTGAGTTGCTTTTGCTTTGACAACATTTAAAAAATCTGCAAACTGCTTTTTCGTTGTTTCTTTACCTTGATATAACAAAGATATCAGAAATCTGTTTCCATTGATATACTGCAAATCTTCATAAAGATCTTCGACATCATCGTTGACTTCAGTTACCAGGTCATAATACCTCCAGTCTGAAAGTTTGCCCCACGTGGCTGATAACAGAGGATACTTTTCATAAATGAGGCGCCTCAACAGTTTCACATCACATGACTTATAAAAATAAAAATACTCCATATCCAGTCTCACTGGTGACTTACCGGCTCGGAGTTCCAGCTCATGTTTTTCATACTTCCTGATGTGGTTTAGGTACATGGGTGACATGGCAGGACTAACGCCAAACGCAGACAAATGCCTAACTATATTTTGCCAATGCCAATCCAATACTTTTTTGTCAGTCGTCCAGTGTGCTTCCAGGTGAGCATCCAGAAAATAAATAGATGCCTGCAAGTCTATGAGGTTTTCCTGAAAGGCTGTTTTGATTTCCGAATCCTTTTCAGACTGGTCCAATAGCTGAGGAAAGAGCCTATACTCAAAAAGTGATATAATTTTTTCACCTAGTTCTTTTTCATCAATATGTGGTTCCACCATGTGCCCAAAATTTGTTATTCGTGATTTTAGACGGTAAATTTGTGAATATTATTCAGTTCCCAAAATTTTAAACAAAATATCTTTAAAAAGCATTATAATAGATGATAAATCAAAGATTTAGAATTTATAAAATTTAAAATTCGGATCTAAAAATCACCCTATAAAGTATTCATTATTAGTTTTCATAAGCAATAATGGTTGCTTTTTAGCTAAGATATTATATATCCATTTATAACCAATTAAAAATAAACCCATGAAACATCTTTTAAGAACCACATTAGTTTTTTTAAGCATAATATTTGTACAAAAAGATAGCACTGCACAGATTTTTGGTGGTATCATGAATGAAGCCAAAAGGAAAATTGAAAAAAAAGTGGAAGATAAAATCGTCCAGGCCGTATCTGACGAACTGGCAAGAAGAGCATTTAAGCCTATTGATCAGGCTATGGATTCATTGATGAGACAAAAATATCAGGATTCTGTAGGCAAAGGACAAAAAGTGGATTGGGATAAAATGGGAGATGCTTATGCAGCTTTTCTGGCAGACATGAACAAGACAATAGAGTTGCCGGAAAAATATTCATTTGATATAACTCAGGAGGTAGAGGTAATAGATTATTCTAAAAAAAGAAATTACATCAGATTGCATTATTCAAAAAAAGATGCCATTATAGGCATGGAAAGTCTGGATGAAAAACAAACCAAACAGCTTGTAGTCATTGATCTTCAGAAAGATGCCATGATACTTTACACTACCGAAAAAAATGGTGATAAAACCGGACAGGTTATACCTTCTGTCATGAAACTGGGTGCAGCAGCCTCTTCCTCAGTCAAGCCTGAAAAAAACGGTGAGTGGAAGATACGTAAAACAGGGAAATCTAAAAAAGTAGCTGGGTACAATAGCCAGGAATACTCAGGAGAAACCAGTGATGAAAAAATACTCATGTATGTGTCAGAAAACTTCCCTATAAATATACAAAAAAACTTCCAGCCTTACATGAGTAAGTTTGCCCCTTCATCCTATACAGAAAATATGGCAGGCACCGAACAAGGCATCATGCTGGAATATGAAAACATAAGAAAAGACGAGAAGGGAGAAAAAACAACATGGGTTACTAAAAAAATATCAGAAAAACCCTTTGATTTGGTCAATGCTGACTTTAAGTTTGCTTCTCCAAAAGAGTGACGTCAGGATCCCGGAGTAGAATACATTAACAATTATGTTAAAGTTATTTTAAGTTGGAAGGTTTTTGAATCCTTTGGGAGATAAAAGTAGTTATGTATTCAATTCATCATCATTTTTGATTTATATCCATGATACGATTTTTACTATTTGCTTTTATATTTATGTGCTCAGGTTTTCATACTGTGGGTGCTCAAAATAAAATAAAGTGGCATTCATGGGAAGAAGCTATTGAAAAATCAAAAAAAGATAAAAAAAAGATTTTTGTAGATGTCTATACTGATTGGTGTGGTTGGTGTAAAAAGATGGATAAGTCCACTTTTGCAGATGAGTCTATCATCAGATATATCAATGCCAATTACTATCCAGTAAAATTTAATGCTGAGATGGAATCTTCTGTCACTCTGAAAGGAACGGAGTATAAATTTATCAGCAACGGATTAAGAGGATATCACGAATTGGCAGCTCAGTTGCTTTCAGGTAAAATGAGCTACCCCTCCATGGTTTTTCTGGATGAAGAATTCAATATGATACAGGCGATTCCAGGATTTCAAAATACCGATACCTTTGGAATGATCATTAGTTACTTCGGGAGCAACAACCATAAGGTCATGCCGTGGAATAAGTTTTCCCAAAATTATCAAAAAAGCACTTACTTTTTATCCGGGTCTGAAAAAAAGGAATAGCAACAGCCTTAAAACAGTACTATCTTGAATCATCCTCAAAAATATCTTGGTACTCTATCCTTAATGACTCTATTACTTTATCGAGTGTTTCCTCTGTAATTCTGACAAGGTCCCACATTTTGTCTATATTGGGGTTGGAAGATTTGCCTTTGGCTTCTATTTCTCTGATGACAGATGTTAGAGAAGAAATACCCATATTGTCTATGCCGGGCTTTATGCGATGAGCTATTTTACTGACTGTTTCCATATCTCCGTTCGACAGAGCTATTTTCATTTCAGCAATGGATAAAGGTGTTTGCTCCACAAAAATAATGACCATTTTATGCACAAAAGACACATCATCCCTGCTTATCTCATCCAGTTTTTGAAGGTTATACAAAGATTCTTTTTTAGCTTCATCAGACCCTGCCTTTTCAGACGGCAATTTACGGGTGACATGATTCAATAAAGTGTTAAACAAAATATTTTCTTCAAATGGTTTTGTGACATAGTCATTCATTCCGATGGACATATACTGATCGATATCTTTTTTAAAGGCATTGGCAGTCAATGCTATGATAGGCAGCGATTTAGATATATGTTCTCTTATATACCTTGTTGCTTCCACCCCATCCATGACAGGCATCTGAATATCCATAAGTATGATATCAAATTTATGCCTTCCCAGTTTTTCGATAGCATCGCGACCATTCAGCGCTTCCAAAACATCACAACCAAAATGTTTTAGACTTTGTGAAGCTATATAACGGTTCATATCGTTGTCTTCTACCAATAAAATGCGAACACCTTTCAGATTATGTATTTTGTTTTCTGATATACCTACATATAATTTTGTAGGATCGCCGATCGGTAATTTAATGATGACGTCAAAAACAGATCCCTGATTTTTCTGGCTTTGAACCTCTATGTGTCCGCCCATCAGCTGGACCATTTCCATTGTAATAGCCATACCCAACCCGGTACCATCAAACCTGCGCGTGCTATTGTCATCCTCCTGAGAAAACTTACTGAATAGCTTGGTCATAAAATCTTCACTCATACCCACGCCTGTGTCCGATACTGTAAATTTTAATGTCTGAGTGTGTATGTCTTCATCCAGGACCTCTACGAGGAGATTAATCTTACCATTATCTGTAAATTTTATGGCGTTGCCCAGTAAATTGATCAGAATCTGCCGGATGCGCGTACTGTCCCCCAGTAAACATGGAGATATATCCGGTGATACCATCACATTAAACTTGATTCCTTTTTCTACTGCTCTGTTTTGGAGGATACTTTTGACATTGCTGATCAGGGAGGAAAGACTGAACTCTTTGATATTGAGATCAAATTCACCAGCTTCTATTTTGGATATATCCAGTATATTATTCAGAATATTCAGAAGGTGTCTGGCAGCTGTCTCGCTGTGCGAAAGATAAAGTTGTTGCTTGGATGTAAGGTCTTCCCTTCCCAATTCCCGAATCATTCCTATGATCGCATTAAGGGGTGTCCTGATTTCATGACTCATATTGGCCAGAAAAGCTTCTTTAGCTTTGGACGCTTCGATAGCTTGTATCCTTGCGGCATCCAGGTCCATTTCGAGCTTTTTTTGATTAGTAATATCCAGATGTATACCTATAGAACCTATATGCTCCCCTTTGTCATTGTAGTTGGGACCGCCGGAGATAAACCACCATCTTATGTCCCCATTTTTATTCCTTACAGCCAGTTCGTAATTATCTGAATTCCCCTTTTTCCTGAGTGCTTGTTTTTGTCCTATAAAATCGATATTCGTTTCCGAAATCAAAAATTTGCTGGTCTTATCAGCTATGAGTTCTTCCATAGGATATCCGGACATTTCGCAAAAGCTTTGGTTGGCAAAAACAATTGTTTCGTCATTATTGACTTCCAGCAGGCCCAAATTCATGTTTGCGATGATGTTTCTGTATTTTTGCTCCTGGGCTTTCAGTAGATTTTCGCTTTTTTTCCTTTCGGAGATATCCTTAACAAAAGCACAATAAATGACGTTTTCATTTTGTTTGAAACTGATAATCGATAATTCTATTGGAAATTCGTGCCCTTCCTTATTGAGCGCCGGTAATTCCAGAAGCTGATTTAGTATCCTTTGCTGACCTGTCATTTTAAATCTTTTCATTCCTGCAGTATGTGCTTCACGCAGCGCTTCAGGTATGATGGTTTCAGACATTTTTTTCCCTACTACTTCGCTGCCTGACCAACCGAATAATTTTACAGCTGATGGATTCCAATATTTAATGAATCCGTCTGAATCAGCGATAATGATACCATCCAATGCAGAGTCCATGATAAGCCTGTTTCTTTCTTCGCTAGCCATAATCTGACTATGACTGTTTACCCTTTCGGTTACATCTGTATACTGCCACAGGTGTCCTTTATACACACCATTGATGATTACGGGTATATAGTCCCTCTCCAAAGACCTGCCATCTGCCATTATAAGGCTTTCATTATACACTGCAATCTTCTGGTCAAGGATTTCAGATATTCTGTCCACAAAAATTTCAGGCTCTTGGAAGAGGGATTTACTTTGTTCTGCAGAATTAGTGCAATCAGCACCTATGAGATCCTCGGGAGCAGCCGGTATGCCGAAAATATTACAAAAAAGTTGATTAGTAAATAATATTTCTCTATTTTCATTTTCTACTAGTACACCAGACTGCAGATTGGCCAGGAGGGTTTGGAATAGATTGATCGTTCGGTAGAGACTTTCCTCTGTTTTCTGATTTTTTAGCACCTGTATACGTATAAAATCAGAAATGTAGAGGAGATCGTCTTTATTCTTATCATCAAATTCATGCTCATTCTTGACCAATTGAGAAACAATTTCTTTAAGTTTTTCTATGGTTTTAAATCTGACATTTGACTCTGTCTTTAAGTTGTTATTGATTGTTTCAAATTCTTTTTCACTTACCAAAAAAGCATGATCAGAAAGTTCTTTGTCCCTTTCGAAACCAAAATACGAATTGTTGATACTTTCTAGAAATCCCTTACACTCCGGATGAGTCATCATTTCAGGAGTGAGATATTTATTTATTTGTTTTTGTAATAACTTATGATACATACCCAACAATTATGGAAAATAAACTAGCAAATATGAGATTATCTTATGATTCTTCCAGACAAGTGATGGTCATTGTTTGGTTGTGCAATTTGCAAGCTGCCCCGGGATTCATAGGAGATATCTCTCCATATGAATAAAAACCGGTGAGTACAGTACCTTCCTGAAAAATATCTTTTATAGCTTCCACTTCTTCATCTATCCTATTGCCCAGGATCAACTTTCTCCCGACACAACTGATCAACAATGCCAGCTGGGGTTTGCTGTTGTGCAATTCTACCAGAGTGCTTTTAGCAGCCGTACTGGCAGCATCTATCAGTCTGTCGAAATTGGCTTTCATAAACCTGACCTTGCTGCCGACAGGTACGTCTCCTGCAAAAATCATGCTGTTCTTTTCATTGTTGATCGATAGTATGGTACGTACTACAGCATCTTCTTCATCATTTATTCTGACTGCCAGCGGAAACAACAGGGCTGATCCCGGCAGTTCAGCTGCATACTTACCGAGGTATTCTTTATACATCTCAAGGGCGCTTTTATTGTCAATTTCGCACAATTCATTGGCTTGGGACTTCGTAACGGTTTTTTCCAGTCCGAATGTTTCCCAGCCTCCCATAGATCCATGCGAAACTTTAAGATGCTCTCCATAAAATCCAATAGCCAACACCCTGCCAGAAAGCGGTTTTTCATTCAAGCCTGTAAGCGTGCTGACAAAAGTCGCTCCATCTCCAGCCAGCCCCCCTGTGATGGGGATTTCTTCGGGTATCACACTGATCATTCCTTTCACCAGTTCGCTTCCGTTGACCTTGCTTCCATCTGACAAAATGAGTATATACTTTAGTCCGGATTGATCAAATCCTGAAACAAGTGCCTTGCCCGCCTCAAAACTGTCTGTAAAATCATCGATTTTGATTGCATTGGACTTCAAGGTGACTGAAGCAAACTCTACCGCTACCATGGATATCGTATTATCCCGAACCTCATCGTTGTATATCTCTCCCGCAGACGAACAGTATGCTATAGTAGCCTTGGTATATGCCTGAGAAATTTTATGAATGACTGTGTCGTCCTGCAGAAGTAGTTTACTGCCGAAGACAAGCACCAGATCCGCCTTATTATTAGATGTCAAATGGACCTCTTTGAGGTCAGTAATTTCGTATTGGTGTACTTTCATTGGTTTAATTTTTTGTCTTTATTTCACCATTTTTAATCATATTATATATAGTCGACTTTCCGATATCAAGTTTATGAGCGACCTCTACTACATCATTATTGTATTTTTTTAGAAAAAAGGTGATTATGTCAGCAGTGTACTCCCGGAGTGATTTTTCTGAAACAGCAAATAGATCTTCGCCACTTCGAGTGTTTTGAAAATTGATATCATCAGGCAAAATCTCTTTTCCATCACTCATCACGCAGGCTAGATCGATGACAGCTTTCAGCTCCCTGATATTCCCCGGAAAATGATACTTGAGCATTTTGTCTTTTGCTGTTATAGTCAAAACCGGACTTTTGACTCTGTTTTCTTCAGCATATCTTTCTATAAAATGTTTGGCCAGAATGAGCACATCATTTCCCCTTTCACGAAGTGGCGGGAGCTCAATGGGCAAACCCATAATCCGGAAATACAGGTCTTCCCTGAAGTTTCCCTTCTGTGTTTCCTCTGAAAGATTTTTGTGCGTGGCGATGATGAGCCTGGCATCAAATTTAATAAGTTGATTACCTCCAATACGCATGATTTCTCTTTCCTGCAATGCCCTCAATATCTTACTTTGAAGACTTAAATCCATTTCTGCAATTTCATCCAAAAAAGAGTACCGCCATTGGCTTCTTCAAATTTCCCTGCCTTTTGCGACACTGCTCCTGTGAAGGCCCCTTTTTCATGACCGAACAATTCGCTCTCTATGAGTTCTTTGGGTATGGCGGCCATATTTACTGCTATGAACGGCTTTTTTTTACGCTCACTATTATAATGAATCGCCTTAGCCACCACTTCCTTTCCTGTCCCTGTTTCTCCGGTGATGGATACATTGATATTGGAGTGTATGGCTTTTTCTATCAGTCTGAAAATCTTTTTGATGGATTCACTTTGACCTATGATTGATTTTTCAAAGTCGTATTTCTGCTCCAGTTTTACCCTTAGTTCTTCTACTTCCTGCTTTAGTCCGGCATTTTCTCTGATATGTAATATAGACTTCCATAAATATCCTTGGTGTGTCATCCTTCACGATGTAATCCCGCGCTCCAGATTTTAGGAGATTGACAGCAACAGAAATATCATCCTGTCCGCTGATAATGATGACAGGCACCTGATTATTGACTGCATGGATATCCCTAAGCAGCTTGTCACCTGTGGTGTCCGGAAGGCCAAAATCTAGACATACTACATCCGGTAGCAAATACATCTTACTCAGACATTCCTTTCCGCTGGTAAAAAGATGTACTTCATAGTCTGGATTCATCGTCATCTGATATTTGATCAGCTGGCCATACCATGGATCATCTTCTACCAAAAATATCCTGAAATTTTGATTTTTATCCATTCATTATATATTGGAGGGTAAAGTTAATAATTACTCCATATATACATGAACAAATTCTATTTATGTCAATGGTTTTCAAGTTTCTTGATGATATTTTTCCATTCATTCAGACTCTTATTCATCTTCAGCAATGAAGTGATCATTTTATAAATGATGATAAATAGCACCATAAGAACCGTAATGCCGGACAATCTGAATACCAGTAGGGCTAGTAACAGTAGCAGACAGGAAACCATGACCAAAAATATGCTTACTTAGACTGGTGATAATTCCATGTTTTGCAGAAGATGATGGATATGATTTTTTTCTGGTGTAAAAGGGGACTTTCCTTTTGTCCATCGCTCTATATACACCCGGATAGAATCAAAAACCGGTACAAACATAATAGCTACCAATATCATCAAGACCAAACTTTGGTGTACACCTCCTTTGCCGTCTGAGTATTGTAAAATGATAATACTCTGACAAACAATAAGAAAGCCCAAAAATAATGAGCCTGCATCTCCAAGGAAAATCTTATGTCTTGATCCGAGATTAAACTTTAAAAACCCTACAATGCTACCTGCCCCAGCAGCCAGAAAACAAGTCATGGGATATATCTCCAGATAGATCGTCAATATCAATAAAACACCAAAAGCAAGTATTCCCATCATGCCGGTCAGACCATCTACACCATCTATAAGGTTGTAGGCATTCACAACTCCTGTGATAATTATAACAGTAAAAAAATCGGTAGCCCAAGCAGGTAAATCATAGATCCCCATAAATCCAAACAACGAGTCAACTTTGATTCCGGCTCTAACAACCATGTAGGCGCACATGATCTGAATGATCAGTTTGTATATGGGGCGTATCTCTTTTTTATCATCTATAACACCCATCACAAGGAGCACATTAGCACAGGATAAAACAGTATAAAATGCCGGAATGGAAGTAAAAATGGTGGGCTGAAGCATAAAAGCCAGCAATAATGTCAATCCAATACCCAAGCCACCGACCAGAGGTGTGGGTGTAGCATGTACTTTTCGGGAGTTTGGTACGTCTACAAGTTGAGTTGAGACAGCCAATCTCGAAAGCAAAGGAATTATAATAATCATAAATATGAATGCAAAAACAAAATGAAAAAGAATTTCCATGATTTAAGGTTATTTTTCGTAAAATAATTTTTGATGTTGGAGATGACCGAGCTGCAACTCCTTGAGCATATCAGGGTGATCAGCGACAATGGGTCTTACGGCATTTTTTGACGATACCTGTAGCGCTTCGCATATAAGTGTACGATATTTTTGAGTAATCAGAGCCCAGGTGTATCTTTTCTGTGCTATTCGTTCCATCACCTGACCCTGACTTTGGAGGGTTTTCATATCCGTTTCATGGATCAATGTTACTAATTCTTCACTATCTGCAAAATAGCCTGCCTTACCTTCAGTGGTCGTCTTGTTGTATGAAACATGATATGCAAATACTGGCAATCCAAGATACATAGCCTCCACCAGGGATGGATTGGTGCCACCGGCCGAATGTCCGTGTATGTACAGAACGGCATTACTGCGTATCATATCCAGGGTCTTCTGATCATATATTGGGTCCAGCAAAAATATATTGTCATATTTTTCATATTGCTTTTTTAGATTAATACCATAGTCGCTGTTTTGCCAGTTGCCAATCATGACCAGCCGATGCTTTATAAGTTTGCTGAATGCTTCGAGCACGACGTGTATGTTGTTTTCAGGTTCTATCCGACACACTTTAAAAGCATATGGATTTCGCAGAAAAGGGTACTTCTCCCGGAGCTGTTGATCCATGGGGACCTTGCCGGCATGATCTGCGCCATACTCTATGATCCTGCTGAGACTATCATATCTGAGTGCTGTATAATCCTGGATAGACTCATTGTCAGAAATATCAATATGCGAATATCTCACAGCCATCTTTTCGGCCCACCAAAGATACATCTTAGCCGGACGACTCCATTTGTCTCTTTTCCATTCTATCCCATCAATAGATATGATGACCTTGCGATTCGTAAATAATCTCACAAAAGGAAGCATCCAGGCACCTGCTACACCCAAAATCAGTAATACTTCTGCATAAAATAAAGCATGAATGATAGAAAGCGTGTCGTAGATGATGCTTTGTACTCCATTGGCATCCAGCGGAATATACACTAGTCTTGCTCCATTGTAAGAGGATGTCCTTTCGGATTTTTTGTATTTTTTACCTGAACAATACACTGTAAAGTCAAATTCACTATTCAGGTTTTTGACAAGGTGATCTGCAAGGGTTTCGAATCCTCCGTATTTTGCCGGGAGACCTACTGTGCCTATGATAGCTACTTTTTGTTTTTTATCAGACATATATCCTTTTTCTATTTCTATCTAAAATAACGTGCCAGAACATAAATGCCTGTATTTCTGCTAGTTATACTTGTCTCTTTGTTACAATTTTCCAAATAATGGAATAATTTTTTAAGAACTGGAATGTAAATACGAACAAAAAACCTAACACAAGGATTAAAATCCTACAGTATTGGAAAACCTTAGTAGTTATTATTTTTAGATTTTATTTTTATAGCCCCTATTTATTTAAAAGGCAACACTAATACCAGCATTAATGATAATATCACTCAGTGGTCATTTCGAGCAATTGGATACTCTCTCTAATAAAACTAGCTTCATCATAATTTTTGACCAATTCACTTGCTGATTGACTCATAGTATTATACATAGCTTCATCGTCAAGAATTTTACGCAACAATGAGGAGATATGGTTTATATTTCTGGAATCAGCTTTAAAGCCATTGATGCCGTCAGTGACCAATTCTGCAATGCCGCCCACTGGCGGAACAATTACCGGTCTTCCGAAGGCCATGGCTTCTATTACCGTAAGTCCGAAAGTTTCTACCCAGCCATTCGGCTTTGATAAATTTAATACTACATCAGACCATTCATAAAAGGGCTTCACATCATTTTGCACAGGGTATATCTCCACATTGGAAGTGACTTTTTCATTTACAAAATAATTAGAAATCTCTGATTCATTTGCATTTACTACCAGTCGAAAATTGTATTTGGGGTTCTTGGCTGCAAGCTTCAGAAACTCATGAATGCCTTTATACCCCTTGAGCGAACAGATCATCAAAACATTAGACCTGTAAAGTTTTTCCATATTCTGCTTTTTTTGCGGGCCAAAACCATCGGGCAAAGCATTGTAAAGGATGTATCTGGAGTTGCCTACGCCTTCATTATCGGCCAGATACCTTGATACATATACTGTCTGACTTGCCGTTTTTGCCACCACTCCAAATAGAAATTTCTTCAACAATGCAGGTTTTATGCTGGTCTCATGAATATGGCTTATCACCCGAACACCCTTGCATTTTCCCGCAATAGCGGCTCCGAAGGGCAAAACCGTATTGATATACACGATATCATCTTTTTGCAGTTTTCGATATAGAATAATACATAATCTCATTTGATTCCAAAAAAGCAGTATTAGCCTGAGCCATTTATTAGAAACAAAAATATAATTATGATATAAATAAAAGCAACCGTGCAAATCAGATAAAAACCCGGATGATGACTGGCTGGTAACCACCGTCACTTCTTTTCCCGCCTTCGCCCAACCTCGCACCAATTGACTGAGTACTTTTGGACTACCACTATAATCATTGAGCAAATGTACAGCGTATATCATAATGTTTTTTGTTGAAGAGATTGATAAATATCATTCAGTTTTTCGCCTCTTTTGTTCCAGTCAAAAATGGCTTCAAATCTTTTGATGGCGCCTTCAGACATCTTTTGATATAAGGGTTTGTCATGATACAGTGTATGTAAGGCATTACCCAACAATTTTGTTGTTTGTTTGTATTCTCCCAAAGGTACAGAAATCCCGCTCTCAGAACAAATGAATTCGCCGGGCCCATCATTATCAAGACAAATCACAGGCAAGCCATAGGACAATGCTTCTGCAACTACCATACCTGCACCTTCGTGCGAAGGAAATAAAAAACGGATGCTTTAGAATACAATTCAAGCAAGGTATCTCTTTCTATCCAATCAATAAACTTCACTTTATCCCCCAATTTTTCATTACCGGCGATTTCTTTTAATGTCGACTTTTCAGGCCCACTTCCTATTATCATCAACTCTGTATCAGTCACATGCGGATTACATTCCAGAAAATGAGCAAAGGCGCGGATAGTAAGATCAAACCCTTTGAGTGGCACAAGTCTTCCTGCAGAAATTATGGTAAATTTAGCTTTGTCATCATGACTTTTCACAAAAGCAGGACGATGCATTGCTACTGAAGGCATCCATGTCACAGGTATATCATTCAAATGCATTTCTTTTTGTACACTCTTATTCATACACAAAATATGATCAGCATGTCGAACTGCTTTTTTAAATTGGGTGAAAAATTCCAGAAGTATTTTTTAATGGCCCACGTAAATGTTTCTTTGATTTTGTAGCTGAATGCATAATCTCGCAAATACTGAACAGGTATCCTGGAATGATGGCCCACAGGTCCCCAAACCAAAGGCTTGCCGAGTTTCCACAAAAAAGTGGGTGTCCAGTCATTGTGAAAATTGACATTATGTGCGATATCAAATGTTAGATGTTGCTTTTTCACAAAATTCACTACTCCACGTTGCCATAGCTGATAATACAGCAAAGCACCTCTGCTACCTTTTTTCCACCATCTCAGATGTGGTGGCAGGTCATAGTACATAAATGTGATTTGATTGTATAACGGATCAGGATTTTCTGCCATAAATTTTTCAATATTACGTTGATTATTCTCTCTGGTAATGGCTATCACCTTGTTAAATCTGGCTATCTGAAGTATAAAATTCCAGCCCATACCATCTTCAGACCCTTTGTATGGATTGACTGCATATGCGGTGGATAGTATTGTTTTAGTATTTGGTGACATGGTGATATTCAATTTTGGTTTGTTATTAATGTAACTTGTTGATTTCTGTTTTTCAATATTCTGGCAGGTACTCCACCTATAACACTGAAGTCGGGAAAGGTTCCGTTCACTACAGCACCAGCTGCAATGACACATCCATGACCTATTTCAGCACCATCCAGGATCGTTACTTTGCTACCTATCCAGCAATTGGCACCTATTCGGATACCCTTGCGGCTCACACCCTGCAACCTTGTCAAGGTCTTAGGATCATCGTACACATGGTTTTCCGGGTGGCAACTAAAATACTGACCAATAATACAATTTTCTCCGATAGTGAGCCCACCTGCTCCTCCGAGGTAAGCATACTCCCCCATTCCTACATTATTTCCTATTGTAATACCCTTCCCTATATTATTTAATGTGGTCGATACTACTACTTTGCTGTAATCGCCAATGCTGACATTATCTCCAAGGACTAAGCCCTGCGTACCCAGACCACTCAAATGTACTTGTTTGCCTAGCTTTAGAAATTTACCCCATTTTATTCTGGGCAAATATTCGAAAGTAACCCCTTGGGCTCTCAGCATGAGTTGAGGCTTGCGTCCATACAACCAGCATAATTGACCTCTGATGACAGCCAAGGATTGTCTGATAAAAAATGAATACAAGTCACTAATGGTCAAATGATTGTCAAGACTGAAATGGGGATTTCTTTTTTTACGATAGATGTTATAAATCCGTTGATCATTTGATACCGTTTTGTATGGTTTGTAAAATGTGATGTACCGTGTTTTCTCTGCTATTATTTTCGATGGACTGGTAGACAGCAGTGGTGGACTCCTTTTGCAATCCGACAAAAAGCTGATGATAGCTACCTGTGAGCAATGATATATCTACAGCAGCCAATTCCTGCTTCCTGCTGAGGATAACCTCGGGTGCGGCAAACAAGAAGAAATTGAAAGCAGGTGACATGATAAGAGTATATCCTCTCTTTACCCACTCAGCCGGAAGTGCAATATTGGACCTTTTGGCATCAGCTATAAAGTCAAAATAATACCTGTCATAAATGACAATTTTGCCTCTGCACACATATTTTATATAAATAAACCACTGGCCAATCAGATAATCCACATAATAGTACCCAAATCGAAACAAAGAGGCTGCTATACTGGCATTGGTCCCCTGTCTCGGAAGCTGGCTGACAGATTTTAATTCTGCTTTGACTTTTCCATATCTCCATGCACTAAGTATAGGCAATAAAGATGGTCTGTGTCTTAATACAACTACTTCACGTCTCAGGTTTTTCTCCAGTTTTTCTCGGATGTCAGACAAAATGGTGGTTTTACCTGCCCCATCCACTCCTGAAAAAGTAACGATAAAACCTCCACTAACAAAAAATGACCTGATAACATCAGTATAATAGGACATAGTGGAAAGTATTTTATTTATGCCCTTGTTTTCAGGAAATAAGGACAATATTGTTTTCAGATCCTCCTTTTCAGACAATGACTGATAAATGCGTGTTATGACCATCTCTGTTCTTTTATCTCCGCCTTCAGCTGAAAACTGAGACAAATGGCTATACTTTGAAGGAATCGCCGAGTCATTTAATGCATAAAACAAAGCTATATACCTGGAACTACAAGCGGGAGAAGCGCACTTCAAGCCAAATTTATTGGTAAACGCTTTGTCTATCACGCTCTTTGCATCCATAAAAATGTTTGATTTACGTTTGAAAGCATGTATGAGGTCTAGATGCATAAGTTGACCATTTTTCATTATCATGGTCAGAGATGTCATATTGGATTTCACTGTGCTCTTTACCTTACTGACACCTTGATATTCCTTACAAAAATGTATAATGGCTGTCATGTCTTCTTTTTGGCAGACGATATCAAGATCACTGCCGTCGCCTATGAAAGCTGGATTCACATTGTCATCAGCCTTGAGGGTGGCATAATCAAACTGCCCCATAAAATCTACGAAACTGTATGAAAACAAAGTTTTAGTCTGTACATCCATCAAAAAAGTGTCCATGGCGGCATGCCATACATCGAGCAACCAATAAATCTGAGTATGCCATGATGGCTGCTTATTATATAAGTCTATAAATCTGGATGTATTGATGATAAGATAGAGCCTTAGATAATCCATCATTTCTGCTCTGTCTGAAAATAAAGCAGAAGTCAGAAGACTATCCATTCTATCGAGTATTGCAGGCCATCCAAGTCTATCGACCAATATTCCTTGCTGAAAAATGAAATGAAAAGCATCAAAACCTTTTGGGTAAAATGACGATGCCATCTCCCAGTCATACAAATAAAGCCCATCGGAGGTAGTCTTCATATTCCATGGTGTAAAATCTCCATGTGCGTAGCCAAATGTAAATGATTTTTTGTCATCAATACTACGCATCAACTCCTCCAGTTTACTACTAATGCCTTTCAATCTCAGATCAGAAAGCGGATTTAAAAGGTGGATATTTTTTAATTTTGCTGATTCCCAGGATATTTTTGTCGCATTGGTGTCAAATAGCTGTGTCACAATCTCTATATGGCGACTATTCAAATCACTTTTGGATATTACATAATTTAAATCACAGGGAGATTGTGCAAAAACTTCAGCATTGTGCATCCATACCTTGGGCAAGGTTATATTCCTGATATTCATCGACTCTAAAAATCGTATATGGCGGTATTCATTTGCCAGTGAAAGCGCTGATAGACTACCTGCTGCCATCTTGTAAAAAACTGGCTTACCATCATTTTTCTCAATATAAATAGTTTTCCTGTTCGGGCCAGCTGTACCGGCAAACATAGCCCAAGCTCCACCTAAAAAAACAGGAATATTTCTGTTTTCTTTGTTGAAAACTACTCGCTGAATGCGAAGTTTGAATATGAGTTGAACAAGCCATACAAAAACCATAGAGCGCAACTTTCCTGCATGATAAAAGTCAAGAAACAATGGCTCCTTCAAATCGACAGGCCAAACCCATCTGTCTGAACCATCCGCATTTTTAATGACCAATACTTCAGTACTTTTGCTTTCCGTCCTACTTGTTAAATCCATTGTATATAAAATTGAATGTACATACTCCTGACCATAGAGCATGCCAAAACACAAGCAACTGATTTACAGTATTTTAAAATATTAATTTTGCCAATATTTTCCCGAATCAGGATATGTTTTCCAAAATATGGAACATTTATTACTGTAAAAGAGCAGATTTTGTTATCACTGAGGTCTTTTGTACTGAATGACTAGCAAAACCAAAAGAGTCAACGGTAGTGCCAGTTTAGGCAAATGGGACAGGTCCCCTGCAAAGTAACACGACGCCAGTACTGCAAGAGCAGAAAAGGAGGTTAAAACAATGCCAATTATAATCAAAGTATTGTTCCTTTGCTTCACAGGTCTGAATCTGTTGGCAACCTTGTCGATGATGGTCAGCAGCAAAATTAAAATGGCTATTGAGGACAGAAATATTTTCATCTCTGGTTATTATTTATAGCTTCCTGTCGTAACCAGACATCACGCTGAGGAAAAGGAATTTGAATATGATGCTGTCTGAATAACCTGTCGATTTCAAATCTCACTTTACTCTTCAAATCATCTGCAGCCATCACCTCATTAGTAAAAAAATACAAAGAAAAATTCAAACCACTTTCGCCAAAATCATTGAGACGAACAAAAGGAACAGGTTCTTTGAGTATAAATTCTTCAATAAGCAATGATTGCAATAAAAGTTCCTGCACTAATACCGGATCTGAACCATAAGCGACGGACACACCAATGTCAAACCGGACTATATTATCAAAATGTGTCCAGTTGACCACAGACTGGTTGACCAGTTTACTATTGGGTACAAGCATCGAGACGCTATTTCTGGTTTCGATACGCGATGCCCGTAATCCTATCTTCAAAACTCGTCCTACTTGGCCATCCAGCTCCAGCACGTCACCGACCATAACAGACCTCTCAAACAAAAGTACCAAACCAGAGAAAAAATCATTGAACGTTTGCTGGAGACCGAGACCCACACCTACCAACAGTGCAGCAGCCCCTCCATAAATAATGCTCATATCAGAGATGATATGGTCAAGGGCAAACAAAAATGCTATGACGTAAATGACATAAGTGACAAGCTGATTGATAGCAAACTGTATTCCTTCATCCATGTCATTGTTTAGATACATACGATATAGAGATACCTGAGTGATAAACCAGATAATGACCCTTGCTATTAGTATAATCATCACAGCCATGATGAGGTCCGAAAAATGCACTGAAAACAGCTCTCCTTTGATCTCCCTCTGCATTAGCACAATGTCAAAACCCAGACGTTTGATCAATATCTGAAAAATATATAAATATACGATATATCTGACCTGTCTTGTAGCCTTCAGCTCATTGGTTTTTACAGAATGAACTTTGGTCTTTACAGGTGTTTCTCTTTTACTGAATTTATTTCTTATGACAACATGACTTATGATCCAGTCAAAAAGCAAAGCCAGACTAAATAGACTTAGGATTTCGGCAATATGATTGATAGTGACAGAAAAATCACTGTAATCAAAAATGATAAAATCAATATTCAATATCCGCAGAATGATAAGAACACATGCAAAAAAAAGTGAAATTCCAAGCCAGAATGGAAACCCACCATGCCTGTATTCAGGTTCGGCGGAGTCTGTGGATTCGAAAAACGAGTATTTGTGCAGGCGCATAAAAACCCAAATACAGGCAGACACTACTATACCACAAAGCAACAATTGGGTAGTCGATATGTCGAAGCCCGAAATTGTAAAGATTGTTGTATCCATCGACTTACTGTTCTTTGACACAAATGTATGTTAAATGACCGATAATTTGAAGATATTGCGGCAGTAATAGTACTTTTGCAGGAATAAATTTAAAGTATGTCAGATACAAATCGTCAAAAAAGAGAGTTTGAAGATCAAATCCAAGTGTTGATCAAAGATGAGGTCAGTTTTAAAATTACTTTTTCGAAACCCCGGCACCAGAATAAGGTAGTCGGCAATGCCTATCTGAAACCGTCCGTCATCAAAAACAAAACCCAATACTCACTTACTTATCGCTACAAAAACCGGGATGAAGTAAAAAACTATGCCAAAGAACAGGTAGGTGGAGTTTTGGATCACCTGCTGGGTAATATGTTTTTTAATGCCGCATTGTTTACAGGGGATACTGAAATCACCTTGCTTCAAAACAAGAAAGGCAACGCATCTATCATCACCCGGCAAGTAGACCAAATAGCTAAAATAGAAACTACTCATGACCATCAGAAAGAACGGCTGATTACTGTAAAAAGTACCTGGCTTCAGGATTTAGGTCTGGCAGGAAAAGATGGAAACATCCTGGATAAATCTCAGGACAAATATCGCCAAATCAATAAATATGTGGAAATAATTGACCAGCTTATAAAAGACTATCCTGCAGACGAGATCATAAATATAGCTGATATGGGTAGCGGCAAGGGATACCTTACATTTGCACTATATGATCATCTGACCAATACAAAAAAAATGAGGTGCAAAATGACAGGGTTTGAATTAAAACAGGAAATAGTTGGCCTGTGTTACAATACAGCCATCAAGGAAGGTTTTGTAGGATTGACCTTTCAACAAAAAAACATCGAAGATGTCGACACCACTGGTATAGACATGGTCATAGCGCTGCATGCATGTGATACGGCCACTGATATGGCTATCGCCAAAGGCATTCAATCAGGAGCCAGATATATTGTCATGTCTCCTTGCTGCCATAAACAAATCAGACAAAGTATGCACCATGACAATGTACTATCACCTATACTGAAGCACGGTATACTCGAAGAACGGCAAGCAGAAATACTTACTGATGGATTAAGGGCTCTCATCATGGAAGCAAATGGATACAGGACTCAGGTTTTTGAGTTCATCTCTACCGAACATACGAGTAAAAATCTGATGATAACAGGCGTAAAATCTACTCCTGATACAGCTGCACAACAAAAAGTGGAAGACATTAAAAAAATGTTTGGCATTGAATACCACTATCTCGAAAAACTGCTGACCATCGAAAACCCGGTATCGGCCCCTAAATAGTACACGACCAGACAGGGAGGAAAACTGATTGATTACGTTTAATTGAGTGCGATACCCACCACAAGTCCAATCCAGGGCTTTTGCTGGTAAATCCATATTTTCCTCTGTGGACCAATCAGATAATCCACTCCGGCAGACAATCCGAAACTGGCAAAGCTGGACTGTATAGAACCCGCCAAACCACCTTGTAATATCATACCATTGTATTCCAGTGCAAAAGCGCTTTTTGTGGTAAATGGACTGATAAGGGTGGAACCAGTTCCAAATAGCATACCAATATCATATGACCTCCTCACGATCTGATAGGTACAATGTCCAAGGGGAGTTTCTTTACTATTAACAAAATAAGAATCTGTTCGCCATCCTGAATAAATGGCAGCATTAAAATCGGTGTTAAGTTGAGGGGCTACTTCAGATGTAGATGGTCGAAATTTAAACAAAACAGTGGTCATATTCAAAGTAATTCCTGATGTTCTGTACTTCGAAGGATAATAACATATACTATCATTCCCTGCCAGAGAAATCACTTTCACAGGAGCATGATCTTTGCTCATTTTTGTGGCATCGAAGACTTTTATTTGATTTTCAGAAATATCCAGAAATACTTTTTTCCTGGACCTGCTTGCATTACCACTCTCAGTATAGAGGCCTGAGGTAAAAGCATGATTGGCAGACTTCTCAAAGAATCCACATGAATAATAAGTACAGCAGATCAGCAAAAGCGATAAATATTTCATGTAATTATAAATCTGATCAATGATTTCAAACTCCACACGCAAAAATAGTAAATATACTATCAACCAAGGTATTTAGGGCATGATTTCAAAGTGTGTATAATATATAAAACTTTTTTTTCAAAAATTTAATCGACCTATTTAAACCTGTCAGAAATAAGATTAGGAATATATGCCTTACTATCACCCAACGTCTGAATTGGGTGGGTCCTTTATGGGAATGACAGTAAACATGGGCTTTTCCTAATGTGTATTATTTGTAATACATACATTTAATATCACAGCTTTATGACAAACAAAATCTTTAGTTATATTTACGTCAAAATAAAAATCCCCGGAAAATGAAAAAGTTTCTCACAGCATGCTGGATTACATTTTGTACATTATCAGCCACAAGCCAGGACAAGCCCAAATGGGACGTAAATAATCCTCCCGGTACATTTAAGGAGGTGGAATTTACTGCAGCTGAAGGTACATGGATGAATCTGGATATAAGTCCGGACGGAAACACCATAGCATTTGACCTGCTGGGAGATATATACACTATGCCTGTGACAGGAGGTCAGGCGAGGGCCATCAGAAGTGGTCTGGCATGGGAAGTACAACCAAGGTGGAGTCCCGATGGAAGTAGAATACTTTTTACAAGCGATGCAGGAGGAGGCGATAATATCTTTGTTATGAAAAAAGATGGCTCTGATGCAAAACAAATCACCAAAGAGAATTTCAGATTGCTGAATAATGCAGTATGGATGCCGGACGGTCAGTATTTTGTAGCAAGAAAGCATTTCACATCAGGCAGATCTCTTGGTGCGGGCGAAATGTGGATGTATCATATCACAGGAGGCGACGGCATCCAGCTCACCAAACGTAAAAACGATCAGCAGGATGTCAATGAACCTGCCATTTCTCCGGATGGAAAGATGTTGTACTATAGTGAAGATGTATATCCCGGAGGATATTTCCAATACAACAAAGACCCCAATAGTGAGATTTTTGTCATCCAAAGTTATAACTTCGAAACCGGTGAAAGCAAACGGGTCACAGGTGGACCGGGTGGAGCCTGCAGACCTCAGGTATCTAATAAAGGTGACAAACTTGCATATGTACGTAGAGTCCGTGAAAAATCTGTCTTATTTGTTTATGATATTGCTACCGGCAGAGAGTGGCCTGTTTATGACCAACTCAGCAAAGACCAGCAGGAAGCATGGACGATATTTGGTATTTACACAGGGTTTGACTGGGCACCGGATGACAAACATATCATCATATGGGCTAAAGGTCAAATCATAAAAATCAATATGGAAAACAAGATGGCTACGGAGATACCGTTTATGGCCAATGTTAAGCACAAATTGATGGAGACAGTGCGTTTTGAAAATAAAGCTTTTGAAGACAAATATGAAGTAAAAGTATTGCGAAATACAGTCACTTCTCCAGATGAAAAAACCATAGTTTTTAGCGCTCTGGGATATCTTTATACCAGCACCGATGGCAAGACTCCTGTCAGACTTACTGCAGGAAATGACTTCGAGGCGGAACCATCTTTTAATGCCTCAGGCAACCAATTGGTATATGTTACATGGAATGATGAAAAGCTCGGCCAAATCATGACCTATGATTTTCTTTCTAAAAAAGCAACACCGATTACAAAAGATCCTGCTATCTACAGGACCCCTTCCTTCTCTCCGGATGGCAATACCATCGTTTACAATAAAGAAGGGGGAAATGGCCATCAGGGTTATACATACAGTCTTAATTCAGGCATCTATACCATGGACCTTAAAACGAAACAATCTGCTTTCATCACTGCTGAAGGAGAAAAACCACAATTTTCTGCAGATGGAAAAGAAGTTTTCTATACGACAGGAGGGTTTCTTTTTGGTTCTGTTGCCAAGGCTTTTAAGAAATTCAATCTGAAAACGCAAAAAACTGACGTGATTTTCAATACCAGCTATACCACTCATTTTGTGCCTAGTCCAGACAATAAATGGGTTGCTTTCATGGAGTTATATAAACTATATGTGGCTCCCATGCCAAAAACCGGGCAAGCCATCGGTCTATCTGCGAAAACTAAAGCAGTGCCTGTAGCACAAGTAGCAAAAGATGCAGGTATTAACCTGCATTGGTCTGCTGACAGTAAAAAACTTCATTGGACACTAGGTAATGAATATTTTACCGAAAAACTCAACCGTAGATTTCAATTTTTGGAAGGAGCGCCAGACTCCATTCCTCCTATCGACACAGTAGGTACTAAAATAAGCCTGACATTTAAAGCTGATAAACCAGAAGGAAAAATTGCTCTTGTCAATGCCAATATTATCACTATGGAAAATGAACAAGTGATTAAAAATGGAGCAGTGGTTGTAGAAGGAAATCTTATTAAATATGTAGGCCCATATGCGGGAACCCAAATAGATGGTCAAACAAAGATCATTGATATGAAAGGCAAAACCATCATGCCAGGACTGATAGATGTGCATGCACATCTGGGGGCATTCAGGGATGGTATCAGTCCCCAAAAACACTGGGAATATTATGCTAATCTGGCTTATGGAGTCACTACCACTCATGATCCTTCAGTCAATAGTGAAATCACTTTTGCTCAATCTGAAATGGTGAAGGCCGGTACTCTGGTAGGGCCTCGAATCTTCTCTACAGGGACCATCCTATATGGTGCTGATGGCGATTTTAAAGCGGAAATAAACAGTCTGGAAGATGCTAAATCTGCCCTACGACGAACCAAAGCTTATGGCGCTTTTTCAGTAAAATCCTATAATCAACCCAGACGCGAACAAAGACAACAGGTCATAGAAGCCGCCCGACAGCTAGGCATCAGGGTCGTACCTGAAGGTGGGTCATTCTTTTCCACAACATGAGTATGGTAGCTGATGGCCACACCAGCATTGAGCATAATATACCTGTCGCACCACTTTACAAGGATGTCATACAGTTTTGGTCTCAGACAGGTACCAGCAACACTCCTACCCTTATCGTCAATTACGGAGCTGTAACCGGCGAATATTACTGGTATCAAAACACTGAAGTCTGGAAAAATGAAAAACTACTCAAGTACATTCCAAGGCCTATCATTGACTCCAGGTCCAGACACCGAGTCATGGTGCCTGATGAAGAGTATCAGAATGGCCACATACTTACTTCTCGCTCTTGCAAAAAGCTGGCTGATTCAGGAGTAAATATTAACCTGGGCGCACATGGTCAGCTACAAGGCCTTGGTGCTCACTGGGAATTATGGATGTTGAGCCAGGGCGGAATGAGCAATTATCAGGCGCTAAAATGTGCCACAGTCAATGGAGCAGTATTATTGGGTATGGAAAAACAATTAGGTACCCTCCAAGTCGGCAAACTGGCGGACATGATAATCATTGATGGAAATCCCATGGAAGATATCCGTAAATCAGAAAATGTTGTCTATACAATGGTTAATGGACGCCTCTTCGATACAGAAACAATGAACGAGGTAGGCAACACTGATAAAAAACGGACAAAATTTTATTGGGAACTTGATGGCAGCGGTGTAGCATATCCATTTATAGGAGAAACTAAGAGCTTTATGAATATACGATGTGCCTGCGGATTGTAGGTTTACAGGATGTAATATTCCATCGAATCATTGCGCTTAAAGCCAAGGCTTATTAGTTTTTGTACCCCATGGATAAACCCGTATCTCCAGTGACGAGAAGTTTTACCTTACAGGTATCCACGGAAACATTTGTGATATACAAGGCAGTATTTTTATCCACATTTACTATCGCCCTTTGCATTGGGTTTACGTTTTGGGCAGAGTGTTTGCCTCCGCTCAGTGGGACTTGATATAATTCCAGCACATGCCTGGATAAATTGGTGAGTTCAACTTTAAAACTTCTATGTTCGTTATTGCCAAGAATAAAACTGTCCATTGGTTGGATAGTAGTCGTAGACGTCAGTTTATTGAAAACATGACACGATGAAAAAACCAGCAACAATGCACCAAAAATATAACAATATCTATTCATAATGTTGATTTAAAAGATGAAAAAAAATATTTGAGACAATAAATTCTGCCATATTTATAAAACTCCACTTTGCAAATTTTCCTATTAACACCTATTTAACCAATCTGTTGTCTTCTTTACATTTTTATTAACCTTGTCGGTCTGACACATTTCGTCTTAAAGGTGTAGTTGAATATTGAAGTTATTTATTTTTTAAAATTGTAAAGTTTTGTATCATGAAAAGTATTAAAAAATTCAGTTTATCCGCTTTTATTGCCTCTTTCGTAATTTTTCATATCAATGCACAGATATATATCGGAGGAAAAATAGGAACCAACCTTGCTGATACAAGAGTCAACGGGCTGGCCGAAAATTTTATACCTGAACAGACCATTTATACAGGATTTACCGCTGGTGTCATGGCCGAAATAACCATAACCGATGCTTTTTCGTTCAGACCTGAATTAAATTATATTCAAAAAGGTTTTATCATGAATAAAAATGTAGATGCTAACCTGCTGGGACTCAATCTGCCCGTTGGTGCTAAGGCAAAAACAAGAGTAAACTATCTGGAAGTGCCTGTTTTGCTGGAATACAAAATGGGTAACCAACTTGCCAAGGCATATTTTCTGGCAGGTCCTAGTTTTGGGTACGCTATGAATGCAAGGCTCAATCCCGTGGCAACCGTCATCATCGATGTTAATCTGCCGAGAGTCAATATTGATCTGAGTAATGATATATACCAGCGCATAGAAGTATCCGGAGTAGTAGGTGCCGGTGGAGAGGTGGCTGCAGGAAATGGAAAATTATTTGCAGATGCAAGGTATCAAATGGGATTCACCAACATGCTCAGCAACCCCATATTAGATGTAAAAATTAAAAATCAAGGGTTTAATTTCTCTGCAGGTTACGCTTACGAGTTTTGAGGCAGCATCAAAAGTCATTCAGATAATGTACATCAAAACAGGCAATTGCAGCAATGATAGTGACTATCACCAATGCGATTGCCTGCTTTGACTATTTGATTTTACTGTCACTTTGATTCTATTCGCTTTGAAGATAGGTATACACATTGCGCTCAATTCTTTCATTTATATGACTGATATCCGCTTTTACAAAGTGCTTACCTGTGATAGTTTCATATAACTGTATGTATCTGTCAGATATCTCCATTACAAAGTCGTCAGGCATATCAGGTATTTGTTGTCCTTCCAGTCCCTGAAACCCATGGGCAATCAGCCATTCACGAACAAATTCTTTGGATAACTGAGGCTGACGTTCGCCTTTGACCTGCCTGTCTTCATACCCCTTAGCATGAAAATACCTCGAACTGTCAGGCGTATGTATTTCATCAATGAGGATGATCTGATCTCCTATCTTTCCAAATTCATACTTGGTATCCACCAAAATAAGCCCGCGCTCAAGGGCCATAGCTGTACCTCTGGCAAAAAGTTCATGCGTATAAGATTGCAACACCTCCCATTCGGCTCTCGTAACCAAACCCTGACGAAGTATTTCATCAGCAGAAATATCCATATCATGACCTTCGGATGCTTTGGTGGTAGGTGTAATGATAGGATTTGGAAATTTATCATTTTCATTGAGTCCATCAGGCATTGTCACTCCACAAAGTACTCTTTGACCCGATTGGTATGTACGCCATGCATGTCCGGACAAATATCCTCGTATGACCATTTCTATCTTTATTGGATCAGCCTTCAGCCCCACAGAAACGTTGGGATCAGGGGTGGAAAGCAGCCAATTGGGCACAATATCCCGGGATGCTTCCAAAAAGTGGCTTGATATCTGATTGAGTACCTGTCCTTTATAGGGAATTGCTTTCGGTAGGATATGGTCGAATGCTGAGATACGGTCGCTGGCTACCATTATCAGTTTGTCACCGATGTCATATACATCCCTAACCTTACCGTGATATACATTTTTGATCTGATCGAATGATAAATTTGTCTCCCTTAAGGATGTTGTTGATATAGACATTATGATGGTGAAAGATAAATTAAATATTAGTTACTGAATTTCTATCCAGCAGTATTTCTCTCAACTCTTTAAGTGCTTTGTACTCATGAGGTAAAACTTTTTTGAAGGCTTCTTTGACAGCAAAGAAAGCACCTTTTTCGCTGCCCGGAAGATTTTCTTTTACAATAGCTTTCACTAGTTTCACATCGTGTTTCAGCATTCCTCTGATAGAAGGTATGTCATGCCAGTCCCCTTCTATTGCCAGTGTTTTGATGGATCTGCCGTGCTCGTCCTCTGAGGGATCCAGATCGATGACATTTTTGATTTTACATGTGTCTACCAGATGATTAGACAATCCTTGGGGAATTTTCCAGATATCATTATCATTTCCCATCTCATTATTGATAAGAAAAATTTCCAATCCTTTTTCATGAAATCGGTAAATCACCACTCTTGCCAAATCCAGTACGCTCATAGTAACTATATTTTCAGGTCAAAAATACGATTTATCAAATATATATCTAATATAATCAGACAATAACTTTTAAAAATTAAAAAGGTTGAGAAAAAGGTAGTCTGTTTTGCTGTCCCTAATGAATTTACTGCGCTTCCTCTACCAGATTGATCAGCGTAAGGCAGAGAAAGATATTTCTTTCATCCTGGTCCATAGATTTGAGCAAGCTATAGGCTCTGGGCACGGTAGCCGCTGCAAACTTTGGATTAGATATAAAACCTACATCTTTGCCCCTTATCCAGACACTATGCGTTGCTAGCTGATCTGCTCCATCTACGCGTGCTATCAGTTGTTGCCTGACATTATAAAATGCTCCGTCATGGGTCAAAACACCTGCTTCCACATTATTCATATACACATGTGTAGTACTCTGCTTGGTAAGATATATAAATTCATCTGTTGTGGTGGCGATGAGTATGAGTTTTTGATGATTACTGTAGGTCTTTATTCCATAAACTACCAGTGGTTCATAGTATATCGTATCAAAAATCCCTTTTACTATTTTACCAAAAGATTTTTTTCTTACCTGATTGCTTTGGTTTAAAGATAGTAATTCCATTTCCTCCGGAGTAAAAGGAATCAGCAACTTTTTTAATTCAGACGTTTCAGAACGGAGTACAGCAATATCTCTCAGCATTTGACTGCCAGAAATGTTCATCCTGAATAAAAACTGAAAAAAATCTAACACTGTCATAAAGAAAGTACCATTACGTTAAAAAGGAGCGAAAATAGTGAAGTTTCCACAATTCCTTAGCTTAAAAATGAACGCATAGCATTTCTTGTCAATGACTTGCGCATTCTCCGAATGGCTCTTTCCTTTATTTGCCGTACTCTTTCTCTTGTAAGACCATAAAGATCACCTATTTCCTCGAGATTCAGTGGTTTATTACCCCCAAGCCCATAGTAGGAAGAAATGACCTGGATCTCCCGTGGAGATAGTATTTCCAGACCATCCACTACTTCTTTTCGTACGGATTCTTCCATCAGCTTAAGGTCAGGGCTGTCTTCATCTCCCATCGTCATCATGTCCAGCATCGTTACCGCACCTTCATCATCAGACAGTGGGGCATCTATTGAAATGTGCCTGTTTCCACCTTTGAGCATATTGGGAATGTCTTTTTCATTCACACCCAATATTTCAGCCAGTTCTTCATTGGTGGGTTCCCTTTCAAATTTTTGAACAAAAGCGACCCAGGCATCATTGACTTTGTTGTAGGCTGTCATTTTATTGAGTGGCAATCTCACCATTCGGGAATATTCGACTATGGCCTGCAGTATAGATTGTCTTATCCACCACACTGCGTATGAAATAAATTTGAACCCTTTGGTCTCATCAAACCTTCTGGCAGCTTTCATCAGGCCTACGTTGCCTTCATTGATCAGGTCAGAGAGCGACAAACCCTGATTTTGATATTGTTTGGCCACAGAAACCACAAATCTCAAGTTGGCTTTTGTTAATTTTTCAAGTGCCAGTTGGTCTCCTTGTCTGATTTTTCTGGCCAATTCGCCTTCTTCTTCTACAGTTAGCAATTCTATTCGCCCTATATCGACCAGATACTTGTCCAATGCCAGACTCTCCCTGGAAGTGATGTTGCTAGATATTTTTAATTGTCGCATATTGTTTTGATCTCCTGTTATTGACAGCTAATAGACCTTATAAACGAAAGACTCCCTAACATTCCTATATTAAAAATGATCTTTGACTCTTTATTAACAAAGTTTGCTGCCCGTACATCATATGACAATTGTTTATATAAAAAAGTTCAATATTCTAAAAGATAATATATCCACGTCAAGGAAAGTCCGATCTTTGTCATATAATATGTCAGATATTTATCCTATTCGCATCGATGTCATGCTAAGTGATCCGGCCAGTAGTTTATCGTTAAATAAACTGACATCTTCCTTACTTGTTTTCAATCCCAAAGCATAAATCAATGGAAGAAAGTGATCCGGAGATGGAGCCGCCAGTTGTAAAGCTCTGCCTTGTTTCATATAATCAATGAGAGGCTGATATTGCCCATCCAATATCCATGTATTGATCCTGGACCTGGCTTCTACTGCCCAGTCAAAGCCATAATCAACTTTATCCATATTTTGCCAGTCCACCAGTCCCAGATTATGAATAATGTTGCCTGAACCAACTATAAGAATACCCTTGGCCCGTAGGGAAGAAAGTCTGGATGCCAGGTCAAAATGGTATTGTGCATTTTTTGTGTAGTCGATACTCAACTGAATCACAGGAATGTCCGCTTTAGGATACAAATGTTTGATCACACTCCAGGCACCATGATCCAGCCCCCAGTTATGGTCTTCCTCTACAAGGGTCGGCTGCAGCGTATTGATTGTTTCTCTGGCGAGGGAAGGACTACCTTTGGCAGGATACTGCACATCAAAAAGTGCTTGAGGAAAACCTCCAAAATCATGAATAGTGCGAGGCATTTCCATAGCGGTGACCTTTGTACCCTTAATATACCAATGGGCAGAAACACACAATATGGCTTTTGGTACAGGTAAAGACAGCGCAATATTTCTAAACCCTGAGACAAACTCATTTTCTTCAATGGCATTCATAGGACTGCCGTGACCCAAAAATAATACAGGCATCCTGGGTGACGCAGGTAATGATGCAGATAATTTTTCAAGTTGTGACAAACTTCCGGCACCAAGTGCCAGAGTGGATATTCCGAGCGTTTTGATAAATGTTTTTCGTTCCATGAGGTGATACAAATTATTAACATTAAAACAGCAATATCACGTTACTTGTTGCAACAAATAAATTTATCCAAATTTATTTAAAATCGGTTGGATGTTGATCCGTTTATTTTTAATGGTACCCAAAACGGCATACGACAATACAAGTCACCCTGAAACTGCTTTTCTTCTCACTTCCTCGACCTCACTGACAGTTTTGGCAATGGATCTGCCCAGCAACCTGCTACCGCTATCGGTGATGACAAAGTCTTCTTCTACTCGTATTCCACTGAAATTTTTATATTCCTGCAACTTTTGGTAATCAATAAAATCCTTGTATTTGCCCTCGGCATGCCACATATCTATGAGTGTTGGTATGAAGTATATGCCTGGCTCTACAGTCAGTACAAATCCTTCTTCGAGTACTCTGCCAAGCCGAAGTGACTTTATCCCGAACTGAGTGCTTTTTGTCATTGTCTCTGTATATCCTACATACTGTTCGCCAAGGTCTTCCATATCATGTACATCCAGCCCCATCATATGCCCCAGACCACACTGAAAGAACATCGCATGGGCTCCAGCCGAAACAGCTTCTGCAGGATCACCTTTAGTAATGCCCAGTGATTTCAGACCAGTGAAAATATTTTCTGAAGCTTTGAGATACACTTCTTTAAAAGTAATACCTGGCCTCAGCATACGCACAGCTGATTCATGCGTAGACAAAACTATCTCATAAATTTCCTTTTGTCTTTGCGAAAAAGCAGGTCCTACAGGAAAAGTACATGTCATATCACCGGCATAGTGCATATCTGTCTCAGCACCGGCATCACAAAGAACCATTTGTCCCTCCCTGATAGTATTACCATGGAAATGATTGTGCAAAGTCTCTCCGTTGACAGTAAGAATGGTGGCAAACGAAAGGTCTCCCCCACCCTTTAGCGCTTCCTGATGTACGACGGCAGCTACTTCGTATTCACGCATTCCTGGCTTTGCAAACTGCATAGCTGCCATATGCATATTCGCTGTAATGTGGGCAGCTTTGTCTATTTCTATCAGTTCACAAGCTTCCTTGACAGCCCGCTGACTTACAATCGATTTTATAAGGAGGACAGAAGACATTTCAGGGACCATTCGTATCGGCACATCAAGCCAATCGGCTATTCTGACCAGATTATCATGTCTGTAAGGAGGCAAAAAATGTATATGCCGATCGGATGACTTTGCTTTGGCCAATGCGGTGCCTATGTTAGTATAGTCTCCTGTAAATTGGACTCCGGCAGCTGAAGCCATTTCTGCAATGGATGGCAAAGGACCTGTCCAGACTATATCATCCACAGTAAGCTCTGTACCATACACCGTAATATCCCCGCTATCGGCATCTATAATGGCTGCCAAACCTGCTACGTCGATACCAAAATAATATAAAAATGTACTGTCTTGCCTGAATCTATAGGTATTGTCCCTGTAATTCATGGGTGCTTCTTGATTGCCCATCAGGAGGATCAACCCCTTTCCAACTTTATTACGTAAAACTTCTCTCCTTCTGATGTAAATGTGGCTTTCAAAACTTTTGTATTTCATGATGTTTTATTTTAGAAAATGGGTAACGGATATCAAAATAATGAAACTATGACATTTTGGCAAAAAAAAAAGACCAGACTTTTTAATCAGACTGGCCCTCTTCTTGTATGGCGAATTGTCTTTACCTCACTGCTTGAGATTTATCATTCAATTTTACCAACTGTCTTTTTATATTTTCCAAAGCATCGTCAAAAGATGATTCAAAAGATTTATCAGTATTAGTAGCGATGAGGGTACTTCCCGGTACATTCATCTTTATTTCTATTATCTTATCTTTTACTTGCCCTGTATTTTCCAGTTTTAAATATACTGTCGCCTGTACAATTTTGGGATAAAATTTTACAAGTTTTTGAAGCTTATCACTGATATAATCCTTCAACTTTTGATCAGCAGTAAAATGTACTGCCTGAAATGTTACTTGCATACTTCAAAAATTTTTTTTATGGTTAAAAATTAAATTAATTGGATAAAAATATAAAGATAAAACAGATTCCCAAATCATTTAGTTCTTTTTTTTTAATTATCTTTTATAGATCGGGGATGGGCTTTTTGATAGGTTTCCTTGAGTTTTGAAATGCTGTTGTGCGTATATACCTGTGTAGCAGCAAGATTGGCATGGCCGAGTAGCTCTTTTATTGCATTGAGGTCTGCCCCTCTGTCCAGCATATGCGTGGCAAAAGAGTGTCTCAGTACGTGAGGACTTTTTTTGCTGAGCGTGGTTATGGAAGATAATTTTGTATGTACGATCTGATGTACCAATCTGGGATAAATTTTCTTTCCTTTTCCTGTCAGCAACAATGCCTCTTTGTCTACTATGTCGATGTTGCTTCTTTGTTCTATATACTGATGAAAAGCACTAATAATGCTGTCTGTCATAGGTATACTGCGCACCTTGTTGCCTTTTCCCAGCACTCTGATTTCAGTACGGGATAAGTTAAAATCGGATAACTTTAACCCTACCAGTTCGGCACGCCTGATTCCTGTACTGTATAGCAATTCAATAATAAAAGTATTTCTTGCCTCTGCGTAAGGGTTTTCCATTTCCTCAACCCCAATATTTTTCTCAAGCAGTCTTTCAATGTTTGCATCCTGAACAATCACTGGCAACCTTTTAGCTTTTTAGGAGCCACAATTTTGAGCATCGGATTGTACAGGGTAAGACCTTTTTTCAGCAAGTACTTGTAAAATGTTCGTAAAGCAGACACTTTTCTATTTACACTGACAGAGGTAATATCATGGCTCATCAGACTTACTATCCAGCTTCTGATGTGCAAATGTTTAACCATCAGTATGTCTTCCGTTTCGTATTCAGCTAGACAATAGGAAACAAACTGCGCCAAATCATTTTCGTACGAAATACAAGTATTTTCGCTGTATTTTTTCTCTACACGTAGATAATTTATAAAAGCGCTAGAATGAGCAGATAGATTCAACTTAATTAATATTATCCACAATATTAAATATTTTTATAATATGTTTATAAAAATTTATCATGATTTTATAAAATAAGCTATATTTACTTTAAAAATCATATGATAGCGATCGTCATTTCATTTTTTAGCTATTATAAGCAGCTAGCAGAAAAAGCAATGCTTCAGGTAGATGATGCTACCCTTTTCCACCAATATCATGAAGAAGATAATAGTATAGGCATCATAGTACAGCATATGGTTGGAAATATGAAATCCAGATGGACAAACATCTTTACAGAAGATGGCGAAAAACCCTGGCGTGACAGAGATATTGAGTTTATTAGCACCATTACAGAAAGAGAAAGCTTGCTCATAACCTGGGAAGAAGGATGGAAAGTACTCTTTGAAACTCTGGACGGATTAACAGAAGAAGACCTGTCACTTACCTTAAAAATCAGAAATGAAAACATCACCATAGCTGAAGCCATCATAAGGCAACTCTGCCACTACAGCTACCATTGCGGACAAATAGTATATAAATGTAAACAAACCTCAGCAGGGTCATGGACGAGTCTTTCGATACCCAAAAACGAATCCAAGTCATATAATTTCAAAAAATTTGAGCAAATCAGTAAAGAAAAAAAATTTCTGGATAGTCTGTTTGAAGAAGGAAAATAAAATCTGTTTACTCTTGGACCTTTACCAACTCAATAACCCATTTGTCTTTCTCCAGCGTAAATCCTTTGGATGACCTTTCTATAATGTGAAAGACATCCGGAGTATCCGTTTTTCGTGTTTTTAAAAGAAAATCGTCGCCCTTGACTTCCCCAGGTGGCATCACTAAGACCAAGACTAATCAGGGAGCCTTTGACCTTTATATCGCCATCTGCCTGAAGTTCCAAGATTATTTTTATGTTATTCAGCAGGCTGGCTCCCAATCCCACACCTTGTCCTGCCAAATCTGAAAACAAACTTCACATCTCGTTACTCTTTTCACCCAGGCCAATACCCATTTTCTGCCATAGATGATCTCCTGCTACATTGCCAATAGGTGAAAAGGCAAGAAGATGAGGCTTATCAAAAAATGAGGGGAAGAGAAGAATTGATAATCAAAGCACTTGGTGGCCCTGATTACGGTCCAACATCAATTACGCGTGCTCGTAATAAAATTAGAGAGTTGCATTGCTTAATCCAAAAAGAAGTTTATATTTGGGCAAAGCATTACATTTACAACCGACTCCCTATCAAGATTGGGATGGAGCTTTGGACATTTGCCATTGATCGGTAAGTTTTTTGCTTTACAACTTAGTTATTCATATTTAAAATTTAAACATATTGATTTATTCTTTTTTAAACGGAACGCCATTATATAATGGTTTGGATGTAGATTTTAGATCTAATTTTGAATACATTTCAGAAAGTGAAATAAAAACCACTATTGACTTCAATGTATTGCGAGAAATGTATATCAAAGGTAATTGTAAGGCTATTACGATTTTGCCTTATCATGAACCCTTCAAAAAGAAAATAAATTTTTGAGTTTATTAAATATTTTGATGATTTAAGGGCAATCTCATTATGGTTTGGATTTTATCAATTTGATTTAGACTCTTTCAAGAATAATTTCCCTTTAACACTGGAAGTAATGCATTTTAAACAAGTGGATCAGTATAATTTTGATATTAAAGATTTTAACGCAATGGATTATTCTTTTGTAGATGGTCATCCTAATTTAAGAAATGTAGGTTTTGAAAGTCAAAGTAGAAAATCAACATTAAGATTAGAATGTAAAATGCCAAAAATTCTTGAACTTTTTCTTTATTCTTATAAAGAAAAAAATATTACAGTGAATATTTCTAATTATCCGAATTTGAGAACCTTTTCTACTGATTTACCGCAAGCTTTATCGTATTTTGACTTTTCTACATTAAACAATTTAAAAATTTTAAGATTAAAAAGCAAAAGTCAAAATCTTAATACTGAATCAGAAATAAAAAAATTACCACCAAGCTTAGAAGTTTTAGAACTAAATGGATTTCAAAATACTAAAGTATTTCCTGACTTATCTCACCTTACTAATTTAAGGTATTTAGCGGTTGACGATTTTAAAGGTTTAGAAGATTTATCCGCTTTGTCGCAATTAAAAAATTTGGAATTTTTTAGCTTTCATTTTAGGAATAAGGATTTTGACCTTGAAAAACTTAAAGTGTTACATGAAGTAGAGAATTTAAAATACATTGGCGGGATCCGTGGGTCAAAAATTGAAGATTTTGATGTGATTAAAAGTATGTTTCACGAAAAATTCAATAGATCAAGAATGGATTACAATATAAATTTGAATGAAGTGGGAGAGTTTTATGATCGTGATCCGACAGGATTATCATATATAGATGGTTTTTACTAAAATATTAAATATTAAATAACTTTACAAAAATTTAAATAATATGGGCCAATGGGGAGAAAGTATGTTCGAAAGTGATGGAGTACTTGATTTTTTAACAGAATTTCACAATTCCAAGGATTTTACATTAATTGAAAATGCAGTAAACAATGTTTTAGAATCTGAAGATTATTTAGATGTTGACGATTGCTACAATGTGATAGCAGCCGCAGAAATTGTTGCCGCAATTAAAGGTCATAAATCAGCCGAATTTCCTCACCATTTAGACTTTACTGTAACTAATTTTGAAGAAAAAATTAATGATAAACTAATAAAAACAATAAAAAAAGCTTTGAAGAAAGTTCTTACCCAGGAAGATTCTGAACTATTCGAACTGTGGGATGATCCAGATTCTTTATGGGTGTCCCGTTGGGGTGGTTGTTTGGGTTGTTTTGAAAAAGTTTTGTTGTTTAGTGGTCACGTTCGGGCCCCTGGTTGCCCGAAGGAATATTATGAAAATTTGATAGAAAGGATAATATAAGAGATAGCTGCCTTTGCTGACCCATGCTGGCGAGTTTCACATCATACCTATTAGTTTCCTAACTTGTGTTTTTATTAAAAACACCGTATATCTTGATATAAAACTAATAAACAGTATAGCTTGCTTTACCTTAAAGTTACGGTTTTGTACAATAAATGAGTTCACTTGCTGGCTCGAGTTTGCAACTCGTGCCTAATAGTTTTGTAACTTGTGTATTTATTTAAAACCCTGCTAGGCGTAGTATTTTCTACGTCTTTGTGCTGTCATGGCTGTGCCATGATTTTTGGATGGATGATTAATATTCAATAACTTGATTGATATGTGTGAAGGATATATATGACTCCTTGCTTTGGCAGCTTTAGAAGTTTCTGCCTGCTATTCATTAATACACATTTTGCTTATTTGGTAATTGGGATACTTTGATTTTTAATTGTGATTTAGTTAATTGTCGCCTCGAGCCGGCTAGGCTTTTACTTTTGTCATCGCCACAAAAGTAAACAAAAAGTCTAGGCTCAAAAAATGTGATTGCAAAGGCACCGTTCACTCCCGAAACTACATGCTTTTTCTTTTGCCATTAGTAGATTGTTTTTAAACTCTCAACGTAATGTGGCAAAAGACGCAATTCCGTTTCTTCGTTCTCTATCACTGTTTTTGAGCCACATGCTGGCAAATACTTTGTAGCAGATCAAGTGTATGTAAAGTATGTAGTTAATAATTTAGGTCAAGAAGTGATTGATGACCTGCTATTCATTATTACACATTTTGCTTATTTGGTAATTGGGATACTTTGATTTTTAATTGTGAAGATTTAGTTAATTGTCGCCTCGAGCCGGCTAGGCTTTTACTTTTGTCTTCGCCAATAAGGATCCGTAAACTTCTTATCTCCCATAGAATTTAGGGTAATCGCAAACCATAAAGATGGTGGCTACTCAAATGAAGTCATCTACATCCTCGATTAGAATATAATTAAGTAAATTAATGAACATATTATATCAAAAATAAAATGAAAAAATTAATAATTATCACTCTAATGGCACAACTTTTTTTCCAGAAATTTGGTTGGAATACCTTAAAGTATGCATATGATCAATCGGCCGATAATGGTATAGATTTGATTCTGTACAGAGGTACACCACCAAATATTAGAGACTTAGTAATCGTAGAAGTAAAACAAAACCTATCAAGTGGAGGTTTTGCTATGAGTACTGGGGCAACTTATGGATATCAGATGAGCACACCTTGGATTGAATATTGTGCAGAGGAATTTATGAAAAAGCAGGAAGTTTTATCTTTGGCTTAGAGTCGAATTTAATTAGTAATATGGCATGTATGCAAAGGCGGGTGTGACTTTTAGAGATCAAATTGTTGGGACATCAAGTACTGGAAATAAGGAATTGATACTAATAAATTTAGCAAAATGAGTTTGGAACAAGATATTAGGCAAGAGACACCAATTTTGAACTCGATTAAAGTATTTAGCAAATCAGATTTTAATGAAAATAATTTTCAATCCTTATTACGAGGCCTGAGAGGAAATTATATTAATTTTGGGTACTACAACTATTTTTTAGAACATGATTTATACACATTTAAAATTTCAGCATCCAAAAGTACACAAATAAATGCATTTTTATTTCGCCATTATGCTGACATTATGTACAAAGATGGAGGTATAATATTCATGGATATTTTGATACCTTTTCTTTCAGATAATCCTGAAATGATACAAAATTTTATGCAATTTCCATATCAAGATTATGTCAGAGGATTTAACCCTTCTATATATATTATCAATACCATAAAAGCCCTTGAAAATAAGGATGATGCAGCAGCTCTTCAACACATTGAAACATTAGAAGACCACGTGCTTAAAAAGGATAAATCATTTGCGGGCATTCCTGGAGTATTGAGAGGTATTTTAGAAAAAGATCTGGATTTGGTTGACAAAAATATCACGAGGTCAATCAAATTATTAACACACAGACCTTCATTTGATTCATTTAAAAATGATGGATTATGAGACCATATCAATAGCCAAGGTAGCGAGTTACTTTGGATTTGAAACGAGAGTAGATCATCCTTTGGTTCCAAAGGAACTGATCCCTTATGCACCACTCCCTGTTTATGAAACAATTGATTTTTTGAAGGATTTACCAACTTTTGAAAAATATATATCAGATTCTTTACAAGCTCAAAAAGATGCCTTACCTTGGTACAAGAAATTGTTTTAATAAAAATTGACGAATTATATGAATATCAGTTATAGAATAGAGTTACCTTGTAAAGTTAAGGATTCATACAACGAATTGACCTTTGTGAATTTGGTGGATTTAACCAAGCTTGTAAACCCTTGCTGGCTCGAGTTTGCAACTCGTGCCTAATAGTTTTGTAACTTGTGTATTTATTTAAAACGGCTGCTAGGTGTTATGCTCTTTTTACTTGTCGCAGGCTCAAAGGCGGCATGCATTTAGATTGATTTTTAACATTCTATCACTTGTTGAGACCTGCTGCTTTAGCAGATATTTATGAGTCCTGTTTTAATAATTTAGGTAAGAAGGATTGTACCTGCTATTCATTATTACACATTTTGCTTATTTGGTAATTGGGATACTTTGATTTTTAATTGTGTAGATTTAGTTAATTGTCGCCTCGAGCCGGCTAGGCTTTTACTTTTGTCATCGCCACAAAAGTAAACAAAATGTCTAGGCTCAAAAAATGTGATTGCAAAGGCACCGTTCACTCCCAAAACTGTATTTAATTAAAACACTGCAATACTTGGATAATTCCTAGATAGTCTGTTTGAAGAAGGAAAATAAAATCTGTTTACTCTTGGACCTTTACAAACTCAATAACCAATTTGTCTTTCTCCAGCGTAAATCCTTTGGATGACCTTTCTATAATGTGAAAGACATCCGGTGTATCCGTTTCTCGTGTTTTTAAAAGAAAATCGTCGCCCTTGACTTCCCAGGTGGCATCACTAAGACCAAGACTAATCAGGGAGCCTTTGGCCTTTATATCGCCATCTGCCTGAAGTTCCAAGATTATTTTTATGTTATTCAGCAGACTTGCTCCCAATCCCACACCTTGTCCTGCCAAATCTGAAAACAAACTTCCCATCTCGTTACTCTTTTCACCCAGGCCAATCCCAATTTCTGCCATAGATGATCCAAATTTTTTAGCAGCATATTCTATTTTACCTTCCATTGTGGTAGTGTCGATATGACTGAAGTCCATTTCTTTGGACAATTCTTCTTTTGCTTTCGAAAGTTCAGCCTGAGCATCTTTTACCGCATCGTCGACAGACTCTTTAATTTTATCTTTATTGATAACATCTTCTTTAAGCTTTATGCTGACATTATATTTTCCCACCAGATCTGATGGATGAGGCCCAGTATCTTTACAGCATACACAAAATAAAAGACCAAATAGGACGAAGGACTTCATTGATTTTAGTTTTAGTTAAAAATTATGTTTTAAAAACTGCAAAAGATAGTAATTAGTTCCATATATTTTTTCATATCGACAAATGAATTAAAGTTATAGACAAAACTCATTCAAAAAACAATACATATCAATTCCACTGTCGCTATGACGTTTATTGTATGAATCATTTAACCTAATATAGTCTGACCTAAAAGACTTATTATAGAAATAGAAGGTATTTTTTTAACTACAAACATCTTTGCACTGAATAGTGAAAATGGAATGCAATCAACAGGAGAGGAAAAACTCGATGAGCTGGATAAAAAAAATTTTAAGTGTACCCGGAGCCGGAATCGAACCGGCACGGCCGTAATGGCCACAGGATTTTAAGTCCTGCGTGTCTACCAGTTCCACCACCCGGGCATTAGACTTAAAATAAAACTTATAAAAAAAGGTGGAGCGAAAGACGGGATTCGAACCCGCGACCCCGACCTTGGCAAGGTCGTGCTCTACCAGCTGAGCTACTTCCGCAATTGCTTTAATAGTGGACTTTTCCAAAAGCGACGCAAATATACAACCTTAATTTTTACTTGTCCAAACTTTTTTAATCAATTTTTTTGTAAAAAAATTAATACTGCCCACCAAAAACTTTCACCAATGTGCCACTTTCAACCATAGTATTGAGTTCCAACCCATTAAGAATGGCCAATTCTGCATGTTTGGCTGAAGGCATGCTATAATCATTCAAGATTTGTTGTAGGGTGGCACTTTTATTGGTTTCCACAATTTTTATTAGCGTGGGTTTTTTATTGATCTTTGCCTGATCTGTGAGCACCTTAAAGCTTTTCATTGTTGCCTGAAAGTTTGTAAAGTAATTATTGAAGTCAGTGCTGGCACTTAATCCATGAAACTTATAAATCAATTTATTGTATTCAATCAGATAAGTTAATACTTTTAGTGGTGGAGAAGCCTGTTGTCCCTGTTGAGCCTCCTGTACTACCTCCGATAACATCGCTATAGCCGGAAGACCATTGACAGTAGTATTGGTTGACTCCAGTACATTGAGCTTATTTTCCTGTATGACGGCATTTTTTGCTGTGTTCAGGTCAGCACCCTGAGCGAGGTCCATCATCATGAGGGCTTTTCCATCTGCCGGTGCCATCTGGATCTGGGCAGGCGAATTGACAAGTTTCCACGCAGTCGGTATATTAAACTGGAATTTCAGTTCCGGATGATAAAACACATTATTTTCTGCATAACCTTGCTTTGGGTCTTCACCATGTATGATGCCGTCGATCATTCTTAGATAATTGTTCCTGTTGATCTTCAATGTCGCAGGATCCATATTCTTTTGAATATCGGTTGCCATCATGTTGACTTTATTGTATCTGTCTCCCGGGTCCGGGTGGGTAGAAAGGAAAGTAGGAATAGCACCACCTTCGCCACTTAACTTCTTCAGCGTATTAAAGAACCCTGCCATCTGGTGTGCATCATATCCTATTTTTGTACTATACTCGACACCAAGTTTGTCTGATTCAGACTCATGGTCTCTGCTGAACTTCAAAAACAAAAGTCCCATACCTTGCTGAGCTACATCAGCAAATTTTCGAAACTGCTCAGAAAAAATCATACCTCCCATCAGACCAATTTGTGCCAAAATCTGATCTCTTTGTTGTCTGGCAGCATGTTTGGCTGTGATATGCCCTATTTCATGGCCCAGCACACCTGTAAATTCGGCTTCATTATTGAAATGTCCCATGATTCCGCGTGTAAAATACACATAACCTCCAGGTACTGCAAAGGCATTGACTATAGGAGAGTCTAATATTTTAAATTCGTATGGCAAGTTGGGTCTGTGAGAAATAGCAGCCATTTCCTTACCTTTAGCAGTAATAAAAGCCTGTAAGGTGGGATTTTCATACAATCCAAACTGAGCTACGATAGCCGGATCATTGTCTTTACCCATGGCGATTTCCTGACTTTCAGACATCAGTGAAAGTTCTTTTTTACCCGTCACAGGGTTACGTGCACATGACATAACTACAAGCATAGTAAGTAGTGCAAAATAGATTTTAGTGTTCATCTGTTTATTAAAATTTAATATTGAAACAAATTTATTTTCTTTTATCCCCCTTTCATTTTATAACGGTGATAATATACATTTATGACATAAAATTACGATAAAGTAGCGTAAAATAAGATAAAAAAACCAGATTTTAGTAATTATTTTCAACAAAGAGTGATCTGATGCAAAAGCTTATAGGCTCTAACATTTGAAGATGGTATGCGAAGTCAGGTTTTATTAAGTATCGAGCATTTTTTTTAGTTCGTGCAGTTTTAGCATACATTCTATTGGCGTCATCGTATTCAGATCCAATGTTTTGATATTTTGTCTGAGCTGACCGGCGATAGGGTCTGCTGTTTCAAAAAGGCTAAGCTGGAATTGATTAGGTACTATGTTTTTGGCATTTTGGCGAGTCTCCGTTTTTTGGTTGGTTTCGTGCCCCTCTATTGTCTTTTTTTCCAGGTCTTCAAGGATTTCCAAGGCTCTTGAAATGATTTCTCTGGGCATACCTGCCATAGCTGCCACGTGTATACCGAAACTATGTTCGCAACCACCTTCTTCGAGTTTTCGTAAAAAAATGACCTTGTTGCCTATTTCTTTAGTCGCAACATTATAATTTTTTATATGAGGATATTTCTCTGCCAGTTCATTGAGTTCATGGTAGTGAGTTGCAAAAAGAGTCTTCGGTCTGATTTTACCGTTGTGGAGAAACTCTGCAAGAGACCAGGCGATAGAAATTCCATCATAGGTAGAGGTACCCCGCCCTATCTCATCCAACAAAATCAGACTTCTTTTTGAGATATTGTTCATGATACTGGCTGTTTCATTCATCTCGAGCATAAAAGTGGATTCGCCGCTTGAAATATTGTCGCTGGCTCCAACTCTGGTAAATATTTTATCTATAAGTCCCACTCTGGCTACACTTGCCGGGACAAAAGATCCCATCTGTGCCATCAGTGTTATCAGTGCCGTCTGACGCAGGACAGCCGACTTTCCTGACATATTGGGACCGGTGATCATCATGATTTGAGTATCTTCGTTATCCAGCAGGATATCATTAGGCACATATGCCTGTCCTAATGCCAACTGTCTTTCGATCACAGGATGTCTTGCTTCCTGCAGATGTATCTGATAGCTTTCATCCACTTCAGGTCTGCAATAATTAAATTTTACTGCTACTGCCGCAAAAGACAGGATACAATCCAACACCGCTATATTCCTGGCGTTTTGCTGAATGGCATCCAGATATCCTGAGGCCATCAAAACGAGATCGTGATAGATGCGCTCCTCTATTTCGGAGATTCTTTCCTCAGCCGTCAAGATCTTGGTTTCAAGCTTTTTGAGATCTTCAGAAATGTACCTTTCGGCATTGGCTAGTGTCTGCTTTCTGACCCAGGAGTCAGGAATGCGGTCATGGTCTTTATACTTATTAGTGACCTCCAGGTAGTATCCAAAAACATTGTTAAACCCAATTTTCAGGCTGGAAATACCGGTTTTTTCAGCCTCGGTATTCTGAATTTCCAGAAGGAGTTCCTTACTGTTTCGTATAACATTGCGCAGATCATCCAGCTCATTATTACATCCATCCTTGATGACATTTCCTTTGGCCAGGAGTGCGGGCGGGTCATCAGAGAGCGTCAATGTGATTTCTTCTCTGAGTTTTTGACAAAGAATAAGTTTGTCTGCCACAATGATCAATGCTTCGTTTTCGCTCGCCTTCAGCAGCTCCATGATTTCAGGCAGCAACCCCAGAGATTTTTTGAGCTGAACCAGCTCTCGTGGCGATATTTTTTCCATCGCTAGCTTAGAAGCAATACGTTCTATATCACCTACCTGTCTGAGTATGCCGGTAAGAGAGTCGTGTTCAAAATATTTTTCAACAAAATAACTCACCATGTCCAGTCTTGCATTGATCTTGTCAATATTGAGCAATGGCAGCAGTATCCAGTTTCTCAGCAGTCGAGCACCCATCGGTGTGACTGTCTTATCCATGACCTGGGCCAGCGAACTCCCTGTCTCATGTGAGCTCCGTATCAGCTCCAGGTTTCGCACCGTAAATCTGTCCAGCCATACATAATTATCTGATTGTATACGGGTGATAGCGGAAATATGTGCTGTTTTGTCATTTTGGGTAGAAGACAGATAATGGAGTATAGACCCTGCGGCTATCTGTGCCTGCGAGAGCTCTTCGATACCGAATCCCTTTAGATTGGTTACTGCAAATTTGTCCAGCAATTTTTCTCTGGTATAATCTTGCATAAATACCCACTCTTCGATAGCATAATAATAGTATCGGTCTCCAAAAATTCGATGATAATCTTTGGAATAAGCTTTTGAAAAAATAATTTCTGAAGGCTGGAAACCATCTATCAGTTTTTCGATGGTGGCGGCATTGCCTTCACTCACCATAAACTCTCCGGTAGAAATATCTAAAAATGCCACTCCCAGCTCATTGCGAGGAGTAAAATGCACTGAAGCAAGATAGTTGTTGGTTTTGCGGTCCAGGATGGTATCATCGATAGTCACTCCCGGTGTCACCACATCTGTCACGCCTCTGTCAACAATTTTTTTTTCTTTACTTGGTTTTTCGAGTTGCTCGCAGATAGCGACTCTATATCCTGCCCTTACAAGCTTGGGCAAATAGACATCCAATGAATGGTAAGGAAAGCCGGCCAGCTCTATATCATTGCCCCCATTATTTCTTTTAGTCAGTACGATTCCGAGAATGTCAGCAACTTTGATAGCGTCCTCAGCAAAGGTTTCGTAAAAATCTCCCACCCGATAGAGCAAAATAGCATCCGGATGTTTTGACTTCAGTTTAAAATACTGGGCCATGAGCGGGGTAACTTTGCTCATTTCATCTACGGATGTAACTGTATGTTTGGCCAAAATATTCTATTCTCAGGTTTATCAATAAAAAGCAAAAGTATGGAAATGTCAGTGAAGATACTAAAAAAAAAAAAAAAAAACCGGCCAAAATAAAATAGTTCTGGTATACAATAAAAATGTCGTTTAATTTATGTCATCCTTCAGTATAAAGGAACGGCAAAAACTAAACGACATCTTGATTTTTAGATAAAAAAACCGGTAACGGAAACTAGATATTACTTAGTTTCTGCCCAGGTTTTTCCGCTCTTCGCATCATAATAGAGTGTAATTTCGCTAATTGTACTCAGGTCCAGGCCTATCCAGAATCTGTCTTCATCCGATTCATAACCTTCCCATGTGACATACATATCCCACTTTCTGGTAGTTTCGCTGCCATCAAAACTTATCTCCACACTTTCATTATCTAAAAGCAAATCTTTGCCCATGATGTCTTCACCCCATTCTCTTTCGGCGGTTGGTGCCACATAAATACTGGCTATATCATAACCTGTCTGATTGATTAATGTAAAATCAAGATTGATCCCATTGACATTGATACAATATTCTGTAGTTGCAGGTTTGTCTGCTTGTATGAAAGCTGTAGAAAAGAGAGCTGTCATCATAAGGCTGAAATAAAGAAATACTTTCATTTTGTATAAATTAAATTGTTGAAAAATTGGTTATAAACTTTCAAAGATACATTAAATATTTGGGGTGACAAGAAAAATAATAAATAGCTCGTGAATTATTATAAACCTAGGTTTTTTTTCTTACAAAAGCCTATTATGAAAGTAAGAATAAAAAGATGAGTGGGAAAATAAGACCCAACAATGCCAGTTTCCATCCTCTTTCTTTAAAACTAAGTAAACCCTGAGGAATCATGAGCATACCAGTGACTGCAATAGTCAGCATAGCTACTCCGAAAATGTCAGAATAATATATCCACCACTTGCTGGTGTCCAGGTGCAATTTTGTCATTTGCGATAAAACGGGCACTCTTTTATATGTAATCAACTCTCCGTTACCTGTGGCTGCGTCTACTTTTACATCGTGTTTTTCAAAAGAAATTTCTAAGCTACCCTTTTCCACTTTGAATCGGCGGATGACATCCTGGATGCCAAGTTTTTGGTTGACACTTTCGGCAAATTCATCATTTATCAGTGAATCATGTGCTGGCATCTGTATAGTAATGTTTTTTACTTCAGATTTATACTTCGATGGATGCCACACCTTTCTGTGATTGAGGAATATACCCGAAATAGAAAAAGCAATAATTAGACCCACATAAAAATACCCAAGATCTCTGTGGACGTTTCTGGCTGTCAGATTCATTTTGTTTTGTTTTGACTATCTATAAATTTTTATTTGTCAGAAAATCATCATCCTCCGAAATCAGGCATTTCCTGTCCTTCAGGTCTTTTGTTTGATTTTTTGAAAAGCGATGCATCTGCTTTACCAAATGGTACCTGCAGCGTCACTCTAAAAAACCTTGTCTCTCTGCGACGCATTGACTCCTGAATAAACGTCGGTTGTGTATAAACGGTGATATCTTTTCTGGAGTTAAATACATCATTGACCGACAAGGTCACACTTGCAGTATTTTTTAAAAAAGATTTTTTAACAGCAAAATCCATATATCCAATACCTCTCCTGTCGCCCTGAGGTAAGGGTCTGTTACCTTCATAGGCACTATTTAGCTGAAGTGAAAAAGCTGATGGCAACCTATAATTGATTACGGCTTTTCCATTGGCTGCCCAACCTTGATTAGAAAAGCTGCCCACATTGACATTAAACCTGAATACATTGGCATTAAACATAAGGTCCAAGTTTTTTCCAAATGCCAGTTTCAGGGTATTATCCATTCCATATGTCAGTTCATTGGTACCATTCACAAAAGTAGTCACAAGTATTGTTGAGTCGGTTATTGATGGTTGGATCAGAGGTTTGAGTGTGTTGGTTTCATTGCTCAGATAAAGAGTCGATAGCCAGTTATGGGATGAAAATATTTTGTTATAATTGATTTCTGCCAGATTGATAAATTCCGGTTGCAGATTTGGATTACCTACGGTGATATTTTGTTTGTCATTGGACTGGATACCCGGCATGAGCTGTCGGAAGTTGGGACGCTGTATCTTTCGGCTGAAGTTGACGCCAATCTCAGTGCTTGGGTTGATTTTCCTGGAAATATACAATGCCGGAAACAACGATCTAAGCAGGTCTTTTGTATTGGCTTTCGGATAAGAATACCCAAAATCTTCGCCCCCTACCATATAATTTTTGCCTGTCATAGCCGACTGCTCGAATCTTAGGCCCGCCTGATAACTTATCTGGCTCTTAAGTTTACCTGAATAAGTAAAATATGCTGCATTAATACTTTCAGTGATGGTATTGTTTTGGGACAACTGAGCGTCCAGCACATATTGATCAGTATTTCTGTCCAGATTGGAGAAAAAATAATCCTGATCCCTTCGGCTGAAAAAATTCCGTATACCTATTTCGATTTTTGTGGAGTCATTGAGGGGATTGACATAATCGACTTGAAAAAGGGTCTGGTCATTTTTATTAGACCCATTGATATCAACTAATTCGGGATAATTTGTCAGCGGATTGCCTTCATTATCATAACCTGTAGTCGACCAATCAGCCAGGTTAGAACCATTGGCCCATGCATAATTGGCAAGAGCCACAAGAGATCTGTTCTTTTTGGCGTAAGCTTTTTTCCACTGTGCTTCAACATTTTTTCTTACAAAATTATTTTTTGATTCTGTGGCTCTATCACCATAAGAGGTCCTGCTTCTGGTAGAAGTCAGATATTCATATTGCTGACCTGTTTCATTGACAAAGATGCCATTATTGACAGACCCACTGACAGAAAGGGTATTTCGGTTATTGAGAGCATAATCAATATTCATCCTTCCTGTATGGAATGTATTCTTGAATGAATTTTCACTGTTCTGATTAAAAAAGTCAGAAACAGCACCGGAAGTATAGAGATCCGTTCTGAAAAGATACCCTGGAGTAGGCACTTTGGCAGTATTGAAACTATAAAAGCCCGAAAAGCCCCACTTTCCTTCATTCACATTGAGATTGACTGCACCATTATATCTGTTTTGGGTGCCCATACCCATACTCAACATTCCATTGTAGCCTGGTTTTCGATTTTTTTTCAAGACGATATTGAGTATACCTCCGGTAGTGGCAGCCTCATACTTTGCAGACGGATTAGACATGACTTCCACTGACTCTATCTGATCAGCCGGAATCTGATTGAGGGACATCAGCGATGGTTTTCCATCTACATAGATGGTAGTACCTTTATCCCGAAGTTTGGCATTGCCATCCATATCTACCGTGACAGAAGGCACATTTTTAAGAATATCTTCAGCTGTACCACCTGCGCCTGTGATATTCTTATCGACATTGAAAACTCTTTTTTCAAGACTGATCATGGTGGATGCTTTTTCAGCCTTGATTTCAACAGTGCTAAGCACCTGAGCATCTATGAGCATGGCAAGATCACCCAAATCCTGTTCGATATTATTGGGTGGGGCTATTTTTACATTGATATTTTGCTCCTTGTATCCAAGATAACTTACGTTGACTTTATAAACGCCCATTGGCAATTCGGTGATTTCAAACTCTCCATTTTCTATACTCAGACTACCATTGATGAGACTATCCCTGTTATTTTTAACAACGATGGAAGCATAAGGCACCGGTTGTTTTGTATTATTATCAATGATTTTGCCATAAAGCCGCCCTATAGGTGGTAATGATTGTTTTGCATTTTTAGGTTGGCTCTGCCCATGTATTGCAGTCATAGCTAAAAGCAAAAATATAAACATGAATACGGAGGTTTTCATAACAATGAATTTTGTTTTCGTTGGCTTGCTAATTCTCCTTTTGCTTGTGCCTCACTATTTATTTATTTGGCAGAAGAGATTGAAGTTATCGTATTTTTAGAACTTGAAAAAATAAAAATCCATCAAGCTAAAATAATATATGTCAACAAAAGTATTTTGAAAAATAAATGTTTCTGTTGTAAGACCTGTAAAACAGAAAATAGTTTAAATCTTAACAATATTTTAAGATTTTTTACCAATATAACCAGGTGAGTGGGTAATGAATGCCAAATGTTAGATTTGAGCCTTTATTTTCTTTTGAAGGACCATGTAATATATGCTCTGGCGACAATTACTCCTGATTCATTTTTGCCGGTGGATTCCATATTTAACGTAGCGCTATCTCCCGAAGAAGTAAAATTGTCCAAAATTTGTGCCAGAGCAAGACCTTGCTCACATGTAAAAGTGATCATGGTATTTGCTTTTTTATAGTATTCCATTTTGAAATCAACTACTAACATAGAGTGCGGTGACCTTCCTGCCAGCTGCATCTGACACAGTGCGCCTGTGGATAGCTCAGCGGCTCCTGCCATAGCAGCAAAATAGATGGACTGGAACGGGTTTTGCGTACGCCATGTAAATGGTATTGTCACTTCACATCCTGATTCTGACAGTGATTTAATCCTGACACCCCAAAAAACAACCGATGGAAGCCTTGTCAGCATTCCAAGTTTAAATTTCAATGGATGTAAAATATTCTTACGGTAATCCTCAGATCCTTTATTCATCATTTAGTGTTTGCGTGGTACCCAGATTATTTCTGTAACTTCTCTGGAATGTGCTATATATCTGGCAAGTACAAAAAAATAATCTGAGAGTCTGTTTAAGTATACAAGTATAATAGGATCCACTTTAGATAGTCTATCCAGAGTAATGACTCTCCTCTCTGCCCTCCTGCAGACAGTCCTGCACATGTGCGCGTGAGCTACAGCCACATCTCCACCGGGTAAAATAAAATTTTTTAAAGGCTCCAGCAATTGGTCCATGGTGTCCATGGCATTCTCAAGAGTGGTGATATCTTCATCGTGGATATCGGGAGCGATGACCCTTTTTTCAGGATCAGAGGCGAGGTTAGAGCCTATAGTAAAAAGTCTTCTTTGGACTTCACTCAAAAAATAATTCTGTGTTGCTTCACTGAAGGATGCATTGAGTAATCCTATAAATGAATTGAGTTCATCTATGGTTCCATATGCTTCTATTCTGAGATCATCTTTAGAAATCCTTCTACCTCCAAACAAAGATGTAGATCCTGTATCACCTGTTTTGGTATAAATTTTCATTTGGTATAAAGTAATGTAGGCGCAAGATAAAGGAATTGGGTAAAAGATAATAGGAATGGTTAACATTTTGTAAACTTTAGTTTGGAGCAATCCATTCTATCTTTGCTTTTTAAAAATAAAATTGACATGACGAACATATATAAACTTCATCCATGGCATGGTGTGGATATAGGCAATGAAGCACCTGAACTAGTAACAGTATTTATCGAAATTATCCCTAGCGATACTGTAAAATATGAGATAGACAAGCAATCAGGTTACCTGAAAGTCGACAGACCCCAAAAATTCAGTAATATTGTACCAGCCTTGTATGGTTTTATACCTCAAACATACTGTGCTGAAGACGTAGCCTCTGAGAATATGAAAAATACAGGCAGAGTCGATATTAAAGGGGATGGTGATCCTCTGGATATTCTTGTACTCACCGAAAGAGAGATAACCCACGGGGATATCATCGTCAAAGCATTTCCGATAGGAGGTTTCAGGTTGGTAGACAACAATGAAGCCGATGACAAAATCATTGCAGTCCTTAAAAATGATGATGTCTATGGTCAATGGAAAGATATCAGTGATGTCCCTGTCACTATTATCAACAGACTGAAACATTATTTTCTGACATATAAGCAGATGCCACACAAAACGCCCACTTGTATCATCGATGAGGTTTACGGTAAGGAAACCGCTTTTGAAGTCATCAGAGCCAGTATGTCAGATTACCATCACCACTATCGACGAAACTAAATATATCAGGAAGCGTGGTCAATCACAATCTTTCCAAAATGTTTACCTCCGGAGAGTTTGGCAAGTCCTGTAAGCAATCCACCGAATGGAATGACTTCGTCCACCACTGGCCTGATATAATGATCAGTGACCAGTTGCATCATCTGTTCAAAATCTGAAGGCGAACCCATGGTGCTTCCCAAAATGGAAATCTGTTTCCAGAATATAAATTGTGGATTCAGACCATCGATTTTGCCGGCTGTACCACCGTAGAAAGAAATTCTGGCACCGGGATTGCACGTTTTGACCAACTGATTGAACCCGATTCCACAAGCGCCATCGATGATTACATCTACTCCGCCAGCATCTTTCAATAACTTTTTTGGCCAGTCCGGATCCAGATAAGAATAACCAGCTTTTGCACCCAGACTGATTGCTTTAGATATCTTTTCTTCCGAGCCCGATGTGACATATACTTCACAACCCAGAGCCAAAGCAAACTGTAAAGCAAAAAGTGCTACACCACCGCCGATCCCCGATATCAGCACTTTTTCACCGGGCTGAAGTCCGGCTTTTTTCATCAGAGCCCGGTAGGCTGTCACGCCTGCAAGAGGAAGTGCCGCTGCTTCATATGATGTCAAATGTGACGGTTTGGGATAAATATACTTCCTGTCTATGGCGATATATTCTGCAAAAGTGCCATCATCAGGTACACCCAATACTCTGAAATCAGGTCCTTGAAATGCCTCTTGTGATCCCCACGACAAACCAGGATTGATGATATATTCCACACCATCTAAAGTACCACATCCGTCTGAACCCATCACAGCTCCAACTCTGATACCTGGATACAACCCCTGGGTGATCCATATGTCTCTATGATTGATTGCTGAGGCAGACAACTTTAAAATCACTTCTGATTCTGAAGGTGATGGTATGTTGACTTCCCTGAGAGCCGGTGAAGATTTAAGATCTGGTAAAATATAAGCTTTCATACAATGCTGAATTATATCAAGTGTGATAGTAGGTAATAACCAAAAAAACCGGATATGTTGCCATATCCGGTTTGAAAACCAGAATCATTTTTTTATAAACACATTACTCGATTAAAATCATTTTTTTAGTTGCAGAAAACTCATTGGCTTCAATCTGGTAGTAATATACACCAGATCTTGACAGCTGATGATTAGATACTGAGATCGTATTGTATCCTTTTTCAAACCAACCATTTTGTGTGAATACAACTTTTCCTGTGACATCCATCACTCTGACTATTACATCAGTTGATTTAGATATTTCAAAGGAGATATTTGTATAATCCTTAAATGGATTGGGTTCATTCTGATACAGCACATTACTTCCTGTTTCAGCATTTTTGTCTCTTGACTGCAGGTGCATAGCTCTCACTGATGCATCCATTTCATATATTTCTGCACTAATTCCACTTGGATCAAGTTTCACTGAAGTAGTATTGCCTGAGGCAGAAGATTTAAATTCTATTGTAAACAACACATCGTCAGCTTTTAACGAAATCCCTTCAGGAGCATCGAAACTGAATGAAAGTTGACCGTTAGCAGCATGCAAGGCATTGAAGTGCTGGGATTTGATATCGAATGCCCCTCCTTTGATGCCCGAGAAACTTAGTTTATCAGCATCAAACTGGAGTGCAAACTGACCTCCCATGATCTCCATGGCATCACCTGCTTTGATTTCGTATTTTACCAGCTTTCCTGCTTCAAATCCTTTTTTATCAGCTACAAAAAGTGCATTGCTTGCTCTTCTTTCAGTAGAAGACTGATTGATGTTAGCTATTGCGCTGCTGTTGACATCTCCGACTTTGATAGCCGTAAAATTCACATTAGATTTATCTTCAAAGATTGAATCCAAATTGATTTTTGACGGGAAGTCAAAAGGATATGTAGCATCCTGAAACACATATTGTGTAGGTACAAATCTCCATGATGTATTATTTTCAAAATCCAGCGTTATGCCCAAAATCAATTTTCTAAGGTTGACAAGGTCACTTGCAGTGATGGTTCTTGAATTGTTGACGTCAGCAGCAAGTAATTTGTATGGAGACTCTATCTTCTGAACACCCAGGATATGCCTTTGTATCAAGACAAGGTCCAGTGTAGATACACCATTCAGAATGTCAGTATTCTTATATGCTCCTATTGTTTTAGGATCAAAAACATCAACGCCTTTGAATTTATACTCACCATGGTTTTGTGTCATCTCCTTCAATTCGGTAGTGCTGACCATATTGGTCAATCCCACTTCGATATTATCTATACCTTCATTAGTCTCAGTTGCGATACGTCCAGCCACTGTAGGTAAAAGTGTCGGATTGTCGGTACAAGCATTTGTAAGTGGTGAATCCTGAAGTATTAAAGTAACTTCACAGAAATCAAAATTTCCACTCTCGTCTATGGCATACATTTTCAACGGAATTCTGGCTACCTGACCATTCGGAATATCAGCACAAAATGAATTTTTCTGGATAAACTGTGTTCCTTCAGCATTGAATGAAAACTTAAGTTTGCTGTCATCACCACAATTATTCTCGCTCTTTAAATTAAAGTCGCTGGCCCATATTTCTGTCATACGGCTTGGATCCATAACCCAAACTACTTCCCTTAAACAAACCGGTGTAGGTTTCTTGGTAGCTTGGATGGTAACTTCATACATACAACTGGTAGGTGTACCACATCTGTTTATCACTGTAAAAGTCACTTTGTGTATACCTTTTGGCAGTACTCTTGTAAAACTTTTTCCAGTTCCACTGAAATCTGTTGAGCCATTTTTGTCCAGGTCAAGTGACCAAGTATATTTCAGATCCTCTGGATCAGTGCAATCATCTGTAGCATTAGCTGAAAGAGTAACCTCCTTGTCACATTTGGCTGGATCTGCAACATGTACCTGATGAGAACAGCCTGTAAAAGTAGCTGCGCCAGAACCTGTAAGCTTGATGGTCTGCACTTGCTCTGCCACTACCTGACTACCCTGATAAGTACACCAGTCAATGACTCTCCAGGTTCTTAATATTTTGATACATGCTTCTGAAACATTGGGAAATACCTGATCTGTAAATGAAATACCTATGTCTCTGCAACTTGTATTGGTGACAATTGGCTTACTGTTAAGTATGTCAGGTGTAGCTTTGTCTATATCACATGTAGGCAAAGTGATGGTACCCGGAAACACAACCATAGATGATGAGAATGCCGGTGAGGTCACTGTCAATTTTTGAGAACACTTCATAGAAGGGTTAGAGCAATAAGAACCACTCTTTTGTAATCACTCCTGTTCCACACTTTGCATTGATAGTATTGGAAATTATGCGGCTTCCAAATTTCAGGTCACTGCATATACCCGATACTGAAGGCTTGCCAAAAAACACAGTGTCAAATCTTGTATTCTCTGTAGCCCATGCAGCTATTTTAGCGTCATTGCAGATAAGTGTTTTATCACCCGGACATATGATCGCTGGTGCTCTTTTATTCTGAACTTTAACTGTGGTTTCACATTCATTATAATTGCCGGCAGCATCATACACTCTGAGTACAACTTCGACATAAGAAACCGGTGCAGTAACGTCTGCACAGCAGAATCTAACTTTAGGACCAAAGTTTAAATCAGCTGCATACCCGGCGCAGGTAGTTGTTTTACGTTTTATTTCGTATTTGGTGATTGGACCACAATTGTCTGTACTATGATTATCGAGTGACTCAGCATAAAGTTCTGCCCAACCGCTGTCATCAAGTGACACGACAGTCTGGTCTTCACATATGGCCGTAGGTGGAGTCAAATCAACTACATCTATTTCTACAGTAACTGTCCTCTCATTACCACACTCATCCAATGCATAATATCTAATCCAGGTTCTTCCCAAAGGAAGGCCTTCAATTCTATAATTGGAAGCGCCAGGAGTACCCAAAACTGAAGTTGTCGCATCAGAGGTTATGAATGGTAAAACCTCATCCGGATCCACACAAGATCCATTACTTTTTTTAAATTTTACATACCAGGATAAGGTGCTCTGTGCAGAACAATCATCACTTAAAAGTGAAGGTTTTGCTATGGTCCATGGTTTTCCTAAACATGTATTGGCGTCTGTACTTAATATTTGTACAGACGGTTTCGGGCTTCCAAGAGCACCCATTTCGCCAGGACCGTAAAAGCATATTGGAGAATTAAAAAGCTGATCAACATCAATCCATGGAGCAAAGGTATCCTCTACTTTTATGGTTTGAGAACAAACTTTGTCTTCTCCAGAGCACCAGTCCAATATGGTCCATTGTCTCAAGACTTTGATACCCGGTCCACAAAGATCAAAAACCACATCATCATAATACATCTGAACATTCTGACAACCCATGATTTGTGGCTGACCACTGACAGCAGGAGTAGGAGCACCGTTAGGCAATTTTGCAAATGGTGTGCCGCATTCCATGATCCAGTTTGCAGGACAACTTACATCAGCAATCGAGAGTCTCTCAATGTAAAAATACTGTACTTTTGTATCTGATGTATTACCACTGGCATCTTTTGCTGTCCAATATCTTTTGATTATTTTGCTGTAAGGATCGTTGCAACTTAGGTTGGTGACAGAATCCACTTTACTGTAAGTAAGTGTGCCACCACAAGCATCCCTAAAAGTAGGTCTTGAAGTAGCGTTTGCGGCTGTTTGACCTAAGATATTAGATTCCTGGTTACACTCGAAGATACAGATAGAACCACTTACTGAAGATTTGATCTCCGTAGTAGGGCTGCCTATCGTCAGTGAATTGACTATCACATTGCTGGCAGCACTTAAATTTCCGATGGAAGATACAACTAGAAAATAATTGGTACCAGCCATCAGGTTTCCAGAAAAAGTTCTGGTATTAATACCATTACTTACTAAATTATTACACGGAGTCGAAGGATTGAATGAACCGGAATATAAATTAAACATCGCGCTGGTCTGACCAAGATTGATATTCACAACTCCTGTAGCCTGCACTGCAAACTGAAATACCGTATAATCCGTAGTGGTAAATGATCCAGCTCCACCGGTACATATGGATCCCTGAGGTCTTTCATATGTAGGAGTAGAACCATAAATGATTCCTGTAAACTCAGTGATACGAGGTTCGCATGGACATGTTGCCACTACCGGTTTGAGTTTATCCTCGATAGTTGCATCACCCCAGCAGGAGTTTCCACACCCTCTCAAAGAAACTTTGACTTGTAAGGTAACACCAATGTGCGAACTATTGATCGCCACTCTTTTGATGGGTCTGCTGATACCG